>CAWHMI010000018.1:0-256065 GCA_963830395.1 uncultured Actinomycetota bacterium
AACGCGGTAGCGTGCACCTCGTGGCTGAAACCGTGCGGGTGACCCGGGGCGAGCACACCAGCAGCTACATCGTCGCCGAGGAGCATGACGACGGGTCGCTACTACTCCGGCCCGAAACCTTGTCCCGTGCGGTCGTGGGCCGGGCCCCGCCACCGCGAGGGGCGGCCCTCGCAGACGAGCAGCCCGTCGCCAACGGCCAGCCGACCGTTGTCTTGGAGGTTCGCGGCCTGTCGGTCGCCTACGGCACCACCAGAGCGGTCTCAGATGTCAGCTTCCGGATCGGCCGCGGGGAGATCTTCGGACTCCTGGGGCCGAACGGTGCGGGTAAGACAAGCACGCTCAGCGCAATCGAGGGCCTAATCGAGCCGCAGTCCGGGATAGTGCTCGTCGACGGCGTCGACATCACCCGCCATCCCACAGGAGCAAAGGCGAGGATGGGTGTGCAGCTTCAGGCCACGAGCTTCCAGTCCGAGCTCACCATCAGGCAAATCGTGAAGCTGTACGCCGGGCTCTACGGTCTCAGGATGGCTGACGACGAGATCAGCGACGGTCTCAAGCTGATCGGACTCGAAGCCGAGGCGACCAAGCTGTTCAAACAGCTCTCAGGCGGGCAGCAAAGGCGGCTCGCCCTGTACATCGCGGTCGTCCACGAGCCCGGATTGCTGCTGCTCGACGAGCCGACGGCCGGTCTTGATCCGCAGTCACGGCGTCAGCTCTGGGGCCGGATCGAGCACCTCCGTCAGCAGGGCGGCAGCATCCTCTTGACCACCCACTCGATGGAGGAGGCCCAAGCGGTCTGTGATCGGGTCGGGATCATCGATCACGGCGCGCTGCTCACCACCGAGACGCCACGAGACCTGATCGGGAAGCACAAGGACGATCCCCGGGTGCGTGAGGTCGCCCATGGCGAGGTGACCCTCGAGGACGTGTTCATCGGTCTCACGGGGAGCGAGATCCGTGACTGACTCTGGGCCCACCGCGGCGCCGCCACTTCAGATCGTCTTCGCGTCGTTGCTGCGGGCAGACTTCCAAGTGTTTCTAAAGCACCGGCGAGCACTGATCATCAGCATGCTGTTGCCAGTGTTTCTGCTCGTGAGCACGAGCGGCAACAAGGCCACGGACAAGTTCGGTGGGGCCCTGTACGTCATCGGGCTGGCGATCGCTTACGCGCTGACGGCGACCGCGATCGTGGGCTATGCGCTCACGGTCGCACGGGACCGGGAAAAGGGGGTATTTCAGCGACTGCGCGTCACCCCGGCTCCCACCTGGACGATCATGTCCAGTCGCTTGGCGATGCAATCGGTCGCCAACTTGATCATCGCGCTCGTCGTCTTGATCGTCGGCACCCGAATCCACCACGTCTCACCGTCCGCCGGCCAGTACGCACTCGTCCTGCTTGTCTCGCTGTTGGGCGGCGCAGTGTTCCTGAGCCTCGGGCAAGCGCTCGTCGGCCTGGTCAGGTCCGCGGACACCGTCCAAGCCGTGGCGCGGGTGCTGTTCGCCATCCTCATCCTCCTCGGGACCCTCGGTCAGACGGGAGCGCTCGGCGGCTTCTGGGAGTCGGTCGCGCGGTGGAGTCCGGTGGGAGCGGTCATGACCTTGTTCGCCGGAGTTCTCAACCTGCACGCTTGGTACAGCCGCGACACGATGTCGCTCCTCGCCTGCGCCGGATACATCATCGTCTTCGCCGGGATTGGCATCCGGTGGTTCCAATGGGATGCTCGATGACCCGTGCGCACGGTGGTTGATCGTCGTGACCGCCGTCAAACTGCCGAAGTAGAGGGGCCGCCAACCGGTCCCACTCTCCTCTCGGCCGCGGACGGGTTCCGTGTCTCACAGCTCGCGACGCTCGAAGCTGGCGACTCCAGCGATCAGGACAATGAGGAACCAGCAGCCCACCCACAGCAAGTACGGCCAAGAGGGTGCTCCTTGGGCGTAGAACGGGTCGCCACTTCGGCCTTCAAAGAGGTGCTCGGCGATGAGCGAGGGTGGCTGGAGGTAGTAGATGGCGGCGTGCCAGACCCCGTCGGTGGGCAGCAGGAACCGTCCCACCTGCCCCACGGTTCGGAGCGCAGCGATGTTGAACGTGGCGCCGAGCGTCCCCACGACCCCGGCCAGCCATCCGGCGCCAAAGACGGCAACGGCGATGACACCCGCGGCGATGACCGGCATCCGCGTGCTCAGGAACAGCGACAGGGTCAGCAGCAGCGCTCCCTCGGCGAACAGGTACACGGTGGCGAGCACGGGGTTTGGCGGGACAAAGCCGCTCACCCAGTCGACGACCCCGAATTCGAGGGCGCACACGACGCCGGCGTACCCGGCAAGGAGTGCCGCGAGCCCGAGCCACTTGCCGAGGAGTACCTCGGTTCGGCGGATGGGGCGCGTCACCACGGTCATGAGCACGCCAGACTCGATCTCGGACGAGATCGACGGTGAGGCGATCGCCGAGGCGCTCAGCGCGACGACGAAGCTGAACATGAACATGAACAGGATGAGCGCCTGCGGAACCGCGAGGTGACTTTCACCCGAGGTGATGCGTTGGCTGTGGCTCAAGCGGTCAAACCCCCACGCGCTGAGCCCGACCATGACCACGGTGATCGTGACGAAGGCGAGGAGGAGACGTCGCCGGACCGCCTCTTTGATCGTGAGCCCGGCGATGGTCAGGGTCGGGCTCATGGGCCGCCCAGGAGCTCGAGGAAGCGGGCCTCGAGACTCTGTTGCTCGGGGATCACGGCCTCGACCCGGCCGCCGAGAGCGACCACCTCGTCGACCAGGTCGGCAATCCGCGATGGGTCGATGCGATCGACCCACACCCACTCGTCCTGGCGCTGCCAGTGACCGAACCGGCCGAGACCGTTCCACCAGCGCTCACCGAGCCCTCCCACCTTGAGCCGCACCCGACTGTGTTGACCGCGCAGCTCGTCGAGGCTGCCGGTGGCGACGGCCGTTCCCTTATCGATGACCGCCACGCGATCGCACACGTGCTCGGCCTCCTCGAGCAGGTGCGTATTCAGGAACACGGTGGCCCCCCGCTCGCGAAGCCCATCGATGATCTCGCGCACGTCGTGGCGTCCAACCGGGTCCAGGGCGCTGGTCGGCTCGTCGAGCACCACCAGCGCCGGGTCGCCGAGCAGCGCCACGCCGAGCCCCAGCCGCTGCTGCATTCCCTTCGAGAAGGTGCCCACCCGGTCATCGCCTCGCTGGAGCAGACCGACGGTCTGAAGCGCCCTGCGCCCTTCATCCTCCCAGCCCGCCTTGGGCAGCGCCAGAAGCCGACAATGGAGGCGGAGAACCTCCGCGGCGGTAAGCAGGGCCTGGAAGCGGAACAGTTCAGGGAGGTATCCGATCTGCCGCCGCGTCTCGCGATCTCCCAACGGCGCGCCGAGCACCAACGCCTCGCCGCCGCTCGGACGCGCCAACCCAAGCAGAAGCTTCACCACCGTGGTCTTGCCCGCCCCGTTGGGGCCGAGGAAGCCGAAGACTTCACCTCGGTTCACGGTCATCGACAGTGACCTCACGGCGACCGTGTCCCCGAAGCGCTTGCTCAGAGCCACCGTGTGGATCGCCGGGGACGCCGCTGGTTGGGGCGATGGGCCGAGGGACGAGTCCGCCGCTGCGGAGTCTCCCGCCGGGACCTCGGCCACCGCTCCGTCGCCCGGTTCGATGGCGGCGCTCTCAGCCGAGTTGGTCGGCGACATTCAGCACGTCCTGCGAATCGAGGATCCCCGCGACGAAGTGAAGCATGCCTCTGCCGTCCTCCCAGACCACCCCGGCGGCCGCGTTCGAGGGATCGGCGACGAGCACACCGCGCGAACCGGCGACCTTCACCGAGCGAACCGAGGCACCTGGCGGGACCGGCACCGGCAAGGTCGTTCCCGGATTGCCGAGCAGGCGGACCTCCTCCGCCAACTGCGGGGGAATACCCCGCTGGTGGAGCAAGAACGCCTCGATCTGGCCGACGGTCGCGCCCATGGAGCGCGCAGTCGGGCGCGGCATCGTCACCACGCCAAGCGTGGGCAGGTCGGTCCCGCTCGCCGCGGCGTATTCGACCAGAACGGCCGGGCCGGCGTCGAGGACGACCGAACGCCCTCCGAGGCCCGCGGCGGTGGAATTGAATGTCACGGTTGCGCTCACCCGCGGCCCAACGACGACCCGTCGCAGGGATCCGACCCCCGCGGGAAGGTGGGCGGCGAGCGACACCGGAAAGCCGGCTCGCGCGCTGGCCACGGCGACCGAGGAAGCCCGCTGGGCGATACCCGAAGACGACCATCTGATCGTTCCGAACCGAAGCCGGCGTGACCCGCTCGGGGCGGCAAAGCCCCCCAGCACGCTTTTGTCACCCAGGCCCATGAACGCGGTGACCGCCCGCACGTCGCCCTGGCTCACAGACACCGGTGCCACGTGGGTGGGCGCGAAAATGGTGGTCAGCGTAGCCGCCGCGGCCGTGCCCGCGACCACGACTCCGACCGCGCCCATCACCAGCCCCGCCCGCAGAGACACCCTCGGGAAGCGGGGAAGCCGCCGGAAAGCAGACACCGGCGTCGAGCGCCGATCGGCTCTCCCGTCCTGCCTTCGGTACAGCTCGCGCTGGAGCCGCGCCCATGCTTCCTCGGTGTCGGGCACCAGCTGCGGGGTGGAGAACAGCCGCGCTGCGTGCTCGGTGTCGCGGGCGATCTGCGCTCGCCGAGCGCTGCAGCGGCCACAGCCGGCCAGGTGCTCGCTGACTCTGTCCGGGACCGCCAGCGGCTCGTCATCGAGACGCCGAAGCATCCCGTCAGCTATGTGTCTCACGGTCCATCTCCTTTCGAAGTGCGGACTCTGCGCGCCTGAGCAGCGTCCCAACGTGTCCGACCTTGACCCCGAGCGCCTCTGCGATCTCGGCGTAGCTCATGCCGCCGTGGCGCATCACCAGCACCGCAGCCGACCGGCGCGGCAAATGGGCCAGCACGCGGCGAAGCTCTGCGCGCGCCTCCCGATCGATCACCGTGTCTTCGGGGCTGGGGAGGGAGCCGCCGCTCGGCACCAGCTGCTGACGCTTGTCCCGCCGCCGCTCCCCCCGAAGAGCATTGAGTGCCGTGTGTACCGCCGCGACCCTGACCCATCCCGCCGCCTGCTCGTAGTCGCCCGGGAAGCGTCGGTAGGCGGCCAGGAAGACATCCTGGGCCACGTCCTGCGCCCCCTGGAAGTCGCCGACGACGCTCTGGGCAAGCCGCACGACGCCCCGGTAGTGGGCGCGAAAGAACACCTCGAAGCCAGCCGATGCGGAGGCGCCATCAAGGCACCCCAAGGGCTCCTCATCTCGCGCGTGCAAACCGATCACATCCACTCAGCACCGCCACAAGCCCAAATGTGACACGTGGGCGGAAACACGGTCGCGCACGAGGCCAGCCGCGAAGTCCAGCTGACCTGCTCTCGTGCCGGCCCGGGCATCTCCGGCCCTCGCCGGACCCCCGTCTGCGCGGACACCAGGCACCGGTCGGCTCCCACTGCCAGCAGGTCCTTGCTAGCGATCGGGCGCAGCGGAACTCCGGCCAGCGCGAGCGACATTCCCGGTGATGAGCTCGACCAGCTCGCCGACGAGGAGATCGGCCAGCGGGACTCCCGATGGTCGATGCGTCGCCCTGTCAGGGGGAGTCGCGCTGCACCAGGTCGCGCACGGCGTGCAGTTCTTCAACGATCGTCTGCATCTGCGCGTCGATGGTGGCTTGCTCGGTTCCGTCGGGGAAGAACAAGCTGAAGATGAGTTCGCTGCCGGAGAGGTTGGGCACCACGCGGGCGAACAGCCCCCGGTGGGGAGCGTCAGCGCTGACGATGTCGACGGTCCGGGGCGCTGCGGCGGCACGGACTGCGGTGCGCAACTCGCCGCGCTCGGTCTGCACCTCCCAGATGTCGTCGTGCTCGTGCGTGACGGCTTGAGCGAACGCGGGCGCCCATTCGGGCAGGCGCCGCGCGTTTGAGAGCAGTGCGAACACTTGGTCAGGTGGTGCGGAGATGGAGGTCGTGCGCGTTTCGGCGCGAGCGAGAGTGATCACGGGCGAAAATCATACGCATGCGCGTACGATCTGTCAAAGCGTAATATTTGGGCATGTGGGAGGAGGATCTCGGATCGCTGTGCGCCCAGGCCACACGACGGCTGATCCAGGCCGAGCGTCCGCTGCTCGACCAGCACGGCCTGTCGATGTGGCAGTACATCGTGCTGTCGGCGCTCGCCCGCTCCCCGGTGCGCAGCCAGCTCGAGCTGGCGCGGGCGATCCGCTATGACAAGACGCGCCTGATCGCGCTGCTTGACGACTTGGAAGCCGCGGGGCTGGTCAACCGACAGCCTGATCCCGATGACCGGCGCGCCCGGCTCGTCTCGCTGACGGCCGAGGGAGCCCGTCGCCACACCGCCGCTCACCATGCGATCCGCGCGATGGAGGACCGCCAGCTCGCACAGCTTGACCCGGCCGCGCGCCGGCTGCTGCGGTCAAGCCTCGCGCACCTCGCGGGATCTGACCGACCGCCTGTCCGAGGCGCTTGAACGCGCTCGTGTCGAGCAGGAAGCTCAGCACCACGCGTCGGCGCGTTCGTGAGATCGGCATCGGCTCAGAGGTCGAGGCTGCTCTGCGTTCACGTCGTCCAGACGTCCTCGCTCAGGATCTCCCCATCGCCGTCGTGGTGCGGGCCACAGACGAGTAGCTCGAGGCCATCGGCGCCCGCTCGAATGCTCGCACTACTGGCGGCGCTACCCGCACGGCGTCGAGCGGCCGCAGCTCGGCGAGCTCGCCGTCGAGGTTGATCCGATCCTACCGGCGATTGCGGGGTAGGCCGACGGGGGATGTGCGGCCGGCGAGATAGCATTGCGGCCGCATGAACACCGCCGACGACGGACCTGCGGCTGGCGCGTCTGGGGCGAATCGCCGCCGAGCGAACATCAGCTCGGGCATGACGTTCCTGGCGCCCATCGTGGTGTTCGATATCGCCGGGCCGATCATTGTGCAAAGCGTCGCGCGCAACCAGGGCGCCAGCGTCACGGTCGCCCTCGCAGTCAGTGGCGCCCCGCCGGCGGCATGGATCCTCATCAGCATGCTGTGGCGACGCCGGGTGGATGCGGTCTGCGACGATCAGCTGCAGCAGGCAGCAGCGAGCTAATCGCTCGGCCATCTCCATCGAGGAACTCAATAGCGGAGAGTGTCGGTGTCCACACCAGGCTTATCGAACGTGACAGACGATGCGCGGCACACGCGTCATGGGCCTGGGGCCGGGATCTATCTGGCGTTCGTGCCTTGGGTCCTGTTCACGTTGATTGCCCAGCACGACACGCTGAAGGCCGCCGCAATCGTTGCGTTGATCGCTTCTGTGCTGATCGCGGCGCCGTCGGTGGCGGCGGACCGACCAAAGCTGCTCGAGTTGGGGGCGGTTCTCGCGTTCGTCGGCTTCACCGTCGCGGCGTTCATTGCCGATCCATCCACGACCGCTTGGTTGTCGCGTTACGCCCGGGCGATCGCCGCCTTATTGCTCGCGTTGATCGCGTTCTCATCGCTGCTGTTCGTCCCGTTTACGGAGCAGTACGCGCGGGAGTCTGTGCCTCGGCAGTTCTGGTCCACGCCGCGCTTTAAGCAGATCAACCGACAGCTGACGCTGATGTGGGGATGCGTTTTTCTGGTGATGATGGTCTCCCATGTAGTTGCGGGAGCGATCGACACGCGCCGCGGGAACACCATCTTCAATTGGGTGGTGCCGATCATCCTGATCGTCTGGGCGGCGAAGCGCACCGGTGAGCTGAGCGCGCCCCCGACGCCGGGTGAGCGAGAGCCGCGACATCGGCCGATGGACGTCTAGCTCTGACCACCCGACCGCCAATCAGCGCGAGCTGGCCGACGCGCTCGGGATCCGCGAGGCGACGCTCACCCACCATCTCAACGCGATGGAGACAGATGGCCTGCTCACCCGCCGACGCGACCCCAACAACCGACGCATCCACATCGTCGAGCTCACCGACGCCGGCGAGGCCGCCTTCCTGACACTCGGCACCGCCGCGGTCGCGTTTGACCAGCGGCTACGCCGCGGCATCACCGTCGCCGAGCTGCCAAACCTCGAAGGGCTACTCGCCCAGCTGGCCGCAAACGTCGAACCGAACAAAGCACGAGCAGCGTCCTGGGCCGGATTGGTGAAGCAGCCGTCCTGATCGCCGATGGTGCAGCGAGAGCTCGGGTGCGAGGTCACCCGGGCCCGCCAGCGTCCCTCGGCGCATCTCCGCGTCTACGGAGATTTACGGGTGGTAACACGGCGCTGTTGCGTGCGGCGATTGGCTCGCGTTCCTGGCAGCGGGAGTCCTCGGGGGGCGACGGGCGTAGAGACGATGATTGAGGTAACGGTCTGCCCGTAGAGCAAGAACTGGTCCAGGGCCTGTTCAAGCTCGGGGACGGTGGGGGCGTGAACCTTGAGCAGAAAGCAGTCCTCGCCGGTGATGCGGTGGCACTCGCTGACCTGCCCGAGCCGGTCGGCGAGGTCGGCGATTTTCGGCAGCTGGCCTGGGGCAGGACGAATCCGAACGAACGCTGCCACGGGCAGGCCGAGAGCCTCCGGGTCGATCTCGAGTCGGTAGCCGCGGATGACTCCGGCACGCTCGAGCCGCTGGAGTCGCTCGGTCACCGCCGGGGCCGACATACCCACCCTGCGCCCCAGCGCCGAAATCGACATGCGGGGATCGGCCCGCAGCTCGGTCAACAGCTGCAGGTTGACCTCGTCTAGCAGCTCGTTCACGCCACTCAAGGTAATAACCCACTGATTCCGTTGATTTGAAGGCGGAAGGGGCGAAAGTCCTGTGACGTAGCCTTCCACTCCCGGGCTAAGCCTACGAGACTTGTCAAACGTGAGCAACCAAAGGACCGTCCTCTCAGCTGCATCGGCGACGGGTTGGGGACAGAACCTCGGACACGCGGCGATGCGACTGCCGCCAACGTCGTACTTCTTGACCAGCGCCGTGTTTCACTACTTGGGGCCGTCGCTCGCGGTACTGCTGTTCGTGCACGTCCAGGTGCTCGGCGTCGCGTGGCTGCGGATCGCCAGTGCCGCCGTCGTCTTTGCCATCTGGCGTCGGCCCTGGCGGCTGCTGGGGAAGCTAACCGTGTCCCAGCGCTGGGTGCTGCTCGGGCTCGGGACGGTTCTGGCCGCCATGAACTCGTTGTTCTATCTGGCGGTCGATCGCCTGCCGCTTTCGACCGTCGGGGCGATCGAGTTCCTCGGCACGGTCATTCTCGCCGTCATCGGCGCCCGGACCCGCAGAAACCTCCTGGCGCTCGCCCTCGCCGTGGGTGGGGTGTTCGCGCTCACCGACGTGCGACTGGCTGGCCAGCCCCTCGGCTTCGCGTTCGCGTTCGCCAACTGCGCCGGCTTCATGCTCTACGTCATCCTCGGCCACCGCATCGCCAACACCAGCGCCGACGGCAGCCAACCCGCCAAGGGCTCGATGAGCGGCATCGACCAACTCGGGGCCGCGATGCTCGTGGCCGTGATCGTCGCCACCCCCATCGGCATCGCCGATGCCATTCCGGCATCCACGCACCCCACCTGGCTGGCCTGGGGGATCGGTGTGGGGCTGTGCTCGTCGGTGATCCCCTACGTCACCGACCAGCTCGCGATGGCCAGACTCCCCCGCGCCACATTCGCGCTCATGCTCGCCTTGCTGCCCGCCGCCGCCACCGTCATCGGGCTGCTCGTCCTCGGACAAGTTCCCAGAATCCAAGACTTGATCGGCATTGGACTTGTCATCGCCGGCGTGGCTCTGCATCACGATCCCGCACCTCAGGCCGCGGGCACCTCCGAAAAGCCACTCCGGACGACCGAGGCAGTCGTCGGTTAGCGTGTTGGCGAGTGACCGAGGTCAACTGGGCTGGTAACTACACCTACCGCGCTGAGCGGGTGCACCGGCCCTCAACGCTGGAGCAACTGCGGGAGATCGTCGCCGGGGCGCCGCGGGTGCGGGTGCTGGGGTCGCGGCACTCCTTCAGCGATATCGCTGACTCCACGGAGCTGGTGACGCTGGCCGGGCTGCCCGTGGACGTGGTCGTGGAGCGCGCGGCGGGCACGGTGTCCTTTGGCGCGGGTATCACGTACGGCGATCTGGCGGTGGTGTTGGGGGCTGAGGGCCTGGCGTTGCACAACATGGCGTCGTTGCCGCACATCTCGGTCGCGGGCGCCGTCGCAACCGCTACGCACGGCTCGGGCGATGTCAGCGGCAACCTGGCGACGGCGGTCGCCGGCATGGAGTTGGTGACCTCCGGCGGCGAGATGGTCAGCGCCTCGCGCGGGGACGCCGACTTTGACGGGCTCGTGGTCGGACTTGGCGCGCTCGGTGCGGTCACCCGCCTCACACTCGACGTCGAGCCCGCCTACGAGGTGCGCCAGCGCGTGTTCGAGGGGCTCACCTGGGACGCCCTGTGCGGGCACTTCGACCAGATCAGCACCAGCGGTGACAGCGTCAGCGTGTTCACGCGCTGGCGCCCAACTGTCGATCAGGTGTGGGTCAAGAGCCGGGTGACCGACGCCCCGGAGCAGGTGCGCGGCGACCTGTTCGGCGCGGCCGCCGCGACGGTCGGCCGCCACCCGATCCTGGGTCTTGACCCCGTCAACTGCACGCCCCAGCTCGGGCGGCCGGGCCCGTGGTCAGATCGCCTCTCGCACTTTCGGCTGGGCTTCACGCCCAGCAGCGGCGAGGAGCTCCAGTCCGAGTTTCTCGTCCCGCGCGAGCACGCCGTCGCGACGATCCAGGCCATGCGCGCCCTGGGAGACCGCATCCGCCCCGTGCTACAGGTGTGTGAGATCCGCACGGTCGCCGCCGATCGGCTGTGGATGAGCCCGGAGTACGGGCGCGACACGGTCGCCATCCACTTCACCTGGACGCCTGAGCCCAACGCCGTCGCGGGTGTGCTGGCCGACGTCGAGGCGGTGCTCGCGGCCTTCCAGGCGCGACCCCACTGGGGCAAGCTCTTCCTCGCCGACGCAGCGACGCTCGGCCCTCTTTACGAGCGCCTCCCCGACTTCGTCGGCCTCATCGAGCGCCTCGATCCGCGCGGCGCGTTTTGCAACCCGTGGCTCAAAGCACGCGTGCTCGGCGCCGGATAGTCCTGGCGTCGCATCTGCCGGCGGCCAATGCCCTCAGGAGGAAGTGGCGGCCGCGACCTCCGATGCCGGTGCCGGTGGGGGCAGGACGTCGCCGGTCTCGAGCAGCGTCTTGAGGTTGGAGAGGACGTGGGGCCACCCCTGGCTGATCGTCGGCAACACCTCGCTGCCGGTCTCGAACCCGTCGTGGATGACCGTGAGCTTGACCAGCTCGCCGAGGTCTTCGATCTCGAAGGTGACCTTGGAGCGTGGCTCGGCGGCGATCCGGTCGAGGAACGCCTCGTCAAAGCCGACCTTCTCGCCTGCCATCTGGCGCCACTCCGGCGTGAACGTGTGCCAGGTGTAGGAGAGCCGGTGGTGGGGCTCTGACTCCAGCACCACCTGCTCGGGGTCGGCGATCGCCAGCCCCCACTGGCGCAGTGTCATGGACGAGCCGGGCTTCCAGTCGGTCTCGAACGCAAGGCCCCAGTAGCGCTCGGTGAAGGCCGGGTCGGTGAGCGCCTGCCACAGGCGTTCAGGTGTGGTACGGATGTAGCTGCTGTAGACGAACGAGGGCTTCTCCACGGGGTGTTCCTCCAGGGCTCGTTTGAGGTCGGCCAGGACACGCACCCGGCCGCGGTCGTACTCGTTGATCCAGCGCTCGGAGATCTCGCCGATCGGCGCCGGGTTGAGATAGTGCAGCTTCTCGCGCCCCCGCCAGACGGTGCTCACCAGCCCGGCGGCATCGAGCACGGCGAGGTGCTTGGAAACCGATTGGCGCGCCATGTCCATGTCCGCGCACAGCTCGCGCAGCGTCTGGCCGCTACGGGCATTGAGGCTGTCCAACAGCCGGCGGCGGCCGGGGTCGGCGAGCGCGCGAAACACGTCATCCATGCCTGGGAAAGATGCAGCCATTTGGCTGCATAATAACCACAGCCGACCACGTGCGTGTCAAGCTCCGCGGCCGCCTTCATGAGACCGGCTATTGCGGATCAGCGCCTGCCGGCAGCAACCACCAGTGACCAGCGGGTCCCTGGGGTCGCGGTCACGGTTAGCCTGGAGTCCCGGCCGATTGTCGTCCTGGCCCCACCCGCCTGTCCAGGCGCGCAGTACACCGTGACGAGGGGGCTGTGGCCGGTCGTGACCGTTACCGACCGTCCGCCACGGCAGCTCATCTCCACCGCGATGTGCCTGGGCCAAGAGGCCCGGACGAAGCGGTGAGTCCCGCGGCCGCTGGTCACCAGTACCGACGAGTAGGCGTACTGGGATCCCGCAGCCGTGCTGTCGAGGTCGGACAGCAGCACAGCGGATGACAGCGGCGCCGGGGTTGAATGGCCTCCGCAGCCTCCCAGCAGCGACGCGAATAATCCGGCCGCGATCAACACGCGCACCCCGCCACGCCAACCTCGCGCGCGCACGGACCCGTCCACCATCCGTTGATCTTCTCAGACCCCTCCCCGCAGCCGCAGCAGCCAACCCGCTGCTGTGTCGTCGCCTGACCCTGTGCGAGGGGAGACCCCGCGGCGGCGGTGCTTACGTGCAGAGCTACTGGGCACCCGATGGCGGGGTGCGCTCGAAGAACCGCAGCAGGTTCGATGCGGGATCGATGAGCGTCATCTCACGTCCCGGACCGTGCGTCTCGAGCCCTGGGTTGAGGAACGGGTAGTCGATCGCGTGTAGTTCTCGGTGCAGGTCGGCGAGGTCCCGCGTCTGTATGAAGACGGCGGTACCGGGAGTGCCGTCGCCGTGATGCGAAGAGAGGTGCAGCACCAGCTCTCCACGGGAGACCTGGAGGTAGATCGGGCGGTCACCTTCGCCCTCCTGCCAGTCGACCTTGCAGCCGAGATACTCGCAGTAGAACCGGAGCGTCGACGGCACATCGAACATACGCAAGACCGGGATGATCGGACCCAACGTTTCCATCGCGCCATTTCAGCAGGCGCGGCGCTCAGCTGACCGCGCCGAGGGCGACCACGCCGGCGACGACGAGCGCGACGCCCACCCACTGGGCGCCCGTGGGCCGCTCCCGGAGGATCCACACCCCCATGAGGATGGGCACGACCGCGTACGGCGCGGAGGCTGCGGCCACGATCGCGGTCGCGGCGTGCCCGACCCCGAGGTTGAAGCACACGTAACCGCCGGTGTCGACCAGGGCGAGCAGCACGATGATCGGCGCCAGTCTCACCCCGCGTCGAGACTCGGCGGCGCCGGGCGCGGGCGCATCGCCGCGGACGAGCCAGCGCGGCCCCTTGTCGATGAGCACGTGACCGAGCAGGAACACGGTCGCGAAGCCGCGGGCGAGGAAGATCGGGGCCAGCCACCCGATCCGGCCGCGGTAGTAGGAGACACCGAACACGAATGCCCCGAGCAGGGCCATCGCGCACAGCGCGAGCACCAGGCCGAGGGCCGAGGGTCGCTGAACCCTCGTCCGCATGAGCTCGCGAACGTCCGCCGAGGCGAACATCGCGCCGAGAATCGTGAGCCCGACGGCGAGCGCCTGCCAGACCGAGAGGCGACTGCCGGCGAAGGCGACCGCCAGGAGCACGGTCACCGCCGCGTACCCCGAGACGATCGGGCTCAGCACCGAGATCGGGCCGATCGCGAGCGCCCGGTAAAACACGAGATACGACAGCCATCCCACCGCCCCGACCGCCACCAGCACCCATACCTGCGTGAGATCCGGACGGGCCAACGCTCCCGTCGCCAGCACCAGAGCGGTCAGGGGGATCAACGCGGCGAGGTGAAACCCCAATACGACGCGCAGCGCGCCGATGCTCCGGGAGGCGATCGCCGCGAAGTAGTCCGCCAGCCCCCAGCAGAGGGCAGCGCCCAGGCCGAGGGCAACGCCCATCAGGGCAACGTGCGCGCGCCGGTGCGGGGGTGGCTGCGGATAACGCGCGTCACCTTAGTGGGCCCGTTCAGTGGCGCGGTTGACCGATCCTGTGCGAGGGCCGGGCATGCGATATAAATCCGCGGCGGTTTGAACAAATTCATCAAATGAGGGGTGAGTAGATGTCGACCGGAGACCTGCACCGCACTGCATTCGATTCGGTGCAGCGAGAGGCGGGCGCCACCTGGACAGATTGGGAGGGCTGGGCCTGGGCCGCGGACTTCGGCGACGCGGTGGCCGAGCACCAGGCCACCCGGACGGCGTGCAACATGTGGGACGAGTCGCCGTTGCGCAAGTGGGACCTGCGCGGTCCCGATGCGGTGTCGCTGGCCGACACCCTGTTCACCAACGACATGGCGGCGCTCGAGATCGGTCAGGTTCGTTACGGCGCGCTGTGCGACGAGCAGGGCAAGATGATCATGGACGGCACCGTGTTCCGACTGGCCGATGACCATTGCCTGTCGATCACCAGCTACGACTCCGACCTGGAGTGGTTCAAGAAGGTCGCCGCCGATCGCGGGCTCGACGTGCAGGTGCAGGATCGCACCGCCGAGATGCCGCATCTACAGGTTCAGGGCCCGAAGGCGCGTGAGGTGCTGGGGCCGATCACGGAGGGCGCCGACATCGACGCGCTGCGCTACTTCCGGTTCGTGCATGACGGCGTGCGCGTCGGCGGCGTCCCCTGCTGGCTGTCACGCACGGGCTATTCGGGCGAGCTCGGCTTCGAGGTGTACTGCGCGGTCGATGACGCCCCCGAGCTGTGGCGAGCGGTGCTGCGGGCCGGCGAGCCGCACGGAGCTCGCCCGATCGGCCTGTCGGCGATCGAGACGCTGCGGATCGAGTCGGGCCTGCTGTTCCCGGACCTCGACTACTTCCCTGGAGACACCGACCCCTTCGAGGTGCGGCTGGACAAGGTGGTCAAGCTGGACAAGGCCGGCGATTTCGTGGGTCGGGACGCGCTGCGCAGGATCGCCGACCAGGGCACCCCCCGGCTGCTGACGACGCTGCGTATCGAGGGCGACGACGTTCCGGAGTACGGCGCGGCGGTGTCACAAGAAGGTCGCGAAGTCGGGATCGTGCGCAGCCCCTGCCAGAGCCCGACGTTCGACATGCAGGTGATCGCCATGACGACGGTCGATCGCGACCTCGTGCACGACGGCCAGCGGCTGGAGGTGGCGGTGGGCGACGGCACGGTCGGCGCCACGGTGGCCCCGTTTCCGATCTACGACACCGAGAAGCGCCGCCCGCGCAGCTGAAGGGCCCGGGAGGGCGAGCGTCTCAGGCGGTCACCAGCGCCGGGCTGTCGATCAGCGCCTCCGCCACCAGCTCGGTCAGCTCGCGCAGCTCGATCCGGTCGGCGTTGCCCGAGGTCTTGATCGCGTCCTCGTACATGGTCACGTCCTTGGGGCAGGCGACGACGAACAGCTTGACCTCAGGCAGCGTCAGGGCTTCGCGGATGCGGTTCTCCGACGGGCGTTCCTGTCCCGGCTGATCGGGAATCCAGATGCGACCGCCGCCGGCGCCGCAGCAGAACGAGTTGTCCCGATTGCGGGGCATCTCCTCAAGCTCGCAGCCGAGCAGCTGAAGGATCCGGCGGGGCGCGTCGTACTCGCCCTGGAAGCGTCCCAGGTGACACGGGTCGTGATAGGTGACGCGGTACCCGAGCGGCGCCCCGAGCTGTAGCCGGCCGGTCTCGATCAGCTGGAGCAGCAGCGCTGTGTGGTGCATGACCGTCCAGTCGCCACCCAGAGCGGGATACTCGTGACGGAGCGTGTTGAGCGAATGGGGGTCTGAGGTGACGATGCGCTGGAAGTCGCAGTCGGCGAGGGTGGCGATGTTCTGCTCGGCCAGCGATTCGAACAACCCCTCCTCGCCGACGCGCCGCACGTCGTTACCCGAGTTGCGCTCGCCGTCGTACAAGATCCCGAAGCTCACCCCGGCGCGCTGAAGCAGACGCGCCAGCACGCGCGTGATCTGCTGGGAGCGCGGGTCAAACGAGGCGTAGTCGCCGACGAACCAGAGCACATCGACCGCCTGCTTGCGCGCGTCGGGTACCTCGAAGTCCAGCTCCCTGGTCCAGCGCCCGCGCTTGCGCCGATTCTCGCCGAACGAGTTGCCGGACTTGTGGATGACCTCCAGCGTGGACTGCAGGTTGGAGTCCAGCTCCCCGTCCTCCACCAACCGCCGCCGCATCTGGTTGATGATCGGGGCCTGCTCGATTCCGACCGGGCAGATCTCGACGCACGCGTTGCACTGCATGCAGGACCACAGGGTCTCGACGCGGACGCCGTCGGGGCCGATCACGCTGGCGGCAAAGCCGTCGCCGTTGGCGCGGCCGTCGACCAGCTGACCGAGCACGCCCCCGATCCCGGCGCCGGCGGCGGCGTGGTTTGACTGCTCGCGCAGCTCCAGGATCACATCGCGCGGGGAGAGCGGGCGCCCGGTCGCGTTGGCCGGGCACGCCTGGTGGCACTTGCCGCACTTGGTGCAGGCGTCCAGCTGCAGCAGATGCAGTGGGCTGAAGTCCTCGAGCGCCCCGTAGCCGGCGGGCTGCGCGGCGCGCTCGGGCGGGATCGGCGCCAGCCGCCGCCCGGCCAGCGGATCGCGCAGGGAAAGCGAAAGGAAACTACTCAGCATGTGCGCCGCCTTGGTGTACGGGATGCTGGCGACGAAGCTGATCGCCAGCAGACCGTGAAACCACCACAGCCCGTGCCGCAGCCCGGCCAGCGTCGAATGACTGGACCCGGTCAGTGCCTGGGCCACGATCCAGCCGCCGAACTGAATCCCGCCGTAACCGGGGTCAGACATCGCGATCCGCACGCCCTCCAGCAAGAACCCGGTGAGCGCGATGACCAGGAGCACGCTCACGAACCACCAGTCGCCGATGCGGTACGTGCGACGGTCGTACTGCGGGTCCTCCGGCGCCCGGTCCGGCCGGGCGTAGTCCAGCTTGGGCGGGCGCACGATCGCCCGGCGGATCATCATCACCAGCACCCCGGCGATCAGCGCGGTGCCGAACAGGTTCAGGATCTCCTTATAGATCAGGTAGAAGTTGCCGTGGAAGTAGCTGTAGCCGAACACCGGCGTGGTGAAGTCGGTGTCAAACCCGAGCACCACAGTGCCGGCGAAGAGCACGATGAAGCCGTAGAAGATGGCGCGATGCGCCAGCCCCGCGGTGTGGTCGCGGCGCCCGATCGTGCGATGGGAGAACAGCAGCCCGGCGCCGGTGGCCAGCCGCCGCGGCAGCTCACGCCACGCGACCGGCGGCCACGGACCGCCCCGGCCGCGCCGATACTTGACCACCGGCCGCACCACGCCGTAGACGAACACGACCACCGAGGTGACCGCCAGCACGTACCAGAGGACCTTCAGGCCGACCGTGAAATGCCAGAAGACGGGGCGAGTCTTGACCGACGCGAGCAGGAGCTGAAGCGCCACCGCTAGTCCAGCACCTGCTCCAATTCGTCGGCGACCTCGAACAAATCGACGACGGCCCCGTAGTGAGCGACGCCGAAGATGGGCGCCTCCGGATCGGTGTTCACGGCGATGATCGTCTCCGCGGTGCGCATGCCCGCCAAATGCTGGACGGCGCCCGAGATCCCCAGCGCCAAGTAAACGCGCGGCTTGACCGTCTTGCCCGACTGACCGACCTGACGGGCACTCGGCATCCAGCCCGCGTCCACCAGCGGTCGCGAGACGCTCAGCGTCGCCCCGAATCGCTCGGCGAGCGCTTCGAAGCGGGGAAGCTCGTCCTTGTCCTCGACGCCACGGCCGATCGACATCAAGAACGGCGCCTTGGTGATGTCGACGCCGGTATCCGGCACCTCCTCAAAGCCAACGTGCTCGGTCACCGCCGCTCCATCGAGCGCCAGCTCCACCACTCGCGTCGGCGCCGGCTCGGTCTGGGCCGACGCAGGCTCAAACGCGCCGGCCCGGAGCATCACCAACACGCAGTCCTTACCCGGAAAATCCAGCTCGGCGACCAGCTTGTCGCCATAGGCGCCCCGCTGGGCGGCCGGCCCGTCGCCCCACGAGACCCCGGTGACGTCTGAGGCGAAGCCGACACCGGCCCGCGCCGCCACCGCGGGGCCGAACCCGAGGGAGTCGATCGTGTGGCCCAGCAGCACCACCGCGGGTTGCTCGGCCGCGATCAGCTCCGCCACCGCCAGCCCGGACACATGAGCCTCGAAGTGCTCGCCCGGCGTCGCCACCAGCAACACCTCGTCGACCCCGTCGGCCGACAGCGCCGCCACGAACCGCTCCGGCTCGTGATCGATCACCGCCACCCGCAGGCGACCCTCAGCCGACGGCTTCAGCGCCCGGCCGGCGGCGATCAGCTCCAGCGAGATGTCGCGCAGCTCGCCGCGCCGCGTCTCAGCGACCACCAGCACATCGCTCATCCGCTCATCCGCTCACTCACGATCGCCGCGATCCGGGCCGCGACCTCCGAGGCGGAGCCGTCCAGCATCTCGGCGCCGGTGCCGCGATCGGGCGGCCGCAGTCCCCGCCGCCGGGCACCGGCGGCCGCCGCCAGCGCATCGTCGTCGACGCCGAGCTGCGCCGGCGTGGTCACCGCCAACGGCTTGTCGCGCGCCTGCTTGATCGCCCGCAGGTTCGCGTACCGCGGCTCGTTGATCCCAGTCTGGATCGTCAACAGCGCCGGGGTGCGCACCCGCAAAACCTCCACCAGTCCCCCCTCCAGCTCGCGCCTGACGGTGGCCGTGGACTGCGTCGAATCGAGCTCCAGCGCCTTGACCACCGCCACGTGGGGCATGTCCAGGTAGCCGGCCAGCGCCACCCCGGTGGCGCCATTGACCGCGTCAGAGGACTGCACCCCGCACAGCACCAGGTCCGGCGACTCACCGGCCACCGCCGCCGACAGCACCCGCGCAACCGCCAGCGGGTCGCCGTCCTGCAACGGGTCGCCATCCGAAAGCGAGTCCTCCCAGATCCGCACCGCCCGGTCAGCGCCGCGGGCCAGACAGCCGACCAGCGCCTCCTCGGACTCCTCATCACCGACGGTGACCACCACGACCTCACCGTCACCGTTGCCCTCGCGCAGCTGTAACGCCGCCTCCAGCGAGAACGCGTCCCACTCATTGAGATCCCGCTGCAGGAAATCGGGGTCCACCCCGGAGCCATCGTCGAGCAGCTCGAACTCGTCGTCGAGCGCGACCACCTGCTTGACCGGGACAACGATCTTCATGCCGACCCCCGGGGCGCAGCCGGCCGGCGGCTACCCGACATCGACGGTGTTCAGCAGCTGGGCCCGGTAGTCCTCGTTGCTGGTGTCTCCCCAGAGACGACGCTCGCGGATGAACGGAAGCGGCATCTCGGGGTGTGGCGAATCGATCTCACGCGCGAGCCGGTGTCCGTCGAAGATCGAGTCGACGATCATCCGCGGGGCGGCGGCGTCGCCGATCACGTAGACCGCCTCGATGCCCTCCTGCGCCAGGCGCGCCGGATCTGACTTCAGCTCGCGGTACAGCTCGTCGTCGGAGATCCGGGCCGTGCACAGCACTACGGTGTCGACCTCGAACTGCTCCTTGTGGGCCGGGTTCCACACGTTGTAGGCGTGGCACACGCCGGGCTCGATGCGCTCCAGCATCGTGTAGGTGTGGATGCCGACGCCGAGCCGGTGCAGGTCACGATGGAGCATCGGTGCCTCCAGCGTGTACTCCATGTAGCTGGCGATGTCGCCGGCCTGGGTGACCAGCTGGACCTCGTGCCCCTGGCCGGCCAGCTTCTGCGCCACCGACGCGCCCATGAAGTACGCCTCGTTCTCGAGCACCAGGACCCGATGGCCGATCTGCTTCCCGCCGGCCACCACCTGGTCGGGCGTGAGTTGCCAGTCCAGCGACGTGTCGGCGCCCGGAATCGGCTCGTGGGTGGCCGCGTTGAGCCCATCGGTCGCGTAATGACAGCCGGTGGCCACGATCACGATCTCGGCACCGTAGCCGAGCACCTCCTCGGTGCTCAGCCGTGACTTCGGATGCACCTCGACGTTTGAGAGCTTGTCCAGCTGGATCTGGCGGTAGTTCACGATCCGGCTGAACTCGCCCAATCCGCGGGCGGTGCCCCGGAACAGGTTCTCCTTGCCATCCGAGTGTCCGAGCTTGGAGATCCAGTTGACGCAGCCGCCGATCTCCGCGGCCCCATCCACCAGATGCACGGCGGACATCTCGCGCTTGCCGAGGATCATCGCGCACTCCATCCCGGCCGGACCCGCGCCCACGACGAGGACGCCCTTCTCGCGGTTGGCCGCCGGGTGGAACAGCTCAGGATGCCAGCCGCGGCGGTACTCCTCGCCCGCGGTGGCGTTCTGGGTGCAGACCATCGGCGGACCGCCGATCTCCCAGCGGGAGATGCACTGGTTGCATCCGATGCACTCGCGGATGTCGTCCAGCCGGCCCTCGTCGATCTTGTTGGGCAGGAACGGGTCTGAGATCGAGGGGCGAGCGGCCCCGATGATGTCGAACTGCCCCGAGTTGATGATCGCGATCATCGTGTCCGGGTTGGTGATCCGCCCGACGCCGACGACCGGCTTGTTGGTGTGGTTGCCGGCCTTGACCTGGCCGGTGTAGGGCTTCTCGTGGTTCTCCTCGAAGAACCGCGAGGGTCCGGCGTTCTGGCCCCACTCGGCGATGTCGCCGACGGTGAAGTCCCAGAGATCGACCAGGTCGTCGCAGTGCTCGACGAACCGGATGCCGTCCTCGCCGACCTCGATCGAGGTCGGTCCGAGCAGGTGGTCGACCGCGAACCGGGAGGCGATGGCGCAGTCGTCGCCCACCGCCTCGCGCACCTTGTAGAGCGACTCGCGCCAGAACCGGGCGCGATTCTCGAACGAGCCGCCGTACTCGTCGGTGCGCCGGTTGTAGAACGGCGACAGGAACTGGAACGGCAGATAGGCGTGCGCGCCGTAGACGTAGATGATGTCGAAGCCGGCGTCCCGCGCCCGCAGCGCGGCGTCGACGTACATCTGCTGGACGGTGTCGATGTCGTCCTTGTCCATGTGGCGCGGAAAGATGTTCAGCTCGAAGTCCGAGGCGATCTGGGAGGGGCCACGCGGCGTCGCCCGGGTCTCCATGCAGGGGGCATGGGGGCCGCCGTACCACAGCTCGATCCCCGCCAGCGCGCCGAACTCGTGGAGGCGATCGCACATGGCGGCCAGGTTGCGCACGTCGCCCTCGTCCCAGATCCGGGCCGAGACGCGCGAGGTGTCGTCGGACTCGGGGTGGATCGAGCAGTACTCGGTGCAGCAGGCGCCCCAGCCGCCCTCCGCCTTCATGCCGCGGTGGTAGGCCTGAAATCCGGGCTTCTCCGAGCCCGCGCCGATGCAGTGGGGGACCTGGTAGAAGCGGTTCTTGAGCGTCTTCGGGCCGAGCTGGATCGGCTCGAAGAGAATGTCGTACTTGGGATCGCGCGGCATGGATCTCTCTTCCCTAATCGACGGTTCGGACAAATTCGTCCAGAGTGCGTGTTCTACAGCTTTTGGCTGGCGATGTCCACAGAATTGAACCCGATCCGGCGCCCAGCCGTGGCCGCCAGCTCAGTGGCGCCACTCATGGGCAATCAGCCGTCGGGGGCCACCCAGACCAGGCATGGCGCGCGCTGGCGCACGGCACGGGCGGCGATCGCAAAGCGCACCCGAGAGGTGCGCTGCGGGTCGGGTCCGAAGACGAGCAGCCCGGCCTTGCGCTCGCTCACCAGCTCGAGCAGCGCCGTGACGGGACGCTTGCTCGACACGCGCAGAAGCTCGGTGGCGATCCCCAGCGCGGCCGCGCGGGCGGCGGTGGCGCGCACCGCGTCGAGGTCCTCCTCGTGCGGTAGCGTCGCATACTCGCGGGCGAGGATCATGGTCATCGGGTACGCCGGAAGGTTGATCATGTTCGCAACGATCAGGGCGACTCCCGCCTCCAGGGCGCTCTCGAGCGCGACGCGCTCCGCGTTCGCCTCCACTCGAACCGAGAGCGTTCCAAGCACCACCGGTCCAAGCCGGCCACCAGCCGCGCCGGGCAGCGTCGCGCGGTCGCGAGGGCGATCGAGTATGTCTGCCATCGCTGGGAGACGATTCTAGGCCCGGAACTCCCGCTAGTTGCGCGAAGGCCCAAATTGACCCTCCTTGTACAAAATGGTATAACGCTCGGGAAGCCGGGCTCCACGAACCTGGACCGCGCGCGCCGCACCTGGGAACGACTCAACCGAGGAGAGGATTGAGCATGGCCACAGCAGTCGTCGAGGAACGACAGCTCCTGAAGTCATTGCGGTGGTGGGACGGCTTCGCCATCGCGCTGTGCAATCCCGGCTTCCTGCTCGGCTCCCTGCTGGCCGCCTACGGTTCCCTCGGCGTGATCGGCGCGACCGTCCTGTGGGGAATCGCGGCCACGGTCGCGCTGCTGTCGGTGTGGATCTACTCTGAGCCGGCGATGATGTTCCCCGGCCGGTCGGGCGGGATCTCGCTGTACGCCAACGAGGGCTGGCGCAGGTACACGACGCTGGTCGGCCCGGTCGCCACGTTCGGCTACTGGATCGGCTGGTCGGTGGTGCTCTCGATCTTCGGCAACATCATCGGCTCGTTGATCCAGGCGCAGTGGTTCCCGGGCTCCAACTGGACCGTCTACGACGGCGTCGTGCACCTGCAGCTGTTCAACTTCATCGGCATCGGATGCATCGTCGTGGTGTGGGTGTTCAACATCTTCGGCGTCCGTCCGTTTGCCTGGTTCACCTACGTCACGGGCGTGCTGATGATGATCCCCTTGGGCGTCCTCATGTTCGGGCCCTGGGTGACCGGCCGCTGGCACTCCTCCAACGTCCACTGGGCGCTCGCCAGCACCCAGTGGGGCGGCGTGAAGATAGCCCTGGTGTGGCTGTTCATCATGACCTGGTCGGCGGGCGGGGTCGAGGTCTGCGCGACGTTCACGCCCGAGTACAAGTCCAGGCACGACAGCGCGATCGCGCTGCGCAGCGCCGCAAGCTTCTCGCTGCTGGTCTACATCCTGCTCCCGCTCGGCCTCGGGGGCTTCACCGGCATACCGTCGACGCCGGCGATCCTCTCCAACGCCTCCTACGTCACCGCGTTCAACGCGATCGTCGGCCACGGGGCCACCGATGTTCTGCTCATCTTCCTGATTCTCGCGCTGCTGCTGTCGATGGGGAGCTCCACCGCCGACGCCGGACGCGCGCTCTACGGGGTCTCCAAGGCAGGCCTCACGATCAAGCAGCTGGGACACCTCAACCGCTATCACGTTCCCGGGCGCGCGATGACCGTCGACCTGGTCGTCAACACGTGCCTGATCCTGTTCATCTCCAGCAATCTGGCGATCCTGTACATGAGCAACATCGGCTACGTGATGTGCCACGTGCTGGCGATGAGCGGCTTCTTGCTGTTGCGTAAAGACCGTCCAAACTGGCCGCGACCACTGAAGGTAAGCGGCTTCTGGGTGGCGATGGCCGGCGCCCTGATGATCTACTACATCGCGATCCTGGTGGTCGGCGCCGGCTCGCCGAAGCTCAACGGCTACGGGACCTGGACCGACTTCTTCATCGGGATCGGGATCCTGATCGCGTCGATCCTGCTGTTCTTCTATCGGCGAGTCGTCCAGGACAAGGAGCGCATCCACTGGAACGAGCCGACGCCCACGATGCCCGAGGGGGCGGACCGGGATGCCCTCGTCCAGGCCGGCTGGACGCCCGAGGGCGCAGTCGAAGCCGTGCCGGTGGGTAGCTAGGGTCCGGACCGCAGATCGATGAAGAAGATCGTCCTCGGCTACGACGAATCCGACCCGGCGAAGCGTGCGCTCGAGCGCGCCGCCCAGCTGGCGAAGGCCTTCGATTCAGAGCTCACCGTCACCAGCGTC
Organism: uncultured Actinomycetota bacterium; assembly: GCA_963830395.1. Lineage (GTDB taxonomy): Bacteria > Actinomycetota > Thermoleophilia > Solirubrobacterales > Solirubrobacteraceae > Palsa-465. The sequence goes on from CAWHMI010000018.1 coordinate 23,830, forward strand.
GCCCCGGTCATGACCAGCATCGGGCGCTCAGCGGGCCCGATCGATCCGACTGACACACCCGCGCAGCACACCGAGGAGCTCAACCACGCCAGGGCCTATCTCGAGGGCGAGGGCCTGCAGGCGGAATACCTCCCGGCGATCGGGCGTCCGGCCGAGACGATCGCGCAGCTCGCCCGTGACCGGGATGCCGACCTGATCGTCCTCGGAACCCGTGAACCGGGCGTGATCGGTCGCCTGCTCGGGCAGAGCGTGACCGACTCGGTGGCGCACAAAGTCCACTGCGATGTGCTGATCGTGCACTGACCCCCCGCCGGGCGGCGGCGTCCGGCCGGATCGATTGCGTGACCCCGAGAGCGAAATCGACACGACCAACGACCGATGAGGTCGTGTTGACGACCTGTCCGCGCGACTGTTACGACGCCTGCGGCGTCGCGGTCGTCAAGCGCGACGGCAAGATCCGTCACGTGCGCGGCGACCGCGACCACCCGGTCAGCCGTGGACGGCTGTGCGTGAAGTGCGCCACGGCGTACAACGGGGTGCTGCGCGATCCGGAGGCACGGCTCGTGACGCCCTTGCGGCGCTGCGGACCCAAGGGCAGCGAGCGCTTTGAAGCAGTCTCGTGGGAGTCGGCGCTCGCCGAGATCGGGCAACGCCTGCGGGCGATCGCGGCCGATCCGGGCCCCGACACGATCCTCAACGCCCACTACACCGGTACCTTCGCGTTGCTGGGCTACTTCTTCGGCATGCGCTTCTTCAATCGCCTGGGTGCGACTGAGGTCGATCCGGACACGATCTGCAACAAGGCGGGGCACGTAGCACTGGACTACGTCTACGGCACGTCGCTGGACGGCTTCGACCCACGGACCGCGCGCGACTCGGCATGCATCCTCGTGTGGGGAGCCAACCCATCGGCGTCGGCGCCGCACCAGCACGAGCATTGGCTGCCAGAGTCTCCCGCCCGCGTGATCGTCGTGGACCCCGTGTGCACGCCGACCGCACGAGACGCCGACCTCCATCTGCAGCCGTTCCCGGGAAGCGACGCCGCGCTCGCCTTCGCCCTGCTCGGCACGATCTATCGAAAGGGACTGTGTGACACCGAGATGGTCGCCGGCGCCACCATCGGCTTCGAGGAGCTGGTGCCGCTGCTGCGTGATTGCACCGCCGCTTGGGGCGAGCGGATCACCGGCGTGCCCGCCGGGTTGATCGAGGAGGCCGCCAGCATATATGCCGCTGGTCCGTCGCTGCTGTGGATCGGCCAGGGCTTCCAACGCCAGCCGCGCGGCGGCAACGCGGTTCGCGCCGTCGCACTGCTACCGGCGGTCACCGGCAACCTGGGTCAGCCCGGCAGCGGCCTGCTCTATCTGAATGGGACGGACAGCCGGGGAATCGACGAGGACTACCTGGTGGCCGCGCATCTGTCAGGCGCGTGCCCCCCCGCGGTCAGCCACATGGAGCTGGCCTCGCGTCTGGAAGACCCTGATCGCGCTCGAGCGCTGTTCTGTTGGAACATAAACATCGCCGCATCCAACCCCGAGCAGGCCCGCCTGCGTCGCGCCCTGGCTCGGGAGGACCTGTTCACGGTCGTGGTCGACCTATTCGCGACCGATACCGCCGACTTCGCCGACTTCGTGCTGCCGGCGACGAGCTTCCTCGAGTGCGACGACCTCGTCGTCTCCTACTTCCACCACAGCCTTTCCGCCCAGGTCAAAGCCACCGAGCCGCTCGGGGAGGCGCTGCCGAACTCCGAGATCTTCCGCCGCCTCGCTGCCGCGTGTGGCTACGAGGAGCCAGAACTGCGAGAGACCGACGCCGACGTGATCGCGGAGGTCCTGCGGCGGTACCGAGGTCGGCCTCGACTTTGCCGGACTCGCGGCGCGGGGCACCGTGTGGATCGGTGATGACCCGCGCGTCCAGTTCGCGGACCTCCGGTTTCCCACGCCGAGCGGACGCGTGGAGATCGCGTCGGCGGCCGCCGCCGCGGACGGCCACCCCCGCGTCCCGCGTGCCGGACAGCGACCCGCGACCGACGAACGGTCGCTTGCGATTGCTGACCCCAGCATCACCGTGGATGCTCAACGACAGCTTCGCCAACGATCCAAAGATCGCCCGCCGGATCGGTGCGGCGACGGTGGCGATGCATCCCGCCGACGCCGCTGAGCGGGGCCTGCACGATGGCGATGAGGCGGTGCTCGAAAGCTCCGTTGGGGGGCTGACGCTCGCCGTTGCCCTGTCGGCCGACCTGCCTCGCGGGGTCGTCTACTCACCCAAGGGCCGGTGGCCCAACGCGAGCGGCCAGCCAGGCGAACGTCAACGCGCTCAACCCCGGCACCCCGAGCGACATGGGCGCAAGCACAACCGTCCACGGCGTCGAGGTCACGGTCACTCCGGTTTGATCTTCCAGGACGGCAGCTCGGCCAGCGCCGCCCGATACCGGCGCCGGTGCAGCGGCCGGAAGAACATGCTCCACGTGGTGGCCGCGACGGCGATGATCAGCAATCCACCCAGTGCCTTGCCGATGATGATGCAGGCGACCACGCAGGCCAGCGAGAGCAGGCTGATGATCAGCGGCAGCCTTCGGAAGCGCAACGAGGTGGCCCGCACCGCCGCGTACTGATCCATCGGGATCTTGTTCGTATCCCACGTCTTGCCACAGGACTCGCACGTCCAGCGCTCGCCGTAGCGCAGGAGGCGGCTCTTGCCGCAGTCGCAGGTCAGGGTGATCTTGGGCCCGTGGCGGACCGACCAGGGAAGCGTGGTCACCTCGTCAGCCATACCTCAGCAGACTAATGCTCCGGCGGCTCCCATCCCTCCAGCACCGGCGGCCGGTAGTCGACACCGACCGTCGCCGAGTCCGGAACCCACGGGCCCAGCGACGGCTGGGGGAACTTGGCGTGACGGTCCTTCAGCGCGATCCCGTAGGAGTTGCCACTCTGGAGATGCGTGATCAGCACCTTGCGGGCGATCTCGCTCCGGCGGCTCCCATCCCTCCAGCACCGGCGGCCGGTAGTCGACGCCGACCGTCGCCGAGTCCGGAACCCACGGGCCCAGCGACGGCTGGGGGAACTTGGCGTGACGGTCCTTCAGCGCGATCCCGTAGGAGTTGCCACTCTGGAGATGCGTGATCAGCACCTTGCGGGCGATCTCGTTCTCGCGTCCCTCGGGGATCTCGAAGTAGATCTTGATGAACGAGTTCGAGTAGCGGTCGAACACCGCGGGCACCCCGTCCTCGGACAGCAGCGTGATGTCCTCCAGCCAGTTGATGTCCTCGCCGGGGGTGGCGGCGATCAGGTCGACGTCCTTCACCAGGCTCATGTCCTCCTGATAGGCAAACCGCCGCCCCGACAGGTACTCGGCGTCGATCGCGTAGACCTTCTCCGGCTCGTCGGGGAGACGGCGGATCTCGTGGGCGTCGGGCAGCGAGGCCAGGTCAGCGCCCCCATCACGATCGACCGTGGGGGTGATGTCATCGCTCATGACGGGTCACCTCCGGAAGCCGCCGCGGACTCCGACACCGGCTCGAGATAGTCGATCGGGTTGGCGACGTGGCGCTCGAGCAGGCGCTCGATTCGAGCCAGCGTCCGCTCCTCGGAGACGCCGGGGATGTAGTCGGTGCCGGCCAGCGGAACCCGCGCCATCGCGGACGCCTCGACGGTCAGCGCACACAGATCCTCGGGCTCCAGCGAATGGACGTCGGTCTTGCCGCACGCCCGGGCCAGCATCTGACACTCCAGGGTCAGAGTGTGCAGGAAGTTGTAGACGCGGTTGGCCGCGTCGTCGACCACCAGCCGCTTGCGCAGCTCGGGATCCTGAGTGGTGATCCCGACCGGGCAGCGCCCGGTGTGGCAGTGATAGCAGCGGCCGGCGGGCACTCCGACGGTGCCTTCGTAGTCGGTGACGCCGGGGATCTCTTTGTTGCAGTTCAGCGCCATCAGCGCGGAATGGCCGATGGCGATCGCGTCGGCCCCGAGCGCCAGGCACTTGGCGACGTCACCGCCGTTGCGGATCCCGCCGGCGACGACGAGGTCGATGTCGTCGGCCAGACCGACGTCCTCCAGCGCCCGGCGCGCCTCGGGGATCGCCGCCATCAGTGGGATCCCGGTCTCCTCGGAGGCGGTGTGGGGACCGGCGCCGGTGCCGCCCTCGGCCCCGTCCAGGTAGATGATGTCCGGGCCGCACTTGGCGGCCATGCGGACGTCGTCGTAGACGCGGGCGGCGCCCAGCTTGAGCTGGATCGGGATCTCGTAGTTGGTCGCCTCGCGGACCTCCTGGATCTTCAGCGAGAGATCGTCGGGGCCCAGCCAGTCGGGATGGCGCGCCGGGGAGCGCTGGTCGATCCCCGCCGGCAGCGAGCGCATCTCGGCCACCTGCTCGGTCACCTTCTGGCCCATCAGGTGACCCCCGAGCCCGACCTTGCAGCCCTGGCCGATGAAGAACTCGCAGGCGTCGGCCAGCATCAGGTGATGCGGGTTGAAGCCATAGCGGCTCTGGATCACCTGGTAGTACCACTTGGTGGAGAGTTCGCGCTCGGGCGGGATCATTCCGCCCTCGCCGCTGCACGTGGCGGTGCCGGCCATCGAGGCGCCCTTGGCCAGCGCCATCTTGGCCTCCAGGGAGAGGGCGCCAAACGACATGCCGGTGATGTAGACCGGGATGTCCAGGGTGATCGGCTTGGAGGCGAAGCGCGCGCCGAGCACGGTCTTGGTCAGGCACTTCTCGCGGTAGCCCTCGATCACGAACCGGGTCAGCGTCCCCGGCATGAACATGAGCTCGTCCCAGTGGGGGATCTTCTTGAACATCGAGAAGCCGCGCATCCGGTAGCGGCCGAGCTCGGACTTGACGTGGATGTCATCGATGACCTCGGGGGTGAAGATGCTCGAGTGCCCGAGGACGTTGCGGGCGGTGGGGGCGTTTTCGTCAGCGGTGGCCATGTCCGTCACCTCCTTCTAGCTAGAGGACCAGCTTGCGCTCGGATGGCTCGAGCGAGTCGTAGTTGTAGAGCTTCTTGCCGCACACGAACTTCTGGAAGTGCGGCGGCGCGCCGAGGTCGTAGATGCGGAACTTGCGCTCGATCAGCTCGGTGTCGGCATCGGTCCATTCGCCGGGAACGCAGTCGATCCCCAGGGACTTGACCTTGCCCGCGACGTACAGCTCGCCGTCGTACATCGAGTCACCCAGGCCGGGGCCGACGTTGCCGCAGATGATCTGACGACCGCGCTGCATCATGAAGCCGGTCATCGATCCGGCGTCGCCGAGCGCGATGATCGTCCCCCCCTTCTGGTCGATTCCGGTGCGGGCGCCGACCTGGCCCTTGACGACCAGATCGCCGCCGCGGATCGCCGCGCCGGTCAGCGAGCCCGCGTTGGACTCGATCACGACCACGCCGGACATCATGTTCTCGCACGCCGACCAGCCGACACGGCCGGCGATGTGCACCTCGGGTCCGTCGATCATCCCCAGCGCGAAGTAGCCCAGGCTGCCCTCGAAGCGCAGCTTGCAGCGCGTCAGCAGCCCGGCGCCGAGCGAGTGACGCGCGGCCGGATTGAGGATCGTCACCTCCCGGATGCCCTCCTCGTAAATCAGCCAGCGCAGCTCGAGGTTGATCTGGCGGGTGGTCAGCGGACCGGCGTCGAACGTTGCGGTGTCGCCGTCGATCGCGGCCACCCGCGGGACACGGGCGTTGAGCTCGACCAGTCCGCGGGCGTCGAACTGCGGCTCGTCGGGCTGCCGCGGGCCGGCCGACGTGCTCACCGTGTCCATACCATCACCGTGCTCTCATAGGGGTCATAGGTCTCGATCTCGCGGTCGATCACCGCCCGGATCGCCATCTCCTCGGAGGCCAGCGCCACCATGTCGTCGCCCTCGTAGAGGACCAGCGGCTTGGCGGCGAGCTCGTCCTTGGCAACGCCGAGCGCGTCCTCGGACACGCAGATGTAGGTGAAGACGCCGTCGAGATCGTCCAGGGAGCGGCGCATGGCGCCCTCCAACGAGTCCCCGTTGGCCATCCGGTCGGCCAGGTAGACGGCGATGATCTCGGAGTCGCACATCGAGGCGAACCGATGCCCGGCGGCCTCCAGGCGCCGGCGCCACTGGTGGTAGTTGGTCAGCTGGCCGTTGTGGACGACGGCGACGTCGGAGAACGGGTACGCCCAGTAGGGATGGGCGTTGGCGATGTCGACGTCTGACTCGGTGGCCATCCTGACGTGGCCGATTCCGTGCGAGCCGAAGTACTCATCGAGTCCGTACGACGAGGAGACCGTCCTCGCGTCCCCCAGGTCTTTGATGATCTCCAGCGAGTGGCCCAGCGACAGCACCTCGGTGTGCGGCACCGACTCGACGTGGTCGGCCAGCCGCTTGAGGTCCCCGTCGTAGGCGATCGTGGCGGTGAACGTGTACTGGTTGACGTCCTCGGTCTCCTTGATCGCGGCCCCGGCCGCGCGCAGCCGGGCCTCCACCTCCCGGCGCCGGCGCCGCACGTCCTCGGCGAAGTCGAGATCCCGGGGAGCGGTCGATTCGGCCAGGTTGATGCGGACCGTCAGCTCATGGCTGGGGGCGTGGTACAGCGCGTATCCGGTCGAGTCGGGTCCGCGGTGCTTCATCGACTGCAGCATGCTCGTCATGTCGCGGCCGATGCGGTGGGCGCCGTTGCCGTTCTTGTAGATGATCCCTGCGATTCCGCACATGTCGTCTCCTGTAGGGCCCGGGTGGGTGGGGCCAATTCCGAGCTAGGGCAGGACCTCGAGGTACTCGTTGCGCTCCCAGTCGGTGACCGCGGCCAGGTAGCGCTCCCATTCGTCGCGCTTGTAGTGATTGAACACTTTGTAGAGCCGGCCGGGCAGGGCGCTCTTGATCACGTCGTCGGCGGCCAGCGCCGCGAGTGCGGCGCCGAGGCTGTCGGGCACCTTCTCGATCTGCGCCCCTTCCTGCAACAGGTCGTAGGTGTTGCCCTGCTGCGGCGGCCCGGGATCGAGCTCGCGGCGCACGCCGTCCAGCCCGGCGCGCAGCAGCGTCGCCACCGTCAGGTACGGGTTGCACGAGGAGTCCACGCCGCGGTATTCGAACCGGCCGCCGGACGCCACCCGCACCGTGGTGGTCCGATTCTGCCAGCCCCAATTCTTGTAGATCGGGGCCCAGAATCCGGTGTCCCACATGCGGCAGTAGGAGTTGACGGTGGGGTTGCCGACGCACATCAGGGCGGGGAAGTGCTCCAGCATCCCGCCGAGGAAGTGGCGCGCGAACTGCGACAGCTGGGCGGGGCCGTCAGGGTCGTAGAAGACGTTTGTCCCCTGGTCGTCCATCAAGGTGAAGTGGTGATGGTGGCCGTTGGCCGAGACCCCGGTGAACGGCTTGGGCATGAACGACGGCAGCAGGTCGTGCTTGCGTCCCACCGCGGCGCACACCTGACGGTAGGTGGTGATGTTGTCGGCGGTGCGCAACGGACGGTCGAAGCGAAAGTTGAGCTCGAGCTGACCCGGGGCGTCCTCGTGGTCGCCGTAGCTCATGTCCAGGCCGAGGCGCTGACCGTAGTCGACCACATCGAGCAGCACCGGACGCAGCTCCTCGAACTGGTGGATGTGGTAGCAGTAGGGCTTGGTGACCCCCTGGGGCTCTTCGCCCTCGCGAGGCTTGCGCAGCCACATCATCTCGGGCTCGATCCCGATCAGGAACTGGTAGCCGAGCTCGGTCTCGAACTCGTGGGCGATCGCCTTGAGGCTCTGGCGCGGATCGGCGTCGAGCAGCTCGCCGCTCTCGGTGTCGTAGCAGTCGCAGTACACGCGGGCGACGCGTTCGTCCCACGGCAGCACCGCGAACGTGTCCAGGTCGGCGATGGCGGCGAGCTCCGATTCCTCGGGGCCGAACCCGATGTAGTCGCCGTAGCGGTCGGTGAACAGGTTGGCGGTGGCGCCGTAGACGAGCTGGTAGCCCTTCTCGGCGACCTGGCCGAAGAACGAGGAGACGACGCCCTTGCCCATCACGCGGCCGGTGACCGACACCTGCTGAAAGAAGACGTACTTGATGCCCTCGGCCTCGATCCGCCGCGTCAGCTGCTCGATCTTCTCGGCGCGGCCGGGGGCATGGCGGGCCTCCTCCAGCGTCTCAGGCGCGGGCGCGATCCGCGGGCTGGAGAGCACCGACTCCACGTTGCCGCCGAATTGCGGCTCCTGGACTGCTGTCGCCATCACCACTCCTTCCCGGGGCTGCCGCGACGGCGGCAGCCGTTTCGCTTTAGATCAGCGGCTCACGCGCGCGGTTGCGGCGTCGCGGCGACGGCGCTGGATCGACTCCGCTCTCGCCGACGGTCCCCCGCCCTGTCGCACTGATACCCACCACGGCGCGACTGGACAAATTGGTACACGGCGCGTTTATACCAAGCGCTCGGGTCGACCGCAAGCGCTGCGCGTCAGGCGCGCTGGGCGCGTCAGGCGTTGCGCTTGACGCGCGCCGGGCACGCGCGATACCCTCTGTTGCGTCTCTCCCCATTATATTGCGCTCTAGGCAACACGTCAAGGAGAATCAGTGCCCGACCGCCTCCCCGCCTCCACCCCCACGCTCGTCATCGGCGCCGGCGTCCATGGCCTCTCGACGGCGTGGCACCTCGCCCGCCAGGGCGACAGCGTGCTCGTCGTCGACAAGGCCGACGTCGCCGCCGGGGCTTCCGGAATCGCCTGCGGAGTCATCCGCAACAACTACTTCCAGCCCGCGATGCAGGAGCTGATGGCCGCCTGTGTGGAGGTCTGGGAGTCAGAGGCCGAGGCGCTGCACTACCACCCCAACGGATACATCGCCCTCGGTCCGGTGGCCCAGCAGGACGACCTGACCACGGTCTACGAGCGCCAGCAGCAGATCGGCTACCCCTCGGAGCTGCACGTCGGCACCGCGGCGGTGACCGATCACATGCGCTCGCTCTATCACGACTGGCGGGCTCCGGGGTTGAGCGTCTGCCTGCACGAGCACGCTGGCGGATATGCGTTCAACCGCGAGTCGATGCTGGGGCTCGCCGATCTCGCCCGCCACGCCGGAGCGCGGATCGAGACCGGGGTCGAGGTGCTCGGCTTCGACAGCGACCAGTCGGGCGCGGTGACCACGGTTCGCACCAGCGCCGGCGACGTGGCCGTCGACCAAGTGGTGGTGGCGGTCGGCCCGTGGATCGCCTCGCTGTGGTCGATGCTGGATCTCCCGGATCGGCTCGACGTCCGCCAGTCCGACGGCGCGGTGGTCGCCGACCAGCCGATGTGGACCTACTGGTACCTGCAGGAGGGCGAGGCCGGCTTTGACCCGTCGATCTTCGTCACCGACGACGGCCGCTCCTCCCCGGTCCTGCACGTCGACTCCGACTCGCCGCTGCGGGCCGACGACGGCAATGTGATCACCGAGGAGCCGTGGGGGGTGTACTTCAAGCCCGATCGCGACAGCGTCCAGGGCGGCGCCCAGCCGCTCACCGTCGGACCCGAGTTCCAGGTGGACCCCTACCCGACGGGCACCGTCGAGGCCGGCTTCCCCGACATGTGGTCGGCGTCGCTGTCGCACTGCCTGGCTCGGTTCGAGGGCGCCCGCGACCGCTACCGCCAGGTCCGCTCCGGTGGGGTCGGCGCGTTCACCGTCGACAACTTCCCGGTGTTCGACTACATGCGCCCCAACGTGTTCGTGGCCGCCGACTCCAACCACGGCTACAAGATGATCGCCGTCGGTAAGGAGATCGCCCGGGTGGTCGGCGGCGAGCACTCCTCGCTGCTGCATCCGTTCCGTTACGACCGCTTCGCCTCCGGCGACCTGCATCCCGTGTCCCACAGCCCCTACCCCTGGAGCTAACGCGGGAATTATTGGATGGTCCAATTCGATGACGAATTCCCGCGCGCACCCTAACGCGCGTTCGATCGGTCGACTCGCTGTGCTTCATCGCCTCGGCCCGGCGAGCGTCTCGCCCGCCGATCGGCGATCATTGGCGGCGTGACCGAGGCGACCCGAAACGTTGCCTACCCGGCGGCGGGAGCGCGCCCGCGGCGAGGCCCGGGGGAGCAGATCGCCCCTCACGTGGTGGTGCTGTTCGGGGCGACCGGCGATCTGGCCCGCCGTAAGCTCCTCCCCGGCCTGATCCGGCTGTCGCTGTCAGCGCTCGCGCCGGAGCTGGAGGTGATCGGAACCTCGCTCGAGGACTACGACGACGACTCGTTCCGGGCGTTCGCGTGCGACGCGGTGCGCGAGTTCGCCGCCCAGCCGGTGACCGACGAACAGTGGGCGAGCTTCACCGGCCGGCTGCACTACGTCCGCCAGGATGACGGACCCGAGGCGCTGGCCCGGGCGGTCGGGGCGGCCGAGGAGCGGCTGGGCGACGATGTGCAACGCCTTCACTACCTCAGCGTCCCACCCCGAGCGGCGCCGGCGGTGATCGAGGTGCTCCGGGCCGGCGACCTCGTAGATCGTTCCCAGGTGGTGATGGAGAAGCCGTTCGGCAATGATCTGGCCAGCGCCATCGCGCTCAACGACCAGCTGCACCAAACCTTCTCCGAGCGACAGATCTTCCGCATCGACCACTTCCTGGGCAAGGAGCCGGCGCAGAACATCCTCGCGTTTCGATTTGCCAATGGGCTGTTCGAGCCGATCTGGAACCGCAACTTCATTGATCACGTCCAGATCGACGTTCCCGAGACGCTCGGACTCGACCGGCGGCTGGGCTTTTACGAGGCGACCGGCGCGTTCAAGGACATGGTGGTCACCCATCTGTTGCAGGTGCTGGCGTTCATCGCGATCGAACCGCCGACCGCGCTGGAACCGGAGGCGATCAGCGAGGAGAAGAACAAGGTGTTCCGTTCGCTGCTGCCGATCGACCCGGCCCAGGTGGTGCGCGGGCAGTACGACGGCTACCGCGACCAGGAGGGCGTTGCCCCCCACTCGGACACCGAGACCTTCATCGCGCTCAAGTGCGAGTTGGGCAACTGGCGGTGGGCGGGCGTGCCGTTCTACCTGCGCACCGGCAAGCGGATGGCGGAGGGACAGCGGATCGTCTCGATCGCGTTCCGCGAGGCGCCGCGGAGCATGTTCCCGGCGGGGTCGGGAGTGGGAGCGCAGGGGCCCGACCATCTCACCTTCGATCTCGCCGACTCCTCCCGGATGTCACTCTCGTTCTACGGCAAGCGCCCGGGTCCGGGCATGCGGCTCGACAAGCTCAGCATGCAGTTCGCGACCAGCGAGACCGAGGAGGCCGTCGAGGTGCTCGAGGCCTACGAGCGGCTGCTGCTCGACGCGCTACGCGGCGACCGGACCCTGTTCACCACGTCCGAGGGCATCGAGAGCTTGTGGGAACGCTCCGCGGCGCTGCTCGCGCAACCCCCGGTGGTCAAGCCCTACGCGCCCGGAAGCTGGGGCCCGAACGCGATCCATCAGCTGATCGCTCCCCATGCCTGGCGTCTGCCGTTCGAACGGCGCTGGCGCGAGAAGCGGTAGCGCCGAACGTACCGTCGGACGCGGGCGACCCCCAGCCGCGTTGATTGACCAGCCACGAAACGCCCGAGGGCTTGTCGAGGACCAGAGCGGACTACGATGGCCGCAACGGGGCATGGAGAACACATGAGGAGAAATGCATGAGACGGAAGCTGATCGCAGCCGTTTGCGCGGCGGCGATTGTTGTGCTGATGGGAGCAGCTGCTGCGGCTGCTTCGCCCACGACTCGCTCCTGCGGAGTTGCGCCTGAACCGGGCTATCCCGTTCGCGTCCGCGCATCACTGAACGTACCTTGCCGCCAGGCGCAGCGGCTCATGCATGAGGTGATCGATGGTTCTCGGCAGTGCTACTACGGGTCCGGGCAGCCTCATCCCTGCATCCTGGAGGGCTTCTACTGCACCGCTCGGTTCTCCAGGCCTGACGGGGGGACCGGTCGTTGCGCGAAGGCACGGGACGAGCTGATCGTCGGGAGCAGCTAACCGGACGGCCCGACTCTGCGAGTCGAGTGTCGCCTGGAGCCGGATATTCGTGCTTATCTTGCACCTCGCCGAGGATGGCGGTGCTGGTTTGCCATGTCACTCACTGTCGCCTACCGTCTGCGGCCGTGGCTGACCTTCCTGATCTCGGAACCTTCGGGGCCGCGTTCGAGGACTTCATGCTGGCGATGTCGTTCGCGGCTGAGCACGCCGAGTCAGCGGTCACGGTGCGGGTGCGTGAGCATCTCGGCGCCGACCCCCAGGAGCTGCCGACAACCGCGGCTGAGTTCCCACTGACCGAGCAGGCGAACCTGCAGCTCGCGCTCGACGCGGTCCTGGGCGACGCAGAGATCCTCGGGTTCACCACCCGCCATGTCGGGTTCGGCTCGATCGGGCTGGCCGAGATTCTGGCGGGCCGGGGGATGACCGGCCCGATCTCACTCGGGCCGGCTCAGTACACCGATGTTGAGGTTGGGGACGGTCGAGTAATCCAGTGCGTGGCCAGCTGTGTCTTTCTGGCCGCCTGGGAGGGAACGCCGCTGGTCCTGGTGCTCTCGCGTGCGGGCGATCATCCGATGCAGCCATCGTCGCTGAAGCTCGAGGGGGTTTCGCCCGAGCGCGGGGCCGTGTCGGGGCTGCTGCGGGCGCTGCGCGCGGCGATGCGCGAGCACAACGTGTTCCGCGGGCGGATCATCTCGCTGCACCAAAGCGGCCACGAGGGTGCCGTCAGCGTGCAATTTCATGCCGTTCCGACGGTCGGGCGCGACGGGGTGATCCTCCCGGAGGGGACGCTGGAGCGGCTGGAGCGCCACTCGATCGGAGTCGCCGAAAACGCGGACCGGCTCCGGTCCGCGGGCCGGCATCTCAAGCGCGGCGTGCTGCTGCATGGACCGCCGGGCACCGGTAAGACGCTGTCGGTGATGTATCTGCTGCACGCGATGCCCGGGCGCACGACGATCCTTTTGACCGGCCGTGGCCTCGGCTTGATCGAGCAGGCGCTGGCGATCGGACGGGATCTCGCGCCGGCGACGTTCGTCTTTGAAGACATCGACCTGGTCGCGGCCGAGCGCACGATGGATTTCGGAAGCGAAGGCGTGCTGTTTGAGCTGCTCAACCAGATGGAGGGACTCGCCGAGGACGAGGACCTGCTGTTCCTGCTCACCACCAACCGGCCCGACCTCATCGAGCCCGCGCTCGCGGCGCGGCCGGGACGTGTCGACCTGGCGCTGGAGATCCCGCTGCCAGACTCCGACGGTCGGCGCCGCCTCCTCGCTCTCTACGGCGAGGGCATCGACATCGACGAAGCCACCCACCGCGACCTCGTGGAGCGCTCTGAGGGGGTCAGCGGCGCGTTCATCAAAGAGCTCACGCGCCAAGCCTGGCTTCGCGATGCGCTCGAGCGCCGCGACGGGCCCACCGCCGAGGACCTCCGCCGCGTCCTTGACGAGTTACTGGAGGAACGCTCCACACTGACGAGACGGCTGCTCGGCCAGCACGGTGACGGGGTCGCCCACGGCGGGGGCGCCTTTCCGGAGATGGTGCATGCCCTAAACGCAGCCGGACTTCCAATCCCACCGCCGCCCCCGACCGACGCGAATTCCCCGTAGCGGCCAGCGAGTTCGCAAAAGCCTCGAGTCCGCGGCCAAACGCTACGAGGGTGGGATCGTGGGTAGTACGTTTGGTAAGATGGTAGGTATGAAGCTGAGCGTCAGCCTGCCGGACGAGGACGTGAAGTTCCTTGACGAGTACGCGAGAGCGCACGCTCGGTCGCGCTCTGGGGCCGTGCGCGAGGCGATCAACAGTCTGCGTCAGGGCGGTCTTGCCGACGCCTACGAGCGGGCCTGGGAGGGGTGGGACGCAAGCGGCGAAGGGGAGCTGTGGGAGCAGTCCGCCGGCGACGGGCTCTGAGATGCGTCGCGGCGAGGTCCGCACAGTCGACTTCGATCCAGTCCGCGGCTCGGCAGCCGGCCAGCGTCGCCCCGCCGTCATCGTCTCGAACGACCAAGCGAACAGGACCGCAGAGCGGCTCGGGCGGGGCGTGCTGACCGTCGTGCCGATCACATCCAATGTGCAGCGCGTCTACCCCTTCCAGGTGCTACTGCCCGCGAGGGTCGCTGGCCTGAAGACCGACTCGAAGGCGCAGGCCGAGCAAGTGCGGGCCGTAGCGATCGGGCGCATCGGCGAGCCGCTTGGCGAACTGCCGAAGGCGATCATGGCCTCGATCGATCAGGCCCTCCGGCTGCATCTCGCACTCTGACCCGCGAGAGCGTGTTGGAGTCACGTCTTCGGTGTCAAAGCCTGGCTGTATAGGCGGCCCCTCGACGCGCCGGGAGCACTGGATCACGGTGTGTGCAGCCCGCGGGCAACTGCCACGCGCGCGAGGCGCTCGACGCGAGTGGCGAGCGCGTCCGCACCGGTCACGCTGGCGGCGTACACCACGCAACAGTCGGGCATCCGCAGCCCGTCTCGGCCCGTAGGCGCGTGAGCGGCGCGGCCGGGCTGCCACCAGTTGGGCCGAGGCCGACGACCGGGTGCGAGCGCTACTTCTGAAGGGCTCGCTAGGTCGCGGGGAGGGCGACGAACGGTCGGACCTGGATCTGGTCATCGTCACCGCGCCCGGGCGCCTCGGCGAGTTGTGGTCTGATCGGCGCGCGGTGGCAGCGGGACTCGGCCGCTTGCTGGGTGGCTTTGATGAGGTGGCCTGGCAGGCTCCGCATACCTTCATCGGTTTCTACGACGGTCCGGTGAAGGTCGACTTCTTCTACCAGGACGGCGAGCCGCACGCCGACCCGTGGTTGCGAGACGGCTTCATCGCGCTGGTTGATCGTCATCGGCTCGCCGATGCGCTACGAGCCCGGATCGCCGCCGCCCACGGTTCTCCAGACCTCAGCGACTTCGATTCCCACGCCTGGGATTGGCTGTGGTGGATGGATGTCAAGCTCCGCCGCGGAGGGGAGGTCTGGCTGGTCTACGTCGAGCTCGTCAAGTTCGTCGAAACGATCCTGCTGACCGGCCATAACGCCCTGTCCCCAGAGCCGTGGCGAGGCCTCTCGCGGGTCGAGCAACGATTGCCAGCCGATGTTCAAGCCGGACTCAGCGCGGCCCTTCCCGCCACACCCGGCCCACGGGAGCTTCGCCGCGCGCTCGAGGCCTCCATCCAGATGTACACGCGGCTGCGTGAGCGCCTCGCGACCGAAACAGGAATGCCGCTCGCCCAAGATCTGTGCACGCAGGTCCTCGACTGGCTCGCCCGCCGCTAACACGAGTCCGGAACAAACGAGTCATCTCTTACAAGAATGTGACCCTACGGGCCCAGGCGGCTGTCTTGGTGCCCCCACTTCGGTGGTTCCCAAGGCCTCCAATCCGGTCTACGGCGTTGCCGCCGTCGCACGACCAGCCAATCCACACCCATCGTCAGGAGAGCAACCCCGTAGACCGCCAGGCCGATCCACCATCGTCCGGAGCCGTCGACCAAGCCAACGATGAACCCGATGGGGCCGAGTGTGGCGGTGAGCACCCAGATGATGAAGAACGACCAATGGGCCCACGGTGGGTGCCTGTCGAGAAGCCGACGCCAGGGCATTGCGATGCTCCTACCAGTTCGTATGTGAGCGCGAGCGATTCTAGCTCGCCCTCCCACGGTCGCCTCGTACGACCTATACCGGGTGTGTGCGGCCCTACCACAGTCGCCTCGTACGACCTATACCGGGTGTGTGCGGTCAGCGCTAGAGACGAACATTGTCCGCCCGGTGGCGACCGTGATCGTCGGCAGTGATCCGGCCATACCCCTTCTCGTCCTTGAACCAGCGCACGGTCCCCAACCTGCGAGTTCCCCGAAGCTCGGGCCACGAATATCGAGGTCGTCGGTCACGGGCGCTGCGTAGCCTTCCCAGCAATGCCAGACAGCACGTTCAGTCAGGTCTGGGTCAAGGACGTGGTCATTTCGCCCGAGGCGACGGACAGCCGGCCGTTCGCAGGACCCGATGTCTGACATCCCCGATGCAGCGGAGAAGGGGCGGCGCATCTTCGCGCAGGCAGCAACGGGACGCTGGGAAGAGGTCCGCGCTGATTTCGACGAGCGAATGCTCGCCGGCGCCCCCGTCGAAATGCTCGTCGCCGGTTGGGACCAGGTAGTAGGCCTCGTCGGTCCCTTCCGCAGCCTGGGGGAGCCCCAGGCGCGTGTGATCGAAGGCCACACCGTCGTGGACGTGCCGATGGGCTTTGCCCGGGGCGAGATGAAGGGACGCGTGGCGTTCGACACATCCGGGCAGGTGGCGGGATTTTTCCTGCTCAAGCCCGAAGTGCCGTGATTGCCGCGCGCCTGGTCGCGGGCGTCAGCCGCCGGGAGGGTCCGAGGCGCCCCCGAGGGCCCGGCTGAGGTCTGACGCCGCGCTGAGCAGCGGCTCGCGCAGCGCCCGCCGCGTCCCGGCGGGCAGCCGCGCCGCCGGGCCCTGGATGCCGAGGATCGCCACCAGCTCACCGGCGCGGCCGAATGCCGGCGCGGCCACCGCCGCCAGATCAGCCTCCCTCTCCCCCACCGCCTCCGCCCAGCCACGCTCGCGGACGGTCTCGAGCTCCCGCGCCAGCGCCGCGGGATCGGTGATCGTGGAGTCGGTGAACGCGGGCAGAACGGCGACGGCGTCGGCGCGAGTCCCCGTGAACGCCAGCATCACCTTCCCGGTGGCGGTGGCGTGGGGAACGCTTGGCCGCCCGACGAACGCCATGCTGACCACGCTGGAGGGCGACGGCACGAAATCGGCGGTCACCGCCTCGCCCTCTCCGGGCAGCGACAGGGTCGCCGTCTCGCCGGTGTGGGCGACCAGGCGGGCCAGCAGCGGCCGGGCCAGCTGGCGGACGTCGAGCTGCTCGAGCACCCGCTCGGACAGCGTCACGAGCTTGAGCCCCAGCCGGTAGGGGCCGCTCTCGTCGGCGCGGGTCACCAGCCCCGCCGCCTGCAGGGTCGCCAGCAGGCGCGATGCGGTGCTCGCGTTGACCCCGATCCGCCGGGCCAGCTCGTTGACGCCGAGCCCGTCGCTGGTGGCGAGCTCGTCAAGCAGCTGGGTGGCGCGCATGACCGAGCCCACCGCTCGCCGCGGACCACTGCCCACCCGCCCGGCGCGGTCGGCGCTCACCGCCGGTTAGCGGCCCGGGCCACCGGCCGCCCGCCCGGCACGGCGCGTGCGAGCACCCTGCCCCCCGTTTGAGTCGGTGCCGGCGACGGTGCCCTCGCCCGCGATCCGCGCCGGCCGGGGCGAGTCCAGCGAGCGCATCACCATCACCTCGATCCCACCGGGAGCAAACAGGTCCCGGGAGTAGGCGACCCGCTGGTCGCGACCGGCGAAGATCAGCTCCTCGAGCTCGAGGCCGGCGGTGGCGCCGCGGATCCCGAGCAGCTTCCCGGCCCGCTCGCGCCCGGTGAGCAGCGCCGGCATCACCCGGGTGCGGGCGTAGGTGACCGGTACGCCGATGTCGATCAGCACGTCGAGCACCATCCGTCCGCGCTCCAGCTCGCCGCGCAGGACGTCTGAGTCGGGGAGGGCGATCGACGGGTGCACGACGTCGAACATCACCGCCACCGCGGATCCGCCGGCCACCAGCGTGCGCCAGGCCACCATCGTCCTGGCGTCGGGCTCCAGGCCGAGCGCCTCCCGGGCCTCGCCGTCGACGGTCCGCCGCTCGAGCTTGAGATCGACCGCCGACAGCTTCAGTCCGCGCCGCGCCGCCACCGACGAGTATGGCTCCAGTCGCTCGAGTCGCTCCCCGAAGGTGGTCGGCACCGCCACCCGGCCGACGAACGTCCCGCTCCCCTGGCGGCGGACGATCTCGCCGCTCTCCTCCAGGCGCTGGAGCGCGCTGCGCAACGTCCCCCGGGAGACGCCGAGCATCGACGCCACCTCGTGCTCGGGCGGCAGCCGATCACCCGAGCGGTGGCGTCCGGGCGCGAGCCAGTTGCGCAGGGCGCGCTCGGCGCCGTCCACCAGCGAGGGGCGATTGGCTGCGCCGGTCTCCACCACGCCGTCGGCGATGCTTTCGCTGCCCGTTCGGGGTGATCCTCCGCGTGCTATCTCACCGGCTCCTCACTGGCTCTGAGGAGCAATCGTATTTGCCCGAGCGGCTGGGCCCGTCAACCGCCGGTCAGCGACCGAGCTTGTGAGCGGCCTCGTTGAGGCTGCGCTTGCGTGCCGGCTTGTCCGCCGTGACGGGTTCCGGCTGCCGGTCGCGTCGATTTGAGGCCGGCCTGGCGGCCGGCTGTTTGAATGGCGTGAGCGGCGGTATGGGCGGTCGCATCGAACCTCGATCGTTCCTCACTGGCGGGCTCATCGGCTTTCGTGGGCCCGCTGCAGGGCGTGCTCGCGGGCAAGGGTGGCGGCGTTGACGAATTCTGCCGCTCGGTCCGGACGGGAGTCTCCGGCACCTTGCAAATTGAGCGTCACCAGTGCCCCCGCCGCCTGGCACGCGCTCTCCGCCAGCACCGCCGCCGCGACCGCATCGCCGGTCGGGTGACGGCCCACGTGCTGGCCCAGCCGGTCGGCCAGCGCCGCCACCTCGGCGGCGACCTGCGCCACCTCCAGCGGCACCTCGGCGGCGCTCGACAGAGCCGCCACCACCGCCGGCGCCCGCCGCTCGTCGTCGGCGGCCAGACGCACCGCCTCCAGCACCGGCCGATACGAGCTCAGGTCGCGCTCGGCGAGCTCCAGGGCATGCTCGCGCAGCTCGCTCGCCCGGCCCAGCGCTTCGCCGGCCGCCTCCGCGTCAGCGAAGCCGGCCACCATCTCGGTCAGCGCCGCCGCGAGCGCGCAGGTGAGGGCGGCGGCGCTTCCGCCCCCGGGCGCCGGCGTCCGTGCCGCGAACCGCGCCAGTACATCGCGTACCGGATCGTTGCCTAGTGGTCGCGTCCGCGAGTCGCGCGTCATTCGAGCGGCCCCTGGTGGCGCTGGGCTATGTCCTCGGATCCTCGCGTAGCGCTGCTACGCGTCGGATCCTGCGTCCTCGCCCAGCATCCACCAGTGACCACTCTCGGTGCCGCGCGACTCGCGGACGCGACCACTAGAACAGCCCCACCGTCCGACCCTGATCGTCGATGTCGATGTTCAGCGCCGCCGGCGTCTTGCCCAGGCCCGGCATCTGGGTGATGTCCCCGCAGAGCGGCACCAGCCAGCCGGCCCCGGTGTAGGCGCGGATGTCGCGGACGGGCAGCGAGAAGTTCTCCGGCGCGTTGAGCAGCGTCGCGTCAGACGACAGCGAAAGATGCGTCTTGGCCATGCAGACCGGGAAGTGGCCGAGCCCCTCGCGGGTGAACTGGCCGATCTTGGCCTCGGCCTCGGGGTAGAAGTACACGTCCCGCGCGCCGTAGACGCGTTTGGCCACCGCCTCGATCTTGTCCTGGATCGGCTCATCGTCCTGGTAGAGCTGGTGAAAAGTGTTCGGCTGCTCGCACGCCTCCACGACGGCGCCGGCCAGATCGGCGGCGCCGGCGCCTCCTTTCGTGAAGCCCTCGTTGGCCTCGGCGGCGAACGCGCCGGCCTCGAGCGACAGGCGCTTGACCAGCTCTACCTCCTCGTTGGTGTCGCCCGGACGGCGGTTGACCGCCACCACCGCGGGGACGCCGAACGTGCGGATCGTGTTGAGGTGGCGGCGGACGTTGGCGAAGCCGACCTCGATCGCGTTGAGGCTGGCCGCCCGGTCCACGCGCGGATCGTCCTCGACGCCGGAGTGGTGCTTGATCGCTCGCACGGTGGTCACGAGCACCGCCGCCGACGGGGTCAGCTTTCCGAACCGGCAGACGATGTCGAAGAACTTCTCCATCCCCATGTCCGAGCCGAAGCCCGACTCGGTGACGACGTAGTCGCCGAGCTTCATGCCGATCAGATCGGCGATCAGCGAGTTGTTGCCGTGAGCGATGTTGGCGAACGGCCCGCAGTGCATCAGTACCGGCTGTCCCTCGAGCGTCTGGACCAGGTTGGGCTTGATCGCGTCCTTGAGCAGCACGGTCATCGCCCCGGCGGCGCCGAGATCCTCGGCGGTGATCGCTTTGGCTCCGTCGAAGCTGTAGGCGGCGGTGATGTTGGCGATCCGCCGGCGCAGATCCTGCAGGTCGCGGGCGACGGCCATGATCGCCATCACCTCGGAGGCGGCGGTGATGTCGAAGCCGGTCTCGCGGGGATAGCCGTTGGCGCGGCCGCCGAGTCCGACGGCGATCTGGCGCAGCGCCCGGTCGTTCATGTCCACCGCACGGCGCCAGCCGATCCGCAGGGCGTCGATCTTGTGCGGGTTGCCGTGCAGGATCGAAGCGTCGATCATCGCCGCCAGCAGGTTGTTGGCCGCGCCGATGGCGTGGATGTCGCCGGTGAAGTGCAGGTTGAGGTCCTCCATCGGCACCACCTGGGTCAGCCCGCCGCCGGCGGCGCCACCCTTGATTCCGAACACCGGGCCGACCGACGCCTCGCGCAGGCACGCCACCGGGTTGCGGCCGATCACGCCCAGCCCCTGAGTGAGGCCGACCAGCGTCGTCGTCTTGCCCTCCCCGGCTTTCGTCGGGGTCATCCCGGTGACGCAGACCAGCTTGCCGTCGGGCCGGTCGGCGAGCCGGTCGAGCACCGACAGCGAGATCTTGGCCTTGTGGCGGCCGTAGGGCTCGATCTCGTCGGACTCCAGCCCGGCGTCGGAGGCGATCGTCTCGATCGGCTGCAGGACCGCTTCCTGGGCGATCTCGAGGCTTGACTTCATCTCATCCCTCTCCTGGTGGCGACTGGCTAATGACTGACGGCGGCGGCGGCGAGCTCGGACACGAGCTCGTCCTTATAGAACCGCTCCAGCTTGAACGGCTCGATCAGGTCGGGCTGCCGTCCGGTGGCGACCAGCTCGGCGAGCGTCTTGCCGACGATCGGGGCGGCCTTGAAGCCGTACGTTCCCCAGCCGGCCGATATGTGGAAGTTCTCGACCTCGGTCTGACCGAGGATCGGGCTGTAGTCGGGGCTGAGATCGCACAGCCCGGCCCAGCTGCGCAGCAGGCGGGCCCGCTCGAGCTGGGGGAACAGCTCCAGCGTGTGCCGGCACACGTCCTGCAGGAAGTTCAGCGTCCCGTTCATCCGGTAGGTCGTCCACGGCTCGATCTCGGCCCCCATCAGGAACTCCCCCCGATCGGTCTGGCTGATGTAGACGTGCATCTGCGAGGAGACGATGACGACGTCGAGCAGTGGCTTCATCGGCTCGGTCACGCACGCCTGCAGGATGTGGGTGGTGATCGGCAGCGGGACGCCCGCCATGTCGGAGATCAGCGTGCTCCAGCCGGCGGTGCAGTTGAGCACCTGGCCGGCGTTGATCGTGCCCCGATTGGTCTTGACGCGCGTGATCCGCCCGTTGGAGCGCTCCATCCCCAGCACCTCGGTGTTCTGGTGGATCTCGGCTCCGCCCTGATCGGCGGACCGGGCCAGACCCCAGACGACGGCGTCGTGGCGGATGATCCCGCCCGGCGGGTGATACAGCGCGCCCATGATCGGGAACGCCGAATTGGGATTGTCGACCTGCATCGCCGGCGCCAGTTGCTTGATCTCGTCGGGGTAGATGAGCCGGCTGTCGATTCCGTTCAGGCGGTTGACCTCCGCCCGGTTGGCCATCACGAACATCGCCCGGTCGGCGTGGGCCAGGGTCAGGTGGCCGCACTGCGAGAACAGCAGGTTGAAGTTCAGGTCCTGCGACAGACCCTCGTAGAGCTTGACGCTGGCGTCGTAGAACTTGGCGCCCTCCGGGGTCTTGTAGTTGGAGCGCAGAATCGTGGTGTTGCGCCCAGCGGCGCCCGAGCCGATGTAACGCTTCTCCAGGATCGCGATGTCCTTGATGCCGTGGTCGCGCAGGTAATGCGCCGTGGCCAGGCCGTGGGACCCGCCGCCGACTATGACGACGTCGTAGGAGCTCTTGAGCTCTCGCTGCCGGCGCCACATCCGGCGCCTGCGGAAGATGTCAAGCATGCGCGGCCTCCGCTGCGGGCTCGCCCGCCCCGGCGAGGGCGTCGGCGCCGATGGGGGCGCCCCCGAGGTGGGCACCGGCGTCGGCCACCACCGACCACATGTACTCAGCCGTCGCCCACCCGAACAGGATCAGGTAGCGCTCCTCGTCCTCGCGGATCAGAATCCCCGGCTGACGGCCGATCGACCCCGGCCGCAGCGCGGCGACAGGGGTCGTCGCGGGCCGAAGGTCGAGCGCGCAGAAGCGGGCGAACGTCTCGCGGGCCAGCGGCCCGGTGAGCGTCAGCGACGCGAAGTTCGACGTCACGTCGACCACGCTGACCGCGCCGACCTCATTGGCCGCGCCCACCCGTTCCCGCGCCGCCGCGGAGGCGCCGACGATCAGTCCCCGCGATGCCGTCAGCCGGCACCACCAGGCACCATCTTGCCGTACGGCCGTGCCCAGGCTCAGCGGGGTTCCTACCGCCGCATCGATGGCTTCGCTCGAGCCCTGCAGCTCGAGCTTGGTCAGATGCGACGTATCACTCCAACAAACCTTGTCAGACCCACCGGACGGATACTCCACCGCGACGTTCCAGCCGTCGCGCACCTCGAACCGCGCCCCGGCGGCGCGGGCCATTGCCTCCATCGGCGAGCGGGCGACGGCCCCTTCGGTCGCCTCGCCGACGCTGAGGAAATCGAGGTTCACGAGCGCAGCACCTCGCCCTCGGGATCGTAGAAGGGCTGGGTCTGGATCTTCGCGCTCAGCTGGCGGCCCTCGTCGGAGATCGTGATCCGGGCGCCGTCACGGGCCAGCGGCTCGGGCACCCAGGCCATCCCGATCGTCTGACCGAGCACCGGGGAGTGGCGCGAGCTGGTCACCTGCCCCGCGGGCAGGCCGGCTTCATCGATCACCACCGCGCCCTCGGTGGGGACGCTGCCGTTGGCCATCGTGAACCCGACCAGCGCGGTGGTGGGGGTCTGCTCGGAGTAGTGCTCGAGCGCCCACTTGCCGATGAAGTCCTGCTCCTTGTCGAGCTTGACGATCCACGGCATCGCCGCCGCGAACGGCGTCGACTCGGAGTCGGTGTCCTGGCCGACCAGGATGTGCAGCTTCTGCAGGCGCAGGATCCGCTGTGGCTCCAGCCCGAACGGCCGCAGCCCGTGCGGCCGACCCGTCGCCATCAGCGCATCCCAGACGTGCTCGCCGTAGGCCGACGGGAAGTGGATCTCGTACCCGACCTCGCCGACGAAGCCGATCCGCAGGATCAGGCACTCCACGCCGGCGATCCGCGCCTGCTTGCCGTCCAGATAGGCGAACGCCTCGTTCGAGCAGTCCAGATCGGTGACCTGCGCCATGATCTGACGCGCCTGCGGGCCCGCCAGGTTGACCGCGGACAGGCCCTGGGTCACGTCGGTAAGCGAGACGCGGTCGCCCCAGGCGGCCAGCCACCAAGAGAACCACTCCTCCACCGCGCCGGCGCCACTCGAGGTGGTGGTCACGTAGAAGGTGTCGTCGTCGATCCGGCAGACGGTGCCGTCGTCGACGATCCGGCCGGCGTCGGAGCTGATCACGCCGTAGCGGATCCGGCCGGGCTTGAGGTTGGAGAAGCGGTTGGGGTACAGCCGGTCCAGGAAATCTCCGGCGTCGGGGCCGCGGACGATCAGCTTGCCGAGCGTGGACACGTCGATCAGGCCGGCGGCGCGGTTGACGGCCAGCGCCTCGCCCTCGGGATCGCCGTAGTCGTAGGCGCGCCGCCAGTCTCCCGCCCACTTGACGGTGGCGCCGAGCTCGCGGTGGCGGTTGTGGATCGCCGAGCGCTTGGCCGGCTCCACCGGCCGGCCGCCGAGGATCCCCATCGGCACCGACACCCACGGCGGACGCGCCGTCGTGGTGCCGACGTCGGCCAGGCTGTGGCCGGTCTCCTGGGCCATCAGCCGCACCGCGGGCAGCTGGCACATGCGGCCCTGGCACGGGCCCATGGTGACGGTCGTATAGCGCTTGGACAGCTCGATCGAGTCATACCCCTCCTCGATCGACAGGTGAACGTCCTTACTGGTTACGTCCTCGCAAAAGCAGGCAAAGCACTTCCCCCGGCCGGCTCCGCTCACCGCGGGGGCAACTACGACGTCGCTGGCCGGCTGGCCTGAGAGCTGGGCGCGGATCTCGGTGATCCGCTGGTGCGACGTCTCGTCGCCGTGGCCCAGGCGGTGCGCCGCCTCGCGGCCGGCCAGCTCCCCGGAGATCGCCGCCGCCTCGTCTGACTCCTCGCCGGCGACCTCGCCGGCGGCATAGACCCCGTCGGGCAGCCGCGAGATCGCGAAGTGGCCGCGGGCGGCGTCGTAGGCGCTCTCGCCGCCCGCCTGGAGCAGCAGCGAGCTCGCCGGGATCGCTCCGCCGGACATGATCACCAGATCGCAGTCAAAGCCGTGCTCGTCGCCGCGGGACCCGACCCCACCCACCCCCGCGATCACCGCCCGTTCCACGCCTTTGCCGCCCTTGGCCTCGATCACGGTGTGGCCGGCGAACACCGGAACCCCCGCGCTGCGCAGCGCGGTCGCCAGCGGGCCCGCCTCGGGGCGCAGATCGGCGACCACGACGATCTCCACCCCGCTGGCGCGCAGGGCCGCCGCCGCGTGCAGGCCCCGATCCGAGGTGGTGGCGATCACGACCCGGTGGCCGGGCTTCACGGCGTACAGCGAGGCCAGCCGGCGGGCCCCGCCCGACAGCATCACCCCCGGCAGGTCGTTGCCGGCGAACACGAGCGGCTGCTCGATCGTCCCGGTGGCGAACACGTGCGCGTTGGCCCGAACCTGATGCATCGTGTCGCCCTGCCAGACGGCCACCAGGCCGTCGAAATAGCCGAGCGCTGACGCCCGCTCCAGGATCTCCACGCCCGCGTGGCGCGCCCGCCGGGCAAGCTCTCGGACCGGTTGCGGATCTGACTCGATCAGCTGCTGGCCGCCGACCTGCGCTCCCTCGTCGGCGAGGACCACGTCGGCCCCCAGCTCGGCGGCGGCGATCGCCGCGTTCAGGCCGGCGAGCCCGCCGCCGGTGACCAGCACATCGGCGTGGCGACGGCGGTACTCGGTGCGCCACTCGCGCTCGGGCTGCTCGGGGCGAAGCTTGCCCAGGCCGGCGGCGTTGCGCAGGATCTTCTCGTACAGCGGCCACAGCCGGCGGGGCCTGATGAACGTCTTGTAGTAGAAGCCGGGCGGTGTGAACGGTCCCCCGACGAGGTCGGTGGCCCGCATCGCGTCGAGCTCGAGCGAGGGCAGCGCGTTGACGTGGGTGACCTCGATCCCGTCACGCGCCGGCTCGACGCAGGCCCGCGCGCCGGGGGCGCCGTCGACGGCGCAGATGCAGTTGGGACACTGCCCGGCCACGCACATCAGGCCGCGGCGGCGGTGGTACTTGAACGAGCGGCCGAACGTGCGCCGGCCGGCGGCATACAGCGCCGAGCCGATCGTGTCGCCCTCGTAGGCCTCCACCGGCCTGCCGTCGAAGGTGAAGCTGATGCGGCGGTCGCGGGAGATGCGCTCGCCCGCCTGCTCGCTGAGGCGGCTCACCGCAGATCGCCGCCGGTCTGGGCGGGGACGATCGCCGCCTCGCCCCCCGGCTCGCCCGCCGGAGCTTCGCCGGGCAGCGCCGTGAACATCACCTGGTTGGTGCGGGTGTCGCGCTCGGCGACGAACCAGGCGCGGCAGCCAGAGCGGTGAAACCACCACTCCTGCTGGACACCAGCCACGTTGCGACGAAAGTAGTTGTAGGTGTTCAGCTCGCGGAAGCTCGGACGCTGCTTCGGGCGCGCCGACACCTCCCCGCCGAAGCCGAAGTCCGTCACCTCCCGCACCCCGCAGTTGGGGCACTGCAGCACAAACGACATGATGGAGAAGCTAGGCCCGACGGTTGATCCTGTCCAATATCGAATTAGGATGTATTGATTTGAAAATCGGATCAGAGAACTGACATGGAGCTCCGCCAGCTGCGTTACTTCGTCGCCGTCGCCGAGGAGCTTCACTTCCGCCGCGCGGCGGCCCGCCTGCACATCTCCCAGCCCCCGCTCAGCCAGCAGATCTCGGCGCTCGAATCAGAGCTCGGCGCCCGGCTGCTGGAGCGCACCCGCCGCCGGGTCGAGCTCACCCCGGCCGGAGAAGCGTTCCTGCGCGATGCCCGGACGATGCTGGCCGAGCTGGACGTCGCCGCCGCCACCGCTCGCGCGATCGACGCCGGCCAGGCCGGCCGGCTCCGCGTCGGCTTCGTCGGCTCGGCGCTGCTGTCGATCGTGCCGTCGACGGTGCAGCGATTTCGCCGCGCCCGTCCCGACGTCGAGGTCGAACTCCGCGAGCGCTCCACCGTGGAGGCGCTGCGCGCGGTGGAGACCGGTGGCATCGATGTCGCCCTGGTCCGACCGCCGATCGACGCCGGCGCCGACCTGCGCACCGAGATCGTCATCCGCGAGCGAACGATCGCCGCCGTCCCCGCCGGCCACGAGCTGGCCAAGCTGCGGCGGATCCCACTCGGTCGGCTCGCCGGCGCGCCGCTCGTGCTCTTCCCCCGCAGCCAGGCGCCAGGCTTTCACGATCTGTTGACCGGCCGGCTGGCCGCAACCGGCACCTCCCCCCACGTGGTCCAGTACGCGCCGGAGATGCTGACGATCATCGGCCTGGTGGCGGCCGGCATCGGGGTCTCCCCGGTACCGGCCTCGGTGGCTCACCTGGCGCTGGACGGCGTCACTTACCGCCCGTTGTATCGCGCCCCGGATACCGAGCTGGTGGCCGTGACTCGAGCGGGCCGAGAGTCCCGGCTGGCGGAGGCGTTCGTCGCCGACGCGAGGGCTCACGCGTGAGCTGGCGCACCGACGCCGTTGCGCGGGCTCATGCCGGAGTTGGCGCACCGACGCTGTGGCGCGGGCTCGCGCCCGCTGTGGTCACGACTGAGCGCTCGCGCCGCCGGCGGCGTGCGCCCGCAGCGGCGGTCCCTGGTCGCGAGCCTCGATCTGCTCGAGCTTGGCCAGCAGGTTCTGCGCCATCCGGATCGACGCCGCGTCGATCAAGCGGCCGTCGAGCGACACCGCTCCCTGGCCGCGAGCGGCGGCCTCCTCCATCGCCGCGATGATTCGCCGGGTCTTCTCGGCGATGTGGTCTGATGGGGTGAAGACCTCGTTGGCGAGCTCGATCTGGGCCGGGTGGATCGCCCACTTGCCCTCGTAGCCGAGCACCGCGGCGCGCCGCGCCGAAGCCAGGTAGCCCTCGGGGTCGGTGAAGTCGCCGAACGGCCCATCGATCGGCCGCAGCCCGTAGGCGCGACAGACGACGGCAATCCGGCTCAGCGCATAGTGCCACTGGTCGCCGAGATGCAGCGCCCGCCGATCCGGGTCCTCGTCGCCATCCGCGTCGGCCAGCATCGCGTAGTCGGGGTTGGTGCCGCCGATCGAGGTCGTGTGGCTCTGCAGGGAGGCGGCATAGTCGGCGACGCCGAACACCATCGCCTCCATCCGTTCCGGGCAGGCGGCGGCGATCTCATCGCACTTGACCATGCCGATCGCGGTTTCGATCAGCACGCAGATGGCGATCCGCCGCTCCAGTCCGATCGCGTCCTCGATCTGGGTCAGCAGCGTCGCCACCATGTGCACATCGCCGGCTCCGGACGCCTTCGGGATCATCACCGAGTCCAGGTGCCGGCCCGCCCCCTCCACCACATCGACGATGTCCCGATAGCAGTAGTGGGTGTCCAGCCCGTTGATGCGCAGCGACACCGAACACCCGGACCAGTCGAGCTCCTGCAGCGCGTCGATCACGTTGCGCCGTGCCTGCGCCTTGTCGTCGGGCGCGACGGCGTCCTCCAGATCGAGCATCACGATGTCGGCGCCGAGCGCCGGCGCCTTCTCCAGCATCCGGGTGTTGCTGCCCGGCACGGCCAGCTCGGAGCGATGCAGTCGAGTGCGGGTCGGTCCCATCCCAGTGCGAAGTAGAGCGCGCCCATGCCGCGACTGTCAAGTCATTTGTGCAAATTTGTCCAATCGCTTAGAGTGCCGACATGACCGATACCGCCCCGCCCCTGAACCCACCCGAGCGCCTGCTGTGCGGGCCTGGCCCCTGCAACGCCTCGCCGGCCGCGCTGGCCGCCATGCAGCGCCCGCTGCTCGGCCACCTGGATCCCGATCTGGCCGACATCCTCGCCGAAGTGGTCTCGCTGCTGCGCGGCGTCTACCAGGCCTCCAGCGGACTGGTGCTGCCGTTGTCGGCGACCGGCACATCGGGGATGGAGGCGGGGCTGGCGCACCTGCTGGAGCCCGGCGAGGTGGCGATCATCGGCGTCAACGGCTTCTTCGGGCGACGGATCGTGGAGATCGCTGAGCGCCTGGGCGCCCAGGTGGTCACGGTGGAGGCCGACTGGGGTGAGCACGTGCCCAACCACCGCCTGCTCGAGGCCCTGGAGCAGCATCCGGATGCGCGCCTGATGTGCGTCGTGCACGCCGAGACCTCCACCGGGGTCGCTCATCCGCTGGCCGAGCTCGGCGAGGCACTGCGCGACTCAGACGTCCTGCTGATGGCCGACTGCGTGACCTCGCTGGGCGGCATCGAGGTGGACTTCGACGGCTGGGGAATCGACTTCGCCTACTCGTGCTCGCAGAAGTGCCTGGGCGCGCCGCCCGGCATGTCACCGGTGGCCGCCTCCGACCGCGCGCTGGAGCGGATCGATGCCCGAACCCACGCGCTGCCCTACTCGTTGGATCTGCACCTGTTGCGCGACTACTGGGTCACCCGCCCGCTCGTCTATCACCACACCGCGCCGATCCTCCACATCTACGCGCTGCACGAGGCGCTGCGCGAGGTCGCCGCCGAGGGACTGGCCGCCCGCTGGGCTCGCCACCGGGACGCCGGGCGCTTCCTCCAGGACGAGCTGCGCCACCGCGATCTGGAGCTGCTCGCCGAGACAGATCACCAGCTGCCCCAGCTGACCGCGGTCCGGGTGCCGGACGGCGTCGACGCCAAGGCGGTGCAGACGCGGATGCTGCGGGAGCACGGGATCGAGATCGGCGGCGGGCTCGGGCCGAGTGCCCCGGCGATGTGGCGCATCGGACTGATGGGAGACAACGCCTCGGTGACGGTGGCCGAGCGGGTGCTGGCGGCGCTCGATGCGGTGCTGGCCGACGAGCCGGCCCTCGCCCAGAGCGCCTGACCGGGGACGGCGGCCCCTAGCCGGTCCTGGTCCTGGGTGGATTTTGCGCCAAGCGGCGAGCCCGGTCGGCGGAGATCCGGCTGCACCGACCCCGGCTGCACCCGAACCCGGCTGCACCCGAACCCGGCGGCGACCCGCGGCGACCCGCGGCGACCCGGCGACGGCCCGGCGACGGCCCGGTCTGGACGCCTAGCTCCAGACCCGGCACCGGCCCGGTCTGGAGCTAGACGACCGCGGCGCGCTCGTCCGGGGCCTGTGCCTGCGCCTGGGCCGCCAGCAGGGTGTTGCGCAGCAGCATCGCGATCGTCATCGGCCCGACGCCCCCCGGTACCGGGGTGATCAGCCCGGCCACCTCGGCCGCGGACGCGAACTCGACATCTCCGACCAGGCCCGCCTCGGTGCGGTTGATGCCGACGTCGATCACGGTCGCGCCCGGCTTGATCCAATCGCCGGTGATCATCTCGGGGCGCCCCACGGCCGCGATCAGGATGTCGGCGCGGTGGCATACCTCCGGCAGGTCGCGCGTGCGCGAGTGACACACCGTCACCGTCGCATTGTCGGCCAGCAGCAGGGCGGCGACCGGCTTGCCGACCAGGTCCGAGCGGCCGACGATCACCGCTTGCGCGCCCTCCAATGAGACATCGTGGCGGCGCAGCAGTTCGATCACTCCCGCCGGCGTGCACGGCCGTAGGCCCGGCAGCCCCTTGGCCAACCGCCCAGCGGAGATCGGGGTCAACCCGTCCACGTCCTTGGCGGCCGCGATCAGCGTGGTCAGCCGCGAGCCGTCGATGTGCTCCGGCGTGGGCAGCTGCAGCAGGATCCCAGACACGTGGTCGTCGGCGTTGAGCTGGATGAGCAGCGCCTCCACCTCGGCCTCGGATGTGTCGGCGGGGAGGTCGTGGCGAAACCCCTCGATCCCGACCTCCAGGGAGGCGCGCTGCTTGCCGCCCACGTACACCGCCGAGGCGGAGTCGTCGCCGACGAGCACGGTCGCCAGCCCCGGCCGGCGACCGCCCCCGGCGACCCAGGCTTCGATTGCGTTTCGCAATTCGCCGCGAACCTGCTGAGCTATGGCCTTGCCGTCGATCAGTGTTGCGCTCATCGAACCAATTCGTACAGTACCTGTGACGTGTCGGTCAAGCGGACCTTAGCGGCGCCGGGCTCCCCGCCGGAAGCGGCCAGCCCGGGCTCCCCGCCGCCGGAAGCGGCCAGCCTGATTCGCGTGCCGCTGCGCTGCCGGCTGACACCCGCCCGCGTGCTTGACCGGTGCAAACAGCAGTCGCTGCCGTTCGCGCTCATCGGCGCCTGGGGAGGCGGCGGCGCGATCGTCGGCTGCGACCCGATCCGCGTGGCGCAGGACGGCGATGACCCGTTCGCGCTGCTCGATCAGGTGCCGGCGATCACCGACACGCGCGGCACCCCGGAGGGCGCGATCGGCGGGGGCTGGTTCGGGTGGCTCGGGTATCGCCTGGCGGCCCGCGTCGAGCGGGTGCCGCTGACCACGTGCCGGCCGGTGGCGCTGCCGGACTTCCACCTCGCCTACTACGACAACGTGCTCCACCTCGACCGTCAGGGGCGCTGGTGGTTCGAGGCGCTGGCCAGCGATGGCCGCCGCGACGCCCTGGCGCAACGGCTCACCCAGTTGCGGGCGCTGCTGGCGACCGAGCCCCGGGAGGCCCCCACCCCCGCGCTCGCGCCGCTGCGGCTGGGCGGCGACGCCGCCGAGCACCACCTGTGGGCGGTAGCCGAATGCCGGCGGCGGATCGCCGCCGGCGAGATCTTTCAGGCCAACATCTGCCTGCGACTAGAGGCCAACTGGGACGGGGGCGCAACCGAGCTGCTGAGCGCCGCGCTGAATCACGTCCACCCCCCGTACGCCGCCGCCTTCGACACGCCGGCAGGCGGTATCGCCTCCCTCTCCCCCGAGCTGTTCCTGCGCCGCCGCGGCCGCCAGATCATCACCGGTCCGATCAAGGGCACGATCGCGCGGGACCGAGATCCGGGCCTCGCCGCCGAGGCGCTGCAGCGGCTGCGCAGCTCGGCCAAGGACGCCGCCGAGCACGTGATGATCGTCGACCTGATGCGCAACGACCTCGGGCGCGTGTCCGAGTACGGCAGCATCCAGGCCCCCCGCCGCCCCACCGCCGAGGCTCACCCCGGACTGTGGCATCTCGTCTCCTACGTGCGCGGGGCGCTGCGCCCCGAGGCCCGCGACGCCGATGTCCTGCGCGCCACCTTTCCACCGGGTTCGGTGACCGGCGCGCCCAAGGTGCAGTCGCTGCGGGTGATCGCCGAGCTCGAACGTACCGGCCGCGAGGTCTACACCGGCGCGATCGGCTTCACCAGTCCGCTCGCCGGGCTGGAGCTCAACGTGGCCATCCGGACCCTGGAGGTCGGCGCCGGTCGGCTGTGGCTCGGTGCCGGTGGCGGAATCGTCGCCGACTCGGCACCGGCCCGCGAGCTGGAGGAGGCGCTGACCAAAGCGCGTCCGATCGCCGCGGCGGTCGGCAGCTCGGTACGCGTCGACCGCCGGCCGGGGCGACCCTCGCATGTCCGCCACGCCGCCTGACCGGCCAGACCCCGTCCAGGGGGTGTTCGAGACCCTGCGGGTGCGCGACGGGGTCGCCCAGGCTGCGGCCGCCCACCTGCAGCGCCTCGCCCGATCCGTCGGCGAGCTGTACGGATCACAGCTGCCCGCGGAGCTGGAGGCGCAGCTGACGGCGCGGGCCGCCGCGCTTACCGGAGAGCACCGGCTCCGCATCGACGCCGCCCCGGCGACCGGTGGCGTGAGATTCAGCTTCCAGGCCTCACCGGTCACCCTGGCCGCGACGGCGCCGGTGGCGCTCGCCCCGCTGGTCGTGCCCGGCGGTCTCGGCGGCCACAAGTGGCGCGATCGCCGGTTGCTGGGCCGCCCGGACTCCGATCCGGTGGCGCTGGTCGTCGACGGCGACGACACCGTCCTGGAGGCGGCGTGGGCGAACTTCTGGGTCCTCGACGGCGATCGCCTCACCACCCCGCCGGCCGACGGGCGGATCTTGCCGGGGGTGACGCGGGCGAGGCTGCTGGGGCTCTGCACCGGTCTCGGCCTGCAGGCAGGCGAGGCGCGGATCACGCTGTCGACGGCCCGAGCGGCGTCGGCGACGATGCTCACCTCGTCGCTGCGGCTGGCGGTCCCCGCCCAGCTCGCCGGCGCACCGGCGCCGCCGGCGACGGCGATCGCAACGATCGACCGAATCCGTGCCGCGCTGGCGGTTTCATAGAGTGCCCGCGGCGATGCTGATCCGTCACGCCGACCCCGACCGCGACGCCGCCACCTGCGCCGCCATCTACGCCCCGTCGGTCAGCCAGGGCGTCGCGTCGCTGGAGGAGCGAGCGCCGGCGCCGCCCGAGTTCGCGCGGCGGATCGCGATCGTGTCGCGCGACCATCCCTGGCTGGTGGCCGAGATCGATGACGTGCTCGTCGGCTACGCCTACGGGTCACGCCATCACGAGCGGGCGTCCTATCGCTGGTCGGCCGACGTCACCGTCTACGTCTCGGCCGATCATCATCGTCGCGGGGTCGCCCGCGCGCTCTACGTCGCGCTGTTCGGGTTGCTCGGGCGCCAGGGCTACTACGAGCTCTGCGCCGGGGTGACACTACCCAACGACGCCAGCGTCGCCCTGCACGAATCGCTCGGGTTTGCACCGATCGGCGTCTACCGGGACATCGCCTACAAGTTCGGACAGTGGCGCAGCGTGGGCTGGTGGCAGAAGACGCTGCGCGCGCACTCCGCTCAGCGGCCGGCCGAGACCGGGCCACCGCCCCGGCTTCACGGCTGCGTGATCGGAAGCTCGAGCGTGAACGTCGATCCCTGAACCTCGACTCGTCCCCCGTGGCGGTCAGCGATCGCCGCCACGATCGACAGGCCGAGGCCGGCGCCGGGGCGCTCGGACGCGTCCTCACCGCGCCAGAAGCGCTCGAACAGGCGCTCGCGCGCAGCCGGACCA
Organism: uncultured Actinomycetota bacterium; assembly: GCA_963830395.1. Classification (GTDB taxonomy): domain Bacteria; phylum Actinomycetota; class Thermoleophilia; order Solirubrobacterales; family Solirubrobacteraceae; genus Palsa-465. The sequence goes on from CAWHMI010000018.1 coordinate 56,859, forward strand.
GGGCCGGCGCCCTCATCGCTGACCGCCAGCCGCGCGACCGCTCCGTCGCGGAGCACCGAGACGGTGACCGCGCCTCCGGCAGGGCCGTGGACGAGCCCGTTCTCGATCAGGTTGTCGACGGCGCGGCGCAGGGACTCCTCCTCGCCGCGGACCGTCACCGCGTCGGCGCGCCCGAGCCGCACTCGGCGGGCGTCGTGGCCGCCGGTCACCGACCGCGCCAGCGCGTCCAGCGCCACCGGCTCGGCCGTCGCCGCGGCCGTCGCCGAGGACATTGCCGGGGCCGCGCCGGCGCGCTCGAGCGCCAGCAGCGCATCCACCAGCGCCGCCAGGCGGGCGGCGTCGTGACGCAGCTCCTCCAGCACCTCGGCGTCGGCGCCGTGGCGCGCGGCGTACTCGGCGTTGCCGAGCAGCGATGTGACCGGGGTGCGCAGCTCGTGGGAGGCGTCCGCCAGGAAGCGCCGTTCACCGGCCTGAGCTTGCTCCAGGGAGGACAGCATCCGGTTCAGCACCCCGGTGAGTTGTCCGATCTCGTCGGGGGCGGCCGAGTCGGGCAGGCGGCGCGACGAATCGGCGGTGCGCTCGATCTCGCCCGCCGCGCCCGCCAGTCGCTGCAGCGGCCGCAGCCCGCGGCGGACCAGGAGGGCGGCCGCGATCGCCGCCAGCACCGCCACCGCGGCACCGCACAGCGCCACCAGCACGCCGAGCCGGCCGGTGATGTGGGCGATGTCGCTGGTGTCCGACGCCACCAGCACCGCGCCCCCGGCGGCCACCCCGCCGGCGTCGGCGATCGGGGCGGCATACATCCGCATCGGCCGGCCGCCGACGGTGATGTCCTGCGCCCCGGTGCGGCCTTGGCGCCAAGCGGCGCGGGCGACCGCGTCGTCGGGCAGCAGCTGGGCCCCCAGCGTGAGCGACCGGGCCACGATGCGACCGTGAGCGTCGAGCACCTCAACCGAGATCTGGCGGCCGGACACCGGGCTCTCCAGCGCGCCGGGATCGGTGAGCACCCCCGGAGCCGACACCGCCAGCTGGGCGACCTCCTGGGCGCGCTGGCGCAGCGCTGATTCGAGCGATGACCGCAGCTCGTGATCGACCAGCACCACCGTGACCACGCCGAAGACCACGACCGCGGCCAGGATCGAAGCGGCCGCCGCGACGGCGATTCGCGCCCGCAACGAGCGCGGCGTCAGCCACCTAGACAAGCTGGGACCACCCCGTTCGTGACGGTGGCGTCACTTGGCGGCTAGACTCTTCGCCGGACGCAACACGGAGGTTGGCTAGGTGGCGACGGGACTGGACGGATCCAGCACGCCCGCGAGGGTTCTGCTGGTGCAGGGGGACGCGGGCGCAGCGACGAGGATCGCAGAGATGCTGGGCGCGGCCGGCGCCGGCGGGTTGGTGGTGATCCAGCCGCCGGACGTTGCCGACGCCGCCCGGGAGCTGGCCGCCCACGGGGCCACCTGCGTGCTGCTCGACGCGTCCGCGGGAGCGCACCCCGGCACCGCGCTGGCGAAGCTGGCCGCCGCCCTTCCCGAGACCCCGATCATCGTCCTGTCCGACGATCCCGGTGAGGAGCTCGGCGTCGCCGCGGTCCGGGCCGGGGCCCAGGACCACCTGCACAAGGCCGAGCTCACCGCTGCGGGCCTGCGCCGGGCGATCCGCTACGCGATCGAGCGCAAGCGCGTGGAGGTTGCCCTGGCGATGCAGGCCCTGCGCGATCCTCTGACCCGACTGCCGAACCGGGCGCTGTTCGTCGATCGGCTGCGTGGCGCGCTGGACCGGTCGCGCCGGACCGGCGACCCGGTGGTGGTCATGTTCCTCGACGTCGACTGCTTCAAGCAGATCAACGACACGCTCGGCCACGCGGCCGGGGATCGGCTGCTGATCGTCCTCGCCGATCGTTTCCGGCAGCTGCTGCGGCCGATGGATACGGTGGCGCGGTTCGGTGGCGACGAGTTCACGTTCCTGTTCGAGGGCCTCCTCGGTGGTCGTCGGGCGGCGGCGCAGGTGGCGGAGCGGATCACCCACTCGGCGAGCCGGCCGGCGATGCTCTGCGGCCAGTGGCGGGCGGTCACAGTGAGCACCGGCGTGATGATCGTGACCGATCCCGAGGCGCTGACCGAGGAGGTGATCGGGGGCGCCGACGGCGCGATGTACCGCGCCAAGGAGCTGGGCGGGGCCCGCTTTGAGCTGTCTGGCGGCGACATCGCGGTGCCCGTGATGGACAAGCGCTGACACGCTCGCATTCAAGCGCGCAGGACGAACCCGGCGCCGCGCAACGTCCGGATCAGCGGCGGCTCGCCGAGCTTGCGGCGCAGGCGGGTGACGTAACGGTCGACCACGTTGGGCTCGGCGGCGTCGTCCCAGATCTCCGCCAGAGCGCGATCGCGAGTCACTGTCTGGCCGGCGGCGCGCAGCAGCAGCTCCAGCAGCGCCGCCTCGCGGCCGGTCAGCTCCAGCTGACGACCCGCCCGCGCCGCCGTCCGGGCGCCGACGTCCAGCGTCAGGTCGGCGTAGGCCAGCACCGACTCCGGGGGCCGGCCGCGGCGGGTGAGCGCCCGCAACCGGGCGACCAGCTCCTGGATCGCGAACGGCTTGACCAGGTAATCGTCGGCTCCGGCCTCCAGGCCGGCGACGCGATCGGCGACCGCGTCGCGCGCGGTCAGCATCAGAATCGGGGTCGCCAACCCCTTGGCCCGCAGCCGGCGGCACACGGCGAGGCCGTCCAGGGTCGGCATCGCCACGTCGAGCACGATCACGTCGGGGGCAAACCGCTCGGCGTCCGCCAGTGCGCTGCCTCCGTCGCCGGCCACCGTCACCTCGAATCCATCGGCGGTCAGCGTGCGCTTCAGCATCCGCTGCAGGGGCGGGTCGTCGTCGACCACCAGCACCCGTTCGCAGTCGCCGGCGGACATCGGCCCCGGGGGACGGGATCAGCCGCCGGCGACGTCGCGCCGGAGGAACACCAGGAACGCCGCCGCCAGGGCGGGGATCCCATACAGGGCGCACACCCACGCCGCCTGCACGATCGGGCTCCAGTCGATGGGGGTGCGCAGCAGTCCCTGCCAGGCGTTGAACTGGGTGCTGAGCAGGTACGGCTGCAGCCCGCCGAGGCCCGGCAGGATCCCGATCAGCTGGATCAGCAATGAGATCATCAAGGTTCCGACCACGGCGGCCGCGCTGTTGCGCGTGATCGTGGACAGCAGCAGTCCTATGCAGACGATCGCCGCGATCGGGATCAGGTAGATCAGGAGGCTGACGTAGACCAGCTCCAGCGCCTTGGGCGCCGACACGATCGTTCCCGAGAGGCTCTGCAGGGAGTTGAACCCCGACTGGATGCTTCCGGCGACCACGGCGACAGTGCCGCACAGCAGGATCGCGGTGACCGCGTAGGTGCTGGCGGCGAGCAGCTTTCCGCTGAACAGCTGCCAGCGCTCCAGCGACCGGGTGAAGATCGTCTTCAGGGTCCCGTTGTGGTCCTCGGAGGCGAAGATGTCACCGGCCACCAGGGCGGTGATCAGCGGGAACATCCACACCGCCCCGAACAGCAGGATCACCAGCGGCACGGCGAGCCCGCTGCGATCCAGATAGTCCGAGAACGCGAACCCGCCATGGTCTTGGGAATGGCGCAGGTGCAGCGCGATCACAAACAGGATGGGGACGATGAACGCCGCCCCGAGGCCGATGTAGGTGCGCTTCTGGTGGCGGAGCTTGAACAGCTCCCAGCGGTACACGGTGCCGACGCCGGGCATCAACCGGTCCTCTCCGCAGCGGGCGTCGGCTCCGGCGGATCTGGATCGATCGAGGGCGGAGCCTCATCGCCCTCGGTGTAGGAGAAGAACAGGTCCTCGAGCGTCACCGTCTGGGGCGCCAGCGAGGTGATCAGGGCACCGGACTCCACCAGCGCCTGGGAGAGCAGCCCGACGGCGGTCTCGTCGGCGGCGAACGAGATCCTCCCGTGGTCGAGGAGGACGTCGGTGATCCCGGGCTGGGGCCGGCAAACCGCCAGCGCGCGCTCGTCGTCGGTGGTCTGCAGCCAGTATCGGGTGCCCGCCCCGCGCTTGAGCGCGGCGATGTCGCCTTCGTAGACGATCTGACCCGAGCGCACGATCGCCACTCGGTTGCAGACGTCCTCGACCTCGGTGAGCAGGTGGCTGGAGAGCAACACCGTCATCCCCTGCTCGGCCAGGCGGCGGATCAGCAGGCGCATGTCGCGCATGCCCGCCGGATCGAGACCGGTGGCGGGCTCGTCGAGCAGCAGCAGCTTGGGGTCGCGGAGCAGCGCGGCGGCGATGCCGAGCCGCTGGCGCATGCCGTGCGAGTAGGCGCCGACCCGGTCGTGCTGGCGATTGGTCAGCTCCACGGTTTCCAGCGCGCGGTCGATCCGATCCGAGGCGCCGTGCCCGTCGTAGGCGGCAAGCATCTCCAGGTTGCGGCGCGCGTTGATGTAGGGATAGAAGGTGGGCGCCTCCACGAACCCGGCCACTCCCTCCAGAGCGCGGACGCTCTCCATCGGGTCGCGGCCGAACAGGCGCACGCTGCCCTCGGTCGGCCGGATCAGCCCGAGCATCATTCGCAGCGAGGTGGTCTTCCCGGCGCCGTTGGGGCCGAGATACCCGTACACGTCGCCGCTTCTCACCGTGAGATCGACCCCGCCGACGGCGGTCAGGTCACCGTAGCGCTTGACCAGACCGCGGACCTCCACCGGCGGCGCGGCGGCCGGGAGCGAAGTCCCGCTTACCGCCGCCGCGCCGTCCACTGAACTGTCGGGCGCCGCGGTCACGGAGCCGGCGTCAAACCGCGCGCCGCCCGATCGATGGCGTACGGCGGCATCGAGCCGAGCAGCGTGTAGGCCACCCCGTTGCGGGTGAACCGGACGACCGAACCCAGGGCGGTGTCGAGCTCCTGGGCGGTCGCGCCGTTGATCGACACCGACGGCAGCGACAGACCACCCTCGCCGCTGCTCTGGCTTGCGGTGGCGCCGTGCGCGGTCTGCTCGATCACGACCAGCCCACCCAGGTTGCGGCCGTAGCTGACCATCGCAGCCGGCGTGCCGCCCCAATCGAGCAGCGTGGTGCTCTGGCGCGCCAGCCCGACCAGCGACGCCGGCGCGGCGAGCTTGAACGGCACGGCGGCGGCCACCGCGGCGACGCCGTGCACGGCGGCGTGCTTGCCCTGGCGCATGGACGCGCCGCTCGTGGAGGACGACATCTTCACGACCTTGTCACCGGCCGGCGGCGACACCGCGAAGTCCGACGTCGAGACCGAGCCGTACGAGATGTCGGTCGCCTTGAGCTCGAGCACCGGGCTCGAGCTGCCGCGGGCGTAGACGGCGACGTCCAGCGGAGTGCCGTTGACGGCATCCCAGGCGAGCGCCAGCGAGCCGAGAAGGCCGCCGGAGTGCTTGGGCGAGATCGACACCGAGTAGGCGGGCCGGCCGGCGACGTCGGTGGGGTGGGCGGTGCCGGAGCCGCTCACCGTCACCCGCGCCATCAGGCGACTGAGCTCAGACTGGATCTGGGCCAGCGTCGGCGCTCCGTTCGCCGAGGCGGCATCAGGCTTGCTCTTGTCGGCCGGCAGAGTTCCCTCGTACACCGTCTGCGACGACGGATCGGAGATCCAGAACGAGTTGTGGTCGACGACCACCTGGGCGTCGCCGTTTTGGGACTGCAGCTCCAACCGCAGCCGATGATCACCGAGCCACAGCCGTCCGGTCGCGCCCTGCAGGAGCGGGTTGGCGGTGTCGCCGGTGAAGTCCGAGGACTCGATCAGGTGGTTGGTGAATTGGATGCGGGCGGAGATCCCCGTGACCGACCGTGCGCTGACCGCGGTGTGGATCGCCTTGGCCAGGGGCTCAGCCTTGGGCACGGGGCCGTTGCTGGTGGCCGCGACCGCGATCGCGGTCCCACCGGCGATGGCGATCACCAGCCCGGCAATCATCGCCGCGAGCCGGCCGGTAGAGGTTGTGCGCAGGAATTTCATTCAGGGATCCGCCTTTCTCGTGACGAGATCGAGGATCGCAGACGAGCTTGAAATTACTTTGACAGACCGGGGATCCCGGCGAGGCGGCTGCGGCGGGCGCTACGGTGGCGGCTCACCATGTGTCGCCTGTTTGCGATGAGCGGGGGCCGTGAACCGGTCCAAGCAACCTTCTGGCTGCTGGAGGCGCCGGACTCCCTGGCGCAGCAGAGCCGCCGTGAGCCCGACGGCACCGGGCTGGGCAGCTACGGTCCGGATGGTCTGCCGCGGGTGCGCAAGCAGCCGATGGCCGCCTACCAGGATCAGGAGTTCGCGCGCGAGGCCAAGTCTGAGCGCTCGCCGACGTTCGTCGCTCACGTGCGCTACGCCTCCACCGGCGGTCTGGTCGCCCGCAACACGCACCCGTTCGAGCAGGACGGGCGGCTGTTCGCCCACAACGGGGTCATCGAGGACCTGCCGCGGCTCGAGCGCGAGCTCGGCGCCGACATGTCGCTGGTCGCCGGCGACACCGACTCCGAGCGGCTGTTCGCGTTGATCACCCGCGAGGCGCGGCGCTGCGGCGACGTCGCCGAGGCGATTGCCGCCGCCGCCCGCTGGGTGGCCGCCAACCTCCCGGTGTTCGCGATCAACCTGGTGCTGATCACGCCGACCGACCTGTGGGCTCTTCGCTATCCCGACACCCATGATCTGTTGGTGCTCAGCCGCGCCGCCGGCGGCCCCAGCGGGACCCGCCACCTCGAGCACTCCAGCCCCCGAGCCAGCATCCGGGTCAGATCGGGCGAGCTGGCCCGGCGCCCGGCGGTGGTGGTGGCTACCGAGCGGATGGACGACGACGCCGGCTGGCGGCCGCTGGACTCGGGCGAGCTGCTGCACGTCGATGCGCAGCTGCAGGTGAGCAGCCGGCAGGTGCTCGATGCGCCGCCCGCCCACCCGCTGTCGCTCGCCGACCTGGGCGAGCGGGCCGCCGCGTCGCAGCGTCCCCAGGGTCACTGAGCCCCGGGAGCCGAACGGGCGGGTGTGGCACGATCGGTGGACGATGACCGCCACCCTGCCCCCCGGACCGAAGCTGCCCCGCGTTCTCCAGACCGTCGGCTTCATGGTCGGTGGCGGGCGCTTTCTGGAGGCGTGCCGACGTCGCTACGGCGACGCGGTCACCCTGGGCACGCTGTTTGACCAGCGGTTCGTCATGGTGTTCGACCCCGAGCTGCTCAAGGATCTCTTCCAAGGCACGAACGACCGGCTCCACGCCGGCGAGGCCAACGCCCTGCTCGGTCCGATCCTCGGCCAGCGCTCGGTGCTGCTGCTGGACGGAACCGAGCACCTTCGCCACCGCCGCCTGCTGACGCCGCCGTTTCACGGGCGCCGGATGCTCGCCCACACCGACACGATGCGCGACTGCACCGACTTCGAGATCGACCGCTGGCCGGTCGGCGAGCCGTTCTCCCTGTTGACCAGCCTCCAATCGCTGACACTGCGGGTGATCCTGCGAGCGGTGTTCGGCTATTCGCAGGGAGCGGATGAGGACGAGCTTGCACGTCGGCTGCGCTCGATGGTGGAGCCGCTGTCCCGCCCGCGCGGCATGATGATGCTGTCGGCGGTGATCCGCGGTCGCAACGAGCGCCGGTCGGCGCGCGAGTTCCAGGCCCGCAAGCAGGCCGTCGACGAGATCCTGTACGCGGAGATCGCTCGCCGCCGCCAGGACCCGCGGCTCGCCGACCGCGACGATGTGTTCTCATCGCTGTTGCTGGCGCGCGACGAGGACGGCGTCGGGCTCAGTGATGAGGAGGTTCGCGATGAGCTGCTGACGCTGCTGCTCGCCGGACACGAGACGACGGCGACCGGGCTGGCGTGGACGCTCGACCTCCTCCTGCACGACGACCGGGTTGCCCGGCGCGCCCGGCAGCGAGACGACGACTACCTGGACGCGATCGTCAAGGAGGCGCTGCGGATCCGCCCGGTGATCCCGGGCGTGGGCCGGGTGGTTCGCGAGCGGCCGTTCCCGCTCGCCGGCTACGAGGTTCCGGTGGGGGTGGAGATCAACCCGTCGATCCGGACGATTCATCGCCGCGCCGATCTGTTCCCCGATCCCCAGCGCTTTGCGCCGGAGCGCTTTCTCTCCGACGCCCCGCCCGACACCTACACGTGGGTGCCGTTTGGCGGCGGCACCCGGCGCTGCCTGGGGGCGAGCTTCGCGACCACCGAGATGCGGGTCGTGCTCGCGCGTGTGCTCGAGCGGACCGCGCTGCGCGCCGTCGACCGCCGGCCGGCCAAGGCCCAGTTCCGGGCGATCACGCTCGCCCCCAGGGGCGGCGTGCGGGTCCTCCAGGAGCGGGCCCCGATGCCGGCGGGCCCGCCGCCGGCGCCGGTGCAGTCACCCGTCGCGTCCGAGAGGTAGCCCCATGCTGCTCTACAACGCGATGGTCTCGGGCAACTGCTACAAGGTCCGGCTGATCCTGGCCAAGCTGGGGATCGAGTACGAGCGCCGGGAGCTGAGCGTGTTCGACCGCTCCGACCGACCGGAGGTGCTCGGCGGTCTGAACCCATCGCTGCGAGTGCCGACGCTGGTGTTCGACGACGGCCGCAGCTTGGGCGAATCCAACGCCATCCTGCACTACTTCGCCCAGGACACGGAGCTGTGGCCCTTGGAGCGATTCGCGCAGGCCGAGGTGCTGCAGTGGATGTTCTTCGAGCAGTACGACCTGGAGCCGAACATCGCGGTCGTCCGCTTCTGGGAGCAGGCGGGCATCCACCCGCCCACCGCCGAGCTTCAGGCCAAGCGCGCGGGCGGGGAGCGGACGCTGGCGGCGCTCGAGCGCCGTCTCGCTGACACCGACTTCCTGGCCGCCGGCGGATACACGATCGCCGACATGTGCGTGTACGCGTACACCCACGTCGCGCCCGAGGGCGGCTTCTCGCTCGAGCCCTACCCGGCGGTCCGCGACTGGATCGCCCGGGTCGCCGCCCAGCCGGGCCACATTTCCATCACCGACTGACGCGGCCGCCGTGGCGCCGGGCGCCGGGGCGTGACCGGAGCTGAGCTCTTACTAAGCTGGCCGCCTCGTGCGCGAAGCCCTGATCTGTGAGCCGCTGCGGACTCCGGTCGGCCGCTTCGGCGGGATGTTCCGGGAGGTGACGGTGACCGCGCTGGCCACCACGGTGATCAAGGCAGTGCTGGATCGCACCGGGGTGCCGCGCGAGCAGGTCGACGACGTGCTGCTCGGCCAGGCCTACGCCAACGGCGAGGCGCCGGCCCTGGGCCGGGTGGCCGCGCTGGACGCCGGGCTCCCGGTGCAGGTTCCCGGGCTCCAGATCGACCGCCGCTGCGGATCCGGCCTGCAGGCGGTGCTGGAGGCGAGCATGCAGGTGCAGACCGGCGTGGCCGACCTGGTGCTCGCCGGTGGCGCCGAGAGCATGAGCCAGACCGAGCTGTACTCGACCCACCTGCGCTGGGGCGCGCGGTCGGGCGGGGCGATGCTGGAGGACCGGCTGGTGCGGGGCCGGGTCACCGCCGGCGGCGAGAACCATCCCGTGCCCGGCGGGATGATCGAAACCGCGGAGAACCTCCGCCGCCAGTACTCGATCCCCCGCGCCGAGCAGGACGAGCTCGCCCTGCGCTCCCACCAGCGCGCCATCGCCGCTCACGAACGGGGCGCCTTCGCGGAGGAGATCGTCGCGGTCGAGGTCAAGGAGCGCAAGACGGGCTCGCGGCTGATCGACCGCGACGAACATCCCCGGGCCGACGCCACCCTGGACAGCCTGGCCGGGCTGCGCCCGGTGATGGCCCGCAAGGATCCCGAGGCGACGGTGACCGCCGGCAACGCCTCCGGCCAGAACGACGGCGCCGCGGTCTGCATCGTCACCCACGCCGAGAAGGCCGCGGAGCTGGGACTCGAGCCGATGGCCCGGCTGGTGAGCTGGGCGGTGGCCGGCGTCCCGCCCAAGACGATGGGCATCGGCCCGGTGCCGTCGGTGGCCAAGGCCATGCAGCGCGCCGGCCTGTCGCTGGAGGAGATGGATCTGATCGAGCTCAACGAGGCGTTCGCCGCCCAGGCCCTGGCCGTGCTGCGCGAGTGGAACCTGCACGACGGCCTGGAGCGCGTCAACGTCAACGGGTCGGGGATCTCGCTCGGCCATCCGATCGGGGCCACCGGCGGGCGGATCCTCGCCACCCTGGTCCGCGAGCTGCACCGCCGCGGCGGCCGCTACGGGGTGGAGACGATGTGCATCGGCGGTGGCCAGGGGCTGGCCGCGATCTTCGAGAACACCCAGGTCAGCTAGCGGCGCGCCACAGGGCGTCGTCGCCGATCGGCTGCCGCGTCGCCCGGCCGTCGGCGACCAAACCGAGCAGCGCCGTCTCGGCGGCCCGCCGGTCCGGCGCGTCGTTGCCGTGAGTCATCAGCGCCGCCACCTCCTGGGTGGTGAGGCCGCCGGGGAAGTGCTCCAGCAGCGCCGCCGGGTCCTCGGGGGGGAGACGACGCTCCAGCGATGGATCGAGATTGGCGACCAGGATGTCATAGGCCTCGACCGGCTGAAAGCCGCCGGCCACCAGCCGGGTCCCGCTGCTGGCGAAGACGATCGACGGAGCGGTGAAGCGGACCGGGCCGTCGGTGGTGGCGGTCTTGCCCTGCAGCTCGGCCGCGGAGCCGGCCGCCGTCCGCGTGTCCTGCTTGTCGGACTCGTAGGCCGCGGTGACCTCGGGGGAATCGAGCGCCGCCACGATCGCGGCCGCATCGACGCCGGGCAGGGCCGCCAGCGCGTCGCGCAGCTGTGCGTCGTCCTCGAGAACCAGCGGGGTGTTGAAGTTGGCCAGCTGCAGCGCGCGAAACACCGACCACTCGCTGCCGGGATTCTCCACGCGGGCGGCGACGACCGCCCGGCAGGCGCGGGCGGTGGCGCTGAGACGCGGCTTGGGGGCGGGCGAGAACGGCATCCCGTAACGCCGGAACGAGAGCTGGCCGAGCGCGCCCCGCAAAGGCGTGTAGCCACGCGCGGCGTACTGCTCCGAGCTCTCGGTGAGGCCGATCAGGATCAGCTTCCAGTCCAGCTGGTCGCCGTAGCGCCACTCGATCACCCTCAGGGCCGGGCTCTCGGAGTAGGCCCACGGACACGCGGGGTCGGAATAGAGCGTCGCGGTGATCATCTCGATGCACGCCTCTCGAGGTTCAGGTGGTTGATGCCTCAAGTATATAAGAACGGCAGGCTCTGCCGATCGCCCGGATCGGCGGCGGCGGGCGGCGGCTGGCGGCCCCGCGGGCTCACGACGGCAGGCTCTGCTCCAGCCGATCGATCAGCGCCGCCTGGGCCGGATTGATCTTGGCGCGCGCCTGCGCTAGCCCAAACCACTCCGCACGGTCGACCTCGGGGAACTCGAGCATCTGGCCCGACCGCGGCGGCCACTGCATCGTGAACGTGTTGCTGTGGATGCGGGTGACGTCCAGGTCGCCAGCGATCGCCCACGCGCGCACCAGCTTGCCGGACTTCTGGCGAACCTCGCCGAGGTCCAGCACCTGACCGTCCGGCACCGGGGTCCCCAGCTCCTCGGCGAACTCGCGCCGGGCCGCCGCCAGCGGCTCCTCGTCGTCGGCGTACTCGCCCTTGGGAATCGACCACGCGCCCAGGTCGCGGCGCGCCCACACCGGGCCGCCGGGGTGCACCAGCAGGACCTCGGGCGCCTGACCGGCGTGCCGGTGAAGGAGAATGCCCGCGCTGCGCGGGCGAGAGCGGCGGCTTGTCGGGCTCAGATCAACTCTCCGGCATCAACGTACCGCGGATGCGCTGATCGCGCCCGGGTTCGGGAGGCGGCCAGACCGCGGTAGGCAAACGGCGCGATCACCAGCAAGGCGAACATTGGCCGCTCCGAGCGGGCCGCCCCGCTAGCCTCGGCGTCGGGCTGCCCCGAGATCAGTCCGATCGCGCGGACGCGATCGCGATCCCCGCTTGCGCTCCGAGGGTCAAACGGCTCCCGAGAGCCACGCCGACGATGACCGGGATGACGGCGGTCAGCACCGCGTAGAGGATGGCGGCGACACTCAGCGGGCGACCGCGAAGCCGTGAAAGACCGACAGCGTGCCGACCGCGGTACCGAGCCCGCTGACGGCTCCCCAGGCGAGCCCAGCCGGGCTGGGGCCGGCGCCGGGAAACAGGACCACGGCCCCGCAGCCGTCAACAGGGTGATGGTCTCGACCGCTCCGGTGACCGGCCCGGCAGCGAGCGGCGGCTGGCCAGTCCGGCGACGAAGTCAGACCTGCCATGGCGCCAGCGGCCATCAGGCCCAGCACGACCGCGATCGTGCTGATCGTGACGGTGTCATCCGCTGTCCGAGGGCGATCATCGGTCGCGCCGGTCAAGGGCCGTGCTCGCATCGATCTGGAGCTGATCGGCGCCGTGCTCGACGCTGGCCCGGAGGTCCAACGCCACGTGCCTGCGGTTGCCGGTGCGCAGGCTGGCGCGTCGATGCTGGCTCCACCCGCGGCGGCGACACGCCCGGGCAGGACAGGCACCCACCGCTCCCCAGCTGGTGAGACCCTGCTCATAGATCACGACGTAGTCGGCGCTCATCGCAGTGAACCAAGATGCGGTGACGGCCGCGCTGTCGATCAACGGTCCAACCGTCATCGGCCAGGATCCGGAGCACCCGGCGGATCTTCAGTCTCCGGTCATTCCTCCCAGCAGTTTGGCCAACAGCAGGCGACGGATCGCCTGGCGCAAATCGCGCACCTCGACGGCCTACGCTGCCGCCGTGTGGGAGTCGGCAGGCTACTGGCACTCTTGGTATGAGGACCCAGCCACCATTGAAGTGGCGGGTGAGCACGATTACGTTCACTGGCGGTGGAACGGCGGTTGCGTGACCGAAGCCGTCCCGGGGAGGAATTACACGACCCGGGGCTGGTTTTGGCAGAGTGGCTGGGGTAGAAACAGCACTCATAGAACGTTCGGCCAAAGCTGTTCTCGGCATATTCGCAGCAGAACACGGTGTACGAAAACGATATCTTCTGCAGCGCGCTGAATGATCCTACGTACGCCGTGTTCCACAACAGCTATGTGTCAGGCCGGTACGACGGAAGCCTCGTCGGTTCGGACGGTAACGTTCAAGAAGTGTATGGAGGCTGCTCCGGCTTACTGAGCTACCACAGCGCTCTACATTTCACCGAGAATAAGGTGTACATTCATCTCTAGTCCAGCCACGAAGCCGGCAAGGCGTGGGCGGTGAGACGGAATGGATCCCGCGCCCTCTACGCCTGGGGATGGTCAGCCCTCTTTCGGTAATTCTCGGAATGTGGATGGTTGCTGGTTGCGGCGGTAGCGGATCTAGAGGCAATGCGCACTCGCCCGTCGCGCTCCTGTCCTGCCTTCACACCAACGGAATCACGGCCGGCGGCGGCCCGGTTCCAGCGATGCTGAGAGGCCCGAACAACGCCGTTGGCGAGGTGACCGCCACGGGCGTCATCGTGGCGTTCTATAAGACCATGAAAGGTGCCGCAGCAGTAGAGCGGGGAAGCGACCGATTCCAGTCGAAGATCTCGGCCGTGGCCAGGCGGGGCAAGGTTGTCGTCTTGGTGCTGCACCGGGGGACGGCAGCAACGGCGGCGCTCCACTGTTCCGGATTCTCGTAGTTGATCCACGTTGCCTGGACGCGTAGGGTGAACGGCCTGAACCTCCGCGCAGTTGACGCGTTACTTGCGACTCCCATCGAAGGCCCGGAATCATCGAGCGTAGGTCAGCCCAATTCCTCACGTAGTTGGGCCTGATCCAGGACCGATACCGCGACTTCGCTTGGCCGATCCGCTACAGAGTAAGCTGTGGTTATGTCCGATATGGACGCCCGTCTTGGTCGCCAGGCGTTTTGGTGCACGATCGCGGCGTTTGTCTGGAGCGCGGCCTTGGCGGGAATAGCGCTATGGGCTCCGGTGTACGGCTCCTCATCGACCTCTTCGACTGGCGCTCATTCTTCTTCGTCGCTGACGCTCGTCCAGGTCAACGGACGTTGGGTTCTCATCCCCGTGGGGATCCTCCTCATCATCGTGGGCCTGGCGTGGGCAGCGCTTCATCGCAAGTGCTCTCACGAGGGCCGTCTGGCCGGATACATAGCCTGGGCGCTCGTATGGATGCTCGTAGCCGGCTGCTTGGTGGCGGCCGCATCCGTCGGTTTGTTCATCGCGCCGGTAGCGGTGCTGCTGTGGCGCGCGGCCGCGATCACTCCATCCCGCAGAATCTGCTCCACCCGAGTGGCCCATTTGCGCGCATAGTCAGTCTCCGATGTCAAGCAGACGGTGGTCGGGATGGTGTTTGGGGTGGCTAGCAGTCGCCAGATGCGACGGATTAGGTGGCGTTTGAGGCTGCGGATTGCTTCGCGGTGGGTTTTGCCGGCTTTGCGCTGTTTGGCGATGTAGAGGGCGGTTTCGGGGTCGTGGCCGATGCGGGTGATCGCGATCATGGGCACGACGTGGTTGAGGCGGCGGTTGCCGCCGCGGTCTAGGCGGTGGCGGTCGGTTTGTCCGGAAGAGATCGGGATCGGGGCGCAGCCGGCGGTGCGGGCGAGCTTGGCGTCGGTGTCAAAGCGGTCGATGCCAGCGATCTCGCTGATCAGCGCGGCGGTGGTGATCGGCCCAAAGCCGGTGTGGGCCAGCAGCTGCGGAGCGGCTTGGGAGACGAGGGTGGCGAGCTCGGCGACGAGCTCCTGGATGGCGCGAGTGAGCTCGCGGACGCGGCGCAGCTCATCGCGCGCGACCCGCACCCGGGTGTGTTGCGGCGCGCTGGCGAGCTTGCGGGCCAGTCGGGCTTGCCACGGGCGCCCGGTGAGCCCTCGGCGCGGGATGGTGAGCTCTGGCCACAGGTCGTGCACGTTCCAGCGCAGATCGTTGATCAGCGCGGTGCGCTGGCGGATTAGTCGTTGGTGATGCTGCGTTGTGCAACGGGTCCAGAATCGCGCACGTGAGCCACATGGAGAGCGTGTCCGCAGGCGCGCCTTCGGCCCGTATCAGTTCGCCCGCCAATGGCGGCCGCTACCGCGAGGGCAAGCTTGTCTCCACGAGCTTCTCATGTTACGAGGGGACGGCTGGTCCGGGGCTCATGTCGTGCACTGACTCCAACGGGCAGCACGCGCCGCGCGGGCATTTGAATACCGTGCGCACGGGACGGCACACCTACACGGTCACCGCGGCTTCAAAGGACGGTCAGAAGGCAATCGCGACGATCGGCTACACGATCGTCCTGCCGCCACCTGCGACGGTCGCGATCAAGACTGCGCGCGCCGTCGCGCGGGGTCAGAAGATAGGCATCACGCTGGCGTGCAGTCCCCGATGGCGGCGGCGCAATTGCCGCGGGACGCTCACGCTCACCGCGCGTGTCAAGGAGCGCATCCACCGCCACCGGACAACGATCACCGCAACCAGGACGACGATTCTGGCGCGAGCCGGCTACATCGTTCATCGCGGCACTAAGCGGTTGATTGTGATACGGCTGAACAACGCCGCGTCGCGGCTAATCGACCACGCCCCGCATCACCGACTGCGCATCCGGGCCATAGCCACGCTGAGATTCGGCCGAACCTCCGCTGACGTGATCACCCTCCAGCTGTGAGGCATACCGCCTGAGTCACGTTCGCGACCGTATAGCCAGATTCGGATGTCTCGACTTGGATTTCGAGGCCACGAGTCTCCGGCGACTACTAGCAAGTAAGCGGCCTACCAAGCTGGCAGACGGTGGGCCGATCGCGCACCCTGCAGAAACGCAACTTCTCGGGATTCACGTCGTTGTGTCGAGCGTATGCACTCGCTTGCGCTGCGGCTCTGTGGTCTGGTGGTGGCCGGCGTTCTCGTGGGCGCGGCTGGTGCGCTGTCGCCGGGGTCGGCGGTGGCCGACGGCCCGCCCACGCTGGCGGCGGCGTTCGCTCCGGCGACGGTTCCGGCCGGCGGCACCAGCGCGCTGACGTTCACGATCGCGACGGGGCCCGGAAGCCAGGCGACCGGCCTGCAGTTCGGCGCGATGCTGCCGACCGGGTTAGACGTGACTGGCGCGACCGGCTCGGCTTGCGGAGGGACGCTGTCGACCTACGCCGCCTATCGGGGCCCGCCTGGTCCTGTCACCGGAGCATCGATCCACCTCGCGGATGCGACGGTCCCGGCCGATGCTGTCTGTCAGTTCACGGTCCCGGTGATCGCTGCTGCCCCGGGCAACTATGCCGTGACCACCAGTCTGGGCGTCGTGGGTCTGGGCGTCGTGGCTGGAGGCACGATCACGACCCCGAGCACGACCGCGACGCTGGCGGTCACGCCCACCGCACTGGCTCCTGCGGTATCCGCCACGTTCTCACCGCGCGCGATCGTGGTTGGCCGCAGCTCGTCGCTGACGCTGAGGATCACCAACCCCAACCGCGCCACTTCCCTGACCGACCTGTCGTTCTACACCCCGTTCACCAGCTCCCCGAACTCAGTCCTCCCCGGCCGCGTGGTGGCCAACACCTGCGGGGGGTCAGCCATCGCCGTCCCTCACGAGGGTGTCGTGCTTCCTCCCTACCTCAGCCTCGGTCAGGGCTTCCTCGCTCCGCGGGCGACCTGCGCGGTCACGGTGCAGATGACAGGCGAACAGCCAGGTGACGGCAGCTTCTGGATCTCTGTCGACTCCGCGCAAGGCGGACCCAGCCTGACCTTAGCTGCGCTCAGCATCCTGGCATCACCACCGCGTCTATCCCTTCGCTTCGCGCCAAGCCGAGTATCGGTCGGCCAAGCGAGCCGGCTGACCCTGAGCATCACAGCCCAGCCGGTGCTAGCGCTGACTCATGTCGCCTTCCTCAACACACTGCCTCGTGGCGTCCGGGTCGCCAGTCGGGCGAGGCGACAGGGCTCCTGCGGCGGCAGGGTCTCCGCGGCGGCCGGCTCACCTGTGGTCGGGCTCATCAAAGGAAAAATTGCCGCTGGTGCGACCTGCAAGATCAGCGTCGCGGTGAGGGCCGTCCAGCCGGGCAGGTGGCGCGACAGCACCGGACCCGTCACGTCTGGCGAAGCCGCTGACGCAGGTGCGGTTACTGCCAGCCTTCAGGTCAGGCGGCGCCGCAAGTGATGGATCCCGACTTCAGCTCAGGCCGAATCAGCAGCTGGCTTTTGGCGAGTTGAGTCATGTTTTCGGCCATAAAACGTGACTCAATCCCGGGGTCCGAGGCCCCATTGTGCGCAAACGTGACTCGGCAGCGGGAGAGGGGCTCGCGAGGGTCAAGAAGCCTTCCGCCCTCAGCTGGGAGTAGCACTCGCTCACCAGGCCGCGCGAACGCGAGCTCGTGCGCCAGCACCCGCGACGGCGGAAGGCGCTCTCCGGCGGCTAGCCGCCCGCACCGGATCGCGTCACGCAGCTCGCGCTCCAGCTAGACGCGAAGCGGCTGGGCGCCGGCGCGATCCAGCGCCACCAGCAGCCGCGGCCCCAAACCGGTCTACTGAATCGACACCAAGCTCCAGCGTATCGACGGACCACCAGCTCCACCTTATCGACGGACCACCTGTGCCGGGCGCGCCTCCGCAATCTCGCGGCCTCGGGGACGTCGTGACGCCTCGACTTGGGCGATCAGTCGCCTGCCGGGTGCCACGGGATCGCGACACGTGGGTGAACGCCACTCCATCGGCGATCAAAGCTCCAGATGGCGTCGGCGTCAACGACATCGCCGACGATGAGCGCGAGCGCGTCCGGGAGACTCAGCGCGCGGTTCCGAGCTTTGAGCGCCGCGGCGGCGTCAGCGATGGCGACGGTGATCGGCACGGTCGCGCTACCGTCGACGAAGTCCCGCGCGCGCTGCAGGCGGTCGCCTCCTACGCGGGACGGTCCGGTGAGAATCTCAGCTCGGGTGGTGGCGGCGAGCACGAGCTCGTCACTGGTCGCGCGGGCCAGCGCCGCTGACGCGGCGGCATGATGCGCGTCATCTGCGGCCAGTGCCGCGATCGCGAAGCTGGCGTCGAGAACGATCAGCTGCGCCATCCGGCGCGCAGCTCATCCAGATAGCCAGGCGGGTAGGTTTCGCGGTCCAGCGTCCCCATCGCGGCCAGCAGCCGGGCGCGCCGTTGCGCGCGCTCCGCCTGCCCCGGTGGAGCGCCCAGCAACTCGTGGCGTACCGCAGCGCGAATCAGTTCCGCTTCCTTGGCCGCGCTCCTTGGCCGCGAGCTTGAGCTCTCGATGCAGCTCATCGGGCAGGTAGACCGTCGTCTTCACCACGCACCCACGCTGCCATACGTAACGTATGGCACAGGAGCCTCAGCCCCGCCGCGGGATCTCCTGGAGCGCCCAGCGGTTCCCGTCGGGATCGCTGAAGAAGACGAACTTCCCCCACGGGAACTCCTGCACCTCGGACACATCGACGCCGCGACCGGCGAGCTCAGCGCGCGCGTCGGCCGCACTACCGACGGTCAGCTGCAGGCCGGCGACGCTGCCCGGCGCGGAGTCGACCAGGCCCTTGCCGATCGCGATCGAGCAGGCGGATCCCGGCGGGGTTAGCTGCACGAACCGGATCTCCTCGCTGACGGTGTGGTCGTGGTCGGCGGCGAAGCCGACCTGGTCGTGGTAGAACGCCTTGGCGCGATCGACGTCGGTGACGGGGACCGCGATCAGCTCCAGCTTCATGTCCATTCCGAGCTCCTCTCAGGTGGTTGATAACACCCGGAAAGCT
Source organism: uncultured Actinomycetota bacterium (assembly GCA_963830395.1). GTDB lineage: Bacteria > Actinomycetota > Thermoleophilia > Solirubrobacterales > Solirubrobacteraceae > Palsa-465. The sequence continues at coordinate 75,484 of CAWHMI010000018.1, forward strand.
ACGGACAATCGCGGTCAGGTTTGACCCTGATTGGCATCCTTCCAGCTCGAGCGCGCCCCCCATCAGCCGCGAGGTGTCCAGCAGACCGGACGCGACGCCGCTAGCGCTGCGCACCACGTACGGCATGGCGCGATGGTCGCCGGGGCGAGCGGTAGCGCGACGGCGTGCCTGGCCACGTCACCACCCGGAGTTCGTCAACTGGGATGCAACCAGAGCTCGATGGCAAGGGCGACGGCGAGCGCGGCGACGATCCAGCGCACGACAGTCGCCGGGACGCGGCGGGCGATGACCGGGCCGACGGTGCTGCCGGCGAACAGCCCCACTCCCAGCGGCACGACCGCTCTCCAGTCGACGGGGCCGGCAAGCACGAAGATCACCGCCGCGGCGACGGCGCGGCCCAGACGAGCATGTTCTTGACCGCGTTGGCCTCCGGGAGCCGGTCGTCGACCATCACCAACAGCACCGCCAGCAGCATGACGCCGGAGCCGGCACCGAAGTAGCCGGTGTAGATCGACACCAGCCCGACGAGCGGCAGGGCGAACGCCCGCCCACGGTGCCGGTTTCCCAGAAAGCGAGTGGTCAGCCACGGCTGGGCCAGCAGCGCCAACGAGCCAGAGAGGACAAGAAACGGGACCACGCGGGAGAACGCACCCGGGGGGGTGCTGACCAGCAACGCCGCGCCGGCGGCCGCGCCGCTCGCGGCGACCGGGAGGGCGCGCGTCAACGAGCGGCGCACGCCGGTCAGCTCCCGCTGCGAGGCCAGGGTCGCCCCGGGCCAGCAGGCAACGAAGGCGACGAGATTGGCCACGTTGGCCGGCAGCACGGGCACTCCGACCACCAGCAGCGCCGGATAGGACACCAGGGAGGCGATGCCGCCGGCCGTCCCAACCGCGCCGGCCAGCACGCCCGCCGCCACCAACACGCTTGACTCCCCCACCCAGGACATCACCACGGCAGCCTCGCAGAACGATCCTCAAATCGACACGGTCGACGATCTCGTGCAGGTCCTCGTCAACGAGCTGCTCACCCGGGTGACGACCTTAGAGGCGATCCCGTGGGCCTCGCTGTCGGCGCATCCGGGTCTGGTGGCAGTGGCTGGACGGTTTGCCTGATGCTGGCGGTCGGGCGGCATTGGTGATCGGCTGCGGGCTCGGCGACGATGCCGAGGCGCTAGAGCGCTTGTGGCTATCGAGCGCGGGCGTTCGACGTCGCGCCGACCGCGATCGCGCGCTGCCGTGAGCGGTTTCCTGACTCGAGTGTCGAATATAGGGGTCGCGGAACTGTTAGAGTAGACTGAAGACTGGCGGGGCGCCTTTGATCTATCGTAGAGATCTGCACGCAACAGTAGTTGTCTCTAGATAGACGAGAGCGAGAAGCGAGGGCGTATTGACAGTGATCTACGGACGCGACTGACGCACGCGAGGGCCGGATGGACCGCGCGCAGCTGGGGGTTCTGACCGGGTGCTTCTGGAGTTATTCGATCGCGGCGCCGATCACGAGAGTGATGCGAGCGCTCTAGATAACGTCGATGATGATCACGCTGAGCTTATTGATCTTCAGGATCCGCTCGAGCTGGGTGAAGAGCCGTGCTGCGGGGCCCCCTCGCCCAAGGAAGTACACGGGTACGGGGGTCAGAGCGCTTCGTGACACCTGCATCACCGCCCGACGAGCTTCTTGGTCGACCCCGGCCGTGCGTCGCGCGGAATTCGACTACGGCTCCGTCCGAGTTCCAGCAGCCTCGCGCTAATGATCGGGCGAACGCAGGAGTCGGCGGCGCTGACGCCGGTGTTTGTGCTGATCGGGCGAACGCAGGAGTCGGCGGCGCTGACGCCGGCGTTTGTGCCATGGACCGGCGAACTTGGGGCTTCGAGGTCTCTCATCTCAGGTTGAGCATCGCCCGCCGGGCCTGCGACACTTGTCTCAGCTCCGCTGGCGCTGCTCCTAGTCGCTGTGGGGGCGTCTTGGAGGTTGTCCCACGTCTCGGCCCTCTCTTTTCCCCCACCGTCCGGCGCGGGGTGGCAGCGAGGTCAGTTTCGCTGCACACGCCTCCCAACCCACGTGTCGGTCTCCAGCTATCTCAGGTGCGCCCGAGCGGTTCGGGATCGAGCTGATGGTCCGTGTCCGGCGCAGAGGTCGACCGGCTGGCCTGCTGGCCGGAGCGGTCGCGGACCGGCGGCCGGCGGGACAGCGGCGTCACCCGGCGGCGTGGTGGGGAGTTTGCGCGGGTCTGCTGGTGGTGGCGGCGGTCGCTTATGTGATCGTCGCGTTAGAGCGGGCGGTGCCGGCGCCAGCGGTCGTTCCGGTGGCGGTTTCCCGAGCGTTGCGCGGTCCGCCTCCGGCGCTGGCATGGCCGGGCCAGGGTGAGGCCGCTGCCGGTGTCCAAGGGGTGGGGCTGATCGGCTCTCACGGGTCGGGCCGGCCGATCCCAATCGCGAGTGTGGCCAAGGTGATGACCGCCTACCTGGTGCTCCGTGATCACCGCTTGGGGATCACCGCGGCCGGGCCCCAGATCACGGTAAGACCCGACGACGTATCCACCTACCACGCCGACAAGGCCGCCGGACAGTCCGTCATGGCTGTCCGGGCCGGCGAGCGGCTCACCGAGCGCCAGGCGCTGGAGGGCTTATTGCTGCCATCGGGTAACAACATCGCGACTCTGCTGGCCAGATGGGACGCGGGCAGCGAGAGTGCGTTCGTCGCCAAGATGAACGCGCAGGCACGGAGGCTCGGCCTGGTCCACACGCGCTACGCCGATGCCAGCGGCCTGCAAGCCAAGACAGTGAGCACCCCTCGCGACCAGGAGCGGCTCGCGACCGCGGCGCTCAACATTCCGGCGTTTGCGCAGATCGTGGCGCTGCCGCAGGCAACGCTGCCGGTGGCGGGGCGCCAGTACAACGTCAATGCACTGCTAGGCAGAGACGGGATCGTCGGGATCAAGACGGGATCCACCTCGCAGGCGGGGGGGTGCTTCGTGTTCGCCGCGCGCGAGCACCGCGCCGGGCGGACCGTAACCATGGTGGGAGTCGTGTTTCACCAATTGGCGACGCGTGCGCAGCCAAGCATCATCGAGGCCGCCTTCCACGCGAGCACGGCGCTGCTGGCAAGCATGCGACACGTCCTCGGGACGGTCCGGGCCGTCCGCCGCGGCGCCACGCTCGCCTGGGTAAAGGCGCCCTGGACAGATCGAGTCGCTGTCCGGGCCACCCGGTCCGTATCGGTTCTCAGCTGGCCCGGGTTGCCTATCCACACCACGATCGCGACGGTGTCCCATCCCGCCGTCCCGCTCGAGGCCGGGCAGAGCGTCGCAACCGCTTTCGTCACAGCCGGCGAGCAGCGCGCCCACGTCCGCCTCGTCACCTCCCACACCCTCCCAAAGCCATCCCTCGTCTGGCGTCTCACCCACCCCTAGCGACCGCCGTGCTCTCCGCGACCCCACCGCGTAGCCATCATTCTCGGCGCCGTTGCTAGCGCGCCAACGCCGTGGCGGGCGAACACGCCCAAGCGACCGGGCAGCCGGAGCGACCAGCGTACTGGTACATTTGTACAGGAAACTGGTACAGTTGTACCGATGGCGACCACCACCACATCCATCCCGGGCCGCAGGTCCGCTCGCCCCCGCGGCATCGCTCGGCGCGAGGCGCTGCTCGAGGCGGTGCTGCGGATCGTCGCCGAGGTCGGCCCGGACGCCGTCACTCACCGGCGGGTCGCCGAGGTGGCCGAGCTCCCGCTGGCCTCGACGACGTACTGGTTTGAGTCCAAGGAGCATCTGCTGACGGCGGCGCTGGAGCTGGCCGCCGAGCGTGACACCGCCCGCCTGCTCAGCTATGTCGCCGAGGCCGGCGACGCACGGGATCCACTCGATCCGCTCGACGCGGTCGTGGCCGCGATCTCGGAGTCGTGCACCGACGGCTCACAGGCAAGCCGCAGCTCCCTGATGGCGAGCTACGCGCTGCTGCTGGAGGCCGCCCGCCGCCCCGCGCTGCGGGAGATCGCCCAACGTTGGGCCGAGGCCTACCTGCGCACCCTGGAGCGCCTGCTGGCGACCGCGGGCTCGGCCCGGCCCCGCGATGACGCCGAGCTACTGCTCGCCGCCGCCGACGGGCTCCTGATAGGGCAGCTGGCCGCGGGCGCCGACAGCGATTTGCGGCCGCGGCTGCGGCGGTTGGCCGCCGCCCTGGTGGCGAACCGATGAGTGCCGTGCTCAACATCCTTCGCTCCCGGCGCTACGCGCTCAGCGGCGCCGACGGCGGCTCCGAGCGGCCGATCGTGCTGCTGATCAGCGTGCTGCTGTTGTTCGAGTCCGCGATGTACTCGGCGGTCACGCCGGTGCTGCCGCACTACGCCCATGCGCTGCATGCGTCCAAGCCGGCGGTGGGGCTGCTCGCCGCCGCCTATCCCGCCGGCATCATCCCCGGCTCGCTGCTCGGCGCGTGGATCGCCTCCCGCGCCGGCGTCCGGCGCACCACGTTGATCGGCCTGCTCCTGTTCGCGGTCTCGATCGTCGCCTTCGGCTTCGGCACCCAGATCGGCACCCTCGACGCGCTGCGTTTCGTCCAGGGCGCGGGCTGCGGCTTCATCTGGGGCGGCGGCCTCACCTGGGTGATCGCCGTGGCTCCGCGGGAGAGCCGGGGCGCCGTCCTCGGCAAGGTGTTCGCCGCCGCCATCTTCGGCACGCTGCTGGGCCCGATCCTCGGCACGCTGGCCGTGACCGTCGGTACCCGCCCGGTGTTCTCGGCGGTGGGGGCGGTCTCGTTCGGGCTGGCCGCCTGGACCACGCGCCACCCGGAACCGCCCGCGTGGCAGTCGGACGAGGGCTGGATGGCTTCGCTGCGCAAGGTACGAAACAGCCCGCGGATCCTGCTCGGCTCCTGGCTGATCCTGCTCGAGGCGGGGACGCTGGGCGCCACCGGAACGCTGCTGCCGCTGCGCCTCTCGCGGCTGGGCGGCTCGGGCATCCTGATCGGCGCCACCTTCCTCGTCGCCTCGCTGCTCAGCACCCGGATAGCCACTCCCGTCGGGCGCCTCGTCGACCGCCGCGGCCCCGCCCTGCCGCTGTGCCTTGGCCTCTCGTCGACCGCCGTGCTCCTGGCCACGCTGCCGCTGCCCGCGTCCGCCGTCGGGCTGGCGATCATCAGCGTGATCGTTCTCGGCGGACCGCTGACCGCTTACACCATCCCGGCGATGGCGATCATCACCGACACCGCTGAGCGGATCGGCCTCCCCCTCGTGGTGGCGACGATGATGCTCAACCTGGCGTGGGCTGTGGGCGAGACGGTCGGCGCGCCGGTGGCGGCAAGTCTCTCCCAGGCGACCAGCGACGCGGTGCCCCTGCTGCTGTTGGCGGCGATCATCGCGCTGACGCTGATACCGGTGATCCGAGCGCGGCTGACGCCGGCGAGCGCCAACGACCCGAAGCTGCCCGCTGAGCCGGCCGCCGCCGACCTGCCGGCCACCCAGGAGTGGTCCGCGGAGCAGGTTCCCGCCGCTAGCCGATGAGCCGGTTTCCCGGGCTGCTGTCGTCGATCCAGGTGGGACCGGTGACCCTGCGCAACCGGGTGGTCTCCACGTCGCACCAGACGAGCCTGGTCCACGATCATCTCCCCACCGAGGACCTGCTCGCCTACCACGAGGCCCGCGCCCGCGGCGGGGTCGGCGCCGTGTTCCTGGAGGCGACGGCGGTCCACGCCACCGGGCTGCTCACGGCGCACACCATCGGCGGCTTCACAACCAGCGATCGTCCCCGCCTACCGCCGCCTGTCGGGCCGGCTGCACGACCACGACTGCCGGCTGTTCGTCCAGCTGTTTCACGGCGGGCGCGAGCAGATCTCGAGCGCCCCGAAGCCGCCCGCCGTGGCCCCGTCGGCGATCCCCAGCCTGCGATTCAAATCCGAGCCCCGGGCGCTGACCAGCCACGAGATCACGGAGCTGATCGAGGGCTACGGTACGGCGGCCCGGCATGCCGCGGACGGCGGCGTCGACGGCGTCGAGGTGTCGATGTCGCACGGCTATCTCCCGGCGCAGTTTCTGTCGCCGCTGAGCAATCGCCGCGACGATGCCTACGCCGGCGCCCTGGAGGCGCGGATGCGATTCGCGATCGAGATCCTGGAGGCGGTCCGCGCCGGGGCCGCCGGGCGCATGGCGGTGGGTGTACGCCTGTCGGCCGACGAGCTTGTGCCCGGAGGGCTTGGTCCGGCGCAGTGTGGCGAGATCGCCCGCCGGCTGTACGACGCCGGGCTGGTCGATTTCGTCTCGCTGGTGCTCGGCCACTCCGCCTATCCGGCGGCGTCGACGTGGATCGCCCCTCCCCCGCCCGTGCCTGCCGCCGCCATCGTCGAGCCCGCGGCGGTGATCCGGAGCGCCGTCCCGCAGGCCACGATCGTCGCGGCCACCCGCGTGGTCGACCTGCTCGTCGCCGAGCAGATCGTCGCCGCCGGCACCGCCGACCTGATCGGAATGACCCGGGCGCTGATCGCCGATCCAGCGCTGATCGCCAAGACGCTTGACGGACGCGCCGACGACGTGGTCGAGTGCGTCGGCTGCAACCAGTCGTGTATCGGCCACTACCACGCGGGGGTGCCGATCGGATGCGCCGTCAACGCCCGCACCGGACGCGAGCGCACCCTGGGGCGGGGCCCGGCGGCGAGGCGGATCAGCGCGCGGCGCACCCTGGTCATCGGGGGCGGACCGGCCGGAGTCGCCGCCGCGATCGAGGCCGCGCACGCCGGGGACACGGTGACGCTGATCGAGCGCGAGCCCGAGCTGGGCGGCCAGCTGCGGCTCGCCGGCCGCGCCCCCGCCCACGCCGAGCTGTGGGAGCGATATGAACGCACCACCACCGCCCGCCTGCGGGCCGCCGGCGTGCGCTGTCAGCTGGGGACATCCGCCGAGCCCGCGGGGGCGGGCGACTACGAGCTGGTGGTGGTGGCTACGGGGGCTCGGCCGTACCGGCCCGACCTGCCACCGCTGTCGGTCCCGGCGATGACCGCTTGGGCGGCGATCTGCTCTCCGGAGGATGTCGAAGGGCCCGCGCTGATCGCCGACTGGGGCGGCGGCTGGGACGGACTCGACGCCGCCGAGCGTCTGGCGGGGGCGGGAACCGCGGTGACGTTGGCGTGTGCCGCGCCGGTCCCGGGAGAGACCCTTCACCAGTACCAGCGCAACCTGTACCTGTCGCGGCTCGACCACCTCGGCGTGGAGATCCTGCACCACCACGAGCTCGGCATCGACGGCGACGAGGTCACCCTGCGCCACGTGTTCTCGGGCCGTCGGCGGCCGCTGCCCGACGTGGCCCGAATCGTACTGGCGCAGGGCCGGATCCCCGACGACGAGCTCTGGGCCGGGCTCGAGTCGCACCCCGGAGCGGTCCGGGCGGGCGACGTGCTCGGCCCCCGCACCCTCGAGGAGGCGGTCCTGGAGGGAACCACTGCCGCCCTGGGAGCGACCCGGGCCGCCGGCTGAGCAACCAGCGCCGCCCTGGGAGCAACCCGGGCCGCCGGCTGAGCAACCGGCGCCGCCCTGGGAGCAACCCGGGCCGCCGGCTGAGCGACCCCGGATCGCCGGCATTGACTCTGACTGACGCGTCAGTTAAGGTCGCCGACAATGTCCGCCGGCGCCGCCTCCGTCAAGCTCCGCCGCGCCGCCGGTCCCCTCCGCCACCCGGCGCGCCCCGACGAGATCCTCGCCGCCGCCTGCCAGGCGATCGTCCAGCGCGGGCTGTGCGACACCCGCGTCGGCGACATCGCGGCAGCCGCCGGAACCTCCACCGGCACGATCCATTACTACTACGACTCCAAGCAGGAAGTGCTGGTGGCGGCGCTGCGATGGGCCACCGACCGGCTGTTCGCACGCCTGCACACGGCCGCCGGCGCCGATGCCACCGCGCGGTTGGCCGCCCTGCTGGATCTCGCCATCCCGTATGCCGAGCCACCGGCGCGGCGCGACGAGTACGTGCTGTGGATCGAGATGTGGACCCTGGTGCTGCGCTCCCCGGAACAGCTGCCCGCGCTCGAGGACGTGTCGGTGCGGTGGCGGTCGTTCTTCTTCGACACGATCCGGGAGGGGGCGGCCGGCGGCGAGTTCTCGCCGGTGGCGCCGGTCGAAGTGGTCGCCGAGCGGCTGATCGCGCTCGTCGACGGGCTCGGGTTCGAGACCGTCGTCGGGTATCGCTGGAGCACGCCCGACCGGATGCGCGCCCTGCTGGTGTCGTTCGCCGCAGAGCAGCTCGGAGTCGATGCGCGGCGGCTGAACCGGCTGATGCCGGCGGGCGGCCGATGACCGCCACGCGATCAGCCACTCACCGGATCGGCGGCCACCTCGTGGCCGAGACGCTGGCGGCGCTTGGCGCCGACGCGGCCTTCGGGGTGCCGGGCGTCCACGCGCTGGCGATGTGGGAGGCGCTGCGCACCAGCCCCGTGCGCGCCTACGGGACCCGCACCGAGCTCTGTGCGGGGTTCGCCGCCGACGGTTATGCCCGCAGCAGTGGCCGTCCCGCTCCGTTGCTGCTGTCGACCGGACCGGGAGCGCTGAACTCGCTCACGGCGATCATGGAGGCAGGCAGCGCGCACGTCCCAGTGGTCGCGATCTCCAGCCAGATTCCGCGCGACATGGTGGGTCGCGGCCGCGGCTACCTGCATGAGCTGAGCGATCAGCTCGCGTCGTTTGCGCCGCTGGTCAAGTCCGCGGTTCGCGCCGAGAGCGCCGAGGCGATCCCCGGGCTGCTCGCCGAGGCGTGGCGGATCGCGCTGACCCCACCAAGCGGGCCGGTCTACCTGGAGATCCCGGTCGACCTGCTGACGGCGCCGGCCGGCGACGCCGGCGTGCCGGGTGAGCTGCCCGCGCGTCCCGAGCTCCGCGCCGCCCCCGCCGAGGCCGTGAGCCGCGCTGCCGAGCTGCTGGAGAGCGCCGAGCGACCGGTGCTATGGGCCGGGGGCGGCGTGATCCGCTCCGGCGCGCAGCCGGAGCTGCGCGAGCTGGCGGAGCGGTTGCAGGCGCCGGTGGCCACCACCTACATGGGCAAGGGCGCTTTGCCCGAGGATCACCCGCTGTCGGCCGGCAGCGGGTGCGACGAGGCCGCCTACCAGGAGCTGCTGACCGAGGCCGACGTCGTCCTCGCCATCGGCACCGAGCTCGGCGCCGAGACGACCGGGCAGTACCAGCTGACGCTCGGCGGCCGGTTGATCCAGCTCGATGCGGCCGCGGACCGCGCCGGCGCCACCTACCCGGCGCTGCCCCTGGTGGGCGACGCCAAGCTGACGCTGCGGGCGCTGAACCGCCGGCTGTCGCCGCGGTCGGGCGGGGATGCCGCCGCCCGTGTCGCCGAGCTGCGGCGGCGGATCCGCGACGGCCTTCGCTCCCAGGATCGCGACACCGAGCTGCGCCTGCTGGCGACCATCGAGCGGGCGCTGCCCGCCGACGCCATCACCGCCTGGGACATGACGATCCTCGGCTACTGGGCGGCGCCCCATCTGCGGCTCGCCGCCGGGCAGCAGTTCATGTACCCGCTGGGGTCGGGAACGCTCGGGTACGCGTGGCCGGCGGCGCTCGGCGCCTGCATCGCCAACCCCGGCCGCGCCACGCTGGCGGTGGTCGGCGACGGTGGGCTGCAGTACGCCCTGGCCGAGCTCGGCACCGCCGCCGCGCAGCGGCTCAGCGCCAAGCTGCTGGTCGTTGACGACGCCGGCTACGGGATCCTGCGCGAGTATCAGCGCGATGCCTTCGGCGCGATGACGTCAGTCGAGCTCCCGGGCGTGGACCTGGCCGCGATCGCCGCCGGCTTCGGGGTGCCGGTGCGGGTGGCGACTCCCGAGGATCTCGGCGAGCACCTGGAATGGGCGCTGAGCCAGCCGGGGCCGGCGGCGGTCGTCCTGCGCCACAGGATCGCGGCCGCGATCCCGACGCGATGACCGCCACCGGGTTCGATCGCCTGCTGCGCTCGTCGGTGGTCCGGGTCGGTCCGTACGTCCCCGGCATCAGCGCGGCCCAGGTCAAGGCGCGGTTCGGTCGTCAGGACATGATCCGCCTGAACTGGAACGAGAACCTGTTCGGGCCGCTGCCCGGGGTCCTGGACGAGGTCGCCGCCGAATTGCCCACCGTGTGGACGTACCCGGAGGAGGCCTACGAGGAGCTGCGCCGAGCGATCGCCCGATGGGCGGGTGCCGAGCCCGAACAGGTGATCCCCGGCCACGGGATCCAGGCGCTGACCCTGGCGCTGATCAGCGCCTTCGTCGAGACGGGGGACGCGGTCGTCATCCCCCGCCCGACTTACGGGCTCTACGCCCAGGCATGCGCGGTCGCCGGGGCGCGGATCGTGCGGGTCGGGTCCTCCGACCTGGCGCTGGACCTGCCGGCGATCGCAGCGGCGGCCCGCGCCGAGCACGCGAAGCTGGTCTGGATCTGCGATCCCAACAATCCCACCGGTCTGCGGCTGGACGCCGCCCAGTGGAGGGGGTTTCTCGCCGCGCTGCCGGAAGGCTGCCTCGCGGTCGCCGACGAGGCCTACGGCGACTACGTGGATCCCGGCGACCGGATCGACCGGCTCGTCGACATCCGGGCCGGTGAAGCCGTGGTCGTGCTGCGCACCTTCTCCAAGATCTTCGGCCTGGCCGGCTTGCGGCTCGGCTACCTGCTGGTGCCCGCCTCGCTGGGCCCGCGCTTGAACGCCGTGCAGGAGCCGTTCAATGTCAACCGCGCCGCGCTGTCGGCCGGGATCTCCAGCCTGAAGCGGACCGATCAGCTGCCCGCCCGGCGCGACCAGGTCCGCCGCGCCCGGGAACGTCTGGTGGCGCCGCTCGCTGGATCAGACGTCCACGCCCTGACCTCCGATGCCAACTTCGTCCTGCTGTCGCTGGGCGATGACGACCTGCGCGTCGCCGAGACGCTGGCCCGAAACGGGATCCTGATCCGCCCCGGAACCGAGTTCGGGCTGCCCGGCTATGCCCGGGTGACGACCGGCGAGGAGGCGTTGATGGACACGGTCGGCGAGCGGATCGCCCGGGCGCTGAAGCGATGAGCCGGGTGGTGCTGCTCGATCCCGCCGGCGAGCCGGAGACGGTTTCTCAGGTCCTGGCCCGGCGCCCCGAGGTGGTGGTGGAGCGCGCCACCGCGCTCCCCGCCGCCTCCGATGTGGTCGCCGTGCTGGTGCCGCCGGAGATCCCGGTGGGCCCGGTGGCGCTGGCGCGGCTGCCCGGCGTCCGTATCGTCGCCGCCACCGCCACCGGCTTCGATCACCTCGATCTGGCGGCGATCGCCGCCGCCGGCGCGTGGGCGACCCACTGCCCCGGCTACTGCGATCACGAGGTCGCCGAGCACGCGATCGCGTTCGTGCTGGGGCTGCTGCGCGGCACCGTGCTGCTCGATCGGGCGGTTCGCGACGGGATCTGGGACCAGGCGCCCGCCCCGCCTCGCCGAGTCGCGGCAGCCACGCTGGGGATCGTCGGGCTGGGCCGGATCGGCCGCGAAGTGGCCCGCCGGGGGGGCGCGCTGGAGATGCGGGTGCTCGGATCCGACCCCGCGGTAGCGGCGGTGCCGGGGGTGGAGATGGTTGGCCTCCCGGAGCTGCTCGCGAGCGCCGACGTGGTCACGCTGCACGCGCTCCTGACCCCGGCGACGCGCGGCATGATCGGCGCCGCCGAGCTCGCCCTGATGGCGCCCGGCGCCTACCTGGTCAACTGCGCTCGAGCGGATCTGATCGATCACCGCGCCCTCGGCGGCGCGCTGCGCTCCGGCCACCTTGGCGGCTGTGCGCTGGACGTGCTGCCGGTGGAGCCACCGTCTGCCGACGAGCCGGCGCTGGCCTGGCCGCGCACCGTGATCAACCCCCACTCCGCCTGGTACTCCCCCGAGTCGGCGACCGCGCCGTACCGGATGGCCGCCGAGGCGGTGCTTGCCGTGCTGGAGGGCGGCGAGCCCTACGGCGTCCTCGCGGCGCCCCTACGACGTGCGGCTGCCGCCGCCGAGGAATGATTCGACGAACTCCGGGCTGGTCGTGAGCTCGGCCGGCGTGCCCTCCATCTGCAGCTCGCCACCCCCGAGCACATAGGTGCGGTCCGAGATCTCCAGCACGGCGCGGGCTCGCTGCTCGACGATCAGCACCGACGCGCCCGTCGTGGCCAGCCGGCGGACGTGCTCCTCCAGGACGGTGTGGGCGATGATCGGGGCCAGGTTGGCGGTCGGCTCGTCGAGAACGACCAGCGCCGGAGCCAACATGAGAGCGCGGCCCATGGCCAGCATCTTGCGTTCGCCGCCGCTGAGCTTGCCGGCCCGCCGCCCCGCCATCGGGCTCAGCGCCGGGAAGACTGACATCACGTGCTCGATGCGCGGCGCCACCTGCCGGGACTTGAGCAGGTAGCCGCCCATCTCCAGGTTCTCCCGCACGGTCAGGGGTCCGAACACGTCGTCTGTCTGCGGCACGTAGCCGACGCCGATGCGGGCGACGTTCTCAGATGGCCAGCCGGTGGTGTCGCGGCCGCCGATCAGCACCCTCCCGGCGAGCACCTCGACGACGCCCACGATGCTCTTGAGCAGCGTGCTCTTGCCGGATCCGTTGGGCCCCACGATCGACACGATCTCGCCCGGGGCTACCGAGATCGAGACGCCATGGATGACCGGGCTGCCGCCGTAGCCGGCGCTCAGCTCCTCGGTCCGGAGCTCGATGCCGTTCACCTGGTCCGCCGTCAGCGCCTGCGCGCTCTCAGCCGACAAGGTAGGCCTCCACGACTTCCTCCTTGGCGCGCAACATCGCCATCGTTCCCTCGGCGAGCACCCTGCCGTCGGCGAGCACGAACACCGGATCGCAGAACTCGTCCATGATCGAGAGCTCGTGCTCGACCATGACGACGGTCATGCCGTCCTCGCACAGGCGCACCAGCGCCATTCCCAATTGGTGCGCCAGCCGTGGGTGCACGCCGGCCATCGGCTCGTCGAGCAGCAGCACCTCGGGCTGCGCCATCAGCGAGCGCATGATCTCGACGAGTCGCCGCTGGCCGCCGCTGAGGTCTCCGGCGTAGCGATCGGCCAGCGCCAGCAGCCCGAACCGCTCCAGCATGTCCTGGGCACGCTCGATCGCCGCCCGGTCCTGCGCGCCCCAGAAACGGCGGCCCAACAGCGCTCCGCGGAACGTCTCGCCGCGCTGATCGGGAACTGCCGTCACCAGGTTCTCCAGGACCGTGAGCCGCTTGAACTCGCTGGCCAGCTGGAAGGTTCGGATCAGTCCCTTGCGCGCCCGGCGGTACGCCGGCAGGCCGGTGACGTCCTCGCCGTTGAGGAAGACCTGGCCGCTGGTGGCGGGCAGCGTCCCGGCAAGCATGGCCAAGACCGTCGACTTGCCGGCGCCGTTGGGGCCGATGATGCCGGTGAGGTGGCCGCGCCCGAACGCCATCGACACGTCATCGACCGCGGGCGCCCCCTGAAACGTCCGCACCAGATCGCGGCACTCAAGGACCACTTCCTGATCAGTCGACCTGTTGCCGGCGAGCGCTGCGGACGCGTCGCTGACGCGTGCCAGTGAGGTCGCCTGCACCGGCAGCGACGTCGTCTCCGCCGGGAGGCCGTGGGCGCTCGGCGACTCGGCGACGGCTCCGGTTGCGTCGGCCAGGACTGCTCCCGGCGTCGTGTCCGCCGGAAGCGGCCGCGTGGACAGCTTGCGCCGGCGCTCCGGAAAGATCCCCTGGGGCCTGAACCAGAGGAAGATCAGGATCAGGCAGCCGATCACCACCCATTGAAGGGCCGGGATCAGGTTCGGGTTGCCGGACACCGGCGGGATGTAGCGGGTTGCCTCCTCGAAGGCGACCGGAACCAGGATCGCCCCCAGGATCGCGCCGCGATGGTTGCCGAGACCTCCGATGATGACCGCCGCGAACAGCACCACCGTCTCGGCATAGCCCCACGCCTGCGGATCCCACAGGTTGATGAAGCCGACGAGAACGCCGCCGGAAAGCCCGGCGATGGCTCCGCCGATGACCAGCGACGAGGTCCGCAGCGAGCGCAGGTTCTTGCCCAGCGAGTCGGCCACCAGATCGTTGTCGCGCATTGCCCGCTGCGTCCGGCCGAACGGCGACTGGGTGATCCGCTGGACGAACCAGTAGGTGGCGAGGGCGAGCGCGATGGCCACGATCCCGTAGCCCCACTGGTAGGTACTCGAGAGCGGATTGAACGAGTTCTGAAGCGGAGACGGCACCAGCGACAGCCCGGCGGCGCCGTTGAACAGATGCGTGTAGTTGTTGACCAGCAGGTTGAACATCACGGCGGTGACCAGCAGGCCGACGGCGGCGAAGTCTCCGCGCAGCCGGCGCCCGACGATCGACGCGAACGGGATCGCCAGCAGTCCGCCCACCACCGCCGCACCGATCCACGGCAACGGAAACGGGAGGCTCCAACCGAGGACGTAGCTCTGGAAGCCCCCGTTGGCGCTGGCGGAGGGCAGCGACAGCACACCGGCGGTGTAGGCGCCAGCCGCCTGGAAGATGATGAAGCCGAAGTTGGTGACCCCGCCGACGCCGAACTGCTGGCTCAGGCCCAGGCAGGCGATCGCATCGACGCCGGCATAGACCAGCAGCGTGGTGATGTAGTAGACCACGCGCTCAGACCCGTCCGGCCTCGACCGGCGCCCCGAGCAGGCCGTTGGGACGCACCGCCAGCATCGCCAGGAGGATCACGAACGCGATCACGTCCTTGTAATCGGACACGACCACCGCGGCGCTGACCTCGGTGGCAAGGCCGATCACCAGTGCCCCCAGCATCGCACCATAGGGCTGGCCGGGGCCACCGAGGAACACCGCCGCCAGGATCAGGACCAGGAAGATGTCGGTGCTGGTGGCGCCGAACGTGCCGGAGTTGATCGCGAAGGTCGCTCCGGCCAGCCCGCACAGGGCGCCACTGATCAGCCAGGTCAGCATCACGACGCGACTCGTCCTGATTCCGCAGTTGCGAGCCAGGTTGCGGTTGGCAGCGGTGGCGCGCATGGCCTTGCCCAGCTTGGTGTAACGGATCAGCCCATGGACGAGCAGCATCACGGCGACGCTCAGTCCGATCAGCACCAGTTGGACGACGGTGAGCTCGATCGAACCGACCTTGACGGTCGCTCCCTGACTCATGCTGTAGGAGACATTGGTCGCACCCGCCACCGCCTGGGTGCCGAACTCGAGGATCAGGGTCATCCCCAGTGACACGATCACCATCGCGATCGCCGAGCTGCCGCGGCGCTGGAAAGGCGTATAGATGATGTTGTTGAGGAACACAGACAGCAGCGCACCGACGACGATCGCCCCCAGAGTGGCGATCCAGATGTTCACCCCTGCGTGGTTGAGCGCGTAGGCCCCGTAAGCGGCCACGATCATGACACCGCCGTAGGCGAGGTTGAGCACGTTCGTGACCGCGAACTGCAAGGTGAAACCCACCGCGGCCAAGGCCAGGACGGCAGCGGTTACGAAGCCGAACCCGATCGAGGTGACGATGATGCTGGCGCCAAGGACCACGTCGCGCTTAGAGCCCGAGGGACCGCAACTCGGTGGTCGAGAGGTTCCCGGCCACGCTCACCGCCCCGCTGGACGAGTACTTGTCGACCTGGAACAGGCCGGCGGAGTCGTGATAGGCGTCGAAGCTGGTCGGGCCGCCCGGCCCCACATACCGGATCTGCTTGCCCTGCTTGAGCGCTGCGGCGCCCGCGGCGAACGAGTGGACCGTCGTGGCGCCGGACGCGCCGTTGCCGATCTTCAGGATGTACGGCATGAACGCCGCGGGCGACGTGCTGTGGGCGGCGATCATCGCCAGGGCCGCCAGGTTGATTCCGTCATACAGGTGAACCGCTCCGGGGGCCGTCAGATAGGTGGTGAAGTCGCCCGTGCTGCCCACCTTGCCCTTCTCGGCGAGCATCGCCTTGGAGAACGCCTCGAAGGCGGGCCCGCTCGTCTCGGTCACCAGGTTGTCCGCCGAGAAGTTGGAGGCCAGCGTGCCGGCTCCAACCGCGGCCGCGACCGACTTGTACCAGTCCGGTGAGATCGTCGCCGAGGTGCCGATGACGGGAATCAGCTTGCCGCCGTTGAGCTGCTTGAGCTCCGACAGGAAGGAGGCCTCGGTCGGCCCCAGCGCCTCGGTCAGCACGACGTCGGGCTTGGCGGCGACGATCGCCGCGGCCTCCGTTCGGAACGTGGTCGCGTTGAGGTCGAGCGTCTCGTTGGCGACCAGCGACATCCCGGCCCGCTTGATCGCGGCCATCGCCGGGGCGACGAACGTCTGCGATCCGATGTCGTTACCGAAGGCCAGGGCCACGCGCTTGTAGCCCTTGTTCTTGGCCATCGCAACCATCGCGTAGGACTCCGACAGGTCAGGAGGAACCAGCCGGTAGAAATACGGGAACTTGACATGGTCGAACTCCGACTGGCCGGTCATGCAAAACGAGACGGTCTTTTGCTCACCGAAGATCGGGACGACCGACGCGGCCTCGTCTGAGGTGCAGCCGATGACCAACCCGACGTTGGAGGTCGAGGCGTACAGCTGACGGACCGCGGGCACCGCGTCGGCGGGGTCGCCGCGGGTGTCCACCGACTTGCAGTTCAGATGATGGCCGAGCACGCCGCCGGCAGCGTTGATGGCGTTGGTCGCGGCATTGCAGGCAACCAGATAGGTCGGGCCGAGTGCGCCGTCGGTCCCGGTGAACGGGGCGACGTCGGCGATCGTCAGGCTGGAACCTCCGCTGGCGCTGCCGGAGCTGCTGGAGCCGCCCGCTGCCGAGCTGGAGCTGGAGCTGCTCCCACACCCGGCGGCGACCAGCGCCAGGACCGCCAAACTCACCGCCGGCAGCAACGCGCGGCGTGATCCCGCTGATGATTTGCGTGCCTTCATGGTGCTCTCCTCTTGCGGCGTCGGTTCGTTTACAGCGTGGCCTTGTCTGCAATCGGGGGGATCCATGGCCAGTCGCTGCGGCCACCGTCTTCGGCGACCACGCGATTGGCGATCCGGCCCAGCCCGTCGATGGCGACCTCGATCAGGTCACCCGCTTGCAACCACACCGGCGGCGTGCGGGCAAACCCCACCCCCCCGGGCGTGCCGGTGGCGATCACATCGCCCGGACGCAAGGTCGTGAAGGACGACACGTACTCAACCGTCGCGGGGATGTCGAAGATCATCTGCGCCGTGCTGGCCGACTGCATGACCTCGCCGTTGAGCGTGGTCGTCAGCTGCAGGTCCGAGGCATCCAGCTCGTCGCTGGTCACCAGCTCGGGACCGATCGGCATCGTGCCATCGAAGTTCTTTCCCGGAGTCCACTGGCTCGATGCCCGCTGCCACTCGCGAGCGGTCCCGTCCATCACGATCGTGTAGCCCGCGATTGCCGACAGCGCATCCTCGGCGCGGATATAGCGTCCTCCGCGCCCGATCACGAGGCCGAGCTCCCCCTCGTAGTCAAATCGTGAAGTCAGAGCGGGTTTGACCAGCTCGCCGTAGGGCGCGGCGACAGAGTCCGCCCCGCGGACGAACAATTCGGGCCATTTGGTCGCCGGGCGGCCACCTTCCAGCGCGTGCTCCAGGTAGTTGACACCGAAGCACAGGATCCGGAGGGGTGACGGGACGGCCGGCCCGTACTCAGCCTCCGAAAGGACCCGCCCCTCCTGCTCGGAGGCCCGTTGCACCAGCTCCAGAACCTCGGGACCGCCAGACAGTAGGGCGTTGAGGTCCGACAGCCGATCGTCGCCGGTGGCGCTCGCCACATCCACGTGGCCGCTGCCTCCGCGAACGTGGAGGCGCAGTCCCCCCTCCGAGATAACGGTGGCAAGTCGCACGACTGGATACCTCTCCTCTCCTGTGGGAGATCCGCTTCTCGGACCCGTTCGGTCCGATGCGTCGGATTGGTTGCAAGCTACAGAAGCCCTGATTTAGAGTCAAATCCCTGCGGTTAAGGGTTTGTGATTTCCTTCAACGGTCTGATTGGTTGCCAAGCTCCGCGCGGGTCGGCTTTAATGTCGGTGCCGGACGGGAGCGCGTGCCGGCTCCGACCAGCCATGACCATCTCCTCCCCTTCTCCCGCAGCCGCAGCCACAGCCACAGCCACCGGCCTACGGTCGTGACCTGGCCGAGCTCATCCTCGCTCGCTGTGAGGACCCCGCCTTTGCGCCCGCGGGAAGGCTTCCCACCGAACGGAGCCTGGCCGCCGAGTTCGCGGTCACGCGGACCCTGGTTCGCCACGCCCTCGCGGTGCTCGAGGCAGAGGGGAGGATCTCTCGCGAGGTGGGTCGCGGGACCTTCCTCAGGCCCCAGGGTGCGCAAGTCACCCCCGGACTGCTGGCCCGGGTCCGGGATGTCGCGGAGGTGGGACCGGCCGACGTCATGGCGGCACGGAGGCTGATCGAGCCGCAGGTGCTGCCGTTGGTGGTCGCGTGGGCTACTCAACGCGACTTCGACGAGCTGCGTCGCTGTCTGGACGGCGGCGCGGGCGCCGAGAATGCCGTGGAGTTCGAGGCGTGGGACTTCGCGCTTCACCACGCGATCGTCGTGGCAAGTCGCAACCAGCTGCTGCTGGCCATGTACGAGGTCGTCGAGCACGCGCGCCAGGGTGAGATCTGGGGCAATCTCAAGCTGCGCAACGATTCGCGCGAGCGCCGCGCGGCGTACCAGGCCGACCATGTCGAGCTCGTGGCCGCGCTGAGTGCGCGCGACGTCGACCAGGCCGTCCGGGCGATGGAAGCCCACCTCGCCCGCGTGCAGGCAAACCTGCTCACCGCCGGGCCGCCCCAGACCACGCGCTAGTGGGAGGCCCACTAGTCCCCGCGCGGACCTCCCAGCGCGGGTTCCCGGGTCAGCCGGCAGGCCTAGGGCGCCTGGGCGATGAGCGACCGCAATGTCCGGCGAGTCGCCCCCGGGCCATTGATCTCCAGCCAGGTCACCGTTCCCTGGCCGGCGACGGCCGCCAGAAACGCTGGATTGGCGAGATGGCACTGACACTCCTGGCCGGTGGCGAGGAACCCGGTGCGCCCGAGGGACGAGAACCGGTGAAGCTTCGGGTAGGACCCGAGGTAGGCGTTCAGATGACCGCGCATGAAGTCCACGTAGCCACTCGCCCCCGACCGGGAGCGAAAGCGCAGCGTGCGGGAGTCGACCAGCTGCAGCTTGCGCGACTCGCCCTGAAAGTACCGGTCCTCGCCGCCGTAATAGCCCCAGCGAACGAGAGCCGCGCTTAGCGCCGGAGCCTGCGCCTCGCGCGCCAGGAATGCGGCGTCCAGCGGCTTGCGCCGGCTGGGCAGGTAGGCGACGGCGTCGGCGGGCAGGGTGGGGGCTGCCCCATCGGCGTGCAGCGATGCGGTAGCCGTGGACGAGCCCGGCCCGGAGGCCGCAGACGAGCCGCAGCCCCCCGTCCCCACCACCAGCAGCGCCAGCATGACGCCCAGCGCCCCGGCATGCGGAAGGAATCGGAGACGGCTCATCCGGCGGTCAGCGGCGGCGCCTGGCTGAGAGCTTCGATGCGCCGCTCCGACCACCGCCGGGCGACCTCGGCGAAGACGACCAATCCCAGCGACACCACGATCACGATCGACCCGATGGCGATCACCTCGGGCAGCAGCGCCGGGGTGCGACTGCTCGAGTACAGCACCACCGGATAAGTGGGCGAGCCCGGCGGGGCCAGGAACGAGGCGATCGCGAACTCGTCGAAGCTGATCGTGAACGCGATCAGGAAGCTGGAGAACAGCGCCGGCGCCAGCAGCGGCAGCGTCACCAGTCCGAACGCCTTGAGCTCGGAGGCGCCGAGATCGCAGGCGGCCTCGGTGATCGATGCGTCCAGGGTTCGCAGGCGCGGCAGGATGACCAGGACGCTGTAGGGCAGCGAGATCACCACGTGCCCAGCGAGCACCGCCACCAGCGAGGTGGCGATCCCGAGCTCGTGGAGCAGGACGACCAGCCCGACGGCGAGCACTATGTAGGGCACCACCAGCGGGATCAGGATCAGGACCACCACCACCCGCCGCAGGGCGAGCCGGCGCCGGGCGAGGCTGACCGCCGCCATCACCCCCAGGAGAGTCGCCGCCAGCCCGTTGACCAGCGCGATCAGCAGGCTGCGCAGCAGCGCCGAGGTCAGCGTGGTGTCCGCGAAGGCGGTGCTGAACCACTTCGTCGAGAAGCTCTTGATCGGCAGCGACGGGATGTTGCCGGCGTTGAACGCGAACACCATCAGCACGATCAGCGGTGCGTACAGGAACACCACCAGCAGCCCGAAGTAGGTCGACAGCGCACCGCGCCCCAGCCGGCCCACGGGCCTCACGCCGCCTCCCCCTGGGTCAGGTCAGCGCTGATGAAGCGGCCGAACAGCGCCAGCAGGATGAGCACCACCGCCACCAGGGTGAGCGCCAGCACGGAGCCGTAGTTCCAGTCCGGGGTGTCGGAGAAGAACGCCTGGATCGAGTTGCCGAACAGCTGGCTGGAGGGGCCGCCGACCAGCAGGGGGGCGATGAACTCGCCGGTGGTGGGGATCAGCACGAACACGAAGCCGGCGGCGACCCCCGGCAGGCTCATCGGCAGGGTGATCCGGGTGAACGTGGTGAAGCGGTTGGCCCCGAGATCGTGAGCGGCGTCCAACAGCCGCCGGTCGAGGTTGTCCAGCACCACGAAGATCGGCAGCGCGACGAACGGGACCCAGGCGTAGAAGAGCACGAGTGCGACCGAGAACTTCGAGTAGATCAGCCACGAGATCGCGTGCCCGTGGGCCCGCAGGCCGAGCTGCCACAGGGCGGTGTTGATCACTCCGTTGTTGTTGAGGATCACCTGCCAGGCGATCACCCGCAGCAGATAGGAAGTGAAGAACGGGGCCAGGACCGCCAACAGCACCGTGTAGCGGTGGCGCCCAGCCACGAACGCCAGGAAGTAGGCCAGCGGGTAGGCGCCGAGGACGGCCGCGCCCGACACGATCAGGGTCACGATCAGCGACGTGAAGAAGCGACTCCGAAACGGGTTCCCGGCGCCGGTCAGGAAATCCGACCAGTCGCTGGTGGAGAACGCCGTGTGCACGCCGACCACGTTGGTCATCAGGCCGAAGCTGTACAGCCCGATGAGCACGACCGGGACGATCAGCACGGCGATCACGTAGAGGCTCGGCGTTGCCGCCGTCAGCATGCGGGCGAGCGACCGCGAACTCAACCACCCCAGCCGCCGCCGGGCCGGGGTGATCGCCGGGGTGGAGTGGGTAGCGCTCAGGCCGCCAGCACCTCCTGCCACGCCAGCTCGTACTGGGGACGGTTCGGCTGGTAGCTCTGCAGGTGCACGTCGGAGGCTTCGAGCGCCGTCGGGTTGCCGATGGTCAGTTGCTTGGCCAGCTTCGGGTCCTGGATCTCTGACGACTTGATCGTCCTGTCGGCGGTGCCGTAATAGAACAGATTGGTCATCTGGACGCAGGCGTGGTGGTTGATGAACGACTCCACGTACTTGTGGGCGTGAAAGAAGTTCTTGGTCTGGCTGCCGAGCGTGTAGCCGCAGAACCAGCTCAGCTTCCCCTGGCTGGGGTTCAGGTAGGCGACCTTCAAGCCGGCTTTGGACATCGCCACGTAGGCGTCTTGCCAGGAATACGTGATCCAGATGTCACCCGACTTGAACGCCGGCTGCATCTGGCCGTACTCGCTCGTCCAGTAGAACTTGTTCAGCGGCTTCTGGGCGATCAGCGTCTGCTTGGCGCTCTGGATCTGGCTGGGGGTCATCGTGTCCATGTCGTGGTAGCCGAGCTTCAGCGCCGCCACCTCCATGTTGGAGCCGCTGCCGTTCCACAGCGAGACCTTGCCCTTGTACTTCGGGTTCCAGGCCAGCTCCCAGCCGGTCGCATCGGACGGGTCGATCTTGTCGGAGCGATACAGCAGGCTGGCGTAGCCCCAGTCCCACGGGATCATGTACTGCTTGCCGTCGATCTGGCCCTTCTGGACCAGGAATGGGTTCAAGTTCTTGAAGCTCGGCAGCAGGCTGGTGTCCCACGGCTGGATCAGCCCCTGGGAGACGAAGCTCCGCAGCATCTCGTTGCAGGGATGCATGATGTCGAATGGCCCGCTCGTCCCGGCCTTGCTCAAGGACTGATCGTCGTTGACGATGTAGGTGTAGACCACCGAGTTCTTGCCGAACTCCTTGGTGTACGGCGTGCCCGCCCACAGTCCCGAGGTCTGCGCCGACGTCCCCCCCGCCTCGTAGCCTCCCCACTCCAGGATGGACAGCTTGCCGGACTCCTTGGCGATCGGCGGCCGCTTGCTCAGTGGGGTCGTCTTCGCCGCGGAGCTGCCGCCGCCGCCCGACGAGCCGCATCCGCCGAGCAGTGCGGCGCCGCCCAGGGCAGCTCCCGCTCCCAGGAAATCACGTCGATTCACTTCCAGCATGTGACGTCTCCTCCTCCGGTTGATCAACTGTTTCGGGACCGACCCGCCCCCCCGTCTGTGACCCGTTGCCCATCTCCGGTGCGCCCGTGTCGGCCAGCACCCGCAGCGCGTCCGCCGGCAGGTGCAGCCGGATCGCATCCCCCACTGCCAGCGCCATCTCCCCATCCGAGTTCTGGACCAGCGCCTGCACCTGATCGCCGCCGGGGAGCCGAATGAACACCTGATCGGCGTTGCCGCGGTAGACGACCCGCTCGACTATCCCGGGAATCCGGTTCTCTCCCGTCGCCGCGTGCGGGCCGAGCCCCACCCGCTCGGGCCGGATCATCAGCCTGGTCGCGCCGCGCGTCCCTGCGCTGCGCGGCGGACCATGCAGCTCGAAGTCTCCGATGCTCACGACGCAGCGATCGGCCCCACCCTCGCGAGCAACCCCGTGGAGCATATTGGAGATGCCCAGAAACGAGGCGACGAACGTGGTGTCGGGCTGCTCGTAGACGTCCTTGGGCGGTCCCAGCTGCTCGATCCGGCCGTCGTGCATCACGGCCAGGCGATCGCTCATCGTCAGCGCCTCCTCCTGGTCGTGGGTGACGTAGACGAACGTCAACCCCACCTGCTCCTGCAGCGCCTTGAGCTCCACCTGCAGGCTGCGCCGGATCTGGGCGTCCAGCGCCCCCAGCGGCTCGTCGAGCAGTACCACCGCCGGGCGCAGGACAAGCGCCCGGGCCAGCGCCACCCGCTGCTGCTGGCCGCCGGACAGCTGGGCGGGCTTGCGCCGCTCAAACCCGGTCAGCTCCACCTGCTCGAGCGCCGCCGCCACCCGGTTGCGCACATCTCCCTTGGCCACGCCGGCGCGCCGCAGCCCGAACGCGACATTGTCGTAGACGCGCAGGTGCGGGAACAGGGCGTAGCTCTGGAACACCGTGTTGACGTTTCGCTTGTACGGCGGTCGGTCGGCGACGTCGACGCCATCGAGCAGGATCTGTCCCGAGGTGGGCTCCTCGAAGCCCGCCACCATCCGCAGCGTGGTCGTCTTGCCGCAGCCGGAGGGTCCGAGCAGCGAGAAGAACTCGCCTCCGTTGACGTGCAGGTCCACCGCGTCGACCGCCACCACATCGGCAAAGCGCTTCGTCAGCGCCACCAGGGTCACCTCACCGGCCACCGGTGCGCCTCTCTTCCGGGTCGTGGTGGTCAAGACCGGGATCACGTCTGCGCACCGACGTCTCGGCGATGAACCCGGCCGCCTCCTCCCGGGCCCGCTCCAGCAGCACGCGGCCCTTGTCCGCGGTGGCGACGGTGGCGTCGCCGACCACCCCCGAATGGGTCAGCCCGCTCCAATTCGGCATGTAGGACAGCGGCCCGGACCCCGGCCAGTCACTCCAGACGTTCGCGCTCCAGGCGGGAATCTCGCGCACCGCCTTATCCATCTGGACCAGCTCCGGCGCCAGCGCCAGGTAGAGCGAGGTCTCGAGCTCGCAGGCATGAGTCATCCCGCCCGGCTCGCTGTCGCGCTCTTGCGCGAGCAGCTCTGTCGACTCGGGGGTGGTCAGGTAGAGGGTCGAGGCCATTGCCACCGCACCGCGGTGCTCGACGTTGATCAGCCGCGCCGCCATCTCCACCAGCGGCGCGTTGGAGCCATGGCCGTTAAGAAACAGGATGCGATCGAAGCCGTGCCGGCAGAGGCTGCGACCGCTGTCGAGCAGCGATTCCAGGAACACGTTCCAGCGCATCGTGACCGTTCCCGGAAAGTCCATGTGATGGGGCGTGTAGCCGTGCACCGCGGTCGGGAACAGCATCGCCGCACCGGCTCCGCGCCGGTTGAACCGCTCCACCGCGCCTCGGGCGACGGCCTCGATCAGTCGGACGTCGGTGTCGATCGGCAGGTGGTAGCCGTGATCCTCGAGCGTGGCCGTCGGGATCACCACGACCAGGTCGGGACAGCGCGACAGCTCCCGCAGCTCCAGCCAGGTGTGCTCGCCGTAGGCGGTTCGCGGCAGGCCGGCCATCGACGGCGTGGGCTCCTCAGGTGGCGCTTGCGTGAGGGCGGCGGCGTCGCTCACGATCTCTCTCCGGCACGGAACGCCGCCCGCAGCGCCGGCACCTGACGCAGCAGCGCCAACGCATACTCGCCGCGATCGTCGGTCAACCCCGTCGGGATCAGCAACCGGGCCTGGCTGCCGATCGCGTCCGCGCCGAGCGCCGCCGCTGCGAATCGCGTCGCTGTGGAGAAGAAGATCACCGTTCCCCGTCGCGCGGTGGCCAGGATCGCCGTCCCCTCGGCTCCGGTCACGCTGGTGCACAGCAGGGTGAGGTCGGCCGGGCCGGCGTCGTGCTCGGCCAGCGCCGCGGTGACCCCGAGCGGATCGGTTACGTCCGCGGCGACCGCGGTGACGCCGGGCTCCACCGCCCGCGCCCGGCGCAGCGCGTCGGCGGACACGTCGACGGTGCTGACCGCGCCGCCGCGGCCGACGGCGGCGCGAGCCGCGACCATGGCGAGCAGGCCGGCGTGGCCCGCGCCCAGCACCAGCACGTGGCAACCCGGCGGGGCCAGCTCGCGGACGTGGGAGGCCACCGGGTAGACGTCGAACGCGGTCAGCGCCACGTCACGCGACAGGTCGGCGGGGACCCGTCCACACAGCATGCTCCCGGTGATGATCGCCCGACCGCGGACGGGCACGTGCGGACTGTCGGGGTCGATCGGACCGACCTCGTCCAGCGCGAGCGGGACCGCGATCAACGACGCCAGCGGGACCACCAGCTCGCCGATCGCCAGATCGTCGCCGTGGTGCTGTGCCCCGACCGCGGTCACCCGCCCCATCACCACACCCCCCGAGCCGGTCCAGGGATTCTGGAGCTTGCCATGATCGGCGACGATGTCGGCGATCGTCCGGGCCATCCGGGCCGGGTCGCCGTCCGCCCGCCGGCGGATCTCGGCGAAGCTGGTGGCGTCGATCGCCAGGGTCTCGGCGGCGACCTCGGCCTCGTGCTCGTTGGCCGGGCTGGTGGCGTCCAGTACCCGGGCGATGTGGGGCAGCGCGCCGATCGGTGCCAGTGAGCGGTGGACGCCGAGCCGGGCGCCGTCGGCGGGGCTGACCGTTAGGTCGATCACGAGCTCATCTCAATCAGACTGCTCACGATGTCACCTCGGTCGGACCGCTCACGAGCCCGCCTCCGGTACCGCTCACGAGTCCGCCTCCGGCACCGGGCAGGCGCCCGCGGCGCGCCGGAGCAGGGCCAGGTCACACCCGAGCTCGAGGGCCGCGGCGACCAGCGTCATCTCCACGTAACGCTCGCGGGTGTGGTCGGGGTCGCCCAGGACCATGTGGACGGCCAGCCCGTCGGTCAGCGCCGACAGACGCTGGGCGACGGCGGCGGGGTCGGACACGCTCCACTCCCCGGTCCGCACGCCGTCGGCGACGACGTCGGCAATCGTCTGGCGCCAGCGGCGCTGGAAGCGGCGCTGGGCGGCCGCGGTGTCGGGATGGTGGCGGGCATAGACCCACAGCTCCATCCACAGCAGCCAGTCGCTGGTGCTGGAGCGGACGATCAGCCAGGCGATCCGCTCGGCCGCGCTTCGCAGCGCCGCCAGCTCGCCGAGGACCGGGTCGTAGAAGGCGTCATCGGCGGCGGCGATCGCCTCCGCCAGTAGCTGGTCCTTGGTCCCGAAGTAGTAGACCACGCTGGTCGGGCTCATCCCGGCGCGTTTGGCGACGTCCGAGATGCGGACGCTCCACAGCCCCTTCTCACGGACCAGCTCCACCGCCGTGGCCAGGATCTGAGGCCGGCGAATCGCATCGAGCCGGCGCTTCGGTCGCGTGCTGACTTCGCTGGTCAAGATGAAACCGTGACTTCAAACGGTGATTTCAAACTGCGGTTATATTCCGGCGGGCCATGGAAGTCAACCGTGACCGGCGGGGCGTCCGATCCATAGCGCCACTGTTTCACCCGACCTCGGTCGCCGTCGTCGGCGCCTCCGAGGATCCCCGCAAGTGGGGCAACTGGCTGGCCCGCGGGGCCCTGCGCGGCGAGTCGCGCCGCCCCGCGTACCTGGTCAACCGCCGGGGCGGCGAGCTGCTCGGCCGCCGCGCCTTCCCGTCGCTGGCCGCCCTCCCCGACCGACCCGACATGGTGGTCATCGCGGTGCCGGCGGTGGCGCTGCCGGCCGCGGTTGACGACGCGCTGACGGTGGGGGCGCGGGCGATCGTGGCGATCACCGCCGCCGGCGGCGACCCCGCGGCATCGGCGGCGCTCGACGCCACCCTGGCGCAGCGGGTTCGCGACGCGGGTGCGGTGCTGCTCGGTCCCAACTGCCTCGGGGTGCTCGACTCCGGCGAGCAGCTCGAGCTGATTCCCAACCCCCTTCCCGCCGGGTCGATCGGACTGATCTCGCAGAGCGGCAACCTCGCCCTGGAGCTGGGGTTGCTGGCCGCGCCGGTGGGGCTCGGGTTCTCACGGTTCGTCTCGCTGGGCAATCAGGCCGACGTCGGCGCCACCGAGATCGTCGCCGAGCTGACCGGGCACGCGGCGACGGAGCTGATCGCGCTGTACGTCGAGGACTTCCGGGACGGCCGGGCGTTCGCCGCGGCCGCGGCCGCCGCCGTCCAGGCGGGCAAGCCGGTGGTGGCGCTGGCCATCGAGCGGGGCGCTGCCACCAGCCGCGCCGTGCGTTCGCACACCGGTGCCCTGGCCAGCGACGGCGCCGCCATCGACGCCGCCTGCCGCGCCGCCGGGATCGAGCGCGTCCGCACCCCGCGGGAGATGATCGATGCCGCCCAGGCGCTGCTGCGCTGCCGCCCGGCCCCGGGCCGGCGGGTGGCGGTCATCGCCGACGGCGGCGGCCACGGCGGGATCGCGGCCGGCGTCGCCGGCAGCCTGGGACTGGAGCTACCCCAGCTGTCGCCGGCGACCGCGGCGTCGCTGCGGACCTGGCTGCCCGCCGGGGCCGCCGTGTCCAACCCGGTGGACCTGGCCGGCGGCGCCGAGCGCGACGTGCACGCGTTCGATCGCATCGCGCTCGGACTGCTGCGTGACGACGAAGCCGATGCGCTGCTGATCACCGGCTACTTCGGGGGCTATGCCGAGTACGGCCCGGAGACCGCCACCGAGGAGCTACGGGTCGCCGCGCTGATCGGCGCGGCCGCGAGTGCCACCGAGCGGCCGATCGTCGTACACACGATGTACCCCGCCGGCCCGGCGGCGGCGGCCCTGCGCACGGCCGGGGTGCCCGTCTACGAGTCGGTGGAGCAGGCGGCCGGCGCGGTCAGGCGGCTGGTGGCGCAGGGCGCCCGCGGGCTGTCCGACATACCCGGGCTTCCCCCGGCGGCGCCGCCCGTCGCCGGCGACGACTACCCGGCGGCGCGGGCGCTGCTCGCCGCGGCGGGCGTCCCCTTCGTCCGCCAGCGGACCGTCGCCAGCCTGGAGCAGGCGCTGGCCGCGGGCCGCGAGATCGGCTTTCCGGTGGTCGTCAAGGCGCTGGGCCGGCTGCACAAGTCCGACGCCGGCGGGGTGGTGATCGGGATCGACGATGCTGCTGCGCTGGAGCACGCCTACCTCGACGTGCGGCGGCGGCTGGCGCCGACGGAGTGCTCGGTGGAGAGCATGGCACCGCTGCGCGACGGCGTCGAGCTGCTGATCGGGACGCGCTGGGACCCCCGCTTCGGACCGGTGACGCTGGCCGGGAGCGGCGGCGTCTACGCCGAGATCCTGGATGACACCGCGGTCGCGCTGGCGCCCGTCGACGTCGCCGGCGCCGAGGCGATGCTTCACCGTCTCCGCGCCGCCCCGTTGCTGAAGGGCGCCCGCGGCCGCCCTGCGCTTCACATCGCGTCGGCGGCCGCGGCGTTGTCCGCCCTCTCCCACGTCGCCGCCGCCCACCCCGAGCTGTCCGAGCTCGAGGTCAACCCTCTGCTGGTCACGCCCGCCGGCGCGCTGGCCCTCGACGCGCGCTTTGTTCGTGCACCCAACCACCCACCCAGGAGTACAGACGATGGAGTTCACCTACAGCCCTGAGCAGCTTGCCCTGCGCCACCGCGCCACTCGCCTGACCGAGGCGATCATCCCCTACGAGGAGCCCTGCGAAGCCGGGCGCGGCCTCCCCGCCGAGTCGCTGGCCGAGATCCGCCGCCTGACCCTGGAGCACGAGCTCAACGCGATCAACATGCCCGCGGAGTGGGGCGGCCAGGGACTGTCGGTGCTTGATCAGGTGATCGTTCAGGAGCGGCTGGGTCAACTGACCAATGCGCTGTGGGACGCCGTCTGGCGCCCCGCCAACGCGCTGCGCCATTGCACCCCGGAGCAGCGCGATCGGTTCCTGATCCCGGCGATCCGCGGCGAGCGCCGTGACTGCTTTGCCGTCACCGAGGAGAAGGCGGGCTCAGATCCGTCGTTGATCGAGACGGTGGCGGCGCCCGAGGGCGACGGATGGTGGCTCACCGGCGAGAAGTGGTTCGTCACCGTCGGCGACGTCGCCGACTTTTTGATCGTCCAGGCGCTGGTCGGGCCGGAGCGGGCGCCGACGCTGTTTCTGGTCGACAAGGACACGCCGGGCGTGTCGGTCAAGCGCACGCCCGCTTACATGCACACGTTCGTGTTCGAGCACCCCGAGTTCGTCTTCGACGGGGTCCGGATCGAGCCCGACCAGGTGCTCGGCGAGATCGGCGGCGGTTACGAGCTGACCCGGGGATGGTTCGTGGAGGAGCGACTGATGATCGCCGCCCGGGCCACGGGCGCGGCTGAGCGGGCGCTGACCCTGGCCTCGGATTGGGCCAACGGGCGCGTCCAGTCCGGCGGCCCGATCGCCTCCCATCAGCTGATCGGCGCGATGATCGCCGACAGCGTCTGCGACATCGCGCTGTGCCGGACCCTCACCCATCAGGTGGCGTGGGAGGCCGATACCGGCCTGTCCCGCAAGCTGCTCCACGCCAAGGCGGCGATGGTCAAGCTGACCGCGTCCGAGGCGGCCGGCCGGGTGATCGACCGAGCCCTGCAGATCTTCGGCGGGCGCGGCTACATGCGCGAGAACCCGGTGGAGCGCCTGTACCGCGACATCCGCGTGGACCGGATCTGGGAGGGCACGTCGGAGATCCAGCGGATGATCATCGCCAACGAGGTGCGCAAGCGCGGGTCGCAGTCGCTGCTCACCTACGACGTGGCGGAGACCGCCCTCCATGCTTGAGCTGACCGACGAGCAGCGCGACATCCAGCGCGTTTGCCGGGACTTCGCCGCCCGCGAGATCCGGCCGATCTCACTGGCCGTCGACGAGGCGGATACCGAGGTGCCACGCGAGATCTGGCGCAAGGCGGCGACGCTCGGGCTGACCTCGTTCATGCTGCCCGAGGCCTACGGCGGGGCGGGGATGACCGACTGCCGGACCTCGTGCATCGTCCAGGAGGAGCTGTCACACGGCTGCAGCGGGATCGGCAACCTGATCACCTCTAACGGATTCTTCGCCGAACCGGTGCTGGTGCTCGGCTCCGAGGAGCAGAAGCGGCGGTGGCTGTCGCCGCTGGCCGCCGCCGATCCGCCGATGACCGCGCTGGCGATCACCGAGCCCCAGAGCGGCTCCGATGCCGGCTCGATCCGGACCCGGGCCCGACGCGTCGATGGCGGCTACGTGCTCTCGGGCCAGAAGTCGTGGATCTCCAATGGCGGCGTGGCGAAGTCTTACGTCATCTTCGCCACTGTGCAGCCGGGCAGCGGCCACCGCGGGATCACCGCGTTCCTGGCCTCGGAGGACGACGAGGGCCTGCGTTGCGGCCCGCCGATGCGCAAGATGGGCCAGCGCGCGATCCCCAACGCTGAGCTGTTCCTCGATGACCTGTTCGTCGCCGACGATCGCCGGCTGGGCGCCGAGGGTCAGGGGTTCTCCGGGTTGATGCAGACGTTCGACCGCTCGCGGGTGACCCTCGCCGCCTCGGCCACCGGCCTGGCCCGCGCCGCGCTGGAGTACGCCGTCGACTACGCCAAGGAGCGCGAGCAGTTCGGCAAGCCGATCGCGCAGCACCAGGCGGTCGCCTTCCGCCTCGCCGACATGGCGCTGCGCGTCGACGCCTCGCGGTTGCTGACCTGGCGCGCCGCCGAGATGCTGGACCGGGGCGAGCGGGTCACAGCGGAGGCGGCGATGGCCAAGCTGCATGCCTCCGAGACGGCGATGTGGTGCACCTGGGCCGCGGTCCAGACCCTCGGCGG
This sequence comes from uncultured Actinomycetota bacterium, assembly GCA_963830395.1. Classification (GTDB taxonomy): domain Bacteria; phylum Actinomycetota; class Thermoleophilia; order Solirubrobacterales; family Solirubrobacteraceae; genus Palsa-465. The sequence goes on from CAWHMI010000018.1 coordinate 105,994, forward strand.
GTGGGGCTACTCCCGCGAGTACCCGGTGGAGAAGTGGATGCGCGACGCCAAGCTGGAGGAGATCGAGGAGGGCACCTCCGACATTCAGCGGCTGGTGATCTCCCGCGGCCTGCTGCGGTGAGCGGTCAGCCCTCCACGGCCTCCTCGGTGACGTCGCGCGCCACCAGCGAGGCATAGGCGCCGCCGCGCTCGAGCAGCTCCTCGTGGGTGCCGCGCTCGATGATCGAGCCGCCGTCGAGAACGACGATCTGGTCGGCGTCGCGGACGGTGGAGAGGCGGTGGGCGATGGTGATCGTGGTCCGCCCCTCGGCGAGACGCTCGAGCTCGGCCTGCACGGCGTATTCGGTCTGGGTGTCCAGGGAGCTGGTCGCCTCGTCCAGCACCAGCACCGGCGGGTTGCGCAGCACCGTGCGGGCGATCGCCATGCGCTGCTTCTCGCCGCCGGAGAACCGGTAGCCGCGCTCGCCGACGACCGTGTCATAGCCCTCGGGCAGGGAAGCGATTAGGTCGTGGATCCGCGCCGTCCGGGCCGCGTCCTCGATCTCGGCGTCGGTCGCGCCCGGCCGGGCAAAGCGCAGGTTCTCGCGGACGCTGGCGTGGAACAGGTAGGTCTCCTGGGAGACGACCCCGACGGTAGCCGCCAACGACGCCAGCGACACCTGGCGGATGTCGACGCCGTCGATCGTGACCCTGCCCTCCTGGGGCTCGTAGAGCCGCGCCACCAGGTAGCCGAGGGTGGTCTTGCCCGACCCCGTCTCGCCGACGATCGCCGTCCGGGTGCCCGCCGGAACGACCAGGTCGACGTGGCGCAGCGTCCAGTCCGAGCCCTCGCCGCCGGCGGCCGTCCCGTAACGGAAGGAGACATTCTCAAGCCTGACCTCGCCGAGGACCTCCTCGGGGCGCAGCGTCACCGGATGCTCTGCCTCGACGATGTCGATCGGCAGATCCAGGTACTCGAAGATGCGGTCGAACAGTGCCAGCGAGGACTCCATGTCGGCCTGAACGCCGAGCAGCGAGTTGATCGGGAACAGCAGCCGCGTCTGCAGGGTGGTGAAGGCGACGACGGTGCCGATCGAGATCGAGCTGCCGATGAACGACTGCCCGGCCAGCCAGTAGATGACCGCCGGCTGGGCGGCGAAGATGAACTGGATCGTCGCCATCATCCAGCGTCCCGCCATCCGGCTGCGGACCTCGAGGTCGGCGATCCCCTTCGACTCCCCGGTGAAGCGGCCGGCCAGGTCCTCGCCGCGGCCCATCGTCTTGCCGAGCATGATCCCGGAGACCGACAGCGACTCGGCGACCAGCGCCGACATATCGGCCAGGCGCTTCTGCTGCTCGGTGGTGATCCGGCGGCGGATCCTGCCCACCCGGCGGGTCATCCACACCGACGGCGGGACGAACGCCAGCGAGAAGATGGCCAGGCGCCAATCGAGCAGGCACATGGCGACCAGCGACGCCAGGACGGTGGTGGCGTTGGAGGCGATCGTCGTCGCGGTGGTGGTGACGACGCTGTCAAGCCCGCCGATGTCGTTGGCGATGCGCGACTGGATCTCGCCGGTGCGCGTCCGGGTGAAGAAGGCCAGCGACATCCGCTGCAGGTGCTGGTAGACGGCGGCACGGAGGTCGTGCATCACCCTCTGGCCGACGACGTTGGAGATGTAGGTCTGCCAGACGCTGGTGGCGTTGGAGAACAGCGCCACGGCGATCATCCCCGCCACCGTCAGGGTCAGCACCGTCGCGTCGTGCTTGAGCAGACCGGTGTCGAGCGCGGCGCGCAGCAGGAATGGGCTGAGCATGCTGACCCCGGCGGAGATGATGATGAGCACCAGGACCGCGGTCAGCCGGACGCGGTAGGGCCTGAACAGCGCCAGGATCCGGTGGCGGTCACGCTGGCGTGTGGGATCCATCAGCGGTGGCGGCTTCTTGGAGTCGCCCGCGCCCATCACCCGCCGCCCACCGGTGCCGCCGGCGCCATGGGAAGCCGCGAATCCTCGGTTACCTGAACTCATGGTCAGCCTCATCCTACGCACGCCGATTCGCCGGTCAGCCGGCGACCACATAACACGGGTCGATAGACCCGACCCAATAATGTTCGGGCGATGAACGACGACTGGCGCTTGACTATCGACCTGCGCGAGGGCGGATACGCGCGCCGCCTGGGCGAGCTGCTCTCCGGAGAGGAGCTGGAGCACGACCTGGAGAGGACGTTTCACGATCGGGTCGTCGTTTCCGTCGACGGGCCCGAGGTGTTCTGTTACACGGGGACCCGGGAGCAGGCGGAGCGCGCCGACCAGCTGATCCGGCGGCTGGCCGAGCAGCACGGGTGGCCGCTCGAGGTCACGCTGGCGCACTGGCACCCCACCGCCGAGGAGTGGGAGGATCCCGACGCGCCGCTGCCGACCGACGCCGCCGGCGCTGACGCCGAACGCGACGAGCGCGTCGCCGACGAGCGCGCGGAGTCGGCCGAGCAGGGGTATCCCGAGTTCGAAGTGCGCGTGGAGTGCCACTCCCGGCGCGAGGCCGCCAAGCTGTCAGACCAGCTCAGTTCCGAGGGCCTGCCCAACATCCACCGCTGGAACTGGGTGATGATCGGCGCCACCGACGAGGACAGCGCCACCGCGCTGGCGCAGCGGATCCGGGGCGAGGTCCCCGCCGGGAGCAAGATCGACGTCGAGACCAACATGCGCGAGATCTACGACAACGCTCCGCGCAGTCCGTTCGCGGTGCTCGGGGGCCTGTTCGGCTGAGAGCCGGGGCTTTCGGTCCGCCGCCGCAACCGCAATACTGCACGCTTGCGCGAGGACACCGCCCGAACCGAGTCCGGCAACCGCCCGGGACCAAAGCCGGGGCCGAAGGCGCCGTCGCGGGAGCGCGAGCACGACCCCCGGCTGGGGACCAGCTCGTTCCCGCCGATCGCCGAGTACGCGTTCCTGTCGGACTGCGAGACGCTGGCCCTGGTGGCGCCCTCCGGCGCGGTGGAGTGGATGTGCCTGCCGCGGGTGGACTCGGGCAGCGTGTTCGGCGCGATCCTCGATCGTGATGCCGGTTGGTTTCGGTTGGCGCCCGACGGGGTGTCGGTCCCGGCGGCTCGCCGCTACCTGCCGGGCACGATGGTGCTGGAGACCAGCTGGGGCACGGGCTCGGGCTGGATCGTCGTCTCCGACGTGCTGCTGATCGGCAACTGGCACCACGAGCACGACCGCTCGCACACCCATCGCCGCGCCCCCACCGACTACGACGCCGACCACGTCCTGCTGCGGATCGTCCGCTGCGTCAACGGCGACGTCCAGCTGCTGCTCGACTGCGAGCCCAAGTTCGACTACGGTCGCGATCCGGCGCAGTGGCGCTACACCGGCGACGGCTACAACCAGGGAGTGGCCACCAGCCGCGACGGGAACGTCCGGCTGACCCTGACCACCGACCTGCGGCTCGGATTCGAGGGCTCGCGGGCGACCGCCCGTCACCTGCTCAAGGAGGGCGAGCTCGTCTACTGCGCGCTGTCGTGGTCAGAGCACGCCCCGCCCCAGAACATCGACGAGGCCTACGACCGGATGGTGTGGACCGCCCACCACTGGCAGCACTGGCTGGACCGCGGCAACTTCCCCGATCATCCCTGGCGAACGTTCCTGCAGCGCTCAGCGCTCACGTTGAAAGGCCTCACCTACGCGCCCAGCGGCGCGCTGCTCGCCGCCGCCACCACCTCGCTGCCCGAGACCCCGCAGGGCGAGCGCAACTGGGACTACCGCTACAGCTGGATCCGCGACTCCACGTTCATGCTGTGGGCGCTGTTGTCGCTGGGCTTCGAGTGGGAGGCCAACGACTTCTTCTACTTCATTGCCGACGTCGCCGCCGGCGAGGAGAAGCTGCAGGTGCTGTACGGACTCGACGGCGAGCGCAAGCTCGATGAGCACCTGCTGGACCATCTCGAGGGCTATGAGCGGGCCCAGCCGGTTCGGGTCGGCAACGCCGCCTACGAGCAGGAGCAGCACGATGTGTGGGGCGCGCTGCTCGATTCCGTCTATCTGCACACCCGCAGTCGTGATTCACTGGACGACCGCACGTGGCGGATCCTCTCGCGCCAGGTGGAGCAGGCGATCGAGCACTGGCGCGAGCCCGACCGCGGTATCTGGGAGAGCCGGGGCGCGCCCAAGCACTTCACCTCGTCGAAGGTGTTCTGCTGGGTCGCCTGTGACCGGGGCTCCCGCCTGGCCGAGCTGCGCGAGGACTTCGGCCGCGCCAGCCGCTGGCGCGAGGCGGCCGAGGCGATCAAGGCCGACGTGCTGGAGCACGGCGTCGACGAACGCGGCGTCTTCGTTCAGCACTACGAGACCGATGCACTCGACGCCGCGCTGCTGCTGCTCCCGCTGATGCGCTTCCTGACCCCCGACGACGAGCGGATCCGGGCCACCGTGTTCGCGATCGCCGACGAGCTCACCGAGGGCGGTCTGGTGCTGCGCTACCGGACCGAGGAGACCGACGACGGCCTGGAGGGCAAGGAGGGCACGTTCTTGATCTGCTCGTTCTGGCTGGTCTCGGCGCTGTGCGAGATCGGCGAGCTGGACCGGGCGCGGTCGCTGTGCGAGCGGCTGCTCGGGTTCGCCAGCCCGCTCGGGTTGTATGCCGAGGAGATCGACCCCTTGTCCGGGCGCCACCTGGGCAACTTCCCGCAGGCGTTCACCCACCTGGCGCTGGTCAACGCGGTCATGCACGTGGTCCACGCCGACGAGGAGGCGGCCGCCGCGCTGTCGCCCTGGTCGGACTGGCGCTGAGACCGGGGCGGCAGGGAGCGGACTGTCGGCGCCGGCCGACGTTGATCGATGCCAGGTCGCCGCCGGCCGGGGCTCGCGACGCAAACGTCCGACGGCAGACCCGGCCAGACCTCGGATGGACGTTTGCCGACGCTGGGGACGCAAACGTCCCACGGCGGACAAGGCCGGATCTCAGATGGACGTTTGCCGACGCTGGAGACGCAAACGTCCCACGGCGGACCAGACCGGACCGCGGATGGACGTTTGCGTCGTCGCGTCGAGGCCGAGGCTGTCGCCGCCTACCGCCGCGGGCCGAGCCGGACGGGAAGCGTCTTGAGCTGGTTGAGGAAGGCCGACACGACCGACGTCGGCCGGCCCGCCGGCGCCATCTCCGGGTAGCGGGCGAGCGTTTCCTCGAACAGCACCCGCAGTTCCAGCCGGGCCAGCGCCGCGCCGAGGCAGAAGTGGCGTCCGCCGGCGCCGAACGCCTGATGCTCGCCCTCGCGGCGCACGTCGAAGTGGTCGGGCGCCTCGTGGCGACTCTCGTCGCGGTTGGACGACACGTACCACATCACCACCTTCTCCCCCGCTCGGATCGGCTGCCCGGCAAGCTCGGTGTCGCAGGTGGCGGTGCGTCGGAAATGGGCGAACGCCGGAAACATCCGCAGCGACTCCTCGACCGCGCCCGGGATCAGCGACGGGTCTCGCCGCAGCGCGGCGCGCTGGTCGGGGTACTCCATGAGAGCGCGCATTCCGCTGCAGTAGGTGGCCTTGGTGCTGTCGTTGCCGGCGGCGACGAGCAGGAAGAAGCCCATCACGATCTCGTGCTCCTCCAGCCGCTGGCCGTCGATCTCGGCGTGCACCAGCACCGACGTGAGATCGTCGGTGGGGTGCTCGCGGCGCTGGGCGATCATCTCCGAGCAGCGCCGGAAGATCTCGGGAATCTCGTTGGCGAGGATGCTCTGCATCCCCTCGGGATTCAGATCCGGATCCCCGACCGAAAGGGCGGTGTTCATCAGTCGGGCCCACACCGCGTCCTCCGCCGCGGGGATCCCCATGAAGCTTCCGATCACCCGCGAGACCACGGGCTGGGCGACGTCGCCGACCAGATCGCAGGTGTCGCGGCCGTCCTGTCGGTCGAGCACGTCGCAAACGATGTGGCGGATCGCCGGCTCGTGCGCGGCGATCCGCCGCGGCGTGAACCCGGCCTGAAACAACATCTTCAGGCGATCGTGCTTGGGCGGGTCCATGCCGATGAACATCGCCCGGATCAACTCGACCGGGAACACGTCGGTCGTCGCCGTCACGCCGCCGGCCTCTGACGAATAGGTCCGCCAGTCGCGGCTCACGGTGTGGATGTCCTGCGCCCGGGTCACCGACCAGAAACCGGCCTCCTCCGGATAATCGGTCAGCCCCGCGGTCCAGTGCACGGGGCACTCGCGGCGCAGGCGCGTAAACAGCGCGTGGGGCGGACCGTCCTGCCAGTGCTCGCGCTCGGCGACCATGACGTGATCCAGGTCGTTGCGGGTTGATGTCACGACTCCTCCTCGTCTCCGGCGCGTCCGCCACGCCCGCGCTCGGCGCGGGGCATGTACCCGGCGGCCGATCATACTGGCTGGCTGGCCAGCACGGAATGGGTGCCGGTCAGCCGGCGACACGCGCGCCCGAGGACGGCTGCGCGTGGGTGCGCCCGCGTCGCGCGGAAGCGCCCTCGCCGGGCGCGCTGCCCGACTGATCGGTCCGGGCGGCCTGGCCACCCCGAAACCACGAGGCCGCCGCCGCCACCAGGCAGGCGCCGATTGCGAACGCGAACGCCTCGTGTAGGCCGGTTTGAAACGGCGCCGAGATCAGGTGCGGGAAGAATGAACGGCCGACCACGGTGGCATGCTGGTGGGCGCTCAGCTGGGAGAGCGCGTGTGACCCGAGCAGGTGCTGGATCGGGTTGTAACCGAGGAAGGCGGCGAACAGGATCGACACCGGCGGCAGGCCGGCGGCGACGTGGGCGGTGCCGGCGCTGACGCCGTTGGCCCGCAGGCCGGTCGACAGCGCATGGGGCAGCGTCGACGCCAAGCCGAGGATCATCAGCGTGAAGAAGATCCCGATCGACAGCACCTGGGCCGAGTTCTGGAACGTCTGGTTCATGCCGCCGCCGGCGCCGCGGTCCCCCGGCGGCAGGCTGTTCATCACCCCCGCCCGGTTGGGCGACGCGAACATCCCCATCGAGACGCCGATCAGAAACAGGATCGTCGCGAACTCCGGGTAGGAGAAGTCGACCGGCAGCAGGGTGAGCAGGCCGAAGCTGACCGCGGCGCCGATCATGCCGCCGGTAGCGAACGGACGCGGCCCGAAGTGGTCGGAGAGAACGCCCGACGCCGGCCCGGCCAACAGCATCCCAAAGGTGAGGGGGAGGATGTAGATCCCGGCGTACAGCGGGGTCCGGGTGAAGTCGTAGCCGTGCAGAGGCAGCCAGATCCCCTGCAGCCAGATGATCAGCATGAACATCAGCCCGCCGCGGGCGACCGCCGACAAGAACGTGGACAGGGTCCCGAACGTGAACGCTCGGATCTTGAACAGGGGCAGCTTGAACATGGGGTCGCGGACCCGGCTTTCGACGATCGCGAACGCGATCAGCGACAGCACGCCGGATCCGATCAGGATCAGCACCTTCGGACTCCCCCAGCCGGTGGCAGAGCTTCCGTACGGCCGGATCCCGTAGGTAACCGCGACCATAATCAGGATCAGGCCGAGCGCGAACGTGATGTTGCCCGCCCAGTCGATCCGAGCCCGCTTGGGCTTGGACAGCTCGTGGAGCTTGAGGTAGGCCCACACCGTGCCGAACAAACCGACCGGCACCGAGATCAGGAACACCAGCCGCCAGTTGATCGGCGCCAGCACCCCACCGAGGACCAGCCCGACGAACATGCCCGAGACCGCGACGATGTTGTTGATCCCGAGCGCCATCCCCCGCTGATTGGAGGGGAACGCGTCGGTGATGATCGCCGCCGAGTTGGCGAGCAGGCAGGCGGCGCCGATCCCCTGGACTACGCGGAACACGATCAGGAACAGGGCGCCGTCCTTGCCGGTCATCCAGTCGATCGCGAGCAGCAGCGACGCCGCGGTGTAGATGACGAACCCGAGGTTGTAGATCCGCACGCGGCCGTACATGTCGCCGAGCCGGCCGAGTGAGACGATCAGGACACTGGACACGACCAGGAACCCGAGGATCATCCACAGCAGGTAGAAGCTGTTGCCGGGGACGAGCGGGTCGAGCTTGATGCCGCGGAAGATGGCGGGCATCGCGATCAGCGTGATCGACGCGTCGAGCGTCGCCAGCAGCACGCCGAGGGTGCAGTTGGACAACGCGACCCACTTGTAGTGAGGGCCGCGCGGATCGCTCCGCGTGCCTCGGCTCAGGGCTCTGGGCATCGGCTAGCCAGCCTCCTGCGCGCGGGCGAAGTCGGGCGTCGCGCCCGGAGCGAGTCGCCTCCCCGGAACGAGCAGCCCGGCGATCACCGCCACCGCCAAAAACGCGGCCTGAAGCAGGAACGAGTCGGTGAAGCCGGTCACCGTCGGTAGCCCGTGAGTGACGTTGTTGGCGATGAAGGTGGCGACGATCTGGCCGCCGAGGGCGCCGCCGAGCGTCCGCATCACCGTGTTCATCCCGGTGGCCACGCCGGTCTGCTCGGGGGGCACCGCCTCCACGATCAGGTTGCCGAGCGCCGCGAACGCCAGCCCGATGCCGATTCCCATCAGCAGCGCACTGATCAGCATGTCGTAGGGGTGGGCGTGGGCGATCGCCAGAAACGCGAAGCAGGCGCAGGTGATCGCGCTGCCGGCGATCACCGCCGACTTGGAGCCGTAGCGCCGGGCGACGCGGCCGGCGGCCGAACCGAGCACGCTCATCCCGAGCGCCCCGGGCAGCAGATACAGGCCCGCGGTGACCACCGAGGCGCCGAAGCCGAAGCCGGTGCTCCTGGGCAGCTGAGCGAACTGGGGATAGATCAAGAACGACGCGTACATCCCGCCGCCGAGCAGGAACGCGACCAGGTTGGTCGTCCACACGCCGCGGATCCGCATCATCGACATGTCGATCAGCGGCTGCTCGCTGCGCACCTCGACCAGCACCCAGGCGACGCAGACGACCAGCCCGACACCGAGCAGCGCCAGCGTCTTGGGCGAGCCCCACCCCCAGGTGATCGTCTCCGAGATCGCCACCAGCACGCACACGAACCCGATCGTCATCAGCGTCGCCGCCAGCCAGTTGACCCGCCCGGGGACGCGGATCGGCGACTCGGGCACGAACCGCCAGGTGCACACCGCCGCGATCACGGTGACCACCAGCGGAATCCAGTACAGCCAGTGGTAATCGAGATGCTCCACGATCAGCCCGCCGAGCACGATCCCGATCCCGCCGCCGACGCCGAGGATCGAGGACAGGATGCCGATGCTGCCGGCGACGCGGTCACGCGGAAACTCGTCGCGGACGATCCCGAACGCCAGCGGGAAGATGCCGCCGCCGGCGCCCTGGATGATCCGACCGATGATCATCGGAAGCAGCGATGTCGACAGGGCGGAGATGACGGTGCCAACGCCGAGGATCACCAGGGTGATCAGCAGCAGCCGCTCCTTGCCATACATGTCGCCGAGCCGGCCGAGGATCGACGTGGCCACCGATGCCGACAGCAGGTAACCGGTGAGCAGCCAGGTGACGCCGGTTTCGGTCGTGTGCAGGTCGTGCTGGATCGACGTCAGGGCGGGGATCACCGCCGAGCTCAGCACCGCGTAGGCCAGACCCGCCAGCGCGGTCACCGAGAGAATCAGATTGGGGTGAATTCCGTGATCGCGGTGGGCGGCGGCGGGCACCGCGGCTACTCTAGCGGAATGATCATTCCGCCCCAGGGCGAACAGCTCGACTCGGCGACCGGGAGCTGCGAGTGGTCGCGACTGGCGCCCGCGGCCAAGCGCGAGCGTCTGCTGCGGGCCGCTACCGAGGTGTTCGCCCGCGACGGTCTACAGGCGCCGATGAGCACGGTGGCCGACGCGGCCGGCGCCGGCGTGGCCAGCGTCTATCGGGTGTTCGAATCCAAGCGGGAACTGCTGGCGGCGCTGGTCACCCGCCGCCAGGACGAGATCGCCGCCGCCGCCGAGGCGGCCCGTCAGCGCGCGGGGACCCGCTGGGAGGCGCTGACCGAGATGCTGACCACGCTGGTCTCCGGCCAGCGGGCCGACTGGCTGATGAGCGAAGCGCGGATCGCGGTCGCCGACCATCCCGACGTGGTGGCGGCGGCAGCGCGCTGCGCCACCGCGCTGGAGGTGCTGGTCGCCGAGGCCCGGGCCGAGGGCCGGCTGCGATCCGATGCCACCACGCTCGATCTCCGCCTGCTGTTCGCGGCCACCCGGGCCGCCCGGCGGGTCGAGCCCGACCAGTGGCCGCGGATGCTGGAGCTGATGATCGACTCGCTTGATTCCAGCCGGCCGGGCCGGCTCTAGCTGGTCGCGGAGCCGGCCCGACACGGCTTTGTCAGAAGTGACCGCCCGGTGGGGCGATCACATGTTGGGGCAGTGGTGGTGCCCGCCCGGCCGGCCCTTGGCGCCCGGCGCGCCCGGCCGGAGCGTCGCGGTGCCGGCGCCCGGTGCGGTCTTCGCCGGCGGCGTCGTGCTGCTCGTCGCCGGCGTCGTGCTGCTCGTCGCCGGCGTGGTGCTGCTGGTGGACGAGGCGGCGCTTGCGATCGCGGCACCGCCGCCCGCCAGGGCGCCGGTTACCGCCAGCGTCATCAGCAGCGGTCTGAGCCTGTGGGTCACGAATTTCACCTCCTTGGATCGTGATGAGACCGAAACGTTCGCCGACCCGCGTCGGAAGTTCGTAGGAGAACCCGAAGAGTTCGGCCGGAACCTTTATCGGTCTGCGCCACCGACGAGTGTCCAAGATAAGCCGCATATTCCGGCTTATGTTGACACTCGTCAAATTCAGCGCCGGCGCGCCGCCGGCTCCAGCGCCGGATTGGCCCAGCCGGCGTCGCCGGGGCTTATGTTGACGCCCGGCGCCACGATCTCGTCGATCCGGTCCAGCAGCTCGGCGGACAGCTCCACGTCGGCGGCGGTCAGCTGCGACTCCAGGTGGTCCATCGTCCGCGGCCCGATGATCGCCGCGGTCACCGCGGGGTGGTTGATGACGAACCCCAGCGCCATCTCGATCAGCGTCATCCCCGCCTCGTCGGCGAGCTTGCCGAGTGCGTCGGCGGCGTCGAGCTTACGCTGGTTCTCGGGCCGCGACAGGTCGTAGCGGTCCGGGAGCAGCTGCGCCCGGGTCGAGCTCGGCGCGTCGGCGTCCTTGCGGTAGCGGCCCGACAGCCAGCCGCCGGCCAGCGGGCTCCACGGGATCACGCCCATGCCGTACCGCTGCGCCGTTGGGAGTACGTCTGACTCGATCCCGCGGACCAGCAGCGAGTAGGGCGGCTGCTCGCACACGAACCGCTCGCGGCCGCGCTCACGCGCCACCCACTGCGCCTCGACGATCTGCGACGCGGGGAAGGTGGAGGAGCCGATGTAGCGGACCTTGCCGGCGCGGACCAGGTCGGTCAGCGCCCCCAGGGTCTCGTCGATGTCGGTGTCGGCCTCGGGGCGGTGGATCTGGTACAGGTCGATCCAGTCGGTCCCGAGTCGTCTCAGGCTGGCGTCGACCTCCTTCACGATCCAACGACGGGAGTTGCCGAACTGGTTGGGGTCGTCGCCCATGGTGCCGTGGACCTTGGTGGCGAGGACGACGTCGTCGCGCTTGCCGCCCGACAGCGCCTTGCCGACGATCTCCTCGGACTCGCCGCGCGAGTAGACGTCGGCGGTGTCGATGAAGTTGATCCCGGCGTCCAGCGCGCGGTGGATGATGCGGATGCTGTCGTCGTGATCCTGGTTGCCCCAGTCGCCGAACATCATCGCGCCGAGGCAGAGCGGAGTCACCTTGGTCCCTGTGGTTCCCAGCGTGCGGTAGTTCATCAGCCTCACGCTACCCGCCCGCGGCGCTCGCCGAGCTGTGGCGCCGGCGGGTGGCATCTCCCCGTAGCGGGTGAGCGCTAAGTTCCGGGCATGACCTCCTCCGCCACCGCCGACCGCCACTTCGGCCTCACCGGCCTGGCCACGATGGGCGCCAACCTGGCGCGCAACGTCGCCCACCACGACATCCCGGTCGCGGTCCACAATCGCACCACCAGCCGGATGACGACGTTTGTCGACGAGCACGGCTCCGAGGGACCGATCAGCGGCTTTGAGAGCACCGAGGAGTGGGTGGCGGCGCTGGCCCGGCCCCGGGTGCTGATGAGCCTGGTGCAGGCCGGCCCGGCGACCGACGCCGTGATCGATGACATCGCGCCCCATCTGGACCGTGGCGACATCCTGATCGACGGCGGCAACGCGAACTACCGAGATACCCAGCGCCGCCACGCCAAGCTCGGCGACCAGGGGATCCACTTCCTCGGCGTCGGCGTCTCCGGCGGCGAGGAGGGCGCACTCAACGGTCCGAGCATCATGCCCGGCGGCGACCGCGGGCCCTACGACGAGTCGGTCAAGCCGATCTTCGAGGCGATCGCCGCCAACGTGGACGGCACCCCGTGCTGCACCTATGTCGGCGCCGACGGCGCCGGTCACTACGTCAAGATGGTCCACAACGGGATCGAGTACGCCGACATGCAGCTGATCGCCGAGAGCTACGACCTGCTGCGCCACGGCGTCGGCTGGGAGGTCCCGCAGATCGCCGAGCGCTTCCAGCGCTGGAACGGCTCGGAGCTCGAGTCGTTTTTGATCGAGATCTCCGCCCGGGTGCTGGCCAAGATCGACGACGCCACCGGCAAGCCCCTGGTCGACGTGATCCTCGACGCCGCCGAGCAGAAGGGCACCGGCCGCTGGACGGCGCAGGACGCGCTCGAGCTCGGGGTGCCGCTCACCGGGATCACCGAGGCGGTGTTCGCGCGGTCGCTGAGCGCCCTGAAGGAGCAGCGCGTCCACGCCGCCGACGTGCTTGCCGGGCCGAGCGCCTCCGGCCACGCCGACGACTCGCTGGCCGACGACCTCGAGCACGCGCTCTACGCGTCGAAGATCGTCTCCTACGCGCAGGGCTTCGCCCAGATGGCGGCCGCCGCCGACACCGAGGGCTGGGACATCGACCTCGGCTCGATGGCAACGATCTGGCGCGGCGGCTGCATCATCCGGGCTCGCTTCCTCGACCGCATCCGCGAGGCCTATGACGCCGAGCCCGCGCTCGCCAACCTGATGCTGGCCGATTTCTTCGCCAAGGCGCTGGCCGAGGCGCAGGACCCGTGGCGCCGAGTGGTCGCCCGCGCCGCCGAGCTCGGCATCCCGACGCCGGCGTTCTCATCTTCGTTGGCCTACTACGACGGGTACCGGCGGGCCCGCGGGCCGGCCAGCCTGATCCAGGGACTGCGGGACCTGTTCGGCGCCCACACCTACAAGCGCGTCGACCGCGAGGGCACATTCCACACAATTTGGACCCACCCCCCCGAGGACGGCCGCGAGGTGGAGGTCTAGCCGGGGGTCAGCCCGGGAATCCAGCTCGTCCCCGCCAGGGGCACCCGGGCCATCGCCGACGCCTCGATCGTCAACGCCACCAGGTCCTCGGGCTCGAGGGCGTGGACGTGCGACTTGCCGCACGCACGCGCGAGCGTCTGGGTCTCCAGGGTGAGCGTGCGCAGGTAGTTGGCCAGTCGCCGCCCGCCGAGCACCGGGTCCAGGCGCGCCGCCAGCTCGGGCTCCTGGGTCGATATCCCGGCCGGATCGCGACCGGCCTGCCAGTCGTCGTAGTAGCCCGCGGCGGAGCCGATCTCGGCGTACTGAGCGTCGTGTTCGGGCGCGTTGTCGCCGAGGGCGATGAGCGCCGCCACCCCGATCGACACGGCGTCGGCGCCGAGGGCCAGCGCCTTGGCCACGTCGGCTCCGGTGCGGATCCCCCCGGAGACGATCAGCCCGACCTTGCGGTGCATGTCCAGCTCCATCAGCGACTCCACCGCCTGGGGGATCGCCGCCAGGATCGGAATCCCGACGTGCTCGATGAACACCTCCTGGGTGGCCGCGGTGCCCCCCTGCATGCCGTCGAGCACGATCGCGTCGGCCCCAGCCTTGACCGCCAGCGCGACGTCGAAGTAGGTGCGGCTCGCCCCCACCTTGACGTAGATCGGAACCCGCCAGTCGGTGATCTCGCGCAGCTCCTCGATCTTGATCTCCAGATCGTCGGGCCCCGTCCAGTCGGGATGCCGGCAGGCGCTGCGCTGGTCGATCCCCGGCGGCAGGTCGCGCATCGCGGCGACGCGGTCGGAGATCTTGTGGCCGAGCAGCATCCCGCCGCCCCCCGGCTTGGCGCCCTGGCCGACGACGACCTCGATCGCGTCGGCTCGCCGCAGGTCATCCGGGTTCATCCCGTAGCGCGACGGCAGCAGCTGGTACACGAGCTTGTCGGAATGCTCGCGTTCCTCGGGGGTCATTCCCCCATCGCCGGTGGTCGTGGAGGTGCCGACCTCGCTGGCGCCGCGGCCGAGCGCCTCCTTGGCGTTGCCCGAGAGAGCGCCAAAGCTCATCCCGGCGATCGTGATCGGGATGTCGAGCTTCACCGGCTCAGCCGCGAACCGGGTGCCGATGGTGACGTCGGTGGCGCAGCGCTCGCGGTATCCCTCGAGCGGGTAGCGGGTCATGCTCGCGCCGAGGAACAGCAGGTCGTCGAAGTGAGGCACGCGGCGCTTGGCGCCGAAGCCGCGGATGTCGTAGGTGCCCTCGCGGGCGGCGCGCTGGATCTCGGCGATCGTGTGGCGATCGAACGTGGCCGATTCGCGTAGCTGCGGCAGATCGCCGTTACGGGCGGCGGCGCTCACCGATCAGTACACCCCCATGTTGTCGACCTTGAAGTTGTACAGCTGCCGCGCCGAGCCGTAGCGGCGGAAGTCCGCCGGGTCGGCATCGATCTCGGCCCGGGCCAGCAGGGTCGCCAGCTGCTCGTGGTGCTCGGCGCGCATCTCCTTCTCCATGCAATCGGCGCCGAGCCCGGCCACCGCTCCACCGACGTAGAGCCGCGCCTCGTACAGCGAGTCCCCGAGCGCCTCGCCGGCGTCCCCGCACACCACCAGGCATCCCTTCTGCGCCATGAACGCGCTCATGTGACCCACCGATCCGCGGACCACCACGTCCGCGCCCTTGAGCGAGATCGCGCATCGCGCCGAAGCGTCACCGTGGATGACCAGCAGGCCGCCCCGGGCGGTCGCCCCGGCCGCCTGGCTGGCCGACCCCTCGACGATCACCGTCCCCGACATCATGTTCTCGGCCACGCCGACGCCGCAGTTGCCCCGCACGCGAACGGCGGCGCGCTGGTTCATGCCGGCGCAGTAGTAGCCGACGTGGCCGTCGATCTCCACCTCGCGGTCTGAGTGCAGACCGACCGCGATGCTGTGGCGCCCGTCGGGGTGGGTGATCAGCACCCGGGTCGGCTCCGGGGCGGAGTGCAGCCGGCGGTTCAGCGCGCGCACCGAATCCGCGCGCAGGTCGAAGCGCAGCGCCTCGGCCGGCGTGGCCTGGGTGGCGGCCATCACCCCACCAGGGCGGCGCCCCAGCTGTACACCCGGCCGGGCTCGGGCTCCCACATGACCGCGTCCTGCGCACCGGGAAGCACGGCGATCGCCCGGTACTCGGACGCGATCGCCACCCATTCGTCGGTCTCGGCCATCACCGCCGGCTTGCAGGCGATCGGATCGCGGAGCACGGCGAAGCCGTCGCCGGTGCCGACGGCGAACGTGAAGAAGCCCTCGAGATCGTCCAGGCAGGCCTCGAGCGCCTGCTCGAGCGTGGCGCCTTCGCGCAGCTGCCAGGTCAGGTACCCGGCGGCCACCTCGGTGTCGTTGTCGGTCTGGAAGCGGATCCCCTCGCGGCGCAGCGAGCGCCGGAGTCGGTTGTGGTTCGACAGCGACCCGTTGTGCACCAGGCACAGATCCAGGCCGGTGGAGAACGGGTGCGAGTGCTCGGCGCTGACCCGGCTCTCGGTCGCCATCCGGGTGTGGCCGAGGGCGTGGCTGCCCGTGATCTCATCCAGCCGAAAGCGGCGCACGAACTGCGACGGCGACCCGGCCTCCTTATAGATCTCGATCGTCGTGCCGGCACTCATCAGCGTCAGCTCCGGATGGCGCTCCAGCAGCCATATTCCGACCGCGTCGGCGTCGGCGTCGACGATGAACGTGGCCTGGCTGGCGCGGCTCTCGCTCATGCAAGCGTCGCCGAACCGGCTGGCCAGCTCATCGGCAAGCTCCGCGCCGAGTCCAGCCCAGCCCGCCGCGGCGGCGGTGCGCAGTGACAGCTTGCACCAGCCCTCGGGCGCGGGATCGCGATAGAAGGCGGCGCCGGCGCTGTCGGGCCCCCGAGACGACAGCTGGTCCAGCATCCGCGCCAGATGTGCGCCGAGCCGCGACCGCAGCGCCTCGTTCTTCGTGTAGACGCCGGCGATACCGCACATGGGTCCAGCGTAGAACCTGACCCGTTCCGCTCCAATGGCGGGCGCGGGCACACTTTCCGGTGCAAATGTGGCATTCCGCGCCACACGGGAACAGCGAAACCTCATGGACCGCACCGGAACCTCACGCCGCGGGCGCCGAGCCGCGAGGCCGGCGGCGAGTTCGCCGGACCGTTTCGGTGAGGCCGACTAGACCGGGAGTCGCTTCTGGGCCCGTTTGACCGCCTGCAGGGCCTCGCGCAGATCTGACCGGGCGATCGGGGCCATCGCTCCGGGATCGATCCGGTTGTCCGCCGGCCGGCCGGCGGCGACCAGCTCGGCGTGAAGCTCGAAGCGGACCCGGGTGATCACCTCGAACGCCTCGCGCAGGGCATCGGCCGCCGCCGCCTCCAGTTCCCCGGCGGCGCCCACCGCCTCGATCCGAGCGAGCGTCGAGGAGATCGTGACCCCCGAGGAGAGGGCGTAGTAGCGGACCAGGTTGACCAGCGGGATGATCGCTGACTGCTTGACGTCGAGGCGGCCGTCGCGAGCGGTGGCGAGCTGGCCCCGGAAGCCGAGGGCGACGGGAAACCCGGCGGCCGATCGCGCCAGCAGACGCATGAACTGGGGGTGCTCGCGCGCCAACCGCATCCGCGCGGTCAGATCGGAGCCGATGGCCAGGCCGCCGGCGGCGGGCCGGAAGTCAAACGACACCGTGGCCCGAACCAGGTGGGACTCGTCGGGCTCGGTCAGGCACTCGTCGAAGGTCCTCAGCCATTCCGGCTTGGTCATCCGCCACAGGCGGTTTGCGGCCAGGACCCCGTTGTTGTCGACTCCGATCCCACACCGCGCAAGCCCGGAGTTGACATCGGCGCCGAGGCGCTGGAAGTAGGCGTCCGCCGGCGCGCGGTCGTCGGGATCGGAACCCACCCGCCCGGCGTAGGCCAGCGCGTTGTCCTGATCGGAGGCGAGCGTGAGCTCGCGGCGCGCCGCGCTGCCCAGATCCAGCCACGCCCACGGCAGCGGCGCCGGGCCGTTGCTCCAGATGGAGAAGTCGATCAGCCGCGTCACCACCGCGTCGTGAGCGAGGGTGAGCACCCGGCCGAGATCCCGGGAGGGGACGCCGGCGCGAGCGAGGGCGAGGAACAGCTGCGGGAGGTGCGAGACGGCGCGCTCCAGCGCCTGGAGATGCGGCGCGCGGAGAATCGTGTGACGCAGTCCGATCGGGCTCGACGCGTCCAATCCGAGCAGATCGGCGGCAGAGAGGACGCCGCGGACGCGTCCCGAGTCGATCACGACCAGCTGCTCCACCCCGGCGGCGAGCATATCGACGGTCGCCTCGATGGCCAGCTGACCCGCGGGCACGACCGGCGCCGGTGAACGGGCGAGCTCGCGCAGCCGGGCGTCGGGCCCGACGCCGTCGCCCGCCACCGCGCTGCGAATGTCGGCGTCGGTGACGATCCCGAGAACGTCGTTGTCCAGGGAGACGAGCAGCGCCTGGACCCCGTCGGTGCCCAATCGTGACGCTGCCGCGGCGATCGTGTCCTCGGGCGAGGCGAATACCGCCGGGCGCATGATCGCCGACACCGGGGTGGTGCCCACCTCGTGGAGCCCGTGCACGACGTCGCCGGCACGGGTCAGGCGCTGGCGCATCGTCTGCGCGACGTAGGCGACCCCCGGCCCGGTGGCCAGCAGGCGCCGCGCCACCGCGGGGGGCAGCCGCGCGTAGCGGGATGGCTCGCGGGCGCGGATGGTGAAGGTGGGCGCCATGCCGGTCAGCAGCGACGGGTGGCCGAAGCACTCCCCGGGCTCGAGCACTTGGATCACCTCGCCCTCGTGGATGACGTCCGCCGACCCGGTCAGAATGACCCAGATGCCGGCCGCGGGCGGGCCATCCTCCACGAGCAGAACCGCACCCGCGGCGTGCTCCTGCACGACCGCCTCGGCAGCGAGTTCCCGCACGTGCTCGGGCGGTAGCTCGTCGAACGGCGGGTGGCCCGCCAGAAATGTGTCCAGGTGCTCCATGTCAAACGCCGCAATTGTGTTCGCATCTCGCCTTGCAGGCCACCGGCGACATGTCAGGGTAAGGCCAACATCCACCAGCTGACCAGGGAGGCCACATGCCGGATGAAATGACCTCGCCCGGACCATTCGAAGACGAGCTCGTCTACGAGTCGGCCGGCCTGGCGAAGACCACCAACTGGTGGGGCGCCTTCGTCATCGGCCTGGCGGGGACGATCCTCGTCACGGGGATCGCGCCGGTCATGGTCACCGAGCTGGGGGCGGCGTCGGTCCCGGTGATCGTGATCATCACGATCACCGGCTATCTCGTCTGCCTGCTGCTGGCCGAGCTGTCGGCGATGATGCCCGATCGCTCCGGCGGGCTTCCCGCCTACGCCTACCCCGCCTACAAGGATCGCTGGCCCCGCTTCGCCGAGCACTTGAACGGGTTCACCGCGTGGGCCTACTGGCTGGGGTGGTTTCCGGTGGCGCCGCTGAACATGATCCTGGCCTCGTTCTACATCGCCGATCGCTTCAACCTGACCGGCGGCTCGATCTCCCCGCTTGGAACGACGATCACCTGGTGGACGCTGGGGATCTCGATCTTCGGGTTGATCGTGCTGTCCGTCCCGGCGGTGCGAGGGCTCCGCTTCGGCACCTTCTTCGCGACCGCACTGGCGATCCTGTCGATGATTCCGCTGACCTTCCTGGCCATCTCGTGGATCTTCCACCCGTCGGTGGTCGATTTCGGCCAGCTGTGGCACTTCCGCCACACCAACGGGAGCGGCTTCTTCAGCTCTCTGTTCGGTCACAACTGGCTGACGCTGTACATCGCGTTCTCGTTCCTGCTCACCTGGAACGTGATCGCCATGGAGGCGGCCGCCTGCTACATCGGCGAGACCCGCAACCCCGATCGCGACGCCAAGATCGCGATGAACCTGGAGGGCCTGTACGGCCTGTTCATCTACACCATGATTCCGGTGGCGTTCATCATCGTGCTCGGGCTGAGCGCGCTCGGCAACGCCTCGCTCGTCGATCCCAAGACGATCTTCGTCCACTTCGCCTCGAAGGTGTTCGGCGCCGGCGTCGGCTCCAGCATCCTCAACTGGCTGATCGCGATCATGCTCATCCTGGCGCTGATCCTGTCGGCGCTGAACGCGATCACCGGCACCGCCCGCTCGCTGCACCAGATGTCCACCGACGGGCAGTTCCCGAAGTTCTTCCAGCGCACCAACCATCATGGAGTGCCGCACCGGGCGATGATCTTCAACGTGGTGTGCTCGATCCTGGTCGTCTTCGCCGGGGGCGCGGTGCAGATCTACACGCTGTCCAACGTGGGCTACCTGGCTTCGTTCATCCCGGTGCTGGTCGGCTACTTCCTGCTGCGCCGCGACCGCCCCAACGTACGGCGGCCGTTCAAGCTGCCCGGGTACATGAAGTACGTGGCGTTGGGGATCGCGCTGCTGTACGCGGTGATCTACTTCTACGGCGGGCCGGTGTACGCCTCGTGCAAATGCAACGCCGCCGGCAAGACGACGTTGCCCTACTACTTCATCGGC
Source organism: uncultured Actinomycetota bacterium (assembly GCA_963830395.1). Taxonomy (GTDB): domain Bacteria; phylum Actinomycetota; class Thermoleophilia; order Solirubrobacterales; family Solirubrobacteraceae; genus Palsa-465. Next base: position 125,772 of record CAWHMI010000018.1, read on the forward strand.
TGGGGCGTGCTGCTGCTCTATCTGCCGCTCTACTACTGGCGCAAGCGGATCGAGGATCGCCGCGAGGTGCCGCCCGAGCCGGTGGCGAGGAGTCGGGGCATGGCTCCCGGCGGCGCCGGCACGTGACCGCCGCCCCGTGAGCGCCACCGTGACGGTGACCGAGTCGGAATGGGATCCCGCCCGCCGACGGCGCTTCCGGCGGATCTTGATCGCCTCGGAAGGACGGCCGATCCCGCCGGCCGCCGTGGCTCGCGCGGTGGAGCTCGCGGCGCCGGAGGGCGCCACCGTGCACGTGTTCACGATCGCGCGCGTGCACGGCACCGCGTTCGGCATGCCGTCGCCCGGCCTGCTCCCGACCAAGCGGGAATGGGCGGAGCAGCGCGAGATCGTCACCAAGACGATCCGGCGGCTCGAGCGCAAAGGGCTCAAGGCCGACGGGCACGTTCTCGGCACCCGCAACGCCACCAAGAAGATACTCGCCGAGGCGGCCAAGGAGAGTTGCGAAGCGATCGTGATGGCGGCCGACCCCGATCGCAACCGGGTGTCGGGCAACATGATGTGGACCCAGGAGCCCCAGCGGGTCCGTCGCAAGGCCAAGCTGCCGGTGTTCCTGGTCGCCGACGAGCCTCGCCCGGGACGCTAGGCGTCCGGTCGGCCGTGCAGCCGGGCCAGCTTGATCGCCAGCTCCAGCGACAGCAGGTCGTCCTGGTTGAGATCGAGCCCGGTCAGGTCCTCGATCCGCCCCAGCCGCTGGCGCAGCGTGTTGGGGTGGATGTAGAGCGCGCGAGCGGACTCGATCACGCTGCGGCGCTCTGAGAGATAGCGCTCGAGGGTGTCCAGCAGCGCGGTGCGCCGGCGGCGGTCGTAGCCGATCAACAGGTCGACGGCGGCGCGCATCCGATCCCGGGGGGCGTCCTGCGCGCCGATCTGCACCAGGTACCGGTAGGCGCCGACCTCGGAGTAGGCGATCGCCCCGCCGTCGCGGAGCAGCGCGTGGGCGATCGTCGCCGCATCGCGCGCCTCGCGATAGGCGCCGGCCGCGTCCGCCGGCGACTCGCGCCGCTCACTGACGCCGATCACCGCCCCGGTGCGCTGCCCGAGCTCACGAGCCTGGCGGAGAAGCTCGTCGGTCGCGAGGCGCTGCGCCGGTCCGAACGCCAGGAGGGCCCGGACCGGCCCGGGCCCGGCCTCGATCGCCGACCGCGGCGCCAGCTGCGCGAGACCGCGACCGAGCTCATCGGCGGCGGTCCGCCACTCGCCGGAGGACTGGTCGCGATCGCCGGCCGGCTCGGCGCGCAGCAGCAGGTAGGGGGCGGTGAGCTCGCAGCGAATCTCGGCGGCCTTGGTGGCGGCGAAGGCGGTGGCGCCGGCGGCCAGCGCCTCGAACAGGTCCTTGATCGTGTTGGCCTTGGTCAGGCCTTCGATCAGCTCGGCGCGCCGGAGCGCCACCGCCCCCAGATGGGCCACCGCCCGCGCGATCTCGGCGTCCTCGTCGCTGAACGTCCGATTCGCCGCCGATCCCGAGCACAGCACGCCTACCCGCTCGTCGCCCACCGCCAGGGGCGTGACGAGCACGTCGGCGAACGGCTCGCCGGGCCACAGCGGTTGCCGGGTGGACCGGCGGCCGGACCGCTGCTCGAGACCGGCCAGCACGATCCTGGCCGCCGAGGTCATCGCCGGAGCGGGCGCGCTCTCCGGGAAGGAAGCCAACAGGGTCACGCTGTCGTCGTCGTCGGACCGCAGCAGCTGGCAGACGCCGGCGCGCAGCAGCGCCGCGGTGCCCCGCACCAGCGCGGCCCCGAGCTCGGTCGGACCGGATGCGGCGGCCACCTGCTGGCCCAGCTGCGCCAGCCCGGTGAGGGCGTCGACGCGCCGGCGCTCACGGTCGTAGAGCTGCGCGTTCTCGATCGCGCCTGAGACCAGCGACGCGATGTGGTTGAGCAGATTGAGCGTGTCCTCCCCGAACTCATGGGGCGCCGCGGTGTGGAGCACGATGACCCCGATCGTCTCCCCGGCCCGCGACAGGATCGGCACCGCGGCCATCGACTGAAATCGCTCCTCCTCGAGCAGCGGCACGTATTTCATGCGCGGGTCGGCCATCGCCTCGTCCCTTATGAATTCGGGTGCGCGGTGCCGGGCCACCCAGCCGGTCAGGCCCTCCTGGACCGAGAACCGGACGTTGCCGACGGCCTCACCGAAGACGGGCGAGGCAGCCCGAATCGTCAGCTGCCCCTCCTCGAGCAGGTAGATGAAGCAGGCGTGGCAGCTGGTGGCCTCGGTGGCGAGGTCGACCACGCCCTGGAGCATCGGCGCCATCTCCAGCGGCGAGGACACCAGCTTGATCACCCCATAGAGCGTCCGGTTCTCCTCGCGGAGTCCGTGGAGCTCGTCGATGATCGGGGTGGGGGACGATCCGGCGCTCAGTGCCATGGTTCGAGATTGGTCTGCTATGTGCGGCGCGCACATGCGGGGAGGCGCTAACGGGGCGCCCAGACCATTGTGCAGCACCACCGCCGCCGGATATACCTCGGGCCATGACCGACGCCCCGCACAACGAAGACGACGTCCGGCGAATCGTCACGGACAACGGGATCGAGTTCCTGTTCGCCCAATTCGTCGACATGCACGGGAAGCCGAGCGCGAAGCTGGTTCCCGCCCATCACCTGGACGACCTGCTGACGGAGGGCGCCGGGTTCGCCGGCTTCGCCGCCGGCGACATCGGCCAGGGTCCCGACGATCCCGACATGATCGCGATGCCCGACCCGACGACGCTGACGATCCTGCCGTGGCGCCCGACGGTGGCCCGCTTTGCCTGCGACGTCACCGTCGAAGGGGAGGCGTGGCCCTACTGCCCGCGGACGATCCTGCGCAACGCCCTCGCGCGCGCCGCCGAGCAAGGCTTCGAGCTGAAGATCGGCGCGGAGCTGGAGTACTTCCTGCTGCGGCGCGCCGGCGACGGAACCCTGGAGCTGGCCGACCCGCTGGACACGCTGGAGCAGCCCTGTTACGACATGCGCGCGCTGACCCGCAACCTGGACTTCGTCTCGGAGGTGTCCCAAGCGGTGACGGGCCTCGGCTGGGACAACTACGCCACCGATCACGAGGATGCCAACGGGCAGTTCGAGCAGAATTTCCAGTTCGCCGACGCGCTGACCACGTGTGACCGAGCCATCTTCTTCCGGTACATGGTCGAGTCGCTGGCCCAGCAGCGGGGGCTGATCGCCACGTTCATGCCCAAGCCGTTCGCCCACTTGACCGGTAACGGCTGCCACTTTCACGTCTCCCTGTGGAAGGACGGCGAGAACGTGTTCGAGCGCGACCCGTCGGATGACCCGCGTGGCCTGGGGGTGAGCGAGCTCGGCTACAACTTCATCGCCGGGCTGAAGGCCAACGCCCAGGCGTACATCGCGATCACCGCGCCCACGGTGAACTCGTACAAGCGGCTGGTGGTGGGCGCACCGACCAGCGGCGCGACGTGGGCGCCGGCCTATGTCAGCTACGGCTACAACAACCGCACCCAGATGCTCCGCGTTCCGGCGCCGGGGCGGATCGAGGATCGAACGGTCGACGGCTCCTGCAATCCCTACCTGGCGGCGACGGCGATGCTGGCGGCCGGCTTGGACGGGATCTCCCGCGGCCTGGACGCCGGCGATCCCAACGGGGCCAACCTGTACCAGCTGACCGCCGCCGAGCGCGAGGCCCAGGGAATCGCGACGCTACCCGCCAATCTCCTGGACGCCACCCGCGAGCTGGAGTCAAACGAGCCGCTGCGAGCCGCGTTCGGCAGGACCCGGGGCGGCGATTATGTGGACTACTTCATCGAGGTCAAGCGGCGCGAGGCCCAGGCGGCCCACGAGCAGATCACGCGGTGGGAGCTGGACCGGTACCTGCAGCTGTACTGACCGCGGTGGGCCGGGGGCTCGGCCGCTTCATCGCCTTCGATACGGGCAATGGGACCGGGCCGCCTTTGACCGACTGGCGCCAGCGCCAGGACGCCGGGAACATCAGCGTGATCACTTTTGACCACCGGGTCCTTGAGGCCGCCACAGACGAAGGCTTCGACACGGTCTGAGCCCTGCGGGCAGATCCGCCGCGTCACTCGCCGCCCGCCCTGACTGGCTACCTGAGCGTGATCCGCGACCGCCGCGTTGGCCGGTTCGTGCGGCGCCTGCGCGGGAGCGAGGCAACCAGCGTCAGCGGTCACGCGCGCTGGCGCCGGCGGGTCGCGGCACGATGTGACAGACGGCCGAGAATTCGGCAACTAGTGGATATGAACATCGCAACCGGCGTGCAGGTCAGGGTGCGAGGCGGCTCGTCTGACTCGGCGCTCGCCGAGTTCGAGCAGATCTACCGCGGCAACGTCGGTGCTCTGACGGCGTATTTCGCTCGGCGTTGCACCGATCCGCAGACGGTGGCCGATCTGACATCTGAGACGGTCGTTCGAGCGGCCGGCTCGTTCGGCCGCTTTGATTCGGGCAGAGGCAGCGCGCGCGCCTGGCTGTTCGGGATCGCCGCTCACGTCTACGCGCAACATTGCGCGCAGGCCGCCAATGGCAGGGATGCCACCGTCCGCCTGGCCGGCCTGGGAGATCTCCCGGTCGATGAGATCGACGAGTTGGCGGCCAAGATCGACGCGCACCGCGACGACCCGGGCGACTACCAGCTGTTCGGGATCCGCTATCTGATCCTGCCGTCCGGGTACCGGGCTCCGGTGCCGGCGCGGCTGGTGCGCCAGTCAGGCCCGTACTCGCTGTGGACAACGGCGACCGGTGGCTATGTGCACGTCGGGACGGTGGTCGGTGTGCTCAGCGCCGACCGCAGCGACGTCGGCCGGCGCAGCATCCCCCTGCTGCGCTCCCGGCTCGCGCAGGCGGGTGACTACCTCCGGATCGCATTTGGGCGCGCCGACGACACCGCGCCGCCGCTGCCCGCACCGCCCCGCGAGCCGGCGGCCGGCACCATCGTCTCCCAGGCCGGCCAGCTCGCCCAGGGCGACGCGTCGGCCACGGTCAAGATGCGCCGCCCCGGCCTGGTCGTGCTCAGCGCCACCTACGACCCCGGGTGGACGGCCACCGTCGATGGCCACCGCCGCGTCATCGAGATGGTGGCACCGGCCCTGGTGGCGACCACCGTATCCGCCGGCACCCACCGGATCGTTTTTCGATACCAGGGGTTCACCGGCTATCCGGCCCTGTTCGCGCTCTCCGGACTCGCGCTGGTCGCGCTCGGGGTCTGTACCGCGCGGGCTCCGGGCCGCGATCGCGGACGGTCAGCCGGGTCCCAGGCGCCGGCTTGCCCCGCCCTCCAGGGCGTGCTGCGCGAGCTGCAGCGAGCCGACCGTCTGCGGCGACTGCGCATCGAGGTGGCTGGCCAGCGCGATGAACGCCTTCGCCGTGGTCAGCGCGTCGCCGAGCGCATGGTGGGGATCCTCGCCCGGCTGTCCGAGCACCGCGGCCAGCCGCGCCAGCGGCAGCCCCCCGGGAGCAAGCCCGTCGCGTTGAAGCAGCCACAGCCGTCCCAGGGCCTCGGTGTCGGCCTCGGCGGGTAGGCGCAGCCGGCGACGGTGCAGCTCGCGGCCGAGGAAGCTGCGCTCGACGATCGCGGTGTGAAACACCGGCACCCGGCCGGCCAGGGCCTGCAGCAGGAGATCGATCGCCCGATCGAGCGAGGGCGCCTGCTCCAGGTCGGCGGAGCGCAGCTTGTGCACGAGCACCGCGGCGTGCTTGGGTGGGCTGCGGGGCCGGGACAGCGTGTAGATCGATTCGCCCAGCATCAGCGCGCCGCCCCGGATCGGCACCGCGCCGATCGCGATGATCTCGTCGGCACGATGCAGGCCGGTCAGCTCCAGGTCGATCGCGCACCATTCGGCCTGGCGCCACGGAGTGCCGGGGTCGGGCTGGGGGGTCTGCGCGAACCGCGCCGCGGCCGGGCCGAGTCGGCGGCGCAGCCTCACGGAGCCAGCTCCCGGGCCACCGCGCTGACCGCCCGGAAAACGTCTCGCAGGCGACCCCGCGTCAGCGGCCGCAGCTTCGCGGCGTCGAGCAGGTCATCCGGCTCCTCACCGGCGGCGATCTGCTCCAGGTGGTGGACGATGCGCAGCTCCAGCGCCAGTTCGAACGCCTCGATCAGCGTCTGCGCCTGGTCGTCGCCGATCACCCCCGCGGCGGCGGCTCCGCGCAGCCGCTCCGGGGTTGAGCCCTCGCCGGCTCCGGCCACCGCGGCCGCCCACCGGGCGATGGCCGCGATCGGCACGATCGCGGCCTCGCGGATGTTCAGCCGCGCCTGCCGGCCCTCCCGGGTGAGCACGGCGTCGGCGTCAAAGCCGGTGGGCAGCGTGTGCGTGAACGCGCTGGCGGCCAGCGCATCGATCAGCCGGGCTCGATGCACGCCCTCGATGCCGGGCAACGGCTCTCGCGGCGCCCCCCACAGGACCCGCCGATCGGCGAGCACCCACAGAGCCAGCGCCGGATCGGACCCCGATCCTCCACGGCCGCTCGCCGCCAGCGCCGTCCACGCCTGCGCGTCGCGCGCCACCGCCGGCCGCCCGACGCCGCACTGCGCCACCGCCGTCTCCAGTGCGGCCAACCACTCCGCTGACGGCGGCGCCTGCGCCGGGTGGATCAACGCGCCGCGGCGCACGGAGACCGGGGTCAGCTCGCGCCGCGCCTGGCTGCCGACCGACACCCACACGCTTCCCGCCGGTGGAGGGTCGCCGACGGCCGCCGCGAGCTCGATCGCGCGGTGGGTGAGGGCGTCAACGAGCGCCGACAGCACCGGGGCGAGCTCCAGCGCCGCCACGCTGGAATGGTGCAGGTCGAGCATCAGCCCCGGCAGTCGCGCCTCGGCCTGGGCGAGCGCGTCGAGGCTGCGGGCACGTTCGATCGCCCGCCGGACACCGAACCAGGCCCGCGGCTGGGCGGCGACCAGGTCCCCATCCTCGACCACCCCGATCAGCCGGCCCCGCTCGGACACGACCGGGGCGTGGCGAATCCCCCGCTCGAGCATCTCGTAGAGGACCTCGCCGGCGAGCCGATCGGGCGAGACGACGAAGGCGGGCGCGGTCATCGCCGAGTCGACCCGAACCGCGCCCGAGCGTCCGACGGCCAGCACCCGCGCCCGTAGATCTCGATCGGTGAGGATCCCGATGCCGCCATCGTCCAGCTCAACCACTGCGGCGCTCGCCCCCACGGCGGTCATTCGCTCGGCGACGAAGCCGATGTTCTCCGATGGCTTGCAGGTGACCGTGCCGGCGCGGATCATCTTCACCACCGGCTGGTAGGCGGGGTCAGTGGCACCCGACGGGAGCTCCCGGCGGCGCGCCCGGTCCAGCAACGGTCGCGCTACCTGTACCGGGATGCGGTAGACGAGGGTGTCCTCGGCCGCCCGCGCCTCGAACCCGGGCGGCAGTCCTGAGAGCATCGCCTCGTGGCCGAAAGCGTCGCCCGGGGCGAGCAGGTCCAGCAGCCTGCCGTCGTGGGTGATGTCCACGCCGCCGCTGTGGATCACCCGCAGGAAGGTGACCGGGCCGCCATCCTCGGACAGGATCACCGCCCCGCGGAGGTGAAACTCGATCGCCGCCTGCGCGGCCACCTCGGTCAGCTCAGCGGGAGCGAGCCCGTCGAACGGCGGACGCTGGGCGAGGAAGCGGGCAATCTCGCTCACACCGGCGTCCAGTGGGTCCTCCCGTGACTGTCGCTACGGCGCATCCGCCAACCGTAGCCGCCGGGCGCTGCCCCGTACGCGCCATCCCAGCCGCGCGACCGCTCAGGTAGCGTCAGACAATTAGGTGGCGGAGCTGGCGAGTGGCTGGGCGTGTCTGGCGGGGCCGGCTCGCAATGAGAATACCCGGCGTATTTGATTGCGACCCGGTCCCGGGAGGCGGCGTCCAGACGCCGCCAGAACGCCAGATAATTGTTTGACGCTGCCTCAGTGCAGCAGGCCCAGCCGTTGGCCGCGCTGGACCGCCTCGGTGCGATTGCGCACCCCCAGCTTGCGGTACACGGAGCTGGAGTGCTCCTTGACGGTGTGGCGCGACAGGTGTAGCGCGGCGCCGATCTCGGGGTTGGTGGCCCCGGAGGCCATCAGCTCCAGCACCGCCCGCTCCCGATCGGAGAGGCCGAGAGCGCCCTGGCGCTCCTGGTGCTCGAACACCATCTTGCCCAGCCCGACCAGCCGAACGGCGCCGGCGATCTTGCGCGCCGGCCAGTCCTTGTACGCGAACCCCGACGCGCCGGCGGCGCGGGCGGCCTGCGGGGAGATCTCGCCCGCGCCGGAGAACAGCAGGACGCGCGTCGCCGGCTCGGCGGCCCGGAGGCGCTCACACACCTCGGCTCCAGACTCCTCGCCGATGAACAGGTCCACGAGCGCGACGTGCGGGCGATACCGGGTGACCAGCTTGACCGCCTCGGCTCCGGTGTGGGCGCTCACGCAGCGCTCCACCCACGGCTGCTGGGTGAGCATCAGCCGAAACCCCCAGTGCACGACATCGTGGTCGTCGACGACCAGCACTCGCAGCCGCTCGGGGCTGCGCTCGGGTTCATCCATCGCCGTCATGGGGCACGACGAGCCGCACCTGCCAGATCCCCGGCTCGCGCTCACCGAACTCCACCACCCCGTTGGACTGCAGCGCTTCGAGCGCGGCCAGGCGCAACCCCATCCCGGCGCGCCGGCGCGGCGACTCGAGACCGTCGTTGACCACGTCCATCGAGAACGCCCCGTCGGACCGTCCCAGCCGGACGCTCACCCGAGTCGGCCGGGCGTGCTTGTCGGCGTTGCGGACCGCCTCGATGAGGATGGACTGGGCCAGCGGCTCGAGCGCCGGCGGCACGTCACCGGGACCTCCCGCCTCAAGCCTCAGACAGAGGTGGGGATGGGACCCGGAGAGCCGCTCGATCTCGGCGATGAGCGTCGTCCGCGTCGCCCGTGGCGCTCGCCCGAGGGGGCGCTCGAGCGCGGCGCGCAGGTCGGTCAGCGCCGCCTGGGTCTCTGAGGCGCAGCGCTGCCGGGCCGGTTCGGGCAGCGCGCCGTCCCCGTCCAGCGCCATCGAGACCCCGAACAGACGCTGGATCACGCCCTCGTGGATCTCGCGGGCGAGATCGATGCGTTGCTCCAGCTGCCCGGCCTTCTCGATCTGAGACGAGGCGATGCCGGCCACCGAGGCCAGCGCCGCCGCCTTGCCCAGCGTCCACAGCAGGCTGCGGTCGGCGTCATCGAGCGGCGGCTCCGACATCAGCCGGTCGGCGAGGATCACCCCGAATGCCCGACTCGCCGCCGCCATCGGCGCGCACACCAGCCGCGCGGGCTCGGATACCAGCGCCGCGTACTCGTCGGGCACCTGACCGCTGAGGTCGCCGACGACCTCCACCACCCGGTCCTCGCGGATCGCTCGCGCGGCGATCGGTGCCGAATCGACGCCGACATGGGCGTGGGCGAACTGGTCGATGTCCATCCCGTGCGCCCCCACCGCCCGGACCCGGCGGTCGGCGCTGTCGTAGCGGAAGATGAGCGCCCGGCGCATCCGGGCCAGCCGGCAGACGGCGTCGCACAGCCGCGCGTAGAAGCCGTCGACGTTGGCCGTCGGCTCCGATTGAGAGAGCACCTCGACGAACAGCTCGAGGGCCTCGATCCCCAAGCCTTCCCGCCGGCCGGTCGACGCGTCCGCGCTCAATGCCCGCCCGCCTCATCGGGGAGCGGACGCGGACGCCCGGCTATGCGTGCATCAGGCCGAGCCGCAGCGCCTGGTCGGGCGCCAGGTACACGCGCCACCGCGCCTGACAAGAGGAACACAGGCATTGCACCGACGGATCGTAGCCCTCCAGGTCAGGCTCGGACTCCACGTCGGCGCGCAGGCACAACGGGCAGGCGAGCGCGGCCAGCACCAGCGCGTCGGGGTCATCGGGGCGAAATCGCGCGATGTCGGCGAACGGGGCGATCGGGGAAATATGGCGCCGCGCGCCCTGGCCGGGCAAACCCGTCCGCGGGACAACCCCCGGCTGGGGAGCGGCTCCGAGTGAAGCCGCGAAGCCGCGCCGGGTGGCGGCTCAGGAGGCGGCGCGCAGCGCGCTGGGGGCGAGCGCGTCCACCCGGGCGATCGGCCGCTTGCCCCAGCGGCTGCGAGTGGCGAAATCCAGGAGGCGATCCATGTAGTCGCGCAGCGGCGCGGCGGTGATCCCGTCGGGCTCGAGACGAGCCCGCGTTGCGGCGTCGTCGAACACCGCGCCCATCGACAGATACGGGAAGTACTCGCTGCCCGCGGTCAGCGCCGACCGCTCGGCGCTGGCCAGCACGAGCTTGGCGAACTCGGCGGGGGGCAGCACCCGGGGCATCGGCCGGCGGAAGTAGCGGCTGGCCAGCCGGGCGATCTCTCCGATGGTCGAGGCGTGAGGACCGGCGGTGAGGTGGTAGGTGACGCCGGTGTCGCAGCCCGGCTCACACAGCGCGAAGGTGGCGTCGGCAACGTAATCGATGGAGACGACGTCGCATGGCGCGGACGGAACCGCCGGCAACGCCGTGAACAGGCCCCGGCCGAACGCCCGCAACGGCCAGTAGAGAACGTTGAACGTGGCCGTCCAACCGCTGGTGCGATCACCGACGACGATGCTGGGACGCAGGACCGTGGAGGGCAGGCCCGGCCGCGAGCGGACGAGCCGCTCGGCCTCGAACTTGGAGCGCTCGTAGGAGTTGTGAAACGACTGGCCGACGTCGAGGTCGCTTTCGGCGAAGCCGCCCCGATGGGTCCCGGCGACGAACGCGGTGGAGATGTGGCCGTAGCAATCCAGCCCGCCGCGAGCCTGGGCCAGCTCGGCCAGGTCCAGCATCCGGCGGGTCCCCTCGAGGTTGATCTCGCGCGCCTCGTCAAGCGACAGCGTGAACGACACGGAGGCCGCGCTGTGGATGATCGTCGTCACCCGCTCGGCGATCCGGTCGCGCTGCCCCGGAGCCAGGCCCAGATCCGGGCGGGTCATGTCGGAGGCGACCGCCTCGACGCGATCGCGCCGGACGTGCGCGCCGGCGCCGAACAGGTTCTCCAGGACCGTGTCGATCCGGACGCGAGCGGTGTCGGCGTCGTCGGCGCGAACCAGGGCGATGATCTGCCGGTCGGTGCGCTCCAGGTAGCGCTCGAGCAGCTCCATGCCGACGAACCCGGTCGCCCCCGTCAGCAGCACGTCACCGGACCGGGCGCTCATCGGGCCCGCGCCAGCGAGTTGTACGCCCACACCAGCCGCCCGCGCGTGTCTTCGGGCGCGATCAGCTCGTCGACGAATCCGCGGGCGGCGGCAACTTCGGGGCGCAGCTGGGTCTCGGCGTACTGGGCCGCCAGGCGCTCGCGCTCGGCCTCGGGGTCTTGCGCGGCAGCGAGCTCGCGACGGTGGATCACCCCGACCGCGGGGCTCGCCCCCATCACTCCGATCTCGGCCTGCGGCCAGGCGAACACGTAGTCAGCTCCCAGATCCTTGGAGTTCATCGTGATGAACGCTCCCCCGAACGCCTTACGCAGAATCACGGTGATCCGGGGCACCGTGGCCTGCGCGAACGCATGCACGAAGCCCGCACCCCGGCGGATCACCCCGGCCGCCTCCTGGCGCATCCCCGGCATGTAGCCCGGGGTGTCGACGAGCACGAGCAGCCCGATCCCCAACGAGTCGCACTTGGAGACGAAGCCCGCCCCCTTCTCGGAGCTGGCGGCGTCGAGCACGCCGCCGAGGTGGCGCGGCTGGTTGGCGACCACTCCGACCGTCCGGCCGTCGATCCGCGCGAAGCCGGTCACGAGATTGCGCGCCCAACCGGCCGAGATCTCGAGCAGCTCGCCGCCGTCGACCAGCGATCCGATCACCGTTCGGACGTCGTAGACGCGGCGCGGCTGCGTGGGCACGAGCTCCCCCGGGTCGGCTCCGCTCGGCGGGCGCCGCTCGATCCTGGGCACGGCCGCGTCGCAGTGGCTGGGGAGGTAGCCGAGCAGCTCCCGGGTCAGCCGGGCGGCCTCGAGGTCGTCGTGGGCCACGAAATGGCAGACGCCATTGCGCTCGTGCACTCGCGGGCCTCCGAGCTGTTCGGCGTCGACGACCTCGCCCAGCGCCTCCCGCACCACGCGAGGTCCGGTCAGGAACATGCTCGAGTCCTGGGTCATCATCACCCAGTCGGTCAGCGCCGGCGAGTACGCCCCCCCGCCGGCCGATAGCCCGGTGACGATCGAGATCTGCGGGACGCGACCCGAGAGCGCCACCGTGCGCTTGAAGATCCGTCCGTAGCCGCCCAGGGCCGCGATCCCCTCCTGCATCCGGGCGCCCCCCGAGGAGACGAACCCGACGACCGGCGCGCGTCCGCGGTCGGCAAGCTCCAGCACGCGGGCGATCGTGTCCGCATGCGCCTCGCCCAGAGAGCCGCCGGAGTACCCGGAGTCCTGGGCGTAACAGAAGACGGGACGGCCGCCGACGGTCCCCGAGCCCCCGAGCACGCCATCGCCGGCGCGGGCCTTGTCGCCCATCGCGGCGGAGATCACCTCGCTTCGGATCAGGTGCAGCGACCCGTGGTCGCACAGCGACTCGAGACGCTCGAGCGGCGACAGCGATTCGGCGGTGCGGGCGCTGGCGAGAACCGTGGTCACGGACGACCCCACTCCACGACGGTCGCGCCCCAGGTGAAGCCGGCGCCGAAGGCGCCGAGCAACACCCGGTCGCCCGGGGAGAGGATTCCCTCGCGCTCGCTGAAGGCCAGCGCCAGCGGTAGGGTCGCCGCCGAGGTGTTGCCGTACTCGCCGATGCAGTCGACTACGCGTCCGGGCGGCAGGCCAAGGCGTTCGCCGACGGCCGCGAGGATCCGGCCGTTGGCCTGGTGGTAGACGAACAGATCGATGTCGTCGAGGCTCACGCCGGCGGCGCGAACCGCCTGATGGGTGCACAGCGTCAGCCGGGCGACCGCCTCGCGGAAGGTCTCGTGGCCACGCATCTGGATCTTCCCGTCACCGCGCCCGGCATAGATGTGCCCGGCGCCGGCGCCGTCGCAGCCGAGGACGACGGGACCGATCCGCCCCTGCCCGGTCGTCTGCTCCAGCACCACGGCTCCGGCGCCGTCGGCGAACACGGAGGCCGTGGCCCGGTCCATGGGATCGGTGATCCGAGACATGAAGTCGGCGCCGATGACCACGGCGCGGCGGGACCGCCCCGCCTCGACCTGGGCGGCGCCGACCGCCAGCGCCGACAGAAAGCCGGTGCAGGCCGAGCCGACGTCGAAGGCGCCGGCGGCGGTAGCGCCCAGGGCGTGGGCGACCACCGGGGCGGTGTTCGGCATCACCTCATCCGCGGTGGTGGTGGCGACGATCACGAGGTCGACATCGAGCGGGTCCACGCCGGCGCGGGCGAGGGCCGCGCGGGCGCAGTCGGTGGCGTGCGTCGACAGGCGCTCGTCGGGGCCCGCCACGCGACGCGACTGGATCCCGGTGCGCCGGGCGATCCACTCCTCTCCGACGCCGAGGCGCGCACCGATCTCCGCGCTGGTGACGACCGTCTCCGGGAGACTGACCGCGACCGAGGCGGCCACGGCTCCGCAGCGGGCAGCGACCGGCGGCGCGGCGATCTCCGGCACGAGAGGCAAGGTTGAAGTCATTTTGGACAAAATCGGCGATTTGCGCGCCGGATGCCACCCGCGGCTGCCCAGAAACCGACAGCCGGGGGGTTTGCCTCCGAACGTGTAACCCTCGCGCGACCCCGGCGCTCGCCGGGCGCCCGAGGAGGTAGGCGCCCGGCGAGTGACACCACCGGTTATACGGGGCCGGCGCCGAACGGTGGTTGCCCAGTTGTGAAGACCGACGCGCCCGTCGCCGGGCTACCCGCGCTGGTCAGCCAGCGCGGCCAGGGCGATGGCGCCCAGCACCCCGGCATCGTCGCCGAGCTCGGGCGTCACGACATAGCTGTCGATCTCCCGCCCGAGCAGCGGGGTCTCCAGGTAGCCGCCGTTGAGGTCGTGCAGACGGTCGCGGATCATCCCCAGCAGACCAGGTCGCTCGGCCACCCCGCCGCCGACGATGACCCGGTGGGGCGAGACGACCGAGACGATGCTGAAGATCCCGAGCGCAACATACTCGGCCTCCAGCGCCCAGGCGGGATGGTCGTCTCCGAGCTCCTCGGGCCGGGTGTGCCACCGCTGGGCCACCGCTTCGCCGCAGGCCAGACCCTCCCAGCAGTCACCGTGGACCGGGCAGCTGCCGGCAAACGGGTCGCGCTCGCGGTCGTGGGGGATGCGCAGGTGCCCGACCTCGGGGTGGACCAGCCCGTGCCACGGGCGGCCGTCGATCACCAGCCCCGCCCCCAACCCGGTGCCGATCGTCAAGTAGCACACACTGGCGAGACCGCGCCCGGCGCCCCACCGCTGCTCGCCCAGCGCAGCGGCGCCGACGTCGGTGTCGAAGCCGACCGCCACGCCCAGGCGTGCCTCGATCACAGTGGCGACCGGGGTGTGCTGCCAGCCCGGCTTCGGCGTGGTGCTCACCTGGCCCCAGCTCGGCGAGGCGCGGTCCACGACCACCGGGCCGAAGGCGCCGATGCCGATCGCCGCCGGGCGCCGGCGGCCGGCGAAGAACTCGACGATGCGCTCCAGCGTCTCGGACGGGAAGGTGGTGGGGAATTGCACCCGGTCCTCGATCTCCTCCGGCCCCGCGCCCAGCGCGCAAACGCACCACGTTCCTCCCGTCTCCACGCCGCCGTACAGCTCAGCCACGAACCCATCATGACGGCTGATTGACCGGCGCGCAGAACGGGCAGGACGCCGTGGAGGGAGGACGATGGCTTCATCATCATCAGCAGGCGAGGCGAGCAGCTCGGGATCGCCCACCGACGACTCCGGCGACCGCCACGTGGCCCGCACGGTCGGGCGCATCACCGTCATCGCGGCGCTCGGCGGCTTCCTGTTCGGCTATGACACCGGCGTCATCTCGGGGGCGCTGCTGTACATCACGTCCCAGTTTCACCTCGGCTCCTTCGGCCAGCAGGCGGTGGTTGCCTCACTGCTGCTGGGTGCCGTCTGCGGGGCGCTGATCGGGGGCGCGATCAGCGACCGGCTCGGGCGCAAGCGCACGCTGCTCGCGGCCGCCGCGGTGTTCGCGCTCGGCGCGCTGGCGTCGGCGGCGGCGCCGAGCGCGGTCGCGCTGGTCATCGCCCGCTTCGTGATCGGCCTCGGACTGGGCACCTCGTCGATGTCGGTGCCGCCCTACCTGGCCGAGATGAGCCCCAAGGAGAAACGCGGGCGCCTGGTCTCGATGAACCAGTTCCTGATCACCGTCGGCATCCTCTGCGCCTACGGCGTGGGCTACGCCTTCGCGAGCTCTCACGGCTGGAGATGGATGCTGGGGCTCGCCGCCGTCCCCGCGCTGCTCATGTTCGCCGGCCTGCTGACCGTGCCCGAGAGCCCGCGCTGGCTGTTGGCCGCCGGCCGCGAGGACGAGGCGCACGACGTGCTGGAGCGCACCCGGCCCGCGGACGAGGTCGACGACGAGGTCAGCGAGATCAAGGAGACGATCGAGGCGGAGTCCACCAGCAAGTTTCGCGACCTGCTGGAGCCGAACCTGAGGCCGGCGCTGCGCGTCGGCGTCGGCGTGCCCGCGATCAACCAGCTGGTGGGCGTCAACGCGGTCATCTACTACACGCCCACGATCCTTCACCAGACCGGCTTTGGCGCCAGCGCGTCGATCCTCGGCTCGGTGGGGGTGGGAACGATGAACGTGCTGCTGACGCTGATCGCGCTGCTGGTGATCGACCGCGTCGGCCGCCGCCCCCTGGTGCTGATCGGCGTCGGCGTGCTCACGGTCGCGCTGGCCGCGCTGGGCGCTCTCTACCTGCTTCCCTCCCAGCACGGCACGGTGGGCGCTCTGATCGTCGTCGGTCTGTGCGTCTACATCTCCGCCTTCGCGGCCAGCCTCGGCATCGCCATCTGGCTGTTCACCTCAGAGGTCTATCCCAATGAGGTTCGCGGCAGAGGCTCGAGCGTCGGCGTGCTCACCCATTGGAGCCTTGACTTCGTGATCTCGCTGACCGTGCTGACGCTGATCAACACGATCACCACCACCGGCATGTTCTGGCTCTACGGCGCCTTTGCCCTGGTCGGCTTCTTCTACCTGCGGCGTTTCCTGCCGGAGACCAAGGGCCGCAGCCTGGAGGAGATCGACCAGGAGCTGCAGGAGGAGGCCGAGGTCGGCTAGTCGACCGCGGGAGCCACCAGCCGCGCGAACAGCGACTCCAGTGTCGCCTCCGCGTTCTCGGTCAGCCCGGTGTGGACCTCCGAGGCCTGCACGATCGTGCTCGACGGCGCGGCCAGCCAGCCGAACCGCTCGGACTGAGGGAGGGTGGCGATCGGCCCCGCGTCCCCGGCGCCCTGCGCGACGCGGACCAGCGCCGACAGGTGCTCGCCGACCTCGCCCATGTCGACCTCCGGCGCCAGGGCGGCGAGGCGGTCGGCATCGAGCGCGACCCGCGCGCCGAGAAAGCCCCGCTGGCGGCAGAACACGATCACCCCGACGTTGAACCGTTCGCCCCGCTCCACGCTGGGGACGACCCGCAGGATGAGGTAGGTGAACGGACTAGTGGTACGTGCGGGCACGCTCGGCCTCCTCGGCGAAGCCGCCGCCGGCCAGACGCCGGATCAGATACTCCACATAGGTCTCAGGGGCATCGGCGCCACTGAACCAGTCACCGGGGACGAGCTCCACCACCGACGCAGCCGCGTCCTCCCCGAGCCGCGCTCGCATCCGCTCCCCCGCCTCCAGGATCGATCCGGCCCTGGGCAGGAGCACGTGCTCGGCGATCAGCGGGAAAGGTCGACCGGCGTCGGCCGGGTCCAGGCCGCCATGCTGGAGGTAGAGCGCGGCTCCGTGGTCGATCAGCCACAGGCGCTCGTGCCAGAGCAGCAGGTTGGGGTTGCGCGCCGTTCGATCGACGTTGGTCGCCAGCGCGTCCAGCCAGACGATCTCGGCCGCGAGCTCCGGCGGCGGTTGCCACGCCCCCGCCGGCGTGTAGGCGAGCGCACCGGGAAGGAAGTCGACGCCCAGATTGGCTCCCGCGCTGGCGGTGATCAGATCCTGGATCTCGGGATCCGGTTCGGCGGCCCCCAGCCGCGGGTCGATCGCCACCGTCACCAGCTCCGGGACGAGCAGCTGGGCCCGGCGGCCCAGCTCGCCGACGATGACCTCGGCGACCAGCGCCCGCAGCCCCTGACCGGCCCCCCGGAACTTGGCGACATAGAGCCCGTCGTCGTCGGCCTCCACCAACCCGGGGAGCGAGCCACCCTCACGCAGCGCGGTCACGTACCGGGTGGCCACGACATCCCTAAGCCCACGCGTGCTCACCGGCATGCGCGCCTTTCTAGCATCAAAGCCGTGCTCCTCTCGGTCCTCGATCAGTCCCCGATAGCCGAGGGCTCCACCGGTGCCCAGGCGCTGCGCAACACGATCGACCTGGCTGCGCTGACCGACGCGCTGGGCTACAACCGCTACTGGGTCGCCGAGCACCATGGCGGACCGATGCTGGCCGGGCCGAGCCCGGAGGTGCTGATCGGGCCGATCGCCGCCGCCACCGAGACGATCCGGGTCGGCAGCGGGGGGGTGATGCTGCCCCACTACAGCCCGCTGAAGGTGGCCGAGTCGTTCACGATCCTCGCCGCCCTGTTCCCGGACCGGATCGATCTCGGCCTCGGCCGAGCCGCCGGCACCGACCCGCTGACCACCTTCGCGCTCCAGCGCGACCGCCGGCAGGCCGCTCCGGACGACTTCCCCCAGCAGCTGGCCGAGCTGCTCGCCTACTTCGAGGACGACCTGCCGCAGGAGCATCCCTTCCGCCACCTGGCAGAAACCCTTCCCGGGCTGCCCGAGCTGCCGGTGCCGTGGCTGCTCGGCTCCTCCGAGCAAAGCGCGATCTGGGCCGGCGAGCTGGGGTTGCGCTACGCCTTCGCGGACTTCATCAACCCGCGGGGGGCCGAGATCGCCAAGCTCTACCGGGAGCGGTTTGCACCGGTGCGCGACCTGAAGGCGCCGCGCACGGCGGTCGCGATCTGGACGCTGGTCGCGCCCACCGACGAGGAGGCCGAGTTTCTCGCCGCCAGCAGCCGGATGACGTTCACGCTCCTGCGCCGCGGCCAGCTGATCGCCGTCCCACCGCCTGACCGGGCCGCCGATTTCCTCGCCCGCGAGGCCCGGCTTACCACCTCCGGAGACCCCCCGGGGCGACGCGGAGTCGTCGGATCACCTGAGAAGGTGCGGGCGGGGATCGAGGAGGTGGCGTCGGCCTACCAGGCGGATGAGGTGATCGCGGTGACGATCACCCACGACCACGGCGTGCGCCGGCGCTCCTACGAGCTGCTGGCGGAGATGTTCGACCTGCCTGGGCGCGAGCTGGCGACGACCGCCGCCTAGGGGCTCGCGCAGGAATAATCACGGGCTCCGACGGCGTCTGGACGCGCTCGGAGCCCGTAATTATTTTTGCGTGGGCCCTAAGTCCCCCCGCGGACGGCGATTCGTCTGCGCGACGGCGATCCAGGGTAGGATCGCCGCCTGGTGCCGAAGTGGGTCTATGACTTCGCCGAGGGCTCGAAGGACATGCGGGAGCTGCTCGGCGGCAAGGGAGCGAACGTCGCCGAGATGACACGGGTGCTCGGTCCTGAGCGGGTGCCCGCCGGGTTCACGATCACCACCGAGGCGTGCGTGGAGTACATGCGCGCCGAGCGCCAGGAGCCCGACGGCATGGCGGTGCAGGTCGCAGACGCGCTGGACCGGCTGCAAGAGACGGCCGGCAAGCGGCTGGGCGACCGCGACGATCCCCTGTTGGTGTCGGTCCGCTCGGGGGCCCGCGAATCGATGCCGGGCATGCTCGACACGGTCCTCAACCTGGGCCTCAACGACGAGTCGGTGGTCGGTCTGAGCCGGGCGACCGAGAACGAGCGGTTCGCGTGGGACTCTTATCGCCGCTTCGTGCAGATGTTCGGCAACGTCTCGCGCGGAATCCCGGGCGAGCGGTTCGAGGACGCGATCAAGTCGGCCAAGTCCGATCGCGGCGTGAGCGACGACACCGAGCTCGACGTCGACGCGCTGCGCGAGTTGACCGACGCGTTCAAGGACATCTACCACGAGCAGACCGGCGACGAGTTCCCCCAGGATCCCGAGGAGCAGTTGCGGCTGGCGATCCGGGCCGTGTTCGATTCATGGCTGGGCAAGCGGGCGGTCGCCTACCGGAGCCAGAACCGGATCCCCGACGACTGGGGGACGGCGGTCAACGTCCAGCAGATGGTGTTCGGCAACAAGGGCGACACGTCGGGGTCAGGGGTCGCGTTCTCCCGCGACGAGGTGACCGGCGCGCCCGAGCCCTCGGGCGACTTCCTGCCCAACGCGCAGGGGGAGGACGTGGTCTCGGGTGTGCGCACCCCCCGCGACATCGCCGAAATGCAGGAATGGATGCCCGACGTCCACGAGCAGCTGATGGAGATCCTGCGCACGCTCGAGGCCCACTACGAGGACATGCAGGACACGGAGTTCACCGTGGAGGAGGGTCAGCTGTACATGCTCCAGACCCGCAACGCCAAGCGGCCCGCCCAGGCCGCGGTCAGGTTTGCGGTGGACGCGGTCTCCGAGGAGCTGCTCTCCCGGGAACGGGCGCTCCAGACGATCGACCCGGACTCACTGGACGCCCTGCTTCACCCCACCTTCGACCCGGGGGCGGAGTTCGATGTCCTCGCCCGCGGCGTCAGCGCGTCGCCGGGCGCCGCCAAGGGCGAGATCGTGTTCACCGCCGCCGATGCCGTCACCGCCGCCGATCAGGGACGCGATGTGATCCTCGTGCGACCGTTCACGGAGGCCGAGGACGTGGCCGGCTTCTTCGCCGCCAAGGGGATCCTGACCAGCGAGGGCGGCAAGGCGTCGCACGCGGCGCTGGTCGCCCGCGGCATGGGCCTGCCGGCGGTGGTCGGCGCTCAGGCGCTGGCGATCGATCTGAACGCAAAGACGGTCAGCGTCGACGGTACGTCGCTGCACGAGGGCGACGCGATCGCCATCGACGGCACCAAGGGCTGCGTGACCACCGACGACGTGCCGCTGGTGGAGGCGCGGGTGGACGCGAACTTCCAGCAGGTGCTGGAGTGGGCCGACGCGCTGCGGCGGATGGACGTCCGCGCCAACGCCGACACGCCCCAGGACGCGACGCGCGCCCGGGAGCTGGGGGCGCAGGGGATCGGGCTGTGCCGCACCGAGCACATGTTCATGGCCGAGGATCGCCAACCCAAGATGCGCGCGATGATCATGGCCGACGATGCCGACGCGCGCCGCGCCGCCCTGGCTGAGCTGCTGCCCCTGCAGCAGGAGGACTTCGAGGGAATCTTTCAAGCGATGGCGGGCCTGCCGGTGACGGTCCGCCTGCTCGATCCGCCGCTGCACGAGTTTCTTCCCAACGCCGAGGATCTGGCCGCCCAGCTCGAGCGGGCCCGGATGGAGAGCTCGGATGAAGAGCCGCAGCTGGAACGGCTGCTGGAGCGCGTCCACGAGATCTCGGAGGAGAACCCGATGCTCGGGACGCGCGGCTGCCGGCTCGGGATCCTGTATCCCGAGATCTACGAGATGCAGGTCCACGCGATCCTGCGTGCGGCCAAAGCGGCCAAAGCGGCCGCCGGGGCGGACGGCGGTCGGTGTCCGGAGATCATGATCCCGCTCGTCGACTACGAGCAGGAGATCGAGATCATGCGCGAGCTGGTGCGGCGCGTCGGCGAAGAGGAGGGGCTGAAGATCGGCGAGGACTTCACGGTGGGGACGATGATCGAGCTGCCGCGGGCGTGCTTCGCCGCTGACAAGATCGCCCGTTTCGCCGACTTCTTCTCGTTCGGCACCAACGACCTGACGCAGACGGCGCTCGGCTTCTCCCGCGACGACGTCGAGTCCAAGTTCGTCCCCATCTACCTGGAGCGCAAGATCATCGACCGCAGCCCGTTCGAGACGATCGACGAGCCCGGGGTCGGATGGCTCGTCCGGCTCGGTGCTTGGGTCGGCCGCGAGGCCGCTCCGGAACTCAAGCTGGGCATCTGCGGCGAGCACGGCGGTGACCCGAAATCGGTGGAGTTCTTCCACCGGGCCGGCCTGGACTACGTCTCCTGCTCGCCCTACCGCGTCCCGATTGCGCGGATCGCCGCGGCGCAGGCGGCGATCAGGTTCCCGCTCGGGAGCTGGGACTGATCCCGCGCGGCCGCGATACCGCGCGGCCACGATCCCGCGCGGCCGCGATCCCGCTCCGGCGCTGGGAGAGATCTCGCGCCGTCACGTTTGCGCTCGCAGCTGACGGAGGATGTCTCCGTAATCGCCGTGCATGTCGGGTGGTACGCGCCATACGTCAACCGTGCCGAACACGGATAGCGCGCGCACCTGGATGATGGGCGCGTCGTCCCGAGCCAGATCGCGCCCCCAGTCGCGCCGGTGACCGAAGATCCCGAACCCGGCGACGGTGACGTTGATCCCCTCGGGCACGTAGACATCCACGTTGCCGAACGCGACGACCACGGTCACGGAGCTCTCCACGCTGTCGGGCTCGGCCTCACGCAGATCGAGGTCCACATCGGAGAACGCACCACCCGCGAAACTCCACCGGCCGAGCCGCAGCCTCCCGCGTCTGACCACGTGGCCGAACAGGCCCGCGGTCACGCGGATCGGCTTGCGTCGCGACCCGATCGCGTCCGCGCCCGCGGCTGTCGGCAGACCCTCTTGAGCGCGACTCAGCTCCTGACCGATCCGCGCGCCATAGGCACCCTGCACCCGCTCGGAGAACTCCTCCAACGTCAATCGTCCGGCCAGGAGATGATCGCGCAGCGAGATCACGGCTTGCTCGCGGTCGGCATCGGAGACTCGATCCTGCGGATGTTCCATCGCGGCTACATCCAACCATGCGCTCGCCGCGAGCGCACTCGATCAACGCCGGGCGCCAGCGGCTCCCCATCGATGTTCACCGCGCAGACGACGACGCCGCGCTACGGGTGGTGCCGCGCGACGACCAGGTCGTCGAGGGTCTTGAAGAGCAGCTTGAGATCGGCCTGGTCGGTTCGCTTCGAGCCCAGGCCGACGACGACGTAGCGGATCGTCTTGGTCGCGCTCCCGACGGGGATCGTCCGCTCGACGATCCCGCAGTCGTGATAGCTGACGTCGTTGCCGATGCCGAGCTTGGAGAATTGCTTGTCCGCCGGGCGCCCGGCCGCGACCAGCGCCTGATCGAGGTAGCTGCCGGCCGCGGCCCTCGAGTCGAGCAGCGTCCTCATCTCAGCGCATGCGGCCGCATCGACGAGGTCGTCGTGCGCGATCAGGGTCAGGAGCTTGCACAGCTGCTGTGCGGTGGCGGCCATGTTGGTGGTAGTCCGTCCCTGCGCGGTCGCCCAGCGCTTCGCGAGCGGCTTTCCCGCCGGATTGATCTCGCGGTGGCCGGGCGGGTGCGGGAGCCAGTCGTGCCCCCCGTAGTCTCCCGCCAGCCACAGCCCGTGCTCCGGCGTTCCGCCGAAGAAGCCGGCATCCATCAGCGCGCCGTTGATGTACGAGTAGCCGAGCGCACGGATGCAGAGGCTCGAGGCCTCGTCATTGGACCAGTGGATCATCAGGTGCAGCCAGTCGCCGAAGCGCCCCTTCGGGTCGCCGGGGAAGCCGATCTCGGCGAGCTCCTCGTCCGTGCACGTCCTCGGGAACTCGACATCGCCGGTGCTCGTGAACTCGAGGATCGTCGCGAACTGCGGCAGGCTCTCGGGGAGCTTCGGGAAGCCGCTGCGGAGCATCGGCGGCCAGTCGCGCATCAAGTCGTGGACGATCGCAACCTCCCACCCGTGCTTGCTCGTGTCAAGGCCGCCGGCGTGCGCGGCGGCCACCTGCGCCCGCACCTGCCTGCGGAGCAGGAACGCGGCGTACATGGCCGAGAGCTTCTGCACGCTGCCGACGTACAGCACCTCGTCGTCGTGGACGCCGACGTAGGGCGGATTCGCCGGGTTGCCGGTCACGTCGGCGAGCGCGCAGCACAGCCGCTCGAGCGTCCGGTCGCCCGTGACGGCGCTGATCCCGCCGATCGTCGGCCCGAACGTCACGGCCGGCGGCGGCGTCCCGAACGGCTCGACGACGGTGGTCGTCGTCGATGGGGTGCCGGCGTCGTTCGGCGTGTCGTACTCGGGGACGGCGCCGACGGGCGACTCGTGTTCGTCGAGCCCCGCTTCGCCCGAGCGGGTCGGTTCGCCGTGCGCGTCGGGCACGTCGGCCGACGCGTCCGCAAGCACGCGCCAGCCGTAGCGGCGCGGGATCTGGAAGTGGTCGTAGTCGCTCGCCTGCACCCGGTACCACGCGCCGAGCCCGTCGCCGAGCTCGCGCTCGAGCACGCCCAGCACGGCCAGGCTGTTCGGACGCGTGCCGCCGCCTACGCGCCCCGGGTAGAAGATGCGCAGCGCACCGCCCTTCGTCTCCATGTAGTCGCGCGACGCGCCGGCGGTGCGGTCCCGGTGGATCCGGCGGCGCGCCCAGTCGATCAGCGAGTCCGGTGACCAGTAGAGCGCGTCGAAGACGTGCACCTGGTGCGGGTCGTGGTGGCGCAGGATCTCCACCAGTGCCAGCCCGCCGCCGGAGTGCGCGGTCAGGATCAGCCGGCCGACGTGCGCCGTGGCGCCGGTCGTCGCGGCGAACTGCCCGAGCGCGTAGTCGACGAGCGCGGGCAGCCCGGTGCGCGCGACCAGGGCCGGAAATGTGTACGCGTTGTACGGACCGCGCGGCTGCTTGACGCCGGTGTCGTTGCCGCGCGGGAGCACCGTCAGCGTCGGCCGGGTCCTCCCGGTGGCGCCGCCGTCGAGCGGCGCGAGGTCGAGGCCGCTGACCGGCTCGACGTCGCGCGTGAGGCTCAGGTTCGGGTACCAGAAGCCGTGCAGGTGCACGACGACGTCGACCTCGGACGCCAGCGTCGGCATGTCGTTCCAGCGCAGCACGAGATCGGGGGCAACGCCGCGGTGGTGCGCGAGCAACGGCACGTGCGCGATCTCCAGCCGGTCCGCGCTGATCCCGCTCGTCGCCGTCGGGATCGGAACGTCGTACAGCTGCGCCGCGCTCTCCTCCTCGAGCTCGAGCTCGTGCGTCGCCGGCGGCGACGTGTACGTCCAGTGCCAGGCCTCGGTCGCGAGCGGCACGAAGTGGTAGTGCGCGGCGTACCGCTCGAGCCAGTGCCGGAACCAGTCGTGCCGGTGGATCGCGCGCAGGCTCTTGCCGACCGCGCCGGTCCCGAAGTCGAAGGCGAGACCGTCCTGGTGGTTGCTGTAGCCGGGCGAGGCGATGTAGCCGCCGAGGTACCGCGCGAACGCCTGTATCGCCTCAGGGCCGTAGTCGCCGGGGTGCACGACGCCTTTCTTCTGCGCCCGCTCGTAGTAGAAGGGGAAACCGCCGCCGCGCTCGGTGCCGTCGAAGTTACGCCCCTGCCAGATTTGAAACTGCAGTGTCGCGGGGCGGTAGGCGCTCACGATCCCGATCCGGATGGTGGCGGCCAGGCCCGCCTCGGCGAGCGCGGCGTTCGCGTCGGCGAGCAGGGCCGCCGCCGCGGTGGCCGCGTCCTTGCGCGCCTCGTGACCGTCGATCGGCGCGAGCGCGTCGCGCGGCAGATCCGCGACGAACGGGCGGCCGCTCGCCTTCGAGCGCGCGGCGTGCGCGTCGTAGACGGCGCGCATGAACGCGAGCTTTTCGGGGGACGCGCCTGGCCACTTTAGGAGCGACGAGGAGAGCTCCGCCGCGGTGGGGGGCGCGGCCGGCGCGTCGGCGGTCGGCCTCAGCCTCGCCGAGGTCAAACCCCTCTCCGACCGGGGCCTCGGCCTCGGCCTCGCCGAGGTCAAACCCCTCTCCGACCGGGGCCTGGGCCGCGGGCGCGGCGGGGATCCCCGTCAGCCACGTCTCGTCCTCGGCGGTGACGTCCTGGCGAAACGGGCTCCAGATGCTCATCGCCTCACACCACGAACCGGATGAACGTCCACGTGTGCGTTCCGCGCCCGAGATCCCAGTCGTTGTCCCACGTGCATTCCGTGCCGTCCGACCGCGAGTACGTGTGGCAGGCGATCTTCCCCGCGCCGAGCAGGATCGCCAGGTGCGAGTAGAAGCCGCGGCGGACGTTGAAGTAGGCCACGAGGTCGCCGAACGCGAGCTGGTCGACCTTCGTGTCGTCGGTCGACTTCTCCGCGACGATCTCCGCGTAGCGCTTGCCGACGAGGTACTGCACCATCGTCGGCACGCGCACGATTCCGTAGGGCGCGTCAGGCGGCGCGCCGAGCTGGCGGTAGGTGATCGGCAGGCCGCCGCAGCGCTCGCCGGGCCGCTGGCCGATGCAGCAGGAGATGAAGTGCGTGCAGTCGTCGAGGTCGCGCCACTCGATCCGCGAGCCGTCCGGGAGCAGCGCGTGCTCTCGCGCGGACGTCGTCGCGGTCGCGTCCTCGTGCTCGAACACGGTCCCGTCCGGGACGGTGATCATGTCCCGGCCGGAGCTCGGCCCGAGCGCGATGAACCCGTCATCGCAGGGCTTGCGCCAGTGCTTGCGCGCGTAGTCGAGCGCGGCGCCGCGGTCGTACTTCGGCGTGCGCGGCGGCCCGACGCCGGATCCCGGAGGCGCCTTCGTCGGCGGCCGCTCGAGCTCCGCGAGGTCCCGGAACGGGCTGAGGGGGCTCATCTACGTCCGCACCGTGTCCTGCGGCCGGATGGGCGAGTGCGGGCGGTGCCCGTTGCGCGACGGCGCGCCGCTCATCGCCACCGGCGTCGGCCGGATCGGCGCCGGCGGCGACGGCGCGACCGTTACCGGGCGTGCCTTCACGTCGCGGCCGGTGGCGATCGACCAGTGCGTGGTCGCCTCCTGCATCGCCTGCTGGAACCGGCTCCCCGTCTGGAACAGCGCCGGCGCCCCGGCGGGGTCGTTGAACGTGCCGAGCTCCATCTCGCGCAGCACGAGCGACATGCTGGTCGCGAGGTGGAAGTAGCTGTCGGCACGGCTGTGCGCGGGCAGCCCGACGCGCTCCCCGATCTTCTGCAGCCGCTCGGCCGGCGATGTCGCGTCCGCTTTCAGGTCGTGCACGATCGGCGTGTTGAAGGTGAGCGTCAGGTGAAACCAGCTCATCGTCGCGACGTGGAACAACTCGTCGCGACCGAGGTTCCCGACGTTGTCCTG
Organism: uncultured Actinomycetota bacterium; assembly: GCA_963830395.1. Classification (GTDB taxonomy): domain Bacteria; phylum Actinomycetota; class Thermoleophilia; order Solirubrobacterales; family Solirubrobacteraceae; genus Palsa-465. Next base: position 151,931 of record CAWHMI010000018.1, read on the forward strand.
CCGCCGCACGCGTAGCATGTCGAAGAGAACGCGCGAGAGGTTCGCGATCGTCGTGATGTCGGTCTCGTTGGGGCCGACCTGGTTCTGGATGTTCACCACGGCGCGCCACACCTGGCGGAGCAGCTCCTCCCACGTGGCCGTGAACTCGATGTTCGCCGCCGCGGCGCGCGGATACGGGTACACGCGGTTGTCGTCGGTGCCGTGGTTGAGGTCGAGACCGAACATCCGCTGGTACGCGTTGCGCCGTACGGCACGAATATCCGGGCGGATCCAGCTCGCGAGCGCGTAGATCTGGAACGGCGGGTTGTCGCGGTAGAACAGCGCCTCGGTCGTCCGCAGCCAACGCTGACCCGCGTCGGACGGCACCCCCAGTCGCTCGCCGTAGGCGTACTCCTCGAGCACGCGCCGGAAGATCTCGTATAGGCGCGTGTTCTCGACCATGTACGCGTAGATCAGTTGGTCCCACACCGGCGGCGGGTACTGCGCGGCGTTGCCGGCCGCAGCCACCACGTCGCCGATGCCCGACTGCCGTTCGAGCGCGAGCGGCGTGATGTTCGGGATCTCTAGGGACGTCGGCGTGATGATTTGCAGGTTCGGGTTCCGCGCGATCCACACCTCCTCGAGGTAGCGCGAGAGCTGGATCGGGTGGAAGCCGAAGACGCTCTCCGCCGAGACCTGCGTCATCGCCGGCGGTGAGGCGCCCAGCAGCGTTGCGAGCTGGATGAACATCTCGTCGTCACTCCTCCTCGTCGTCCGACGCGCGTCCGCGCGCCGTGCCGATGGTCGTCTCTTGCACCAGGATCTCCTCGATCGCATGCGCGAGCACGTCGATGCCGGGCTCGATCACCACGGGCGGTGCGTCCTTGAGGAGCGGGCCGCCCGCCTCGGTTCCCTGCGCGCCGATCGCGAGCACCTGGTACAGGTACTCGCCCTCGTCGAGGACGTCCTGCTTTGCCTTGAACGGGCTTCGACCCTCGAGGATCACGCTGTTCTCGATCTCGAGGAGCCGCGCCTGTGACGTGCGCAGCAGCTCGTTAGTCGTCTTCGTGTTGTTGTTGATCGCCTTGAGCAACGTCGCGTGACTCGCGTTCATCGCGTCGAGCCACGCGGTCGTCCGGCGCTCCTCCAGATCGTGGCGCTGCCACTCCTCGAACCTCGCCAGCGCCTTCTGGGCCGAGTCGAGCATCACCTCCAGCTCTTTGTGCTCCCGCGCCTCGGCCGCTTTCGGCATCGCCTTCTGCACGTTCAGGCGCTCGAGACGTTCGACGATGTCCTGGAGGTACCGGAGGAACTCGTCGCGTTCGTCGGTGGCCATCTTGGAAACCCTCCTCTCGTTCGCCCGGCTCAGGCCGCCGCCTGCAGCGGCGCTCCCAGCCGGAGCATCCAGTCTTCGTATTGATGCGTGATCTCGACCGATCGCTCCGGCTGGGTCGCGACGCGGTAGCTCGTCAGCGCAAGCAGGCGCAATGCCTCCTCGCGCACCCAGTACGACGACGTCGTCAAGGATGCGCCGGCCTCGTATGCGAGACGGGCGAGGGCGTCGGGACGCACGCGCATCGGATCGACATACGCGACGATCGGCTTTCCGCCGAACGCGCGCATCGGCGTCAGCAGGCAGAGCTCGGCGATCCTCGGCAGGAGCGGCACGGATCGCTCCGCGAGCGCGCGCGCGTCGGGCGGCGCCGTCGACAGGTGGTAGGCCTGCACCCACGCGCGGCCGAGGTCGTCCCACGGACCGGCGCCGTAGAAGCGTATGCACATCTGCACGCCGAGCAGCACGCGCAGGTACGCGACCGGGTGAGGGTCGCCGGGGATCAGCCGGAACACCGACGGGCCACCCGACACGACGTCGTGGAGCGCCGCGACCGAGCCGTAGCCGGTGTGCGCGAATGCGTGCGTGTCGGCCGCGATCTCGCTCGCCCAGGCCGCCCACGTCGCCGCCAACTCGCCGGACGCGGAGGCGAGCTCGCGCTCCAGCAGGGCCGCCAGCTCGCCGTTCCAGCCGACGATGTGGGCCAGCTGGTGGCCCGCTTCGTGGCAGAGGCTCGTCGGGGTGTAGAGGTTCTGTCGCGTCAGCTTGAGCGCCGCGGCGGGGCTCACCGAGCCGCCGTCCCAGAGCCGCAGCCCCGCCCGCAGGATCGAGGCGCCGAGTCCCTTGTCGATGTAGGTGAGGATCGGTGGCACCGGACGGCGCAGCGGGTCGAGCACCTTCCGGATGCTCATCACCGCCATCGCGTCGCACGCCCGCAGCAGCCCTGCGACGCGCGCGCTGGTGCGCGTGTTGACGGCGTGGCCGAAGAACTCGAGCGCCGTCTCGACCTGCAGGTAGCGCTGGCGGAAGCGGATCACGCGCACGCGCAGCTCCTCGAGCTCGTGCGTGGTCGACGCCGCACGCAACTCGGCGACGAGGGCGTCCGCCTCGCGCTCGAGCCGCGACGCGGCCTCCCCGAGGTGCCGCCGCAGCGCGACATCGAGATACCGCTCGACCGACTGCCACGCGGCGGCCGACGCGAAGTTGTCCGGGTCCTGGAGGCCGACGGTCGCCGCCCGCCAGTGCCACACCTGCCGCGCGACCTGAAGGCGGAGCGCGTGCGTCTCGTCAGTCAAAGCGCAAACCCCGGGACGGTGTTGACGCTCAGCTTCGGCTTGCCGCGGAAGAGCGAGTCGAGGTCTCTCAGTTCGCCGGCGCTGATCCCCTCGCCGTTCAGCAGCCTGCGCACCAGCGGAGCCCCCGGAGGGTTGAGGATGTGTACGACCACCGTCACGCCGTCAGCCGGGTTGTCGACCGCCGCGACGAACTCGCCCGCGCCGGCTTCGAGGTATTCCGCGAGTGCCTGGCCCACCCAGTTGACGACCTCCTTGATCACCCGCTCCTTGACACCGGCGGCGAGCTGCTTGAGGTCGACGCCGACCAGCCGGTGGGGCGCCGGGGTCTCGCCGAGGACCTTGACGTGGCGCTTGATGTCGCCGCCCAGCGCGACCCCCACGCCGCTCTCGTATACGCGCCTGGCCATCACGAGCACCGCCGTGAGGTCGCGGCTGCGGATCTTGGCGGCGATCTCCTGCGCGTCCGTCTCACTGAGGTAGACGAACACGCGGTACTCGTCCCTGCGGAAGTCGAGCGTGACGTTGACGTTGCTCATCCTCCGCAGCGCGCCGGCACTGATCTCGCCCCGCCGGACGCTCACCGGTTGCGCGCCGGCGATCTCGAGGTAGTAGAGGCGCTGCCCGATTGCGACCGTGTGGCGCGCGGACCGGAAGGCGCCGGCGACGTCGCGGCCGAGCTTCGGCTGCGCCAGCAAAGTCGCCGCCGCCTGGACCGTCAGCGGGTGCAGCTGCCGCGCCGCGTGAGATCGCTTGCCCAGCCCTGGCACGTTGTGCTCGAGATGCGCGATGCGCCGCAGCGTCGTGCCGGCGATCGCCTGGTAAAGGTGCACGCGTGCATGCACGGGGGGCGTGACCCCGAGCTGGTCCTTGAGGAACGCCGACAGCTTCGCTCCGCCGAAGGTCGTGATCGACTCCGCGATCTGTGGCGTGATCTCGACGTCGAAGACGTGCGTGTACTTCTTGTAGTACTTGCGCGGGCCGCGCCGCGGCATCGCCACCCAGGTGGCGTGCAGCGGCGCCTCGTGCAGGGCGGGCACGATCACCTGCGGCGGGAAGTTCTCGGCCGCCGCCTCGTGAAACGCCTCGGTCACCGCCGCCTCCAGCAGCTGCGGCTCCTCGAACACGGACTCGTCGCGCTCGGCGACCCGGCGAACGGTGTCCTCGACGGCGTGTGCGATCGCCTCGCAGGCGACGCGCGGGCCTGCCGGCTCCTCCTCGGCCGGCGCCTCGAGCGAGAGCATCCGCAGTCCCGCGTCGACGATCGCGGACGACAGCTGGGTCGCGGCCTGGCGCGGCACATAATGCGCGACGAAGTTCGCGAGGTATCCGGCGAGGAAGCTGACGACCCGCCCACGCCCGATCATCCCGATCACCGTGCGCGCGATCGGCAGCACCGCCATCACGGCCGGGATGAACTGCTCCATCGCCTGCTCCGGGTCAGAGCCCGAGGCGAGCTGATCGACGAAGCGGGCACGCGCCTCGTGCAGCTGCGCGACGGCCGCGCCGGGATCGCGCTCGGCGACGGCGGCCGCCTCGTTCAGCGTCAGCTCTTGCTCGAGCTCGTCCGGCGCGAACATGAGCGTCGCCGCCTCGAGGTCGAACTGCTGTTGCAGCGCCGCGGGATCGGGCGCCGCCGGCGCCGCCTCGTACTCCGGGTCCTCGGCCTCGCCCGAAGTGCCGAGCACGCGCTGCGCGAGCTGGCGCGCGAGCGGCTGCAGCGTCGGGGGCAGCCGGTCGATCGCCAATCGCAGCACGCGATCGAGCAGCGGTTTGACGAGCGCCTTCAGCTTGTCGATCAGGGCACTCAGGCCCGGGATCATCATGATCCCCTTGCCGACCGCGGAGACGGCCGACTTGGCGATGCTCTTGACCTTCTTCCACAGCCCGCCGAGGAAGTTCTCGAAGTGCTGCTCCAGCCCCGTCTGGTGGGGCTCAAACGCCTCGAAGAAGCGGTCGAGCTCCGCTTCGCTCATCGACTCGAGGTCGTGGTCGGAGGCGGCCTGCGCGATGTTCTGGAGCATCGTCTCGGCGGCGTCGCGCACCGGGCGGGCCCACTCCTGCAGGAACTGTGCCTCCGACTCGCCCATCCCGGCTTCGCCGAACGGCTCGGCGCGCTGCGTCACGGCCTCCCACGCCTCGTGCGCGAGGTCGGCGAGCGTCTCGTCGAACTCACGGTCGTACAGCTCCGAGAGCAGCTCCTGGAACGCCGACGCCTCCGGCGTCTGGGTGACGGCGCCGGCGTACTCGGACACGAACGGCGTCATCGGCTGACCGGCGTCGCTGCGCTCGAGCAGGGTCGCGGTCACCGGCTCCGCCTCGAACGCATAGCTCTCCTCGAACGGCGTGAAGGGCACGTACTGCGAAGCCGCGCTCTCTGACTCCGTCGTCGACATCGATCCTCCTTTGGTCGCGCGAGCAGCTGTCGATTGTCGCGAGCGCGGCGCACGCTGGAAATGGACCGCCGGATCGAGATTCGGTGGAGCGCCGTTCGGTCTAGCCGGCCCTGAACCCGGTCGTGGACCTCGTCTCGGTCAACGCCGTCTCGGGCTCGTCGCGCTCGACGAGACGCAGGCGAGCGACGGCGTCGAACCGCCGGTTGACACCGAGCTTCTCGAGGATGTTGTGCACGTGGTTCTTCACGGTCGCGACCTCGATGCACAGTCGCGCCGCGATCTCCTTGTTCGAGAGCCCCTCCGCGATCAGCTCGGCGACCTGCGACTCGCGCATCGTCAACGTGTCCGCGTCGACCGTCCGCCGCCGCGCGCCGAGGGTACTGACCCGCCGCAGCAGCGTCGTCGCGATCCGCGGCGGGAAGGCGGCGTCGCCGCGCGCAGCGCCCGCGACTGCCGCCACCAGCGCGTCGAGCTCGGACTCGCGTTCGACGAAGCCGAGCACGCCCAGCTCGGCGAGCACGATCACGTGGTCTTCCTCGTACGGCGCACCCAGGGCCACGATCGGAGCGTCGGCGTTCGCCGCCACGCGGCGAACGGCGTCACCCCCGTCGCCCGCTGTGTCGACGACGATCACGTCGACCGGGCACTGCCGGAGGCGCATCGCCTCGGCGGCGGGGGCGTGCTCCGTCACCTCGAGCCTGCCGTCGCCGTTGAGCAGCGAGGCGAGCGCCTCGCGGTTCAGCCGCAACTCGCCTACCAGGACGACCCGGATCGGGCCCGCGGGGCTCCGCGCGGACCGTGTGGCGGCCGCAGCAACATCGGTGGTGCTGTCGCCTGGCACGCCCCCCGGTCTCCCTTGTCGCTTAACCGAGAGCTAACACGAAGCCGCGATCGTTGTCAATCATCCCTCGGGGTCGAGGATCTAGATCTCTTCATTGCGCCGGGTCGATCTGCGATCAATCGCTTCAACCTGGATGAGCGCCCGCGCCTGGGCGGCGGCAGGCCATCGCCGGGTCGGCGCCTGATGGCCCGACGCCGCCGGCCTCAGCCACCGACCGCGCTGCCCAGCTGCGCGAGCACGCGGGCGTAGATCCGTTTGAGCCCCATCGGGGCGAACAGGCCCTCGAAGATGCCGCCGATCCCGCCGGCGCCGTCCCAGGAACTCTCGAGCGTGACCTCGCTGCCGTTGGGCGACGGGTCGACCTTCCACGTCGAGACGAACGACGACAGCTGGTCTGACTCCTGCAGCCCTCCCGGGGTCGCCCGTACCTGGAGGCGGTAGTCGCGCTCGCGACCGCCGGCGGCGAAGTGATACGCGTACACCGTTCCTTCGCCCTTGCCGCCCTGCTCGACCCGGTAGGCGGTGTAGTTGTCGGTGAGGATGCGCTGACGGTTCTCGCGGTAGTCGCTGAGGAACTCGACCACCCGGTCAGGGGCGGCCGCGACCGGGGCGCTGGCACGGGCGACGACTCTGGACATGGGCTCGATTGTGGCAGCGCGGCACCACGACGGCGTCCCGGCCGCGGTGGGTCGCTGCGCGGCGGTGATCGCCGAGGCGCCGTTCCGGGTACCGTGCCGGGGCAGCATGCTCGCCGTCTACGCCTCCCAGATCAACCCCGATGACCCGCTGACCGGCCTGGAGGTGGGCGAGCGCCCGGATCCCGACCCGCGCGATGGCTGGACCACGGTGACCGTCAAGGCGGCCGCGCTCAACCACCATGACCTCTGGTCTCTGCGCGGCGTCGGCCTCAAAGCCGACGCCCTGCCGATGATCCTGGGCTGCGACGCCGCCGGGCTGGATCCAGACGGCAACGAGGTCGTCGTGCACTCCGTCATCACCACCGACTCGTGGCGTGGGGATGAGACGCTCGACCCGCGCCGCTCGCTGCTGTCCGAGCGCTATCCCGGGGCGCTCGCCGAGCGCGTGGCGGTCCCGGTACGCAATCTGCTGCCCAAGCCCTCAGAGCTGTCGTTCGAACACGCCGCATGCCTGCCCACCGCGTGGCTGACCGCCTACCGGATGCTGTTCACCCGGGGTGGCGTGACCCCGGGCATGACCGTGCTGGTCCAGGGCGCGGGCGGCGGCGTGGCCACCGGGCTGATCGCGCTCGGCAGCGCCGCCGGCATCCGCATCTGGGTCACCGGCCGCTCCGACGAAAAGCGAACGGAGGCGCTCCGGCTCGGCGCCGACCAGGCGTTTGAGCCCGGCGCCCGACTTCCCGAGCGCGTCGACGCGGTGATGGAGACCGTCGGCAAGGCCACCTGGGCCCATTCGGTCAGGTCGCTGAAGCCCGGCGGCAAGATCGTGGTCTGCGGCGCCACCTCCGGCGACACCCCACCGGCCGAGCTGACCCGCCTGTTCTTCCTGCAGCTGTCGGTGATCGGCTCGACGATGGGCACCCGCGACGAGCTCGAGCGCCTGATCCGCTTCTGCCTGGAGCGCGACATCCGGCCCACGCTGCACCAGACACTGCCGCTGCGGGAGGCGCGCGAGGGATTTCGCGAGCTGGTGGAGGGCGAGGTCGTGGGCAAGATCGTCTTCACCACCTGAGGGTGAGGGAGATAAGGAGCGCATACCGCCCCTTATCTCCCTCACCCCTCACCCCCGGGCCGCGTCGCGTTCCAGGTCGAGTTCCGTGCGCACGCCGAGCTCGTGCAGCGCGTCGTTGGCCGCCTCGAGGCTGAGGGCGCCGGCCACCGCTCGGGCCAGCCGGCCGGCGGCCGCGATCGCCACCGGCACGTCGATAAACCACGTCTGGGCAGCCAGGCTGGTCAGCTCCAGGCGGCGCTCCCCGCCGCGGATGGTGACGATCCCGCTCACGCCCCGGAAGGCGCGGACCGCCTGGGCGCTGGCCTCGGTCACCACCAGCGCCATCGCCTCCTCCAGCCGGCGGGCGACCGGCTCGGTGAGTCCCCGGACGCCGCCCAGGCCGCCGTCGCGCGCCACCCAGGAGATCCGCTCCAGCACCTCGGCGGCGGTCAGCTCGGAGTCGCAGCCGATCCCGAAGATGCCGAGCAGCATCGGGTGCCCGGCGGCGGCGAGCATCCCACCGGCGGCGAGCATCACGGCGTCGCACAGCGGGCTGCGCAGGCCCGGCTCCCCGCCCTGAGCGAGCACGTCGCCGCCGACGTCGATCAGCACGATCAGATCGCGGTCCAGTCCTGCCGCCGCCCGCGCCAACCCCTCGGCGACGGCGGCGGCGCCCCGGGCGATATCGATCAGCACCGTCGGGCGGTCCAGGTAGGCCGCCATCCGCGCCTCGGCGAAGTAGACATCGCGGCCCCGGACCTTGGTCCGCGGACCCGCCAGCAGAATTCCCGGCGCCAGCTCGCGGGCACCCTCGATCTCATCGCTGCGGCGCGGTCCCGGCACCGGATCGATCGGTCGCCGCTCCCAGGTGATCCCGCCGACCAGCGGCTCGGCGTCGTCGTAGAGGCGCTGCGCCTCGGCGGTGGCGAGTGCCCCCACCACGTCTCCCCCGCCGCCCATGCCGATCACCAGCGGCCGGCGGGCGCCACGCAGGATCGCTTCGGCGTCAGCGGCCATCCGGGCCGCCCAGTCGCAGCGAGGCATGCAGCTCGTCGTCGGCACCGACGATCCAGCGATAGCTGCCGTCGCGCAGGACGCGCTTCTCACCCGGCTGGGCCGGCGCCCGGTACTCGATCTCCACATCGAGACGCGCCGGGTCAGGGTCGGGTCCGCACAGCACCTCCTCCTCCAGGGGCTGCCAATAGGCCGCGTTGTTGATGTGGTCGGCGATGTCGCGCTCGGTGGCGCGAAACAGCCAGGCGGCAGCCTCGTCAGGCCTGTCGGGCACCGGATGACGCAGCCGTGCCGTCACCCGCCGCACCGGACGGGTGCCGGTGTAGGTCCGGATCTCGGCCTCGGTCAGCGGCCACGGCCGTCCCCGCTCGGCATCGAGGTGAACCCAGAGCGAGACCGCCTCGACGTCGGGGCGATCGTGATCACTACCGACGATGTCGGTGCGACGCTCGGCCCACATGCGCCCCAGGCCGCTGCAGAACGTGGTCACCGCGAAGCTCCCGCCGAAGCGCGGGAACCGGTTGACGACGATCCGCGTGCGTCGCACCACCCACACCGCGACATGCTCGAGCCCGGCATCCTGGATGTCGGCGAAGGCGACGTCCTGCAGCCAGCACGCCAGCGCGTCCAGGCGTACCCGGCCCGAGGGGGCGCACTCGGCAAAGCCCGGCCGGCGCTCGTGGCCGAAGGCCCGAACCTCGGGGTCGCGCGGCCGCAGCCGGGGGTGGTCGCCGCTCACGCGCGCATCGCGCTCACCACCCAGGCCATGAACACGCCCTGGAACGGAAGGCGCGCCCACAGCGTCGCGGCGCCGCCGGGAATCTCCGGGTACTCGTCGGAATGCAGCGCCATGTGCAGATTGGCGGGGAAGACGGCGGCCAGCGTCGCGATCAGCCACCACCCGGCCGGCCGCCTCAGGCGGCGCCCGATCAGGCCGATTCCGCCCGCCATCTCGGCGGCGCCGCTGGCATAGACCATCGCGCTCGGCGCGGGGAGGTAGGGCGGCATGATCCGGCGGTAGAGGCGGGGGGCGATGAAGTGCATCGCGCCGGCAAACACGAAAAAGGGGCCGGCCAACCGGCGGTGCCAGGACATCGACCCGGACGCTATCGAACTTGGCGATGGCCTTGGCTCGGCCCTGAGTCGACGCTCAGATGCCGACTACGGCGAGCCCACGGCCGGCGCGCCGACATGGCAGAGGTCCGGGGGGCAGGCGAGAATCCGGCGATGCCCAACGCTGCCGGCCTGGTCTACGGGACGATCCTGGCGGCCACGCTGCTGTCGGCGGAGAGCGCCGTCCGCGAGACCTACCCGACGACGATGGCCGCGGTGCTGGTGGCGCTGGCCGCGTACTGGCTGAGCCTGTCCTATGCGCGCTTCACCGGCGAGCGCCTGGAGCGCGGCGAGCACTTCGACTACCACGAGCTGGCCCGGTCGGCCGGACACGAGCTGACCGTACTGCTCGGCGCGGCCGTCCCCGTGGTGGCGCTGCTCGTCTCCTGGATCGCCGGCGCCAACCTGAGCACCGGCGTCACTGCGGCGGTGTGGTGCTCGGTGGCGGCGATCATCGCGATCGAGATCGTGATCGGTGTCCGCTCGGGCCTGACCGGCAAGACCCTGGTGGTGCAGTCCGCCCTCGGATGCGTGCTCGGCCTGATGGTGATCGCGATCCGGGTACTGCTGCACTGAGGCCGGCTGCCATTCCGGGGGGAGGAGGAGGAGGGCAGCCGGGACTACCAGCCGGTTCAGGCGGTCACCCCCGGAATCGTCACCTCCATCTCGCGCGCCTCGGCGCCGCGCAGCACGCTCAGCGTGAGCCCCCCGTCGGCGCGGCGGACGGCGCGCTCCAGGTCGCCCACCGACCGCACGGTCTGGCCGCCGGCGCGGATCACGAGGTCGCCGCGGGAGACCCCGGCGGCGTCGGCGGGGCCGTCTCGGCGAACTCGGACGACGAGCACTCCGGGCTCGTCGGACAGGCCGACCGCGCGCCGCATCCGCTTGGCCACCGCCGCGGTCGCGACCGCGATACCGAGCCGCGGAGTCTCCCCCTCGCCGGCTGGCTCGAAGAACGCCAGCCATGCGCTCAGTTGCCGCGCCAGCGGGGCCGCCGCTCCGTCGTCGAGCCCCGCGACCAGCCGCTGCGCCCGCTCGACGTACGCCGGGCGCGCCGCCCGGACCAGGGCCAGGCCCCGCTCGGTGAGCGTCACGGTGACGCTGCGCCGGTTGTCGGGATCCGGTTCGCGCTCGATCAGGCGGGCTCGCTCCAGCCGCCCGAGGCGGACCGAGAGGGTCCCGGATGTCCGCCGGACGCGTCGGACTAGATCACGCTGGTTCAGGGTGTGCTCTTCGGCGCCTTCCAGCGCGTCGAGCACCAGGAAGCTCGGTCGGGTGAGGCGGTGCTCGGCGAGCGCCTCCTCGAGCTCGGCCTCGAGATGGGCGGCGACGCTGATCGCGGTGTCGGCCAATGAGGCCGGGTTGGAATCGTCAGACATGTTCTACTCCAAATGCTTGATTCGAAACAGTTGCGGTACGATTATTGCATGTCAAGTACCAACGGCAGTCTCACCCTCGAGGCCCCGACCGCGGCCCAGGCCTCCGCCGCCGCACTCGATGCCTACTCGCGCACCGTGATTGCGGTCGCCGACGCCCTCGCCGGCACCGTCGCCAACCTCCAGGTCCGCCGCCGCACCCGCCGCGGCCCCGCGATGGGCGCCGGGAGCGGCGTCGCCATCTCCGCTGACGGCTTTATCGTCACCTCGGCCCACGTGATCGAAGGCTCCCGCCGGGGCGAGGCCAGCTTCAGTGACGGCCACAAGACGCCGGTTTCGCTGGTCGGCGCCGATCCGCTCTCTGACCTCGCGGTGCTACGCGCCGACGACGGCAACCTGGCGCCGGCCACGCTCGGCGATGCCGACGGCCTGCGCGTCGGCCAGCTGGTGGTCGCGATCGGCAACCCCAACGGCTTTGCCAGCTCGGTGACCGCCGGAGTGATCAGCGGCCTGGGTCGCTCCCTCCCCGTCGGCGCCCGCGGCGGGCCACGCCGGATGGTCGAGAACGTGATCCAGACCGATGCGGCCCTGAACCCGGGCAACTCGGGCGGGGCGCTCGTCGACGGCGCCGGTCATGTGATCGGGATCAACACGGCGCTGGCCGGCATCGGCCTCGGTCTGGCGGTGCCGATCAACGACGCCACGCGCGTGATCATCTCCACCCTGATCCGCGACGGACGCGTGCGGCGAGCCCAGCTGGGCGTGGCGGTCGCCCCGCGTCCGCTGCCGGCGGCGATCGCCGAACGCGTCGGCCGCCGCGCGGGGGTCCAGATCGTGCAGGTGGTGCCGGGCGGACCGGCGGAGCGAGCCGGGCTGCGCCAGGGCGACCTCATCCTGGAGCTCGACGGAGAGCCGGTCAGGGACGCCAGCGATCTGCAGCGCCTGATGGTTCACGAGCGGATCGGCCGCGGCGTCGCCGCCACCGTGCTCCGCGATGGCGCCGAGCGCAAGCGCACGCTGGTGCTCGACGAGCTGGACTGATTACGGCAGCGACGCGCTGGAGGTCGCCGTAGCCGCTGTCGTCGCCGGCGCGATCCGGCGGATCAGGTCCGCGGCCCGTTCGGCGATCATGATCACCGGAGCATTGGTGTTGCCGCGCACCGGCGTCGGCATCACCGACGCGTCCACCACGCGCAGCGACTCCATCCCGAGCACCCGCAGCTCCTCGTCGACCACGCGGCCCATCCCGCAGGTGCCAACCGGGTGGTAGAGCGTGGTCGTGTGGCGCTCGATGAAGGCGATCAGGCTGGCGTCGTCGTCGCCCGCCGGGGCGGCGTAGGCCCCGGTGGACACATCGGCGAGCGCCGGCTGGCCGGCGATTTGCGCGATGCGGCGGACGCCCGACACCATCGTCGCGCGGTCCTCGGCGGAGACGAGGTAGTTGTGCAGAATGCGCGGCTTGGCCGTCGGCATCCGGGAACGGAGCTTGACGAAGCCGCTGCTGGTGGGGCGCAGCAGACACGCCGACAGCGCCCAACCGTCGACCTGGACCTCGGCGGCGCCGGCCTCGGGGAACAGCACCGGAATCATGTGCAGCTGGATGTCGGGGGCGCTCAGGCGCGCCTCGGTGCGCAGGAAGCCGCCCGATTCGGCGAAGTTGGACGTCAGCGGGCCGCGCCCCTCGGTGGTGAGCAGGGCCAGGTTCTCCTGGGTCTCGGCGGTCAGCAGCGACGGCTGGTCGGTCGTGTAGGTGATCCAGGTGGCGGGATGATCCTGCAGCCCCTGCCCCACGGGCAGCTCGTGCACCGGCGCAATTCCGACGAGCGCCAGATCGGCCGCGGGTCCGACGCCCGACAGCAGCAGGATCTGCGGGCTCTGGTAGGCGCCGGCACACAGGATCACCTCCCGCGCGGCCAGGATCTCGGTGAGCTCACCGCCGCGATCGACCTCCACGCCCGTTGCCCGCGGGCCGTCGAGGAGCACCCGGGTGACGTGGGCCGCGGGGATCAAGGTCAGGTTCTCGCGGCCGAGCACCGGATGCAGGTAGGCGACCGCGGCCGAGCAGCGCATCCCGTTGCGCTGGGTGAGCTGGTACCAGCCGACGCCGTCCTGCTCGGGACCGTTGAAGTCCTCGGTGCAACTCAGGCCGGCCTGCTCGCCCGCCTCGATGAAGGCCCCGCAGGTGCGATACCCGCTGCGACCGTCGGCCACGCTGAGCGGCCCACCGCTGCCGTGGAGCTCACTCGCGCCGCGCTCGTTGTCCTCGGCGCGGATGAAGTAGGGCAGCACGTCGTCCCAGCCCCAGCCATGGTGCCCCATCGCCTGCCACTCATCGTAGTCGGCGCGGTTGCCGCGGATGTAGACCATCGCGTTGGTGGACGAGGAACCGCCGAGCGTGCGGCCCCGGGGGAGGTAGCGCTGGCGCCCGGCGAGACCCGGCTCGGGGTCGGAGATGAACGACCAGTCATACCTGCTCATCCCCACGGCGAGCACCCCGGCCGGGAGATGAATCTCGTCGGCGGCGTCGGGCGGGCCGGCCTCGAGCAGGCAGACGGTCACATCCGGGTCCTCGGAAAGGCGCGCGGCGAGAACGCAGCCGGCCGAGCCCGCGCCGGCAATCACATAGTCAAAGGTGCTCATCGCGCCCTCCCTTTCCCTCAGTAGTCGTCCTGGACCTGCATCGACCACCCGGCACGATCGCCACCGGGGGTGATCGCGATCTCGTAGCGGCCGGGGCCGGTGGTGACGGTGCGCGACTGCTCGCCGCCGTCGGTCATGCCAAAGCTGGTGACGGCGGCGCCGGTGGCGGCGTTACGCACCTGCGCGGAGGGGCCGGAGCAGAACAGGATCCAGGTGCAGGTTCCCTCAAACGCCATCCGGTAGACGATCCGCCAACGCTCCCCGATGATCTGGACGGGCCCGGAGTCAAAGCCCTGGAACGTAGTCACCGGGCGCCATTGCGGGATCTCGGCCAGCGACAGCGTCACCGTGGAGCCGACCGCCGCCGTCTCACCCCCGGCCGGATTCTGGCCGACCACGGTGCCCGGGGTGACCCCGGGCGCCGGCACTTCGCGGGTGACCGGGTGCAGTCGGAGGCTGCGCAACGACGCTTGGGCATCGGCGGCGCTCTGGTGCACGACCGGGAGGACGGTCACCGGGCGGGGGCCGCGGCTCAGGACCACCTGGACCCGGGTGCCCCGCGTCACCCGCGCGCCCGCGTCGGGGTGCTGGGCGATCGCGGTGCCGCGAGCGGCGTTCGCGTAGCGCCGAGTGAATCTGAGGCGCACGTAGGCGTGCCGCGCCGCGACCACGGCGCCGCTGTGCCCGTACCCGGTGAGCCGGGGAACCCGGGTGTAGGTGACCGAGCCCAGGATCACCGCGGCGGCCGCCATCGCCACCAGCAACGCCACCACCAGCCCGAGCGCGGCGGTCGCCCGGCGGCGACCCGAGGGATTGACGTTGCGACGCGGCGACAGTTTCGCGGCGTGGCGGGTCGCGTCGGGCTGGGGTGGCGGTGTGGCGGCCGCGCGGGCGCGGGGAGGCTGGCGTGCCGGCGTGGTGGCCGCGCGGGCACGGGGAGGCTGGGGTGGCGGGGTGGTGGCCGCGCGGGCACGGGGGGGCTGGGGTGGCGGCGGCGGCACGAGGGCGAGCGTCGCCGACGGGTGCTCGGCGTCGGCCGGGTGCTCGGCGTCGGCCGGCCACTGAGCCCCCCCGTCACCGCTGGTCGTCGGGTTCGCCCCCATCGGCACCATGACACGGCGAGCAGCGTGCGGAGTGCTTCGGGTGCGGGCGGGCACCGAGACGGGGCGCCGGCCGCCGGCCCACTGCCGGCGGGCATCCAGCAGCGCCTGCGCCATCTCGCCACCATCGGCGTAGCGCTCGCTCGGGATCCTTGGTCAGCGCTCGGTCGATGATCTGGATCAACGGCGCCGGCAATCGGTCGGGGAGCGGCGGTGGCGGGTCCTGGAGGTGCGCAAGCGCGAGCTCCACCGCGGTCCCGTGACTGAACGGGGGCTCGCCCGCGAGCATCTCGTACAGCACCACGCCGACGCTGTAGACGTCGGTGGCCGGGGTCGTAGGCAGTCCGCGGCCCTGCTCGGGCGCCATGTACTTGGGGGTCCCGACGATCGTCGGTGGGTGGGTCCCGTTCGGATCGGTGCTGCCCTCGGCCAGCCGGGCCACGCCGAAGTCGCCGACCTTCAGCCGCCCCTGCGCGGACAGCAGGATGTTGGCCGGCTTGACGTCGCGATGCACCACCCGCTGGGCGTGGGCCCGCGCCAGGGCACGACACAGCTGGCCGGCGAGGCCGCAGGCCTCCCGCGGTGAGAGCGGCCCCCGGCGCAGCCGGCTGGCGAGATTCTCGCCGTCGACCAGCTCCGATACGTAGTAAAGCCCTTCGGGCGCATGACCGACGTCGAAGATCTGCACGATCCCGGGGTCGCTGACCCGGGCCAGCAGCTGCGCCTCACGCTCGAATGTGGCCGCCCACTCGGGATCGTCGGTCCACCACGGCTTGATCACCTTGACCGCCACCGGTCGTGCCAGCCGGCGGTCCCGACCGCGATAGACGCGGCCGAACGCTCCCTCGCCGATCACGGCGTGGAGCTCGTAGCGGTCGTCCAGGGCGGTGCCGGACAGGTCGGGCGCGGAGGGCACTTGGCGTTTTCTTGATGTGCGAGAAGCAGCTGCCGCGTTGGTGAAGGATCGCCGATCGGCCGTCCCGGCCGGCTGGCGAGGCATGCAATTTAGTGCCTGGAGGCGACCAGCGGGGCCCCACACCCTACGCCGGGGGCCTGGCCCGGTGTCGCGCTGGCACCGGCGATCCCGTTGCGTTCTCCGGCCAGATCTGCCATACTGAACTCGATGGTTCAGTATTCACCCACCGTCGACCGAGCGTTCGCGGCCCTCGCCGACCCGACCCGGCGCGCCGTGCTCGATCGGCTCGGCGCCGGCAGCGCGACGATCAGCGAGCTTGCCGAGCCCTTCGACATGTCGCTGACCGGGATGAAGAAGCACGTCCGGCTGCTCGAGGAGGCAAACCTGGTCGCCACGGAGAAGGTCGGCCGTGCCCGCAGATGCACGCTCGTGCCCTATGCCTTTGAGGGCATCAGCGCGTGGCTGGCGCGGCTCGACCGCTTCGCGCAAGTTCTCGAACATACGAAAGGAGCACGATGAGCACCACCGTCACCACCCCGAACGAGCTCGAGATCCGCGTCGAGCGGATCTTCGACGCACCGCGCCCCCACGTCTACTCCGTCTGGACAGACCCGAAGCTGATCCCGGAATGGTGGGGCGACGGCACCGTCGTCGAGCAGATGGATGTCCGTCCCGGCGGCACCTACCGGTTCCGAACCGCCCACGGCGTCGTCGAAGGCGAGTTTCGCGAGGTGCAGCCACCCGAGCGCCTTGTCCAGACGTTCATGAACCACCTGCAGACGCTCGAGTTCGAGGATCTCGGTGAGCAGACCAGGCTGACGCAGACGATGCACTTCGAGTCCACCGAACAGCGCGACACCACGATGCAGTACGGCGTCGAGGAGGGCGCGAAGGCGGGCATGGCGCGCATCGACGCGCTGCTGGAGAAGCTCGCGGCGTGAGGCCGCCGTCGCGCGAAGGCGCCGCCGCCTGACGCGCCGGAACACGATGAGCATGGCCACGAGGACGGACACCCAGTCGTCTGGGCCGTCCGTTCCCGACAGCCACGAGTCGATCCGCGTGACCGGCGCGCGCGTGAACAACCTGAAGAACGTCAGCGTCGAGATCCCCAAGCGCCGGCTGACCGTGTTCACCGGCGTCTCCGGTTCGGGGAAGAGCTCGCTGGTGTTCGGCACGATCGCCGCGGAGTCACAACGGCTGATCAACGCGACCTACAGCGCCTTCGTGCAGGGCTTCATGCCGACCCTGGCGCGGCCCGAGGTCGACGTCCTCGAGGGGCTGACGACCGCGATCATGGTCGACCAGCAGCGAATGGGTGCCGACACGCGTTCCACGGTCGGCACCGCCACCGATTCGGGCGCGATGCTGCGCATCCTGTTCAGCCGGCTCGGGCGGCCCCACATCGGCTCACCGAACGCGTTCTCGTTCAACGTCCCGTCGATCCGAGCGAGCGGCGAGATCACGGTGGCGCGCGGTGACGGCGAGACCGTGACCCGGACCTTCGCCCGCACCGGTGGCATGTGTCCGCGCTGCGAAGGCCTGGGCACGGCCTCCGACATCGACCTCACCCAGCTCTACGACGACTCCAAGTCACTCGCCGAGGGCGCGATCATGATTCCCGGCTACAAGGCGGGCGGCTGGAACTATCGGCTCTACAGCGCGTCGGGATTCGTCGACCCGGACAAACCGATCCGCAGATACAGCAAGCAGGAGCGGCACGACTTCCTCCACCACGAGCCGACCCGGATGAAGATCGCGGGCATCAACATGACCTATGAGGGGCTGATTCCGCGGATCCAGAAGTCGATGCTGTCCAAGGACAAGGGGTCGATGCAGCCGCACGTCCGGGCGTTCGTTGACCGGGCGGTCACCTTCACCGCCTGCCCGGAGTGCGGCGGAACCAGACTCAGCGAGGCCGCGCGCTCCTCGAAGATCAACGGCATCAACATCGCCGATGCCTGCGCCATGCAGGTCACCGACCTCGCCGAGTGGGTCCGCGGTCTCGGCGAGCCATCCGCGGCGCCGCTGCTGGCGGCGCTGGGGGTGACTCTCGACTCGTTCGTGGAGATCGGGCTGGGCTATCTCTCGCTCGACCGGCCGTCGGGCACGCTGTCGGGTGGGGAGGCGCAGCGGGTCAAGATGATCGGCCACCTCGGTTCGTCACTCACCGACGTCACCTACGTGTTCGACGAGCCGACCGTGGGCCTGCACCCGCATGACATCCAGCGGATGAACGACCTGCTGCTGGCGCTGCGGGACAAGGGCAACACGGTGCTCGTCGTGGAGCACAAGCCGTGGTCGGCGATCGCGATCGCCGACCATGTCGTCGACCTCGGGCCCGGCGCCGGGCCGTCCGGCGGCGAGGTGGTCTTCGCGGGCACCGTCGAGGGGCTGCGGGCCAGCGGCACCCTCACCGGCCGCCATCTCGACGACCGGGCCGCTCTCAAGGAGACGGTGCGGACGCCCACCGGCGCGCTGGAGATCCGCGGCGCGACCACGCACAACCTGCGCGACGTCGACGTCGACGTCCCGCTCGGGGTGCTGGTCGTCGTCACCGGCGTGGCCGGCTCCGGTAAGAGCTCGCTCGTGCACGGGTCGATCTCGGGCGGGGACGAGGTCGGTGTGGTGTCGATCGACCAGGCCGCTATCCGCGGCTCGCGACGGAGCAACCCGGCGACCTACACCGGACTGCTGGACCCGATCCGCAAGGCGTTCGCGACGGCCAACGGGGTGAAGCCGGCGCTGTTCAGCGCCAACTCCGACGGCGCCTGCCCCAACTGCAACGGGAGCGGCGTCATCTACACCGACCTGGCGATGATGGCCGGCGTCGCCACCACGTGCGAGGAGTGCGAGGGCAAGCGATTCGAGGCATCGGTGCTGGACCATCACCTCGGCGGCCGCGACATCAGCGAGGTGCTGGCGATGTCGGTGACCGAGGCGCAGGCGTTCTTCGGCTCAGGCGTTGCACGCACGCCGGCCGCGCACGCCATCCTTGACCGCCTCGCCGACGTCGGGCTCGGCTACCTCAGCCTCGGTCAACCGCTCACCACGCTGTCCGCCGGCGAGCGGCAGCGGCTCAAGCTGGCCGCCCACATGGGGGAGAAACCGTCCCGTTCATCCGGCGTCTACGTTCTCGACGAACCGACCGCCGGCCTCCACCTCGCCGACGTGCAGCAGCTGCTCGGCCTGCTCGACAGGCTCGTCGACTCCGGCAAGTCGGTCATCGTCATCGAGCATCACCAGGCGGTCATGGCGCACGCCGACTGGATCATCGATCTCGGCCCCGGCGCCGGCCACGACGGCGGCCGGATCGTCTTTGAGGGCACACCCGCCGACCTGGTCGCCGGACGACCAGGAGTCCGATCCCTCACCGGGGAGCACCTCGCGGCCTATGTCGGCGCCTGACCGAGGCCCTCGCGGATACCGCGATCCGAGATCTCCTGTTGCCCCTGGCGCCGATCAGCTTGACCCCTGCCCGGGGTCTCGGGGATCCCGGTCTCTCGGCGCATACCCGATCGTTCCCGGCTGCGGCCGGAGCGCTGCCCAGAAGGCGCGGCCTGGACCTGGAAAGGCGATATGTGCCTACCCGATCGCTTCCCCGGGGCTGATCTGAAAGCGCCGCCTTGCTCCGGGAGCAGGTCTGCGGTGTCCGCGGGGTGTGTTCATCGTGGGAGGATCCCGAGGGCGGTGCCACCAGCCGAGGCGGCGTGCCGAGCGCCGCTATTGGGGTCGCGATCCAACGGGGTTTTTGCGCCAAACTCGGGAACGCGCCCGGGGTTTGTCGCGTTAGCCACGCTGAGCGGCAGGCTGGTGACAAATCCGCAGGCCGGGTCACGATTTTCCACCTTTTCCCGGTCGTCGGGGCGGAGTCCTCGGGCCAATTAGCGACCGGGGCGGCACACCCCGTCCAGCTAAAGCGACGGACGGCGACCGCGAGCACTGCGAGAGCGGCGCCCGCACTGCCTTTCGCTCGCAGCCGTTCGACTGGCTCGACGAGCGCGGGCGCCAGCCGGGCAGCCTCGACGTCTAACGCGACTCCTGCTCCCGTTTCTTCACCAGGTCCGGGCACGGGCCAAGCGTGGTCCTGCCGACCCCGGCCACCTGAGCTGACCGGGGTCGACCTCCGCGTCCGTTCATCACAATTTCTCCTCCTCCACGGCAAAGCCCACAGCGAATTCCAGTTCCAGGTAGGCCTGGCGGTCGGCGTAGCCGCGCATGCTCGGCAGGGGCTCTGGCGGTCGGCCGCCGGTGGGTGCCGATGGCCAGCCGCGCATGCTCGGCAGGGGCTCTGGCGCTCGGCCGCCGGTGGGTGCCGATGGCCGTAGATGGGCCAGGACCCGCCGCAGGCGCCCGCCACGGCCGCGCCGCGCGAACCGATCCTGCTCGTCGGCGGCCATGCGGTGGCGGTGGCCGGGGCCGGCCCGCGCCGCGGGCGGGAATCGGCCGGTGCGGCTGAACAGCATGAGCTCGTCTCGGTTGCAATACATGTGAGGATTCCGGGTGTCAGATTGGCCAGGGGAAATCGCCTGCGCAGACTGTGACAGTTGTGGCGCAGGGATAAGTGACGCACCCGAATCTGGGTGTCACTCATCCACGGGCGGGTGCCCGCGCCTGGGTGGTCGAGGCGGTTAGGCCTGAGTGGATGTGGAGTTGAGCGTCATTGCGAGATCCTTTCCGTACGTGACGGGCACAAAAAAGGCGACCCTGGGGTCGCCCTTGCCGTGAGTCAGTGCGCGCCGCGCTTGATCAGCCGGCGCCCCTCGTCGCAAGGGCAGTCGTGAGCCGGGCGTTGCCGATCCGGGTCACCTTGACGTCGAATCCGGCAGCGATCAGCATCGGGTCGCCCACACGGGACGTGCACGCGGGGGCGATGCCGAAGCTCGGCTGCGGCGGATTCGTGAGGAAGTGGGTAACGGTGCGTGCCATAGATGTGACTCCAAACAGGATGTGGCCAGGCTAACCCAGGTCGGCGCCGATTGCAAGCTAAATACACAAACAATTGTCGTCTCGCCGGGCAGTCACCCCCGCCGGGGCCGCCGCCCCGAGGGATACCCTCTGAAGGATGCTGCACATCCACCGAGCCGTCAGAGCCGACGCCCTTGCCGACGGGCTCGCCGAGCTGCTCTCGGACCCACCGCCGGATCCGTTGGCGCCCGAGGTCGTCGCCGTGCCGACGCGCGGCATGGAGCGGTGGCTGACACAGCGTATGTCGACGGTCCTCGGCGCCCGCCCCGGCCGCGGCGACGGCGTCTGCGCCAACGTCCGGTTCCCATCTCCGCACCGACTCGTCACCGAGTCGGTGGCCACGGCGGCGGAGGTCGATCCGGCGCGGGACCCGTGGGTTGCCGAGCGATCGACCTGGCGCTTGCTCCAAGTAGTCGACGAATCCCTGGGTCAGGCGTGGCTGGCGGTGCTGGCGATCTACCTCGGCGCCGGCGAGTCGGGCGCCGATCCCGTCCGGCAGGCGCGGCGGCTGACCGCGGTCCGCCATCTGGCTGCGTTGTTCGACCGCTACGCCCTGCACCGCCCCGAGATGCTCGCCGCGTGGGCACGCGGCCTGGACACCGATGGCCGGGGGGTTGCCCTTCCCGCCGCCTGCGCCTGGCAGGCGGAGTTGTGGCGGCGCCTGCGGACGCGGATCGGTGTGCCGGATCTCGCGCAGCGCGCGGAACACGCCTGCGATCGGATCGCCTCCGAGCCCGGCCTGCTGGACCTCCCCGAGCGGCTGTCCCTGTTCGGTCTGACCAGGCTTCCGGCCGGGCACCTGCGAGTCCTCCACGCCCTCGCCGTGGGTCGTGAGGTGCACCTCTTCCTGCTGCATCCCTCGCCCGCGCTGTGGGTGCAGATGAGCGCGCGGCTGGCCGGCGGCGCGGCGCCCGCCCGGGGGCGGTCCGACGACGACACCGCGGCACTGCCGGACAATCGGCTGCTGGCCTCGTGGGGGCGCGACGCGCGGGAGATGCAGCTCGTCCTGGCCGCGGGGGCGCCGACCGCGGTCGAGCACCTGCATCCGGCGCCCGCCACCTCCGACACGCTGCTGGGCGAGATCCAGGCCGGAGTGCGCAGTGACGCGCCCGCCCCCGGGGCGCCGCTGCCCGGCGGGGCCGATCAGCGCTGGCAGCTGCGCGATCAGGACCGGAGCGTCGAGATCCACTCCTGCCACGGCCGGGCCCGTCAGGTGGAGGTGGTTCGCGACGCGATCCTCCACGCGCTGGCACGGGATCCGACGCTCGAGCCCCGCGACGTGATCGTGATGTGCCCGGATATCGAGACGTTCGCGCCGCTGATCGCGGCCACGTTCGGCGCCGCCGAGACGGCGGCCGGGGGCGACGGCGACCTACCGGCGCCGGCTCAGGCGATCGACCTGCACGTCCGTCTGGCCGATCGCTCGCTGCGCCAGACCAACCCGGTGCTGGGGGTGGTGGCCGAGCTGCTGGAGCTGGCCGAGCAGCGGTTGACGGCTTCCCAGATGCTGGACCTGGCCGATCGCGGGCCGGTCCGGCGCCGGTTCCGGCTCGACGATGACGACATCACCCGGCTGCAGGACTGGATCGCCCAGGCGGGAATCCGCTGGGGGCTGGACGCGCCCCACCGGGCTCCGTTCAAGCTGCAGGGGGTCCCCGGCGGCACCTGGCAGATCGGGCTCGACCGGCTCCTGCTGGGGGTGACGATGACCGAGGACGGCCAGCGCCGGTTCGCGGACACGCTCCCGCTCGACGACGTCGACAGCCGGTCCATCGATCTGGCGGGCCGCTTCGCCGAGCTCGTCGAGCGGGTCGGGGCCGCGGTCGGGTCGCTGGGAGCGCGCCAGCCGCTCGCCGGCTGGGCCGAGTCGATCGCCGACGCGGCCGATTCGCTGACCGCCACCAGCCACCGGGACCGGTGGCAGCGGGCCGAGCTCCAGCGCGTGCTGGACGAGATCGTCCTCGAGTCCGGCGATACCGCCTCGCCGGATCTGGCACCGGCGGAGATCCGCGGCCTGCTCGCCAACCGCCTGGCGGGACGACCCACGCGAGCCAACTTCCGCACCGGCCACCTGACGGTGTGCACGCTGATGCCGATGCGCTCGGTGCCCCATCGCATCGTCTGCCTGCTCGGCCTCGACGACGGCGCGTTCCCGCGCAAGGCGCCGCGGGACGGAGACGACCTGATGCTGCGAGACCCCCAGGTCGGCGAGCGCGACCCGCGCAGCGAGGACCGCCAGTTGCTGCTCGACGCGCTGATGGCCGCGACCGAGCGGCTGATCATCACCTATACCGGCAACGACGAGCGCACCAACGCGCCCCGTCCCGCCGCGGTCCCGGTCGGCGAGCTCCTGGACATCATCGATGCCACCGCCCGCACGCAGACCGGCCCGGCGCGGGAGCGGGTCCTCGTCCGCCATCCGCTGCAGCCGTTCGATCCGCGCAATTTCATCGCCGGCGCGGTCAGTGGCACCGATCCCTGGAGCTTTGACACGACGGCGCTGGCCGGAGCCGACGCGCTCAGTCGCCCCCGCGCCGCTCCGAGGCCGTTCCTGACCGCTCCCCTCCCGCCGCAGGCCGGTCAGATCGTCGAGCTGGCTGATCTGGTGGCGTTCCTGGAGCACCCGGTGCGGGCGTTCCTGCGCCAGCGGCTTGGGGTGAGCCTGCGCACCGGCAGCGACGAGATCGAGGATTCGCTGTCGGTGGAGCTGGACGGGCTGCAGCGCTGGGGAGTCGGCCGGCGCCTGCTGGAGGCCAGGCTTCACGGCGTGCCGGAACGCAGGGCGATCCTCGCCGAGATCGCGCGCGGCTCGCTGCCCCCGGGCGTTCTCGGGCGACCGGTGATCGAGCGGCTGAGCCCGATCGTGAGCGCGATCGTCGGCGCGGCGGCGGCGCTGGCCCCCGATGGACCGGGGGCCGATCCGGTCGATGTGCGGATAGACCTCGGCGACGGCCGGCTGCTGACCGGGACCGTCGCGGGGGTCAGCGGTGACGTTTTGCTGGGAGCGACCTTCTCCCGGGTCTCGGCCCGGCACCGCCTTGGCGCCTGGGCGCGTCTGCTCGCGCTCAGCGCCACCTGGCCGCAACGCGAGTTCGCGGCGGCGACGGTCGGGCGAGCAACGGGCCGCGACGACGTCCGCGTGGCGCGGATCCCGCCGCTGGCCGCCGATCCCACCCAGCGGGCCGGGGTGGCGGCCGATCGTCTGCGGGTGCTGGTGGATCTCTATGACCGCGGGATGCGCGAGCCGCTGCCCCTGTTCTGCCTGACCTCCGCCGCGTACGCCGCCGCCGCGCGCAGCGGCCAGGACCCACTCGCCGCCGCCGCCCGGGAGTGGGAGACAGAGTGGAATTTCGAGCGCGAGGATCGCGACCCCGAGCACCAGTTGGCCCTGGGCGGCGTGCTCGCCTTCGCGGAGCTGCTGGACCCGCCGCCGAGAGCCGACGAGGGCGGCGCGGGCTGGAGCCCGGCGGAGAGCTCGCGGTTCGGGCGCTACGCCATCCGGCTGTGGGATGACCTGCTGGCCGTGGAGGAGGTGAGCTCGCGGTGACCGGCGCGCTGATGCTGGCGCCGCTGGAGTTCGACACCTGCGGCCCACTCCCCACCGGAGTCACCGTCCTGGAGGCCAGCGCGGGGACCGGGAAGACGTACACGATCGCCGCGCTCGCCGCCCGCTACGTCGCCGAGGGAATCCCGCTGGAACGGCTGCTGCTGGTGACGTTCACCCGAATGGCGACCGGAGAGCTGCGCGAGCGTGTCCGCGAGCGGCTCGTCGGCGTGGAGCGGGGCCTTCAGCGGCGGCTCGCCGGCGCCACCGAGACCGCCGCTGAGGATCCCGTAGTGACGCTTCTCGCCCGGACCGACGCCGCCGAGCGGCGCGAGCGGCTGGCGCGCGCGATCGCCAGCTTCGACGCGGCCACGATCGCGACCACGCACGGCTTCTGCCAGGAGGTGCTCGGCGGCCTCGGCGTGGCCGGTGACCTCGAGCCCGACGTGACGTTCGCCGAGGACCTGTCCGAGGTTGTCGCCGATGTCATCGACGACCTGTACGTGCGTCGCTTCAGTCGCGGCGAGCCGCCGCCGTTCGATCGCGCCGAGGCGGCCGCCATCGCCCGGGCGGCGATCGACAACCCGTCGGCTCAGATCACCAGCGCCACCGGAGCCGTCCCCGAGATGCGCGAGCGCCTGGCCCGCATCGCTCGCAGCGAGCTTTACGAGCGCAAGCGGGCGATGCGGGTGATGACCTATGACGATCTCGTTACCCGCCTGCAGGCGACGCTCACCGGCCGCGGCGGGTCCGCCGCCACCGACGCCCTGGGCGGCCGGTTCGACGTCGTCCTCGTCGACGAGTTCCAGGACACCGATCCCGCGCAGTGGCAGATCATGCAGCTCGCCTTCGGCAGCGGCGACACCACCCTGGTGTTGATCGCCGATCCCAAGCAGGCGATCTATGCGTTCCGGGGCGCGGACGTTTACGCCTATCTCGAGGCCGCGCGGGCCGCCGGCAGCCAGGCGACCCTGCAGATCAACTGGCGCAGCGACCAGCGCCTGATCGACGCTCACGACGCTCTGTTCGCCGGCGCCAGCCTCGGCCATCCCGGGATCGCCTACCGGCAGGTCCGTGCCGCCCCCGGGCACCAGGAGTCGCGGCTCACCGGGGCCCCCGCCGGCGCGGCGTTGCGGTTCCGGGTCGCGCTGCGCGACGAGCTGCCGCAGACGCCGCGAGGCTTCTCGCGAGCCGCGGAGGCACGCCGGCACGTTGTCTGCGACGTCGCCGCCGACATCGTCAGGTTGTTGAGCAGTGCCGCGCGGGTCGCCTCCGGCCGCACGGCTGACCCGGTCCCCGAGGTGATCCGCCCGGCACATCTGGCGGTGCTGGTGCGCACCAACCGCCAGGCAGCGATGGTCCGCGAGGCGCTCGACGACGCCGGCGTGCCCGCGGTGATCAACGGCGCGGGCAGCGTGTTCGCCACCGACTCCGCGCGCGAATGGCTGCGGTTGCTGGAAGCGCTCGAGCGGCCGGCCTCGATCGCCCGGGCGCACTCGGCGGCGTTGACCGGCTTCGTCGGCTGGTCCGCAGAGCGCCTGGCGGCTGCCGAGGAGGACTCCAGGGCGTGGGAACAGGTCCATCGCCGGCTGCACGACTGGGCGCGGATCCTGCGCAGCCGCGGCGTGGCGGCGCTGCTGGAGGCGGTAACCCGCGACGGGAGCCCGCCGGCGCTGGCGGCGCGGGTCCTGGGCGAGCGCAACGGCGAACGCCGTCTGACCGATCTGCGCCACCTCGGGCAACTGCTGCACACCGCGGCCCTGGCCGACGAGCTCGGGCCGACCTCGCTGACGGCGTGGCTGCGCACGCGGATTCTCGAGGCGCAGACGGATACCGCCGACGAGGAACGCAGCCGGCGGCTGGAGTCAGACGCCGAGGCGGTGCAGGTCCTCACCATCCACCGCAGCAAGGGCCTCGAGTTCCCGATCGTGTACCTGCCGTTTCTCTGGGAGCCGGGGTACATACCCGAGAAGCCGGCGCGGCCCGTGTTCTTCCACGATCCGGCGGCCAACGATGAACGGACCATCGACGTGGCCCTGGAGGGCCACGAGTACGACCACCACCGCCAGCAGTTCATCACCGAGCAGCGGGGCGAGGACCTCCGGCTCGCGTACGTGGCGCTGACCCGGGCCCGCCACCAGGCCGTCGTGTGGTGGGCGGGCTCGTATGAGAGCCGCAACTCCCCCCTGGGACGGCTCCTGTTCGCCCGCGACGCGAACGGAGACGTCGCGCCGAGCGGATCATCGACGCCGGGCGACGCCGCCGTGCTCGCTCGGTTGCGTAAGCTGGTGCAGGCCGCCGGCGGGCCGGATCGGATCAGCGTCGAACATTCGGCGCTGCCCGCCACCGCGGCGCACTGGAGGGGAGCGCCGCCGGAATCCGCGAAGCTCGCCGCGTCGCAGTTTCACCGCACGCTGGACCTGCGCTGGCGGCGCACCTCCTACACCGATATCACCGCCGCCAGCCACGACGCTTGGGTCAGCAGCGAGCCCGAGCAGCCCCTGCTCGCCGATGAGCCCACCGGGCAGGTCCCCACCCCCCCGGCCGGGGAGATGTTCGGGCAGGCGGCGGCAGTGACCGCACCGGCGTCCACCGGAGATGCGCCGACGATCGGCCAGGCGACGCCGTCGCCGCTGGCCGGGCTGCCCCCCGGGGTCGATGTCGGGACGTTCGTGCACCGTGTCATGGAGGCCACCGATTTCGCGGCGCCGGACATCGACGCTGAGCTGATGGTTCGGATCGACGAGGTCCAGGGCCGCCGCGCGGTCGACATCGGCTCTCCGGAGGCGCTGGCGAGCGGCCTGCGGGCGGTCATCGACACGCCGCTCGGCCCGGTCCTGAACGGCGCCCGGCTGCGCGACGTGGAGCGCGGCGACCGCCTCGACGAGCTCGGCTTCGAGCTCCCGCTGGCCGGCGGCGACCAGCCCAGCGGGTGGGTGACGCTGAGCCGGATCGCGGACGTCTTGCGCGCGCACACGCGCCCCGACGACCCGCTGGCCGGCTACGCCGACCGTCTCGGCGATGTTGCGCTGCGCCAGAGCGTGCGCGGCTTTTTGACCGGGAGCCTGGACCTGGTCGTGCGCGTACCGCGCGTGGCCGGCGCCGACCCGGCATCGGCGAGGTTCGCGGTCCTCGACTACAAGACCAACTGGCTGGGCGGCCCCGATGAGCCGCTGACTACCCACCACTACCGGCCGGAGGCGATCACCTACGAGATGCTCCGCCGCCACTATGCGCTCCAGGCGCTGCTCTACGCCGTCGCGCTGCATCGATTCCTGCGCTGGCGGTTGCCGGATTATCAGCCCGAGCGCAATCTCGCCGGCGTGGTCTACCTGTTCGTCCGGGGGATGAGCGGCGCCGATGGGATGCGTGGCGTCAATGGGACGGGCGGCGCCGATGGGATGCGTGGCGTCAATGGGACGGGCGGCGCCGATGGGATGCGCGGCGCCGACGCGCCCCGGCCAAGCGGCGCGCCCTACGGCGTGTTCGGCTGGGCGGCCCCGTCGGGACTGGTGCCGGCGCTGAGCGACGCCCTGGATGGCGGAGGGCGGGAGCCGTGACCGCGGAGAGCGACCCGTTCGAGGTCCGGTTGGTGCGGCGCGCCTCTGGGCTCCTGCGCCAGTTCAATCACGCGGGGGTGATCGCCGGCGCCGACGTGCACGTCGCCCGGCAGCTGGCGCGCCTGACCGGCGAGTCCGACGACGCGGTGCTGCTGGCGGTCGCGCTGGCGGTGCGGGGCCCCCGGCTCGGCCACGTGCACGTGGACCTGTCGCGGATCCGCGAGACGGCCGCGGTCGACGCTGACGAGCCCGTCGATCTGGCGGCGCTGGACTGGCCGAAGCCGGAGGCCTGGATCCGGAAGGTCGCGTCGAGCCCGCTCGTCACCGGCGAGCCCGCGGTCACCGGCGAGCCCGCGGTCACCGGCGAGCCCGCGGTCACCGGCGAGCCCGCGGTCACCGGCGAGCCCGCGGCCACCGACCCGGCGCGCCCGCTGCACCTGGACGGGTCGTGGCTGTACCTGGATCGCTACTGGGCCGAGGAGGTCCAGGTCGCCCGATCCCTGCGCGCGATGGCCGCCCGACCAGCCCCGCGGATCGACCGCGAGCTGCTGCGTGAAGGCGTGGCCCGCCTGTTCGCCGACGATCCCGACGGGCGCCAGTCCCAGGCCGCCGAGGCCGCGGTCCGCCGCCGGCTGGCCGTCATCGCCGGCGGCCCGGGCACCGGCAAGACAACCACGGTGGCCGGGATCGTGGCGCTGCTGAGCGAGCAGGCCCGCGCCGCGGGGGAGCGCTTCCCGCTGATCGCGCTCGCGGCGCCGACCGGCAAGGCAGCGGCGCGCCTGGCGCAGGCCGTGCACGACGAGGCCGGCCGGCTGGACGTCGTCCCTGAGATCCGCGACCAGCTGCGAGCGCTTCCCGCCACCACCATCCATCGGCTGCTGGGGTGGCGCCCCGGCAGCAACAGCCGGTTTCGCCACGACCGCAACCGGCGCCTGCCGCACGACGTGGTGATCGTCGACGAGACCTCGATGGTGTCGCTGTCACTGATGGCGCGGCTGATCGAGGCGCTGCGAAGCGGCGCGCGGCTGGTCCTGGTCGGCGACCCGGGTCAGCTTGCCTCGATCGAGGCCGGCGCCGTCCTCGGCGACATCGTCGGCCCGGCTCGCGGGCGTAGCGGCCCCGGAATCGTCGTCCTTGAGCGCGTGCACCGCTTCGGGAGCGGAATCGCCCGGCTGGCGTCGGCGATCCGATCCGGGGACGGCGACCGCGTTATCGCGCTGCTGCGGGATCCGCCGGAAGGGATCAGCTGGTTGGAGGGCGACGTCGCGGCGGCGCCGCGGCTCGGCGAGGTCCTCGAGCCGGCGCTGAGCGCCGCGCGGACGATGTTGGCCGCCGCGCGGGAAGGGCGGCCGCGGCCGGCGCTGGACGCGCTCGGCGGCTTCCGGATCCTGTGCGCCCACCGGCGCGGACCGTACGGGGTATCGACCTGGACGGCGAGGATCGAGAGCTGGCTGACGACCGTGATCGACGACTTCGATCCCGCCGATCGTTGGTATCCCGGCCGGCCGCTGCTGATCAACGAGAACGACTACGAGCTACGGCTCAACAACGGGGACACCGGCGTCGTCGTCCGCGCCGGGGAGGATCGGGTGGCGGCGGCGTTCCTGCGCGGCACGGAGATCGTCGAGCACAGCACGGCCCGGCTGGGGACGGTCGACACCGTGTATGCGATGACGATCCACAAGAGCCAGGGCTCTCAGTTCGACGCGGCCGCCGTGCTGCTCCCCGAGCCGGGCTCGCGGATCCTGACTCGCGAGCTGCTCTACACCGCCGCCACCCGAGCGCGACGGCGGCTGATCCTCGCCGGCACCGAGGAGGCCGTTCGGGCCGCCGTCGCCCGGCCGGTGGCGCGGGCATCGGGGCTGGGCCGGCGGCTGTGGGCGGATCAGCCGGAGCCGAGCCCCGAGGCTGTGGGCTAGTTCCCGCCGGCTGTCCGTCTCTCAGCCGGAGCCGAGCCCGGAGGCCAGCGCGGCCCCGTCGGGCGAGCCGAGACCGGTGCATGCGTCCCACCCCGGTCTGGCGTCGTAGGCACCGTTGCTGCCCTGGCTGACGTCGTGGTACGCCGCCGTCCCCAGCAGCGGATACAGCCGGGGCTGGGCGAAGCCCAGCGGCGCGCCGAGCGCCTGGTTGAGCAGTGCGGTCAGCCCGGCCCACAGGGGCGCGACCGCGCTGGTGCCGCCGACCGTCTGGTCGGAGCCGTCGACGCGGATGCGGTAGCCCGTGCCCGGGTCGGCGTCACCACTCACGTCGGGCACCCCGCGCCCGGCGGCGTTGGTGTCGACGTTGTCCGGCACCTGGGCCGCGGACTGGTAACTCGGCGGCGCGAACTGCCGGCTGACGCCGCCTCCGGTGGCACCGTCGCCCGGGGTGTTCCATACCGTCTCCGAGGAGATCTGCTCCCCCGACAGATTGAGCGTGGTGCCGCCGCAGGCCAGCGCGTGCGGCGCCGAGGCCGGGAAGTCCACGTGCTGCTGGCCGTCGCTGACCCCGTCGGTGGATCCGTTGTCGCCGGCCGCCACCGTCACGGTCACGCCGAGCGCGCCCGCCGCGGTCAGCGACTGCTCCATCTCGGTGCGAGCCTGGGCGGTCCAGGCGTCCTCTGACTGGCCCCAGCTGACCGAGACCACCGAGGGCTTGTGGGTGGTGTCGTGGACTGCGGTCGACACCGCATCCAGGAAGCCCTGATCGGTGTTGGGAGCGAAGTAGACGACAATGCCGGCGCCGGGCGCGACCGCGCCGATGATCTCGATATCGAGCATCACCTCGCCGTCGGCATTCTGGTCGGCGCCCGGTGAGTTGGCGGCGCCGTCGACGCTGACCGCGGTCACCGTCGGCGCCGGCAGCCCAAGGCCCGCGAAGTAGGTGGCCAGATCGCTGGTGCTGTACCCGCCGCCCAGCTCGATGATCCCGACGGTCTCGCCCGCGCCCGTGGCCGACGTCGGAAACGCGTAGGCCTGCGCCACCTGCAGCGGGGTGAACGACGTCTGTGCATTCGGGTCAAACCGGATCCGCGCCCTGGCCTGCGGCCGGTCATCGATCCCGAACACGCCGGTGACGATCTCGCCCAGCTCGCTCGGCACCGTCAGGCCGCCGGTACGCCCCCGGTAGCTCTGGTCGCTGCCCGATGACGCATACCGGCCCATGATCCGCGCCTCGAAGGCGGCGACCGCGGCCCGCACAGGCCCCTGCAGGCTGACCGTCCGCCGCGCCGGGTCGACGCCGGTCACGGTCAGTCCGAAGCTGTTGGCGAACGAGGTGACCGCGGCCACATCCTCGCCACTTGCCCCGTGCGCCTCTGCCCACTCCTCGCGTTCCAGGCGGCGACGCTCGGCAGGGGGTCGCTCCGCCTCCGCGTCGACCCAGTCGGCCGGCGCCGGCGGGCGCAGGTACACGGTCACCTCGACTGTCGCGTCCGGATCCACATCGCCAACGCGGTTGTCGCCGACTACCAGCGTGCGTTCGCTGCCGACGACGGGGACGCGGTCTCCCGCTGCCATGACTCTCCTCTCTGACGAGGTCCCTGCCTGGCGGCGAGTCTAGCCCGGCCTGCGGTGCCGGCTCGGTGACAGCGGCGGCGTTGATGCGTCGGAAGCGGCCAACCTCGCCTGGCGCGGCGCGGTCTACGCAGCGCGACGCAATGGTTTGACGGGCGATCGCGGGCGGTGGTAGTTTGCCGCGGCCGCGTTAGTGATTGGCTGCGGCGGGGATCGGACAAACCTCGAAGAGGACGGTAGGGGGATGCTGAGTCAGCCTGACTTTGGTGGGGGCTCGGGCCACGGACGGCGGTGGTCGCTGCTGATAGCCGCGGCGCTGCTGACGATGGTCGCGATCGCGTCGTCTGCCTCGGCGGGCGCGCCCGCCCCTGTCCGGGTCGCCCCCGCGTCGACGCTTCCACGCGGCGCCAGCGCCGCCGGGCCAGTATCGCCGTCGACGGCGATCACCGGCGCCGTCGTGCTGGCGCCGCGTGACCCCGCTGCGCTGCAGGCGTTCGTCGCCGCCGTCAGCGACAAGAGCTCCCCGCAGTTCGGCCACTACCTCGCCCCCGGCCAGTTCGCCGGACGGTTCGGGCCGACCGGGGCAGCGATCGCCGGCGTCCGCGAGCAGCTGCAGCGTGACGGCCTGGGGGTCGCCGCGGCGTCCAGCGACGGCCTGCTCGTCCCGTTCACGGGCGCGGCTTCAACTGTGCAGCGAGCGTTCTCAACGAGGCTGGAGCGCATCCGGCTGCGCAACGGCACGATCGGCCGAGGCGCGACGTCGGCGATCCGCGTGCCGGCATCGATCGCGCCGGCGGTGACGACCGTCGTCGGTTTGGACAACCTCAGCCGTCAGCAAACCGCGGGCCTGCTGCACGCGTCGCCGTCCCAGATCGCCGATCACGCGGCCGCCCGTGCGGCCACGTTCCCTCACCCCTCCGGCTCGCCGACACCGTGCGGCGCTGCCCGCGCGGCGGCGGTGCACAACGACGGGCTCACCGACGACCAGATAGCCAACGCCTATGGCGCCTTCGGCCTGTACGGAGCCGGCGACCTCGGCGCC
Organism: uncultured Actinomycetota bacterium; assembly: GCA_963830395.1. Classification (GTDB taxonomy): domain Bacteria; phylum Actinomycetota; class Thermoleophilia; order Solirubrobacterales; family Solirubrobacteraceae; genus Palsa-465. Next base: position 184,225 of record CAWHMI010000018.1, read on the forward strand.
GGCCAGCACATCGCGCTGTATGAGAACGAGCAGTTCGCCCGCTCCGACATCGAGACCTTCGACACCTGTTACTTCGGCGCAGGGCAGGCCGCGGCGATGATGTCGCGGCTTCACGTCCATCCCGTCGACGGCGGTGAGCCCTCCGGCCCCGGTAGCGGGGAGGCAAGCCTGGACATCGAGGACGTCTCGGCGATGGCGCCCGGGGCGACGATCGACGTCTACGAGGGGCCGTTCACCGGCGAGGACACCGACTACGACTCCCTCGATGAGTACACGGCGATCATCAACGCCGACCAGGATCAGGTCGTGAGCACGAGCTGGGGGCTGTGCGAACAGTCCGTCGAGCAGGGCCAGACCGGCCTCGAGCAGGCCGAAAACAACCTGTTCGAGCAGGCCGCCGCGCAGGGGCAGACGGTGTTCGACGCCGCCGGCGACAACGGCGCGGACGACTGCAACGTCAACGAGACGCCGAACGTGGCGCCCGGACAGAACCCGGTGTCGGTCGAGGATCCCTCCAGCCAGCCCTACGTGGTCGCGGTCGGTGGCACCTCCATCACCGATGCCTCGAGCTCGCCGCCGGCCGAGCAGGTATGGAACGACGGGCCCAACGGCGGCGCCGGCGGCGGCGGCATCTCGCAGGCGTGGGAGATGCCGAGCTGGCAGCGGGCCGCCCGAGTGCCGGGGATCGCGGTGCCCGGCAGCGCCGCGTATCGCAACGCCGCCGCGGTCGAGAAGGAGTTTGGCTTTCCGACCAACTTCTGTCAGTCGACGATTCCGGGGGCGACCGCGACGACGCCGTGCCGGCTGCTGCCCGACGTCTCTGCCCAAGCGGACGAGTACACCGGCTCGGTGACCGTCTACAGCGCCGCGTACGCGGGCGTCTACCCCGGCAAGGGGTGGACGACCACGGGCGGGACCTCGTCTGCGGCGCCGATCTGGGCCGCGATGCTGGCCGACGTCAACGCCTCGCCCACGTGCGCGCAGTCGACGACGACCGCCCGGGGGGTCGGCTTCGCCAGCCCGCTGCTCTATGCGGTCGCGTCGAACCCGAGCCAATACGCCGCGTCGTTTCACGACATCACGACCGGCAACAACGATGTCTACGACCTGCGCAACGGCCAGGTGTTCCCGGCCACGACCGGCTACGACCTGGCCACCGGGCTGGGCTCGCCCGAGCTGACCGGCGACGACGGCACCGCCGGACTGGCGTACTACCTGTGCGCCGCCGCAAGCGCCAGCAGCCGTCCGACCGTCACCGGGCTGTCGCCCGCCTCGGGCTCGACCGCCGGTGGCGAGACGGTCACGATCACCGGGTCCGGCTTCGCCGCAGGCGCCACCGACGAGGTAGCGGGCGTCCAGGTCGGAACGTTCCCGCTGCCGGCAGCGAGCATCCACGTCACCGGGCCGACCACGATCCGGGTGCAGATGCCCGCCGCCCGGCAGACGCTCCCGCCCGACTCGCCCGCGCCCCAGGACGGCTCGGGACCGGCGAACGTCGTCGTCACGCTGCGGGACGATCAGTCGAGCGCGACCACGGCGGCGTCCAAGTTCGACTACGTCGACACCAACGCCGGCGGCGCGGTCCCCAGCGTGAGCGCGGTCAGCCCCACCGGCGGACTGCGCAGCACCCCCACCGCGGTGACGATCCTCGGCTCGGGCTTCACCGGCGCCACCCGCGTGACGTTCGGCGGCGTCGCCGCCTCGTCGTTCGTCGTCGACAACGACAACCGGATCACGGTGACCCCGCCCGCGTACGCGCCCTCGACGACGTGCTCGCCGCTGCCGACCGGCGGCGTCTACGCCGGCGAGAACGCCAGCAACGACATCTGCCAGACGCTGGTGCGCGTCGGCAACGCCCACGGCCTCAGCCCGGTCGCGAAGATCCCCGCGCCCTACGAGGGCGCCTACGCAACCAACTCGCTGGGCGACACCGTGCTCCCCGCCGGCTGCGGCTGCGAGGGCGTCCCCGCGCCGGACGAGTACGACTATCTGCCCCAGCCGGCGATCACCTCGGTGTCGACCTCGAGCGGGGCGGCCAGCCTGGCGAGCGAGAGCGGTGACACGCTGATCACGATCCACGGCCGCGGCTTCAGCCCGCTGGCGATCGACTGGGTCGACTTCGGCGACCCCGGCGACGAGTCCTCGGTCGACACCGACTACCAGTTCGTCTCCGGGACCGAGATCCAGATCGTCGCCCCCGCACAGCCCACGACGGTCGATCCGTTCACGATCCCGGTCAGCGTGCGCACGCTCGCCGGGCAGTCCGCGCCGGCGAGCGCGACGTACGCCGGCATCCCGACCGTCACCTCGGTGACCAACACGCAGAACGCCAAGCGGCTGGACGGGGTCTCGGGCGCGTCGGACAGCGGCGGCACCCCGATCCAGATCGACGGCCGCGGCTTCGCCGGCCAGCTGACCGGCCCGATCCAGTTCACCGACAGCGCCAGCGGCCCGTCGTTCGGCACCCAGTACACCTACCGAGTGGTCTCCGACGACGAGGTGGACAGCTCCACGCCCCAGATCAACCCCGGGCTCGACGACGTCCAGCTGTGCACGGTGAGCGGCTGCAGCGCAACCAGCCCAGCCGACGAGCTGTGGCTCTACCCGCCGGGCGACCCTCGGGTCACCTCGGTGACTCCTAGCTCGGGGCCGGCCGCGGGCGGCACGGCGACCCGGGTGCACGGCGCCAACCTGGGCTGCCCGCTGCAGGTCTTCTTCGGTAACGCGGTCGCGGCTTCGTTCTCGGCCGTGAAAAGTGACCTGGACTGCGGCGCCACCAGCGAAGTGCGGGCAACGTCGCCCGCGGGGCCGGCCGGCACCAAGGTGCCGGTGACAGTCCAGACCGTCGAGAGCTACTTCACCGGTAGCGGCCGGGGTACCACCACCGCGGGGTTCAGCTACACCAACTGACGCGACGCCGGGATCCGACCGGTCCAACCTTCGGCCGGTAAACCTGATAAAGTTGGTGAGGTTAGTTGGCTTTTGACCTGCCGACGGTGCGCACCGACCTCCACCAACACGTCTGGACCGAGCCTCTGCTCGATGCCCTCGCCGCTCGCCGGTGCCCCCCGTTCGTGCGCCGCAGCGATGGGCTCACCGTACTGCACTGCCCGGGCGAGCTGCCGTGCGTGATCAACGAGGCGGCCGAGTCCCCGGCGGCTCGCCACCGCCTGCTGGAGGCCGACCGGCTCGAACAGGCGGTGGTGGCGATCTCGACGCCGACCGGAATCGAGATGCTCGTGCCCGAGGTGGCCGCCGAATTGATTGCCGCTCACCTCGACGGCGTGCTGGCGCTCGGGCTGCCGTTCCGGGCCTGGGGGCCGATCCCGGCGCGCGCGCCCGAGCCGGCGGCGGTCGACGCGGTGCTGGCGCGCGGCTGCGTGGGCATCTCGCTCCCAGCGGGAGCACTGGCCGACCGCTCGGCGCTGGAGGAGACCCTGCCGGCGCTCGAGCACGTGCAGGCCTGCGGTGTGCCGCTGTTCGTGCACCCCGGAGGCTGCGCCACCCGCGAACCCTGTCTGCAGGACCCGCTGTGGTGGACGGCGCTCACCGACTACGTGTCGCAGATGCAGGCCGCATGGCTGACCTTCGGCGCCTTCGGACGGCGCGAGCTGCCGCGACTGCGGGTGCTGTTCGGCATGCTCGCCGGCGGCGCGCCGCTGTTCGCCGAGCGCCTCATCGCACGCGGCGGCCCCGCCATCGAGCTGCGCGACCCCCTGACGTCCTACGACACATCGAGCTACGGGCCGATGATGGTCGAGGCGATGGCGCGCTGCGTGGGCCCCGCCCAGCTCGTGTATGGCTCGGATCGCCCGGTGATCGAGCCCGTCCCGACCGGACGGGAGGCGGAGCTGATGACCAATGCCACGCAGCTGGTGGCGCCGGCCAGGGCATTCGCATGAGCCTGTCGATCACGGCGCTGGAGCGCTTCGCCGCCGGTTTGGCGGCCACGCCCGACCGCTGGCAGCATCTGGTGCGACACGACGCCACCCGCGTCTACGAGCAGATCTGGGACGACGAGGACGTCAACGCCTGGGTGATCTGCTGGAGCCAGGATTCCGACACCGGCTTTCACGACCACGATGACTCCGCCGCCGGCATCACCGTCGTCGCGGGCAGCGTGCGTGAGGACCGGCTGACTGTCGGCGGTCCGCCGCGGTCTCGCCAGCTGAGCGCCGGAACCACGTTCGCCGTGCCGCCGACCGCCATCCATCGCGTGCTGCACGCCGGCCACGGCCCGGCGGTGACGATCCACGCGTACTCGCCCCCGCTGCGGCGGGTGGGCGCCTACCGAGTGGGCGTCAACGGCGAACTGGGGCGCGAGTCCCTGCCTTTTGAGCAGGAGCTGCGCGGCGAGCCGGCGCTCGTCTAGTCGCCCGAGCCGCACGCTGCAGCGTGACGCGCCCACGCGCCGAGGCCGCCGATGGCGGGCTCTAGCCGGTCAACCCACCGGGGCGCCGATCGATCTCGGCCAGGAACCGGAGCAGGTTGTCAAAGAAGGCGTTCTGGGGATAGGCCGCGGCGGGATCGTTGTGGGCGTAGGTGGCGTGGCGGTCGACCAGCAGCAGCTGGCGGCGCGGTATCCGCGACTGCTTGGCCAGCGCCGCCGCATCCGCGGTGACCGCCGATCCGCCGTAAGCGCCGAACGCGTAGATCCGCAACCGTCGAGGCAGCTCGTGGCCGAGCGTGGCCCGGACGCCGAGGATCCTCTGGGCGGGATTGGGGTTGCCCTGGTCGACCGCTCCGGCGTCGTCGGTGAGCCGCTGCGGGAAGTACCACTCGCTGCCGTCGACCCCGCTCAGCCCGTTGCCCGACAGCATCGCCGCCCAGCGGCGGATCGGAGTCAGGGCCCCGTCGCGAGACCAGCCGGCGGGGCTGACGCTGGTATTCAGCGTGCCGACGTGGGCCTGGGAGGCGAACACCAGCTTCGAGGTCGCGGGGTCGGTGTCGTAGCCGAACGTGGCCAGATTGGTGGCCGGCACCGGCGGCTTCAGCACGGGGGGCGTGAACGCGAACGCTTGCGCCAGCGAGGGCTGGTTCGGGGCGATCAGCGCCTCGGTGGACCCGACCGCCGCGAACAGCCCCAGCTCGGGCGCCGGGACGCCGCTGAACGCCAGCCACGGGGTGCTCGCCCGCAGCGCGTGGAGCTCCTGCTCGGCGGCGGCCGCGGTCACCGGCGGGCCGGCGCTGCCGCCGTCGTCGTAGACGAGTCCCGCCAGTGCGTCGGCCCCCGGCCGGCCGCCGAAGTTCCAGGTGGCATACGCGGTCACGATCGACCCGCCGAGCGAATGCCCGCCGAGCACGACCTTGCCGCCGAGCCTGCGAGCGGCGGCGATCACCGTGCGGAGGTCCGCCACCGCCACCCTCATCCCCCACTGGCGGGCGAAGCCCACCCGGGAGTCGGGCACCGGCTGGATGTGGTGCTTGATGCCCGGATCCGCCAGATATCCGAGGTAGTAGTCAAACAGCGCGGTCGGGCTCGCCCGGCCCGCCTTGGCGCGGTTGAGCATCGATTGGTCCTCGAGCAGATTCTCGCGCCGCTCCACCGACCACACCTGCCATCCCGGCGCGCGGGACACGATCCATCTCGCCAGGGGCACGAAGTAGGCGCTCCCGGCCGAGGTGCCGGGCTCGAGCACGAGCACGTTGCGGGCGTTGCGAGCGCCCACCTTGACCACCCCGACCCGGTCGTATGGGGCCGGCGTTCCCGGCGCGGCATAGCTGTGCAACCAGGTGACCCGCAGCCGGGCGCTCGCCGTCGCCGTAGCCAGCGCAGACATGAGGACGGTCGCGAGCGCCAGGCCGCGCAACCGAGCGAGACTGCGAGCCGTCGATCTCCCCCTCTGTGGACGCGGGACGTGCGGCGGCAGTCTACGCCGCCGTCACCGCTGGCAGACGGGGCACCAGTAGGTGGTCCGGCCCCCGACGACGCCGCGCGACAGGGCGTGGCCGCAGCGCGGGCAGGTTCCCTGGCGCCCGCGCGCCGGGACGAACTTGCCCGTGTGCGCGCCGCCCTTGCGAATCGCCGAGCGGACGGCCGAGCGCAGCTCCCGGCGCAGGCGATCCAGCTCGTCTTCCGACAGCGACGAGGTGCGCCGCTGCGGGCCGATCCGCGCCTGCCACAGCGCCTGGTCGGCGAGCAGGTTGCCGATCCCGGAGATCGCGTGCTGGTTGAGCAACCGGGCCTTGATCGCGGTGTCGCCCGAGCCGATCCGCCGGCGGAACTCGTCGCGCCCGATCGCGGCGGCGTCGGGGCCGACGTGGCTGTAGTCGGGATTCAGCACTGCCCGGCCGAGGCGCCGCTTGTCGCGCAGGGCCATCCGTGTCCCGTCCTCGAACTCGATCGCGAACCGGTCGTAGGGCGACGTGTCGTCCAGGCCGTCAACGACGATCCGGCCGGCCATTCCCAGGTGCAGGCCCAGCACCGGGCCGTCCCCGGTCTCCAGCCACATGAACTTCCCGCGCCGGTGGACGCTGGCGAACTCGTGCCCGACCAGGGCACCGGCGATCTCGCCCGGAGAATGTGGCCGCGACACGTAGGCGTCGGAGTCGTCGACGCTGGCGATCCGCCGGCCCAGGACGCTCTCCAGGACGCCGCGGGCGCGCTCGGCTTCGGGCAGTTCAGGCATCCCTGTGGAGCCTAGTGGCCGCCCCCGCAGGTGCGCTCGCATTCGAGCGGCCTCCGTGCGACCGGACCTGCGCGAACGACCACTTGACCCCGCAATCCACAAACCCCGGCGCAAGCCGGGGTATCGGCTTTGCGATCATCCGCGGTACATGCCCGAACTGAAGATCACCGAATACACTGACCCCGCCTGCCCGTTCGCCTGGTCGGCGGAGCCGTCGCGTCGCCGGCTGGACTGGCTCTACGGCGATCACCTGCAGTGGGAGCTGCGGATGGTCGGCCTCGCCGAGGACGCGAGCGTCTATGCCGACCGCGGCTTCACGCCGGAGCGCATGTCGGCCTCGTTGCGCCGCCTGGCGCACGAGCATCACATGCCTATGGACACCGGTCTGCGAGCGCGCACGGCCGGCACCGTCCCCGCCTGCCGCGCCGTCGTCGCCGTCCGCCGTCATCGTCCCGAGCGCGAGCGGGCGATGCTGCGAGCCCTCCGGGTGCTGCACTTCTCAGGCTGGATGCTGGACGAGCCCGAGACGCTCCGAGCCGCCGCGCAACGCGCCGGGATCGATCCCGACGCACTGGAGCGATGGCTGACCGAGCCCGAGACCGAGGCGCTGCTGCGGGAGGACCTGGCCGCGTCTCGTCAGCCGGGGCGCCAAGCGGTGGCGCTCGCGCACAAGCTCGCCCGGACCGACGACGGCTATCGCTACACCTGTCCGTCGTATGAGATCGAGGCCGACGGCGCTGACGCGGAGCTCGCGGTCCCGGGTTTCCAGCCGCTGGCCGCCTACGAGGTGGCGATCGCCAACCTGGCGCCCGACGCCGCGCGGCGACCCGACCCCGAGGACGTCCGCGAGGTGCTGGATTGGGCCGGCGAGCCCCTGGCCACGGTGGAGGTGGCGACGGTCTGCGGGATCGGCCTGGATGAGGCGCGGGAGCAGCTGGGGCGCGTGGCCGCGGAGGAGCACGTCGGCTTCGACGGCCTCTGGCACCTCAATGGCGCCCCTGCTGAGTAGCTCAGCTGCCGGCGAGGCGGAGCAGCGCCTCCCGCACCTCCTCGTCGCGCGAGCGCGCCTGCGCATCGGTCCAGCGCCAGCCGACGCCGGACTCGATAACGAAGGTGGACCGGTTGTGATCCTGCACGCGCGCCACCTCGAGCTCGACGGCCGCGACCCCGTCGGCGGCCGGCTCGGCGCGCACCTGCGCGCGCCCGTAGGCGGTGACCGTCACGTCGCCGCCGGTGGTGATCACCAGCGACACCCGCGGATCCTGCCGCAGACGCCGCAGCGAGTCACGGCCCTGTCCGAGTCCCAGCAGGACGCGCCGGTCGCCCGCCCGGACCGCGGCCGAGACCGGGATCGCGTGCGGGGGCTCCCCGGCGGTGACCAGGATCAGCACCGTGCCCGGCGGCCAGTGCGGGAGGATCGGATTGTCTCGGAGCGGCTCGGTCACCGAGGATGGGATGCTACGTCCCGACGATGACCAGCTCGATCCAACGCCATTCCGTCGGCCTGACCTGGGTGGAGAGCAGCGCCATGGGCCGCGCCGCTCACGCGCTGCACGCCGACGGCCGGGTGTGGTTGATCGATCCCTTCGCCGATGAGGTCGCGCTGAGTGCCGCCGCCGAGCTCGGGCGGCCGGCGGCGGTGATCCAGCTGCTGGACCGCCACGACCGCGACTGTGCCGACATCGCCCGGCGGCTGGAGGTGCCGCTGCTGCGGATACCGGCGGCGATCCCCGACAGTCAGTTCGCGGTCGTGCCGGTCGTCTCGCAGCGATGGTGGCGGGAAGTGGCGCTGTGGTGGGCGGCGGAGCGGACGCTGGTCGTGGCCGAGGCGGTCGGCACCGCCCCCGCGTTTGGACTCGGGCGCCCGGTGGGCGTCCATCCCCTGCTGCGCCTCACCCCGCCGCGGGCGGCGCTGGGCTCGCGATCGCCGGAGCGGCTGCTCGTCGGGCACGGCCCGGCGATCGAATCAGCCGCGGCCCCGGCGCTGAGCGAGGCGCTGTCGGCGTCTCGGTCTGACATCCCGCAGCTGGCGCTCAAGCTGCCGTCGCTGATCCGGGAGTCGCTGAGCAGCGGCTGATCGAATCGGTGAGGCCCCGGGCATCGCGGGTAGGGCAGCAGCCATGCTCGCCATTCTCGACATCGACGGAACCCTCGTCGACACCAACTATCAGCACGCCCTCGCGTGGTACCGCGCCTTTCGTCAGCAGGGGCTGGTGCTGCCGATCTGGCGGATCCACCGTCACATCGGGATGGGGGGCGACCAGCTGATCTCGGCCTTGACCAGCGAAGAGACCGAGCGCCGTGACGGCGAGGTGATCCGCACCGCCGAGGAGATCCTCTACCGGGAGCTGATCGGCGAGGTGGAGACGATGCAGGGGGCTCGTGAGCTGATCTCAGAGCTCAAGCGCCGCGGCCATCAGATCGTCTTCGCGTCCTCGGCCAAGGCCGCCGAGGTCGATCACTATCTGGAGCTGCTCAGCGCCCGCGAGCTCGCCGACGGCTGGACCACCTCGGCCGACGTCGAAGCCACCAAACCGGCGCCGGACCTCGTCCGCGCCGCGCTTTCCAGCGTCGATGCCGCTCCGCGGAGCGCGGTGATGATCGGTGACACCCCCTGGGATGCCGAGGCCGCTCGCCAGGCGAAGGTGCCGATGCTGGCCGTCATGACCGGAGGCTTCAGCGCCGCCGAGCTCGAAGACGCGGGCGTTGCCGGGGTGTACGAGTCGGTGGCCGAACTGACCGGGCAGCTTGACGAGACCCCGCTGGCTTGACCAGCGTCGAGGCTTTCCGCAGGCCGCCTAGGATCACCCGGATGGACGCGGCGCTCAATCCCGCCCTGGCCGAGGCCCGCTTCTGCCCGCGGTGCGGCCAGCCGGCGAAGGTGGAGTTCCCGCAACGAATCACGTGCCCGCATTGCGGCTACGCCGCCTATTACAACCCGAAGCCGGTCGCCGCCGCGATCCCGCTCGATGACCGGGGGCGAGTGATCCTGCTGCGCCGGGGCTTTGATCCAGGGCGGGGTCGGTGGACGTTCCCCGGCGGATTCGTCGATCTCGGCGAGTCGGTCCCCGATGCGGCCCGCCGGGAGACCGACGAGGAGCTGGGCATCGCCATCGAGCTCGGGGATCTCGTCGGCGTCTACTCGCGCCCCGACGACCGCGTGGTCCTGATCGTCTACCTGGCCCGCGCCCTCGGCGATCCCCAGACTACGCCCGAGGCGGTCGAGGTTCGGCGGTTCGCTGCACCGGAGATCCCGTGGGGCGAGCTCGCGTTCTGGTCGACGGAGCTGGCGCTGCGCGACGCTTTTCCCGGCATCCGGGCCACTCCTTAACCTTCTCGCCGATGCCACGACGGGTATCGGCCTCCCATCCGCGGACCGGCCATGGCGAGTTCGCGATCAGGGTCGCTTCGATCGACGCGCTGTTCTCCGAATTCGATGCTCGGCCGGTGGCCGAGCGAACGCTCGCCGACGAGGTACGAGGCTATCTCGTCGACAGCTGGGAGCTGGTTCGCGACAATCCGCCGGGCTCGCTGACGATCTACGCGCCGGACGGCGATCGGGCCGGCACCGATGCGGCGGCGATCGTCATGGCCGTTCGCTCCAGTATCAGGACGTTCGCCGGCCCCTACCGCCACGCCCTGCACTTCTCGCGCCGCCAACGGGTCACCGCGTGGGTGGGAACGGTGGTGTTTCTGGCGACGATCATCGTCTCGACGGCGCTTGAACGCCTCACCGACGACGTGTTCATCGCCGGCGTGAGCCAGGCAATCGTCGTCATCGGCTGGGTGGCCCTGTGGGCGCCGGCGCAGTACGTCGTGGTCGACGCCATCCCGCACTGGCTGACCCGCAACCGGTACGCCGAGTTCGCCGACATCGACGTGCGGATCAGCTGGGAGCCGTCGCCGGCGGCGTCCCGGGCGGCCTGATCCGGCACACGGCACGATCCGCCGCTGAGAGCTGACGCCGTCTTTACACCGGGCGCCGATCGGCGCCCTTCTACCGGACGCGGGCGACGTTCCGCCCGTCGGGCATGCCATCATCGGTGGGATGAGGGCTCGCGAGCCGGTTGGAGCCGGACACCCAGTCGGCGCGCCCGAGTGCAGCGCGCAGGACACGCCTACCCGCGGGGGCCTGTCCTCGCCGACGGGTTTGATTGGCCTGGGCGGGCTGCTGATCACCGCGTTGATGATCTCGCTGTCGGCGGCGCACACGCAGGTGTTGCTGCCGCAGTCCCTGCGCCCCCTCGAATGGTTGGGCGGAGCCCTGTCGCACGTCGGGCTCAACGGGATCTTCTCGCACGTGGAGCTCAACATCGGTTTCGTCGGCATGATCGCCGCCCTGATCCTGATGTTCGTCTTCTACGCCGTCGCGCTGTGGGCCTCCAGCCGCCTCTCGCGGCGCGCGGTGCTGATCAGCATCGCCGTCCTCAACGGGCTGGTCCTGCTCGCCCCGCCGTTGCTCTCGACCGACCTGTTCAGCTACATCGCGTACGGCCGGCTCGGGTCGATCTACAACATCAACCCCTACCTGCACGGTCCAAACGCGATCGCCTTCGACCCCTTGTACCAGCTCGTCGGCGTGCAGTGGACCCACACTCCGACCACCTACGGACCGCTGTTCACGGCGCTCAGCTATCCGCTGGCCGGCCTGACCATCGCGGCCAACGTGTTCGCCTACAAGGCCATCGCCGCGCTGTCGTGCCTGGCGATCGTGGTTCTGGTCTGGCACGCTGCGCAGCTGCGCGGCCTTGATCCGGTCAGGGCCGTCGCCCTCGTCGGACTCAATCCCGTGATCGTGATCTATGGGGTCGGCGGCGGCCACAACGACCTGCTGATGCTGGCGCTCCTGGTCGCTGCGATCTACGTGCTGCTGCGTCGGCGGGAGGGCGCCGGCGGGGCGATGATCATCGCCGCCACCGCGGTGAAGCTCACGGCCGGCGTGCTGCTGCCGTTCGCGATCGCCGCCAGCGCCGGGCGGCGCGTGGCGAGCGCCGGGAGAGCCCGTATCGTGGCCGGCGCGGCGGCGTCGGTACTGCTGTTCGGGGGGCTCGGGCTGGTCCTGTTCGGCTCCGGCCAGCTGCACCTGATCGGCACCCTCCAGCACATCCAGAACGACGGTGGCTTCCACAGCATTCCCGGCTTCATCCTCAACGCTCTGGGGCTCAGCCAGCTCGACGGCACGGTCGGCCTCGTCCTCCATCTCGGCTACGTCGTCGGCCTGGCGTGGCTCCTGCGCCGCGTGTGGATCGGCGAGCTGGACTGGATCACCGCGGCCGGCTGGGCGACCGTGGGCCTGCTGGTCTGCGCCGGAATGCTGATGCCGTGGTACATCGCCTGGCTGATCCCGCTGGCGGCGCTGAGCAGTGATCGGCGGCTGTGGGTGACCGCGATCGTGCTGACCAGCCTCGGGCTCACCTCGCTGTAGCCGCGGCGGCGGTCGTGAGCGAGGCGGTGGAGCTGACCGTGGGCGAGCGCACGGTGCGGATCTCCAATCCGGACCGCGTCTACTTCTCCGCCCGCGGCGAGACCAAGCTGGACCTGGCCCGCTACTACGTGAGCGTCGGCGACGGGATCGTCCGGGCGCTGCGGGAGCGGCCTTGCATGCTGCACCGCTTCCCCAGCGGCGTCGACGGCGAGAAGGTGCACCAGAAGCGGCTGCCCCGGGGCGCGCCGGACTGGGTGCAGACGGTCCGGGTGAGCTTCCCGCGGTATGGCCGGCACGCCGACGAGCTGTGCGTGACCGAGCTGGGCAGCGTGATCTGGGCGGTGCAGATGTCGACCGTCGAGTTTCACCCCTGGAACTCCCGGCGCGCCGACGTAGAGCATCCCGACGAGTGGCGGATCGATCTCGATCCGATGCCGCAATGCGGACTGGACTGCGTGCGCCGCGTGGCCCACGTCGCGGAGGAGGTGCTGCACGAGCTCGGCGCCGTCGGCTGGCCGAAGACCTCCGGCGGCTCCGGCATCCACATCTATGTGCGGATCGAGCCCCGGTGGAGCTTCGGCGAGGTTCGGCGAGCGGCCCTGGCATTCGCCCGGGAGGTGGAGCGGCGCGCGCCCGCGGACGCGACCACCACCTGGTGGCGCAAGGATCGCGAGCCCGACAAGGTGTTCGTCGACTACAACCAGAACGCTCGCGACCACACGATCGCATCCGCCTATTCGGCCCGGGGAGTGGTCGATGGAACGGTTTCGGCGCCGCTGCAGTGGAATGAGATCGACGACGTGCAGCCGCGCGAGCTGACGATCGCGACCATGCCGGCGCGATTCGCCGAGCGGGGGGATCTCCACGCCGGCATCGACGACGCCGTGTTCTCGCTGGAGCCGCTGCTGGAGTGGGCGGCGCGCGACGAGCGCGACCGGCTGGCCGATCCCGGCGGCGCGGACCTGGGCGAGTAACGGGAGCCTGGGTCCCGTTAGGTACCAAGGTCCGCGCTCAGCGCGCCGACCAGCCGCTCCAGCGCTCAGCTCGCCGACCAGCCGCTCCAGCGCTCGACGTCGACCGCCAGCACGGCGCCGACCGCCTCCTGCTGGGGATAGCGCTCACGGAGCAGCGCGACGGCACGGCGAGACTCGGCCGCCGACGGCGAGAGCACCCGCCCGCGGCCGTCGGCCCGCACCCACCAGAGCGCGTCCCAGTCGGCGTCGTCGTAGTGATCGACGAGCAGCGCCACCGCCGGGTTCTCGCCGACATTGGCCAGCCGCCGCAGCGAGGTGGTGCGCTTGGGCTTGGCGTCGACGGCGCTATAGACGTGGTCGCCTTGCACGGCGAACACGACCGGCACCAGGTGCGGACGCCGATCGGCGCCCGCCGTGGCCAGCCGGGCCACCCGGGCCGCGGCGAACCGTTCTCGCGCCTGGTCGGAGGTCATGCCTCACCGTTGGGCGCGGGAGTCACGCCTCGCCGTCGCGCGCGTGAGGTCACGCCTCGCCTACAGGTCAGGCCAGCTGAGGCCGTCGGCCACGGCTCGGTGCTCGATCTGCTCGAGTGTCTCGTCGGTGCGTCGGTCGGCGACCATCGCGTCCAGGGCCTCGCCGATCGTCCTCCCCCACACCCGGCGCATCACCGCCGGGCGGCCGCTCCCGTCCCGAAGCTCGATCCAGTCCAGCGCCACGCGGGTCGGATCGCCGTGCGGCGTGCGCCGGTTGACCTCGTCGCCGTCGGAGTCGCCGTCGGAGAACAGCGTGATCTGGGCTCGCCAGCCGTTCGGACACAGCTCGCTCATCTGCGCCCGAGCGCGCTGCTCGGCGTTCGCGGCGGCGCCCATCCGCCGGCGCCGGCCGCGCCGGGAGCGCAGCACTCCGCGACCGCCGGTCACGATCAACCCCAACAGCGGCACCGCCGCCGCCAGCAGGATGACGAAACCGATCAGCTCGAGCGGCCCGAGCAGGCTCGCGTGGTGGGGTAGCGATCCCGCGTTTTGAAACCGGGCCAGGAAAGTCAGCACTGAATTCCAAGTTACCCCGGCGGCGCGGGCGCGCTGATCAAGCGTGAGCAGCGCGGCGCTGGCGGCGGGCATGGTCACCGTGTAAGCACCGGCACGGGGCGTCACCGTCTGCTGCCGGGGCGCCGCCAGTAGGCCGGTGGCGGTGCGGGCGCCGAAGCTCTCGCCGCCGATCTCCAAACCGGTGGTTGCCCCAGCGCGCGGCGCCCGCAGCCGCTGCACGCTGCCCAGCCCGCGCCACGGGGTCCGCACCAGCACCCGGACCGAGCGCGTCAGGCTGTCGTTGATCAGCAGCACCCGAACCTGGTGGTCGGGCGCGAGTGTCGCCCACGAGCGCACCCGGGCCAGATCGCCGGACTCGGTGCGCAGCAGTCGCGACCCCACCGGCGCCGCCCGGGCGAACAGCAGCGCGCCGTAGTAGGGCGGCCGAACCGTCGCCTGCCACCGCCCGTGCGATCGACGGAAGTCAAACAGCCGATTGGGCGCGCCGGGATAGGTGTGGATGTTGACTCCATCGACGCCGGCGGCGGCCACGGTGAACAGCGCGTCGGTCATCCACAGCGCCGCGGCCATCGTGTTGCTGATCCCGAGCCCCCCGTTGCAGGTCACCGAGTTCATCTCGTCGATCCGGAACGTGGCCCCGGAGCGGTGGGCGAGCGCCACGTAGGGCGCGATTCCATCGGCGGTGTCACGTGAGGCCGCGAGGCTGACCACGTGGGGGATGCTCGGGTACAGGGGCGACGACGGGTCGGTGACGCAGTTGTTCAGGCCATAGGCGTGCCAGGTGATCATCCGAACGCGCGATCGCGGGGACACGAACCGGCGAAACGCATAAAGCCACGACGGGATGCCCGTCGCCGGACCGGCGACCGGCACCCGCGGCAGCACCCGGAGGACCTGCGCGAACTGCGCCGCCAACTGCGCGGGCCCGAACCCCGGCGGCCGGGCCAGGACCTCCGTCCCGTCCTGGCGAAACCATGGGATCGGGCGGCCACGCAGCTTGCGGTACCAGGCCACGACGTTGTACAGCTCAGGCTCGTTGCCGATCTCGAGCGTGTCGACGTATCGCCGGCCCACCCCCGCCAGGAGCCGGCGCGATTCCACCGCGTCGATGCGCGTCCGGTTCGCCTCCAGGCCGACGCCGAGGATCAGCTTGGCGTCGGTCGCCTCCGCCAGCGCCCGGGCCGACCGCATCCACCCCGGGGTCAGGTCGTAGGTGATCCCCAGCGGCCGGCGCATCCCGCCCACCGGCCACCATGTCCGATCGGTGCTCTGGCCGCCGATCCGCAACACGGGCCTCGCCCCCGGCGCCAAGTTGTCAATCAGCCGCACCGCCACCGGGTCGACGTCGGCTGGCTTCCCGGATCCGACCATTCCCGGGATCGCGCGGTACTCGAAGGCGATCCCGAGGAATCCCGCGGGGATCGGCCGGCCCACGCGCGCGCCGGTCACCCTCACCCCGACGGTGAGGGCCAGGGCGCTCGGCGCCGCCACCACCGCGAGGCCGACCACGGTAGCGGCGATCGCGGCCCGCCGGCCCGCTCTGCGCCGGCGCCGGGACGCCCGCAGGAGTGCCAGCATGGGCGCACCCTACGTGGTTTGTGGAACAGTGCAAGCGCAATGACTAGACCTCAGGCCAGTCCGCGAGTCCTCGCGGTGGCGCGCGGCGACGAGCCCGCCGACGTCCTCATCGCCGGCGGCCGCGTGTTCGCCGACGCCACCCGGGAATGGATCGACACCTCCCTGGCGATCGCCGACGGGGTGATCGCCGGCTGGGGCGAGCGCGACGCGGTGGAGGTGGTCGACGTCGACGGCGCCGCGGTCACGCCCGGGTTCGTCGACGCCCACATGCACTTGGAGTCCACCAAGCTGTGGATCGACGAGTTCGTGAGGACCGTGCTGCCGCTGGGGACCACCGCGGTCGCCGCCGATCCCCACGAGCTCGCCAATGTGCTCGGCGTGCCCGGGATCCTGGCGCTGATGCAGGCGGCCGAGCCGCTGCCGTTCACGTTCGCCGTCTATGCCTCCAGTTGCGTCCCCGCCTCGCGGTTCGAAACCTCGGGGGCGACCCTGGATGCCGCGGACGTCAGCGAGCTGGTGAAGCGCCACGGGGCGATCGGCGTCGCCGAGGTGATGAACTTCCCGGGGGTGATCGCCGGCGAGCCCGAGATGCTCGCGCGGATCGCCGCCGCGGGCCCGCGGCGGGTGGACGGCCACAGCCCCGGCGTGTCCGGCCGGATGCTCGACGCCTACCTGGCGGCGGGCGTGGAGTCAGACCACGAGAGCACCCTGCTGGCGGAGGCCGAGGAGAAGCGCCGGAAGGGCATGTGGGTGTTCCTGCGCGAGGGCTCGGCGAGTCAGAACCTGCTGGAGCTGGCGCCGAGCGTCGTCGCTCACGGAACCGATCGCGCGGCGTTCTGCACCGATGACCGCGAGCCCGACACGCTGCGCGACCTGGGGCACGTCAACGACTGCGCCCGATTGGCGGTCCGCGCCGGGATCAGCGAGATCGACGCGATCCTGCTGGCCAGCACCAACCCGGCGCGCTACCACGGCCTGTCTCACCTGGGCAGCCTCGGACCGGGCCATCAGGCCGACATCGTCGCCTTTGCGCAGCTCGCCTCGTGGGCGCCGAGCCGGGTGTGGCAGGCGGGCCGCACGGTCGCCGCCGATGGGCAGGTCGTGCCCGGGTCGGTTCCCGCCTCGCCACCGCCGCCGCTGCTGCGCGACACGATCAATATCGGCCCCCTGCCGGGCGCCGACGCGCTGGTCCTGCCGGCGCCTCCCGGGCGGCGGGTGCGGGCCGTGGGGGTGCGCAGCCACGCGCTGACCACGCAGCACCGTGAACTGGAGATCTGGCCGGGCGAGGATGTGGTGCACGCGGCCGTGGTCGAGCGTCATCGCCAGACGGGGCGGATCGGGCGAGGCTTCGTCACCGGCTTCGGCATCCGGCGGGGCGCGATCGCGTCCACCGTCGCCCACGATGCTCACAACGTGGTCGTGGTCGGCACCTCAGGGGAGGACATGGCGGCCGCCGTGGAGCGGCTGGCCCAGCTCGGCGGCGGTCAGGTGGCGGTCCTCGACGGCGTCGTCCTGGCCGAGGTGGCGCTGCCGCTGGCCGGTCTGATGAGCGACCGAGGCGCCTCCGTGGTCGCCGAGCAGATCGGCGCTCTGGGTCGGGCCGCGTCCGAGCGGCTCGGGGTGACGATCGAGCAGCCGTTCATGCAGCTGTCGTTCATCGCCCTGTCGGTGATCCCGCAGCTGCGGCTGACCGACGGAGGGCTGGTGGACGTCGACCGCTTCGCGTACGTGCCGGTGGAGGTGAGGTGAGCCGGGTATAGCGTTTCTGTGACCTACACCGTGCTCGATGAGCCCGGGGCCGTGCCGGGGGGCGCAGTCACCGAGGAGCCCGCCTTCGAATCTCGCGGGATCGGTTATATACCGGTCGCGGAGCGTCGCGGGCGCCCGGCCGACCTGTTGTGGATGTGGGCGGGGGCGCTGTTCACGTCGAGTACGTCGTCTACGGCGCGCTGATCATCTCGTTCGGGCTGAGGTTCTGGCAGGCGGCGCTGGTGATCGTCGTCGGCAACCTGTCCTATCTGATCACCGGCATCGGCAGCCTCCAGGGACCGGCGGCCGGGACGCCGGTGTTTGCCATCGCGCGGGCGCCGTTCGGACCCCGCGGGGCACGCTCGGTCTCCGTGTTCAACTGGATGACTCAGGTCGGCTACGAGACCGAGGGGCTGGCGCTGGTGGTCCTGGCCGGGCTGGCCCTGGCGGCGAAGGCGGGGGTGCATTCCTCCACCGGCCTGAAGGTGACCCTGATCGTCGCCGCCGCAGCGATCCAGCTCCTGCTGCCGCTGTTCGGCCACCGGGCGATGCTGCGCGTGCTGACGACTGCTGGTGGTGCCGTTCGTGGTGCTGTTCATTGCGCTGGCGATCTTCGCACTGCCCAAGGCCCATCTCGGCGCCGGCGCGAACGGCAGCTGGGAGACGATGTTGGCCGCGCTGGCGCTCACCCTTTCCGCGGGCGGTTACGGGTGGGTGATGAACGCGAACGACTACTCCCGGTATCTGCCACCTGACTCCAGCCGATCCCGGATCGTCTGGTCGGTCGCCCTCGGCGGCTATGTCCCGTCCACCCTGCTGAGCCTGCTGGGGCCGCGGTGGCGACGGCGGTCGCGTCGGCCAGCGATCCGATCTCGGGTCTGCCCCAGACGTCTCACGGCTGGTTCCTGGTCCCCTACCTGATCTTCGAGGACTTCCTGCTGTTCATGATCGTCTGGATCGCGCCGTGGGTGGCGATCTTCTTGACCGACTGGGCGCTGCGACGCGGTCGCTATGACTCCCGGGCGCTGCTCAGCGCCCGCGCCGGCGTCTACTGGAGAAGCGGCGGCGTGCACATCCCCGGCGTCGTCGCCCAGGCGATCGGCATGCTGGCCGCCGCGTCCTGGCTGGACACGACGGTCTGGCAGGGACCCCTGGCCCACGCCACCGGCGGCGCCGACCTCAGCGTGTTCATGGGCGCTCTGTTCGGCGGCGGCGTCTACTTCCTGCTCGCCCGCAGGTCGGTGCCCGGCGAGGCGGCCCGCGCGGAGGGGGGCGTCGCGGAGGGGGGCGTCGGGGGTCGGTTGCGGCCAGCTGAGTCAGCCGCCAGGGACCAGACCCGGAGAGGAAATGCACTCGTCCCAGCACCGCCTTCACTGGGGACGGCGGGTAACCTTGGCGCGCCGGTCGTCGTGAATCGAGCCGAGAGAGAAAGCTGGACCAATGGCATTCGACCGCCAACAAATTCGAGACTCGATCGAACGGGCGGGTGACGCCCACTGGGAGGCCCTCGTCCAGCACCACACAGACGTTTACCCTGAGAGCAATCCCCCGCCGGGGGACGTCGCCCGAGCCGAGGCTGAGCGGCTCAATGCCCTCGACTTGGGTGACAACCCCAGCGTCAAGCTGGTGGAGAGTCGGGTCGAGCGGGTTGGCCCCGCAGTGCGCATCACCCACGTTTTCGAGGATCGCGACACAGGCTCCCGATTCGAGACCGAGCCGTTCACCGGCTATGAATGAGTGACGCTCGGCATTAGCATCCTCGAGCGGGGCGGTCGCCACCTCGTTGCCGTTCCGCGCTGAGTCGTGCCGAGCTGGTCGGCGTCGGTGGCGCCGGCTCAATCCGCAGTGTCTTGGGCCGTGTGGCACCCGGGGCGAAACGTCATTGCAGGAGGCAAGGCTCCAACCGGCGCTCCCGCCGGGAAAGCGGTGGTGTTCGTGGCCGCTGCCGGCGACGCCCTCACCGCGGCGGCGGCTCGGTCTCGGCAGCCCTCGTCTCGGCGAGACGGCCGGACGGCCGCGCAGCCGGGTCGCGGGCCTGGAGGATGACCGCCGCGACCACGACCGCGCCGCCGATCACGGTGGCCGCTGCGGGCTGTTCGCCCACCGCCAGCCAGACCCATAACGGCCCGAGCACGACTTCCAGCAGGCTGATCAGGGCGACCTGGGCGGCCGGGATCAGCCGCGCGCCGATGGTCAGCAGGATCAGCCCGATTCCGATCTGCCCGGCGCCGAACAGCGCCAACCACAGCACGTCGGGGACACCGATGCTCACCCTGTCGACGAGTGCCACGGGCGCCGCGGCCACCAGCAGCATCACCTGCGCCAAACCGGTGGCCGGCGCCATCGACACCGCGCGGCGGTGACGAGCAATCACGATCGCGACCGCGAAACCGAGCGCCATCAGCCCCGACAGCCCATCGCCCAGGGCACTGCCGCCACCGGGCGAGCCGACCATCACGCCAACGCCCAGCAACGCGATGGCCATCGCGACGATGGTTCGCGCGCTCAGCCGCTCGCCGAGCAGTCCCCGCCCGAGCAGGGCGGCCAGCACCGGCGCGATCGCCTGGATGAACAGCACCTGCGCGACCGACGCATGGTTCAGGGCAACGATGAACGCTCCCGAGGAAACCGCCAGACAGGCCGCGAACCCGACGCCGGCGCCCCCCACCGAACGGCAGGCGTCGACCACTCGCCCGCGCTCGGCGACCGCGACGTAGGTGGCCACCGCCACGGCGGCAAACAGCGCCCGTCCCGCCACCTGCGTGGCCACGTCGACCGACAGCTGACGCTGGAGCACCCCCGCCGTCGACCACACCACGGCCGCCAACGCGACCGCGAGCTGACCGCGATCGCTGCGCCGGCCTGTCGTCTCGATCGTCGCGGCCATCCTCGAAACCACGGCAAGTCAAGCACGCCAATCGCGGCGTCACCCGCACCGCAACACACCGTCACTGGCGCCAACGCCGCCGCCGGCGCCGGCGCCGGCGCCGCCCAGACCCAAGCGCCAGACGCACCCCACGCGCGATGATCGAAGAGAACCGACAGCCGCGACGCCCCGGCCACCCGACCAAGGCAGCCCACGCTGCCCCCGGCCTAGCTGCCACCCGCCAAACCCCGGTCGGCCTGGCTGCTGAGACCCCGGCGGCAGAAAGCGCCGACCGAACACGGTGCGACCGTACGCGGACGATCCCTAAGTCGCGCCATTGCGATCGCTCGGTCCGTGCTAGGCGCGTGAGCAAAAGCAATCGCGCGAGGCCCGGCCTGCGGACCCTCGGCCGTAGCGGTGATTGAGGTCGACCCCGTGCTGTGGCGCGGCTGATCGCGGCCGCCGAGACCCGTCGGACGACGGCAATTGCGATGCGCACGCCGAACATGCGCGTCTGCTCCGTGGTGCCGCCCCCGATGCCCTAGACGCCCCCCTGCAGCACCGCGCCGCCCAGCATCTTGTCCGACCGGCGTGAAGCCTGTGGCACCGAGCTGCGGCGCTCCCCGCCCCGCATGCGCCCTCCGCCAGCGTCAGGAGGGCATCAGCGTGACCACGTTCGAGTCACTCCCGGGAGACCCCAAGAGCCGCTCGAGCATGCGGTGCCAGGTTTCGTTGAGCAGCAGGTGCGCGCCCTGAGATCGGAGATGAGGAGCTTGCCGCGGAACTCCTTGGCGGCGACGCGGTTGCTGCCAGCCGAGCGCCTGAACCTGCTACCGCTCTCCCATCCGTCGATACACGCCGCGACCGCCAGGACCAAGGCATCGTCGTGGCCCCCGGGCGATCTCGATCCCGTACGTCTCGCGGATGCGGAACCAGCGCTTGGAGACCTCGGCCACCGCGCCCCGGCGCGCTCGATCTGCATCGTCTCGCGAATGTGCAGCTTCTTCGCCTGGGCCTTGAACAGGTCCTCGTCGGCGGCGTCCCTGAGGATGAACGTATCGCGGATCCGCAGCGCCTTACCGTCGACCTTGAATGCGCGGTCGCCGCCCTCGGTTGACCGCGCGCGCTTTTGGCATACCGAGGAACGAGCGACCCTATCCGGCCTTCGGCCTTGCGATCCGAGCAGCAGGGTGCGGGTTCACCATTAGGAGTAGAGCTCTAAACGATCTCTTGTCGCGACGGCTCGTGGCTGGTAGGCTCGCCCGTGGTGTTGGACGGGGATGAGGGGGTCGTGATGTTCTTTACTTCGCCACCGATGGTCATTCGCACTCGTCGTGGGTGCGCTGCTCGGTCTTTGGTCGCGCTGGCCCGTCGTGAGCGCCTGGCCTTGAGCATGGTCGCGATAGTGCTGGGGACCTTGTGGCTCACTACGGCCTCCGCCGGGGCGCAAGCAAGGGTGAACCCCGGGATTAAGCGGTCCGCGGCGCGCCTGGCGGCGCTTGATCCGGGCGCCCGGGTCAATGGGACAACGATTGTTGGGACGGCCAATGGGCAGACCATCTTCGGGGTTCCGCACCGACCGAATTTCATCGTGGCGTTGGGTTCGCACGAGACGATTATTGGTGGTGGCCGGGACGATAATCTCGCTGCTCGTGGGCAGGACGTGACGATCCGCGCTGGGGGCGGCAACGATGTGATCTATGGCGGTCCGGGCGGGACTTTGGTCGGGGGGTCGGGTCATGACGTGTTGAAGGACGCGAAGTCGAACGCGACCGTCATCGTGAGGAGCAGCGGAAACGAGGTGGCCGTTACTGGTCGTCACGATCGCGTGCTCTGCTCGCGGCGGCTTCGTGGCGATGTCATCTACACCGGTCCCAGCGACACCGTCGGCGGCGCCTGCCGGGAAGACCACGCTCGTATCTTGCCGGCTCGCAAGCTCCGGGTCCCACCGCTCGTGGGGTCAACACCGAGCCCGAGCGCGGTTTCTGGCGATGGCAGCAACGCACACCCGTTCACTGCACCCTGTGATGATCCGCAGGACGCCGACTGCACGGTGTCCTCGTTTCCGGCGCGCACGCTGACTCGGTCCATGCAGAACGAGTATGTCCCCGCTTATCAATGCCCGGCCGATCACCCCATGCTCTATTTCAAGGGTTACGCGCCGTTCGGCACCGACCTTCCACCCGGGGTCGAAATCCGCGAGGACGAGAGCCTCTGGGCGATTGGCATCAGCATCACCGGCTATCAGTTTTACGATGACGGGAAGTTCGTTTTCTTCGCCGGGACCGCGACCGGCTTTCCCTACTCGAGCGCGACGAACTCGGTGTTTGATGGAACCCACACCTACCAGGTGGTCCTGCACTGCACGTCCAATCGCTGCCATGGGACGGACGCTGTCGGGCCTCCGCCAGACTGCCCGGGTGGCGCGATCGATGACCGCGCGCCGCGCGCACGCGTCGCGCCGGCGGCCGGTGCAGGCTTGGCGGCTCGCCTGGCGGCGCGTGATCCGGGCGCGCGGGTCGGTGGCAACACGATCGTGGCGACCGGCAACGGGACCTGGGTGTTCGGGGTTCCGCACCGACCGAATTTCATCGTGGCGTTGGGTTCGCACGAGACGATTATTGGTGGTGGCCGGGACGATAATCTCGCTGCTCGTGGGCAGGACGTGACGATCCGCGCTGGGGGCGGCAACGATGTGATCTATGGCGGTCCGGGCGGGACTTTGGTCGGGGGGTCGGGTCATGACGTGTTGAAGGACGCGAAGTCGAACGCGACCGTCATCGTGAGGAGCAGCGGAAACGAGGTGGCCGTTACTGGTCGTCACGATCGCGTGCTCTGCTCGCGGCGGCTTCGTGGCGATGTCATCTACACCGGTCCCAGCGACACCGTCGGCGGCGCCTGCCGGGAAGACCACGCTCGTATCTTGCCGGCTCGCAAGCTCCGGGTCCCACCGCTCGTGGGGTCAACACCGAGCCCGAGCGCGGTTTCTGGCGATGGCAGCAACGCACACCCGTTCACTGCACCCTGTGATGATCCGCAGGACGCCGACTGCACGGTGTCCTCGTTTCCGGCGCGCACGCTGACTCGGTCCATGCAGAACGAGTATGTCCCCGCTTATCAATGCCCGGCCGATCACCCGTATCTGTACTACCTGGGGTACGCACCGTTTGGCACTGTGCTTCCGCCGGGGGTTGAGATCCGCGAGGACACGGCGCTGTGGGCGATCGGCGTCAGCATCAGCGGAGAGCTCACGCGGAGTGATGCGACGTTCTCGTTCTACAGCGGAACCGCCACGGGCTTTCCGTACTCGAGCGCGACGAACTCGCTCTTCGACGGCACCCACACCTACCAGGTGGTCCTGCACTGCACTTCCGACCGCTGCCACGGGACGAGTAGCATCGGGCGTCCGCCAGACTGCCCGGGTGGCGCGATCGATGATCGCGCGCCGCGCGCACGCGTCGCGACGGCGGCCGGTGCAGGCTCGGCCACGCGCCTGGCCGCCCCGATCCGGACGCGCAAGTCGGGTGGCAACGCGATCTTCGCGACCCGCAATGCGACCTGGGGCGTTCGCGGCTCCCCGCCGACCTAACTTCAGCATCCCCCTAGGCCCCGATGAGTCGATCCTCGCTGCGAGCCCCGCCAACCACGACGTCGGCGCCCTCAGGAAGAACTTATCCGCACTGAAGTCGAGTGCGAGTGCCGCTGGGCAACCTACTCATCGTTTGGGCCTCTGCGGCTACGGCGACTGGTGATCAGGCTGGTACTGCAGGACGACGCGCAAGACGCCGGCGTACTCGGCGGTCATAATGAGCGCCGCATGTGCCGGCGACGGGCGTCGGCGATCTCGCGGATGTAGACAACGCGCGTGACGGTGGCGTCGCGGTGCCCGAGCAGAAAGGCGACTTCATCGACGCTCTCGCCCGCGAGCAGCGCGCGGAATGCGACCGTGTGCCGCACCGAGTGCATCGATGGCACCGCACCGGCGGGTACGTCAGCACACCCTCCGTCGGCGGCCGGCTCTCGGAGGACTCGATAGCGGGAGATAATGAGCCCCTGTGCCGGGCGTATTTCTCAGCGACAGAGGCCCTAGCGATCACGCACCGCGAGGCGTGAGGGATGCGATGGAACAAGCCTGAAAGCTTCGCTAGGAATAACGATGGCTCGGCGCTGCCTGAGCTCTGTTCAGCTCCACGGCCGGGGATTGCTCGTCGATGGTCACGCTGATACGATCGCGCCTCAGGAGCTTGAGGCTAGGTCTGATGAGGGGGTTCCCGTTGCGTCGCATACCACTCGCCGTCGCGGCGGTTGGCTTGCTCGCCATCGCGCCCACCAGCGCGTCCGCGCAGTTCGGCGGCGCCACCAGGTTCTTGCAGTCGGCCAAGAGCGGGGGCTTGCACGGCGACCAGTTGACCCTTCGCGGCGTCGGCCGGTCCGTCAGGTGGAAGGGTAGTGGTCCAGGAAAACGATCCGGCGTCGTCTCGTTCCAATTGCTGGAGCGCCGGCTGTTCTCCGGCAACGCCGCGCCCACCGCGGACCTCCATGTCGCCGGCCAGCGCGGCGTGGTGCGGCTGCGGATCAGCCGCCCGCGCTACAACGCTCGACGCGGCACCGTGAGCTATCGGACAAAGCGGCTTAGCAAGCGCCGCGTTCCCCGCGGATTCGGGGCCGCGTCACTCTCGATCGTCTCCCCGCCCCTGGTCGGAGGCAGCTACGGTCACCACAGCTGCCAAACGCAGCTTCAGGACAACACCGCCTATGGTCTACAGCCGATCAGCTTCTCGAAGGGAGACCTCGACGTTTGGGCCTTTTTGAGCCCGCCTAGCGCCGTGATCGGCAACAACGACTCCACAACCTGGGAGTCGGACGGAGCCCTGTTCAAGGGCTGCTCGAACTCGGCCGTCTGGAAGTTCGTTCCCGATCCCAATAGTCCTCATCCCCCCACCCCTCCACCGGGAACTGTCAGCTTCACTACGACCTACCCTTGGGATGGCTTGCCCTCATATGGGTGCACGTCCTCCTATCCGGGGGTCTCCTGCAAGCGGACCTATGCCACTGCTGACGGTGTCGTGGAGTGGGAGCTGACAAGTCCTTAAGCCGTCCGTTGCAGAGATCGTGCGCGGGGGTCAAGGATCTCGGATACGTTGACGAGTCGCCCAGGATATCGGTCGCACCTCAAGCCTCGGCGGCTTGCGAATGATTCGTTGGTAACTGTCCGCTCCGTTACGTTCCCCTCCTGACCGCGGCTGCGTACCGTGCGGGAGTGCCGCGGCCACACCCCGGCTTACTTTCTCTACCGGCAGGAAGCGCGAGTACTGGGCTCCGGTGCTGTCGCTAATCTCGCTCAGCTAGACCGCACTCATTTACTCAGGCGACGGACCGCCAGCAGGCGAGTCGGCCCTCGCCCAGTGGCAGTTGGTAACAACGCGACTACCGAGACTCGGAGCTTGGCGGATACCACCCAGCGTGACCTCCACCCCAAGCATGTTCTCACCGCGGGTGCGACATCGTGCACCAATGGCAGCACGTGGCGAGGCATTCGGTGTGGGGACACTGCCGGGGCCGGCCGGCGCCGGTGTCAGCTCGCGTTCAGGATCATGATTAAGCCTGACGAGATTTGCGGGTCGAAGCCCTCCGTGAACGATGTCTTGCATATGCACTTGCCCGACGGCCGGTAGTAAGCCGAAGAGGACCGGCACACAGGTCGCCCCCCGCCGCCCGTGATGAAGTTGACCTGCGTGGCGAACTAGAACTCGTCCTGGGGCTGCAGGTCCGGAAGCGTGTGCCAGAGTGCCACGGCCGTTCCGAATACGTCGCCTCTCGGCTCCCAGCATCGAGAGCGAACGCGCCGGCCTCAACCCATAGTTGACCGCCGTCCTCCGGCCTGTCTGGTCGGGGGCAGGTTAGCCGGTGAATCGGGCGGTCGAGGAGCAGCGGGCAACGATGATGCGTTTGCGCGCTCGGGTGGGCCGGACGCCGGCAGCGTGCGTTGTGGCAGTCACCAGCAGGGTGTTGCGGCCGATGCGCAGACGGCGCCGCGCGATCCTGATGGTAAAGGTGCGGCGGTCGCTCGCAGCGAGCCGGTGACCGTTGAGCATGACCACAGTGCGGACGTTGACTTGCGGGCCTGCGTTGGCAGCGGTGCCGCGGGCGTTGGCTGAGGGGGAGAGCCTCAGCCTCACGCGCAGGCGAGTTGTCGAGGTGGTGCAGCCCTGGGCCCGGCCGGTGACCTCGATTCGCACGTGCGTGCGCAACGCCCCTCCGACGGTCGCCGGGCCGAACACGTATGCCACCCCCGCCCGAGTCGACGTCTGGAGCGCGTTCGGTGCGCCGACCACGACGATGTCGCCGGAAGCCGCCACCGCGGAGCCGAACCTGTCGTCGACGACTCCGTCGTTGGCAGTCAGCTTCTGCTCCTGGGCACCACCCGGTGACACGTACGCTGCCCCTTGCAACGGTGGACCCTGTAGCCGGGAAGAGCAATTGTTGAACTGGCATGGCACCGCACTTGGCGCGCCGATCACCGTCGTGTCACCCGAGATCGCCGTTGAGGCGCCGAAGTTCTCGCCGGCGACGCCGTAGTACGAGGTCCGCTTGACCTGCATCCAGCCACCGCCAGGCATCCCCCGGAACGCGTACACTGCGCCCTTCCCCGCTTGGTGATTTACCGTCGCGAATGGCGCGCCGGCCTGCACCTCCTGCGAAGCGCTGCCGGGCACCAAGCCGATCGCGACTGAGTAGCCGAGCTGGTCGCCGGCGACGCCGTCGTCGGCCACCAGCTCCTGAGGCCGGCTCCACCTGTGCCCGCTACCGAAGAAGAAGAACGCCGCCCCCGCGTGGTCTCTCGCTAAAGGCGCCCCGACCACAATCGATTGTGGCTCGTTGGCGCCCAGGATCGCCACCGACCAACCGAAAAAGCAGAACTGTTGGCACAAAGTGTCAGGCTGTGGGACGGTCAGCTCGGCGTTCTTCTGCCAAACGCCGCCGTTGCGCACGAACACGTACGCCGCCCCCAGCCCATGACTGTCGGGCACGTTCGGCGACCCCACCACCGCGGTATCGCCGGCGACGGCCACCGAATAGCCGAACTCGGCGCCGCCGCCGAGGTCGCTGGCCGTCAGCTCGGCCTGCTCGACCCAGGTGGTCCCGCTGCGGACGAACACGTATGCCGCCCCCTGATAGGAATTCTCGCCACTCCCCACGCCCCAGGCGCCAGCCACCACCGTGTCGCCGGAGAGCGCGACCGAGATGCCCAACTGATCTCCTTCGGCGCCGTCGCTGGCGGTCAGCTCCTGCTGTTCTTTCCAAGCGCCGCCGCTACGCACGAACACGTAGACGGCCCCCTGCCCGTGGTTGCTGCCGACCATTGTGAGCGGCGCGCCGACGACGATCGTGTTCGCGTCGGCCGCCACTGACCACCCAAACGTGACGGCGTCGGCGGGCATCAGCTCGGCCTGCTGGACGAGGGGGTCGATCCGCAGCGGATAGCGGGCGCCGCGGTCGGCCACGTGCAACAGCAGGTGTGAGCCCGACAGCGAGAGCCGTGCCGGCAGCCGCCGCCCCCGAGCATCAACCGCCGCCAATCCGCCGTAGCGCAACGCCACCCGCCGCGAGTGCCCCAGGAACTCCACCCCCGAACCACGCAGCCGAGCGCGCGCCCCGGTGATCGACAGCGCCAGGCTCACCGGACCCGACCGCCCGGCCGGGCGGCGTGCCAGCGCAAAACCTTGCTCGACCCCCAGCGGCCCCGCCTGATACCACTCGCGCACCCCACCCCCGCGCAGATACACCACCCGGTTTGCGCGGACTCGCGGGGCCGCCGCCGCCGGCGGCGACAAGCGAGCACCGCGGCCAACCCCCGCCAGCGCCAGCGATAAGCGCTCTCCACCACCGCCGACGCTCACCCCATCGCGGCTAAGCGCCGCGGCGACACCACCGCCGGCAAGCGAGAACCCCCCAGCCCGGTGCCGCGGCGCAAACCGCGCATCTCTCGCCCCAAGCGTGGAGGAGACCAGCGACTGCGCCTGCACTGACAACCGCGAAAGCTCACCCAACCCGACCGCTCGACCCGCCGGCACCGTCGCGCCAGAAATCACCCGGGGTGCCGGCTGCCCGCCGGCCGCCAACCAGCTTCCCGCCACCGCCACCACTGCCAACGCGGCCACCCACCACGACCACCACCGGCCTGTACCACAGCCATGGGCCCGGACTACGACCGTCGCCTCAGCCTGCATGCCACCCCGCCCTCTCGCTATCTCTCCCTCGCTGCCTGCGACACCATAACTCCCGCCCACCATTACCACAAGGCCAGATCAAGGTGCTTTAGCGCGCGGTCGGTTCCTGGTTGAGCGGGGTATTCGGTCTGGTCGAGGACTGGCCCAGGGCCGATCAACTAGCTCAGCCAAGGACCTATGACGATCGGGATAAGCGACGATCGCTTTGGCACTCGTTGGCCAGCGTCCGCGTGTGATCGCATAGGCGACCAAGTACTGACGCTGTCCGCGGGGGTCGCGGCGGCGGCCGAGAGTGGCGTTCGCGGCAGCGTGAGGCCGGAGCTGGAACCTGCTGCTAGCGAGGATTGGGTGCAATCCGAAATCGTTGGGGACCAGCGCGAGGTCCGCCTCGCGCGGAACGGAGATCTGCGAAAGCTCGCGTCAGAGTGAGCATTGAGCATTTCGGCAGCCTTCGTGGATCACGCCCCCCCGTGGGGTTGAGAGTGCGGAAGGACGCTGAAAAGATCGTGGGATGAGCACCATGCTCTGGTTCGACGAGGAGGCTTCGCGGCGGGCCGAAGCGACATACATGACGCCGGATGTCGTCGAGCAGCGTCGTGCCATACGCGCGGCCCTGGCGCTCAGACAGGGGGAGAACGTGTTGGACATCGGGTCGGGGCTGGGACTCCTCGCTGGCGAGATGGCGGCCGAGGTGGGCGCTAGCGGCTCGGTCGCCGGCATCGACCCGAGCGAGAGCATGCTCGCGCTCGCACGCGCCCGCCGGCCGCGAGAGGGCGCCGCCGATATCCGGTTCGTCGCCGGCGACGCCTGCGCGCTCCCGTTCGCCGGTGAAAGGTTCGACGCCGCGGTCGCAACGCAGGTGTACGAGTACGTGCAGGACATGCCGGCGGCGCTCGGAGAGGCGTTCCGCGTGCTGCGACCGGGCGGCAGGTTGCTCGTGCTCGACACCGACTGGGGATCGATCGTGTGGCACTCACGCGACGCTGAGCGCATGCGGCGCGTGCTCGCCGCCTGGGATGAGCACCTCGTCGACCCCCATCTCCCCCGGCGGCTGACCGCGCTCCTGTCGGCAGCGGGATTTTCGGTCGCGCGCCGCGCGGTGATCCCGCTGATGAATGCTGGTTATGACCCGAACAGTTTCAGCGCCGGCCTGATCGGCTTCATCACGGCGTTCGTTGCGGGCCGGCAGGGGCTGAACGAGCGCGATGCGCGCGATTGGGCGGAGGATCTGAACGTGCTGGGGGCTGACTACTTCTTCAGCCTGAACCGATACCTGTTCCTAGCAGTGAGGTAGCCCGCGCCAGCCTCCTCCGCCGACCACGTTTCGCGGGTAGCGCAACGCCGCCACGTCCGCGGTCCCCCTCCCTCGGTCCCGCGCCACTCCCTCCTCGCAGCCGCCCGACGCCCACTTCGCGTAGACAATGCACATGTCGCGGACGAGCGCTTCGACGTGACCGCCACCCAGCGGCGCGCCATCGCTTCGGCGACCAACCGCTCGTCCGCACGCGGCGAGTGGATCTATGGGACTTGTGCCTTGGCCGAAGGACGGTCCGCATCCGGGCGCTTCCTATAACGGAAAGCGTGCGCCGGCGGCGACGGACGCCGCGTCTTGTCGTCCAGATCGACACCTCGGCCCGCGGTGCCTGAGGCCGTGCAGGCTGCATTAGTTTCGCGCAAGGCGCACGTTGCCGACGCGCTGGCGGATGCTGCGCATTGCTTATGCAAGGACCTCTCGGGATCGTCGATCGATAGTGCCGGTCGGGCGACATTAGGGAAGTCCGCATCCTCATCTTCGACGCTGCGGATCTTCGTCTCCCGACTCTTCGTCTCCGACAACACCATCAGCACACTGCCGCCCAGATTTCACGCTCCCCGACCCACCCAATCGGTGGATCCGGGCTCAGGCCACGGACCGCGGCTGGCGCACCCCGAGCCGCTCCAGCCGCGGCAACAACCTCGGCAACGAAGAACTCGAGCTCTGAGACATAGTCCACGAAACTCAGGGTCATGCCGCCGAAGCCCGCCTGCGCGAAACGTTCGATCTCGGCCGCAACCTCGTCGGGCGTGCCGACCAGCGGGCCCACGCCGTGCCCCGCCGCGAAGCGACCCCGGAACATCTCGAGCATCTCCGGCGTGAACGACTGGGCATGCAGGCCCTGCAGCGTCATCAGGTTGTCCACGGCATCCCAGTCGGCGTGCTCCTCGGCGTAGCAACGATGAAACCCCAGGGCCTCGGCCCGGGACTTGCGACACACGCAGTAGGCCGGGGTAAACACCCCGACCCCGCGCTCCCAGGGCGGGCGTTCGCTGTCACCGTGTCGACCACCTCCGCTCCGTCCTCGGGGCCGCCGACGACGGTGAACATCACGTTGGAGTTGCGCGCGGCGAAATCCCGACCTTGCGGCGAGGAGCCGGCATTGAGGATCGGGAGCAGGCCGTCGTGGGGCTTTGGGTTCGATTCGACGCCACACAGTCGCCAGAACCGTCCCTCGATGTCGTACCGGCCGGGCTCGGTCCAGAGCCGGCGAACGATCTCCCACCATTCCTGGGCCATCGCGTACCGGTCGTCGTGATCCTGGGGCAGATCGATGCCATCGCGTCATATTCCGGCTTGTTCCAGCCTGCCACGATGTTCAGTCCCGCCCGGCCCCTCCCCACACAGCGCCTCGTCATAGGTCCGCGGCGGCCCGTCTCGTCCGCTCCCAAGCCACCAGACCCCACCCCTCGGGCGCCCCAATCGGCACGCTGTGCGTACCCGACCGCACCGCGTGTCGACCCGTCATCAACGCCGACCGAGTCGGGGTGCACTGCGACTCCGGGCAATAGTTCGTCAGCCGAAACCCCTCCCGCGCGAACGCGTCGATCCGCTCGGTGACCACCCCGCGGAACGGCCCACCGGCATAACAGCTCAGCTCGCCGAACCCCAGATTGTCGACATGAAAGAACAGAATGTTCGGCCGATCACCCACGCCCCGCGAAGCATGCCGCATCCCGTATCCGGAGATCAACCAACCGGAGCAGCCCAAACGGCCGCCCCCGCAGCCCCGACGACGCTCAAATCCCCGAGCCTAACCCGGCCCTGTTGTGCGTCACCGACCTCCTCGGCGCCGTCCGCCACTCGTCCTTTTCGCAACTCCACCACCGGGCGGGGCGGCGTGTTCGCGTTTCGTGGCGGAACAGAAGAGCGGTGGTTCGGCTTGGCCGATCGCGCGGATCGACGCGCAGCGGTCGTCGGGGTGGCGCGCCGGCCGCGGCTGCTTCTCCGTGGAGCGATCGAAGTGGGCGCGGGACTCCCAGAAGTCGAGCGCGCCTCACCGCCGTCTATGAGCGCCGTCCGGCCAGCCCGGTTTCGTAGGCGAGGATCACGGCTTGCACGCGGTCGCGCAGTTTGAGCTTTCGCAGGATGCTGGAGATGTGGGTCTTGACGGTCGCGTCGCTGAGCACGAGCTTGGCGGCGATCTCGGCGTTTGAGAGCCCTCCGGCGAGCAGGCGTAGCACCTCGGTCTCGCGTGTCGTCAGTTCGGCTAGGGCTTTTCCGGTGGGATCGCCGACCGGGAGCGTGGTCGCGAAGCGCTCGAGCAGCCGGCGTGTCACGGTCGGCGCCAGCAGTGCCTCGCCGGCAGCGACGACCTCAATCGCATGCACGAGGTCCGCGGGTTTGACGTCCTTCAGCAAGAAGCCGCTCGCCCCGGCGCGGATCGCGGCGTGAACGTAATCGTCGAGGTCGAAGGTGGTGAGGATCAGGATCTTGGCCGGGCTGCGCTTGGCCACCAGCTGGCGGGTCGCCTCAACCCCGTCGACGATCGGCATCCTGATGTCCATCAGGATCACGTCGGGGCACCGGCGCTCGGCGAGCGCGACGGCTTGGACTCCGTTCTCGGCCTCGCCGACGACCTCCAGCTCGGCCCTGGTCTCGAGGATCGCGCGGAAGCCGGAGCGGACCAGCGCCTGGTCGTCACAGATTAGGATGCGCGTGCTCACGTGTTCTGCTGCTGCACCGGTAGCCGCGCGGTGACGCGGTAGCCGCCGTTGGCCGACGGCCCGGCCTGCACCTCGCCGCCGAACAGCGCGACCCGCTCACGCATCCCGATCAGGCCGTGTCCGCCCGCGCCGCCGTTGGCCGCGGCCTCGGTGATGCCGTGGCCGTCGTCGCTGACGCGCACCTGGAGCCCGTCGCGGTCGTAGCGCAAGCTGACCTGCGCTCGCGTCGCCGCGGCGTGCTTGAGCGTGTTGGTCAGGGCCTCCTGGACGATCCGGTAGACGCACAGCGAGGCGGCGTCCGGAAGCGCGCGCACCTCTCCGTCGACGGACAGATCGACCGCGAGCCCCGCGTCTCGCACCTGTTCGACCAGTTCGTCGAGGCGGCCGATCCCGGGCTGAGGCGCATACGACGGCCCGTCGCGTTCACCCGCTCGGATCACGCCGAGCAGGCGGCGCAGCTCGCCGAGCGCCTCGCGGCCAGTCGCCGCGACCGCCGCCAGCGCCTCGCGCGCGCGCCCGGGATCTGCATCGAATACATCCTCGCCCGCGGATGCCTGGACGACCATCACGCTGACGTTGTGGGCGATCACATCGTGAAGCTCGCGGGCGATCCGAGCGCGCTCCTCGAGCGTGGCGCGGGTGGCCTGCTCCTCGCGCTCGCGCTCCAGGCGCGCCGCTCGGGCCTCGAGCCCGGCCAGGTACGCCCTGCGCGTGCGGAGGTTGTCGCCGATCAGCCAGGCGATCGCAAACACCGCCAGCTTTGGGATCACCTGCCCCAGATTGGACCAGTTGTTGACGATCACGCCAGCCGTGATCAAGAGCGCGACCCATGCCGCCGCGCGCGCCGCGACCGGTCGCTCACACCGCGATGCGACCGTGTAGAGGGCGACGATCACGCCGAGCGGGACCTGCACGCGGGTTGAGAACAGCAGCAGCACGGTCTCGGCGCTGACGGTGATCGCGAGCACCATCAGCGGCCGATAGCGGCGGGCGGCGATCGGGAGCGTCGTGACCGGCACGAGGATCGCGTCGAGCAGCGGCAGCGAGCGAGCATCGTGACCGCTGCCCGAGAAGGCCACCGAGCCGATCGAGATGAACGTCACGAACAGCGCCAGCAGCGAGTCAGTCCACCAGGGGTGGCGACGGAGCGCGTCACGGACCGCGTCGACCGCTGACAGGACGGGCGACATGCCTGGAGGGTAAACCGACGCTCGCGACCCCCGCCGCGATTGCGACGAGGGCGCCCGAGCGTGACCGATCGGCTCAGGCATCCCGCCTGCGCGTGCGCCAGGCGCCGAGCGACGGGAGCACGAGCATCCACAGCGCGAGGACCACGATCGCGACTCCAGCCGACATCGCGACCGTGGGAGCGCTGTTCTGAGGGCCCGGAGCGAGGAACTGCACCGGTGCGTCGAGCAACACGCGCCGGATCGAGCCGAGCGAGGTGGAGCGCAGCAGCAGCGGACTGAGCACGAGCTGCCAGCCGACCAGCGCCGTGATCGTGCCGGGACGCGAGCCCGTCAGGGAGCCGAGGCCGATCGCGACCACGCACACAACTCCGTTGGCGAGCGCGAGCCAGCCGGCGGACTCGAGGATCACGGTCGCGCTCGGCGTCTGCAGCCCGCCGGCGAACGCGAACGTCCCGGCGACCCCGATCAAAAATCCGACCGCGGTGACCGAAAGGCTCACGGCGAGCGCCGCCGGGATCCGTGCCAGAAACAGCGCGGCCCGCGAGCGCCCGGTGAGAACGTTGTCGCGGAATACGCCTGCCGCGAGGTCGCCGGCGCCGGCCTCGGCGCCGATCAGGATCGCCGCGACCGGCCCCATGAACAGGCCCAGCAGCGTTAGCAGGTTGGTGTAGTTGTGCAGGCCACCCGCCGGGCCGTGCGTTGCGGGGTTAGATGCATGCTCGACTATGTCGTAGGCGAACGCGACCACGACCGGGGCGATCACGACGAGCAGCACGAGCGCGATGAAGCCCCGCTTCTTGCGCAGGCGCAGGAGCTCGCCTGCGATCATCTGGCGTGCGATTGTCAGGTTGAGCTTCATGCGGCCACCTCCAACCGGGTCGTCATTTCCAAAAACCGCTCCTCGAGGCTGTGTCGGGCGGGCTCGAGCCTCGCCACCACCAGGCCCGCCCCGACCAGCAGCGCGTTGATCTTGCCCGCGTGGTCGCGCGTGACCAGGCTCATCCGCAGCGCGCCGTGCTCAGCGCGCAGGTCCCGCACATCGGGATCGCCGGCCAGCAGCGCCAGCGCCCGATCGTTGTCGTCGCACTCGATCACCAGCTCGCCGGCTTCGTCGGCGACGAGCTCCTCGATCGAGCCCTGCGCGATCACCCGGCCGCCGTCGATGATCGCCGCCACGTCGCAGGTCTTCTCGACCTCGTCGAGCAGATGCGAGGAGATGAACACCGTCCGCCTCTCCTCCTCGACCAGCGCGCGGATCATCCGCCGCATGTCGAGCATTCCCCCCGGATCGAGGCCGTTCATCGGCTCGTCAAGGATCAGCAGCTCGGGGTCAGACAGCAGGCATCGCGCCACGCCGAGCCGCTGGCGCATGCCGAGCGAGTAGGTCCCGACCCGGTCGCCGGCGCGTCTGTCGAGGCCGACCCGGTCAAGCGCCGAGCCGATCCGACCGCGCGTCTGCGGGCCTCGGATCGCGGCGGCGATCTTCAGGTTCTCATAGCCCGTCAGGTGCGCGTAGAACGACGGCTCTTCGACGATCGCGCCGACCCGAGCGAGGGCCCGCCCGCGCTCGTCCGGCACCGGCAGGCCGAGCACGTTCGCGCTGCCGGCGCTCACGCGGGTCAACCCGAGCAGCATCCGGATCAGCGTCGTCTTGCCGGCCCCGTTGTGACCGAGAAAGCCGTACGCCGTGCCCCGCGGGACCTCGAGGGTTACGTCGTCGACCGCTGTGCGCTCGCCGAACCGCTTCGTCAGTCCCACGGTCTGCAGCGCAGGCCCGCGATGATCTTCGTTGGCATGTGTGATTTGCATGCCATGACCGTAAGCGCGGGCCGCCGAGCGCACATCGGCCGCGCGGGCGAAACCCGCCCTCAGCCGAAAGTATGACCCCGGACCCATCACCGCCACGGCGGCAGCGCCCCGGACGCCTGGGTGGGCGCCCGCTCGTCACAGGGGCGAGCACCAGCGCGCTGGTCTCGGAGCTGCCTCCTGCAACGGACGACGAACGAGCAGTGCCAACCGTCAGGAAACTGCATGTGGCTGATCTGATCGGCTGTTGGCGACGGCGCGGTCAGGCGCCGGGAGGGCCGCCGCGCGGATTGTCGTCGACGGCCTGGCCGTCTCGGCCCACGTAACCATCCTTGCCTCCGGCGACGAGGACGACGGCGTGGTCTGGCCCGGCGTTGCGCATCCCCCGATGAGTGGCGGCGTCGACCCTCACCACTCCACCGGCGCGCAGCAGATGCGTCGAGCCATCGCCGAACCGAAACTCGACCGTGCCGTCGTGCACGAAGTAGGTCTCCTCCTGCACATCGTGGAAGTGCAGCCCGGTCGAATAACCCGGCGGTAGCACGATCGCGTTGATCCCGAAAGCGGTGACGCCGAGCTCCTGGCGGACCTTGCGAAAGCCGGGTCCGTCGCCCATCCGCTCCAAGCTGGAAACCGCGTATCCGGCAGGCTGGCTCGGCTCGGCCATGACGGCGGTGAATGGTATTCGTCACCGGCATCTCAAGTACGCTCACTACGAGTTCGAGCTGGGAAATCCACCGGCCTGGCGGTGGCGTGCCGCCCAGCCCGCGGACGGAGGCACGGTCAGCCCGCCCGCGCCACCCGGTGCTCGATCAGGAACCGCGCGATCGACACCGGCGGAGGCAGCTGGAAGCCGACGTCATCACCCGCGATGGCGCGGCGGATCAGCTTGATCGCCAGCCACTGCACCTCCTCGAGCTCTCCGTCGGTCGGCACCGGGTCGCCACCGTCGGACTCGGCATGGAAGCCGAGCATCAGCGACGCCGGGAACGGCCATGGCTGGGAGGCGACGAACGCCGGGTCGCGAACGACGATGCCCGACTCCTCGCCGACCTCGCGCACGACCGCCTCCTCGGCCGACTCGCCGGGCGCCACGAATCCGGCCAGCACCGACAACCGACCGGCGGGCCAGCCGGCGCGGCGCCCGAGCAGCAGCCGGCCGTCGTGCTCGACGGTCATGATCACCACCGGGTCGGTCCGCGGGAAGTGGTGCGCCCCGCAGCGCGGGCACCGCCGCTCGTAGCCGCCCTCGGTGATCGCGGTGGCGGCCCCGCAGTTGGCGCAGAATCGATGACGGCGATGCCAGTTGAGCAGCGCCATCACGTAGGCGGCAAGACCCGCCTCGGCGGGCGGGAGGACCGCGCCGGCGTCGCGCAGCCCCACCACCTCGGCGCCGTCGATCGCCGCCGCTCGCTGCGGCGGGGCCAGGGAGTCCAGGTCGACGGCGAACACCGCGCCGCCTGGATCGAGGCCGAGCAGGATCGGCTCGGCGTCGGGCGCCGGGCGAGTCCGCGCCAGCTCGGGCGTGTCGCCCGCGCGCATCAGCACCCCGTCGTGGCCGGCGGCGACCGCGCGGGTGGATGCATCCTCCAGCAGCCGCGCCACCCAGTCGGGATCCTTGCGCTCGATCGCGGCACGATCCAGCACCATTCCGGTGAACGCAGGGTCGTCGGCAAGCATCCCGATTGAGACTAGAAGGCGCCTACGGCGCCATGTTTGGCGATCGGGGAGACGACGCGTATTGTGGGCGCTCGGGGCCAGGCATCCAGGTGCCACCGAACCTGAAGCATGAGGAGGAATAGGCCGTGAAACGTCGCTTTCTGTCGCTGGCGGTGCTCGCAGGCACGCTCGTTGCGTGCGTCTCCTCCCCTGTGGCCTGGGCAAAGTCACGACCCGTCGCGCCAGATCAGGCCCCGGGGGCCCCGGGATCGGAGAGCTACTTCGACCTCGCCCGCAAGGACTGTGTCGGGACCGCCCGCAACACCACCTCCAAGGTTTGGTTCACCGTCGCCGACGGCGTCCTGTCCGACGTGTACTGGCCGACCGTCGACGCCACCAACGTCCACACGCTCCAGTTCCTGGTCACCGACGGCAGCAGCTTCACCGACTTGCAGACCCGCGACATGACCTACCGGATCGTCCCCGACCCGAGCGGGATGTCGTGCACGGTGGTCGCCTCCGACGTGGCGCACGGCTATCGCATCACCACCACCTACATCGCCGACCCGTCCCGCGCCACCGTGCTGATGCGCACCCGCTTCGCCGGCCCCGCCGGCGACCAGCTGTACGTACGGCTCGATCCGCTGGCCGGCGGCACCGGCGGCGGCGGCGCCCAGAACGCGGGTGCCAACAGCGCCACGCTCGCCGACTGGCGGGGGCGCACGGTACCGATGGCGTTCAACACCAACACCACCACCGACGCCACCAACCGCCACTACGCGGTCCCGACCTACGAGGCGCTCGAGTCCTCGCGCGGCTTCTCCAGCGCCAGCGTCGGCTACGCCGGCACGCCGAGCGATGGCCTGACGATGCTGGACTCGGCGCACCAGCTGACGACGTATGACTCGGCGCCCGACGGACACGTCACGCTGACCGCCGGCGTCCCGATCCGACGCGGCGCGGCCACCGTGCTGGCGCTCGGCTTCGGCACGACCGAGGCCAAGGCGCTGCGGGTGGCGGCCGACTCGCTGACGCCGCCCTTCGCCGCGGTCCGGCGAAGCTATGAGGCGGGGTGGGCGCGCTACGACGCCCGGCTGCGACGACCGTCGCCGCGGCTCGGCCAATCCGCGGTGCAGCGTTACTACGAGTCGGTGAACGTGGTCAAGGCCTCCGAGGACAAGGAGTTTCCGGGAGCGATCGCCGCCGGGCTGGGATCGCCGTGGGGACAGTCGGTTCCGGCGGGCAACCTGACCAACGGGCAGCCCACCTATTTCGGCTCCTATCGCGAGGTATTCGCGCGTGACCTGTACGAGGCGTTCACCGGACTGCTGGTCGCCGGGGATGTGCGCACGGCGCGCGCCGCCACGCTCTTTTTGTTCAAGCGCCAGCAACAGCCGGATGGATCGATGCCCCGCAACTCGCTGGAGAACGGGCTCCCGGCACCCGACACCGGCGGACTGCAACTGGACGAGACCTCCTATCCGATCCTGATGGACTGGCAGTCAGGACTGGCCGGCGACGGCCGCCTGTACGCGAACCACGTGATCCCGGCCGCCGACTTCCTGGTCGCGCACGGCCCGTCCGATGGCCTCGAGCGCTGGGAGGAGCAATCCGGCTACTCGCCGTCGACGATCGCCGCCGAGATCGCAGGTCTGACGGCGGCGGCCCACATCGCCACCGTCAACGGGGACGCTGCCCGAGCCCGTGTGTACCAGGCGACCGCCGACGAGTTCGCGCGCAACATCAAGCGCTGGACGGTGACCACCAGCGGACCCGACGCGCCCCGCTACTTCATCCGCCTATCCAAGACCGGCGATCCCAACGCGGCGATCTCCTACAGCCTCGGCAACGGAGGCCCGACCCTGGATCAGCGCAGCGTGATCGATGCCGGCTTCCTCGAGCTGGTGCGCCTCGGGATCCTGCCCGCCTCCGATCCCGACATCCAGGCGTCGGTGAAGGTGGTCAACCAGCAGATCTCGGTGCTGACCCCGAGCGGCCGTGGGTACTACCGCTACGGCGACGACGCGGCGACGGCTGGATCCGCCGACGGCTACGGCGACTGTTACCAGCCCAGCCAGACCAGCTGCACGGTGCCCGGCGCGCCGTGGCCGCCGAAAGACACCGGAACCGGCCATCTCTGGCCGGTGCTCAGCGGCGAGCACGGCGAGTACGACGTGGCCGCCGGCCACCCGGGCGCGGCCCGGAGCCTGTTGCAGTCGATGCAGAACATGCAGTCGGGACAGGGGCTCGAGCCCGAGCAGGCGTGGGAGGACCCCGACCTGCCGCCATCCCCGTTCGGCAGCGATCCCGCGACGGCATCGATCGGGTTCCAGGACGGCAAGCCGGCGGGCTCAGCCAGCCCGCTCACCTGGGCCCAGGCGCAGTACGCGCGGCTGGCCCTGAACCTGAGCGCGGGCCGCGACCTGGAGACGCCGCGCATCGTCACCGCCCGCTACGTCAAGCGCGGCATGCCCGGCCCGCTGCCGCTGTCGATCACCGCTCCCGCCGGCGGGTCGAGCGTCACCGGATCAGCGGTGACGGTGACCGGCACCACCGCGCCGAACGCCACGGTCGACGCCGAGTCCGTCGGCTCGGCCGGTGGGACGGCGGCCATCGCGTCGACGACCGCGGACGGGTCGGGCAACTGGTCTCTGTCGCTGCCGACGAGCTTCGGCTCGACGACGCTGACCGTGACCGCCACCCTGGGTCGGAGCACCGGCTACGCCCAGGAGTACGTGACCAACGTCACGCTGCCCGGCACTACCGTGCTGAGCGTGACCGACCCCACCGGCGACGACAACGGACCGGGAACGTACGTTTATCCCACCGACTCGGGATTCGTCCCCGGATCGTTCGATCTGACCGGGATGCAGGTCAGCCAAACCGCGACCGACGTCTATGTCCAGGTCAAGATCCGCGACCTGGTCTCGACGTTCGGCTCCGATTTTGGCGCCCAGCTGCTCGACCTGTACGTGCACAACCCGACCGCGACGAGCACGTCCACCGCCGCCGCCTACCCGCAGATGAACTACACGATTGCACCGGCCGACGCCTGGAGCGAGCGCATCGAGGCCCAGGGGTTCGCGCCGGTCGTCTGGGTGGATTCGTCCGGCACCTCGCTGGGCGCCGGCCAGCTGGTGGTCGATGACCCGAGCGGGACCGCGACCGTGATCCTGCCGCGGGCAACATTCGGCAGCGTCAGCTCCGGGTGGGTGTTCACCGTCGCCCTGACCGGCCAGGGCTCCGGCACTCCTCCGCTGCGCGGATACACCGCCACGCCGCAGCAGTACACGTTCGGCGTCTGCGCCGCGGGCAACACCGCCCCGATCTGCTCCGTCGATCCCAGCACGGTGCCCGAGGTGATGGACACGATCACCCCGGACGGGGTGTCGCAGGCCACCGAGCTGGACCCGACGCGAGGACCGGTGGCGCTGCAGGGCGTGCCCGTGCCCTGAGGCGCGGACGGGACGGTGGGTGGGAGCTCAGACCATGCGTCCGGATCGCGCCCTCCCGCGCCCGCTTCGGTAGCTTGCCGTCGATGCTGATCGACGGCCGGGCCTACGCCGACGAGCTCCGTGACACCCTGCGCGACGAGCTGTCCCAGCTCGCCGGCGGGGCGGGCATCGCCACCATCCTGGTTGGCGACGACACGGCGGCGCAGGTGTACCAGGGCCGGATCGACCGGGGCGCGCGGGCGGCGGGGATCGCCTCCCGGCCGGTGGCGCTGCCGGCGGACGCGACGCTGGGCCAGGTGGTCGGCAAGATCGCGGAGCTCGATGTCGATCCCGAGATCACCGGGATCCTCGTCCTCCGCCCGCTGCCGTCGCACCTACCGGAGTCACGGGTGTTCGCCGCGCTGCCGCCACTCAAGGACGTGGAGGCGGTGCATCCGCTCAACGCCGGGCTGCTGTCGCTGGGCATGCCGCGGTTCGTGCCGTCGACGCCGGCGGCGGCGTTCCACATGCTGGATCGCTACACCGCCTCGGTCGGGCGCGACCCCGCCACGGCCTACGACGGTCTGGACCTGGTGCTCGTCGGGCGCTCCAACAACGTCGGCAAGCCGGCGGCGATCCTCGGGCTGCAGCGCAACGCGACGGTGATCTCGGCCCACCGGCACACCCACGACGCCGGGCGCCTGGGCGAGCACACCCGCCGCGCCGACATCCTGATCGTGGCCGTCGGCGTCCCCGGGCTGATCACCGGGGATCTGGTGCGGGAGGGCGTCCTGGTGATCGACATCGGCATCAACGCGGTGGCCGCCGCTAACGGCACGGTGCGGATGGTCGGCGATGTCGACACCGCCTCGGTCGAGCCGGTCGCCGAGGCGGTCTCCCCCGTGCCCGGCGGGGTCGGGCCGATCACCGACATCTGGGTGCTGCGCAACACCGTCACCGCCGCGTGGCTGCAGACCGAAGCTCCGCGCCGGGATCGGACTATGGCTGGGGCGCGGCCGCTGCTGTCTCGCTCAGCGGGAACTTGACCCCGGTGAGCTGCTCCGAGACGTCCCACAGGCGCTGGGCCACCTCCATGTCGCGGGCGGCGGCGCTGCGCCCTACCAGCTTCGGAGCCCCCCGCTGCCCCATGAAGCCGCCGGGCCCCGCGAAGCTGTTGCCGGGCACCTTGGCCACGGCGGCGTACAGCGTGGGCAGCGCCCCGCCGTCCTCATCCTGGGCGAACACCTGGTTGCCCACTTTCATGAAAAGCTCCTGCCACCGGCTCTGGCTGTGGAACTGCAGGTTGGTGGCGGCATAGCCGGGATGGGCGGCATTGGCCTCCACGCGCGACCCCACCTCGGTCAGCCGGCGCTGCAGCTCGGCGCAGAACAGCAGGTTGGCGAGCTTTGACTGCCCGTAGGCGCGCCACGCCTTGTAGGGCCTGCGCTCCCAGTTGAGGTCGTCGAAGTCGATCTTGCCGGCCCGCTCGGCGCCGGATGACACGGTCACGACGCGGCCGGTGACGTGTGTCAGCAGTCGGTTGGTGAGCGCGAAGTGGCCGAGGTGGTTGGTGCCGAACTGCAGCTCGAACCCGTCCGCGGTCCGCGACAGCGGCGGGATCATGATCCCGGCGTTGTTGATCAGGAGGCTGATCTCGCCCTCCCACGCGTCGGCGAACTCCTGGATGGAGTCAAGGCTCGCCAGGTCGAGCCGGCGCACCTCGGTGGTGCCGGGCATGGCGGCGGCGGCCGCCTCACCCTTGTCGGTGTCGCGCACGGCAAGGACCACGCGGGCGTTGTGAGCGGCCAGCGCGGTGGCGGCGGCCCGGCCGATGCCGCTGTTGGCGCCGGTGACGACGGCCGTCTGCCCGGTCAGGTCGGGAATCTGTGCGATGGTGAAAGTAGTCATAGACAACAAGGTAGACGTCGAGCGCAGCCACGACGCCCCGGCGCCACTTCGGAGCCACCAAGCCCGCGGCCGGCTCAGGTGCGGGTGGGGCTCTGCTCCTGCTCCGCCGCGCCGTTCACCGCCGCCAGCTGGCTGTCGAGCGCCTCGGCCTCGGCGGCGTGACCCTCGATGTTGATCCGGGGGAGTCGCATGTCGAGCCAGTGCGGGAGACGCCAGGTGGTGGGTCCGAGGATCTCCAGGACGGCGGGCAGCATCACGCACCGGACGACGAGTGCGTCGAGGAACACGGCCACCGCCAAGCCGAAACCGAACTCCTTGACCGAGCGCTCGTCGCCCAGCATGAACGACAGGAACACGCAGACCATGATCGCCGCCGCGGCGCTGATTACCCGGCCGGTGAACGCGATCCCGTCGGCGACCGCCTGGGTGGCGTCGCGCCGGCGGATCCACTCCTCGCGTACGCGGGAGATCAGGAACACCTCGTAGTCCATGGACAGGCCGAACACGACCGCGAACATCAGCACCGGAATCCAGGGCTCGACCGGTCCCTTGGAGATGCCGAGCGGCCCGGCGAGCACGCCATCCTGGAACACGAGCACGGTGATTCCCAAGGCGCCGCCGATGCTCAGCAGGTTCATCAGCGCCGCCTGCACCGGGATCACCAGCGAGCGGAAGATCACGAACAACAGCAGCGCGGACACGACGACCACGATCCCGATGAACAGCGGCAGCTTGTTGGAGAGAACGCCGGAGAAGTCGATCGAGCCGGCGGTGAACCCGCCCACCAACGGCCGGCCATCGAACTTGCCGGCGAACGGCGGCAGCACCGAGCCTCGGAGGTGATTGACCAGGTTGGTGGTCGCCGCGGCCTGCGGCGCCGAGCCCGGATAGACCTCCATCACCGCCACCCTTCCCGATGGCGACAGCCGGGGCGGGGTGACGTCGACCACGTCGGTGGTCCGCTGGACGGTGGCGCGCAGCGCCGGCAAGTCAGCTCTCTGGGAGGGATCCGACAGCCGGGTGGCGATCTGCAGCGGCCCGTTGAAGCCCGGTCCGAAGCCGTCGGCGAGCAGGTTGAAGGCGCGCTGGGTGCTCGTGCCCGCCGGGTCGTTGCCCGCGTCCGAGGCGTCCAGCCGCATCCCGAAGAACGGGATCAGGCACGCCACCATCACCGCCAGCGACACCGCCGCCAGCGGCCACGGGCGCGACTGGACCATGATGCTCCAGCGCCGCCAGGCCGAGTCGCGCGGGGCCTCGCCCTTCGCCTCGCGGCGCCGAGCCGAGCGACTCGGGCGGACCACCCGCGGGCCGAAGGCGGCCAGCATCGAGGGCAGCACGGTCAGCGACGCGGCCAGGACCAGGAGCACCGCGAGCACGGAGGCGATCGCCAGCCCGTACATGAACGTCACCCCGGTGGCGAACATCCCGAGCAGCGCGATGACGACCGTCGCGCCCGCGAGCAGGATCGCCCGGCCCGACGTGTCCATCGCGCCGACGATCGACGCCTGGATGTCCCGGCTGCGGGAGTAGTTCTCCTTGAACCGGGTGACGATGAACAGCGC
The DNA here is from genome assembly GCA_963830395.1 of uncultured Actinomycetota bacterium. GTDB lineage: Bacteria > Actinomycetota > Thermoleophilia > Solirubrobacterales > Solirubrobacteraceae > Palsa-465. Next base: position 228,266 of record CAWHMI010000018.1, read on the forward strand.
GTAGTCGATCCCGACGCCGAGGCCGATCATGATCGCCAGCTCCGGCGAGATGTTCGACATGCTGACGACATGGGTGCCCAGCCCGACGAGCGCGATGCCGGTGATCAGCCCCAGCCCGGCGGTGACCAGCGGCATCCCGGCGGCGATCAGCGATCCGAACGTGAGCAGCAGGATCACCATCGCGGCGATCACGCCGACCGCGGTGGCCGGGCCGATGCTGAAGCCCTCGGCCATCTCCATCACCTGACCGCCGGCTGCCACTTCGAGCCCCGGCACGTTGATCCGGGCGATCGCGTTGAGCACCGGCTTGCCGGTGTTGTCCGGCAGCAGATTGGCCCGCTTGTCGTAGTTGATGGTGGCGAACGCGGTTCGCCGGTCCTTCGACACCTCCAGCGCCCCAGCCGCGGAATACGGGCTGATCACGCCGACGACATGCGGCATGCCGCTCACGCTACGCAGCAGCGGCTCGATCGCCCCCCGCACGCCCGGCCCGGTCACCGGCCCGTGGGTGCTGTGGAACACGATCGTGTCGACGTCACCGCTCTGCGCTGGGAACTCCTTCTTGAGCAGGTCGACCACCTTCTGGGATTCGGTGTTGGGCAGGCTGAAGTCGGTGGCGTACTGGCGCCCCACCGCGCTCGCCACCACCGTCGTCACCACCGCTATCAAAACCCAGCCGCCCACCACCCACCGGCGATGTGCGATACACCAACGCGTCAGGCCAATCATCCACGCGACTCCTGAGGAGAGAGAAGGAACGTGTGCCGCCCCCCACTGTAGAGAACGGAAGCCGCGGGGGCCCAGCCGCTGGGTCAGCCCCTGCGTATCAAACCGAGGTTCGCCGGCTCTTATCACCAACTGGGGGCCAGGATCATGACCGAGGGCGGGACGTCGCGAGGGGCGTCGCGACTCCCGCCACGTGTCATCGCCGCTCCAGTGATCCCAGAGTGCCAACCAGCCCGGCTAGGAGGAGAAGTGAACACCGACACCACGACCAACATCCTCGGCATTCCGCTCAACCGGATCGTCGCCTTCCTCGGGCCCTACATAGCCGTCGGCTCCGGTGCGCTGGCTGCCTGGCTGCTGGCGCACCTGCACGTCTTCTCGCTGTTTCACCTCACCCACGACCAGGTTGCCACGGCGATCACTCAGCTCGTGGTCTTCGGGATCACGGCCGGCTTGACATGGCTCGGCCATCAGAAGTGGCTGAACGGGCACCAGATCGAGCTCGCCGCCGCCGTCGCGCGCTCGGCCGCGATGCCTCCGGTCAGGAGCGGCCCGAGGCCGATCTCGGCAGCGAACGGGACCGCATCGGGAGTTGCTCCACGGTAGACGAGGTGTCTCGGGAGCGACACCGGCGAGTGCACATCGGGTATGCTCGCCACGAGGCCCGACGATGCGCCCCAGGTGCGGATCGGCGGAGGACAGGGCGACATTTGGAGCGACCGGTTATGCCGCGATGCTGTGCCACGATTAGCGATCCCAACGACGCGTCGACGGTCATCGTCTACTGCGAGGTGGACTCCGCCGAGGAGGCGGCAGGCATCGCGGCCGCCCGGGCGGCCGCAACGAGTGCCTACGGCGCCGCGAACGCCGGGGCGGCGCCGGCGCCGGAGACCTTTACGCTGCCGGGCCAGCTCACTCGAGCCAAACTTCAGGCCAACAAGGGACCAGTCGCACAGTAGGAGTGCCGCCCGGTACCCGCGAGCGCGAGACTACCCGCGGGGCACCAGGCCGAGGCGCTCCGCCACCGCGGCGGCCATCACCCGGTTGGCGACGCCGAGCTTTGCCAGGATGTGGGAGACGTGCACGCCCGCGGTGTGCTGGCTGATGAACAGCCGCTGAGAGATCTCACGGTTGGTCAGGCCCGCGCCCAGCAGTCGCAGCACCTCCAGCTCACGCTCGGTGAGGGCATACGGGTTCTCCGGCTCGCTCCGGTCTGCGCCAGCGGTATCTGAGGCCGGCGGGCTGCGACTGAGCCGGGCGCGGCGCGCCAGGGCGCGGACCTCCTCGACGAGTGGCGCGGCGCCCAGTTCGGAGCTGGTGGCGGCGGCCGCGTCCAGCGCGGCTTGAGTCGCAGCCCGCGGCGCACGGGACAGCACCAGCGCCTCGGTGTGACGGAACTCGGCGTAGGCGGCGCGGTACAGGTTGCCGTGAGCCCGCCACAGGGCCGCAGTCTGTTTCCAGCACCCCGGATCGGGATCTCTGAAGGCGCGGGTCAACTCGGCCGCGCAACTGGCGAGATGGGCAGTCGCCTCCGGCGGGGTCGCCGCGCCAGGCGTCTGCAGCAGCTCGCTCAGGCGATCGTGATGGCCTCTCGCCGACTTCGCCGCCCGCGCGGCGCCGGCAGAGTCTCGGCGCGCCAGAGCGAGGTCGGCGAGGTCGGCCTCGACCCGGGCGCCGATCGAGTGCAGCATCGGGATGTGGAGGAGGTTCTCGCCGGTCCCGAGCTTTGCGAAGCCCTCGGCGACTCGCTGTCTGGCAACCTGCGGCCGGCTTCGCCACAGCTCGAGCTCGGCATAGCCGCTGTAGACGGCCGGGACGAACTCGATCAGGTCCAGGGCGTCGCACAGCTCCGCCGCGGCCTCGAAATGTTCCGCCGCCTGATCGAAGCGGCCCCGGGCGGCGTCGAGACGGCCCGCGACGGTCCTCATCCACAGCTGCGCCGGACGGTGCAGCTCGCGCTTCGAGAGCTCCTCCAAGCGCTCTTCGAGCTCGTTCCAGCGGCCGAGCCGCAGCAGATCATCGGCGGCGTTGGCGGCCATGAAGTTCCTGTAGGGAAGCGCGCCGAGACTCGACGCCACCCGCTCTCCCTCCAGCATCACCTCGAGAGCCTCCGTGATTCGCCCCTCGAGCCGAAGCACCTCGCCGAGGTCGAGGTAGATCTGAACCAGATCCTCGGTGCTCTGCGCCCGTTGGGCCAGCGAGAGCGCCTCGCGGAGATGCCGTTCGCCGGCGACCGGATCCCCGAGGAAGGCCATCGAGGTGCCGAGGAGCGCGCGCGCCGAGCTCTCGGTGGCCAGCGTCTCATCGCCCTGGGCAAGCTCGATCGCGTCGGCCGCCTTATCCCGCGTGTCCTGCCAACGCCCCAGGAACGAGAACTCGAGCGCCTCGCCGACCGTGAGGCGCATGCGGTGCGCCGCGCGCTCCTTAGGAAGCAGCCTGAGCCCGTGGCGGTAGGCGGCCAGCGACGCGTCCGTATCCCAGGGCTGATACCGGCCCAGCCGCTCGTAGAGCTCCGCCGCGCGCACGGGATCGGCGGTGTTGTCGAAGCTCTGAAGTGCGCGCCGGCACAGATCGCGAGCGGCATCGGACTCTCCCATCCATCGCGCGGCTTGCGCCGCGCGGGAGAGCAGAGCGACGAGATCAAGCGGCGAGGCTCCATCCGGGGGCGGATCGAGCTCCCACAGCTGCACCGCCCGGCTGAAGTGAGCGAGCGCTTCCCCGTATCCGAAGACACGCTCGGCGGCCACCCCCGCCTCGATCGATGCCAACAGGGCGAGCGCCGGCTCGTGGGCCAGCTGCCAATGATGAGCTCGCTCGGCCGCATTTTCTACCGACGCCATCTCACCGAGAACGTTCGCGATCCGGCGGTGCAGCGAGGCCCGCTCCACCGGAAGCAGATCGTCGTACACCGCCTCGGCGACGAGGGCGTGGCGCACGGAGTAGCACCCGGTGCGGCGATCACACGCGAGCGCTTGGTGGTCGATGCAGTTTCGCAGGGCTGACTCGATTTCGCGCCGGGGCAGCCCAGCGGCGAGCTCGATCAGGGCCTCGTCCACCGGACGTCCGGCCGCGGCCACGAGTCGCAGTACCTCGCGCGCGGACTCGTCGAGTCGGTCGGCGCGCAGCACCAGTGCGTCCTGCAGGCTCGCCGGCAGGCCGTCGGACTCGGCGGCGCCGGCCGCGAGCAGCGCCTCGGTGTAGAACGGGTTGCCCTGGGCGCGCGCGAACAGCCGGTGGACGAGGTCGCGGGGCGGGGTGGCCCCGAGAATTCCCTCCACCTGGCCCCGGATCGCCTCCTCGGAGAGGGGGCGGAGCTCGATCCGGGTCACGGCGTCGTGTCGCAGGAGCTCGCTCACCAGCGTGCGCACCGGATGCTCGCGGTGCAGCTCGTCGGATCGAATCGTGGCAATCGTCAGCAAGCGCTCCGAGCGCAGGCTCTGGGCCAGAAAGCGGAGGAAGTCCCTCGACGAAGTGTCGGCGAGATGGACGTCCTCGATCGTCATCAGCACCGATGATCGGGCCGACAGGCTGCCCAGAAGGCTGAGTATCCAGCCGAAGAGCCGGGACTGCCCGAACCGATCGTCGCTCACGATCTCCGCCGGGCGCTCGCCGACGGTGTCTGGGAATACGCGCGCCAGCTCACGCCGCGCGTCGAGCGGCAGCTCCGAAAGGGCAGTGCCCAGTACGGCGCGATCCGCGCCCCGGAGAGCCGCCGCGATGGGTGCGTAGGGGAGCTCTCCCAGGGAGAGCTCCAAGCACTGGCCTCGCAGAACCAGGGCGCCGCCGTCCTTGGCGATTGCCTCCAGCTCTCGCGTCAGCCGGGTCTTGCCCAGGCCGGCGTCACCGGTGAGCAGGACGAACGAGGGCCGATCCTGTTCAGCCTCGGCGAGCGCGCAGCGGAGCAAATCGAGCTCTGGCTGACGCCCGGCAAGCTGTGGACTGGAGACATCGCCGTCGGTAGCCCACCGTATTGACCCCATGTTCCCGTTGCCCAGAGGCTACCAAGGCCCCGATGAAGCAGACGATCCCGCGCGGCACGCAACGAGCTCAGCCGGCAAAGATAACGCGCTCACCGGGGCGCGGATAACGAACTTGCCCGATGTGCATCTGCCCTGGTCTCCTTAGGTTTGAAGGCGTCCACATCAGCCTTGAGGCCACCGCACGCCGACCGGCCTCAGACGAGGAAGCCATGCTCACCAGTCACCACATCGTCAAGCTGGACGCCCCAGAGCGTTCGCTCGTCTCACCCTCCCGCCGCCCCCGGCGCGGTCCCGAGACCCGGCCACTGCAGCCCCGCCGGCGCGGCCAGGACGGTCGGTTTGCCCCGGGAGCGGGATGCAGTCGGCTCACCACCGAGCAAGTCGCCGGAGTCGTGCAGTCGGCTGCGGCGGGCGATGCAGACGCCCGGGAGGTACTCGTGCGTGAGTTCGCCGGCTTGGTGTGGGCGATCGCCCGTGGGCACCGCCTGAGCGACGCCGACGCGGGTGACGTGGCGCAGGCCACCTGGCTCAAACTGTTCGAGCACCTCGATCGAATCAACGATCCCTCACGTGTGGGAGCGTGGCTGGCGACGACCGCCCGCCGAGAGTGCCTGCGGGTTCTGCGCGGCGCTCAGCGGCAGGTGCCATTCGGCGACGAGACCCAGTACCGCGAGTCGACCGAGGCGCCGGCCGAGGACGCGCTCCTCATGGCTGAACGGGATCTGGCTCTCTGGCGCTGCTTTGCCCGGTTGCGCGGCGGAGATAGAGCACTTCTTCATCTGCTGATGGCAGAGCCGCGCCCTGCCTATGAGGAGATCTCGGCACGGCTGTCGATTCCCGTCGGGAGCATCGGGCCGACTCGGAGCCGAGCGCTCGAGCGGCTGCGCCACGAGCTCAAGAGCGACGGGAGCCTCGCCCTCCTGTTCGGGTAGGAGTGAGGGAGCGGCGATGACCATGGCGATCCGCACGCCGGCGGCGCGCGGCTGCATCAGACGGCGACCCGCGTCGCCCTTCGATCCCTCTCCGCCGGAGCTCAGGCCAATCCCCATCGCAACCCTCGATCAGCGGCCGGGAACGGGTTCGGTGACGTCGGTGCATGAGTTCACCACTCCCCTCGTCCGTGAGCTTCCGCGGCGTGAAGCCACCTCCATCTCCGACACGGCCTGGTGAACGCCGGATCAGCCATGCCCCCGTACCCAGCTGATGGTCAGAGGCGAACGGCGCGACGCAAGAACCTGGGGTCGGCGCGCAGACGTGGACCTGCGCTCGGCGGCGGGCGTTACTGCAACCGGTCCCGGACGTAGTCCTGGAAGTGGCCGATCAGCGTCTCGACGCCGCCGAGCACCCACCCGTGATCGATCATCCCGCTGGTGGTGCCGCGCTGGGCGGCCTCGACGAGCGCGGTGTCCTCGGCGCCGATCTGCTCGTCGAGCCCGAACAGCTCGTCGATCCAGTGGGCGTCGACGCCGTCGGCGAACCAGTAGTCGAGATAGCCCGCGCACGTCTGCGCACCCGTGGGCCACAGCGGTCCGATCGACAGGTTGGGGTGGCCGGGCAGGACGTTGAACTTGAGCGTGGGGAACCAGAGGTGATTCTGCGCCGCCCCCACCTCGCCGCGCGCCTCGATCGGGCCGCCCCCCTCCAGCGCCCGGGGATGGATCGGGGCGAACTGGCTGGTCCGCAACCCGTCGGCGACGAGCTGGAGCCGGCGGTCGTCGATCACCCTGACCAGGCCCGGGTGATTGACCGGGCAGTGGTAGCACTCGAGATAGTTCTCGAGCGCGATCTTCCAGTTGGCGTTGATCTGGTAATGAACGCGCCGGTTGATGCGCAGCTCGCCGACGTCCAGCCCATGCTCGGTGACCACGCCGGGAAGGTCGCCCAGCGCCTGAGCCAGAGGCTCGGCGCCGGGATCGGGATTGGCGAACAGGAACGGTCCCCAGGTGCCGACCGCGACCGGCGCCAGCCCCAGCCGGCTGGCGTCGAAGGCAGGATCGTCGCCGGCGCGCGGCGCCGCCCGCAGGCAGCCGTCCAGCCCGTAGGTCCAGGCGTGATACGGGCACTGCAGCGTTCCCCGCCGCCGCGCGTCGGTGGCGACGAGGGCCCCGCGGTGACGGCAGACGTTGACGAACCCACGCAGGGTCTCCTCGTCGTCCAGCGTGATCACGATCGGGACCGGGCCGGTGGCCGAGGCGAAGTAGCTGCCGGGACCGTGCAGCTCGCCGAGGTGCCCGGCGTACTGCCAGGAGCGGCGGAAGATGGCGTCAAGCTCGCGGGCGAGGATCGCCGGATCGGAGTACCAGGACCAGGGAAGGGTGTCACGGCCGGCGGAGTCGGTGGGTGGCTGAGTGAGGGTCATCAGACTCCGTCTCGCGGGAACCGGTGGGTGTGGGTGCGGGCGTGGACGCGGACGTTGTCGTGGAACGCGTCCAGGCTGGTGGTGACGATGAACCGGTCGCGGTCACAGGTGATCCTGCTCGCCGCCTCACAGCGGATATTCCACCCTGGGCGGCCCAGGCTCACGACCGCCCGGCAGTCGACCGTCGCCGACAGTGGGTCACCCTCGACGATCCGGTAGCTGCTCACGTTCTCCTCGCCCATCTCGGTGTCGGTGGCGAGGATGCGAGTGCGCGAAGGGCGCCAATCGAATTCGATCTCGCTCTCGCCGGTGGACAGCGAGCGGCGCAGGCTGCCGTCCCCCGGGCCGCACCATCGTCGGCTCGCTGGCCGCCGCGGTGCCGTGCTCGGGCGGTGCGAACGGGCGCAGTGCCGCGTCCAGCGGGCTCGGGTGGCGCCGGGGCAAGGTCAGCCGGCCGCCGTGGACGGTCAGCGTCACCGCCTCGGGGCTGGGCCACGCCCACGGCCAATACGTGTCCGAGAGCGCCAGCCGCAGCCGGTGGCCGGCGAGGATCGCATAGCCGGTCGACTGCAGTCCGACGCCCACCTCCACCACCTCGTCGACCGGCATCGGCACGCTGCGGTCGTGGCCCTCGCGGCGACTGAGGTTGAGCAGGCCGCGGGCGATCAGCGCCGAGCTTCCGTCGGGCGACACGTCGCACACCCGCACCGCGATCAGCGCCTGCGGCCGGTCGACGCTCACCCGGAGCGTCGCCTCGCCACGGCCGAGCAGCTCGATGCGTTCGGACAGCGGTTCGCTGTCCCAGCACAGCGAGGCGCCGTCGTCGGCGCGCTGGTCGAGCGGGAAGTCGGCGGGGCTGCCGTCACCGCACCACACTCCGCCGTCGCCGCCGGTCGTCTGGCGCCCGCACAGCGACCGGGGCGGCCCGGCCGACGTCGCGTCATCGGTTGCCAGCCGCCCCCCGGCGGCGAGGCCGAGATCCCACGGGTCGATCGCCGGCGACGGCCACGCCGGGTCGGCGACCCAGCGACCTGGCCGCTCGGCGTGGCCGCCGGCGGGCGTCACCGGCTCCTGGACGTAGCTGATCAGGCGGGGCTCGTCGAAGAACCCGTTGTCGGCATCGTCCAGCGCCGCCGCGAAGAAGCACACGCATTCCTGGAGAAAGCCGATCGCGGGCCCGGGCGCGCCGCGCTCGGGCGCGGTGTGGCCCCAGGGCCCGATCAGCCCGCGGGCCGGCCCGGCCACGTGCTCCACGACCCGGAGGACCATGTCGCGGTAGCCGTCGCTCCAGCCGCCCACCGCGAACACGGGACAGCGGATCGCCGCGTAGTCCTCGCAGGCCGAGCCCTGCCTCCAGTAGGCGTCGCGTCGCTGGTGGCTCAGCCACGGCTCGATGAACAGCCGCGCGCGCTCCAGGCGCTCCAGCCAGGCGGCGCGCCAGCCGTCGCCGACCACCGCCGGGTCGGGGGGCTGAGCCAGATAGGCCAGCATCGAGGTCGCCCACTGGGTCATGTCCATCGCCGATACGCATCCGCCGATGTAGTGGACGTCGTCGGCGTAGCGGTCGTCGCTGGCGTGAATCGCCACCACCCCCCGCAGCTGCGGCGGGTGGCGCGCGGCCATCTGCAGCGCGGCGAAGCCGCCCCAGGACACCCCGATCATCCCCACCGCCCCCGTGCACCAGGGTCGCTGCGCGATCCATTCCAGCACCCGCTCGCAGTCGCGCTGCTCCTGGTCTGAGTACTCATCGGTGAGCACGCCGGTGGAGTCGCCGCTGCCGCGGATGTCGACTCGGACGAACGCGAACCCGTGGCCGGCGAAGTACGTGCCCCAGTCGGCATCGCCGATCGCGGTTCCGTCGCTGCGGCGGTAGGGCACCGAATCGAGGATCGCCGGCACCGGGCGCGCCTCGCCATCCTCGGGCAGCCACACCCGGACGGCGAGCCGGACCCCGTCGGGGAGGTCGATCCAGTCGGTGTCGATCACCCGGACGGGCCGGATGGAGGCGTCCGGACGGGCCGCCTGTGATTGACGCGGGCTCATCGGGAACGTAGAGTAACCGCTACCGATATGCGGAAGCAAGTTTCAATAAATGAGAGTTCAGTCGGTACCCTTGCGCGCGGACTCGATGTGCTGACGCTGTTTGCCACCGCCGGTCCCGAGCTCTCACAGAAGCAGATCTCCGATGCCCTGCGGCTGCCGATGCCGACCGTGCACCGGCTGACCGCCTTGCTCACCGAGCGCCGGTGGCTGGATCGCGACCCGGCGACCCGGCGACTGCGCCTCGGCCTGGAGATTGCGTCACTCGTCCCCGCCCTGCTGGCCGGGCTGCGACTGCCCGAGCTGGCCCGGCCGCACCTGCTGGCGCTCGCCTCCGCCGTGCACGAGACGGTGAATGTGGCGATCCTCGACGGCGCCGACACCGTCTACCTGCTCAGCGAGTCGGGGGACCGCCTGCTCACCTCGCAAGCGACGGTCGGCATGCGGCTTCCCGCCCACTGCACCGCTCTGGGCAAGTGCCTGCTCTCCCAGCTGCCGCCCGACGTCGCCCGCAACGCGCTGGGCGCGGAGCCCTACGAGCGGCGCACCGACCACACACTGACCACCTGGAGGCAGCTCGGCCCCGATCTCGCCGCCACCGGCGAAGCGGGTGTCGCCGTCTCGGTGGAGGAGTACGAGCTCGGCCTGGTCTCGCTCGCCGTGCCAGTGCGCTGGATCGACGGTCCCGGGAGCGGAGCGATCAACGTGTCGCTGCCCACCGGGCGGGCGAGCGCGGAGTTCCGAGAGGAGCTGACCCGAGGCCTCCGCGCCGCGGCGGCGGCGATCGACCGCGACATGAGCCTCCCGGGAGGGGGTCGGTGACGCCGGCGACGGGGCCGGCGGCCGCGGCCGGCGTGCCGACATTGGCGGCCGCCGCCGATGACTTCGCGGTCTCGCTGGGCGAGGTCGTCGCCGGCGAGCCGCAGCTGCGCTACCAGGGTATGCCCTCCGACGGCGACTCACGGGCCGTCTTCCGCGCGCTCGGCAAGGCTGGCTGGATCGGCGTTCACTGGCCGTCCGAGTTCGGCGGCCGCGGGCTGAGCTCGCTGCACACGCTCGCCTGCGAGGAGCGCTTCGGATACCACTGGCTCCCGCTCTCGGGCTACCTGCTGTCGGTCAAGACGATCGGCAACGCACTGCTGCGGTTCGGCGGCCGCGAGCTGCAGGAGCGCCTCGTGCCCGAGGTAGCGGCCGGCCGGCTGCTGTTCTGCCAGGGCTTCTCCGAGCCCGACGCCGGATCGGACCTGGCCTCGCTGCGCACCCGGGCCCGCGCGACCGACGGCGGCTTCATCGTCAGCGGACGCAAGATCTGGACCTCCAGCGCCGAGTACGCGGACTGGGCGTATCTCGCCGTGCGCACCGATCCCGAGCGCGAGCGTCACCACGGAGTCTCGGTTCTCGTCGCCGACATGAGCACGCCCGGCATCACGGTCAGCACCCACCGAACCCTGGGTGGGGGCACGATTGGCGAGCTCGAGCTAGACGAGGTCGCGATCCCGGCCGACCAGCTGGTCGGCGAGCTGCACGGTGGCTGGCAGGTCCTGATGGGCACCCTGGACTACGAGCGGGTGACCAGCGAGAAGGTCGGCACCGTGCTCTGGCTGCTGGATGCGCTGGCGCCGCTGGCCGTCGACCCGGCCAGCCGGCGTGCCCTGAGCCGGCTGCGGGGCGCCGCCCAGGCGGCCCGTCTGCACGGACGTCGGGCGGCCCAGCTGCTCGAGCAGGGCCGGCCGGCCAGCGCCCAGAGCTCGATGGCCAAGCTGTCGGTGGCCGAGCTGATGCAGCGCGTGGCCGCCTTCGCCGTGGCGCTGCTGGGCCCGGCGGGCCTGCTGGAGGAGGGCACGAGCACCCTGGCCGGTCGCGTCGCCGCCTTCCAGCGCGCGGCGGTGGCGACGACCATCTCGGGAGGCGCCGCCGAGATCCAGCGTTCGGTGATCGCGCGGCGCGAGCTCGGCTGCCCACCGCGATGACCGCCGCGTCCCCCACCGCCGGGCTCCCCCTCGACGGGATTCGGGTGCTGGAGTACGCCCAGTACGTCGCCGGGCCGTTCGCCGGGATGCTGCTCGCCGACCTCGGCGCCGACGTGGTCAAGGTCGAACCGCCGGCCGGCGACGCCTGGCGCCGCTATGAGCCGTTCGCCGAGGGCGAGAGCCGCTACTTCTACTCGCTGAACCGCAACAAGCGCTCGGTCGTGCTCAACCTCAAGGGCGACGAGGGCCGTCGGGCCAGCCAGAGCCTGATCCGCACCGCCGACGCGGTGCTGCACAACCTGCCCCCGGCCCGGGCCCACCAGTTCGGCCTTGACCGCGAGGCCGTGCGCGAGACCAATCCCGAGGCGGTGTGGTGTTGCGTCTCGGCGCTGGGCAGCGACGGCCCCGAATCTACCTTGACCGCGTTCGACCTCGTCGCCCAGGCGCTGTCCGGGCTGCTGCTGGCCAACGCACACGCCGCCGATCCCGTCCCCCAGCGCGCCGGCGGCATCGCGATGGCCGACTTCACCGCCGGCCTGCTGGCGGCGATCGCGGTGCTGGCGGGCTTGCTCGCCCGGTCCCGGGACGCCGCCCCGGGGCTCGAGATCTCGCTGCTGGGAGCGTCGCTGGCCGTCCAGGCCCAGCGGTTCGTCTCGGTGCAGGAGATGGACGTGGTAGACCGCCGGCGGGCGCCCGCGACGGCCGACGATCTGGAGCGCCATGTGCGCGCCCGGCGCGATACCGACGAGCTCGAGCCCTACTACCGCGCGTATGCCGCCGCCGATGGCTTCTTCGTCCTTGCCTGCCTGCACCAGCGCCAGCGCGCCGCCGCCGCCGGTGTGCTCGGGCTCGATGACCCGTGGGTGGCCAATCCGCAGGCGCCCCCGGCCAGCCTGGCGCAGCGCGAGCAGCGGCTGGCCCTGGCGGCCGAGTTCGAGCGCCGTCTCGCCGGTGAGCCGGTCGATGTCTGGGTGCGGCGGTTCCGCTCCGCCGGAGTGCCGGCGGCGGAGGTCCGCGTCCTCGATCAGCTGTTCGAGCACGACCAGGTGCGGGCTAACGGCCTCGTCCAGACGGTCCATCGCGACGGGATCGGTGACGTCCGGCTGCTCGGCTCGCTGTTCAAGATCGACGGGTTGGTCACCCCGGCGCTGCGCTCCGTGCCCGCGCTGGGCGAGCACACCGAGGAGGTGCTGGCGCAGTGCCGGCAAATCCGGACCTGAACGGCGCGGCCGGCGCGGTGGCCGAGACGGATGCCGAGCGCGAAGCGCGGGCGTTCGCCGAGAGCGTCGCCGGTGTCCTGCGCCGCCACCAGCCGGCCACCCCGGCCGATTGGGCCCCCGGCGGCCGCCGCGCCGACCACTGGCCGCAGCTCACCGCCGCGCTCGACGAGATCGGCTGGGCGACGGTGGCCGGGGACCCGGAGCTCGTCGGCTTTGCCGGGCGGGGCGGAGTGGAGCTCGGGCGCCACCTGGCGCCGCTGCATGAGCTCGACCGCCTGCTGGGCGGCGCACCCATCGCCGGCGACCTCGTCCGCTGCCTCGGTCCCGATACCGAGGTCGTCGCCCGCGATGGCGGCGCCCCGGCCCGCCGACCGGCCGTCCGGGCGCAGCCGTGCCCGTCGGCCGACGGGCTGGACGTGCACCGGGTGGGGCAGCTCGGCACCGCCACGCCGATCGACGCCCGGGCGTGGGAGATCGCACTTGACGCGTGGCTGGCGGCATCGGTCGGCTATCTGGCCGGGCTCGGCGCCGGCGCCACCGAGCTCACCGTGGACTACGTGCGCCAGCGCCGGGCGTTCGGAAGCACGCTGGCCGGGCTGGCGCCGGTGCAGCAGCTGCTCGCCGGGGCGGCGACCGCGGTGCGGGGCGTGACCCTGCTGGCGGCGTCGGCCCCGGATGCCGACGCGCTGGCTCACGCCGGTCCGGCGGTGGCCGAGGCGTGCGCCGCCTGCCAGCAGGTGACCGGCGCGATCGGCTACACGCTCGAGTACCCGCTGCACCACTTCACCCAGCGGGCTAAAGCCCTCAGCGTCTGGAACGAGGCGCTGCTCGACGCGCTCATCGGCTGACTGTCGCGGTCAGCCGGGCCTGGGTCGGCGCGCGGACATGGACCGGCGGCCGCGACGTCGCCGGCGGGTATCGTCGGGGCCGTGCGAAGACGACTTCGCGAGCGGCCGCTGGTGGCCTCGGGGCTCGCCACCGTGATCGCCGCCATCGCCGTTCTGGCGATCGCCCGTGTCACCGGGGCGGATGCCGTGGGCCGAGCCTTCGATGATCTCGACGCGGCGTGGATCGCGGTGGTCGCGGCGGCGGCGCTGCTGACCTATCCCGCCTACATGCTCGCCTACCGCTCGATCGCGCAGGTGCATGGCCACCTGCCGCTCACGCTGCCGACGGTCGCGCGGATCGTGGTCGCCGGGTTCGGTCCGTTCTCGCTCGCCGGCGGCTTCGACATCGACAAGCAGGCGCTGCATGCCATCAACGAAGACGAGCGCAGCGCCCGGGTGCGGGTCCTGGCGCTGGGGGTGCTGGAGTGGGCGGTGCTCGCGCCGACCACGTGCGTCGTGGCGATCGTCCTGCTGGCGACCGGGGCCGACATCATGCCGTCGTTGCTCTGGCCGTGGGCGCTGGCGGTGCCGGCGGGCCTTGCCCTGGCGGTGTGGGCGAGCGTCCCGGCCCGGGCGCATCGACTGGCCCGGATCGGGGGTAAGCAGCGCGATCTGGTGGCGCAGGCGCTGGAGGCGGTGGCCGTGCTGCGCAAGCTGATCAGCCACCCGCGCAGCTACGCCGGCGCCTGGTGCGGGACCATCCTGTACTGGGCGGCCGACATCTGCGCCTTCTTCGCGGCCCTCCAGACGTTCGGCCTGGACCCGGGGGCGGGGAAGGTGATCGTCGCCTACGCCACCGGATACGCGGCGACCCGGCGTTCACTCCCGCTCGGCGGCGCCGGGTTGACCGAGGTGCTGATGACCTACTCGCTCTACTGGGTGCGCCAGCCACTCGCCCCCGCACTGGCGGCGGTGCTGGTCTACCGCGCGTTCAACTTCCTGCTCGTCGCCGCCCCGGCGCTCTTGGCCCACCGCCAGCTGCGGCCGTTGTTCAGGAGCGCGGCCCGTCTCCGGCGAACCGCCCGCCCCGATCCCAAAAACTAAAGTACGGGCGCAAGCCCATCCCCTTCCTGATCGTCGGCGGATCGCCGCCACATCGACCCGCGGTCACCCACCCCAGGCGCGCAGCCGTCGCCCTCGGGGGCCGCTCGGATGTCGTCGTATCTGCGATCAGTCGGGCTCGGCGGCGAGCGCCAGCACCGGCGGAGCGAGCGGCTGCCCCGGCGGGGCGTGCTGCCCCGCGGGCACGGGCGGCGCGAGCGGCTGCCCCGGCGGGGCGTGCTGCCCCGCGGGCACCGGCGGAGCGAGCGGCTGCCCCGGCGGGGCAGCACGGTGGGTCCGGCGGACCGCCTGGACGTCGGGCTTGGTGATCGTCACGTAGGCCACCAAGCCGATGAAGATGAGCAAACTGATCGCGCTGACCGTTCCATCCCCGAGTCCGAGCCCACCGTTGGTCGGCTTGCTGAACCAATCGGCAAACGACGCGCCGAGCGGGCGGGTGGCGATGTAAGCCAGCCAGAAGGCGAGGATCGGGTTCAGCTGCCACCGCCACCAGCCAATCGCGGGGATGGCGATGAGCGCCGCGAACAGCCAGATCGAGGCGAAGAACCCGAGGTGCAGCGCGATCGCGGCGAGATCGCCGGCGGCGGTCCCGAGCGCGAAGGTCGCCAGCACCGCTGCCCAGTAGTAGCACTCGCGGCGCTGGGTGGTGATGCTGTGAATCGAGAGCGTTCCCTCGCTGCGGTACCAGAGGTAGAAGATCGCCGCAGTGATCAGGGCAAACGCCGGCGTGGTCACGGTATACCCAATCCCCGCGCCGTCACGGACGCCGTCGGCGGCCATGGTGCCGAAGATGGCGACCATCATCACCGCGAACCAGTAGTAGGGGGCCCGGTACCTGGTCTGGCGCAACTGGAGGCGCAGAGCCAGCCCCAGCCCGAAGATGCCGATCAAGCCGGCGATCGGCACGCTCTTGTGGCCGAGGAAGTCTGACATCGCCTCGCCCATTCCGGTGGTGAGGAGCTTGAGCACCCAGAAGATGAGCGTGATCTCGGGAACCTTGGTCGCCGCGTGGGCGATCCGGCGGCGAGCCGGCCTGTCCGCGGCACGATTCGTGGTGTTCCGATGGGGGGTCTGTTGGTTCATGTCCTCGGCGGGTCGGGTTGTGGCGAGTCGGGTTGCGGCGGGTCGAGTTGACTGAGACGCGAGCGCGCCGGCTCACGCCCCCGCTGAGCCGTTGGTCCGATCCGCGACCCGGAAGTCACGGAGGCCGCCCCGTCCCAACAACGGCCTGGAGGAGCGGTCTCTTACGACGCGCGCGGGGACGCCTCGAGTTGGGATGACGCTTGCCACCAGAGGCCGACCCGCCGCCGGCGACTGGGGTTGGCCGACCCCACACGGCGGCGGCTGGGCATGGTAGGTGAACCTTGCGCCAAGCGCACTGTCCGGTCTGGTTTCGGCTGCGAGGCGCAGGCTCGCGCTGTCCGGGCTGTCCTTCATCGTGAGAGAAACGCGAGAGCGGTGCAACGAGCCGACGGGGCGGTTCGCGGTCCGCGAGCCGATCGGCGACCCGCGATCCGCCGACTCGCGACCCGCGACCCGCGGATCGGCCCGCGACCCCGCTCCGCCGTGGGTTTTGCGCCAAACCCGGATCGCGCCCCGAGATTTGGCGCGCTAACCCCGCTCAGCGGCAATCTGGGGACAAATCCGGCGGCCCCATCACAATTTGTCACGTTCTCCCGGTCGTCGGGGCGGTAGCCGCGGCCGCGCCCGGACCGCGACGCCGCGGCCCGGGACCGCGACGGCCGCGGACCGGATTCACACGACGGCCGCACACCTGTTCCTCGGTGAAGCGCACCGAAGTTCTCGGCCCAGGCGGCGGAACCCGCCCCCCGCGCGTCGTGACCCCGGCCGCGCCGGCGGCCGCCAACCCCTCTTACGCCGGGGTGACCTCCAGCACGAGCTTGCCCGTGTTCTCGCCTCGGAACAGTCGCAGCAGCGTGTCCGGGAAGCTCGGCACGCCTCCGGTGGCCACGTCCTCGAACGTCTTGAGCTTGCCCTCGGTCAGCCAGCCGGCCATCTCGGCCGCCGCTTCGCGGTACCGATCGGCGAAGTCGAACACGAGGAAGCCGGTCATGCTCGCCCGGTTGACCAGCAGCGACATGTAGTTGGCGGGGCCCCGCATCCCCTCGGTGGCGTTGTACTGGGAGATCGCGCCGCAGATCACGACCCGGGCGCCGCGGGCGAGGTTGGCCAGCGCCGCGTCGAGGATCTCGCCGCCGACGTTGTCGAAATAGACGTCGATCCCGCCGGGGCAGTGCTGACGCAGCGCCTCGGTCACGTTTTCGGACTTGTAGTCGATCGTCGCGTCGAACCCGAGCTCCGCCACCGCGTGGCTGCACTTTGCCTCGCCGCCGGCGATCCCGACGACGTGGCAGCCCTTGAGCTTGGCGATCTGGCCGACGATGCCGCCGACCGCCCCGGCCGCGCCGGAGACCACGACGGTGTCGCCGGCCTTCGGCCGGCCGATCTCCAGCAGCCCGAAGTAGGCGGTCATTCCGGGCATTCCGAGTGTCCCGATATACACGGGCAGGGGCGCCACGTCGGGGTCGACCTTGATCAGGGCGTCGCCGGGAATCGAGGCGTACTCCTGAACCCCGGTGACGCCGGTCACGTGATCGCCCGGTGCGAATCCGGGGTGGCGCGACTCGATGACTTCGCCCGCCCCGCCGGCCCGCATGACCTCGCCGATCCCCACCGGCGGGACGTAGGACCGGCCCTCATTCATCCACCCCCGCATCGCCGGGTCAAGCGACAGGTACTTGATCGCGATCAGCACCTCGCCGTCGTCGGGCTGGGGGATGGCGTTCTCGGTGTGGTCCCAGTCCGTGGGCTTGGGGAGGCCGACCGGGCGAGCGGCCAGCCGAACCTGATGATTGACCGCATCCATTCGCGTTCCTCCGATCGTGCGTGGGCGGGGCCGCCAGTGGGCGGCAGCGTATCGTGCCCCGCGATGCGCCAGTTCGATGCGATCGTCGTCGGCGCCGGGCACAACGGCCTGGTGGCGGCGACGATGCTGGCCCGCCACGGGAGGCGGGTGCTCGTGCTGGAACGGGCACCGGCGGCCGGCGGCGCCACTGTCTCCGCCTCGCCGTTTCACGGGGTCGACGCCCGGATCTCCCGATACTCATACCTGGTCAGCCTGTTTCCGCGATGGCTGCTGGCCGACCTCGGCGTCCGCGTCGAGTTACGTCGCCGGAGCGTCTCCTCCTACACCCCGTGGGGCGATGCCGGCGTGCTGATCAGCGATGATGCGCAACGCAGCCGCGCGTCGGTTGCCCGCACCGTCGGCGGCGACGCCGATTTCGAGGCCCTGACGCGGTTCGGTGAGTTGACCGCAGGCGTCGCCGAGCGGGTGTTCCCAACGCTGACCGAGCCGCTGCTCTCCCGGGAGGAGTTTCGCCGGCGCGTCGGCGACCCCCGCGCCTGGTCTGCGTTGTTCGAGCGGCCGCTGGCCGAGGCTCTGCAGGACCGCTTTGCCAGCGAAGTCGTACGCGGGATGGTCGCCACCGACGCGCTGATTGGAACCTTCGCGGCGCTCGATGACCCGGGGCTGCTCCAGAATCGCTGCTTCCTATACCACGTGATCGGGAACGGAACGGGCCGTTGGGATGTGCCGGTCGGGGGCATGGGCGCGCTCTCGGGAGCGCTGATCGCCGCCGCAGCCGGGGCGGGAGCGTCGCTGCGGCTGAGCGCACCGGTGGTGGCGATCGATGCGCAGGACGCACGGGTGAAGGTGACGGCCGCGGACGGGAGCGTTCACGAGGCCCGCCACCTGTTGGCCGGCGTTGCGCCGGCGGTCCTCGGCGAGCTGCTCGGCGATCCGCCCCCGGCCTCGGAACCTGCTCCCGAGGGATCGCAGCTGAAGCTCAACCTGCTGCTGTCGCGGCTCCCGCGGCTGCGCGATCGGGCGGTGTCGGCGGAGGACGCGTTTGCGGGGACCTTCCACGTCAACGAGAGCGCTGGCCAGTTGGCCGCAGCGTTCGCCCGGGCCGGAGGCGGTGACATCCCCGAGCCTGCGCCGTGCGAGGCCTACTGTCACTCACTCACCGATCCGAGCATCCTCGGACCGGAGCTGCGGGCGGCGGGGGCGCAGACGCTGACCGTCTTCGGGCTGCACCTGCCGGCCCGGTTGTTCGCCTCAGACCACGCCACCGTCAAACGCGCGGCGGTCGCGGCGACGCTGCGCTCGCTCGATTCGGTGCTGGCCGATCCGATCCTGGATTGCGTGCTCCGCGCGCCCGACGGCGAGCTCTGCCTGGAGGCTCGCACGCCGGTGGAGATCGCGGCCGAGCTCGGCATGCCCGGCGGCCACATCTTCCACCGCAACCTCAGCTGGCCGTTCGCCGAGTCCCCCGACCAGATCGGACGGTGGGGCGTGGAGACCGAGCGCCCCAACGTGTGGATCTGCGGCGCCGGAGCGCGCCGCGGCGGTGGCGTCAGCGGCATCCCCGGTCACAACGCCGCGCGTGCGGTGATCGCCGCCGACGGATAGCCTGGACCTCAGTGAGGCCAGTTAGGCGTCGAAGCGGGAGCGCAGCTGCCGGGCCCGCCCCCTCCGGCGTCGAAGTGGGCGCGCAGCCGCCGCGCCTGCTGCGAGATCTCGGCCAGCTGCGAGGCGTCGATCCGTCCAGGTTTCGCAGCATCATCCTCATGCGGGGTTGCCGGCAAACCGCTGCCGGTGGCGCGCCAGAAAAAGGGTCGTGAACGGGCCCGCCCGAGCGCCGGTTCGGGCACCGGGTTCGTCCGTGCACCGTCCGCAGTGGTCTGACATCCGCTCGACCTAACCTCCGCTGGCGGCCTACGCTTGGTTCATCCGCCCGCCGTCGGCCCACGGCACCATCCCCGAGCACGCTGGGAGCCATCACCCAGCGCGAACGGTGACGCCGCGGCGACGATGACGATGATCGCGAGAGGAAGATCTACGCGGCCGCAGCCTCCGGCACCGACTACGAGCGGACGGCGGCGCTCGCCCGGCGGGGAGTGCCGTCGCTGGGCTGGCTCACACAGGGAGCCTCAGCGAGCGCGTGGTGGCCGTCTGCTCGCCGTCGGTGACCTCGATGCTCGCCTCGAGGGCCTTGATCTGGCCCTCTCTGACCTTGCGCTGCAGCGCTTGGCTTTCGCGGAGCAGCGGCTCGACGGTAGTGATTCGTACGCCCTCGCCACCCTCGGCGAGCCTGATCAGCAGCTTGCCGTGTGTGAGCGTGGCGCTGGACACCACTGCCCCTGAAACTCCGAGGCCCTTGACCGCGATGGTCGTTTCGCACTGATCGCCCGCGCATTGGCTCTCGCTGACCAGCGCGCCGCGGCGGAAGCTCAGCCCGAGCGGCAGGTCCAACGACACGGCGACGATATGCGGTGCGTCGCGCCCGCGGGTCGCCGTGATCTCGAGCTTCGGGCGACGGTCCGCGAGCCCGCTGACCGAGCCGGTGACCGTCGGCTCGCCGGCACACCGGTTGCTGAACGTGAGCGGCGCCCGGGCGGTGTGGGAGTGGCTTGAGTAAGCGGTGAACGCCGCGGTGACATCGCCCGGCTGACACGTCGTGCGCAGGGCCCGGTCCGTCTCGGCTCCGGTGAGGTCGAGCCTCAGCTCGGTCAGGGGGACGTCCGGGAGCTCCGAGAAGGTCATGGACTCGCCGGACGGGCGCAGGCCGCCAACGAGTTTCAAGGACAGCGGCGGCGGGAACGAGACGGTGATCGTCGGTCGCTCGGGTGTCCCGCCCAGCGTCACCGTGCCGTCGCGCAGCGCCGCCTCCGGCAGCAGCGGCGACCTGACGGATGCGGTGCCGGCCTTGCAGCCGTTCGGCGTGGCGCACCGGTCGATGAGGGCCTGGTTTAAAGCGAGGCTGGCGGGCAGAGTGACCGCCAACCGCTCGATGGCCGCCTGATCGGCGTCTTGCTCGATCGTCGTCAAAAGCGTGACGCCCGCGTCATGCGAATCCTTGGTCGCCGCCACCGACAGCTTGGGCGCGAAGGGCAGGGAGTCACAGCCGGTCGGGGTGAACGAGCTCGAGGTCGTCGCCGGGGGCGTCGCGCGGTAGTAGGTCACAGCCATCGTGTTGGTCGCGGGCGCGCAGCGGGTCGGAAGCCTGATGACCGGGCGGCCGTCGACCATGGCGTTGAAGTGCAAGCGGTAAGCCAACGCAGCCGCTGACGGGTTGTTGCCGATCGCAAACCTCAGGTCCAGCCCGACGCTCGGCGTTGTGCGCACCGCGACTCCGATCACCTGGCCCACCGGCCCAGCCACGATCCCCAGGCCCGCGATGTCCCCCGCGGCGGGCGGGGGCACCAGATAAAGCCCGCCGGCAATGTCGATCGGATTACCCACGACTCGAAGTGACACGCTGGCGCTTCCGATCTCGCAGGCGGGAGTAAATCGCGGCTCGGCGGCGAGGCAAGACGGCTTGGCGGCGAGGTTCGCCCATAGCCCCGGAGCGAGCGCCACGACCGCGGTCTTGGCCGAGTCGTTGGCTCCCGGTTCGAACTGAAGATCGAGATTGAGGCTGGGATGGCTTCCGGCCCGCAGGTCAGACGGCGCGACCGTCAGTCCCTCGGCCGCGGACGCCGCCGCCGGAAGCGCAGCCAATGCGATCGCCGCGCTGACGAGCCCAATCACGGTCCTATGAATCACAAAAGCGCACACCGGTCGATGCCTCCTGTTCGTGCTCAGCCGCGATCACGGTCGCGGTGGTCGGTGTGGGTTGCGCGGTGCTCGCCGTCGACCGTGAGCCGATTGCGGCGAAATGTCGACCCGCGCCTCCCCCACCCGGCGCTTTTGCAGCACCTCCTCGACCTTGCGGTCGCGCACCGAGCTGACCCGGCAGACATACAGATTGCGGTCAGTTACCGGGGAAGCCAGCGCGCGCTTCAGAAGCGGGAGCGCGATCGCGTCGACCAGGAACAGGATCGGCCACATCCTCTCCGCCTTCTGGCCCGGCGCGGTGGCAAGCACCGGCTCGTCCGGCTCGAGGAACCCGCGCGCGCCTGCCTGCCACTTCTCTGTACGTTCGTCGTCCATACCCCGCTTCCCGACCTGCTGACCGGCGCGAAATACCGCCATTGGGCCACTGATGATGTCCGCTTGATCACCGCGCCACAACGGGGATGACCCTATACCGACCCCGATAGTTTGCGCCGACGCCGACGCCGACGCCTTCGCCAGGAGCGGCCCGCCAGGAGCGATCAAACTGTAGGGATCGGTATAGGGTCGTCCCCGTTGCGTCCGGTGGCCCCTGCAGCGACGATGGTGCTCACCATGGGGCGCTTTCCCGGACCTCCGCGCGCGCGTCGGGCCATCCGCGGTCAGCGAGCGCTGGATCTGCAACTCGCGTCGGCGCCTCGAGCGGCGGTTGGCGGCCTGTGCGCGCTGGCTGTGCTGGTCGGTCCCGGCGTCGGGCTCGCGCAGGCGGCAACGACAACTACCGCGATATTCACTGTGGCCGGCGAGTATCCATTCAGCGTGCCGATGGGGGTGACGAGCATCACGATACAAGCAGTCGGCGCTAAGGGTGGCGATTGCCCGGTTGAGACTTTATCGGTCCGGCCACGGCGGCCAGGGCGCGCTGGCGATGGCGACCATCGCGATTTCCCCGGGCGAACAGCTGCTGGCGGGCGTCGCCGGGCCCGGCGCAGTTGCAGTGGCGATGGTGCCGGCGGAGCGGGCGGGGTCGGCGGCGGAGGAGCTGGCGGCGCAACCACCGACGCCATCGCAGGCGCTGGTGGCGGCGGCGCTTCGCTGGTGGGCGTCGCCTCGCCCTCGCCGGGCTTCGCCGGGCCACTCGTCGTGGCCGGCGCCGGCGGTGGCGGCGCCCCGCTGGATGGGGGGCCGTCCGGGTCGCCCGGCGAAGGCTGGGATGTGGTGGCGCGGCTGGCGAGCCCGGGACATTGACCAGCGGGCGGGCGTCGGTGGTAGTGGTGTTCGCGCACGACGAGCGCTTCGGGTTCGCTCGGGCTTGGGGGCCTGGCGGTGGCTGCGATCCGGGCGCCAACGCCTGTGGCGGGGGCGGAGGCGGAGGCGGGTACTACGGCGGCGGCGGCGGCGGCTGTGGCGACATGCGGGGCCGGTGGTGGTGGTGGCGCGAGCTTCTTCGTCCCGGGTGCCACCAACACCTCCGCAGTGCTGACGAGCGCCGCTCCGGTGGTGTCGATCACCTACGCGGCGCCGACCGCGGATCAGAGCGTGACCGCGCTGCACTTCGCTCCCCAAGCCCCCGGCACAGCCGGCCCGGCGCAGACGGTGACGGTGACCAACAAGGGTTCCGCTCCGCTGGTGGTCGACGGCGTCCTGCTCGGCGGCACTGATCCCGGCGACTTTCTGGTCTTTGATCGCTGCCAACAGGAGGTGGCGGTCGGCTCGCGCTGCGAGGTGGGAGTGCGGTTCGCGCCTCAGGTCGCGGGAGCACGCTCGGCGACGCTGACGTTGTTGACCAACGCCCCTACTGCGCCTGCCGCGGTGGCCTTGACCGGAGGCGCTTCCGCTCGCCCGCACGGTCTGACCGGCGGAGTTGACCTGCTCAGCTGCCGCCCGATCGTCGCCGAGTTCACCGCCAGCGCGCGACCGCACCGAGCCCCGACCGAGGAGGCGTGCCAGGGCAAGCTGCTGCGTGGCGCGGCCAGGTTCACCGCTACGGGCGCCTCTGCCCGGGCCGCGATCGAGCGCGGCGGCGTCGTCTATGGCGCCGGCGCGAGTGTGCCGACGGCGGACGGCGGCTCTGAGCTCGTTCTCACCGAACGCCGGCCGATAACGCACGGGACCTATACGCTGCTCGTGCGCCAGCGCCGCCATCGACGGTGGGCTACCCGGCGCTTGCGCCTTGTCCTAAGGTGACTCGAGCCGGGCCAGCCGGAGGAAGGCGACGTTGGACGCGCATGGGCCGCGCCTGGCTGTTGCGCCTGGCGGGCGCGCTCGTGCTACTGACGTGGGCCGCGGGTGGTGTGGCGCAGGCGGCATCGCGGACGGTGACGTTCACCGCCCCAGGAAGGCATTCGTTCACAGTGCCGCCCGGGGTGCGGATGGTCACCGCGATCGCGGTCGGAGCCGCCGGCGGGGACTGCCGCTTCAGCCCCGATGTCGGTGCTGGCGGTCGGGGCGCTGCCGTCACGGTGAGCGTGCCGGTCTCCCCCGACCAGAACTTGTTCGTGGGCGTTGGCGCCCCGGGAGCGCCGTGCGGTCATCCCGGCGGAGGAGCGGGCGGGATTGGCGGCGGCGGCAACGGGGGGGCCGGCAACCCCGGCGCGGTTGGAGGAGCTGGTGGAGGTGGCGCCTCGGTCCTGGGCCTGGGGTCACCTTCGCCCGGGGTGGGTGGCTTGCTGGTGGTCGCCGGCGCGGGTGGGGGTGCTGCCTACGAGGCGCTCGCTGGCGGTGGCGGTGCATCCGGATCCGCCGGCCAAGGCATTAATCGCGGCGACCCTGGCAGCCTGACGGCCGGGGGCGCGGCCGGTGGTGACTGTCACTGTAGCGACGATGGAACAGCGGGGTCGTTCGGATTAGGTGGGTCGGGTGGAGGTGGTCCGTCGTGCCCCAGCAGTGTTTTCATCTCCAGCGGCGGTGGCGGTGGCGGTGGCGGCTACTACGGCGGTGGAGGCGCCGGCTATTGCCGGCACACCCCCGACGGCAGTGGTGGCGGGGGCGGCTCGAGCTACGTCAGCCCGTCCGTGACGTTGCTGCTGCCACCGGCGCTGACGGACGGGCCCGCTGCGGTGGCCATCACCTACGCGGCGCCCACCGCGCCAGAAAGCACCACGGCGATCGGGTTCGGCGTCCAAGCCCCGGGCACGGCAAGCGTCGAGCAGGCAGTGACGGTGACCAACCGAGGATCGGCACCGCTGCTCGTCTCGCGCGTCTTGGTCGGCGGGGACGACCCCGACGATTTCCTGATCGACAACCGCTGCCGCCAGGCGGTAGCGGTCGGTTCGAGCTGTCAGGTGGGGGTTCGCTTCGATCCCCAGTTGCCAGGAGCGCGGTCGGCCAGCCTGACGCTGATCACCAACGCCGCTCGCCAACCTGGGTCGGTGGCGCTTTCCGGCGGGCAAGCCACGCGTTCTCGGAGTCGTCGCGGCAAACTCGAGCTCCTCACCTGCCGGCGGACGACCGATCCGTCACGGCACAGCGCCCATCGCGGGGCGACCTCGGCGGGCGAAACGTGTACGGGCGAGCTGGTCGGCCGCTCGCTGCACTTCATCTCCGCCGGTACCTCCCAGCCCGCCACCCTCGAGCGAGGACGAGTCGTCTATGGCACCGGGGTCAGCGCTCCCGCCGCTGGTGGCGACGCAGTACTGCTGGTGAGCGACCGCCGAGTGCTGGTCCGTGGCCTCTACGCGCTGATTATTCGCCCGCCAGGCGCTCGCCGTCGGCGGATGCTGATAAGGCTGCGCTGAGTCGGGGCGGCGGACGCCGCCGGCCGGGTCAGCCGGTGAAAGCCCGAGGTTGCGGGCGGCAAGCGGGCTGCCCGTCGTTGGGGGTTGGTCCCAGGCGCCGAACCCTCTGGTTGCCGGTATCGGCGACGGCGAACCCGGGGCCGCGGGTCACCGCCAGGTCGTCGGGGTGGTTGAGCTCGGTTTGGTCGGCGAAGCAGCCGTCCTGGTTGAAACCGCCCTGCGGCTTGCCGTCGTCTGACACCACGCCGCCCAGATTGATCACGTCGTTGTATTTGGGCACGTAGGCGCGGATCAAGTTGTTGCCGGTGTCGGCGAACACCACATCGCCCTCGAGCGTGACCGCAAGCCCACCAGGATTGCCTGGTCCGGGGTTCACAGGGCCCAGGTTGATCTGGACCTTGTCACCGGGCAGCAGGGATCCACTGTTGGGATCTGCGTTGCCGTTATAGCCGCTTGTCCCGGTCCCGACCACCTTGGTCGCCTTCCCGGTGGCCAAGTCGATGTCGAGCAGGTAGTCAGGATCGTGCGCGGCCGCGTACAGGTGGCCGTTGGCGTCGCCGACGACGCTGCGGATGTCGTAGGCGCTACCAAAGTTGCCCACGGTGGTGATCGCGCCGTCCGGTTTGACCTCGCGAATTCCCCGCCGCCCGTCGGCGATGAACAAGTCGTCCCTTGGGCCCACCCACACACCATAAGGGCCGGCGAGCGAGGCCTCGATCGCCGGCCCTCCGTCTCCACACGCGTCACCGGGAGCGTTGCACTGCCGGCCGTCGCCGGCCACCGTCGCGATGGTCCCGGGCGACTGCGCCCGCGCCGGCGAGCGCGCCGATGCCCCGTGGCAGTTCGTGCGCCGTGGCCCCGCGCCGGCGCGCCGTGTGGCCGACGCCGGTCGACAGCCCGCGCGCTGGCTCGACGGCGCGATGACCCTCACCCGGTGCAGGGTCGGATCGGCGACGTACAGGGAACCGTCGAGTCCGACGGCCAGCCCGGCGGGCGTTCCGAGCCGGGCTTGCGTGGCCGGCCCGCCGTCGCCGCAGGCGTCGGTGGCAGTGGCGCACCGCTGGCCGGGCTGCCCAGCGACCAGCGCAAGCGAGCCGTCAGAGGCCACCAGGCGGATGGTCGCGTCGTCGAAGGCAGCGTAGTAGCCGCCGGCGGTGAGCGTGGTCGCCCACGTGCTGGGTGTCGTCGACGCGAGCGCGAGGGGTGACCCGATCGAGGGGTCGTGGACCAGCGTCGAGGTTCGGGTCGGGCAGGCGTCGAGCGCCGCCGCCGAGCAGGCCAAGGGCAGCGTCAGTGGCGTTTTCGGCAGCAGGCGGTTATTGCAGCCATCGCCGGCGGTGGGGCGGCTGCCGTCCGGGCAGGCGGTCACTGACGCCAACGACACCTTCAGCTCGGTGCCGGCGAACGGAACGGGGCCAAAGGACTCTCGGGAGCCGAGGGCCAGCGGCCAGTCGTGCCCCGAGGGCGCGGTTGAGTCTTTCGGGCAGACCTTGTTCGATTGCCCGCAGTACAGCCACGCGTCGATCAGGTTGGCTCCGCTCAAAGTGGTGGTTCCGGCGAGCACCGTTCCCGGGAGGTAGGCGCCGGAGAAGCTGACCTCGTCGAGCTTGGAGTCGGTGAAGTTGCAACCGATGCACTGGGTCTTGTCGAACTTCGCGCCGGTCAGGTCGGCGTGGGTGAAGTCGAAGCCGCCCTGTGCGGTGACGTCGCCGGCCAGGACGGCCTCGGAGAAGTCAGCTCCCTGCAGGTTGGTCGCTTGATTGAACGCCTGGCCGGCGCCGTAGATGTGAGCGCCCTGAAACACGGTGTTCCTCGCCACGACCGCGTTGAAGTTGGTATCGACGGCCAGCGCCCGGTTGAACGCCGCGTCGGAGAGGTCGGCGCCTTGAAAGCTCGCGCCGCTCACATCAGCGTCAAAGAAGTCGGCCCCGTGCAGGTCGGTGCGCCCCGTCTGGTGCGACGCAAAGCTTGCCTCGTTCAGCCGAGCGTCCTCGAACGACGCGCCGTCCGCGGTTGCACCACGGAAGGTTGCTTTAGAGAGGTCGGCCAGTTCGAAGCTCGTGTGATGCAGGTTGGCGTCGTCGAAGTCGGTCTTTACCAGATCCGCCGGAAACCCGAGAAACGCCGCACCCTCCAGGTGGATGGCGTGCAGGTCAGCGCCGGCCAGCACCGTGCGGTCGCTCGCGTCGGCCACGAACTGGGCGCTCCCAAAGTTGACGTTCGCGTGGTCTTTGACGAACAGCGAATCGATCAAGGCGAGCGGCACCTGGCTCCCCGGCAGCAGCGGGGTGGTCTCGCACCCAGGAAGCGGGGTATTCGGCATGAACCGCGCGTTGAGCAGATCGCTGTCCGTGATCACCGTGCACGATCCGTTGAAAGCACCCACCTGCACGCCGCTCAGGCTCGGGGGCACGCGGTAGCGCAGGGCGGTGAGATGGGCGCCGCGCAGATCCGTCCCGTCGAACGCGGTGCGGTTGACGACGGTCTGGTCGAGGACGGCGCCGGTTAGGGACGCGTCGGCGAACCTGACCCGGCTCAGGTCGGCCCCGCTCAGATTCCAGCCGCTGAGGTTTCCATGCAGCGTCCCGTCGCTCAGATCGGCGCCGCTTAGGTTGGCCTGGTAGGCGATCGTCGGCAGCCTCGCCTGGACCGGGGTGAAATCGACCCCCGCCAGCGAGCAGTTACGGCAGGAACCGTAGACGTTGAGGAGGAAATCAGGATCGACCACCGACGCCGCGGTCGTCGTCCAGTCCGACGAACCGGGAAACAACACCGGGGCGGGATCGGTGCCGGTGACGTCCTTGGCGCCCCACGCTGAGAACAGACCGGCGGGCTGGTCGCGCAGCAAGACCGCGCTACCGGACGCCACCGCAATCGACGTCGGATGGGTCATCACGTCTCCCGCTGGCGCGCCTCCACACGCACTGGCGTCCCACGTGAAACCAGCGGGAATCACCACCACGTTGGGTTTCGAGCCCTTGGTATCGAGTGGTTGCGCAAACACGGCGTCGCCGTCGCGGGCGGCCGGGGGTGAGGCCACGCGCAGGCATTGGACCCCGTCGGGCTGTGCCGAGGTGAAGCTCGGCGAGGCGAGCAGGATCGGTATGACGAGCGCGACCGCCGCGAGCATGGCCCGGACGTTCCTGCGCCCGGGCCACCTCGGCCGGCGCCGGCGTGTGTTC
>CAWHMI010000019.1:0-31713 GCA_963830395.1 uncultured Actinomycetota bacterium
TCATGCGCAGCATTCGACGCACTGTCTGGCTCATCGGGCTCGCGGTCGCCGCGGCCACCGTCCTCGCCGCCTGTGCCAGCTCCTCCGGCGGTGGCAGCGCCGCACCCGGTGCCGGGGGCGGCGAGCCATCGGCGGCGTCCGGCGCCCTGACCATCGAGACCCACAGCGGCCCGCTCGGCACGTTCCTCACCGACAGCCAGGGCCGCACCCTCTACATGTTCGCCTCCGACACGGCGACCGACGTCGAGCTGCAGCGGGCAGTGCGCGGTGTTCTGGCCGCCGGTGACGTCTCGACGGCGGCGCCCGCGGTCTCCGGTGCGGCGACGTTGTCCGACCGTCGGGACCCTGAAGCGCGCGGACGGCAGCGCGCAGGTCACGTACGCCGGGCACCCGCTGTACTACTTCAAGACTGGACAGCGGCGCCGGGGACGCGAAGGGGCAGGGCCGGAGCGACTTCGGTGCCGCCTGGTGGGTCCCTCGACGGCAAGGGCGCTCCCATCAAGGCGGCCGCGGCGGCTGCCGGCGGGTCGTCCAGCTGCAGACTGACGAGCTGCAGCAGCGTCGAAGGCCGGCGGCGGCTGGTCCTGACCCTCCGCACGAGCCACGCCGTACCTCATCGAAACACCACGAATGCCGGGTAGAGCGGTCGGGCTACCCGGCTTCGTGGCGTTCGCGGTCGCCTCGTTCGGCGGCCCGCTGGCCCTGGCCGCCCTGTACGCGCCGGGCATCCTGGACGACGTCACCGCATCGTCGGGTCGTCGCGGTGGCCGCGGCAGTGGTGTTCGATCTTCCGCTGCTCGGTGTGCGGCTCGATCCCCGCGGACCGTCGCGACCTCCGGCGGACTGAACGGCTCGTCCAGGAGGCGGCCGGCCCCCGGGTGGCGTTGGTGCAAGCCGTGGTCTGGATCTTCAGCTACGCCCTGTATTCGTCTACACGACGGCCTCGATCGTGTACGACACGTTGCCGGCGGTGAGTGCCGGGTTCCGGCGCTACCAACCACTGTTGGAGATCGCCATCCCCGTGGCGCTCGCCGTGACGATGCTGGCCGGACTAGCGGTGACGATGGTGGTCCTCGGCGTCCTCGCGGTCGGCCAGCTGGTTCTCGTGGC
Source organism: uncultured Actinomycetota bacterium (assembly GCA_963830395.1). Classification (GTDB taxonomy): domain Bacteria; phylum Actinomycetota; class Thermoleophilia; order Solirubrobacterales; family Solirubrobacteraceae; genus Palsa-465. The sequence continues at coordinate 1,111 of CAWHMI010000019.1, forward strand.
CGCTCTCGCCGTCGTCGCCATCGGGCACGACCATCAGCGAGCTCCTTTGCCCTGCAACGCCCTTCGCACCGTCTTGCCGCTGCGACCGGGCAGGTCGCCCTGCTGTACATCTCCGGGAGCCTGCCGCTGTACCTCGGCGGCGAGGTGGCCGAGCCGAGGACCCGGACCGTGCGCCGCGGCCTGGTGATCGGTACGGGCTCACCGCCTTCGGTGTCGTCCTGGCGGTCTTCCCGCTCGCGCAGAACCCGGCCTTCGCGCGCGCACCGATCCCGGGAATATCCGTCGCCGAGGTGTTCTCCGGCCACACGCTGGCCGTGATGGTCGGCGTCGGAGTCGCGGTGAGCGTCGCGGGCGTCATGCTCGTCGAGTACTTCGCCCTGACCCGGTTGCTCCACGTCCTCACCCGGCGCTCCGTGCGACAGATGACGGTCGCGCTCGCGGTCGTTCTCGTCGTCTCGGCGCCGCTGACACTGATCAACCCGGACCGCTTCTACGAAGCCCTGCTCAAGCCCTCGCTCGTCGCGCTGTGGCTGAGCCAGCTGATCGTGTTCGTCGTCTACCCCCTTTCGCCGCGCGCCACGGCCGGTTGCGCGTGAGTGACCTGGTCATCGCGGCCGGGGGGTCCGCGTTCGCGCTGCAGGCGTCTGGGCCACGCTGCACCACGGCGGCACCTAGGACCCCGTCCTGTCCGTTTTGTCGGACCCCTCCTCTAGCTTCGAGCCATGGACCTCCAGAGCACCGCACCGGCGGCTGAGGACGCGGCCGCCGCCGCGCTCGCCGGCCTGGCCGCTGCCCTGGACGCCCTGGCCGCCGCCCCCTGGTGGCAGGTCCCCTCGGTGACCTCGCGGACGTCATCGGCGGTGCTCCATCGCGCGGAGTCACGGGTGGCCGCCGCGCAGGTCGCCGTCCTGGGTGAGGCGGTCTCGCCGGGGTGCCGGCCGGCGATGACGCAAAGACCCCGGCGACCTCGCTGCCGGCCCTGGTCCCGGTCACTCCGCAAGCAGGCGTCGGCCCGAGCTGCGCTGGCCGAGGCACTGCACGGGTCGCACCGCTCGGGGGACCGGACGGTTCGGCCGGTGGCGGCGGTGGCGGTGCCGACCTCGCGCCGACGCGCGAGGCATCGCCGCGGGTGACCTCAGCGTCGGGCACGCCGGCGTGGTGGCCCGGACGGTCACCGCCCTCGACGGCCTCCCCGTCGTCCTGGACGAGAGACCCGGGCTGAGGTGCAGGAGCTCCTGCTGCGGACGGCGACCCGGGTTAACCCGGCCCAGCTCTCCCGCGCCGGTCTGCGGGTCCGGCTGCGGCTGGACCCGGACGCCCCGGCCCGGCTGGCCCGGGACGAGGACGCACAGCAGGAGGCGCGCCAAGGCGTACCTCGTGCAGGAGAGCACGGGGATGTGGCGGCTGATGGCGCATCTGAGCCGCTCGCGGGGGCCGCCGTGTGCGCGGCCGTCGAGTCGCTGGCCGCACCCCGCCCGGCCGAGGACGGGTCACCGGACCCCGGACCGCCCGGCAACGACCGGCCGATGGCCTACCGCTCTGGCCAGCTGTCCCTGGCCGCGCGGGTGGGGAGCCCGGCGGGCTGCCCACCCGGGCCGGGCGTCCACCCGTCTGGTGCTGACTGCAGACCTGGCCACCCTGCTCCCCCGACGTCACGACACGAGGCGGGCTGGCCGGGATCGCTCCCGGGACGCTGGAGACCGGTCAGCCGGACGGGTGGCCGGTGTCCGCCCTCACGATGCAGACGCTCGCCTGCGATGCGGAGGTGCTGCCGGTGCTGCTCGACGACGACACCGGGCGGCCGCTCGACGTCGGTGACACGCGGTACCCCTTCCGCCGCGGATCCGGCGCGCGATCGAGGTCCGCGACCGGCACTGCACGTATCCCGCTGCTCGGCCAAACCGCCGTGGTGTCGCACCCATCACCTCGTGCGTCCGGCCGGCCCGGAAGACCAGCGAGGACAACGGAACGCTGCTCTGCGGGTACCACCATCGGCTCGTCCACGGCGCGGCTGGCGGGGGGGGCTCCGCGATGGTCAGGTGGAGTGGCACCCGCCCAACGGGGAGGAGCCGCAGCGGAACGCCGACAGCCGGGACTTCGAACGCGCCCTGCGCCGGCAGGCCCAGCGCTGGCTCGCCCGCCAGCGACCACCGGACACCAGCTGAGCCTCACAGTTGGACGTCACCGTTGAACATCTCGGCCGAGCCGCGAATGCTGGACGGGACCACCCGTTCCCAGCACCGATGGGGAGACCGATGGAAGGTGGACGGCATGTTCGGGAAGCGCAGGCGCCGTATGGAGAGTCGGGCCCCTCGAGCTCCACGGCAGGAGGAGGCTCGACCGGTCGAGCCGCTGTCGGTCCCGGGTCTCCCCTCCGGTCGCCAAGCCGCTCGGGGGCGGCCCACCACCCTCGCCGTACGGCGTGCGGCCGGACGTCGACCCCGGCGAGTGGATCGACGCGGTGGAAGAGCCCTAGGCCGACGGCACCGGCGCCTGGTCGCGCGCCACAGGCCGACGAGCCCGCGGTAGTGGGCGACGAACTGCTCGTGCTCGTGCGCCGGGTACGTCGAGCGCACCGTGACCAACAGGTCGTCGAAGTCGGCCGAGGCGAACCAGTCGAGGACGAGCTCGTCCAGATGCGGCAGCTGCGCCGCGACGAACTCTTGTACCGCTCGGTCTCGAAGTAGGCGTCGGCGAGCCGGCGGTACTCGGCCAGCTTCTCCTCGTAGCACAGGTCGTCGCGGTCGCCGATCGCGAAGTACGGCGCGGGTCCACGTGCAGCCGCGGCACCCGGCCCGTGACGAGGCAGAACGCCGACCACTTGACGAGCGCCTCCATCGCCCACGGGAAGTAGTAGTGCAGCGAGGTGAGCGCGACGTCCGGGCACGCGTTCGCGTAGTCGATCGGGTAGCACCTCGTCGCCGTTGACCAGCGTCTCGCAGGAGTTGAACTCCCAGCGGAAGAACGCGTTCACGAGCCCGCGAGATCGTCACCACCTCCTCGCCGGCCTCGCGGCGAGAGGAAGTCGTGCGTCACCTGCGTAGCGGTCGTGCATCGGCTGCGTCGGGCCGAACCACATCACCATCGTCTCGGCGCCGATCGAGAGCGAGCGGGCGAAGACGTCGAAGCCTTCGACCGCCGCCTGCAGGTGCATGAGCCGCTCGCCGGACTCGTCGTAGGCCGCGTGCAGCTCCTCGCGCGTCGCCGATCCGCGACACACCGACCAGCCGCCGCCGTCGAACGGCTTCATGAACATCGGGTAGCCGACGCCGCGGCCGACCTCGTCCAGGTCGAACGGCGCGTTGTACTGCTCCGCCGTGTAGGCGTACCGCGCGTTGTCGGCGGGTCCTTGTGCGGGACCAGCCACGTGTCGGGACCTTCAGGCCCGAGCCGGATCATCGCGCAGTACGCCGAGTGCTTCTCCATCGCCTGGAACGTGAACGGGTTGTTCAGCAGGTAGACGTCGTCCATCAGCGCGACCTTCTTCAGCCACTCGCGCGGGAGGTCGTACCACCAGCCAGCCGGTCGATCACGAGCGCGTGCGCGGCCGGTCGCGCAGGTCGAACGGCTCGATGGAGACCGCTCGGTCTGAACTCGTGTCGGCCGCCCGGCCGTCCTCGACCGGCCCCAGCCGCTGACCAGCGCCTCGAAGGCGCGCGGCCAGTCGTCCTCGGTGCCCAGCAGCAGGCCGATGAGGTGCTTCGTCGAGGCAGTCGCTCATGGGGTAGGTGTAGCAGCCTAGCAGAACCGCGGCAGATGGTGGGCGATCTGCCGCCGCCACGAGGGCCAGTCGTGGCTGACGTCGAGGCCCCACAGGTCGACCTCGCGCCGGATTCCCTTGTCGCGCGAGCAGCCCGGCCGATCGCCGCGTGGCGCAGCGCCCCGGTCGGATGGGTCTCCCACGCGCCCTGCCCGAGACCAGCAGGATCGACAGCGCGCCGCGCAGCCAGTCGAGATGCTCGCCGTCGAGGTTCGCGCACGTAGCCGCCGGGTTGGCGAAGTAGGCCGCGTCGCCTCGCTCGCCCCGCCGTGCCGGTCGACAGGTCGTAGATGCCGGACAGGCCGATCGCGACGGGAACAGGTCGGCGCGGCGTCAGGCCGAAGTTCGCGCGCGTGGTAGGCGCCGAGGCTGCACCCGGTGACGACGATCTCGACCGGCCCGCCGCAGTCCGCGTGGATCACGGGACGACATGCTCCAGCAACCAGTCCTCGTAGTCGCCGTGCCGGCGGGCCCGCTCCTCGAGCGCGAGTCGAGCGGTCGGGCCAGGTGTGGCGTCCAGGAGTCGACGCAGTAGAGCTTCACCCGGCCGGCGTCGATCAGGTCGGCGACGGCCCCGACCATCCCGTTGTTCTCGAGTCGTAGGCCGCGCCGGCCTCCGGGGGGAAGACGAGCAGCGGCCGCCCAAAGTGGCCGTACGCCACCAGGGTCAGTGCGAGGTCGGTGCCGGGCACGGGCAGCTCGGACCCAGTCTCGGCGCACCGCACCATCCTGCCGGTCAACCCAGAGGTCGGCCAGGACCGCGGTGAGGTGGGGGTCCAAGCGCTTCCGCCAGGCCGTGAAGTTGTGCGCGTCCCGGAACGTCGCGAACGACACGTCGTGCCCGGACTCGCTGAGCGCCGCGGCCATCCGCCGGTTGTTGGCCAGGTTCTCCTCAACGGTGCCGCACACCATCCCCACCCGCAGCCGCGGCACCTGCCGCGCGTCCAGGGCGCCCTGCAGCACATCCGTGACCCGGTCCACGACCCGCCAGTACCGGCGGAACCCGGACTCCTGCGGGTCGTCCGAAGGAGTGGAAGAAGCTGCCGGACGCCAGCATCAGGCCGCCGAACACACCGGGGTGCAAGCTGCGTGGCCAGCATCGACAGCGCACCGAGGCTCGCGCCGTACCCGACGACCGGGCCACGCACCGCCACCGACGAGTGCAGCAATGGAAGGACCGACGAGGCGAGGGTCCGGCCGTACGCCGTGGACCCCCAGTACCAGTTGTCCCGGTCCAGCGGAGACAGCAGAGCAACCCGGTACGCCGGCACCGAGCCCGCACGCACGGTGGCCGAGGCGTACGCCGATCAGTCGGGCCAGGGCCTCGATCTCCCCGCCGTCGTGGACCACGAGCAGCGGCATCGCGTCCTGGGGCCGGCTGCCGGCCGGCGAGCAGAGCTGGACCGGCACCTCCGCAGACCGCGACCCGGGGCCATTAGGTCGCGCCGCTCCCACTCCCCCGTCTCGGCGGCCAGCCACCACGGGCGGACGTACTCGGGCAGCTCGAGCACCGACGGCTCACCGAACACCCCGGGCGCCCGGAGCGGGACCGCCGGGCCGTTGATGGTGTTGACCGCGCCGTCCGGTGCGTGCACCTCGAACCGATAATCGATCCGGTCGACGGGGGGCCTCGGCACCTCACGTCCAGCCCTCACCGGCAGCATCGCGGTCACGGACGAGGTCAACCGGCTGGCGGCTCAGCCCGGGCTGCACCAGCCGGACCCGCGTCCAGCTCCGGTCGGGGTCGTCGAGTCGCCAGTGCAGCATCCGCTAGAACAGCGCGTTGGTGAGCGCCACGCGCGCCCGCTTCACGTCCGGGTCTTCGGCTCCGACCAGGGCGAACAAGTGGACCCGGCCCGGCGCACTCTTCGCGCTCGGCGCCGCTGCGCGACCGCAGCCGCAACCAGCCGGTCGAACGCCCAGGCCGGCTCCCCTCAACAGCTCCAGGTCGCGGCAAGCAGCGGGCCGCGGTGTCCTCCGGAGCGGCGTCGGCCGCGGTGACCGCGGCCGCGGCGTCCACGCCCTCGGTCCGCTGCATCAGCTGGACGTTGACCAGGCCGACGGGGCCAGCTCGTCGGCCGGGCTCTCCCTGATCGCCTGCTCGTACGCCGCAGCGGCGGCAGCGAGGTCGCCCTGCTCGATCGCGTCGTACGCCGCCTGGTGCAGCGGCGGCGGCGGGCTCCGGCGGCGCGGTGGGCTCACCCGCCTCCTCGCCCTCCCGTGCGCCCGGCACCCGCCCGGTCACGCCGTTCGGGCCGCCACCTCGAGCAGCTTGCCGAGGATCTGCCGCAGCTCAGCCTCCGGCACGAGGTCGGCGGCGATCGGCACGGGCTGCCCGCTGATCACCGCGACGACGAAGGGGAGGGTCTGCACCTGGAAGGCCTGCACGAGGGCCGGACTGGTGTCGATGTCGGCCCGGGCCAACAGGAACGCGCCGGCGAACTCGGCCGCCAGCCGGTCCATGTGGCGCTCATCTGCACCGACGCCTGCGCGCGGGTGGTCGCCAGGTCCACCACGACCGGACGGTCAGGGACTGCTCGATGACGACCTGCTGGAAGTCGGCCTCGGTGACCTCGACCACGAAGGGGCTGGGGCTGCCCAGCCGGTGCTCCCGCCCCCGCCTTGCGCTGGTTCGCCGCAGCAAGGGCGCCGAGGTCCACCGCGCCGCGGAGGGCCGCGGCGCTGAACGGCTGCTGGTCACTACCTGATCCTGTCGGAAGCGAGTGGGCGGGTCGGAATCGAGGGGCGGGTCGGAATCGAGGGGGCTCAGTGGGCGGACGCCGAGATCAGCCCGTCGGAGGCACCCACCAGGGCGACCCTGCCCTTCCCGGCCGGCGGCACGGAGAAGAGCAGCAGCTCCACCGCCGTCGAGCTGAAGCTGGCGGCCTGCACCTCCCCGGTCAGCACCCGCACGTCGGCGGGCAGGGTGGCGACGTTGCCGGCCCGCGCGGTGAACGTGCTGGTCCGCTGCAACGTGGTGAAGACCAGCGCCCCGCCGTCGCTGGTCCGGATGGCGAGCGTGCCGCCCGGCACCGGCCGTGGGTTGCGTGTAGTGCCGAACCGGGCCACCGTGGCCCGTTGCGCTGACGCCGCCTGCTGCACCTGGCTGAGGAAGCTGTCGACCCGGAAGTGCGCCGCCTCGGGTGCCGACGACCCGCTGTTGAGCACCGCGGCGTACGCCGGGCGACGGCTCCCGGCGCCAGGGCCAGCCCGCCCGCGTCGGGCGCCAGCACGACGGAGCCCTGCGTGACGGGGGCCACGGCCGGGACCCGGGCGTGCGGCAGCAATGACACCGACCCGGCGATCCGGTACTGCGACGAGGCGTCCTTTGTGGTCAGCAGGCTCACCACCGGCGGCTGGGTGTGGGTGCCGGGCAGCACGGCAAAGAAGAACCTGGGGTACGCCGTCCCGCGGGTCAGCACGACCATGGGCCGCTCGCCCGACGCCGGCCGCTTGGGCACCGTTGTCCCCTGGGCCGTGTCCACGCTGTACGCCGCGGTCATCATCTGCAGCGCCAGACCGTCGTACGCCTGCTGCGCCGTCGAGGAGCTGCGCGCGGCGTCCGCCTGGTCGGCCACGGTCAGCACCCGCCCGACGATCGCCCGGGCCTGCTGGGGCTCCAGGGCCGGCCCGGCGCTGGAGGAGCCGCCCGGGGAGTGCACCCACAGGCCACCGGCCGCCGAGCAGCCGGACAACAGCGCCAGGGCGAGCCCGGCGCCGACCACGACCCGGCCCGCGTCCGAGGGGCGGCCCAGGCGGCGCGCCGGCACCGGGATCCCGCGATCCGGTCGGAGATCCGGCGACCGAGCGCTGGAGCAGGTGCCCGCCGCCGGTGAGCCGGTACAGGCCGGCGACGAGCAGGCCGAGCCCGGCCAAGACGAGCAGCACGGCCACCGGGAACCACCCGCCGCGGTGCCAGCTGACGGTGACCTTCACCGCGGGCAGCGACGTGCCGTCGGTGGACGCGATCAGCACCGACTGCCGCTCGGGCCCGGGCCGCCAGGCCAGGGAGCGGGTGCCGCCGCCCACGCTGGAGTCGCGCCAGATGTCAGAGCCCTGCACGCGGGGCAGGCTCGCCGTGCCGGCGTGCGTCCCGACGACCAACCCGTGCAGGGCGTGCACCCCCCGGACGACGGTGCGAGGGGAGCCGCCGGTGAGGTCGGTCACATCGCCGGACAGGGCGCGGCCGAGGAACAGCGCGCCGCCGTCCAGGCGGTGTGCGGTGACCGTGACCTCCGGCCCGACCGCGCCCACGACGCCCGAGGTCAGCTCGACCGCCGGTGCAGAGGGCAGCAGGGTGCGGGACGCGCTGTAGGTGCTCCTGGGGCCGACCAGCACGGCCCCGGCCAGGCCCACGACGAGGAGCACGACACCGGCGACGGTGCACAGGAACGCGGCCACCGCCCCCGGCCGCTCGACGGCGTCCCGGACGTCGGCGAGCAGGTACTTGCCAACCGCCGACGCTCTGGTGCCACGACGGACCAGGGTAAGTGGTCCGGGCGAAGGCTCAGAACCGGGCGGGCTCCCGGTAGTCGCCCCACACGTCGCGCAGCGCGTCGCAGATCTCGCCGAGCGTGGCCTCGGCGCGGACGGCGTCGAGCATCGGCGGCACCATGTTGCCCTCGCCGCGGGCCGCCTCGACCATGCGCGCCGAGCGGCGCCGCGACCGCCGCGTCGTCGCGGGCCGCGCGCCGGCGTCGCCGAGCTCGCGCGTTCTGCTCGCTCTCGACCTCGTGCGAGACCCGCAGGATCTCCAGCGGTCGCCGACCACCGTCGGTGTAGCGACGTTGACGCCGACGATCTTCTTCTCGCCCTTCTCCAGCGCCGTCTGGTAGGCGAACGCGGCCTCGGCGATCTCGGCCGATGAACCAGCCGTCCTCGATGCCGCGCAGGATGCCGGACGGTCATCGTGCCGTCGCGCGCCGCAGCTCGCCGGATCTGGTCGAAGATCGCCTCGGCCTCGGCCTCGATCTCGTCGGTCAGCGCCTCGACGTACCAGGAGCCGCCGAGCGGGTCGGCGACGTTGGCGACGCCGGTCTCCTCCATCAGCACCTGCTGGGTGCGCAGCGCGATCTCGCGCGGCCTGCTCGCTCGGCAGCGCGAGCACCTCGTCGAGCGCGTTGGTGTGCAGCGAGTTCGTGCCGCCGAGCACCGCGGCGAGCGCCTCGACCGCGGTGCGGACGACGTTGTTGTCCGGCTGCTGCGCGGTCAGCGAGACGCCGGCGGTCTGGGTGTGGAAGCGCAGCCACTGCGCCTTGTCGGTCGTTGGCGCCGTAGACGTCGCGCAGCCAGCGCGCCCAGATCCGGCGGGCGGCGCGGAACTTCGCGATCTCCTCGAAGAAGTCGATGTGCGCGTCGAAGAAGAACGACAGCCCGGGCGCGAAGACGTCGACGTCCAGCCCGCGGCGACAGGCCGAGCTCGACGTAGCCGAAGCCGTCGGCGAGGGTGAACGCCAGCTCCTGCGCGGCGGTCGAGCCGGCCTCGCGGATGTGGTAGCCGGACACCGACAGCGGCTTGTAGCGCGGGCATCTCGCGCGCGCAGTACTCCATCAGGTCGCCGATCAGGCGCAGGTGCGGCTCCGGCGGGAACAGCCACTCCTTCTGCGCGATGTACTCCTTGAAGATGTCGGTCTGCAGCGTGCCGTTGAGCTGCGCCGGGGTCGACGCCCTGGCGCTCGGCGGCGACGAGGTACATGCAGAAGACCGGCACGGCGGGACCGCTGATCGTCATCGACGTGGTGACGTCGCCGAGCGGGATGCCGTCGAACAGCACGTCCATGTCGGCGGCGGAGTCGATCGCGACGCCGCAGTGGCCGACCTCGCCGAGGCGCCGCGGGTCGTCGGAGTCGCGGCCCATCAGCGTCGGCATGTCGAAGGCGACGGACAGCCCGCCGCCGCCCGCGCGCCAGGATCATCTTGTAGCGCTCGTTGGTCTGCTCGGCGTTGCCGAAGCCGGCGAACTGCCGGATGGTCCACGGCTCGCCCGCGGTAGCCGGTGGCGTACAGCCCGCGGGTGAACGGGATACTCCCCCGGCCAGCCGATCCGCTCGAAGCCCGTCGGCTCGTCGCCGTCGGCCGGCCCGTAGACCGGCTCGACCTCGAGGCCGGAGAGCGTCGTGAAGTCGGCGTCGCGCACCTTCGCGGGCCGCGTCGTAGCGCTGCCTGCCAGCGCTCCCGGCCGTCGCTCGAGTCGCTCACCGGGCCAAACTACTAGGACTTCCTACTAACTGCCCGGTCCCGCCGGGGAAGTCGCCGGCCGCGACCCGGACCTTGCGCAGCAGCGTGAACAGCTGGTCGCTGGCCCTCCGTCACCGAGCGCCTCCAGACCGAAGCCGGCGCCCACCAGGTCCGTGGTCGCCCGCCTCCATGACCTCGCGGCCCGTCGTCGGTGATCGCGGCGAGCGTGCCGCGGCCGTCGCGGGGGTTGGGCCGGCGGCTGACGAGACCCTGCTCCTCGAGCCGCTGCACGATGTTCGTGGCGCTGGTGGGGTGCACCATCAGCCGCTCGCCGATCTTGCCCATCGGCAGCTCGCCGCGCGGCTGAACGCCAGCAGGACCAGCGCCTCGTAGCGCGCGAAGGTCAGCCCGTGCGGCCGGACCGCGTCGAAGGCGGCCAGGAGCAGCTGCTGCACCCGCATGATCGAGGTCGCCGCGGCCATCGCCTCGGCGAACGTCCCCCAGCGGTGCCGCCACAGCTCCGCGGCGCGCGGGATCGGGTCGAACGGCAGACCCAGCTCGTGCGCCACGACCGTAACCGTAGACCGCGCGCAGTTGCACCCCTGCGGCGAGGCACCGAGGGTTTCCCCATGTCCCGGCCGCTGTCCCGCCCGCCGTCGCGTCGGCCGTCCCGTCCGCTGTCGCGGTGGCGCCTGCACCCGGAGTTCAGCTGGGAGCTGCGCTCGTGCGGACGCCACGGCCACGCGACCTACGCGCCCGACGAGACCGGGTTGCGGGAGCGCCTGCAGGCGCAGACCACCGAGGGCGACGCCTGGCGGTGCCTGCGCTGCGGTGACTACGTCCTGGGAGCCCCCCGTGGCAGCGGGCCGGCGTCGGAGGCGCCCGTCGTCCTTCGCGGCCGGGTCCTGCGTGATGCCTTCGTGCTGCGGCTCCTGGCCGTCGAGCGGGCGGTGCGCGGTGTCCTGCTGGTGATCCTCGCGTACGGCCTGCACCGGTTCCAGGGCGCCGAGGGCTCGCTACAGAAGGTCTTCCAGGCCGACCTCCCGCTGCTCAAACCGCTCGCGGACAAGCTGGGCGTCGACCTGCAGACGACCGGTCCCGTCCGGCTGCTGGACCAGGCGTTCGGGCTCTCCTCGGGCACCCTGCACTGGATCACGCTCGGCGTCCTGGCGTACGGCGCACTGGAGCTGGTCGAGGCCGTGGGCCTGTGGTCGATGCAGCGCTGGGGCGAGTACGTCGCGACCGTCGCCACGGCGATCTTCCTGCCGCTGGAGGTGCACGAGCTGATCGACCGGGTCACGGTCCTGCGGCTGCTGGCCTTCGCGGTCAACCTCGGCGCCGTGGTCTACCTGCTCTACACCAAGCGGCTGTTCGGGCTGCGGGGGGGCCGGGAGGCGTTCGAGCGTGAGCGGCAGTCCGACTCCCTGCTCGAGGTGGAGACCGCGGCCGCCTGACCGCAGGCGTGGGCCGCCGGTCAGGCGACCGAGCCCACCAGCCGGTCGGCCGCGGCGTACGGGTCGAGCCCCCCGTCGACGACCTCGGCGGCCAGCTCGTCCAGGGACCAGGCGCCCCGGCCCGAGCCGTCCATCCGGGCCCGCAGCGCCGCGAGGGCGATGGTCTCCACCTCGCGGGCGGCCCGGGCCAGCCGACGGTCCCGCAACGTCCCGCTCGTCGCCAGCCAAGCCTGGTGCTTGTCCACCGCCTCGATCAGGTCCTCCACGCCGTCGGGGCGGGTCGCCACGGTGCGGACCACCGGTGGCCGCCAGTCGCCGGGCGCCCTGCTCTCACCCAGCCCCAGCATGTGCTGGATCTCGCGCACGGTGGCGTCGGCGCCGTCGCGGTCGGCCTTGTTCACCGAGAAGACGTCGCCGACCTCGAGGATGCCCGCCTTGGCCGCCTGGATCCCGTCGCCCATGCCCGGAGCCAGCAGCACCACGGTGGTGTCGGCCAGCCCGGCCACCTCCACCTCCGACTGCCCGACGCCGACGGTCTCGACCAGCACGACGTCGCACCCGGCGGCGTCCAGCACCCGCAGGGCCTGCGGAGTGCGCGCGGGACAGGCCACCGAGGTGACCGCGCGTGGCCATCGACCGGATGTACACACCGGGGTCCAGCGCGATGTCCTGCATCCGCACGCGGTCGCCGAGCAGTGCACCTCCGGAGAACGGCGACGTGGGATCGACGGCGAGCACACCCACCCGCAGCCCCCGCTGGCGGTAGGCCGTCACCAGCGCGGTCGTCGTCGTGGACTTCCCGACTCCGGGTGATCCGGTCAGCCCGATCGACAGCGCCGAACCGGCATGCGCCGCAAGGGTTCTCATCACCTCGCGCAGCTGGGGATGGTCGCCCTCGACCAGCGAGATGAGCCGCGCGACGGCCCGACCGTTGCCGGCCCGGGCCTGCTCGATGACAACGGCGACTGGAAGGATGTTGCGTGTGCATGCTGAGATCCGCCGGCAGGGGCTGAGCGAAGACCGCTCCGCCTCGGGCTGTCTTCGCGTGTTGGTCATGTGCGCCGACATCGGCGAGGGTCACGTCACCGTCGCCCGATCGCTGGCTCACGACCTGGCGGAACGGCAGGAGGTGGAAGCGGTCGAGTTGCGCACGGACCTCGATGTCCTCGGTCAGCGCCTGGGGCGGTTCCTGACCAGAAGCTTCAATCTCCACATCGACCAGATTGGCTGGAGCTACGACCTGGCCTACCGGGTTTTCTTCGAGCGATCGCTTCCGCGGCTGGCTGGACATCTCGCGCTGGCCGCGCTCGGCCAGCGCGGTCTGCGTCGCACGCTCGCCGAGTTCTCACCACACGTCGTTGTGACTGAGTATCCGGTGCTGAGCGCGGCGCTGGGACAGTTGCGAGCGCTCGGTCGATTGTCGGTCCCGCTCTGCTCGTCGATCTCGGACCCCGCGGGTCTTTACTACTGGGCTCATCCGGGAATCGACGTGCATCTGCTGTCTTGGCGCGAATCCTTCGCGGAGGTCGACCGAATCGCCGGACACGGACGAGCGGTTGCCGTGCGACCACCGGTCGCCGGGGGGTTCTTCACGGCTCCGGGACGCACCGAAGCACGCGCCCGTCTGTCGCTGCCGGAGGCCTCGCCGGTGGTGCTCGTGTCGGGAGGGGGTTGGGGTCTGGGGGACCTGGCCGGCGCCACGCAGCTCGCGCTCACCGCGCGGAGCGACATCATCGTGATCTGCCTCGCCGGACGGAGCTACCGAGCGCACGAGGACCTCCAGGCTGCGTACGGCGGCAATCCACGGGTCCGGGTTCTCGGCTTCACCGAGCGGATGCCGGAGCTGCTGGCAGCGGCCGACGTGCTGGTCCACACGACCGGCGGCACCACCGCGCTCGAGGCGAGAGTCGTGGGATGCCCACTGATCAACTACGGCACCGGCGTGGCTCACGTCCGGGCACACGCGCAGGCGATGGCGAAACTGGGGCTGGCCGAATGGGCGAGCGGTCGCCGCGCTCTCCGTCCAGCGCTCCTGCGCACACTGGCGCGGGCCCGTCCCGCTCCCCTCGCGACCGACGGGCTAGCCGACGCCGCGAGCGTGGTCGTGGATCTCGCCCGCTCCCGCGTCCGCCTAGCGGGAGCGGGCGCAATAGATCGCCCGGACATCGACGCAGCGAGTGACGCCCCGCAACGCGGAGCTCGATCTGCAGGACACTTTTAGGGCCGCGGCTAAACAGTCTCGCCGGCACGGCCGAACACGATCTCCGGCACCACGCAGGACGGTGAGACCCGGAGCAGGAAGAGCACCGCCTCCGAGATGTCGCTCGGTCGCAACATCTCCTGGGCGGGAATCTGCTCCTTGATGAAGTCGCTCATGTCGGTGTCCACAAAGCCCGGACAGAACGCGACCGACTTGATGCCCTCGCCGTTGAGCTCGCCGTTCATGGCGCGGGTGTAGGCGACCACTGCGGCCTTCGTCGCCGAGTACACCGAGAGCCACGGCTGCGGCGATTTCGCGGCCATCGAGGAGAGGTTGATGACCAGCGCGCTCCGGTGCTCAGCGCCGGCTTGGCGGAGCATGTCCAGGCACTCGCGATAGAACAGGATGATCGAACGGAGGTTCACCCCGAGCTGGAGGTCGACGTATTTGGTTTGATGCTCGCCGGCCGCCGCCCCGATGCCGATGCCCGCGTTGTTGACCAGGACGTCCAATCGGCCGAACCGGTCGCGGTGGCGCCGCACGACCTCCTGAATCGCTTCCTCGTCGCTGAGGTTCGCGGCGACGCTCTGGATCTCCGAGCCGTTGTCGCGAAGTGCATCGGCAGCCTGCTCCAGCGTCTCGGGCTTGCGAGCGGTGATCGTGAGGTCGTAGCCCTCGGCGGCGAGGGTCTCGGCGATCGCGCGTCCGATTCCACGGGATGCCCCGGTGACGATTGCGGCGTGGTTTGGCACGGTCGATCCTTTCTGGCGAAGACGTGGAGCTGAGAATCTGACAGGAAATCAGTCCGTCAGCCCGCCAGCAGGCCCAGGTCCCGGAGCGCAGCGATCACCTGCTCGGCGGCTTGCTCGGCGGTGCAGGTGACGGTCAGCAGCTCGACCTCCGGGTTGGCGGGAGCCTCGTACGGCGCGTCGATCCCGGTGAAGCCCGTCAGCTCACCCCGGCGCGCTTTCTTGTAGAGACCCTTGCGGTCGCGGCGTTCGGCCACTGGGAGGGGGGTGTTGACGAACACCTCGACAAACTCGCCCGCTTCGAGCAGGCTGCGCGCGAACTGCCGTTCGCTGCGGAAGGGGGAAATGAACGACACCAGCACGATCAAGCCGGCGTCGACCATCAGCTTCGCTACCTCCGCGACGCGCCGGATGTTCTCGACCCGGTCCGCATCGGTGAACCCGAGATCCCGGTTGAGGCCATGGCGCACGTTGTCGCCGTCGAGCAGGTAGGTGCGATACCCCAGATGGTGCAGCTTGAGCTCGACCAGGTTCGCGATCGTGGACTTGCCGGCGCCGGAGAGGCCCGTGAACCACACCACCGCGGGCTTCTGGCCCATCTGGGCGGCGCGCGCCGACTTGTCGATGTCCACGTGCTGGTGGTGGATGTTGTGGGCACGGCGCAGCGCGAAATCGATCATCCCGGCGCCGGCCGTCTCGTTCGTGACCCCGTCGATGACGATGAAGCCGCCGGTGTCCGGGTTCTCCGCGTATGGGTCGAACGGGATCGGCTCATCCAGCGCGAGGTTGCAGACCCCGATGCCGTTGAGCTCGAGCGTTCTGGCCGCGATGTGCTCGAGCGTGTTGACGTCGATCGCGTACTTGATTCTGGTGACGACTCCGGGGACCGTTCGCGTCCCCATCTTGAACAGGTAGCGACGCTCCGGCAGCAGCGGCTGATCGCTCATCCACACGAGCTTTACCTGGAACTGGTCGGCGACCTCGGCCGGGCAGTCCGCGGCACAGATCACATCGCCGCGTGAGACGTCGACGTCGTCGGTCAGCGTGAGCGCGATCGACTGATCGGCGACCGCCCGCTCGAGGTCGCCGTCGTAGCTCACGAT
Source organism: uncultured Actinomycetota bacterium (assembly GCA_963830395.1). Taxonomy (GTDB): domain Bacteria; phylum Actinomycetota; class Thermoleophilia; order Solirubrobacterales; family Solirubrobacteraceae; genus Palsa-465. The sequence continues at coordinate 16,555 of CAWHMI010000019.1, forward strand.
TCGCGCCACCGCGCTCTCGATCCCCGACGGCTCAATGCGGATGCGCTCCCCCGGACGGATCACCCCACTCGAGATCATGCCGGTGACACCCCGGAAGTCGAGGTTCGGGCGGTTGACCCACTGGACCGGCATTCGGAACGGCAGCTCCGCAAGGCGGTCCTCGTCGAGCTCGACGGTGTCCAGGTAGCTCATCAGCGTGGGCCCCCGGTACCAGGCCATGCGCTCGCGCGCTGACACGACGTTGTCCCCCTTCAGCGCCGAGATGGGAATCGCGACGATGTCCTCCAGGCCGATGCCGGCCGCAAACCGCCGATACTCCCGCTCGATCGCGCGGAATGTCCGCTCGGAGTAGTCGATGAGGTCCATCTTGTTGACCGCGAGCGCCACGTGGCGTACTCCGATCAGCGACAACAGGTAGGAGTGGCGGCGGGTCTGCGTAAGCACCCCATTGCGCGCGTCGACGAGAATCACCGCGGCATCGGCGGTGGACGCGCCGGTGATCATGTTGCGCGTGTACTGCTCGTGCCCGGGCGTGTCGGCGACGATGAACTTGCGCCGCTCCGAAGCGAAGAACCGGTGAGCCACGTCGATCGTGATCCCCTGCTCGCGCTCGGCCACGAGTCCATCCAGCAGCAACGCGAAGTCGAGCTCCCCGCGCTGCGTGCCGAAACGCGCCGAGTCGCGCGCGAGCGCCGCCAGGTGGTCGTCGAACACGAGGTCGCACTCGTACAGCAGTCGACCGATCAGGGTGCTCTTGCCGTCGTCGACGCTCCCGCACGTGATGAAACGCAACAGCCGCTTCTGGCGCTGCTCGAAGAGGTATCGCTCGATGGAGCCGGGAGGGCCTTGCAGGGCGACGCCCATCAGAAGTAACCCTCCTGCTTCTTGCGCTCCATGGACCCGGTCTGGTCGTGGTCTATGAGGCGCCCCTGTCGCTCGGAGGTGCGCGTCAGGAACATCTCCCGAATGATCTCCGGGAGGGTCTCGGCGGAAGACTCGATCGCGCCACTCAGCGGGTAGCACCCCAGAGTGCGGAAACGAACCTTGCGCAGCGCCGGCTCCTCGCCCTCGTTCAGCGGGAGGCGATCGTCGTCGACCATGATCAGCATCCCGTCGCGCTCGACCACCGGTCGCGGCTTGGCGAAGTACAAAGGGACGATCGGGACCCGCTCGACGTAGAGGTACTGCCACACGTCGAGCTCGGTCCAGTTCGACAACGGGAACACCCGGATCGATTCGCCCGGCCTCTTGCGCACGTTGTAGAGACGCCAAAGCTCGGGACGCTGGTGCTTCGGGTCCCACCGGTGTGCCGCGGAGCGAAACGAGAACACGCGCTCCTTCGCGCGCGACGCCTCCTCGTCCCGCCTGGCACCCCCGAAGGCGACGTCGAAGCGGTACTTGTCGAGTGCCTGTCTGAGCGCCTGTGTCTTCATCACGTCGGTGTGAATCGCCGATCCGTGGCTGATCGGGTTGATGCCCGCCTCGAGGCCCTCCTGGTTGACGTGCACGATCAGCTCGAGGCCGAGACGCGTGGCGGTCGCGTCGCGAAACGCGTACATGTCGCGAAACTTCCACGTCGTATCCACGTGTAGCAGCGGAAAAGGCGGCTTGGCGGGATAGAACGCCTTCACCGCCAGGTGCAACATCGCCGAGCTGTCCTTGCCGATCGAGTAGAGCATCACCGGGTTCTCGGCCTCGGCGATGACCTCGCGCATGATGTGGATGCTCTCGGCTTCCAGGCGCTGAAGATGGGTGAGCGTCCCGGAGCCGAGATCCGCCGCCGGGACCCTGCGCCCATCAGCGCGATGCATACCCATCCATCGTATTTACCGTCTTCCCGGTCACACACCTCTCGAACGCTCTAACACGCGTTCTCGCGGGAAGTCGTCGAGGCACAGCGCAGCCGATCATTGATCGACCTATATGGTCATGTAGGATTGTCGATCGATGCGCGTCTGACGGGTGGTCGAATTTGCCGGGATCGGGGGTGGCCGCCGCGACCTCATACCGAAAGGAGACACCACGATGAAGATCGGCCGTCTGCTGCTTCGAATCACGGTCGGCAGCCTGTTCATCGGACACGGCACGCAGAAGTTGTTCGGATGGTTCGGCGGGTACGGTCTCGACGCCACCTCCCAAGCGTTCGAGGGCATGGGCATGCGACCCGGCCGGCTTCACGCGTCCGCCGCGGGAACCGCCGAGAGCGCCGGGGGTACGGCGCTCGTCCTCGGCCTGGCGACGCCCCTCGCCGCCTCCGCGCTCATTTCGGTGATGCTCACCGCCATAAACCGCGTCCATCTCAAGAACGGCCCTTGGGCGACCAACGGCGGCTATGAGTACAACCTCGTCATGATCGCCGCCGCGCTCGCGCTGGCCGAAGTGGGGCCGGGCGAGCTGTCGCTCGATCACACGTTGGGAACGGAGAGGTCGGGTCCCGGTTGGGCGCTTGCGGCACTGGGCGTGGGCACGATCGGCGCCGTCGGCGCACACCTCCTCGCCGAGTCTCAACCCGCGCCTCCGGAGCCGGGGAGCACGGAGGCCGCGCCCACTCCGGACGCGGCTGCACCCGCGGAGCAGCAGGCTCAGACCTGAGCGTCCCGCGAGGCGCGGCACCTCATTCCAGCAGGCCGCGGCGCATCGCCTCGGCCACCGCGGCCGCGCGGTCGGAGACGCCGAGCTTCTCGTATAGCCGCTGGGTGTGGGTCTTCACGGTGCTCGAGCTGATGTACAGCTCGGACGCGACCTGGGGAATCGACAATCCGCGCGCGAATGCCCGGAGCACCTGATGCTCGCGCTCGGAGAGGGCCGGCGCGCCAGGCTCGGCGCGTAGACGGATCTCGTCGGCGAGGCCGCTCGCCAGCTCCGGCGGAACAACCGTGCGGCCTCTCGCCACGCTGAGGACGGCATCGACGATCTCGTCTCGCCGCGCCTCCTTGGGCAGATAGCCGGCGGCGCCCTCCTGCAATGCCTTGAACACGATCGCGCTGTCGGTGAACGCCGAGAGCAGCAGCACCCTGGTGGGGATCTGGTCCCGGACCACGGCGTGCACCAGGGCCAGCCCGTCCATATCCGGCATCTGGTAGTCCACCAACGCCACGGCCGGGCGCTCGCGCGCGATCACCTCGAGCGCTTCGCGCCCGTTCCCGGCCTCTCCGACGACCTCGATCTGCCCGCCGCGGGTCAACCCGCGAATCACCCCGTCGCGAAAGAAGGGGTGATCGTCGACCACGACCACCGTAATCTTGCTGTCACTGGTGGACATAGACCCCGTTCGCAGGATAACCGCGCTCGAGCAGGTAACCGCGGTCGATCCGAGTTCGAGCACCGAGCTCGAGGCGGCGGTGCTCGAACACGCCCGTCGGGGCGTGCGCCTGCAGGCCTTGCTGCGTGGCGTGATGGTGGTGTTCGTCCTCTTGACGGTGGCGATCGTCCCTCCGGTCCACAACAGCGCCGGCTGCGACGCGATCGCGGGCGCTTACGCCGCGTGGGCGATCGCCGTCGGGTTTTGGGGTTGGCGCGGCAGCGCCTTGGCTCTGCGCTTCGTCTGGGTGGCACTGTTCATGGATGTGATTGCGCTCGCGGCCCTGACGCTGCTGGCTGGGGCATCGGCACGCGAGAGCTGGACGGCGGATGTCCTCGTCAATGGCTTCTTCCTGGTTCCTCTGCTCGCCGCCACCCAGCTCCGACCCGACGTGTGCGCCGCCGTCGTGATACCGACGGTCGCCGTGTACTTCCTCTCGAGCGCCCTCACGAAGTCAGCCAACGCCGAGCCGTGGGATTCGATCGCGCTTCGCACGTTGGTGCTGGCCGGGCTTGGGTGCGGCTGCGTCGCGCTGTCGTGGATCCAGCGCTCGAGAGTGCAGACGATCAGCCGGCTGGTCCGCGATCGCACCAGCCTTCTGGGCGAGCTGGTCAACACGGAGGATCGCGAACGGCGCGCGCTGGCCGAGAACCTGCACGACGGCGCGCTCCAGTATGTGCTGGCGGCGCGACACGACCTCGAGGACGCCCGGGACCTCGCCGACCCGGGCGCGTTCGCCCGACTCGATCAAGCGCTACGCGAGTCTTCGCGCCTGCTCCGATCCACGCTCGGCGAACTGCATCCGGCGGTGCTCGAGCAGGCGGGTCTGGCACGGGCGCTGCGCGAGCTGGCGCAGAACGCGCAGGCTGGCAGCGGGATCACGGTGAGCCTTGCCACCGACGACTGGGGCCCGGAGTTGCGCACTCCCGCTGACCGCCTGCTGTACGCCACCGCGCGCGAGCTGCTCGCCAACGTCGTCAAGCACGCGGACGCGCGCTCGGCCCGCATCACGCTCGCTCACCACGACAGGTACGCCGGGCTCACGATCGCCGACGACGGTCGAGGCATCGCCGACGGCGCAATCGACGCGGCCCTCAGCGAAGGACACATCGGCCTGGCCTCATACCGCGTCCGCATCGAGGCGGCCGGCGGCACCTTGACGATCACTAGCGCCCGACCGTCCGGCACCATCGCCCGTGCCGAGCTGCCGGTGGGGCCGACTCCACATGCGCACGGATCGCCGTTGCCCGGCGCGAGGCCCGCTGCCACGTAGCGGTTCCGGCCAGGCGAGCGGTGGGAGACGCTAATGTCCCGATCATGGCGCCGGGGGAGTCAACGATGCCATCCGGAATGGCGGTCGGATGACCGCGATCGCTCCGCGCCACCTCCGCGACCATTGTCTGGCCCCGGAGCGGATCGACGCTCCCCTGGGCGGTGCCGGACGCTACGGCCGGATGTTCGACCTGCCGGCGCTCCAGGCCGACGAGGCGATGCTCCACACGATCGGCGCCGCGGGGGGATTCTGCGACGGCGGCGACTGCAAGGACGACTCCAGCGTCGAAGCCGGGTGGCCGTTCTTCGGACAGTACGTCGCTCACGATCTGACCGCCGATCGCTCGCCACTGCGTGAGCACGCCGACATCGAGGCGCTGCGCAACATGCGCTCGCCCCGCGCCAACCTCGAGTCACTGTACGGCGGCGGCCCGGTCGGCTCGCCGTATCTCTACCAGCGCGCCGATCCCGCGAAGCTGCTCGAGAACGACGGGGACCTGCCGCGCAACCAGGAGGGGCTCGCCTTGATCGGCGACCCACGCAACGACGTCCACGTGTTCATGAGCCAGATGCAGGTCGCGTTCATCGCCGCCCACAACCGCCTCGTCGACCGGCTGCGGGAAGACGCGGCACCCGAGGAGGACCTCTTCGACGAAGCGCGCCGATCGCTCACCTGGCACTACCAGTGGCTGATCGTCAACGAGCTGCTGCCGGGTCTGGCCGGCAGGGAACTGGTCGACGAGCTGCTGGCATCCGGGCCCAGTCACTTCCGGCCCAATCACCGGCCGTTCATCCCGCTCGAGTTTGCCGACGCCGCCTACCGCTACGGTCACTCACAGATCCGACAGCTCTACCAGATACAAGAGAACGGGCCAAGGCTGCCGGTGTTCCCCGACTTGATCGGCTTTGCCCCAATCGAGGGGCGGCGTGTCGACTGGGCGCTGCTGTTCGATGTCCCGGGGCGCGCGCCGGCGCAGCGCGCTAAGCCGATCGACGGCCAGCTGCCCCGTTCGCTGATCGAGCTGCCGCAGGCGATCACCGGCTCGGTCGAGGAGGAGGCGTACCGATCGCTGGCGGCGCGCGACCTCGAGCGCGGCCAGGGCACCGGGCTGCCCTCCGGCGAAGCTGTGGCCCACCACATCGGCGCGACGGCCCTCACACCCGAGGAGGTCGGTCTGGCCCAGTTCGGCTGGCGCGACGAGACGCCGCTCTGGCTCTACATCCTGCGCGAGGCGGCGGTTCGGCACGACGGCGATCGCCTCGGCGAGGTCGGCGGGCGCATCGTGGGCGAAGTGCTGGTCGGGATCGTCTCGGCGGATCCCGAGTCATATCTCGCCCTCGACCCCGAGTGGACGCCGACCCTTCCGGCCCGCGCCGATCGGTTCAGACTTCGCGACCTGCTCGTGCCGCCGTGATGTTCCCGACCCGTCGGCCCGTCGGACCGAGGAGCGAAGGGCTACACGGCAAGAGCGAGGGGACAGCGCCGGTTAGACGACGCCAACCGGCGCGTTCGCGGGTTGGCAGACAGCAAGCTCCGCTTGAACGCGAGCGGGAACCGAGGCGAGTGGGCAGGGATACCTCTTCGCGTCGAGCACCCGCCGCCAAGCGCCATCGAGCCAATGGAAGATGGCCTTGACGGGCCCGTCGTACCGCCCGCACGGCCCGGTGGCGTCGAAGTCGGCGCGTGCGTAGCTAGGGTCGGCTTGAGAAAACGTAACGCTCAGGCAGCCAAGCGGATAGCCATCCGCGGCGGCAACGCCCGCCGGTCCTCTCTCATGTGACCGAGCACGTGTTCCTCCGCCCCGATCGCCGAGCGATACAGCCGCGACGAACGCACCGGCCAGCACGACCACCAGCACGAGACCGATGATCGCGTGCGCGCTCGAGACGGCCGCCTTCGCCGCGACACGTTCTCGAAGCGTGGGACCTCGAGGGGCCGCAATCACGGTGACGGTGACCTCCGAGGCCTCCCTCAGCACAATCTCCCGGTGGGGCGTCCGGTCGCCCGCCATCGACAGCAGTATCACCGTTTCGCCGTTGACTCGGGAGGCAAGACATTCGAGCAGCTGAGACATTTCGAGAAACACTGAGCACCATCGCGCTCGTCGATCAGCACGCGCACAGCATCCTGCGAGAGCCTCCGAGCACGCTCGACGAGTTCCGCGGGTTGTTTTCCGAGAGCTCGGATCCGCGCCAGTGGCCCCATGTCGCAAATAGCGTCACCTACCGCCGCGCGATCCGGGTCATCGCGGCCAAGCTGGGCTGCGCTCCCGACGAGCTCGCTGTCTATGAACGCCGGCTCGCCACCGATCCGGCAACGTACTCTGCCTCACTCCTACGCGCCACGAACACCGAACTCCTGCTGGTGGACGACGGTTACCCACCGCCGGAGGCGTCAATTGACCTGCACGAGCTGGGCCACCTCGCGGGCTGTCACGCGCAGCCGGTACTCAGGCTCGAGACGCGCGGCGAGCAGGCGGCCACCGAGGTCGCGAGTGCCCGTGGAGGCGGGTACGCGGCCCTGAAGACGATCGCCGCCTACCGTGGAGGACTCGACCGCGTGCCCGAACACATCGTCGCAGCGCTCGAGGCGAACGAGGCAACCGGAGATCCGCTTCCGGTACAGGTGCACTGCGGCTTCGGCGACTCAGATCTTCACCTATGGCGAGCGGATCCCAGCTACCTCAAGCCACTCATCGAGCGCTTCGCGGCGACGCGATTCGTGCTCCTGCATTGCTATCCGTTCGTACGCGAGGCCGGCTGGCTTGCGCATGTGTACGCCAACGTCTTCCTCGACCTCTCGTTGACGATCCCGCACGTGGCGCGGCCTCGGGAGGCGCTTGCGGAGTCACTCGAGTTGGCGCCAATCTCCAAGCTGCTGTATGCATCAGATGCATCGACCACGCCCGAGCTCTATCTCCTGGCGGCCGTGTGGTGGCGCGATGCGCTCGCCGCGGTCCTGCCAGAGCTGTTGGCTTTCGAGGAGGTCGAGCCCGCGGCACGCATGATCCTTCGCGAGAACGCGCTCGGGGTGTATCGGCTCAGTGGCGCGAGCGGCGGCGAGCGCGGTGACTGAACAGCACGACCGATCTCCGGCGCCGGCGCCCAGGCCTCCGCGCTCCTGGATGTTAAATGCGACGCGAACGGTGGACGTAACGGCTGCCAACGAATGCGCTATCGCCCGGGTGCTTGCGTGTAAGCCCCGGCTCGTCGCGGTCAGGCCCGCGCTGGAGGTCATCCCGGGCATGCGACGCGAACTGATTCTCCACGCCGCGCCGCCGGCTCCGTTGGAGGAACTCTCGCCGCCGCTCTGGGCGGGCATCGTCGGCGCCGCCGAGTTTGAGGGACTTGGGCGAGAACAAGTTGAGCTCGCGGCAGCCCAAGATCATTGCTCGATGGCCGGCGGCGCCGGCGCGATTACGGCATCGACACCGGTGGTCGTGGTGGAGGACGAGACCAGCGGCCGCCGGGCCTTCCACTTTCTGATGGAGGGGTTCGGGAGAACGTTGATCCTGGGAATGACCGGCGACGATGTCTTCGAGCGCCTCGCCTGGCTGCGAGACGAGGCGGCGCCCGCCCTCGACGCGGCGCTGGCAGAGCTCGGCGGGATAGATTGCGACGAGATCGTGACCGAGGCGCTGCGACGCGGCGACGAGCTGCACAACCGCAACGCCGCGGCGACGTCCATGCTCGCAGAACGGCTCGCACCCGGTCTCGTGCGGGCTGGCATCGCCGCCGACGTGCAGGAGCGCCTGTTCGCGTTCCTGCGGGGAAACCCGCAGTTCTTCGTGGCAGTGTCCCTCGCGGCGAGCAAGCTGATGCTCGATGCGGGGCATGGCGTGGAGGGATCGGCGCTGATCACGGCGGTGGGGGCCAACGGTCGCGACTGCGGGATCAAGGTCTCCGGGCTCGGCGATCGCTGGTTCACAGCTCCCGCTCACGTACCGGAGGGCGTGCTGACGGAAGGATTCGGTCCCGCCGACGCGGGCCCGGGCTGCGGTGACTCGCTTCTGGTCGAGTGCGCCGGCCTGGGCGCGTCCGTGCTCCCGGCCGCGCCTGCGCTGTGGCCGCTGCTGGGAGTCGACCAGCGCGAGGCCGAGCGCATCCACGAGCTAGCCGCGCGGATCGCAGTTGCCGAGCATCCGCGATACGTCGTACCCGTGCTCGGGGACCGGGGCGCGCCGGTCGGCGTCGACCTCATGCTGGTGATGGTGACCGGGATCAGGCCGGTGATCGACATCGTGATGCTCCACCGAGACGCTGGCCGGGGCATGATCGGCTTCGGCCTCACCTCACCGCCCATGGAGTGCTTCGAGGAGGCGGCCGAGGCGTTCGGCGCGCGTTCGTGATGAGCGAGCCGACAGGCAAGGTTGAGCTTGGTCTAGGCGCCCGACGGATCGGCTGGATCGGGACCGGCGTTATGGGCGGCCCGATGGCCGGTCATCTGCTCGCTGCCGGCTATCAGGTCGACGTGTTCAACCGGACGCGTGCGCGCGCCGCCGATCTCATCGACGGCGGCGCCCGGTGGCGGGACTCGCCGCGCGAGGTCGCGGCCGAGGCTGACGCGGTGTTCCTCATGCTTGGCTATCCCGACGACGTGAGGGACACCGTCCTCGGCGAGGGCGGGTTGCTCGAGGTGATGAGGCCGGGATCGCTGCTGACCGACATGACGACGAGCGAGCCGTCGCTGGCGGTGGAAATACATGCCGCGGCCGCGGCCAAGGGCGTCGAGGCTCTGGACGCCCCGGTCTCGGGCGGAGACGTCGGAGCGCGGAACGCCACGCTCACGATCATGGTCGGCGGGAGCGGGGAGGCGTTCGACCGTGCGCTCCCGCTGTTTGAGGTGCTCGGCCAGACGATCACGCACCTCGGCCCTGCAGGCTCGGGCCAGCACACCAAGATGGTCAACCAGGTCGCGATCGCGGCGGGGATGATTGGCCTCTGCGAGGCGCTCCTGTACGCCCATCGTGCCGGCCTCGATGTCGAGCAGACGATCGAGACGATCAAGGGCGGAGCCGCGGGATCGTGGTCGCTCTCAAACTACGGGCCGCGCATCCTGAGAGGAGACTTCGAGCCCGGCTTCAAGATCGACCACTTCATCAAAGATCTGGAAATCGCGTTGACCGAGGCACGCCACATGAGCCTGGGTCTTCCGGGTACGGCGATCGCCGAGCAGCTCTACGTCGCGGCGCGGAGCCAGGGCCTCGGGCAAAAAGGCACACATGCGCTGTCGCTTGCGCTGGCGCGCCTTTCCGAGAGCCACTGGCCGTCCGCTAGCCCCCCCGACCTGGAAGGGGGCTGAGCAGATACGGGTACGAGGACATGTGCTCGATACCTCCTCGGCCCTGGCCGTAGAAGGTGACGCCGTGGGCGTCGGACCACTCCTTCAGGCGCCTCTGGAGCTGAGCCGAGCGTGCGTCCTTGGCCGGCATGAAATGGTCCGCGACCATCACAACCTTCGCGGGGTCGAACACACTCCTCGCGCCCATCTTCTCCAGCTGGCGGAAGGCGACCGGCCCTGAGACGTCATTGGCCATGACGACGTCGCATCGTGCCATCACCACGTCTCCGGGCCGAACATCGTCGGCGTCGCAGTGCGCGAGCAGGATCTTCTCTGCCAGCGTGTGAGCCAGCGATCACCTCCAGGCGCGATCCGAGGTCAGGCCGTGCCATTCCGTGTCATTCCGTCTCGGTCATCTGGCGGTCGCCGCGCTCGCGCACGCGGCGCAGTGCGTCCTCGGCCGACTCCATCGGCGCCCACGGCAGGGGCTCGGCTGGTACCGGCGGCGGCAGCCTGGTCTCGCTCTGAGCGTCGGCGAGAATGTCTTCCAGCGGAGGACCGAAGTCGAAGTCCTTCACCGCGCCGCGTTCCTCGCGCAGGCGCGCCCGCAGCTTCTCGGTCGCCTCGCGGTCGCCCACGATCACGCCGTAGTCCGTCCGCGCCTTCTCACGCGAGACGAGTCCCTTGCCGACGTCGGCCTCGACGTTCTCCATCGGCCGCTCCAAGCGGGTCCTTCCAACCGCCGCCGCCTGCGGTGCGATAGATCAGCCTGTCGCCCGGCTCCACCGCGACCTCGTCGCACTTGGAGGGAAGGATCTCCTCGGTCCCGTCTCGGCGAAGCAGGATCTTCTCCGAACGCGATCCGGGCTTGCCGCCGAGGATCCCCCACGGATAGGTCAGCCAGCGGTCGTCGTGAATCGATACCTCGCCCGGCTCGAGGTAGACGTATCGCTTCTCGATCCCGTTGCCGCCGCGGTGAAAACCGGCTCCCCCGGAGTCCTGGATCGTCGTGTAGCCGTCGATCCGTACGGGGTAGTAGGCCTCCAGGTACTCGGTTGGAATGTTCTGGAACAGCGGCCACCACGCGTGTCCGTCCATTCCGTCCCCGATCGGGCGACCGGGGATTCCGCCGTAGCTGATCTCCATCAGGTAGTAGAACTCGCCGCCCGAGTCCCACCCCGAGTAGAGCATGTACGGGCTCGTGCCGTACCCGGCGGCCGTCGTGTGCTCCGGGCTCTTGCGCGCCAGCGCGCCGCCGAGCACGTCGAACAGGCGGGTCAGCGCGTGCGTCCGGCAGCCCAGTGCGGACGGGAACTTGGGGTGCAGCAGCGAGCCATCGGGGATCACGATGTGCAGCAGCGGATAGAAGCCATCGTTGAACAGGATCTGGGGGTCGAACACCATGATCAGGTAGACCCCGATGAACATCTTGAACATTGCCTCACTCAAGTAGAAGTTCACCGGGCCCATCGCCTGTGGGTCGGTTCCCGACCAGTCGAAATAGGCGTGCTCACCCTCCCGCCAGATCGTCAGCTTCATCTTGTACGGCCCGTGTCCGAGACCGTCGTCGTCGATCCAGTCCTCGAAGCTCTGCGGCTCCTCGGGAATGGCCCCGACGATCAGCTTGGCCATCGCGCCGTAGGTGCGGTCGAGCAGCGCTTGGCAGGCCGCCAGATACGTCTCCTTGCCGAAGCGTGCGCACAGCTCATGCACCCGCTGCTCTCCCGTCCGGCAGCCGGCGATGATGCCCATCAGGTCCGCCCGGTTCATCTCGGGCTGACGAACGTTGTTGAGGATCATGTCCAGGACGTCCTGGTTCAGCTCGCCCTGACGAAAGATCTTCACCGGCGGGATGCGAAGGCCCTCGCCAAAGATGGTCTTGGCGCCGGTCGGGAGCGAGCCGGGAAGGCGCCCGCCGACGTCCATCTGGTGCCCGAACATGCTGGACCACCCGATCAGCTCCTCCTCCCAGAAGACCGGTAGGCAGACCAGCCAATCGTTGATGTGCGAGATCGAGCCGCCGCACTTGTAGGGGTCGCTGGTCATCACCACGTCGCCGGGCAGGATCGGCTCGCGGAAGTCACGCAGCAGCTCGGAGATGTAGGAGCCGAACTGGCCGACGACCATCCGCCCGCCCGGGTCGGTGATCATCGGGAACTCGTCGTGCTGCTCGCGGATCACCGGGCTCATCGCGGTGCGGAATAGCGTCGCGTCCATCTCGAAACGCGCGCTCTTCAAGGCGCCCTCGATGATGTCGAGCGTGACCGGGTCGACCCGGATGGCGGGGATCTCTGCGACTTTGACGGCGGTCACGGACGTGCCTCCTGGCCGTTATCGGGGTTGATGAGCAGATTCAGGAACTGGTCGACCTCCGCGGTATGACCCGCGAGCACGACGGTGGTCGAGTCGAACTCGGTCACGATCGCGGGCCCGTCGATCCGGTTACCCGGGTCCAGGCGCGATCGATCGTAGATCTTGGTGGGCAGCCACCGGCCCTGGAAGTACACCTCGTGCTCGTCGATGACCGCATCGGAGGCGTCCACCTCCGACCCCGCCGCCTCCGGCAAGCGGGGTTTCGGAACCTCGCCGTAGCCAATCGCGCGCAGATTGACGATCTCGGTGGCGGAGTCCTCCATCTTGAAGCGGTAGAACTGCTCGTGGATCTGGTTGAACCGATCAGCCAGCATGGCGGTCCCATCGCCGGCGAGCAGCGCCGGATCGATCTCAACAGGGATCTCATAGCCCTGGCGGTAGTAGCGCATGTCCACGTTGAACGCCACGCGCTGCTGCTCGGAGGCGATTCCCTCGCGAGTCAGCCAATCTCGCGCCTCCGAACCCAGCTGCTCGAGGACCGCTCGCAGGTCCTCGCCGCTCACCTGGTCGGTGGTGCGGATGAACGTGCGAGCGAACTCGTTGCGGAAGTCGGCGACCAGGTCGCCGGTGGCGCACAGGAGCCCCGGAGCCGGCGGAACGAGCACGGGAAAAGACCCCATGATGCGAGCGACCGCGTTCGCGTGCATCGGGCCGGCGCCGCCGAACGCGACCAGCGCGAAATCACGAGGATCGTATCCCCGCTGCACGGACACCAGGCGCAGAGCCCCCGCCATGTTCTCGTTGACGATGTCGAGGATGCCCTCCGCCGCCTCGTACAGATCGAGTCCGAGCGCCTCGCCGATCTTCTGCACCGGCGTCTTGGCGGCGTCGACGTCGAGCTGCATCTCGCCCCCCAGCAGCTGCGGTGGAAGATGCCCCACGACGACGTTGGCGTCGGTAACGGTTGGCTCCTCGCCGCCCCTGCCGTAACACGCCGGCCCCGGATCGGCACCGGCGGACTGCGGGCCGACGCGCAGCGCGCCGGTGACCTCGGGGACGTGCGCGATCGAGCCGCCACCCGCTCCGACCGAGCGAACGTTCACGCTCGGCACCTTGATCGGGATCACCTCTCCGGGGAGCCCCAAACCGTAGGGAACCTCCGTCTGGCGCTCGACCGTCGGCTGGCCGTCCTGACACAGCGCGACGTCGGTCGATGTACCGCCCATGTCGAACGTCAGCACGTTGTCGTAGCCCGCCCGGCGGGCTACATACAACGCCCCGGCTACGCCGCCGGAGGGGCCGGACAGGATGCCGTAGATGGGGTTTTCGCTCGCGAGCTGCGCGGTCATCAGACCCGCATCGGAGCGCAGCAGGTTGAGATCCCCGGTCACGCCCCGAGCGCGCAGCGAGCTCTCGAGGCTGCTCACGTACGCCTGCACGCGCGGACGAACGTAGGAGTTCATGCACGCCGTCAGAGTTCGTTCGTACTCGCGGAACTCGGGCAGGACATCGGCCGAGATCGTCACCGGAAAGCCGGGGTACAGCTCATCGATCATCGCCTTGATCTCGCGCTCGTGGGCGGGGTTGGCGTACGAGTTGATCAGCGAGACCGTGAGCGACTCCACCCCGGACTCGACGAGCTCCCGGACGATTCCCCTCACCTGATCACGGTCAACCGGCTCGACGACCTCGCCTAGCGCGCTCATGCGCTCCTTCGCCTCGCGCGTGTCCTGTAGCGACGCCGGCGGCTCAGGCTTGACCATGATGATCCAACCCGCGAGCGGTCCCGGCGTCTGTGACCTCGCGAGGTGGAGGATCTGACCAAAGCCCCGGGTGGTGATCAGTCCAACCCGGGCGCCCTTCGCCTCGAGCAGCGCGTTCGTCGCCACCGTCGTCCCATGCTGCACATGAGCGAGGTCGCCAGGGGTGATCTCACCCGCCTCGCAGATCCGGTCGATCCCGACGAGAACGCCCTCGGACGGATCCGCCGGCGTCGATGGCGTCTTCACGCGGTACAGCTGCCCCGTCTCGTCGTGGACCAGCAGCAGGTCCGTGAACGTGCCTCCGACGTCCACGCCTAGTCTGTACGCCATCCCACTTCTCCTTTGCCTCTGCTGCGAACGTGGACGCCCACGAGCCGGTCTGACGTTCGCATACTACCGTATGCAAAACTACCCGCGGCCGGGCGGCGGACCCTGCTAGCGGGCGCTTTCTGACCTCGGTTGGCGACCTCAGTCGCGCTGAACCTTGCGACCGTCAGCGCGCCGGCGCCGTCAGCTCGGAAGGGAACTCCGCATTGAGGAGCAGCTCGATCGTTTCCTCGGTCGACAGCACGTCACCGTACTTGGCGTCGATGTCGAACAGCGCGGCCTCGTGCGGCCGGGCGGCGCGGTCGGCGACGGCCTCCCGCGGCACGACCACGCGATAGCCGTACTGCATGCCATCAACGGCGGTCGCCCGCACGCACCCCGACGTCGAGGCCCCGGTCACGATGACCGTGTCGCAGCCGGCCGCGGCCAGCATCGGGGCGAGCGGCGTACCGAAGAACGCGGACGCGAACAATTTCAGCAGCACGGGCTCACCGGGTTCGGGAGCTATGCGCTCGTCGATCTGTGGCCAGGGCGTACCTGGAGCGAGCGTCAGCAGCGACGGAACCTTGTCGATGAACGCTTTCGCCACGCGGCGGCCGCTCTCGTCGTACTCGATCGTGGTGAAGGCGATCGGACAATGGGCCTGGCGCGCGGCCGCGAGCAGCCGGGCGGTCGCAGCCACGGCCTCGTCGGTGTCGCAATGCAGCGGGGAGGCAGGATCGGTGAACCCGCGGTTGAGGTCCACCACGATCAGCGCCGGGCGCTTGCCCCCGCCCTGGCGTCCGCCGAGGCCGCGCTCCTCGTAGAGCTTGCGCGTCTCCTCGTAGTGATCGCCCGTCGCCCGATCCAGTTCATCCATCGTGAGTCCCTCCTCGCCGTGGCGCAGTTATGCCGTGGTGACC
>CAWHMI010000020.1:0-13693 GCA_963830395.1 uncultured Actinomycetota bacterium
ACGAGCAACAGTGGATCGGCGAGGAGGAGGAGAGCCTGAGGGCGCCCCGCTGCACCTGGGCGCCGTGCACTAGGCATAGACTTCCCGCTCAGGGGAGACCGCGTTCATGCTGCTCTTCATACTCAGACGCATCGGCCTCGGGTTGATCACCCTGTTCATCCTGAGCGTGATCGTGTTCGCGGCCGCGCAGGTGCTCCCGGGCGATCCGGCCCGAGCGATCCTCGGTCCGCTGGCCGCACCCTCCGCCGTCAAGCAACTGTCGCATCAGCTGGGCACCGACAAGTCGGTGTTCGCCCAGTACGGCACCTGGATCGGCAACATCGTCACTGGCAACCTCGGCACCTCCTACCAGTACCAGGCGCCGATCGGGCCGCTGCTGGGGACCGCGCTGGTCAACTCGCTGAAGCTGGCCGCGCTGGCCTTCGTGATGGTGGTCCCGCTGGGGATCATCGGCGGCGTTTTGGCGGCGCTGAACTTCGGCAAGCCGGCCGACCGGGTGGTCAGCGTCATCGGCCTGACCGGCACGGTGATCCCCGAGGTCGTTTCGGGGATCGTGCTGATCCTGGTGTTCGGGATCTGGCTCAACATCCTGCCGATCCAGGCCTCGACCCCGCCGGGCACGAGCCTCGGGACCCAGATCTACCACCTGATCCTGCCCGCGATCCCGCTGGTGATCATCCTGTTCGGCTACATCCAGCAGATGGCTCGGGCCGGGACGGTGGAGGCGCTGAACTCCGATTACGCCCGCACCGCGACCCTCAAGGGCCTGCCCCGCGGGGTGATGATCCGCCGCCACGTGCTGCGCAACTCGCTGCTGCCGACGATCACCGTGATCGCCACCCAGACCGGCTACCTGATCGGCGGCCTGGTCCTGGTCGAGACCCTGTTTCACTACAACGGAATCGGCTCGCTGGTCTACAACGCAGCCAACTCAAAGGACTTTCCGATGCTCGAGGCGGGGGTACTGGTGATCGGCGCCGTGTACATGATCGCCACGTTGAGCGCCGACATCCTGTTCACGCTGCTCAACCCGCGGATCCGCTACCGGGGCGTGCAGTGAGCGTCGACACCGTCCCCGTCGAATCGGCCGCCGCGGTCGGCGCGGCCCGAGCCGAGCTGCGCGGCGAGCTGTGGCGGACGCTGATCCGCCGCAAAGCGTTCATCGCCGGCGCGATCATCCTCGGGTTCTGGATCCTGGCGGCCATCTTCGGCAACCTGCTGGTGCCCCACGACCCCCTGTCCCAGAACCTCGATTCCATCAACCAGGCTCCATCGGGCTCGCACTGGTTCGGCACCGACCAGCTGGGCCGCGACGTGTTCTCGCGGGTCATCACCGGAGCGCGTCCGATCCTCATCATCGCGCCGCTGGCGACCCTGCTGGGGACCGTCCTGGGCACCGTCATCGGGCTGCTCATGGGCTACTTCCGCGGCGCCGTCGACGACGTCATCGGGCGGTTCGTGGAGGCGTTCTTGGCGCTGCCGCTGGTGGTCACCGGGATCCTTGGCATCGTCGCCCTCGGCCCGTCCGACGGCACCCTGATCATTGTGATCGGGATCGTGTTCACGCCCCTGATCGCCCGGACCGTCCGTGCCGCCGTGCTCGGGGAGCGGGATCTGGACTACGTCGCCGCCGCCCGTCTCCGCGGCGAGAGCTCGCTGTACATCATGTTCGTCGAGATCCTGCCCAACGTGTTCGCGCCGATCGTGGTCGAGTTCACGGTCCGGTTGGGCTACGCCGTGTTCACGCTCGTCACGCTGTCGTTTCTCGGCTTCGGCCTGCAGCCGCCGACCCCCAACTGGGGCTACGACATCCAGGCCAACTACGGCCTGCTGCCGGCGGGGTACTGGTGGGAGGTGTTGTTCGACGCCCTGGCCATCGCCACCCTGGTGGTCGGGGTCAACATGGTCGCCACCTCTATCGAGGCCACCCTGGACGAGGCATGAACACCACCTCTGAGCCCCTGTCCGACGCCGCTGCCCCGGCGGCCGGCGACGCCCTGTCGCTTTCGCACGTGGAGATCAGCTACACCGTCCGCCGCCAGCAGCAGCGCGTGGTCCGGGACGTCAGCTTCCATGTCGCCCGGGGCGAGTCGTTTGGGCTGGTGGGGGAGTCGGGCTGTGGCAAGTCGACGATCGCGCTCGCCGTGGTCCGCTATCTGGCCCGCAACGGCCACGTCAGCGACGGGACGATCGAGATCGACGGCCGCGACGTGCTGGCGCTCAACCGCGGCGAGCTGCGCAAGCTGCGCTCGGAACGGGTTTCGATGGTCTATCAGGAGCCCGGCCGGGCGCTGAACCCGTCGATCCTGGTCGGGCGTCAGGTGGCAGAGGTGTACGAAATCGCCGGCCTGGGCAGCCAGGCGGCCAAGGAGAAGGCGCAGGAGATGCTGGCCAAGGTGCGCATCTCGGACCCCAAGGGCGTGATGGGCCGCTATCCCCATCAGCTGTCGGGCGGGATGCTGCAGCGGGTGGTCATCGCCATGGCGCTTGCCTCTGAACCGTCGCTGCTGATCCTCGACGAGCCGACCACCGCCCTTGACGCCACCGTGGAGGCGGAGGTCCTGGATCTGATCCGCGGTCTGCGTGATGAGTTCAACACCTCGCTTCTGTTCATCAGCCACAACCTGGCGGTGATCGCCAAGATGTGCGACCGAGTGGGCGTCCTGTACGCCGGCGAGCTGGTGGAAGAGGGGCCGGCGACCGAGGTCTTCAACAATCCCCGCCACCCGTACACAGTCGGCCTGCTGCGCTCGATCCCGCGCCGGGAGACCCACCACAACGGCGACGGCCGCGTACCTCTGGCCACCATCCCCGGGTCGCTGCCGGCCCCCGGGTCGGTGGTGCAAGGCTGCATCTTCGCCGACCGCTGTGGCCTGGCCGATGATCACTGCCGCACCGATTCTCCGCCCATGTACGAGATCGGCGGCGGACGCGGCGCTCGCTGCCACTACCACGAGCGGGCGCAATCAGTGCCGCTGGGCGCCACCACCGAGCACACCGCCGCGAGCGCCCCCCGGGATCGCGCCGCCACCTCGCTGGTGCAGATCCGCAACGCCAGCAAGACATTCCACATGGGCGGGCAGAAGGTTCGGGGGCTGCACGGAGTCGATCTCGACATCGCCGCGGGCGAGACCGTCGGTCTGGTGGGCGAGTCGGGCAGCGGCAAGACCACGCTGGCCCGGGTCCTGATCGGGCTCGCCTCGCCCGACGAGGGCGGCGAGGTCCACCTCGACGGCCACGCCGTCGCCCCCCTGGCCCCCAAGCGCTCGGCGGCCGATCAGAAGGCGCTGCAGATCGTCTTCCAGAACCCCGACTCGGCGCTCAACCGCCGTCACTCGGTGCGCAAGCTGATCTCGCGCTCGCTGTCAAAGCTGGGCGGCTACCGCGGCGCCGAGCTGCGCCAGCGGCTGGAGTCGCTGGTGGCGTCGGTCCGGCTTCCCGAGCGCTACCTGCCGATGCGCCCCTCGCAGCTCTCGGGCGGGCTCAAGCAGCGCGTGGCGATCGCCCGCGCGTTCGCCGGCGATCCCCGGATCGTGGTCTGCGACGAGCCCACCTCGGCGCTGGACGTCTCCGTACAGGCGGCGATCCTCAACCTGCTCACCAGCCTGCAGGCGCACGAGGACGTCGCCTACCTGTTCATCAGCCACGATCTCGGCGTCGTCCGCTACCTGGCCGACCGGATCGTGGTGCTCTACCTGGGACGGGTGATGGAGGTGGGGCCGGCCGACAAGGTCTTCGAAGGCCCCCACCACCCCTATACCGAGGCGCTGCTGTCCGCGGTGCCGACGCTGGACGACATCGACCGGCTGCGGATCCGGCTCGAGGGCGAGATCCCCAGCGCGGCTGATCCACCCTCCGGGTGCCCCTTCCACACCCGGTGCCCGCGCAAGATCGGCGAGATCTGCGAGACCACCGAGTCCGAGCTGCGCGAGGAGGAGCCCGGGCACGGTATCCGCTGCCACATCCCGCTCGAGGAGCTGCGCCGCCTGCAGGCGGTGGATGGAGCCACGGCACCGAGAGGCGCCGCCGGCCAGATCGGCTGACGCGCGCGCTCCTGGCGCCCGTAGGGTCACCGCTCAGGCCCCTACGCCGGAACGGTCACGGTGTCGCCGCTAATGAGGGCGTGCTCACAGCCGATCGCCACCGCCAGCGTGGCCAGCGCGTCCTGGGGCGTGCACAACGCCGGCAGTGTCCGGTTGCCCCTGGCCAGGCGCAAAAAGCGCTGCACCGAGCGGCGCATCGGGTCGCCGTCACTGCGGGTCAAGGAGGAGCCGTTGGCTACGCCGTCGAGCTCGAAGCTCCCCGGGCCCAGCCGCAGCGAAATCGACGCCCGCTGCGCCATCACGTCGAGGGTGTGCACTCGCGGCTGGCCATCCGGTGTCCAGGCCACACTGATCGTTCCCACCGCGCCACTGGTGAACTGGAGCGTCAACGCCAGCGCGTCGTCGATTGCGGGAGCAGAGTTCCCGGCCTGGGCCAGCGCCACGGCGGATCCGAGCGCACCGACGGCCGCCACCTCGCCGGCGATGGCTCGCTGCAGATCGATGTGGTGACTGGCCCGCTCGAGGATCTGGCCCCCGGACTGCTGAGGGTCCAAGAACCAGCCGCGGGCCACCACCGGCCCGTAGCTGCGGGACACGAGCATCGCCACCTCCTCGGGCGATACCAGCTCGTTGACGCTTTCCAGCAGCGCGCTGCCCCGCCATTGGTAACCCACCACGCACACCGCTTCGGCGGCCCGGGCAGCGGCGACGACAGCCCGGGCGTCCTCGAGGTCCCGCGCGAGCGGCTTCTCCAGATACACGTGAACCCCACGCTCCAGGGCGGCCACGGTTGGCTCGCGGTGGTGCCGCGGTGGGGTGCACACCCAGACGGCATCGAGCTCCTCGCCGGCGAGCATCTGCTCCCAGTCACCGTACGCGGCTGCGCCTCGCGGGGAGCTGATCGCCTCAGCGCGAGCGAGATCGCGATCACACACTGCCACCAGCGCGCAGTCCCCGTCAGCCTCGATATGCGGCAGGTGAGACTCGGAGATCCAGCCGGCACCGATCAGACCGACCCGCAGCTTGCCTGGGTGACCGGCGGTCGGGGTGGCCACGACCGGAGGTTATCCTCCGATGATGGCGCGGGTCGCGTTCGTGGCGCATTGCCTGCTCAACCAGAATTCGCGCGTGGCCGGCGGCGCCTACTGCCGGGGTGTGGATTCGCCGTTTGTGGAGGAGCTGCGTGTGCGCGGCTGGCGGCTGGTCCAGCTTCCCTGTCCCGAGCTCACGTTCGCGGGCCTGAATCGGTTCTGGGCGGTGCGCGAGCAGTACGACACGATCGCCTTTCGCCGTCACTGCCGGCGCATCGTCAGCGGCGTGGCCGGAGCGGTCGCTGCCCACCTGGAGCGCGGCGATGAGGTGATCCTGGTGGGCATCGACGGCAGTCCCACGATGGGCGTCCAGCTGACGAGCTCCGATGCCGCGCGGGGCGGCCGGCCGCAATGGCCGCCGGACGGCAGCGAGCTCACCGGCGGCCGGGGGATCCTGATCGAGGAGCTGCTCGCCGAGCTGACCGCCCGAGGACTCGAGCCGCCCCGGGCCACGGGGGTCCGCCACCCGGTTCCCGGCGAGCCCCCGACCGTCGAGCGGCTGGCCCTGGCGTCGTTTTTGGACACGTGATGGAGCTCGACGTCCGGAGCTTCTGTGTCGCCCTCGTCGCCGATGAGCTGATCAACGAAGGCGCGGCCGGATTCGACCTGCTCGACCTCCTCGATCGGGCGGGTTGGGGTGTGATCACGCTGCCGCCGGGCTGGTATCCCGAGTCCGTGGCAGGGCCGCTCCTGGCCGAGGTGGCTGACCATGTCGCCGAGTTCTGGCGCAACGGTTACGCGATCGTTCTGATCGGCCGGCGAGCGGGACTGGAGGCGGCGCTGGCCGCCGTGGGGATCGCGGCACCGCAGCCGATCGATTCCCGCGACCCGGCGCAGTTGCAGGTGGCGCTGGCCGCCGCGGCGGCCGATCTGGCGCCTCGCGACGCTGCCGCCGCGCAGCGCGCGAGCTCCTGACGGCGGGCGATACTGGCCCGCCTTATCGGCGCCCCGTCAGTAGGCCATCCAGCCGCCGTCCACGAGCAGGTTGGTCCCCGACACGTAGAGCGAGTCGTCCGAGGCCAGAAACGCCGCGGCCCCGGCCACATCCTGTGGCCGGCCGAGCCGGGAGAACGGCGTGCGCGCGCGGGAGTAGGCCAGGGACGCGGCGTCGTGGCGCTCGGGCGATCCGGTCATGATCTTGCCCGGGGCGACCGCGTTGACCAGGATGCCGTGCCGCCCGTAGTCGACGGCCAGCTGCCGAGTCAGGTTGACCACCCCTCCCTTGCTGGTGGCGTAGGCAACGTGTCCGGGCGGGCCGATCATCCCGTGCTGGGAGGAGATGTTGATCACCCGGCCACGCACTTCGCCCAGCGGTTCCTGCTCGATCATCTCGGCGATCGCCCGCTTGCAGCACAAGAACACGCCCCGCAGGTTGACGGCCATGATCGTGTCCCAGTCCTCCTCGGTCGTCTCCAGCAGCGGCTTGGACGCCGTCCCCGAGATCCCGGCGTTGTTGATCATCACGTCCAGACGCCCGAATCGCCGCACGGCGCCGGTGACCAGGGCGTCGACGTCGGTCCAACGCGAGACGTCGGCTTGGATCCGGGCGCAGGTACCGCCGGCCTGGGCGATCACCTCGTCGGTGGCCAGGCCGCCCTCCTTGGGAGACTCGCGCACGTCGGAGACGACCACGCTGGCCCCCTCGGCGGCCAGACGGATGGCGATCGCCCGCCCCAGTCCCGAGGTGGAGCCGGTGACCACCGCCACCCGGCCGCTCAGGCGGCGGTGGTTTGCATCTGTTGGCGTCGCCCCCATGACAGGATCTGGTGCATGATCATGTCCACGGCGGCGCCCGTCAAACGAGGTTGAGCCCGACCGTGATCTCTGGCGGGCAGGTGGTGATGCCCGGCCGGGTGGTCACCGCCGACGTCGTCATCTGCGGTGAGACGATCGCTGAGGTGGTCGCTCCCCAGCAGGCCACCGGCGACATCGTCGACGCACATGGTTGCTACGTGCTCCCGGGCGGCGTCGACCCCCACGTCCACCTCCTCTCCGACGTGCCCGCCGGCGATCAGGCGCTGCTCGGCGGGACCACCACCGCGCTTTCGTTCACCTGGCCCGACCCCGGCGAGGATCCGGCCGCCGGCTTTGAGCGGGCGCGCGACGAGTTGCTGCCGCAGACCAGCCTGGACGTAGGCCTTCACGCCGCCCTGTGGAACCCGGGAGCGGTGACCGCCTCCGCCGTGGCCCGCCTGCACGAGCTCGGCGTGTGCGGGCTGAAGCTGTACCTGGCCTACCCGGAGCTGGGGATGATGGCTTCCGATGCCGAGGTCTACCGGGTGATGACCTGGGCGCGCCGGCATCAGCTCGCGGTGCAGGTCCACTGCGAGAATGGCCACCTCATCGCCGCGCTCACCCAGGCGGCGCTGCACGCCGGGCGCACCGGGGTCCGTTCCTTCTTTGAGACCCGGCCGCCGATCTCCGAGGAGGAGGCGGTCCATCGCATGCTGTGCCTGGCCGAGCTCACCGGCGCCCCGCTGTATCTGGTCCACCTGTCCACGACCGGGGCCATTGACCACGTCCGCGCCGCGCGCCGGCGCGGGGTGACGGTATGGGCCGAAGCGGTCACCTGGGGGTTGATGCTCGACGATTCGGTGCTCGACAGCCCGGACCCCCGCAGGTACATGGCGGCCCCGCCCCCGCGCCCGCGCGCGCACGTGGAGTCGACATGGGAGGCGCTGCGCGACGGGACGCTGAACGCCCTCGGCTCCGACCACCACGAGCGTGCTTTCGCTCCGCCTCCCCAGCGCACCCTCGCTGGGCGCGACGCCCCGGACTTCACGGCGATCCCCTACAGCATCCGCGGGGTCCGGGTGCGCCTGCCGATGCTGCTCGGCGAGGGCCTGCGTCGCGGCATCCCCATCGAGCGGCTGGCGGCGCTGCTGGCCACGGGTCCGGCTCGCGCCTTCGGCCTGCGCCCAAGGGCCTGCTCGCCCCCGGGGCCGACGCCGACATCGCCATCTGGACCCCCGGGCCAGCTGGACGATCGGCGACGATTACCCGGCCTGGGCCGGCATGACCGTCCCCGGCGCCATCCGCACCGTCCTGCGCCGAGGCGAGCTGATGGTCATCGACGGTGCGCTCGTCCCGGAGCGCTCATCCGGGCGCCACCTGCGCCGCCAGACAGTCGGCCGCTGAAGCCCCGTCACTGCGGCGGATACCGCTCGAGCCACCAGCGCGCAATGTCGCTGCGGCGCATGAAGGCCACACCCGGGCTGCGCTGGGCGTGGGCGATGAACTCTCGTAGCGCGGCCGCGCGGCCGGCCTGGCCACTCCAGCGGGCGTGAGCCACGACCGTCATCATCGTCGCGCGGCCCTCCCACAGCAACTGATCCAGGCCCAACGTCATCGTGTCCAGGAAATCGCGGGGGCCGCTGAACCCCGGGGTGGTGACAAAGCGGCTGTCGTTGTAGGTCTTGGAGTAGGGCACCACCAGCCACGGCTTGCCCTGGCAGCGGGCGTAGTAGGGCAGATCGTCGGCGCACACGTCGCTGTCATAGATGAACCCCCCTTCCTCCACCAAGAGCTCGCGGGTGTTCTCGCTCGGCCAGGAACGGCAGTTCCAGCCCAGGGGCCGCACCCCCAGCACGCGCTCATAGCTCTCGATGGCGCGTCGCAGGTGCTCGCGCTCCTCATCGCGGGTGAGGTGCCAGGCCTCGATCCAGCGCCACCCGTGCCCCATCAAATCGTGGTCGTGCTCGCGCATCCACGCGCCGACGTGGGGATTGAGCTCCAGCGCGATCGCCGAGCCCGACACCGTCACCGGAACGCCGGCCTGGTCGTAGATCCGAGCCAGGCGCCACACGCCCGCCCGGCTCCCGTACTCATAGTGGCCCTCGGTGCCCGGGTCACGCTGTGGCGGCGGCACGCCGGGCTGCGCATATTCGCCCCAGCCGTCGTTGCGGCCGTCGCCCCACAGGACCGAGTACTCGGAGCCCTCCTCGTAGACCAGCACCAGATTGATCACCACCCTGGCGCCGCCGGGCCACGCGAACGCCGGCGGCGTGGGCCCGTAACCGATCAGGTCGCGCGCCCGGACCGCCGCCGGAATCAGATCGTGGACTTCATCGCTCATGAGCTAACCGCACGTCGCTACTGACATTGGCCTCCATCGAGCACCGCTCCCACACCGACACTGACTGCATAATGACCTACCGGTGACGGTGTCAGCCGATTCCACACTCACCATCGACGCCGACCGGTTCGCCTCCGACCTGGCCGAATTGAGCGCCATCGGGTGGACCGGGGCCACGGGCCTTGAGCGCACCTGTTTCTCAGACGCCCACCGGCAGGCCCGGAAATGGTTCATCGACCGCGCGCGAGCGGCCGGCCTGCAGACCCGGATCGACTCGGCCGCCAATCACTCAGCGCTCCTGCCCGCCGCCGATCCCTCGGCCCCCACGCTGATGCTCGGCTCACACCTGGACTCGGTGCCTCGCGCAGGCCGGTTCGACGGTGCCCTCGGCGTGCTCGCTGCGCTCGAGGTGCTGAGAACCGTCAAGGACGCCGGCCTGCGGCTCCCGCTGACGCTGGAAGCGATCGATCTCACCGACGAGGAAGGAACGTTCACCGGTACCCTGGGCAGCTGGGCGATCGCGGGGCTGCTCACCGACGTGACGCTGACCGCTTCGCGCCGCGGCCACCAGCCGCTGCTCGCCGCGCTGGCCCGGGTGGGGCTGACCGAGGAGGGGCTGTTCTCCGCCCGGCGCGATCCGGCGGAGATCGCCGGCTTTTTGGAGTTGCACATCGAGCAAGGGCCGTTGCTCGAAGCGGCCGGCGTGCCGATCGGGATCGTCACCGGGATCCGGGGCAACGCTTCCTTCACGGTGGTGTTCGGCGGTGCGGCCCGCCATGCCGGCACCACGCCGATGGATCTGCGCCGCGACGCGGGGCTGGGGGCGGCGCAGCTGGCGCTGGAGTTGCACGACACCGTGGTGCGCGACTTCCCCGGGTGCGTCGCCAACGTGGGCGACGTGGTGCTGGGGCCCGGAGCCTTCAACGTGGTGCCCGAGCGCGCCGAGGTCAAGCTCGAGGTCCGGTCACTGGACGAGGCGCAGCTGACCAGGCTGTGCGCGGTCGTCGCCGACCTGGCGGCGCAGGCGGCGCGGCAGTGGAACCTAGAGCTGGAGATCGAGCCGGCCGGTCGGTGGCGGCCCGTGCTCACCCACTCGCGGGCGCGTGCGGCGCTGAGCGCCGCGGCGGCCGAACTGGGGCTGCGCGCCATCGAGATGCCCTCGGGCGCGGGCCACGATGCCCAGGTCATGGCGCAGATCACGATCGCCGGAATGGTGTTCGTGCCGTCGCGGGACGGAATCAGCCACCACCCCGACGAGTTCACTGAACTACAGGACTGCATCGCCGGCGCCAACGTGCTGCTCGGCGCGGCGGTGCAGCTGGCCACACGCTGTGACGGCTGCGGGGTCTGACGGCGCCGGTGGTGGACCGGCCCAGGACGGTGCGATCAGGTCATGTACGCCTGACCGAGGAACGTCTGCTGGATCTGCCCGCCGATGACGCCGTGCACATTGGGCTTGGTGGCGGCGACCAGATTGTCCTCGAAGTACGGGATGATCAGCGGCGTCTCGTTGAGCAGCAGGGTCTGGATCTGGCCGGCGAGCTTCTGCTGCGTGCCGATGTCGAGCGCGGCCACGAACTTCTTGTACAGCGCATCCAGTTGCGCGTTCTTGAAGTGGGCCGCGTTCCACACGCCCTTGCTGGTCAGCGTCGCTTGCAGCACCGTGTTGGGCACTCCGCGCCCACCGTAGTCGACCAGGCTCATTTGCCCGTCCAGCCAATCGGAGTTGCCGAACGTGGCCTTGCCGTAATAGGCGGTCTGTGTCTCGACCTTGAGACTGATGTTGATCCCCACCTTCTTGCCTTCCTCGGCGAACGTTTGGGCCAGTTCGGGGATCTCCTGGTACTGCTCGGTGAACATCGTGACGTTGATCCCGGAGGAATGGCCGGCCGCGCTCATCAGCTGCTTGGCCTTCGTGAGGTCCTGCGCCCGCTGCGGCACCGACTTGTCGGTGGAGGCGAAGATCGGCGCGAACGGGCTGTCGTTGCCCAGCACGCCATAGCCCTGCAGCAGCCCCTTCACCATGCCCGGCCGATCGACGCTCAACGCCATCGCCTGACGAACCCGGGCATCGTTGAAGGGCGCCTGGTCGCAGCGCATCGACAGCTCGCGATGCAGCGCGGAGTGGATGGAGACGATCTTGAACTGCGGGTTGTGCAGCAGCGCGCTGGCCCCGGCGACGGCCAGCGCACTGACCATGTCGACCGAACCGCCCTGGAGCGCCAGGATCATCGGCGACTGGCTCTGATAGAAGGTCCACGCCGCCCCACCCAGCTTCGGCTTTGTCCCCCAGTAATCCGTGTTGGCCACGAAGTTGGCGCCGACGTTCTGGGTGTAGCTCTTGAGCTTGAACGGCCCGGTGCCGATCATCGTCTTTCCCCACTTGGCAAAGTCGGTTCCCTTGGGCACGATGATCGAGTTGTAGTTATCCGATGACACCAGGTAGGGAAAGCTGCCGATCGGCTGCTTGAGGTGAAACGCGACCGTGAAGTCGTCCACCTTCTGCACGCCCTTGGGGTCCAGAACGGACCCGAACACTGACAGCGCGTTGGCCGCGTTCTTGGGGTCGCTCTGCTGCTGCAAGGTGTAAACCACGTCGTCGGCATTCATCGGCGCCCCGTTGTGGAACTTGACACCTTGACGGATCTTGAACGTCCACACCGAGCCGTCCCCGTTGGGCTTCCAGCTGGTGGCCAGCGACGGAATCAGGTGCGGGCCGGGATAGCCGGTGTTGTCGGTGATCAGGAAGTCGCCGACCTGGGCGAGCAGTGTCAGGCCACCCTCGTCGGCGATCGTGATCGGGTTGATGGCCGCGGCGGGCACCTGCTCTGCGACCCGCAGGGTGGCCCCCTGCTTGACGGTGCCTCCGGCGGCGCCGGTTGACGCCGAGGTACTGCCGCTCGTCTTGTTCGCGTTGCCGCACGCGGCCAGCACCATGCCCATCGTCGTCGCCGACAGGCCGATCACGCTGCCGCGCCGCAGAAAGGCACGCCGACTGATGCGCCCGGCCACGAACTCGTCAATGGTGTCGTTCTCCAGTTCCGTGCTCTGTGCACGAACCGTGTCGAGCAACTTGTTATCTACATTCACGTGCGGCTGCCTTTCTCGTCACGCGCCCGACCTGTCGGGCCCCAGGTGAACAACTACCTGCACTGGCACTTACGGTTCGCGACCCCCGCGACCGTCTTCTCCTCGCCCTGCGCGGCACACCCTGGCACGACGCCTCGCCGTGGGAGAGACAGTGGCGAAAGCGGGGCCCCGACATGACCTTTGCTGGCAGAGAGCGATGCGGCATGCTACCAGATGAATTTGCGCAAACGGGCCGGTTGGCGGGACGATCTCTGGTGTGTTTGCGGGGATTTCGCCCGTCCCGGCGGCCTCGCGGGGGCCCGCCCGCGGCTACTCGCCCGCGATCGGCACCGCCGCGCCCGACCAGCCCGCGCGAGACCGTGCGGCGAGGATCGCCGCCACCGCGACCGCGGGAACGATCACCGCCAGATATGCCGCTCGCGCGCCTCCGTGTTCCTCCACCGCGCCGGCCAGCAATGGCATCAAGACCATCGCTGCCGCCCAGGCGCCGTTGATCATCCCGAACGCCGAGCCGTCGCCGCCCTGGTTGCAACGTGATGCCAGCGAGTAGGCGATCGTTCCCACGGCCGCACGGGGCATGGCCGTCAGCAGCAAGGCGAACACCAGGGCCGAAATCTCGCCGCTGGCCAGGGCCGGCACCAAAGCGACCGACAGGATGCCGGTCGCCAGCGCATTGAAGCGCAGCGTGCGGGCCCGCTCGCCCAGCCGCAGGACGCCGGCGCTGACGGCGATGTAGCAGAGCGCGGCCGCGGAGAAGGCCAGTCCGATGCGAGCGCTGGAGAGGCCGTCGTGGTGAAGGCCACTCGAGATCAAAAGCTGGCTGACCCCGGATACCGCGCCCGAGACCATCAGGGCCCCGGCCGCCGCGCCGACCCCTGGTTGGCGAGCCTGCCGCGCCAGCGACCGCAGTGAGGTCGCTCCGCCCCGCCCCGATCCACCCCGCCCCTCGCCGGCCGTAGGCTCATCCCCGCGCCGCTCGTCCCCGCGCCGCTCGCCATCCTCGGGGCGATCCTCAGCCTCGTCGCTGCGCTGCTCGTGGCCGCCGGCGGACCGCGCGCCGCCTCGATGATCGCTCCGGTCAGCGATCGCCAAGCGGGTCAGCACCGTGGCCGCCGCCACCGCGATGACCAGGAAGGGGACGCCGACCCCCGTCGCCTGAGCGAGGAGCCCGCCCACCGCCGGACCGGCCATGATCCCGACCGACGAGCAGGTCACCGATGGACCTAGGCTTTCGCCGCGGCCGCCGTCGAGTTCGGCCAGCCATGCCATCGCCGTCGTCCAGATGACCCCGAAAGCGATGCCGAACAGGATCCGGCCGAGCAGGAGCGCCGCCAGCGACGGCGCCGCCTGCGCCAGGCAGGACAGGGAGAGCAGAGCTCCGGCGCTCAACGTCA
>CAWHMI010000021.1:0-11480 GCA_963830395.1 uncultured Actinomycetota bacterium
CTCTGCGATCTCTCGCGGCTGCCCGGCATGACGCAATACCGCGCCCTGTTCGACGTGCTCGGCATTCCCTACGTCGGCAATAGCGTCTGCAGCTCAGCGAAAGTGAGGCTGTCGACGCGGCGGGCCGCCTGGCCGAAGTCGTGGCCGGCATTGTTGGCGCCCGGAAAGGCGACGCAGGCCACGCGCGCAGCGGTCGCTGCCTGCACCCCGCCGGCGTTGTCCTCCACCGCGACGCAGTCGGACGCGTCCTCTTTGAGCTGCTCGAGCGCGAACCGATAGGCATCGGGGGCGGGCTTGGGATGCTCCACGCTCGTGCTGTCCACCACGAGCGCGAAATCCTCGATGTCGACCTGCGGACGCAACGCCTGCGCCAGGGCGGTGATGTTGTCGCGGGAGGTGGTCGTCACGAGCGCCACCTTCACGTCGTCTCGCCGGGCCTGCTGGATCGTCTCGACGACTCCGGAGCGAGGCGCGATCTCCCCGATTTGCAGGCTCTTCTGAAAGATCTCCGACTTCGTCCGATGCACCTCGCCCGCGTCGACCTGGTCTCGACGGGCCTCGGCGTAGGCGGCGACCCGACTCGCGCCGCCGCTCTCCTGCAGCAGCCCTCGGTACTCGTCACGAGACCAGTTCCAGTCCAGCCCATGGGCGCGGAAGGCCGCGTTGAACGCCTCTCGTTGCAGCTCGGAGGTGTCGGCGAGGCTGCCGATCGAGCCAAAGAGAACTGCGGACATGCTCATCTCCTAGTTGTACAGGACGTATCGCTTTATGCAACAGCCTGTTAGTTATATCCGACTGCCGACGCGGCAATCCGCGACGCGATGCGCTGCCGGCAGCGCGTCGATGCGTCTGCCGGACTCCAAGCCGGACTTCAGCCGGGGAGCGAGATGAGCACTTCCTGAGCAGCCGCTTCAGTTGCCGTTTGACGGCGCTGTCAAGCAGGGAGTTCGCCTCTGCGAAAAGGCGCTACCCGATCTGGCGCTCGTGCCCTTCCCACTCCCGGTCGCGCAGTTCCTTCTTCTGGATCTTGCCCGTCGAGGTCTTGGGGAGCTCGGCGATCTCAACGGCCGCGGGACGCATGTAGCCGGGGAGACGCTCCTTCGCGAACTCCAGGATCTCCTCCTCGGAGGCATCGGCGCCATCGACCAGCTCGACGAAGGCCTTCGGCCGCTCACCCCATTTCTCGTCAGGCATGGAGACCACGGCGACCGCCGCCACGGCGGGATGCTCCGAGACTGCCTGCTCGACTTCGATCGTGGGCACGTTCTCGCCTCCGGAGACGATGATGTCCTTCTTGCGGTCGCGCAGCTCGATATAGCCGTCCGGGTGCCGAACCGCCACGTCGCCTGAGTGGTACCAGCCGTCGGCAAGCGCCTCCTCCGTCTGCTCCGGATCGTCGAAATATCCGGTCATCACGTTGTTGCCGCGCATGAGGACCTCGCCGAGCGCCTCGCCGTCGGCGGCCACCTCCTCGCCCTGATCGTCCACCACGCGGACCGCCTCTGCGATCACATAGTGAACGCCCTGGCGGCCGAGGAGCTTGGCCTGTTCTTCGACGGGCAACTCGCCCCAGCCTTCCTGGCGCTCGCAGATCATGTACGGCCCATACAGCTCGGTCGAGCCGTAGACGTGGACCGGCCGGATCCCGATCTCGGTGAGCCGGGCGAACAGCTCGGGCGTCGGAGGCGACCCCGAGACCGTCGTGATGACCTCACGATCGAGCTCGTGCGCCCGGTCGTGATCGAGCAACGACGCCTGGACGGTCGGGGCGCCGTTGTAGTGGGTGACGCCCTCGCTGTCGAACAGCTCCCAGACGCGCTCGGGATCGACCTTGCGCAGGCACACGTGGCGACCGCCGACCGCGGTCACCGCCCACGTGAAGCACCAGCCGTTGCAGTGAAACATCGGAAGCGTCCAGAGATACACGCTGTCCGGCGTCAGCCCCGTCTCGATCACTTCGCCCAAGGCGTTGAGATAGGCGCCGCGGTAGTGGTAGACGGCGCCCTTGGGGCGTCCCGTCGTGCCGGAGGTGTAGTTGATCGAGATCGCCTCGTTCTCGTCCGCAAGCACCGTCGGCAGCGGATCCGCGGAGCCTTCGGCGAGGAACTCTTCGTACGGGTCATCCGACTCTCCCGTGTCGTCGATCAGCACCGTACGCACGTCGCTCGCGCCGTCGGCGACCTCCTCGTACTCTCGGTCGACGAAAACGAAGCTCGCCCCCGAGTGCTCAAGGATGAACTCAACCTCCTTGCGGTTGAGTCGGTAATTGACGGCGACCAGCACGCCACCGGCCGCCGGCACGCCGTAGTGGGCCTCGAGCAGCGCTGGAATGTTCGGCGCGATGAACGCCACCCGGTCGCCCTTCTCCAGTCCGGCGCCGCGCAGGGCGGAGGCCAAGCGGCGCACCCGCTCACCCATCTCGCGATACGTGTAGCGCCGCTCCCCGTGAACGACCGCGACCTTGTCGGGATAGACGAACTCGCTGCGCTGCAAGAAGCTCACCGGATTGAGCTCGCTGCGATGAGCGCCCCGCACGTCAGGATCATCAACGATCTCGGTCATCCTTACCTCTCCTCAGCCGTTCGCCTGACTCTTCCCGTTTACGACGGGAACTCACCACCCGCGGATCGGGTTTGCGCACCGTGGGCGCGCGGGTACGACTGAGAGCGCACCGCGTACCGCTCTGAGGGAGGGTCGATGTTCAAGCGCCGGATCGCACCCGGGGGACTTGCTGGTATCTGTGCCGCTCTGGTGCTGGCCGCCGGCACGGCAGCGGCGACCGCTCAGACGCACGCCGCGTCGACCGCGCCAGCCGCCTCGAGCCCGCGCGCGTCCGGGCAGGCGCCGGGCGGTCCGGGAGCCACCGCGTATCTCGACGAGGCTCGCAAGGACTGCTTCGGCACCGCGCGCAACACGATGTCGAAGGTATGGTTCACGGTGGCCGACGGGGTCCTGTCCGACGTGTTCAGCCCGTCGATCGAGAACACGAACGTCAGCACGGTGCAGTACATCGTGACCGACGGGCGGACGTTCGCCGATCTGCAGCAGCGGGACATGACCTACTCGGTCAGGTCGCTGGATCGCAGCGGGATGGTGTGTCAGGTGACGAGTACCGACGCCGCCCATGGGTTCCGGCTCGTCAGCGACTACATCACCGACCCGGCCCGAGACAGCGCGGTGGTGCACACGACACTTCAGCCGCTCGACGGCACTCGCCGCTCGGTCTCACGACTCAAGGTCTACGTTCGCTACGACGCGACCATCGACAACACCGGGGGTGGCGGCCCCACGAACGGCGGCGCCAACAACGCCACCATCGATTCGGCCACGACCGCGCTCGTCTCCTCGGACACCAACACCCCCACCGGCCCGTTCGCCGCGCAGGTGGTGGGTGCGCTTGTCGCCAACCGGCCGTTCCGAGCCGAGTCCAGCGGCTTCGTCGGCACCCCCAGCGATGGGCTCAGCCAACTCGACACGTACCACCGGCTGGTCAGCGGATATCGCGCGGCCGACAACGGCAACGTCGAGCAGACGGCGCTGATCGACGCCCGGCCCGGCCGGCCGTTCACGGTCGCGCTGGGGTTCGCGCCCAACCCGCGGGCCGCGATCGACACCGCGGTCGCCAGCGCGACCACGCCGTTTGACCAGAGCCTGGCGAGCTATGAGGCGGGCTGGAGTCACTATGACGCGGCCCGCGCCCTGCCGCCCCGCCACCTGGCCGGGTTCTCTCCGGCGCAGACCGCCGCGATGCAGCGCACCTACTGGGTGTCTGTCAACACGATCAAGGCCGCCGAGGACAAGACCTACGCCGGCGCGTTCGTGGCGTCGCCGACCGATCCATGGGGGCAGTCGGTGCCGGCAAGCACGACCCACGCCGGCTGGACGTACCGCGAGGTGTTCGCCCGCGACAGCTATGAGACGTTCACCGGGCTGCTCGCCGACGGGGACCGCGCCAGCGCGAACGCCATGGTGCAGTACCTGTTCGACCGCGTCCAGCAACCCGACGGCAGCTTCCCGCGCGATTCCGAGCTCGACGGTTCCGTCGCCCCCGACACGTTCGGGCTCTCGGAGATCGACGAGGACGCCTACCCGCTGCTGATGGCGTGGGAGGCGGGGCTTGCCGGCAACGTGTCCTTCTACCGGCAGCACATCCGTCCCGCGGCCGATTTCATCGTCGACCACGGCCCGAACTACGGCGTGGAGCGGTGGGAGGAGCATCCCGGCTACTCGCCGTCGACCCTCGCCGCCGAGATCGCCGGGCTGGTGGCGGCGAGCCACCTGGCCGCCGCGGCCGGCGACGCAGGACGGGCACACCTGTACCTCGCGACCGCCGATGACTACCAGCGCAACGTCAAGAAGTGGACGGTGACGACGACCGGCCCGTACGCGCCGCGGTACTTCATCCGCCTGTCGCCGACGGGCGATCCGAACGCCGCCGAGACCTACCCCCTCGGCAACGGGAGCATCGCGAGCGTCGACCAGCGCCAGGTGATCGACGCCGGATTCCTGGAGCTGACGCGGCTGGGCGAGCTTCCGGCCACCGACCCTGACGTCCAGGCGTCGCTGGGCGTGGTCGACTCGGTCCTGGAGCGCCCGACCGCCTCCGGTCCGGGATGGCACCGCTATGGAATCAAGGCAACCGGGAGCACGGACGGTTACGGCGACTGCTATGTGCCGGATCCGACCAACTGCTCGCCGACCGGCGCGCCCTGGTTCCCCAAGGCCGTCGGCTCCGGTCATCTATGGCCGCTGCTCGACGGCGAACGCGCCGAGCAGGACCTCCAGACCAGCGCCACCGCTGACAGCGCCGGCCTGGCGGTGACCCTGCAGCGCATGACCTGGGGCCTCGGGTACGTGCCCGAGCAGGTGTGGGAGGACCCGAACGTGCCCGCGTCACCGTTCGGCAGCGACCCGGCGATCGCCTCGATCGGGTTCAACAACGGCCAGGCGGCCGGCTCGGCCGCGCCGCTGATCTGGGGACAGGCGCAATACGTGCGGCTGGTGCGCGACCTCCAGACCCGCAGCCTGCTTGACCAGCCGGCGATCACCCGCGCCCGCTACCTGCGCACCGGCCCCCCCGCGGTCCTCCCGGTGACGATCAGCTCTCCGGCCTCCGGCGCGACTGCGACTGGCTCCACGACGACCGTCACCGGGACGACGAGTCCGGGGGCCGCGGTCACCGTCGAGGCGGGCCAACCGGGCTCCAGCACAAACACCACCGCTGTCGTCTCGACCGTCGCCGACCCGGCGGGAGCTTTTCACGCCACGATCCCCATGCCAAGCGGCACGACCGTGATCACGGCCACCGCCACGACCGGAGGCCACGCCACCGGCTGGGCCCAGGTGACGATCTCCGCTCCCTAGGGGTCGCCCCGTACTTGCCGGGGCGGCCACGAGCCCTAGCCGGCGCGTGGACGATCGGTAGCGGCTTGACACCGTCCCGCTCCCCCTTCTAGATTGCCGGGCCTCATGTTCCCGGGGGAGAGGGGTTGAGATGACCCGTAGCTGCGCGAGCGCCACCGCCAAGGACCGGCGACGAATCTTTCGGTATCCGAAAGTCGCGCGACTTGGAGGACGCGCGCTGTCGGCGATCGTCCTGGCAGCCGTTGCCGCGCTCGCGCTCGGTGCCTGCGGCGGCTCCAGCAGCGGCGGCGGGAGTGGTAATGGCAGCGCCTCGGGCACGCTCGAGCAGCCGGGGCTGTACGGCAAGCTCCCGCCGGCCGGCACCCCCACGCACGGGGGCACGATCACCTTTGGCCAGCTGAACGGATTGACGCCCAACTACATCTTCCCGATCATCCCGTCGGGGAACTCAAGCACCATCACTGAGCAGTGGCAGCAGGTCATGTGGCTGCCGCTGTACAACAACTTCGCCTACGGATCCTCCCCGGGAATCAACTACGGCCTCAGCATCGCGAACAAGCCGGTGTTCAGCGACGGGGACAAGACGGTAACGATCCAGATGAAGCAGGGCTACAAGTGGAGCGACGGCAAGCCGGTCGACGCCCAGGACCTGCTGTTCGACGTTGCCCTGATCAAGGCGGCGGTCGCCGAGAGCGCCGCCAACTGGAGCGCGTTCACGCCGGGGTACTTCCCCCAGAGCCTGGCCAGCATCAGCGCGACCGGGCCCTATACGGTCGTGATGCACCTCAAGCGGGCGTTCAACCCCGGCTTCTTTCTCAACAACCAGCTTGCGGCCGAAGTCTTCCCGCTTCCGAGCAGGGCCTGGAATGTCGCCTCGGCCGGGGGCCCCCACCTCAACTGGACGGTCCCCGCCAACGCCAAGAAGATCTACGACTACCTCGGCAAGGCCGGCGGCCAGGTGAGCGGGTTCACAACCAATCCGCTGTGGAAGATCGCCGACGGCTCGTTCGTCCTGTCGAGCTTCAGTCCCGTCACGCAGTCGTGGACCATGAAAGCCAACCCGACCTTCGGCGGGACCCCGAAGCCGCACGTGGACTCGGTCCAGGGCGTCACCTACACCGGGATCACGCCGATGCTGAACGCGATGCGGACCGGGACTCTCGACATCGGATCGATCGACTTCTCCCAGCTCGCCGATGTCTCCGCACTGAAGTCTCAGGGCTTTAGCGTGTTCGGGCTGCCCGACTTCGGCTGGGC
This sequence comes from uncultured Actinomycetota bacterium, assembly GCA_963830395.1. Classification (GTDB taxonomy): domain Bacteria; phylum Actinomycetota; class Thermoleophilia; order Solirubrobacterales; family Solirubrobacteraceae; genus Palsa-465. The sequence goes on from CAWHMI010000021.1 coordinate 6,622, forward strand.
CGGTGTGATCTGGAACTTCAAGGACACCACCGACCACTTCGACAAGATCATCTCCCAGCCCTACTTCCGCCAGGCGATGGCGATGCTGGTGAACGAGCCCGCGATTATCGCCGGGATCTACCACGGCGCCGCCGGGCTTGCCTACGGTCCGGTCCCGTCGGTCCCGAAAACGCCGTATGTGCCCGCCAATGCAGTCAAGCCGCCGTATCCCTACAACCCGGCCAAGGCGGTGGCGCTCCTCAAGGCCCACGGCTGGCACGTGGTGCCCAACGGACAGACGACGTGTGCCCACCCCGGCAGCGGCCCCAACCAGTGCGGGGCCGGCATACCCGCGGGAGCGCCAATCTCCTTCGCCTGGTTCACGCAGACGGAAGCGTCCGGGCCGTATATACCCCTCACCGACGAGGCGGTCACCTCGGAAGCCAAGCAGGCGGCCGGGATCAACATCGCGCTTCACCAGAAGACGTTCAATTACATCGACACGAACTTCAACGACGCCGACCCGTCGGTGGCGAAGTACACGAACACGTGGGCCGTGGAGAACTTCAGCGGCTACGCCGACAACCCCTATCCGACGCAGAACGCGATCTTCAACACCGGCGGCTCGTTCAACAGCGGCGCCTACAGTGACCCGAAGATGGACAAGTTGATCCACGAGTCCGTGTTCGGCACGGACCCCAACGCGGTGACCAAGGAGGCGTCGTACGAGACGACCGCGCTTCCGGCGCTGTTCCTCCCCAATTACGACCTGCTCTGGTCGGTCGCCAAGCGGGTCGGCGGCGCGCCGCCGTCGTACCTCAGCCTCACGCAGTACGGATTGTGGCCGCAGTTCTGGTGGGTGAACCAGAAATAGGAGCAGCGGTTGCACCCACAGACGCGCGGCCGCCTCGATGACCGGTTACATCATTCGGCGCGTTCTGGTGGCGATCGTGATCACGATCGGGATCGCGGCGATCACGTTCGAGCTGCTGCACCTGATCGCCGGCAGCCCGGTCCACCAGGTGCTGGGACGCGGGGCCAAGCCGGCTCAGATCGCGGCATGGAACAAGGCGCACGGCTACGACCGGCCGCTGATCGCACAGTTCCTGACCTATCTGGGCAACCTCGCACACCTCAACTTCGGCTACTCCTACAAGCAGGGGCAGAGCGTCTGGACGCTGTTCAAGCAGAACGCCGGACGCAGCATCTATCTATCGGGGTCCGCGCTAGTGCTGTCGCTGCTAATCGCGATTCCGATCGGGATCGTCCAGGCGGTCAGGCGCAACACCATCAGCGACTACACGTGGACGACGCTGACGTTCGTGCTCTACGCGATGCCGCCGTTCTTCCTCGGCATCATCCTGATCGACGTATTCGCCCTCCGGCTCCACGTCTTCCCGCCGCTTGCCCCCACCTCGATCACCTCCACCTGGCAGGCGATCATCCATCCGCGTGACTTCTTCCTTCCGATCATCACGTTGACCGCCGTCAACATCGCGTCGTTCAGCCGCTACATGCGCTCCTCGGCGCTCGACAACCTGGCCCAGGACTACATCCGCCTGGCGCGCGCCAAGGGACTCTCGCAGCGTGCGGTGCTCTACCGCCACCTGCTGCGCAATGCCTGTCTGCCGATGATCACCCTCGTCGGCCTCTCGATCCCGGATCTGCTCGCCGGCAACCTGCTGGTCGAGGTGCTGTTCAACATCCAGGGCCTCGGGCTCCTGTTCTTCAACGCGCTGCAGAGCGGTGACTATCCGATCCTGCTCGCGTACACGGTCCTCGGCGGGATCCTGACCGTGCTCGGCAACCTGATGGCCGACATCGCGGTGACCGTGGCCGACCCGAGGGTCCGGGTTTGACCAAGAAGGATCTGAAGCCGCTGCTCGGAGCCACCGTGCCGTTCACCGGGCACGACCTCTCGGCGGTGACGATCGCCGAGGGCGGCGAGGTCCAGTCGCTGTCGAGCGGCTGGAGACTGGCGGTGCGGGAGTTCAGCGAGAATCGGATCGCGCTCGCGGGGGTCGGGATCCTCGTCTTCTTCGTACTCCTCTGCTTCGTCGGGCCGCTCTTCTACCACACCAACCAGTCGCTCACCGAGCCTCTGAACACCAACCTGGCGCCGGGCGCGACAAGCCCGCTCGGCGGCCACGCCGGCATCCTCGGGACCGACGAGCATGGCTTCGATGAGCTCGGGCGGATCATGGCCGGGGGCCAGGCGGCGCTCGAGGTCGGCCTGTTCGCCGCGGTTATCGCCACCGTGATCGGGACGTTGTACGGCGCGATCGCGGGCCTCTCGGGACGCGTGGTCGACGGGATCTTGATGCGCTTCGTCGACATCGTGCTGTCGATCCCGTTCCTGTTCATCGTGCTCGTGCTCGCCACCAAGTACAGCGCCACCGTGGTGGAGGTGAGCCTGCTGCTGGGCTTCTTCTCCTGGCTCGTTCCGGCGCGGCTGATCCGCGGCGAGGTGCTGACGCTGCGCGAGCGGGACTTCATCTCGGCGGCCCGAGTCATGGGTAGCGGACGCACCCGCCTGATCTACAAGCACCTGATCCCCAACGCGCTGTCGGTCGTGATCGTGAACATCACGTTCCTGGTCGCCGACTCGATCCTCGCGCTCGCCTATCTCGGCTTCCTCGGCTTCGGGCTCCAGTATCCGATCGCTTCGTGGGGCGACATGCTGGGCAACGCGGACACCAACATCAGCAACGGCCAGTGGTGGCTGGTCTATCCCGTCGGGTTCTGTCTCGTGGCGGTGGTGATGGCCTGCAACCTGGTCGGCGACGCGCTCCGCGACGCGTTCGACGTGCGGCTGCGGCGGCGTTAGCTATGGCGATCACGGATGGACGGGCGCGCGCGCTCGAGGTGACGAACCTGAGCACGCACATCGAGCTGACCCGCTCGACGGTCCAGGCCGTAGGCAACGTTGACCTGGCCATCGACGTCGGCGAGACCCTCGGCCTGGTCGGCGAGTCCGGCTGTGGCAAGTCGATGCTCGGGCTGTCGATTCTCGGCCTGCTTCCCAAAGGCGGCAAGATCCTGAACGGCTCGGTGGCGCTGGGCGGGCGCGAGCTCGTCGGCCTGCCCGACTCGGCGCTGCGCAGGCTCCGCGGCAACGAGGTGGCGATGATCTTCCAGGACTCCCAATCGTCGCTGAACCCGACCAAGACGATCGGTGAGCAGGTGGCGGAGCCGGTGCGCCTGCACCGCGATGTGTCACGCAAGGAGGCGGCCGATCGGGCGCTGGAGGTGCTCGAACTGGTGGGACTGCCCCAGCCGCGAGAGCGCCTGGGCAACTACCCCCACCAGCTCTCCGGAGGGCTGCGGCAGCGGGTGATGATCGCGATCGCGCTCGCTTGCGAGCCCAAGGTGCTGCTTGCCGACGAGCCGACCACCGCACTGGATGTGACGATCCAGGCGCAGATCCTGGCGTTGCTCGACGAGCTCGAGGATCGCCTGGGCATGGCCACGCTGCTGGTGACGCACGACATGGGCGTGGTCGCCGGCAGAGCCACCCGGATCAGCGTCATGTATGCCGGACGGATCGTCGAAACCGCCTCGACCGAAGAGATCTTCGGCGCCATGCGGCATCCCTACACCCAGGCGCTGCTGGGCTCGATTCCGAGGCTGACTCAGGACAACCGCAAGGCGCTGGTCACCATTCCCGGCCTCCCCCCCGACCTCACCGACCCTCCTCCCGGCTGCCGTTTCGCGCCGCGGTGTCCTCGCGCGACCGACCAATGCCGCGAGCAGGAACCGCCCCTGGGCGGCACGAGCCCTGACCACTTGTTCGCGTGCTGGCATCCGGTCGACGGTCCCGTCGCCTCGCTGCCGGAGATCGCGACTGTGGCGGGTGCGTCGGCCGGGCTCGCCCGACCCGCGAACGGCCGCCTGCTCGAAGTCGCCGACGTGGTGCGCGAGTACCCGGTCACCGCGGGCGCGATCCTCCAACGCAAGGTCAACTCGGTCAAAGCCGTCTCGGGAGTGACCCTGCACCTGGATGTCGGCGAGGCCCTCGGGCTCGTCGGCGAGTCCGGATGTGGCAAGACCACGCTTGGCAAGCTGCTCGTCGGCATCGAGAAACCCGACGCCGGCCGGATCACCCTGGAGGGTCACGAGGTGTTTCGCGCCAAGGGCAAGGAGCTGCGTCGCCGGCGCCGGGACCTGCAGATGATGTTCCAGGATCCCTATGCCTCGCTCGACCCGCGCATGCGGGTGCAGGCGCTCCTGCGCGAGCCGCTGTTGATCCAGAAGATCGGCAGCCGCCGGGAGCAGGATCAGAAGATCCGGCAGTTGCTCGATGAGGTCGGCCTTCCCGTCAACGCCCTCGACCGTTATCCGCACGAGTTCTCAGGCGGGCAGCGCCAGCGGATCGCGCTCGCCCGGGCGCTGATGCTCGAACCCAAGGTGATCGTCGCCGACGAGCCGGTGAGCGCGCTCGACGTGTCGATCCGCTCGCAGGTCCTCAATCTGATGAAGCGCCTTCAGGCCGAGCATCAGCGGGCGTCAGTGGTGATCTCGCACGATCTCGCGGTTGTGAAGTACCTGGCTGACCGGATCGCGGTCATGTACCTCGGCAAGGTGGTCGAGCTGGGGACGGGCGATGACATCTACCGGCGGCCGGCTCACCCCTATACGGACGCGCTGATCAAGACGATTCCGGTGCCGGATCCCGCCACCGAGCGCGCGAAGACCGAAGTCGGCATCCGCGGCGAGCTCCCCAGCCCGATCGATCCTCCGTCCGGGTGCCGGTTTCGGACCCGCTGCCCGCGGGCGCAGGCGCTCTGCGCCGAGCAGGAACCGCTGCTGCGGCGGTTCGGGCCGACCCAAGAGGCAGCCTGCCATTTCCCGCTGCACGAGCCCGAGGACGACGGCGCGTT
>CAWHMI010000022.1:0-263390 GCA_963830395.1 uncultured Actinomycetota bacterium
AAGGTTCCGCTTGCGGCGCTCAGACAGTCAGAATCAGCGGGGCTGCGGGAGTGATGACGATCGTGTGCTCGGTGTGAGCGCTGTAGCTGCCGTCCTGGGTCTTGATTGTCCAACCGTCCCCGGTCTCGCGGACTGCGCCGTCGCTGGCGGCGATGATCGGCTCGATCGTGATCACCAAGCCCTCGGTGAGCGGCTGACAGAACCCGGGGGCGTCGTAGTTGGGAACGTTAGGCGGCTCATGGATCCGACGACCGATGCTGTGACCCATCAGATCACGACAGACGGAGTAGCCGTGCGTGGTGACGGTAGTCTCGATCGCGCGGCCGACGTGGTTGATCGGGGTGCCCGCGCGAGCTGTCCTCAGCGCGCGGTTCAGTGCAGCGCGACTTGCGGCGGCGAGCCGGCGCGCGGACGGGGACGTGTTCCCGACCGGGACCGAGATGCACGCGTCGGCGTAGAACCCGTCTAGTTCGGCGGTCACGTCGAGCTTGACCAGGTCGCCGTTGCGCAGGCGCCGTTTGCCGGGGATCCCGTGCACGGCCTCGTCGTTGACGCTGATGCAGTTCACGCCGGGGAACCCGTAGTCGAGCTGGGGTCCTGACCGCGCGCCAGCACGCGCGAACACTCGACTGCCGATCTCGTCCAGCTCTCCGGTCGTCATGCCGGGCCGCGCGTGAGCGCGCATCGCTCGGATCGCCTGGGCGACGACCCGTCCAGCGGCCTTGAGGTGTTTGAGTTCATCGGGGGTCTCGATCGACAACCCGGTCAGCGTAGAGCCCCTCAGTAGCGCCGGCCTCCCGTGAGGCTCTGAGCACAGTGCTGCATCGTCGCCGCCACGGAAGCCTCGATCGCGCTGCTGCTCTAGCAGCTCGTCGGCCCGAAGCGGCAGCCGGCGTCGGCCCGCGTCGGCCGATGATGTGGCTGGTGCGTGAGAGCCGGTCTCTCGGACGGTTGAGGATGGCGACTGCTTGTAGCCGAAGCAGCCTTGCGTGGATTCCACTCAGACGGACCAGCACTGGCGGATCCTTTTGCCGACCGGTACGGTGCTCTGGATTACGGTAATCCTGTTGATCGTCGCGATCGTGATCTGTTTGCTCAATGGCTACCAAGCTGTGACGGGTCAAAGGGTGAGTCGGCGCCCGAGTCGGCGAAGTGACCACCAGATGCGGGTTCAATCCGCGATCGCGGCCGTCCTGTTCGGCGTGATTTCGGTGTTGCTGATCGCAGCCAGCTGAGGGCTGACCGCCGCTTAGCGGTGTTGAAACGGAGTAGTCGTCGCAGATCCGCGCTTGACTAGCTCGCCAGACTGCTGGAAGTGCCTGCGAGCTCGGGCTCTCGACGTCAGGTCCTGTAGGTCGCTTCCTCTTCGATCGAGCACCAGCGTTTCCCGCGCGCCAACCAGACTGCCCCTCCGTCACCGGTCGGGAAGCCCGATGCTCGCTGTGCTCTCGTTGCTCCGAGACCCAGAGCAGAAGTCGGCGCGACGCTAGGCGGCGCCGCCGAGGCGGCTGCTGATGGGTGGAACCAGCAGTCTCAGCCAGTCAGGGTCGACGTGCCGCAGATCGTCGACCCAGGCCGCCACCGACAGTGCTGCCAATCGATGCGAAGCGGAAGCAGGGTGGGGTGCGGTCGCTGACCGAGGAGCGGCATCGCGCCGCGGCGTGCCCGGCGTGTCGCTGGTCGGCGAGGTGTAGACCGTAGATTTCGGTGTGTGTCCGTACGGGTCCGCTCACGACATCCGGCGATCATTTGATTTGCGGGCTCCGAGGTAAGGGTTTCGGTTCTCTGGCGGGTTAACGGTTATGAGCAGTGACGAGGCCGGGTTCGCCGAGTTCTTCCAGGAGAGCTGGGATCCGTGCCTGAGGGCGGTTGCCGCGAGCACTGGGGACATGCTGCTCGCCGAGGATCAGGTTGCCGAGGCGTTCGCTCGGGCCTGGGTGTCCTGGCGGAAGGTCAGCCGCCATCCGGCTCCGCGGGCGTGGGTGGTACGCACCGCGCTTAATGCGGGGGCGTCGTGGTGGCGCCGGCGCGCGCCCGAGCTGCCGCTGGCCGATCATGACGTCGCGGCGCCCGGCAGCGGCGAGACTGGCCTGGACAGCGTCGTGCTGAGGGCGCTGCGGCGACTGCCGGCGCGGCAGCGCGAGGTGATCGTGCTGCGCGTGTTCCTCGACCTGGATATCGAGACAACCGCCGAGCAGCTGGCGATTGCGCCGGGAACGGTCCGCGCCCACCTGTCCCGGGCCGTCACGGCGCTCCGCAACGACCTCGCCCAAGCCAACACCACGGAGGTCGATCCATGTGTAACGCCGACCAAATGACCGACAGCGGCGAGCTGCACCAACTGCGCGACTCCTTGTCCGGCGTAGCGATGCCCGAGCCGCCGCGGCTCGAGGCGATCACGGCCAGGGGCCGCGCACGCCGGCGGCACCGGCGCTCCAGAGCCGCTGGCATGTCTGTAGCCGGCGTTGGCGCTGGTACCGCACTGGCACTCGGCCTGACCGGCGCCCTCGGCCCGGCCCCGGTGCACGACACGATCCGGACCATCGCACCCGGCACGATCCGGAACTTGGCACCCGGCACGATCCGAACCGCCGCATTCAAGATCGTCAAAAACCCCAACGGCAAGGCCACGCTGACCCTCAACCCGAACGAGTTCCTCGCCCCGGCGACCCTCCAGCGTGACCTCGCCAAATACGACATCCCGGCGAAGGTCACCTCCGGCAGCTTCTGCTCCTCAGATCCCGCGCCGGCCGGCTTTTCGCAGGTCGTGTCCTTGCCGCCACGCGAGGCGCCCGTGCCGCCGCAGTCCGGTGTGCAGCCCACTATCACCTTCGACCCGGCGGCCATGCCAGCGGGCACAGAGCTCAGCGTCGGCTACTTCCAGCTCACCAGCGGCGAGCAGCAGGCCTCCTTCGCGCTGATCGACACCAGCACCTACTCGTGCACCAGCACCCCGCCTGGCCCAGCCGGCCCACCCGACGGCTCGCGGCTGCAATACGGCGGCACGGGCCCAGCCCCAGCCGTGCCCTGATTAACAACGTCGCAACGGCCCGCTCCTGCCCCCGGGCGCAGACCCCGCCCCGGGACACCCGTGAGCCCGCTCCCGCGATCCCGGATGCAGGTCCACCTACTGCTGTGACAATCAGCGAGGCACTCGAGGCGGGCGGGTGCTCCGCAGACTGTCGGAAAGGGCTATCGGAGTAGCGGGGCCCATGGGCTCAGTACGCCGCAACGACCCAGCTCGACGTCCCGGCGATACCCCCTTTGTCGCTGGTAAGTGAGCACCCCCAGCAGTTCGTCGGTCGCGACGGCGACCAGCGCGGACAGTGCGGCGACATCGTAGAGCTGGTCAAGCACCGCCATGAGGGGTGTTCCCCCACGATCTTCGGAGCCATTCGGCGACGGGATCAGCCTCGACCGCGGCCCGAATGGTCAGGTCTGGAGTCACAACAACAGGATGGTAGGCGCGAGCTTGGCGGCATGGCTGTGGCCGGATTCGGGACCGGCGCAGAGATTCCGGTACTAACCGCGCCTCTGCTCCTGGAATCCCGGCACATGGCGCCCGACTGCTATTCCAATCGTTCACCGATCACGGTGGGGTTGGCGTGGATGCACACGAGCCTTGAGGGGCCGGGACCGTCGTTGGTGAACTTGTGCGGGGTGCTCGCCGGGACGATCACGACATCACCAGGACTCGCCGCGCAGGTCTCGTTCCCGGCCTGGAACATGATGGTTCCTTCGACCACGAGCCAGGTCTCGTCGTAGGGGTGACGGTGAAGCTTGGGGCCATGCCCGGGGTTGCTGCGGTCGAGGATCAGCGAGATGGTGGCTCCGTGCTCGGCGCCTTCGATCGTCTGCGTTTCCTCCGGGTTTGTCTTGATCACAGTCATCTTTGCTCCTGGTTCATCGATCGGCGGCCGGGGCCCCCGCTGGGTGAACTGCCCGGGTCGGGCGCAGACCACGACCGAGCGGGACATCTGGCGCGAACCGTTAGGGTTTAGGAAAGCGACGGGTTGGTGGTTGCGTGTTGGCGTTGGCGGCTGAGGAACTCTCGTTCGGCGGGGTTGGCTGTGAGTTCGATGGCGCGGTCGTAGGCCGTGATCGCGTCGTCGATACGTTCCGCTCGGGTGAGCAGGTCTGCTCGGGCGGCGTGGTATGGCTGGTAGTCGTCGAGGTTGACGTTGGCGAGTGCGTCGAGTCCGGCTGAGGGGCCATCGAGCGCGCCCACGGCGACGGCCCGGTTCAATGCGACGACCGGGTTAGTCTGGATCGCGTAGAGCTGGTCGTAGAGCGCGACGATTTGAGCCCAGTCGGTGTCGGCGGCGGTGGGCGCGTCGGTGTGAACAGCGGCGATTGCGGCTTGGATCTGGAAGGGCCCGGGTTGGTTGCGCCGCAGGGATGCTCGAACCAGTCCGTGGCCTTCCCTGATGAGGTCGAGGTTCCACCGCGACCGGTCCTGGTCGGAGAGGCGGACCATCGATCCGCGGGCGTCGACGCGACTGGGCCGGCGGGCCTCGCTTAGCAGCATCAAGGCCAGGAGCCCGATCGCCTCCGGCTCGTCGGGCATGAGCGTGGCGAGCACCCGCCCGATCCGGATCGCTTCGGTTGAGAGCTCGACACGCGTGAGGGCGGCGCCGACGGTAGCGGTGTGTCCTTCGGTGTAGATGAGATAGATCGAGGCGAGGACGGCGTGGAGTCGATCGGGGAGTTCGGCGCCACCCGGGATTCGGTACGGCGCGTGGTTGTCGCGTAGCTTGCGTTTTGCCCGCACGATGCGTTGGGCCATGGTCGCCTCTGGCACCAGGAAGGCCCTGGCGATCTCGCTGGTCTCCAGACCGCCGAGCAGACGGAGCGTGAGCGCGACCTGGGAGTCGGCGGCGAGCGCGGGGTGGCAGCAGAGAAACATCAGCCTGAGTTGGTCGTCGGGGACGACGTCGACGAAGTGGTCGAGCGCTTCGCGTTCAGGGGTGGAGTCGGGGTCGATGTCTTGGGTGTGCATTTGGTGGGCGGTGATGTAGCGCTCAACTCGGGTCGATTCGCGGCGAAGCCGGTCGATCGCCCGGTTGCGTGCCGTGGTGGTGATCCAGCCGCCAGGGTTCGGCGGGATCCCTCGCCTCGGCCATTGGTCGGCGGCGATCATGAAGGCTTCCGCCACTGCGTCCTCGGCGAGGTCGATGTCGCCGAGGAGGCGGATCAGCGTGGCGGTGCAGCGGCCGGCTTCGCGTCGAAATACCGCGTCGAGGGTGTCGGTCATCCTTGCAGCGGGCGGACTTCGACCGGACCGTCGCTGGCCGCGGCGGCTCTCGCGGCCAGGCCGAGCGCCGCGTCGAGGTCCGCGGTATCGATGATCCAGAAACCGCCCATCTGCTCCTTGGTCTCGGCGTAGGGGCCGTCTGTCATCGAGACGTGATCTTCGGTGCAGCGCACCACCGTGGCCGACGACGCCGGGTGCAGGCCGGCGGCGAACACCCAGGCGTCCGAGTGTTGCAGCTCGTCGTTGAAGGCTGAGACCTGGGCGACGCGGTGCTGCGCCTCGGGGGTGGAGAAATCGACGACATAATCCTCGTCGTGCCACACGGACAGCAGGTATTGGGGCATTGGTCGAAACCTCCTATTCAGCGCCTGGTCTGACGGGCGAGGACTGGGGCGATGATCGTAGCTGCGAGCAGGTGGATGGCGATCAGCCCCGTCTTGCTGGCTACGGGTGCGCTGGCCGTGATCGTCGACATTGCTGGGGTTCCCTTCGGTTGACGGAGCGGCGCCCGATGCGCCGCCTCATCCCCTCTACGAACGGCGATCGCGGAATCGACAGTGCCCGACAGACCTCCGCTCGAGTGGTCCTCGTTAGCCCCATCCAGGAGGCGTCCTCCCGATTCGGAAGCAGCGCTGGAAGCATGAGTAGCAGCGGCTCCCTGCGGAGATCCAGCGGCTAGTCCTGCTCCCTGCCGACGTGCAAGCGGTCACGGGGCACGCGGGTCGGCAGCGCACATCTGACCGGCTGCAGCCCGACTCACGCGGACGGCAGAAGCGGCCAGCGCGCTGCCGTCAACAACATCCGGGATGATCGTCAAACGGGGTGGACCGCACGATCGCGGGTGTTGCCGAACATGTCGGCAGTCAACGGTTTGCGGACCTGCGGCATTCAAACCGGCCAGCCCCGGGCAGCGCTCGTCACCAGCGCACGCCAGCCGCGCACAGCTTCGCTCGTGCTGCGGCCCGACTCTGCACCGGCCTCCCAGCACGCCGAGAATTGTTGAGCTCTCAGCGGGCGCGACGGGGGTCGGGCGCTTCACGTGATGGATCACGTGAAGCGCCCGCTCAGGGCTATCTGACCGGCCGGTAGACCAGGTGCAGAGCACCGTTCTCGTAGGACTCGGTCTCAGCGAGGCTGAACTTGGCTTGGAGGCCATCTGAGAACAGGCGCGGACCGGCGCCCAACGCCAGGGGGAACACGAACAGGTGCAGTTCATCGACCAGGCCGTCGGCAAGCATCGCGCGCACGAGCGTTCCGCTGCCGCTGACGTAGATGTCACCCTCAATCCGCTGCTTCAGAGGACGAATCGCCTCGGCGTCGTAGGGGCCCAGGAGCGTCGAGTTATTCCATCCGACGTTCTGCAGCGTCGATGACACGACGTACTTCGGAGACTCGTTCATGAACGGCGCGCCGGGATCCTCAGCAGCGGTCCGCGTCGACCACGCCGGAGCGAACATCTCGTAGGTGTTGCGTCCCAGCAGCAGCGCCTTGCTCGATTGCATGATCCGGCCGATCGCCTCGCCCATCTTCGGGTCGAACCCGCACTCCATTGTCCATGCCGGATTATCGATCACGCCGTCGAGCGTGATGAACTCGTGTACAACGATCCGTCCCATCGTCATCTCCTTTCGGCGGCGCCCGATGCGCCATTCATCTGCTCTACGAACGGCGATCGTGAAATCGACAGCGAACGATCCACCACCGCAAGCTCGCTGAACCAGCCCCGACCATGCCGAATGGAACAAACAACCAGATAGAGAAGACCAAGGCGTGGCCGGGCATCGTGTCGGAAGTGCCTGGTCCAGCGTCTCCCGAGGAGGTCTTCCATCGTTTGATCGCCGGTGTCGCCGCTCAGGAGGGAGAACAACTACACCGACGATTCTTCGGCTGCATCGTACCGCCCGTGTCACGGTGTCAGGCTGGCGTTCAGCCGACTGGCGGCGCTTTGCCCATGCCGCCCGGCTGACCGGGCCGGCCGATGGCCGGTTCGCGGGTCGATCCCTTATCTTCTGGGCCGTGCAAATCGAGTTTCGCGGCACGCGGATTGACAGCGGCGACGGAGCGGCACTGGAGGGGGCGATGCGCGCCGAGGTCGCTGAGATCTGCGGAGGTATCGATCCGGCCGATCCCAAGATGCCGGCGGCCGGCCCGCGGGAGCTCGCGCCGCCGCACGGCGCCTTCGTGGTGGGCTACCGCGACGGCGAGCCCGTCTGCTGCGGCGGGATCAAGCGCCTCGACGAGCAGGCGTGCGAGCTCAAGCGGATGTACGTGGTGCCGCGGGCGCGGGGAACGGGCGTCGCGGGGGCGCTGCTGGCCGAGCTCGAGCGCCGGGCACGGGAGCTGGAGTATGAGGTGGCTCGGCTGGATACTGATGGGCGCCTGCGCGCCGCGGAGCGCCTGTACCGCTCTGCCGGCTACCGTCAGATCGCCAACTTCAACGGCAACCCGGTGGCGACTTTCTTCGGCGAGAAACTGCTGCAGACGACGGGCGCCTGGCGCAGCTCGCAGCCAGCGAGGTGACGGTCGGCCTCAAGCGACTGCTCGAACCCATGCCCTTGACAGGTGCCCGGTGATCGATCCCCTTGCGGAACGTGGCTGGCTTCCTGTAGAAGCCCGCGCTGATGTCGGCGTCGATGCGTTGGTAGACGCCGCGCAGGCGGACCGGGTTCACGCACCCGCCGGCGAGGGTCGTCGTCCCGTTGCCTCGCTGCGATCCCAGCGGAGCGACGCTGGCCGGCGTCTGAGGTTCGTGGATGCTCGGCCATCACGCGACCTCCTCATCCCGAGCCGCCCACCCGGCCGTAGCGGTAGTCGTGACAGACTCGTCCCGAGCGCGAGGAGGTCGCGACATGAAGGTCTTGATTGTCGGCGCAGGAGTCATTGGCACGGTCTACGGTGCTCAGCTTGGTACCGCGGGCCACGGCATCTCAGTCCTTGCGCATGGTGATCGCACGGACGCGATCGCCGCTCGTGGCCTCTACGCCCGGGACGTCATCTCCGGCATCGAGACGCACGCGCCGGCGAGGGTGGTTCTCTGTGCGGGTGAGCCGGATATCGATGTCGTGCTGGTCGCCCTGCGGCGCGATCATCTCCAGAGCGCAGCGGGTGTCCTCGCCGAGGTTACGCCCGACGCGCTGGTGCTGTTCATGGGCAATAACCCGGCCGGACGCTCGGGTCTTCCTAGCGGGTTGGGCGCTCGCGTCGCGCTCGGCTTCCCCGGTGTTGGCGGGACGATCAGCGCCGGTGTCGCTACCTACTGCAAGATCGACCAGCAGCCGACGGGAATCGAGGCGACTGATGAGCCGCGTCTCGCAGCCCTCGCAGACGCCCTTGCCGCGCGCGGGCTGCCAATCCAGCGCGTGGTTGACATGGATGGCTGGTTGGCTTATCACGCGGTCTTGGTCGCCGCGATCTGCGCCGCGCTGTACCGCTGCGGGACCGACCCACGGCGACTGGCGCACGACCGAGCGACGCTCAGGCTCATGTGCCTCGCCATTACTCAGGGCTTTCAGGAGCTGCACGGCGGTCACGTAAAGGGATGCCCACGCAACCTCGCGGCGTTGCACAATCGCTGGCTAGGTCCCGTGGCCATCCGCTACTGGGCACGGGTGATGAGCTCGCCGATGGGCGAATTGGCCTTCGCCGTCCACGCCCGTCACGCGGAGCCGGAAATGCGCACACTTGCCCGTGACGTCATTACCCGGCTGCCCCGCAAGGACGCCAGCGACGCGCTGCAAACGCTCCTCGCACCGCGTCCGTAGCGCCATACCGCTTCCAATCCGAGGGGCAGTCAGGGCCAGACGTCGGAGACGACTGCTTGCACGAACACCGGGCCGCGCCGCCGCGATAAGAGGCCGAGATTCCCTGGCAAGAGTGACGAGCCCAAGAACCGAAACCCCCGAGCAGTGGACCAGGTACGTAGGTAGGAATCCGCACGAAGGAAGTGATGCTCATGGTGCTGCCTGGGTCGAGCTTCTGGGCTCAGTCAGCCGAGGCGGCGGCTGGCGGTTTGGAGCGGTAATGCTCGCGCCAGATGAGTTTGTAGATCGGGATCCGGCGGGGTAGATCGCGGATTCCCGGTAGGAAGGGGACCAGAATGAGAGCGACGGTCAGCACTCCCATCACGGCCAACACAAGAATGTCAGCGTTGGCGGAGGTGGAGAACGGTTTGATCTGATACCAGAACGTGTAGAGCCACAGCCATACCTGGCCGGGGTAGCTGCCGGTCTCGTTCATCAGACCCCACTGCGGGCCGAGCAGGTGCTGCTGTTGGGCGCGGTTGGTGAGCACCCCGCCGTCTGCCATGAACAACAGCGGCTTGGTGTAGTCGGTCTGGTAGAACTGCCGGCTGGTCAGCAGCGCGCCGTCCAGGCCACCGGACTGCGCGAAGGTGAGCAGCGAGCTCATCATCCTCGCGACCGGCCCGTAACGGCCGGGCTTGAGTGAGATCCCGCCGCCCCGGGTGGCTGAGGCCTTGGCGAGCGCGGTCTCGTAGGCGCTCGTCCAGCCGGTCCGGGCCTTGACGGAGGCCGACTCATAGGTCGAGACGGCGCTCTGCAGGGCAGGCTGGGCCGTGAGCGACCGCAGTGGTGCGAGCACGAAATCCTGGGCAGTGTTAATCGGGTGGCTGACGCCGAGCCATTTGGCGAGGTGGATGAATGCGATGTGCTGCCCGTCAGCAGCGTGGTTGTAGGGCGGGCCATAGCTTCCGGTCGTGCTTGACCCGTCCAGCTCGGTACTGGCGGTGGTGACGAAGTCGACGGGGTCGGCGCGCGACCAGGACTTGATCGTGCTCGGCGGCAGGTCGGGTGAGGAGAACAGGATTGTCAGCAGGAGCACGAGTCCCAGCACGACGCCGAGCGCGATGGTCGCCTCGCGGATAATGTCGTAGGGGCGGTAGGCGCCTTTCCACTCGCGATAGGACTCGTCTTCGCGTCGGCGGCGCTCGCGACTCACGGCGCACCCCCTGGGGAAACAGGATGGGGGTCGGGGGCGGTCCCGTTCTCAGCGGCGGTCTTTGGGGCGGACACGGGTCCGGCGTCAGGATTGGATGCCAGGCCCGGCAGCTCCCCAAGATCGAGGTGCTGGAACGGCGGCACGATGCCGTGCTTGCGCACCAGCAGGATGTGCGCGGCGACGATCGCCACCACCGCGAGCGGCAGCAGTAGCACGTGGTAGCTGTACATCTGGCCGAAATTCATGAGATTCCAGAAGGAGCCGATACCCGCCGCGTTCATCGCGTCCTTAGCCTGGGTCGAGATCCACTGCGCGTCGAAGTTCTGCTGGGAGACGTAGCCAGTCAGCGCGCACGGAATCGCGACCACGAACGCGACTACCCCGGTCATCCACACCCGCGCGCGGCCACCTCGCCACGCCGCCATCCAGTACTTACCCCATAGGTGGATCACCATGAAGAAGAAGCACAGCTCCACCGACCACAGGTGAATGCTGTTGAAGAAGTGCCCGACGCTGGTGAAGTGCCACCAGCCGGGGCCCTTCAGACTGAGGATCGAACCCGAGGCGATGATCAACACCAGCGAAACCAGTGACAGCACGCCGAAGACGTATATCCACGACGCCATGTAGGCCGGCTGGCTGTCGGGAAGAAGCTTGTCGGGCGGCAGCGCCCCAACCGCTCGCTCACGCACAGCCCCCGTCCACGATCGCTTCGTCGCCCCGCTCATTTCGTGGGCTCCTTCGCACGCCGACCCGGGAACGGCGCGAGGATCGCAACCGCGAACACGATCAGCATCACCACGAGCACCACCACGTTGGCCACCGACATGAAGAAGAAGTGCCAGTGCACCGTGTTCGCCGGCTGATTGAGATTGAAGACCGCGGCCGTCATCGCGCTCTGCCCCCACGCGGTCGCGCCGCCGACGGCACGACGATCGCCAACCGGCCGGCAACGTCAATCAGTCGGCGGGGGTCACTTTCAAGCAGGAACGACTCGACCGATGGCAAGTGGCGACGACCCATCCCGGCGGGCCGCATCGGCACTTTCAAGAGGCTATACATAGGCTCGGCTCCTACGCGTTCGCGATTGCGTCGACCGCTTGCGGTCAATCGTCGATGCCGGCCGAGCGTTGGAGCCGGAAAGGCAGGTCTGCCGAAGGCTGAGGCGGACAAAATCATGCTACACCCTTTGAGGCTGCTCGCAAGCTTCGTAGCTAGGCCGCGCCGCGCGGTTGTGGAGCCGTCCGAGAGCCCACCCATGGTTACTGCGAGACCGAGCAGCTAGGCGTTCGGATTGCGTTTGCGCGCAAGGTCATAACTTCGCCGCTCGTTTGTGTTCACCCCGGTCACGAGGTCGCCGCACGCGAGATCAAGTCCCGAGCGCTCTGTCTATGCTGGCTCAGTCCGCAGATGCCAACGCCAGTGGAGTCGGAAGTTGCCGTCGGAGCGGCTCGCGGTCGCGCAGCGCTCCATCGCCCTCGAGCCGGAGGGGACGACGTGACCCGCGAAGATCTCAAGCAGGCCATCTTCGGCAGCTTTGATGGGCTCACCTCCGCCCTCCACGCCACCATCTGCAGCAACGACCCAGTCGCCGCTGACGCGTCTCACAAGCTCCAGTGATGGCTGACGTAGGACGCCGCGCGGGAGGTGAGGAAGTCCGGCGCGATGGAGTCCGGCGGCTCGTCGCCGGCGAGTGCCTCCATCGTGGCGCACACCGAGGCGGTGAGCGCGTCGAGCGCGTATCCACCCTCGAGGACGGCGCCGACCGGCGCGCCGGTCCGTTCTCCCAGCGCGCGTAGGTGGCGTGCCATCTCGGCGAACGAGGACGCCTCGAGCTCGCAGCCGCCCTGCTCGTCGTCGCGGTGGGCGTCGTAGCCGGCCGAGATGAGCACCAGGTCGGGCTGGAACGCTTCGGCGGCGGGGATCACGATGTGCTCGAGCAGCGAAACCCACGCATTCTCGTCTGAGCCTTTCGGCACCGGCAGGTTGATCGAGTAGCCCTCACCCGCCCGCGCCCCCGCGTCTCTGAGCGGGCCAGTTCCCGGGAAGATCCCGGATTGGTGGATGCTGGCGAACAGCACCTTGTTGGTAGCCCGGAAGATGTCGTTCGTTCCGTCTCCGTGGTGCACGTCCCAGTCGAAGATGAACACCCGTCGTGCGCCCAACACATCGAGCGCGTACCGGCTCGCCACCGCGACGTGATTGAACAGGCAGAACCCTGATGTGCTGTCCGTGCGCGCGTGGTGACCAGGCGGCCTGGTCGCGCAGAACCCCACGCGCGCCCCTCCTGCCAACAGGCTCTCCGCCATCGCGCACGCGGCGCCAGCCGCGTGTGCCGCGGCGCGGTAGGACCCAACGCTGAGCACGGTTTCATGGTCCAAAGTGCCTCCGCCGCGATCGCTCATCAGGCGCACCGCGTCCACATACTCAGCCGAATGCACCGCAACGAGCGACTCTCGGGACGCCGGCGCCGCCGCCCGCACCTCGTAGCCGAGCCATTCGCGCTCCCCGAGCGACCGCTCGATGGCGACAACGCGCTCGGGGCGCTCGGGGTGCCCCCCGGGCGTTTCGTGCTCCAGGCAAGCGGGATGCGAGAAATACGCCGCAGGAGCCATGCCGGCGGTCTATCACGAGAGCCGGGCCGAGACCAGGCCGGCGGGGGGAGTCGCTTACGGCCCAGCCACGGCGGTCGGAGGACGGCGAGTCCACAGCCACAGGACCTTCAACGTCGCGCCTCGGGACCGCAGTACCATCGTTGACGGCTCCGCTTCAGCCTTCGGCGGGGCACTGCTTTCCGGCTCCACACCTCGGCCGGCAACGGCGCGCGACCTCAAGTGGTCAGCGCACCGCGAACGCGTCAGGAGCCGAGTTCATGCATGATTCCCTGAAAGCCGCCGATTCCGAGGGTCGCGCCATCCCGGGCGCCGGGCGCGCTGACCAACCCGGACCCCCGCTTCACCCCGCGTCCTTGAGTCGATCCAGCGTCCAGGCCGCCGGGCCGGTCGTGCTGACGCAGGAGCTTCACCTCCGCAACGGACTGACCGTGTGCGCCCGGTCGGTGACGCCCGGGGACGAGCCGGCGGTCTGGAAGTTCTTGACCGGTCTCTCGATCGCTTCCCGTCGTCTTCGATTCTTTACGGCGGGGGTGAACCTTCGCGCCGAGGCTCATCGAGGATCGGCCGGTGATGACGCAGACCACCACGGCATCGTGGCGTTGGCGCCCGGCGGCGGCGTCGTCGGCCACGCCACCTTCGTGCGGACCCCGGGTTCGCAGCGGGCGGAAGTGGCCGTCGAGGTAGCGGACGATCTGCACCATTTGGGACTAGCCACCCTGTTGACGATCCGGCTGGCCAAGGCCGCTGAGGATCGTCAGATCAGCCACTTCTTTGCCGAGGTGCTCCCTGAGAACCGGGACATGCTCGCGGTCTTTCGCGACGCCTTCGCGACCGTCAGCCTGCGGGGATCCGAGGCAATCGAGGTCGAGTTTCCCACCTCCGGCTGGCGAGCGGCTCACGCCCGATTTGAAACAGGGATCACGCCATGACCGCGCAGGCGTTGCGTCCGCGTAGATCGACATCCGAGAGCGACCCGGCGCCCGGGAGCCGAGCGTCAGCGCTCGGGAGGAGCGTGCGGTTGTTTGGGGAGTAGCCGGTGGCCGTCCACGACAGCCGCGGCCAGGTCGACGAGCTTGCGGTTAGCGATCCGGGAGCGATCGCGCAGCATCTCAAAGGCGCTGTCCTCATCGATCGAATGCCGTTCCATCAGGATCCCTTTAGCGCGCTCAGTCAACGCGCGACGTCCGAACGCTCCTTCGAGATCGTGATACTCCGCGAATCGACGCAGGACGATGTCAATCGAGCTCTGCCATCCGTCGACGTCGGCGTCTGAGATGTCTGAGATGTGGGCGAACACCCCCCGCTTTGATGCTTCTTTGACGAAGGCGGGATCGGGTGCGTGGAGCAGCACGATCACCGGGCAGGCGGCCTCGCGCACGATTTTGTCGATCAGTCCGAGCGCATGCTCTGAACTCTCTCCCAACCCTACGAGGGCCACGTCAGGACGCTCCCGGGCGGTCACGGGGCCCACGTCTTCGACATCGACCTCGCGGGCGATCACCTCGTGGCCAAGACCGACAACAATCGGGGCGACGAGGGCCAGGCGGTCCTTGCGCTCGTTGGCGATCAGGACCCGAAGATGGTCGGTGCCGTCCGTAAGCGGCTCCACGCGCCAATTCTAAATCACGCTTGGCCTCACCACGAGCTACTCCCGTGTGTAGCGCGGAGTACTAGCCAACTAAGGTTCGCCTCAACCCTCGGCGGCCGCGCTTTTCCGGCTCCAGCAATCGGCCAGCGCGCGCAGACCGGGGATGATCTTCATTGTGCCGTTCGTCGACGGGGGTCATCGCGTGTCGTTGCGGATCATCACGATGCCGATCCAGTCCCAGGGGATCATCACCAAGGACAACGTCAGCATTGACGTGTCCGCGGTCGCCTATTACCGGGTCAAGGATCCGATCCGGTCGGTAATCGCGATCGAGAACGTGGAGGCGGCGATCAGCCAGATCGCCCAGACCACGCTGCGCTCGGTGGTGGGGCGTCACACCCTGGATGAGACGCTGTCAGAGACCGACAAGATCAACCTGAACATCAAGGAGATCCTCGATGTGCAGACCGGGGAGTGGGGGATCGAGGTCACGGTCGTCGAGCTGAGAGATATTCAGCTGCCCGAGAGCATGCAGCGCGCGATGGCGCGCCAGGCCGAGGCCGAGCGCGAGAAACGCGCCAAGATCATCGCCGCCCAGGGCGAAGCGCTCGCCGCCGGCGAGCTGGCGGCCGCCTCTGACGTGATGATGGCCCACCCGCTCGCGCTGCAGCTGCGCAACCTGCAGACCCTGGTCGAGGTCGCGGTCGACAAGAACTCCACCGTGGTCTTCCCCGCGCCGATGATGAGCACGATCGCCGAGCTCGGATCGTTCCTGGAACGCGAGAGCAAAGCCGCCGGCGAGCTACCCACGAACACCTCGAATGGGCCGGAAGCGTCCACCAACGGAGCGCTGGTGGCCTCATGACACGCGGCGAGCGGTTACGGGTTGGCGGTGGCGCTCCGCGGAGCTGCGCAGCCGCGGTGAGACAGCGCAGAGCGGAGATCGGACGCGTGGATGTCTCATCGTTTCTCGGCTCGTCGTACGGCTGCCTCGATGCCATCGGTGGCGATCAGCTGCTGAAAGGCTCGAACGATGGGGCGCAGGGTGGCCAGGCCGAGGCGTGCCTCGACGCCGAGCGCGTGAACACGCGTCTCTGAGCACAGGACCGCGCCACCAGACGTCGATGGCTCGACCCAGTTGGCGAACAGCACACGAGCGGTGCCGCTGGCCGACCAGCTGCGAAACTGCTCGGGGTCGGTGAGCTTGGGATAGTCTCGCCGCAGCGTCCAGATTCGTCCGACCAGGCCCGATACCAGCGCGCGCTCCTGATCGGCGATGAGCGCCAGGAACGGGTCGTGACGAAAGACGCGGTCAAACGAGACATCGGTCGCGAGACCTGGGATCCGCCAGCGCACGAGCCGTCCCAGCAGCGCGGAGTCATCCAGACTCACAGTGCACGCGGCGTTCCACAGATCGTCGGGCGCGGCCGTGCTCTCGCGACGGTGCGAGACCCGGACCGTTGGGGAGGGAAGCCAGTGGTCGAGATCAACCATCGCTTGATTGGGCTTGAGCGGGTCTGGCTCTGGCTTCGTCCATTGGCCATACACCGTGCGCAGCGGGCGCGGAACGTCGATGGATTCCTCAATCGCGGACATGCGAGCCTCCTGGTGGCCTATTGGTTGTGTGTGATCCCGGTCTACCCGTACGCTGACGAGCGGGCATGAACGCCGCGTGTACGGAGCTGACGTGAACGGGATGACGGATCGGCGAGTTCGCGCAGCGGGTGTTTGAGACGATCTGGAGCGTCGAGCAACTCAGGCTCGCGACCGCGATCACCACTCGCCTGCTGGCCTCCCTGAGCTAAGCGAACCCCCCGGCGGCGCGCGACGCGCCGGCGACCCTCGGTAGTGAGCACCATGGCCCGCTTCAGGGTCACGCTCACGCCCCACGTGGACGCCGTCGCGAGGACTTTCGACCACACTGATTCTCTACAAGCTGTATAGGTAGTACTATACTCATTGTTGAGGGCCTGAGGACGGCGTCCCGTTCTGATCGGCTTTGAGCAGCAGGTGCCTGACTTGTCGAGTTCGCCCAAGGCGGTTCGAGACGTTCTCCCATGTCCGGCGGGTCACGGCGCGAATGCTGGCGGACGTTACCCGCGGCGCTCGCCGGCGTCTGGCGGCCAGCTTATTTCACCCCCCAACCAAGGAGGCGTCATGGCCACCGTATCTACGTCGACAGACATCGACGCACCCGTGCAGGACGTGTGGGATGTCGCGACCGACCTCAAGTGCATGGGTGAGTGGGTGAGCATCCATCGCCACTTCCGTGCGCCGCCGCCGGCAGAGATCAAGCAGGGGACGCACTTCAAGCAGACCCTTGAGGTCGCCGATACCCCGTTTGAAATCGCGTGGACCGCGGCCGAGGTCGACGGTCCCCGACGGTTGTCATGGGATGGCATCGGCCCGGCCGGCACCAGCGCTCGCACCGCGTATTCCCTCGCGGCCGAGAACGGCGGCACGCGCTTCACCTACGAGGACGAGTTCAAGCTGGCCGCCGGAGAGATCGGCGAGGCCGCCGGCCATGTGATCTCAGGAGCCGCTGATCGCGAGGCCAACGATTCGTTGGCCCGGTTCAAGGCCCTTGTCAAAGCGTAGAGCGGGCGTCATGGAGCGAGACCGCTTAGGCGTGATGCTGTTTCTGATCGCCGCGGCCGCGTCGTTCGTGCTGTCGGTCACCCTGTGGTTCACGGGTAATCGACAGTACGGCGTGTTCGTCGGGCTGTGGGTGCCGTCGATCCTGGCCGCGGGGGGATTCTGGATGATCGCTTTGACGAGGCGATCGTGACCGCGCTCGACGTGGTCCTGGCGATCCTGGGCTTCGGTATCACGGTGCTGGTGGTCGCGGGAATGGTCCTGCTTGAGCCACGCCACCTAGTCTCGGAAGCTGTCCAGACCGATCTATCAGACGTCAAGCGCCACCGGCCCGCGGGCCGGCGCAGCAGAACCAAGCCACAACAGGCAACGGAGCCCGCCGCAGACCAGCCAGCCACATTCCGCCCAAGCCCGAATAGCGGGGATCGGCCGGCTGCTGACCTTCGGACACGAGTTCAACCGAAGGAGCATTCATGACCACCGCCAGGTCTGGCACGCAGAGCATCCTCTCCGACGAGAAATCCGAGCAGCTCGGCACCAAAGGAGTTGCCGTGACCACCGTATCCCGTACCTTCAGCGTTGACCCTGCACCGGAGATCGTCATTCCCTACCTCGCCGACTTCGCTCACGCCGAGCAGTGGGATCCCGGGACCGTGCGATGCGTGCGCAACGACGACGGACCGGTGACGGTCGGCTCCTCTTGGCACAACACGTCGAAGGTCGTCGGGATCAGCACCGAGCTGACCTACACCCTGGAGCAGCTCACCGACGACCGGATCGTGCTGGTCGGACGCAACGACACCGCTACCTCAGTTGAGACCATCGACGTCGCTCGCGGTGGGACGGGCTCCAGCATCACATACACCAACGAATTGCGATTCAACGGCGCCGCCAAGGTTGCCGCGCCGCTCGCCAAGCTTGTCTTTGAGAAGCTCGGCAACGACACCGAGAAGCAGCTGGCCAAGACGCTCAATGCGCTCCACGCCTGACCGGCCGCCCAGGCGTCTGTGCACGTTGCTGAGCACCGGTGGTGATCGCCACGATGTCGACGTCGCCAATCTACGCCGCGTCGTCGTCAATTCAGCGCTCACCGTCAGCGCGGTCCAAGCGGCGACGGCGAGCGTGGCTTTGCGTTACGGCCGGCGTGATTACGCCGACGCCGTGTGGGGCCCGGGTCTGGCTGCCGTCGCCATGGTGGGAGCGCTGACGGGCCGCGGTGACGCCCCCCGGCGGTGGGGGATGGCGGCGGTGACTGCTGCGTGGGCGGCGCGCCTGGGGCACGAGATGCTGGGTCGGATACAGAAATCCGATGAGGAGGACCCCCGTTACACCGAGTTTCTCGAGGGCGATCGCACGCCCAAGGTCGTCGTCAAGGTGTTCGCCATCCAAGGCCTATCTCAGCTCATCGTGTCCGCGCCGATACAACTCGCCGCGGCCAGCCGGCTGCCCCGCAGCGCACGACGCTGGTTGGCCCCCACAGGACTGGCGATCATGGTCACGGGCGCCGTGATCGAGGCACTCGCTGATCGGCAGAAGTGTCGGTACGCCCAACTGGACGAGGACGAGAAGCCCGAGATCCTCGACACCGGCCTGTGGGCCCTGTCGCGACACCCCAACTACTTCGGCGATTCGCTCTTCTGGGACGGCGCCTGGCTAGCGGCCGCGGCATCCGCTACCGGCGCGCTGACGCTGCCCGCTCCGATCCTGATGAGCTATCTGCTGATGTTTGCAACCGGCGCCAAGCGGACCGAACGCCGGATGCAGGACCGGTCCGGCTACCGCGACTATCAGAGGCGCGTGGCGTTCTTCTTTCCGCGACTTCAGCTGCGCTGACCGAGCCGTCGGAAAAGTTCTGCTCCGGCGACAAGAGGAGCAGCGCATCAATCAGCTGCAACCGAACCTGAAGTGGCCGCGCCAGGATCGCGCGGTGAACGCGTCGGCGCTTCGCGGGCATGACCTGACATGAGGCATCTCCTCGAAAAGGCAGACGTGACGAGGTGACGACTGGCACACGTGCGGTTCGCCGCTCAGGAAATCGCGCGCGCGAGGGCGGCTCGGTCTGTCGGTGCGCCGTGTGCCGGGAGCACGATCTCGACCGGCAGCCCAAGCAGTGGCCGCAGTCGCTCGAGGACCTGCTCGCGAGTGACGCCGCCGCGCAACCACCCGTTCAGCGCAAATCCCGTTCCGAAGTCGACAAGCGAATCACCCGCAACCACCGTGCGGACACGCTCGATCCACAGGACGAGGTCGTTGTGCTCGCGGCCCGCGTGCGCCTCGATACCGACCGGGAGCCGGTCGCCAGGCGCGTACCAATGGACGGTATCGCCGCCTCCCCGAAGCCACTCCAGGTCCGGGCTGCCGTCACCCGCCTGCTCGATAGTGATGCCGTACTTATCGATCAGATCCTGAGCGGTGTCGGGCCGCGGCGCGAACAGGGTGGCATCGAGCCGTTCGACCAGCACCCGCGCGTCGCGCTCGTGCCACGGCGCAGTGAGCACGATCACCGGCTCACGTTCCCGCGCCCGCGCGAGGAGCGCGTCCGGCACGGCAAGCGGGTCGAACAAGAGCAGGCGCTCGCCGTCGTCGATCGCGCACGAGGACACCTCCTGCGGCCACCGCTGCTCCAGTGTCCACTCTGGGTGCGGCGCCTGCCAGTGCCAAACTCCAGCCCGTAGCTCGCGCACGGCTGCATGCTAGCCCGCTATCCGCGACACCAACCGTTGAGAACAGAGCGATCGATGTGCTCACCGAGACGCTGACTCGGTCACCTGCATCGGACCAGTGGAGAGTGCTGGTTCAGCACCGATCCAGAAGGCTGCGGGTGCGAGAGTCAGGGCTTTCAACCAGCTGCAGGTGTGTTAAGGGTGCCAAGGCCGGGGCCGTCCGCCCTACTTCTTCCCGCCCCGCCCGAACCGCGACATCAGGCGGCTCAGCCTGCTCCGGATCTCCTGGCTCGCGTCAGCGGCGATCCTGCCGACCGTCTCGTCGGTCTTGATGATCCCCAGCTCCTCGTCCGTCGGGCGCACGGGGCCCCCTCGGACCACTGTCTCGGCGGCCTCCGCGCGGTAGCCCGCGCGGCGGGCCTTGGCGGCGTCGATCTGCACCTGCAGGCGGGCGACGTGGTCGTCGGGATCAGGCGGGGCAGGGGTTGCGTCGGCGTCGTCGGTCATGGGACGCATTCCAGCACCTATCAGGTCGTGCCGCTCCGAAAATCCCACTGCTGCTCCAGGTGCGTCGAGACGCGCGGGTCGAGACTCGCATTCGTGCTCGCTCGGGTATGGAAGGCGGGCACAGTTTGGGGACCGGTAGCTACTGGCGATGGCCGCGATCACAGCCAATGTTGATCGAGCGATGCGCGAGTTATCCAAGCGAGGAGCCGCGTCTTCCTCTGAGTACACCTTCTGATCGCTCTACTCGCCGATCAGCCGATACGGTGCGGTGGGATCCTCCCGACTACTCCTCGAGCTGCGCGTCGATGGGGATGGCGTCGCGGCGCTGGCGGCACTGCGGGCCCGCGGGCTCGCAAACGGCGACGCGTTCGGGATGGGCTCGACGCTCACGGTCCCCCTGCACGGCCAACCCGCCGCGCAGGCAATCGCGGCGCTGCGCGCTGTCAAAGCAAACGACCTCGGTGGATTACCACACGCGCCCCGACGCTCGACGACGTCTACCTGCGTCTCACCGGAGACCGGCTGCCCGAAGCAGCCTGAAACCCACCACCCACCGGAGTCAACAATGGCCGTAACCGAACGCCGACGAGCTGCTCTTGCCCTGGTGCTACCGCCGGTACGTCGGCGAAGCTCGGGAGCGCCCCCTCTTGCGCGCAGTGCAGGAGAGCCGGCGCCTTCCGATTGGACCGGAGCCGAGCGGTGCCCAGACGCGTTGTGCTTCTGGCGAGTACGAGGGAAGCCGACTTCAGCGACACGAGAGCGGCAAGGGCGCCGGCGCAGTGATCGGTGCCTGAATCGTCGCGGCCACTCGACAACGCGAAAGGCCAACCGCGAGCTCGGATGGCAGCCGAGCCATCCGAGCTGGCGTCCCGGGTACGCGACGTGAGCTCGCCCAAGCCGCTGCTCGAACCTGACTAGAGTCGCCAGGGCTTGCGTTTGGACAAACGAACCGAAAGGGATGTGGATGGATCGTTACGCGGTCGCACATGTCGACGAGATCGGGGAGCTGGACGACGGCCGTGCGCCGATGCGCGCGGTGCGCCACCACTTCGGCATCACGTCGTTCGGTGTCAACGCTTGGATAGCCCGTGAGGCGGGAGCTCGGATCATCAACGAGCACGACGAGGCCGAGCCGGATTCCAACGAGGAGCTGTATCTCGTGCTACGCGGGCGCGCATCCTTCGAGGTCGACGGTGAGCAGTTCGACGCACCCGCCGGGACGTTCGTCTTTGTGCGCCCCGGCGTCAAGCGTACCGCGTTCGGAGAGGAGCCAGGCACGACGATCATCGCAGTGGGCGGTGTTCCCGGAAAGCCATACGAGCCTGGCGGCTGGGAGCTGTTTGCGCCGGTGCGGCCACTCTATGAGGCGGGCGATTATCCTGAGGCGGCGGATCGAGGACGCAAGCTGCTGGCAGACGACCCACCGTACGCCGACCTGTTCTACAACGTCGCCTGCTGCGAAAGCCTCGCCGGCCAGAAGGAGCAGGCCATCGCGCACCTTCGGCGCGCGCTCGAACTCTCGGAGCGGACCCGCTCGTTCCTTGAGGGCGATTCCGACCTCGATCCGATCCGCGAGGACCCCGCGTTCAAGGAACTGCTCGCGGGGTGACTTCAGCTCCGCAACGCGCAGCGCAGTCCTCCAGACGGAATGCGGCCACGATACTCGTCCTCGGCGAGGCCGCCGGTTCTGGCTATCGAGCACCGGGGACGCCGTCCACCCAGCCTGCTTCCGTTTCCCGACGTGCGTCTCGGAGTCCGAGTCGGCCGCCCCGCTTGCGCGGAAAGGAGGAGCGCCGGCGCTCCGAGGCCCATGGGCTTCGACGACATTCGGTCCGTCGGTTCGCCGTTGCGCCCGAGTAGGATCAGGCCCTAGCGGAACTGAGCTACTCTCGGGTGGACGCGAGGCCTCGGACAGGATCTTGAGCGAGGTCGCGACCGCGTCGGTGAGCTCCTGCAGACCCTCGGCGAGCTCGGTCGCGACGTGACCTCCGCTTCCGGCGCGAAGCGGTTCGGTGCGGAGAAGCGAAGTCCTCGGATCTCGGCTGTGAGGGTGGCCGGCGCGGTCCCGTCTGCGGGGTCTGGTGGTCCGGCGGTTACTGGTGCAGCCTCAGCCCGATGGTTGGCACGAACAGTGATGCGACGTATTGGGGCCAGAGAATCGCGCCGTTGCAGCGGAAGTTGATGTTCGTGCCGTCCGCCGCGTTGAATGTCCTGGCGGGGCTTGAGTAGCGGCCGGTCTTGACTTGGAGCGTGTGTGGACTGGGGTCTATCTGCAGTTCGACGGTCTGGTGCCGGTCGATCGATCCGGCAGGGTTGCCGTCCAGGATGATCTCAAACGGGCTGCGGCGAAGCTCCATGGCGCCGGTGGCCTCTCGTTTCAAAGTAAGCGTGGATGACATCGGTTCTTCCTCCCTTTGTTGGGTCGGACGTTGTCGGATCAGCCTGAGCGTCAGGTGCGCGTGCCTCTGATCAGTCGTTCTCGGTCGAACATCGCCGCGACTGCGCGCCAGCCGAGCGCGTCGACGGCAAGCAACGCCGCGGCGAGCAGCACGGCGACAGTGGTGGAAGCCGTGATCACGTTGAACGACATCAGCGCGACGATGCCGATCGGCGGGAGGTTGGCGAACACGCTCAGCTGCTGAGCAACGCGTACGTCAGAGGAACGGGCGGAGATTGCGATCCCCACCCAGATCGACCAGCCCGCCAGCAGCGGCGTGAACAGCACCTGGACTGGGATGTGCGAACCGGCGAAGATCGCGGATCTGATGGCGGTATGCGCGAACAGGGCCGCTACTGCGAGAAATATCCCGAAGATCGTGTACGCAACGACGAGGGTGGGGACAAGTACGGCGAGTGCTTTGCCAACCAGGAACTCCTCGCGGCGGATTGGTGTGATCAGGATCGGCTCAAGCGTGCCCTGTTCGCGTTCGCCGACCACCGAGTAGGCGGACACGGTCGACGGCACGATCGCCGGGATCAGCAGCATGTACAGCAGCGAGATACCGACCCGGGTGTCAAGTTTGGAGCTGGAGGCCACGACGGGTGCGGTCAGCAGTTGGATCGTCGGTGCGACGATGAAGATCAGCGGCAGCAGCGTCATCGTGAACACCATCACGAACCGGTTGCGACGGTAGTCCGTCAGCTCTTTGACCATGATGGCCCACACGCGCTGCCAGCTGAAGCTCATGGTCGCCGGGCCTCCACGTCCTCGTTAATCAGCTCGAGATACACGTCCTCCAGCGAGTGGTGAGACTCGGAAAGCGAGAGGATGTCCGCGCCGGCGCTCACGAGTGCGCGTGCGACGGCCGGGGCAGCGATGTGCGGCTCAGACACGGCGAGGGTGTAGCCGCCGGATCCCGACGCCGCCCAACCGTCGACGGCCGGGAGGCCGGCGAACGTCGCACCAGGATCCGCGAGGGGAGCGAGGACGTTAACCTCGAGGGTCTCGTTGAACAGCCGTGCGCGCAGCTCGTCGGGTGTGCCGAAGAGCCGTAGGGTCCGACTCAGGATGGCGACTCGATGGCACAGCCGCTCGGCTTCCTCCAACCGGTGGGTTGTGAGGAAGATCGTCACCCCGCGTTCGCGCAGCGAGACGATCAGCTCGTGAACGTCGTGGGCTGCGACGGGGTCCAGCCCGGAGGTGGGTTCGTCCAAGAACAGAACCGCCGGGTCATTGAGCAATGCGCGGGCGAGCGCGACCCGTTGACGCAGACCCTTCGACAGCGACCCACATGGATCGTTCGCTCGATCCTGGAGGTTGACCGCCCTTAGCGCCCGCTCGATCCGCCCCGAGACGTCGTCCAGCTCATACAGTCCGGCAAAACAGCGCAGGTTTTCCCCCACGGTCAAGCGTTGATAGAGCCCGGGCGATTCGGGCATGATCGAGATGCGTGCGCGGATCGCCGGACCATTCGCCGCGCTCAACCGAACCCCGGCCACGGTCGCGGAGCCAGAGCTCGGAGAGATCAGGGTCCCGAGCGTCCGCACGGTCGTGGTCTTTCCCGCCCCGTTGGGACCGAGAAAGCCGAACACTTCGCCGTAGCCGACCTCAAACGAGAGGTCCTCAAAAGCAACACGCTCGCCGAACCGCTTGCTCAGACGCTGAACCGCAAGCGCATGCTCGCCCGGTGCCGACGGAAGCGAGGCGGCCGCTGAGCGGGATCGCTTCCCCGGTGTCCCTGTCGTCGCGGACCCCGAATTCATCTCACCAACCTAATCACCGACTTGGCCACTCGTCGAGGAAAAACTGCGGATCGTGCTAATTTTTGACCATGCGACCAAATGGCCCGGACTCCCGCACGTTCGTGACCAGCGCCAGGCGGGCGCAGATCGTTGCGGCCGCGATCGACACGGTCGCCGACGTTGGCTACGCGAATGCCTCGCTCGCGCGTATCGCTGTACGGCTCGGCATCAGCAAGGGTGTCATCAGCTACCACTTCGCCGGCAAAGACGACCTGATTGCCGAGATCATCAGCCAGGTGCTCCAGAAGGCGAGGGCGTACATGCAGCCTCGCATCGAGGCGCAAACAACCGGCCCGGAGATGCTTCGCGCGTACATCGAGTCCAACCTCGAGTTCATTCGCGACAACCCGAATCAGCTCAGGGCCGTTGTGGAGATCGTACGCGCGACGTTCGCCGGCGCCAACAGTCCGTTCAAGGGCAACCGCGACGGAGCCGTTCACATCCTCGCCGACATGCTCGCCCGTTTTCAGGCCGCCGGCGATTTCCGACCTGACCTCGATCCCAATGCGATGGCGATGGCGATCCGAGCGGTCATCGACGCCGCACCGAGCCGGCTGACCGACCCAGAGTTCGACATCGACGACTACGCTCACGAAGCAGTAACCGTATTCCACCTCGCGACGCGCGTGACCGAGGCATGAAGGCTCGTGCCCAACCGTCGATCCCGCCAGGAACGGGTGCGGACCCCAGGGCAAGCTGCATAGACAGCATCCCGCCGTTGGGCCCGAGACGCTTCCCGCCAAGAGGAGGAGTGGCTCGGTGAGCTCGATCGGCCCTCGAAGAGGCTGCTTCACGCGCCTCGCAGGTACCGCCGCCCACTCCCTGCCGAGAAACCAGCGCCTCGTCCGGCTTGACCTGAACTCGACCGAGCAGGTGTTACGGCGGCATCGGACGGGTTTCGCAGCACAAGCGGATCCCGTCGCCCTGACTCACCTCTGCGACCACTCGCGCCGAGTGCAGCCGGCCGACGTTCCATGACCAGCTCGCGGTCTGCACGCACCGGTCCGGCGAGCACCAGCGCCGACGAACAGCGACGACTGCACGCCGCGGGATACGCCTCACCTTGCCGAGCCTGCTAGGAGCTCGACGCCTGGCGTAGGTCGGGCGACAGCACCACGGTTCGCGTCTTGCCTTGCGTGTCGTCCTCGCGGATTGGCGAGACGCTCACCTGGGCGCCGACGGTCGGGTCGACGCCGGTAACCATCACCCTCTGGGTCCTGCTGCGCAGGATGTCAACCAGCTTGCGGCCGTCCGTGAGGTTGACGTCGACGTCGTAGTCGACCGGCTGCGCTGCTGAGACCGCGGAGTCACTGCCGGCAAAGCCGACCATGAGACCACCCGGCACGCGGTCGACTGACAACGAAGGAACCTCAGCGGGCTCTGGCTCCGGCGGGGCATCGTAGGTCGCCACCAGCTCCCGGCGGGTGATGTCACCGTTCATCGTGGTCACGGCGTAGATGTACCGGCGACCCGCCGGTCCCGCGGCGGGGGTAAAACGGATCTCACCGCACAGTGGCAGGTCAGGATGGTCGTGCTTGACCTGCGGGCACGGCTTGCCGGCGGCGACCCCGAGCTCCTGCTCGTCCTTACCGCCCTCTTCGACAAACCGGGTGGTGTGCAGCGGCTGTGGCTGGTAGAGATAGCCGAGGGTTCGATGCTCGCCGGTGCCGCCGACGCCGGCCCGGATGGTCGAGACCTCGTCCACCTGGGCCTGCTCAACTCCAGAGACGACCGAACCCGGCAGCGCGTGGAGCCTCCAGGTGCCCGCGGCTGGGTGGGCGATGAACACCTGGGTGGCTCGCGTCTGGGGATCCTTCACGAAGGCATCCTGGCCGGGCACGATCTTGGCCGCGATCAGCGGAGAGCGGTAGGTCTTGCCGTCGGGTGCGGTCAGCTCGACTCCGGGGGCTCTCCCCAGGCCCTGTGCCTTGAGCACCAGCGCGGTGTCGCCGCGCGGAACTTGGACGGTGTCGACGCCTGCGGCGGCCACCCGCGCCGTCCGCGCTTGGCGGTAGGGACCGACGTCGCAGGAATCGCCCATCAGGTCGACCGAGCCGCCCCACCGGATCCCGGCGCCGCCGCGAACCCGCCAGTGGTGCGTCTCCCAATGGGTGCGCCACGGGGCATACCACTCCCAGTCGCTGTTCTTCTCAAGCGTCCAGTAGTCGCCCTCCATGAGGGTAAAGCAGCCCGCTAGGCCCGCCGAGGAGGCGGTGACCTCACCGCCCAGGCAGGCCACGCTCAGCACGCACACCCGTCCGCTGCCGTCCACGTTGAAGCGCAGCGGGTTCCGGGCCTCGATCCATCCCAGAACATGCCCCTCCAACGACGCCACCTTGAAGTCGAGGTTGACGTTGAAGCCGAAGTCGATCGTGTTGTCCGACTGGTACTTGAAGAAGCCGTCGGCGACCTGATTACCGTAAACGAGAAGGTTCCCACGCGCTTCCAGCACCCACGGACGAGAGTCGGTGTACTGCAGGCTGCCGTTGAGTGTCACCGGCGCAACCCCGTTCGTCGTCGGGCCGACGCTGACGCCGGCGGCGCCCTTGAACACGAAGGGCGGTGGGTTCACGCACACCGCCAGGGCGACGTTGTCCAGGTAGACCCCGGTGGCGATCGGTACTGAGGTGCCGAGATGGGTCACCTGGCCGCCGGCATAGCTGAACTGCCCGCTCTGCACGCCCGCCCAGACCCCGACCTCGGGGCGGTCGGCCGTCGGAATCACGATCTCAGCGCTGCCATCCCACCGGTTCACGCTGCCCGGGCTCTGGCACTCAAGGAACGGCTGGGCTCCAAATGCGGGCGGAGAGCAGGGTGACGTCGTGCTGCTGGCGCTGACGTAGGAGAGACACAGGTTCTTGACCTGCAGCGTCCCCATGTAGGCGTTGTTGACCTGAGCCTTGACCGTGTCGGCGTGAACGCCGTCGCGGTCTACTCGCAATCCAACTGTCGCGGTCAGCCCGCCCGCCCCCTGCTCGGGACCGTTCTTGAAGATGCTGGGCAGCTCCAGGTTGCCAATGAACTTGAAGTAGCGCAGATTGTCCCGGGAGTCCCAGCCGATCCGGATCTCCGCCGACCCCGAGATAGGGAAGCCGAACAGCTTCTCGCCGTTGACCGAGCCGGTCGAGACCACCTGCTTGTCATCGCCCTTGCCGCCCTCCGGCAGCTTCCAATCGATCAACCCTCGCTTCTCAAAGGTCACACCCGCGACGCTGATCGAGGTGTCCACCGACAGGGTGCCGCCGGGAGAGCCCGCACTCGGGGCGGTCAAGACAACCTTGGTGCCGGACACCGGCACCAGCGCAACCCCGTTGACGCTGACCGTGTCTGAGCTCTCCCACCGGCCGGGCGAGACCTCGTTCAGGCAGCCCGTGGTCGTCGCGTCGATCAGACCGAAAGCAACGTTGGGACTGCACGCCGCCGCCCGCGCATGCGGGCGCGACGCGACGGTGCTTGCCGCTGCCGAGCCGGCGAAGACCAGCGTGAGCGCCGACGCCAGCCCCGCCACCAACAGCCACCACCGACCAAAAGGCCGGCTGGGGACTCTGCGCACCGCACCTTGCGCTCGATCAGCTCGGTGGTCGCTAATCTCCGCCAGACCCTCCCCAAAGTTACCCAAGCCGCTGCCCTTCCTAACGAAGTTGACTGACTCCCCAGTCATGGGAGCCGCCAGCCGCCGGCCACGGTAGGCGAGCATCGGGAACCATTACCGATGCACGGAGGAAAAGTCAACGCTTCGTCAGTATTTGACCAGGGTCACGGTGTTCCTAGGTACCAAAGGGCCACCTTCGCCCAGAGGCCACTACGATGCCGTAATGGGCGGACGACAGCAATTCGCGGCCTTTCTACGAGCTCGGCGCGAGCGGCTCCGACCGGAGGAGGCGGGTCTCGCCGGGGGTGAGCGCCGCCGGGTCCCGGGGCTGCGGCGGGAAGAGCTCGCGATGCGGGCGGGGCTCAGCACCGACTACTACGTGCGGCTCGAGCAGGGCCGCGACCACCAACCGTCACAGCAGGTCCTGGAGGCGCTCGCGCGGGCGCTGCACCTCGACGCCGACGCAACCGCGCACATGTTCACACTCGCGCACCCCGTGTCGCGGAACGGACGTCTGGATACCGCCCCCGAAGAGCGCATCGGGCCGGCGCTGCAGGAGCTGCTCGACAGCTGGGCCACCACGCCCGCGCTCGTGCACGGCCGTCGTCTGGACGTGCTCGCGTCCAATGCCCTCGGCCGCGCGCTCTCGCCCATCGCGCAGCCGGGACGCAACATGCTGCGCGCGGTGTTTCTCGACGACGAGGTCCGCGCCGGCTACACCGACCTCGCCTGGACTCAACGCACCTGCGTGGCGTACTTCCGCGCCTCAGCAGGCAGCGATCTCGATAACCCCTGGTTCGCCGACCTCGTGCAGGAGCTGTCGCGGGAGAGCGAGGCGTTCCGCGCGCTGTGGGACCAGTACGACGTCCAGATCGCGCTCGACGGGCAGGCCGGCTACGCCCACCCGCTCGTCGGGACGATGCTTCTGCGCTACCAGACCGCCGCCCTGGGGACCGCCGGTCAGACACTGTTCCTGGTGCACGCCGAGCGGGGGACCCCTGACAGCGACGCGCTCACGCGGCTCGCAAAACTGGTCACGGATCCGACCGCAGCCGACCTGGGCCGCACACCGACCTGACGCCATCGGCACCCGGGACCCTGCGTGTGATCCAGGCTCGCCGCTCATGAGCCGCGGCCGCCAGCCGAGCTGACGACAGCAGGCGCTCCCCGGGTCGGTGCCGGGGATCTGGATCACGTGGATACTGTTCGGGCGCTCGCCGATGGTCGAGTAACGCGCGGCACGTGCTCTTTGACCGCTGTCCGGCCGATCTGCTCGCCTACCTGCTCGTTCTCCGGCACGAGATGCTCGAACGGCTTCTCGTTGACGACGAGCTCGTCGAGGACGTACTAATCGTGCAGGGCGAGGTGACGGCGCGCGTCGCACAGGTGATAGCGCGGGTCCACGAGCCCGGCGGGCGGCCGCCGCCCCGGTGAGACGATCCCCGACCCCGCGGCGAAACGGGCGGCCCGGACGGCGTTGCCGCGCCCTACCCCTCGGCAGACTGCACCATTCACGAGCCAGGAGGCGCGTCGAAGCCCGACCCGGCGCCAGACCTCGGTTCCACTCCGGGCATGCGGCCGGCTAAAGCAGCCGCATCGGCCTCATGGCTGCGTCGGCAACGATGCAGCAGTGGTGAGCTGGTTGGTTCGGTCGCCGGGCCCTTGTTTGCCGGCGCGCCGGATCGCAGCTCGTACGATCGTTTTTCCTTCGGTTGCACAGCATGAGCCGCCGGCTTGCGATGTTGGCCTCTCAGCGCTGCGGTAGGAGATTGGTCGTGGCTGGGATCATGGGTGCCGGTGGTTCGTGGACAGCTGTCTCGATGGTAGTGGCCGTCAATCGACGCTTCGTCGGCCGGTGTGAGATCGTCTCGCGCGACGCCGTGTCATCGATTGGAGGCTTGGATGAGCGTCGGACCGGATCTTGAAGCTGCCGACGGGCTGCGCGGGCCGTCGATCGGTTTCGCGGCGATCTGCCTTGGCTATTTCGCGATCATCCTTGACGGCAGCGTGCTGAACGTGGCCGTGCCCGCGATCCGGGCTGATTTTCACGGCTCGCTCGCGGGTGCTCAGTGGGTGCTGAACGCTTACACTCTGACGCTCGCCGGGCTGTTGCTGACAGCAGGCGCGCTGGGTGATCGCATCGGGTTGCGACGGATGTTCCTGGTCGGCGTCGGCCTGTTCACCGCGGCATCGGCAGCTTGCGCTGCGGCACCGTCCATCCTCGCCTTAATCGCGGCGCGCGTCGTCCAAGGTGTCGGTGCGGCGGCGCTGTTGCCTGCGACGCTGGCGCTCATCCCGTATCTGTTCCGCGACCGTGCCGGCCAAACGCGAGCTGCGGTCGTTTGGGTGGGGATTGGAGCGGGCGCGGTTGCCCTCGGGCCACTGGTTGGCGGCCTGCTGATCGATGCGTTTGGATGGCGCAGCGTGTTCCTGATCAATTTGCCGATCGGCGTCGTCAGCGTGCTGCTCGGGCGGATCAGTGTTTCCGAGACGCCGCGCCGTCCCCGTCGCGTCGACCGGTTCGGTCAGGTAACTGCGGTGATCGCCATGGGCCTCGTGACGGCGGCAGTCATCCACGGCGGTGAGTCGGGATGGCGTTCACCGATCACGATCGGCATGCTGCTCGCGGGCCTGATCGTCGGGGCGGCATTCTGGACCGCCGAAGGACGGATCCACGAGCCGATGCTGCCGCCGGTGTTCTTCGCCAACCGCGTGCGCACAGTGGCCGTCGTCTGCGCGTCGCTAATGGGTTTCCTGTTCTACGGCACGCTCTTTCTGATGTCTCTGTATTTCCAACTGCTGCGCGGCTGGAGTCCGGGATCGACGGGGGTCGCGCTCCTCCCCCTGACGGTGGGAACGCTGGCCGGGCCATTTGTGATCTATCGCCCGCTGTCGCGTAGATTTGGCCATCCGGTGCTGCTGGTCGCCGGTTTTGCCTGCTGCGCGCTCGGCGTCGCGGTGCTCGCGCCCACCGACGCCCACAGTGCGTATGGTCAGATCGCGTTCGGTCTGCTGCTGATTGGCCTTGCCAGTACCGTGTCGTTTTCTGCGCTGACCTCGCTGCTGCTCGCTAGCGTCGCCGAGGAGCAGTCGGGTCTCGCCTCCGGCGTGCAGAACACCACCCGGCAGGCGGGGGCCTTGCTGTCGGTAGCGATCCTCGGTGCTGTTCTCAACGTCCAGGCGATCGGTTCCCGGCTCCCAGCGGCGTTTGCCGTTCTCGGCGTAGTTGTCCTCCTCGCGATCGCGGTGTCCGCGCTGTCGCTCGACGGTCGCCGCCCGGCACAAGCCGATCGTGCACGACCCTACGATGTCACGCGCGCGTGAACGGCCGTGAAAGCAATCGTTTGCGTCCACCAGGACGGGTCGGCGCAGTGCGCGAGGAATGCGTCAATGGACCGCTGGTCGAGCTCCCCGGACGCGGTCATTCGATCGCGCAGCTCGATCACGGTCTGTTGCCAGTACTGCGCCCATGGGGACCCGCCGTTGTAGAGCGCCGTTTCCGCGGTTGCCGCGATCTGTTCGAGCCCAAGGGCCGCCAGGAGCCCGGGGAGTCGCCGGCCGATCATATAGTCGATTCCTTGCTTGCGCGACCATGACAGCCAGCCAGTCCAAAACGCCCGAATCTCGGACGGCTCGGCGATGCTGACCGGAAGAAAGTCGGGCTCGATCAGGAGGATCGCCCCACCACTACGCACGCTTGCGACGAGGTTCGCGATCGCCGCTTGCGCATCCGGAAGGTGATGCAGCACAGCGCGAGCTGTGACGAGGTCGAACCCCTCCCCGTCGACC
This sequence comes from uncultured Actinomycetota bacterium, assembly GCA_963830395.1. Taxonomy (GTDB): domain Bacteria; phylum Actinomycetota; class Thermoleophilia; order Solirubrobacterales; family Solirubrobacteraceae; genus Palsa-465. The sequence goes on from CAWHMI010000022.1 coordinate 31,802, forward strand.
GGTCCGGCGAGGATGTCGCCCTGCCGAAACTCCACGTCCGTCCCGCCCGCATCGACCAGTGACAAGTCGAGGTCGAGTGCCACCACCCTTCCGCCTGGCGCGGCTCGCTCGCCAAGCCACGCGGAGATCGAACCGTCCCCACAGCCAACCTCGAGCGCCCGCGTCCCGGGCCCGACGCCAAGTTCATCAAGGTAGCGGCGGTGCATCGGATCGAGCAGCCGCGACATCAGCGCCAGCCGAGCACCCTCGCCTGCATGGTGATGGTCGAGGATATAGTCCGTCATCCGGTCGACCGATAGTAGTGAGCGCGTGATTGGTCCCGTGATCGCCCGGCCTTCGCCCGCCGTGTCCGCTTCTTTCACCTGGCGGATTGGAGAGCAGCAGTCGGAGCGAGGTTGCCGCGCAGGCGACGAAGCGGAAACACTGCGAGCGCCGAGCTCGGCGACCCTTCAGCCTCCTTCTTCGGTACGCCCTTCGGGGCCGCAGCGCTATCGGCCGCCGAATGCCTTCGCCCTGCCTACTTGTGGCGCGATGTGAACGCGCCCGTTCATCAAGTTGGCTTGCCGGATGCGACCGCTGCTGGCATGGTCGCTGCGACGAGTGCTGCGAGTATCCCGAAGCCGCCCCAAAGACCGAGCGAGGTGGCTGTGACGGCGCCGATCAGGGTTGCGCCGATCGCGGTGCCGGCGTCGAAGGCCGAGTTCCAGACTGCGCTGGCGGCGGCTCGATTGTGTCCGCCGGTTCGAGCGAAAGCCGATACGAGGGTCAGGCACTGCACCGCCCCATAGGCCGCGCCAACTACCGTGCATGACACCAGCGTGACCGCATCGCTGCCGGATGTCAGTCCGGCCGCAAGCGCGACAATGCCGGCGACCGCAACCAGGCACGACAGGATCAGGAGCGAGGCGACGCCGTGACGGTCGGCTTGGAGCCCCGCCTGCCAGCGGGTCAGCGCGCCGGCGATGCCGTACAGCAGCAGCCCAGTGGTAGCGACATATCCTGTCGCGCGTTCGATTGGCAGGATTGTGATGATCGCGCCGCCGGCGATCGTGACCGCGCATAGTACGCTGGCCGGGGCCATGGTGCGGGCGATGGCCGACCGCGTACCAGCGAGAACCTCGCGGTCGGTGATGGCCTGCGCGTCGCGGCGCCGGCCGCTGCCCAGATTGAGCGTGCTACCGAGGAGTGGAAGGGCCGCGATCAGCGCGATCGGCCAGAACCCGACCTGGTGCAGGAGCAGTATCGAGAGCGGGATCATGATGATGTTCGGGATCGCTGCGGCCAGTCCATACAATCCGGTGACCTCGCCCTGCTTCCCCGGTGGCGCGATCTCACTGGTCATGAACGTGCCGGCGACAGTGAATACCGCAAACCCCACGCCGCGTACAGCGCAGATGCCATACAGGCTGGGCCCCGAGTGCACCCAGAACAGCAGCGGAGCCGGCAATCCGAGCGCCACCAGCCCGATCGCCACAGTCGTGGCCGTCGGGAGCTTTCGGAGCAGGTAGGGCACCGCCGGCTGAAAGAGGACCGTCGCGGCGAGCATCACGGTCGTGCAAGCGCCGGCCGATGCAGTGCTCCTGCCCTGCGAGACGATCCACGCCGGCAGTGAGGACAAGGTCACGAAGAAGCCCGCGAATCCGGCCGCGGTCATCAGGATCATGCGCAGATAGGGCCACTGCGTCAACAGCTGGCCTGGTTCTTGGCCGTGGGCCCTGGAACCCACGCCGGTTACTGCGGCTGGCCGACTGCGCGGCGGGCGGCGGTGGCGCCGGCGACAAGGATCACGATGATCTTCACCTTTGTCCTGTCTCCCACTCGGCCGGCCGGCCGAGTGCGGCGCTCTTGAGCACCTTCAGCCCGAGCAGCGCGCAGCGCATGCGCAGTGGCGGGATCTCGGCCCCGAGCAGCTGCAGGATGAACGACCGGTCGAGCGCGAGGATCTCGGAGGTCCGTCTGCCGCGGATCTGATCCGAAGCCATCGACGCGGCCGCCTGACAGATCGCGCAGCCGTGGCCCTCGAAGCGCAGGTCCAGAATCCGACCGTCGCGCTCCACCGTGAGCTTGACCGTCAGGTCGTCGCCGCACAGCGGGTTGAGCTCGCGATATTGGAGGTCCACTCGATCGAGCGGTGGGGCCGGTGGACTCCAGTTGTGCGGCGACCTGACGTGCTCCAGGATGCGCTCGCGGTACAGCTCCTCGATGGGACGGGCTGGCTCCACGGTTCTTACGGTCCTCAGCGTAGGCCGGCGCGCCTCGCGAGCTCGTGGGCACCCTCTCGGTTGGCGGCGGCGACCTGCGCCACGTCGGCCGTGCACAGCTCGCCGGCGTCGACCACCGCATGCCCGCCGACGAGCAGCAGCTCGAGCGGAGCGGGCGGGCCGAATACGAGCGCGCACACCGGGTCGGCGATGTCGGCATGTCCGAGGCCGTCGAGCCGCCACAGCGCGAGATCGCCGAGCTTGCCGACCTCCAGCGACCCGATCGCGTCCGATCGGCCCAGGCAGCTGGCGCCGCCGATCGTCGCCATCCACAGCGCCTGTCGCGCGCTCAGAGCCTGCGGGCCCAGGCGGGCGCGGGCGAAGAGCAGCGCCTGGTGCAGCTCCTCGGCCAGCCCGCCGTGCTCGTTGGAGGCGACGCCGTCGACGCCCAGCCCGACCGGCGCCCCGGCCGCGAGCAGCTCCGGGATCGGGGCGATGCCGGCGCCCAGCCGCGCATTCGAGCTCGGACAGTGCGCGACCCCGGTGCCGGTGGCGGCGTACTTGGCGATGTCGCCGCCGGAGAGGTGCACGCAGTGCGCGAGCCAGACGTCATCGCCGAGCCAGCCGAGCGATTCGACGTAGTCGACCGGACGCGCGCCGAACTGGGCAAGGCAGAACTCCTCCTCGTCGCTGGTCTCGGCGAGGTGGGTGTGGAGGCGGACGCCGAGTGCCCGCGCCAGCTGCGCGCAGTCGCGCATCAGCTCGGCCGTGACCGAGAACGGCGAGCACGGCGCGAGCGCCACCTGGAGCCGGGAGTCAAAGCTCGGGTCGTGGTACGCGGCGACCGCCGACTCGCACTCGGAGAGGATCCGGTCGGCATCCTCGACCACCTCGTCGGGCGGAAGCCCCCCGGACGAGCGCCCCAGGTTCATCGCGCCGCGGGTGGCACAGAATCGCAGCCCGATCCGCCGAGCCGCCTCGATCTCGGCCGCGAGCAGGTCGCCGCCGGACGCCGGGAACACGTAGTGGTGGTCCATCGCGGTCGTGCAACCGGACAGGGCCAGCGCGGCGAGCCCGGCGCTCGCGGCGACGTACTCCAGGTCGGCGTCGAGGTGCGCCCACACGGGGTAGAGCGCGGTCAGCCACTCAAACAGCGTGCCGTCGGGGGCGTACCCGCGCGTGAGCCACTGGTATAGGTGATGGTGCGTGTTGACGAAGCCGGGCGTCGCCAGGCAGCCCGTTGCGTCGACGCGCCGTCCCCCGTCGACCCGAGGCGCGGGGCCCGTGCCGACCGCGGTGATCCGTCCCCTGGTCACCACCACATGTCCGGTGGAGTGCTCGGTGCCGGCCGCGTCGACCGTGGCGATCGAGCAGCCGTCGATGACCACGGTGTCGGCGCCGGCTGCGGGAGGCGCCATGGCTCAGCTGCCTCGATAGGTCGAGAACGCGAACGGGCTGAGGAGCAGCGGTACGTGGTGATGGGCGGCGGCGTCGACCACCGTGAAGGTCACGGTCACCTCCGGATAGAACGCGGCGACACTCGAGGCGTCGAAGTAGCCGCCGGTGTCGAAGCGGATGCGGTGGACCCCAGCTCCCGGGTCTCCGAGCTCCCCGATCCGCCCGTCGGCGTCGGTGCGTCCTTGCGCGGTGGTGCGCCACTCGCCGTCGACCCGCGCGTCCAGGCGGACGGCGATGCCCTCGGCCGGCCGCCCGGTGGTGGCGTCGAGCACGTGCGTCGACAGGCTCATCGCGGCGCCACCAGCAGCTTGCCCAATCGCAGCCGGTTGATCTTGGCCAGCTCGCCGAGCACGACGTCGCGCTCGGTCTCCGGGTCGTTGTTTAGTCGGGCCCGGCAGACCGCCAGCAGCTCGGCGGCGCCGCGGCCGGAAGCGCACACCAGGTAGACGTGGCCGAACCGCCGCTCGTAGGCGGCGTTGGCGGCGGCGAGCTCGGCGGCCAAGTCCGCGCCGGCGGTGGCGACGCCTGCCTGCTCGCCCCGCGACCAGGCGGCGGAACGCCCGTCACTGCCGTGCGCGGGAGCGGCGTCGCCGATGCGCGGGTGGCCGGAGAGCGCCTGCGCGAGGCCGCTGGCGTCCAGATCGGCGGTCGCGCGGTCCGAGGCGGCGTATAGGGCAGCCTCGGACCGGAACGGGCGCCCCGCCACGATGCGCTCCACCCACGCCTCCGCCGCACAGCAACTGTGCAGCCGGACGCGCAGCTCGTCGTCGGGCGCGACATCGAAGGCGGCCACCCCGCCGCCCATGGGGGCGCCACCCCCGTCGCGTGCTGACCCCGTATCCACTGTCACCGGACGCCGGGCTCACCGACCGGAGCGGATACGACGGCTCCCTCGTCGACCGCCAGCTGCACCGCGCTCTCGCCCTCAACGCCCCAGTGGTTGAACACGAGGTTGAGGATGAACACCACGATCACCGTGGCGGTGATGCTCGATCCGAAGATCACCTGGAAGTTCTTCGGAAACTTGTTATAGAAGCTTGGGTCGAACGCCGGCAGCAATCCGACCGCGAGCGAGATCGCGACGATCAGCAGGTTGTGGTTGTTGCGGAAGCTGACCTTGTGCAGCGTCTGGATCCCGACGGCGGTCACCATCGAGAACATGACCGTGGCGGCGCCACCGATCACCGGCCCGGGCAGGTCGGCGACGATCTGTCCCACCTTCGGGATCAGGCCCATGATCAACAGGAACGCGCCGCAGGTGGTCACCACCCAGCGACTGCGGATCCCGGTGAGGCCGACGAGCCCTACGTTCTCCGCAAACGCGGTGTCGGGGAAGGAGTTGGTGAACGACGCGATGAACGCCGAGAGCGCGTCGGTCGCCAATCCGCGAGCCAGGTCGTTGGGCGTCACCTCCTTCTCCACCATCTCGCCCACCGCGAGCATGTCCGCGGTGGACTCGGTGAACGTGACCAGCATCACGATGCACATCGTGATGATCGGCGCGGCCGCGTACTTCGGGGCGCCGAAGCGGAAGATGTGAGGCCCGCCGAACCAGGGGACGCCGCCGAGGTTGCCGAAGTGAGCCTGGCCGATGAGCGCCGCCACGATCGTGCCGATAACAATGCTGAGCAGCACCGCGATCTGCGAGAGGAAGCCGCGGAACAGGCGGCTGATCAGAATGATCGACAGGACGACAATGCCGGCGAGCACGACGTGCGAGACCTCGGCGACGTTAGCCCCGTTGACCACGTTCGGGGCGATCAGCGAGATGTCGGCGCCGCCCAGCGACAGGCCGATGATGCAGATGACCGTGCCGGCGACCAGCGGCGGGAAGAACCGGATGATCATCGAGAACGGCTTGGCGAGGATCAGCCCGAGCACGCCGGCGACCATCAGCGCGCCGTAGACGTAGGGCAGTCCCTTCGGTCCGCCGTACTGAGTCGCGATGATGATGAACGGGTTCACGACGGTGAAGGTCGCGCCGGCGACCACCGGCAGCCTGACGCCGAAGATGTTCGAGATGCCCGCCGACTGAATAATCGTCGCGATCCCCGAGACGAGCAGGTCGGCGCTGACCAGGGTCGCGATCTGGCTCGAGCTCAGCCCGACCGCCGGTCCAACGATCAGCGGGACCGCGACCGCCCCGGCGTACATGATGCAGAGGTGCTGCAGGCCGAAGACGAGCAGCTTGTGCAGCGGTGGAACGCGGTCCACCGGATGTATCGCCGGCGTGGCACTGCCCGGCGTTGTGAGCATCTCTTCTGACGACATGGTTCTCCCCTCTCCGTGTGCGGCGATCGGTGATCCGGGAGACGACCGAGTCTCCAAGGTCTTCCGCCCAGTGGATTTCTATTTCCGCGCAGCAGATACGGTATTGGGACCGCACGCCGCTGTCAAGCTGCAGATGTCAAGCTGCAGCCGTTCGGCCACGATCGGGCGCGGCAGGCGACGTTCGGACGGGCCGCGATCGCGTAGGGCCTGTGCACAGGCGACCTGTCCCGCCGTAGCGGGTCACGCGCGCTGCCCGCAGGCCAACCCGCCCGGTCAGGCGGCGCGCGTGGTCTCGGCCGCGCTCGCTGGCGGAGCGGCGAGCTCGGCGCCGATCTTCCCCGCGGCCTCGCGGAGGATCGGCGCGGCCGTGTCGATCACGTCGTCGGACATCCGCGTCAACGGACCGGACATCGACAGCGCCACCGCCGGGGAGCCCGCGGCACGGTGAGCGCGACGCAGCGCACGCCCAGTTCCTGCTCGCCGTTGTCGAGGGCGTACCCCCGCTCGCGCACCCGTTCCAGGTCGGCGAACAGCAGCTTGGGGGTGGTGAGCGTGTGCTCGGTGCGTCGCGGCATCCCGGTGCGCTTGAGCAGCTCCCGCACCTCGTCGTCGGGCTTGGTGGCGAGGATCGCCTTGCCGACCGCGGTCGCGTGCGGCTTGACCCGGCGACCAACCTCGGTGAACATCCGCATGAAGTTCCGCGACGGCTGCACCTGTGCCACGTAGACGATCTCCTCGCCGTCGAGCACGGCGAGATTGAGCGACTCGCCCAGCGCCTCGACGACATCGGACATGTAGGGGTGGGCAAGCGCCCCGAGTCGCTTGGTGCTCGTGTCGACCAGGCGCATCAGCCGCGGGCCGAGCGAGTACTGCCGCGACGGTTCCTGGCGCGCGTAGCCGAGGTCGACCAACGTGCGGACGAGGCGGTGGATGGTGGCCGGCGGCAGCTGCGCTTCGATCGCCAGCTGCGACAGGCCGATCTCGCCGCCGGCGTCCGCCATCGCCTCGAGGATCGCGAACGCTCGGGTGAGCGACTGCACCCCGCCTTGCGATCGGGGCTCGAGTGAGCCATCGGTTGCCATGCGCCTCCTCGGTCAGCACCGTCTACGCCGTCGGTCAGTTGCCCGCCCAACGATATCAGTATTCCGCATCACGGTAATCGATTCTCAAGTCGTCCGGTCCGATTTCACAAGCATGCCATCGACCCAGACACCGGCCACGTCGGAGCTGACGCCCAGCGCGAACGCTCGCGCCAGCGCCTGATCCGGACCGTCCGCGTAGCGCAGCCCGACGTCCAGCGGGCTGCCCGGCGGCGCGCGTAGCCAGAGCGCGTCAAACCGCTTGCCGACGCCGAGATCGCCGAGCTCCCCATCGAGGCCGAGCGCCGCCGCTCCGGCCGCCGTGGCCAGGTAGAGCAGATGGGTCGCGGTGAGTCGGACGCCGTCGGCGCCGCGCAGCTGCTGCAGGAAGTACGCCTGCAGACCCTCCTTGAACAGCGAGTAGCCGGTGCCGGCGCCGACATCGCTGCCGAGCGCCACCGGCACGCGGTGGGCGAGGTGACGGTTAAGGGGGAACAGCCCGCTGCCGAGCGCGGCGTTGCTCGTGGGGCAGTGCGCGACCGCAGCGCCGCCGGTGGACAGGCACGCCAGCTCCTCGTCGGTGGGATGAACGTTGTGCGCGAGCACGGTCCGCGACCCGATCAGGCCGTGCCGGTCATAGCTATCGACGTAACTGCACTGAAACAGGTCGCGCACGGTGGCGATCTCGGCCGTGTTCTCGTTGACATGCGAGGTGCACCAGCTGCCGGGGATGGCCGCCTGGAGCGCCGCGCACGAGGCGAGCAGGTCGTCGCTACACGACAACGCGAACCGCGGGATCACCGCATAGCGGCTGCGCTCCCGGCCGTGCCAGCGGGTCGCCAGCGACAGCCCGTCGTCGTAGGCGCGTTGCGCGGTGGTGTGCAGCTCGGGGCGCAGCATCCGGTCGCTCACCACCAGCCCGCTCGTGATCCGCAGACCGCGCGCGGACCCGGCGGCGAACAGCGCGTCGACGGCCGGCGCAAAATGGGCCCCGAACACGAGCGCGGTGGTCGTGCCGGCATCGGCCAGCCCGGCGACGAACTCCGCGGCGACCTCCTGCGCATACCCGAGGTCGGCGAATCGTGCCTCCTCGGGCAACGCGCAGCGCTCCAGCCAGTCGAGCAGCGGCATGCCGAGGCCGCCGATCACCCGCGCCTGGGGGAAGTGCACGTGCGTGTCGACGAAGCCCGGCAGCAGCAGGCCGTCTGCGAGCTCGGTAACGGGCTCGGAAGCGTGCCGGGCCCGAACCTCGGCGAACGAGCCGCGATCGGCGATCCGGCCGTCGGCGGTGACCAGCAGCCCGGCGTCGGCATCGGCGCGCAGGGCCCCGCCGCGGAACGGGTCTTCAGGCGCGTCGAGCACCTGGGCGCGATAGATCGTCAGGGCCGCGCGCCTTCGCGCTCGCGCTCGCGCTCGAACGTTCGCAGCAGATCCGCGGCGACGCTGACCGCGATCGTCGCAGGCTCCTTGCCGCTGATGTCGGGCAGTCCGATCGGCGTCTTGATCCGAGCGATCGTCGCCGCGTCGTGGCCCCCCTCGTCGGCGAGCCTGCGCCGAAACCGCGCCCACTTGCCCGACGAGCCGATCAGCCCGATCGACCCCAGGTCGCTGCGCCGCAGTACGGCGTCGCACAGCGCCACGTCCTCGGCGTGGTCGTGGGTCATGATCAGCACGTGGCAGCCCGGCGGCAACTCGCCGACGACGCACTCCGGCAGCACCGGGACCCGGTGGACGTGCACCGTGGCCACTGCATCGGCGAGCACGGCGAGCCGAGACTCGCTGAGGACGTCCGGCCGCGTGTCGATCAGGTGCAGCTCGATGTCGTGACGAGCGAGGATGCGGCCGAGCTCGGACCCGACGTGCCCGGCCCCGAAGATCGCCACCGCGGGGACGGTCCGCAGCGGCTCGAGCAGGACGGTCACCTTGCCGCCGCAACATTGCACGCCATGCTCGGCCGGGGCGCGCTCCGACAGCTCGGAAGTCATCAGCTCGGGCGACGCCGACGGATTCCCCAGCTGCGCGCGCGCTCGCTCGATCGCGACCGCCTCGACGTTCCCGCCCCCGATCGTGCCCCACGAGCCGGTCGCGCTCACCACCATCTTCGCGCCCGCCCGGCGCGGCGCGTGGCCACGGACCGTGGCGAGGGTGACGAGGACGGCGGGCTCGCGGGCCGCGCGCAGGCGGATGACCGCGTCCAGCCACAGCCCATCAGGCATGCACCACTGCGTGCTGCAACTGCTCCGAGGACTTGTGCATGGGCTCCGCATCCGGGTCGAGATCCGGCGGCAGCCGACCGGGATAGCCCTCGATCACGTCACCGCGCATGTCACCGGCGGCCTGATCACGCGCCTGCTGCACTGCCCAGAAGACCGCCTCGGGGGTGGCCGGGCTGGACAGGTTCACGCTCGTGCCGGCCTCCCCGAAGGCCGCGGCCGCCTGGCGCAGCGCCTCACGGACCGAGAACGCCAGCATCAGCGGCGGCTCCCCAACCGCCTTGGAGCCATATACCGCGCCCGCCTCGGTGGCATCGCGCAGCAGCGTCACGTTGAACGTCTCGGGCATCTCGGAGAAGCTCGGCAGCTTGTAGGTGCTGGCCGCCTGCGTCAGAAAGCGGCCGCGGCCCGGACCGTCGCTAATGTCCCAGCGCAGGTCCTCGAGCGTGAGCCACCCGGCGCCCTGCACGAAGCCGCCCTCGATCTGGCCGAGGTCGATGAGCGGCGAGAGGCTGTCGCCGACGTCGTGCACGATGTCGACTCGCAGCGTGCGGTATGCCCCGGTGAAGCCGTCGACCTCGACCTCGGCGGCGGCGGCCCCGTAGGCGAAGTACTTGAACGGGCTGCCCTGCATCACCGTCGAGTCCCAGTGCAGCCCCTCGGTGCGGTAGAACCCCGCGCCCGACAGCTGGACGCGCTGGAAATACGCGGTGCGCACCAGCTCGTCCCAGTTGACGTGGGTCTCCGGCGAGGCGGACAGGGGCCGGGCGACGCCGTCGACGATCCGGACGTCGCGGGGGTTGATGCCGAGCATGCCGCCCGCAACCGTCAGCAGCCGATCGCGGATCTGCTCGCAGGCGTGCTTGACCGCCCCGCCGTTGAGGTCCGCGCCGGAGCTCGCCGCGGTCGCCGAGGTGTTGGGGACCTTGTCGGTGCGGGTCGGGGCGAGGCGCACCCGTTCCAGCCCAATGCCCAGCGTGGTGGCCGCCACCTGCAGCATCTTCGTGTGCAGGCCCTGGCCCATCTCCGTGCCGCCGTGGTTGATCAGCACCGATCCGTCCTTGTAGACGAGCACGAGCGCCCCGGCCTGGTTGAACGCGGTCAGGTTGAACGAGATCCCGAACTTCACCGGCGTCATCGCCAGACCGCGCTTGACGTGCTCGTGCGTGGCGTTGAACCGCTCCACCTGTCGCGCGCGGGCGAGGACGTCCCCGTTGGCGATCGCCTGTCCCCATACGGCCTCCAGCCGCTCGGGATGGCGGACCGGCTGTCCGTAGGGGGTGCTGTGTCCCGCGCGGTAGAAGTTACGGCGCCGAAGCTCCATCGGATCGAGGCCGAGCAGCGGCGCGCAGCGGCCGAGGATGTCTTCGATGACGATCATTCCCTGGGGGCCGCCGAAGCCACGGAACGCCGTGTTCGACGCCTTGTGCGTCTTGGCGATCCGCCCGTTGATCCGAGCGTGAGGGATCCAGTAGGCGTTGTCGATGTGGCACATCGCCCGCGCCAGCACTGGTTCGGACAGGTCCAGGCTCCACCCGCCGTCCGCGGTGAGCGTCGCCTCCAGCGCGAGCAGGCCCCCGTCGGCGTCGAAGCCGACACGCCAGTCGGCGTGAAAGCCGTGGCGCTTGCCGGACATCGTCAGGTCCTGGGTGCGGTTGAGCCGCAGCCGCACCGGGCGGCCGGTGAGGATCGCGCCGAGCGACGCGATCGCGGCGAAGCCGTGGGGCTGCATCTCCTTGCCGCCGAAGGCGCCGCCCATCCGCAGGCATTGCACCGTGATCTGCGAGTTGTGCCGGCCCAGCACGTGGGCGATGATCTCCTGCGTCTCCGAGGGATGCTGGGTGCTGGACTGGACGAACACCTGTCCCGCCTCGTCGACGTGGGCAAGGGCGGCGTGCGTTTCCAGGTAGAAGTGCTCCTGTCCGGAGAACTCGAACTCGCCGCTGAACACCCGGTCGGCCTCGGCCAGGGCGCTGTCCACGTCGCCGCGCGCCACCTGCGGCTGCCCGCCCTGGAAGCTGTGGACGGCGATCGCCTCGGTGACCGTGACGTAGGACGGCAGCGGCTCGGCCTCGACCTCGACGGCTTGCGCGCCGAGCCGGGCGGCCTCGATCGTCTCGCCCAGCACCCAGCAGACAGCATGCCCAAAGAACATGATCTCCGACGGGAACAAAGGCTCGTCGTGCTTGACCCCGGCATCGTTGACCCCCGGTACGTCCGCCGCCGTCAGCACCCGCACGACACCGGGCACGGCGAGCGCCGGCTCGGTGTTCAGGGTGGTGATCCGCGCGTGCGCATACGAGGTCTGGACGGGATAGGCGTGCAGCAGGTCCTTGGTGCGATAGATCAAGTCGTCGGTGTAGAGCGCCGCGCCGGTCACGTGCAACACCGCGCTCTCGTGTGGGACCGCGATCCCGACCGCCGGGCTCTCGGGCCGCGTGGCCAGCTCACTCATCGATCTCTCCCGTTCGTGTATACGGTCATGTCGGGGCTTACTCGACGCCGATCTCCGCGGTGTCAGCGTGCAGCTTCAGCAGGCTCGATCGGAGCATCGCCGCGCGGTACCGGGTGCTGGCGCGGTGATCGTTCATCGGGGTGCCCTCGGCGCCCAGGATCTCCGCCGACCCGGTCACCGTCTCAAGCGACCAGGGCCTGCCGACCAGTGACGCCTCGGTGGCGGTCGCCCGCAACGGGGTCGCGGCCACGCCGCCGAGCCCGATCTGGGCGCGCTGGACGGTCCCGGCGTCGTCATGGTCGATCGCAAACGCGACCGCGACGCTCGAGATGTCGTCGAATCGCCGCTTGGCGATCTTGTGGAAGGCCGTCAGGCCGGCGAGCGGCCGCGGGATCCGGATCGTGCGGATCAGCTCGTCGGCGCGCCGCACGCTCCTCCGGTAACCGGTGAAGTAGTCGGCCAGCTCGACCTCCCGCTCGCCGTCGACGCCGGCGAGCACGAGCTGCGCTCCGAGCGCCAGCAGCACGGGTGGAGTGTCCCCGATCGGCGAGCCCGTGCCGAGGTTGCCGCCGAGCGTGGCGCCGTTGCGGATGAGCCGCGAGGCGAACTGCGGAAGCATTTTGGCGAGCAGTGGCACACGACCCTCGAGCCGGCGCTCGATCTCGGTGAGCGAGAGCGCAGCGCCGATCTCGATCCAGTCGGGGTCGACCGACAGGTTGCGCAGTTCTTGCAGTTGGTCGATCGCCAGCACCGCCTCGGGGCGCTTGCCGTGCAGGTTGACCTCGACGCCGTGGTCGGTGCACCCGGCGATCAGGGTGGTCTCCGGTCGCTGGTGGAGAAGCTCCAGCGCCTCGGCGAGCGTCGCGGGCCGAGTGAAGGTGAGACCGTCCCGGCTCAGCCGGGTGGCCACCGGGTCGGGCGCTGGCTGCTCGAGCCGAGCGGCGAGCTCGTCTGAGCTCGCTGGCGTGCCGAGTGCGTACGCCGCGTCCCTGATCGGCCGGTACCCGGTGCAGCGGCACAGGTTGCCGCTGAGCGCGTGCAGGTCAAAGCCGTTGGGTCCGTGCTCCGCGTCGCCGTGTCCGTTGGTCGGCGTGCGGTCGGGGCGGTAGTACTCGTACGCCATGCTGCAGATGAAGCCAGGCGTGCAATAGCCGCATTGCGAGCCGCCGCGCACCGCCATCTCGTGCTGAACGGGATGCAGTGCGTCGGCGTCGCCGAGCCCCTCGGCCGTGACCACCTCCTGGCCGTCGAACGCGGCGATCGGCACCAGGCAGGCGTTGATCGCCACCCATTCCGTCGGTGCGGCCACACCCGGCCGCGCTATCAGGACCGAGCAGGCGCCGCACTCACCCTCGGCGCAGCCCTCCTTGCAACCGGTGAGACCCTGCTCGCGCAGGAAGTCGAGCGCCGTGGTCCAATTCGCAACGTCGCCCAGAGGCGTACGGCGCCCGTTGATCATGACCTCGGAAGCGACCATCTCTCCTCCACTCGACTCAACTGTCTATGGCTCGGCTGACGTCGTCGGGGACCGTTGTGATCCCGGCAAACGCCCTCTGCGTGCCCCGTCCGATTCTACACCTCACCGTCGGCGCGGACAAGAAAATCGGAAAACTTTTTCTGTGTTGCGGAATACACGCCTTCGCGTTCAGTCGAACTGGCGAGTGAGCGGAGCGTGGCGATTGACGTCCTTGTACAGCAGGTAGCGGAACGGATCCGGCCCCGCCGCGCAGCACGCCTGCGGGCAGAACGCGCGCAACCACATGAAGTCGCCGGCCTCCACCTCCACCCAGTCCTGGTTGAGCAGGTACACCGCCTTGCCCTGCAGCACGTACAGGCCGTGCTCCATCACATGGGTCTCCGCGAACGGGATCGATGCGCCGGGCGCCAAGGTCACGATCGTGATGTGCATGTCGTGGCGCAGATCGGCCGGGTCCACGAACCTCGTCGTCGCCCAGGCGCCGTGGGTGCCAGGCATCGCCACCGGCTCGATCTCCCGCTCGTTGGCGATCACCGGCTCGGGCGCGTCGAGGCCGGCGACATGCTGGTACGCCTTGCGGATCCAGTGAAACGAGGCTGACCGCCCAGCGCGGTTGTGCAACGTCCAAGCGCTGCCGGGCGGCAGGTAGGCGTAGCCCCCGGGTTCCAGGACGTGCGCGACGCCCTCGATCGTGAGCTCGACGGCGCCATCGACGACGAACAGCGCCGCTTCGGCGCCCGGGTCCGCTTCCGGGCGATCCGATCCACCACCTGAGGCGACTTCGACGATGTACTGCGAAAACGTCTCCGCGAACCCCGACAGCGGCCTCGCGATCACCCACAGCCGCGTGTCCTCCCAGAACGGCAGGTAGCTGGTCACGATGTCGCGCATCGTGCGCTTGGCCAGCAGCGCGTAGGCCGCGGTGAACCGCGTGCGGTCGGTTGCCAGCTCGGTCTGGCCGGGCAGCCCTCCGCGCGGCACGTAGTAGCTCGTCACCCTCGCTGTCCTCTCTCGATCAGTCTGCCGTGAGCGGCGGCGCCCGCTAGGTCGACCCTCTCGCCCCGCAGCCACGTCTGGCGCACCACGCCGGTCAGCCGGCGCCCGGCATAGGCGGACACCGGGTTGCGCTGCTGCAGGCGCGACGGATCGACGACGAACTCCGCCTCCGGGTCGAACACGACGAGGTCGGCGTCGGCCCCGACCGCAATCCGGCCCTTGTCCGTCAGTCCGACGCGATCGGCCGGAGCGGTCGCCATCCAGCGCACCACGTCGGCGAGGCCGCACCCCCGCGCGCGGGCCGCCGTCCACACGATCGGGAGGCCGAGCTCCAGCGACGCTATCCCGCCCCACGCCGCAGCGAAGTCGCCGGTGTCCAGGCGCTTGAGATCCGTGGTGCACGGAGAGTGGTCGGACACGATCATGTCGATCTCGCCGCCGACCAGCCCGTCCCAAAGTCGCTCGCGGTTGTCGGGGTCACGGATCGGCGGGGCGCACTTGAACTGCGTCGCGCCGTCGTCGATTGCCCCGGAGTCGAGCGCGAGGTAGTGCGGACAGGTCTCGACCGACACGTCGACGCCGTCGGCGCGGGCGGCGCGCAGCTGTGCCAGCGCGCCGGCGCTCGACAGGTGCAGAACGTGCGCACGTGGGCGGGTGGGTCCGTTTCGGGCCGCGGCGAGGACGCGCGCGATCGCCCGCTCCTCGGCGGCCGCCGGCCGTGAGCGCAGGTACTTCGCGTACGCCGGTCCGCCGGGCGCCGGCGCCGCCGCGATCAGCTCGGCGTCCTCGGCATGCACGATCAAGAGCGTGCCGAGCCGGGCCGTCTCGGCGATCGCCGCCGCCAGACCGGTCGGGTCCAGCGGCGGGAACTCCGGCACGCCGGAGTCGACCAAAAAGCACTTGAAGCCGAACACGCCCGCCGCGTGCAGCCCCTCCAGCTCGCTCGCGTTGCCCGGCACCGCGCCACCCCAGAAGCCGACGTCGACGTGCGCCTGCGCGGCAGCCCGGTCGCGCTTGAGCGCCAGCGCGGCCACCGAGGTCGTCGGCGGGATGCTGTTGAGCGGCATGTCGATCACGGTCGTCACGCCGCCGGCCGCCGCGGCGCGGGTGCCGGTGTCAAACCCCTCCCACTCGGTGCGCCCCGGTTCGTTGATGTGCACGTGCGTGTCGACCAGGCCGGGCAGCAGCACCTCGCCGTCGGCCAGGTGGACGGTGTCGCGCGCAGCGACCGCGTCAGCGCGGCCGCCGTCGAGCACCGCGGCGATGCGCCCGTCGCGCACGGTGACGACGCACGGCCGCTCGGCGCCGTCGACGAGTGCGCGCGCGGCGATGAAGGCCCGGTCGACCATCGACTCAGGCATCGGGCAGCCGATCGCTCAGTCGTGCACCGATCCGCCGCAGCAGCGAGGCGGCCTCGTCGAGCGCTTGCTGCGGCGTGGCGGCCTCGTCGAGCAGTGTGTAGACATCGTCGAAGCCGGCGGCCTGCAGCCGTGGGCCGTCGAGCAGGCAGCGACCGGCCACCGCGGTGACCGGCACTCCGGCGTCGCGGCCGGCGGCGGCGACGGCCGCCGGCGCCTTGCCACGCAGCGTTTGCTCGTCGAGCGACCCCTCGCCGGTGACGACGAGGTCTGCGCCGGCGAGCGCGTCGGCGAACCCGAGCTGGGCGAGCATCAGCTGGGCGCCGGGACGGAGCCCGGCGCCAAGGATCGCGACCGCCGCGAACCCGACGCCGCCGGCCGCGCCCGCGCCCGGGTCAGCGCGGTGGTCGTGGCCGGTCGCCGCGGCGACGACGTCGGCCCAGTGCGCAAGCGCCATGTCGAGCCGGCTGACCTGGGCGGGCTCGGCGCCCTTCTGCGGGCCGTAGACGGCGGCCGCACCCTCCGGTCCGGTCAGCGGATTGTCGACGTCGCAGGCGACCTCGATGCGCGCCGCTGCCAGCCGCGGATGCAGGCCGCCGAGATCGAGCGTGGCGGCCGTCGCGGCTCCCGCTCCCCCCGGTCCGACCTCCGCGCCCGACGCATCGCGCGCCCGGGCGCCGAGCGCTTGGACGAGCCCGAGCCCGCCGTCGGTCGACGCGCTGCCGCCGATCCCGACCAGCACCCGGGTGGCGCCGGCGTCGAGCGCGTGGGCGATCGCCTCCCCGAGGCCCCGACTCGTCGCGGTCAGCGGAGCAAACGCGCCATGCAGTCCCGCCAGCCCGGCCAGCTCGGCCAGCTCCACAACCGCGTCCTCGCCTCGTCGTACGTACCACGTCGGCGTGGCCCGCCCGGTGGCGCCGGTCGCGAGCAGCGCGACGCGCTCAAAGCCGACCGCCTCGAACGCGGCGAGCGTCCCATCACCGCCGTCGGCGACCGGCACCGCCACCACCTCGGCGGTCGGCCGCCGGCTCCGGATGCCCTCGGCGAGCGAGGCGGCGACCTCAGCGCCGCTCAGCGTCCCCTTGAACTTGTCGGGAGCGAGCAGCACCCGCGCCATCAGTCGAGGTTGGCATACGCCGCAGTGGGGGCGTCGGCTCCCGACATCGCCAGCTCCTCGAACTCCATGACCTGGTCGAGCTCGGTCCCCATCGACACGTTCGTGACCCGTTCGAGGATCGCCTCGACGATGACCGGCACCCGGAACCGGGTCATCAGCTCTTTGGCCTCGTCGAGGGCGGGCAGGATCTCGTCGGGCTCGAACACCCGCAGCGCCTTGCAGCCCAGACCCTCGGCGACCTTGACGTGGTCGACGCCGTAGCCATTGACCCCGGGAGAGTTGACGTTCTCGAACGACAGCTGCACGCAGTAGTCCATGTCGAACCCCCGCTGCGACTGGCGGATCAGCCCGAGGTAGGCGTTGTTGACGACGACGTGGATGTAGGGGATGTTGAACTGCGCGCCGACAGCGAGCTCCTCGATCATGAACTGGAAGTCGTAGTCGCCTGACAGCGCCACGACGGTCGCGTCCGGATCAGCGGTGGCGACGCCAAGTGCGGCCGGCACGGTCCAGCCGAGCGGGCCGGCCTGCCCGGCGTTGATCCAGTGCCGTGGGCGGTAGACGTGCAGCAGCTGGGCCGCCTGGATCTGGGACAGCCCGATCGTGCTCACGTAGCGGACGTCCTCGCCGAACGCGCGGTTCATCTCCTGGTAAACCCGCTGCGGCTTGATCGGGACGTTGTCGAAGCTCGTCTTGCGCAGCATCGTGCGCTTGCGCTCGGCGCACGCGTCCGCCCACTCGGAGCGGTCCGGGAGGTCGCGCTCGCGGGCGGCCTCAACGAACAGCGCAAGCGCCGCTCCGGCGTCGGAGACGATCCCGTAGTCGGGCGCGAACACCCGCCCGATCTGCGTCGGCTCGATGTCGACGTGGACGAACGTGCGGCCCGCGGTGTAGGTGGCGAGCCCGCCGGTGTGCCGGTTGGCCCAGCGGTTACCGATCCCGAGCACGAAGTCGGCGCCCAGCAGCGAGGCGTTGCCGTACTGGCGCGAGGTCTGCAGCCCGACCATCCCGGCGTTGAGCGGATGGTTGTCTGGAATCGTGCCCCAGCCCATCAGCGTCGGGACCACCGGCACCCCGGTGAGCTCGGCGAACTCGACGAGCGCCTCCGCGGCGTCGGCGTTGATGACCCCGCCGCCGGCGACGATCAACGGCCGCTGCGCCGCGTCGAGCAGATCGAGCGCGCGCCCGATCTGGGCGCGGGTGGCCCGGGGCTTGAACACTTCAAGCGGCTCGTAGGTGGCGGGGTCGAACTCGATCTCGGCCTGCTGGACGTCGATCGGCAGGTCGATCAGTACCGGCCCCGGGCGTCCGGACCGCATCAGGTGAAACGCCTGCGCAAAGACGCCCGGCACCTGCCCCGGCTCCATCACCGTCACCGCCATCTTGGTGAGCGGCCTGGCCACGGCCGCGATGTCGACCGCCTGAAAGTCCTCCTTGTGCAGCTTGGCCACCGGCGCCTGGCCGGTGATGCACAGGATCGGGATCGAGTCCGCGGAGGCCGAGTACAGCCCGGTGATCATGTCGGTGCCCGCCGGTCCGCTCGTCCCGATGCAGACCCCGATGTTGCCGGCCGCGGCGCGGGTGTACCCCTCGGCCATGTGCGAGGCGCCCTCCACGTGTCGGGCGAGCGTGTGGCGCAGTCCGCCGTCGAGCGCCATCGCCTTGTAGAACGGGTTGATCGCCGCGCCCGGCAATCCGAACAGATGGGTTGCGCCTTCCGCCTTCAAGATGCTCACTGCGGCCTGGGCCGCGGTCATGCGTGCCATATCGGTCATCGCTCCGTTTCACTCGTGTCCGTCATGTCAGGCGCGCGGGGGCCGGCTTGCCGCCCGGACGCGCGTCACGGTTGCGCCTCTTGGCGTCCGGCGAGCCGTTCGACACCGCGCAGCAGCGCCGAGTGGTCGAGATCGCCGTCGCCGCAGGCACGCGCCGAGGCCATCAGCTGCGCGGCGATCGAGCCGAGCGGCAGGATCACGCTGGCCTCCCGCGCGGCCGAGGTGACGATCCCCATGTCCTTGTGGTGCAGGTCGATGCGAAAGCCCGGGTCAAACGATCGCCCCAGCATGTTCTCGCGCTTCTGCTCGAGCACCTTCGAGCCGGCCAACCCACCCCCGAGCACGTCGAGCGCAGCCTCGGTGTCGACTCCGTAGGCCTCGAGGAACACGACCGCTTCGGCGAGCACCTCGAGGTTGACGCCGACGATCAGCTGGTTGGCCGCCTTGACCGTCTGGCCCGCGCCGCTGCGACCGACGTGCACGATCGTCCGGCCGACCGCGTCGAAGATCGGCTCGGCGGCCGCGAAGTCCTCGGCCGCGCCCCCGACCATGATCGACAGGACGGCGTCCTTGGCTCCGGCCTCGCCGCCGGAGACGGGCGCGTCGAGCAGCCGGAGGCCCCGCTCGTCCGCGGCCGCGGCCAGCTCGGCGGTGACGTCCGGCCGGATGCTCGAAAAGTCGATCACGAGCGTGCCGGGAGCGGCGCTGTCGAACACGCCGTCCGGGCCGGTGAGCACCTCCTGCACGTCGGGGGAGTCGGGCACCATGATCGCGACGACGTCGGCGCCCTGCACCGCGTCGGCAATCGAGGACGCCTTGCGGCCGCCCGCGGCGACGAGCGGGCCGGTGGTGTCACGGCGCTTGTTGTAGCCGCGCACCTGGTGCCCGGCCGTCTGCAGGTGGACCGCCATCGGGCTGCCCATGATGCCCAGGCCGATGAAACCAACGGTGCTCATGCTCGTCCTCACTTTCCTGTCGACCCGCAGGATGCTTCCTGCGTGCCGGGCCGATGTTTGACTGCACGCGCGCCGGTCATCGGCGTGCTTTCAGATGGCGAGCCGCGCGCCGCTCCATCGGCAACCACTGCAGGCTCGCCTCGGTGTCGGTGGTCGGCTTGTACTCCAGGCCGACCCAGCCCGCGTACCCGCGGTCGGCCAGGTCGCGGAGGTGGCGGTTTAGATCCAGCGCGCCGCTGCCGGGCTCCCCCCGACCGGGGCAGTCGGCGATCTGCACATGGCTGGTGACGTCCGCGTGCCGCGCAATCGCGGCGTCCACATCGTCGCCGTTGTTGGCCAGGTGGAACAGGTCACAGAGGAACCCGACGTTCTCGTGGCCGGCCGCCCGGACCGCGTCGACCACCGCCACGGCCTCGTCGGCCGTCCGTAGCGGGTAGGGCTTGGGACCGCTCACCGGCTCGACCAGCACGCTGGCGCCGATCCGGGCGGCCGCGTCGGCGGCGCGCCCGAGGTTGTCGCGCGCGAGCTCGTCCTGCTGCGCCGCCCCGACCCCGTCGACCCGGTTGCCGTACAGCGCGTTGAACGCGGTCACGTCGAGTTGCTCGCCGAGGCCGACCGCGACGTCGAGGTTGTCACGGAACTGCGCCGAGCGGTCCGGGATCGACAGGACGCCGGCGTCAGGCCCGGCGAGGTCGCCCGCGAAGAAGTTCAGCCCGATCAGCCGCACCCCGGCGTCGCGGATCGCGCGCACGAATGCGTCGATCTCTGCGTCGGCGGGCACCGGCTGCTCCGGCCATGGCCACCAGAACTCGATCGCGTCAAAGCCGGCGCCCCGGGCGGCGGCGGGACGCTCCAGCAGCGGCCGCTCGGAGAAGAGCATCGAGCAGTTGACGAGGTAGTCCAATCCGTGATCGTCCATGAGACCTCTCCGGCTCACGCGAACGCCGGGACGCCGAGCCAGGCGTCGCCCGGGTCGGGAGCGCCGTCGCGCGCCACGGTCGCCTCGATCAGGCCGTACGGCCGGTCGGCGGCGATGAACACCTCACCATCGTTGCGCAGCCCGAATGGCTTAAGGTCGACGAGGAAGTGGTGCCGGTTCGGCGCGGAGAATCTGATCTCGACGACCTCGTCGTGGGTCTCGAGCACGCGCGTGCCCATCAGGTACAGGGTCTCCTGCAGCGCCCGGCTGTAGGTCGTGGCGAATGCCTCCAGCAACGTGGCGCGGACGGAGTCGTAGACGGCGTTCCAGTCGACCTCGGCGCTCGCGTAGCGCCAGCGGGCGACGAGCGAGGTCGCCATGATGCGGTCGTCGGTCTCCTGAAGCGTGGTGTACTCGTCCTTGAGGAAGCCGCGGAACTCCGAGCCGGTCGACTTCAGCAGCACCAGGTCGGTCAGGCCCGACACCACCGACACGTGCTCGGCATCGCTGCGGCCGCGCACGGTGACCACGGTCGTCCGCGTTCCGTCGCCGCGCCGAACGAACGCATGGTCGTGGCCGTCGGGCTCGGTCGCGATGCGATCCCAGGGGTACTGCTCGACCCGGATCTGGGCGCTCTCGGCCTTGGGCGCCGCTTGCAGGAAACGCCGGCCCAGGGCGATCGCGTAGTCCTCCGGCGAACTCACGCCGTGCCGTTTGGCATAGGCGAACGCGGTGTTCTTCTGCGTGTCGGTCGGCAGCACGTCGGCCTGGTCGCCGGTCATGTGGGCGTCGGCGAAGTCGCCGCGCAGCGAGGTCGACACGTTGAGGTCGGCGATCTCGTGCCGAGCGGTGTCGCGATAGATGCGCACGACGCGGTTCTCCGCCTTGCCGTATTGATTTGCTCCGAGCGAGATGCCCATGCGGGAGGCTCCTTCGTCGCGGTTGATTCGTTTGAACTTGCTTCCGTCCAACGGAAAGTTCTTACCGTATGTTGGAAGCCTACGTCGATTGGAGCGCGGTGTCAACGGCTCGGGCGGCCCAGCTCAGCGAGCCGGCGGGCGTCGAGGCCTGTAGCCGCCCACACCTCGTCGGCGTCGGCCGCGCCGCAGTGGAGCGCCCGCAGCACGTAGTCGGCGAGGGCGCGGACGGTTGCCGGCTCGTCGAGGATCGCGGAGCCGGTGCGCTCGAAGTAGTCGCGCAGGCGCCGCTGCGCCTCGGCGAGGCCTTCGCGGTAGAAGCCAAACGTCGCGGCGTACCGGGTCGGCAGCTGGGCCGGGTGCAGATCCCAGCCCTGGTAGTAGCCGCGCTCGAGCGACCGGCGCACCAGTTGCAGGTGCAGCTCCCAGCCCCGGCGCACTCCCGCGCCGTCGCCGACCGGCAGCACGTTGGTCGAGCCGTCCGAGAGCCGCACCCCGGTGCCGGCCGCGGCCGCCTGCATGACGAGCTTGGCGTGGTCGGCGACCGGGTGCGCCATGCTCTGATACCGCGCGGCGATCCCGCAGAACGCCGAGTAGTCGTAGGTGCCGTAGTGCAGCGCGGCGCACCGGCCGGCGGACGCATGCACCATCCTGGCCACGAGCGCCGCTCCGTCCGGGCTCAGGATCGACTGCGGCGTTTCGACCTGGATCTCGAAGCGCAGTCTTCCGGCGTCCGCCGCGCTCTCGGTTCGCGCGCACAGGTGGACCAACGCCTGCACCTGCTCGACGCTTGTCACCTTGGGCAGCGTGGTGACGAACCCATCCAGCCTCGCGCCGGCCTCGGCGAGCGCGCCGACGAACGCGATGAACGTCCGTATCGCGCGGCGCCGGGTCGGCGCCTCGAGGCTCTTGATCCGGATGCCACGGAACGGCGACGCGGCGCCCTCGGACACGCTCGCCGCCAGCGCGGCGCCGGCCGCTGCCACATCGCCGTCCTCGGCGGGGTCCGGGCGGATGCCGTAGCCATCCTCGAAGTCGATCCGCAGGTCCTCAATCGGTTCGGCGGCGAGCTTGCCGCGCACGCGCGCCACGATCTCGTCGTCGCCTACAAGCTCGGCGAACAGGCCGTGATGCGCATCGAGCGCGGCGAGCGCCTCGGCGCCCCAGTCCGGGACGAGCGCAGCGTGATAGCGGTCAGCGGCGACGTAGACGGTGTGCACTGGCTGGCGGCCGGCTCGATCGCCGGGGAACTGCGCCGCGAGCGCGGCGTCGGCGTCCACCAGCCGCGCGTCGAGCTCCTGGCCGAGCTCCAGGGTCAGGTGGTCGATGTCGATGCGTGCCACTTCGCCTCACTTTTCCGCTCAACGGTGGTTCTATACCGCATCATAGAAGTGTGCGGGCGTCCTGTTGAGCAGGAAGTTGCCGAGGTGCGCCGGCAGGGTAGGCATGTCATCGCTTCCGTTCGGGCTACTCCGGGTTCTCGCCTCGGAGAGAGTCGAGCCCCCCAGCGAGGAACGTCAACGCGAGATCGAGGACGTGCAGGGTTTGGGCGTGGCTGAGCGGGCGACCCTGCCCATCAAGCAGACGGCTGCGCGCCGCGCTGAACGCACCCGTCATCGAGGCCGCGACGAGGACGGGTCGGACGTCATCAGGGCCAGCGTCGAGATCCTTGGCGATCGATGCCGCGAGGATGCGTTCGAGCGAGGCCGAGCGCGCACGGTCTCGGCCCCGTAGGTTCTTGCTCGCCGCGATGATCCGGCCGCGACGCCTTGCGCGCTTGTCGATCTCGTCATCTGATGTGAGGAAGCCACGTAGAGCCTCCACGGTGGTCTGGCCCGGCGAACGTCGCAGCAGCGCGTCCTCGAGACGTGCGTAGAAGAGCGGCTCGTCGGCGAACAGGATGTCTTCTTTGCTCTCGAAGTAGGAGAAGATCGTTCGCGGAGCGACTCCGGCTGTCTCGGCGATCTGCGCCAGCGTCGTTTCGTCGTAGCCCTGCTTGGCGAAGAGCTTTAGGGCCGCGCTTTCAATCGCGTCGCGCGTCGCCTGTTTCTTGCGCGCGCGGTGGCCCGTGGCGGGCTGTCTGGCTCCGGCCGAATTCATCGGAACAGCATAACGAAACTGCACTTGCTGCAATGTTGCACTGTGTGTTGACGCGGGGAGTCGCTGTCCCTTATCCAAGCTATGCAAGTAAAACGGCTTGTGCGGCACGACCTGCTCCGCGTCGGCGATGAACTGGATCGCCGTATCCGCCAGGTCCTCGGTCAGGTGAAGCCCTCCTCCGGAGAACGAGGCGGCTCGACCTGATGATTGTCATAGACCAGATCCGGCGTCCATTGGCTCGTGTCACCGCCCAGGAACCCGTAGAAGCGCTCAAACCCACGGCCCAGCGGCCAACGGTCAAACGGGCCGGCCGCCGACTCATACTCGACGGCATCAGGTGATACTTGCCAACGAGGTAGGTGCTGTAGCCGTGCGGCTGGAGGATCCCCGAGAGAAACCCGTTCTCGAACGGGATCTGACCGTTGTAGCCCGGATAGCCGGTCGCGAGCTCGTTGATTGCGGCCGTTGCGTTGGCGTGATGGTTGCGCCCAGTGATGATGCACGAGCGCAACGGCGAGCACAACGCCGTCGTGTGCATCCTGTTTAGCGAAGCCCCCTGGTGGTCCCTGGCGAGACAGTTGGTGGCTGCGCGGAGCCGTCATACCACCGCGGGAGTGGTGCACTCACGCTTGTGCTTGGAGTCGATGGCTAGGCCGCAGAAGACCGAAGGTGCTATCGCCGGATGCAGCCGATCCATAAACCCCGGCGCGTTGATCGCCGAGGTCGTCAGCCCTCGCCGTGGGCCACCTGCTGCTGTGTGGATGGCGACTTGAGAGCTCTCGTGGTATTCCTCGTCGGCAGGGCAAGCGGCGTGGACGACCCTTCGTCGATCAAGGAGGCTGTGTGGTGAATCGGCGGCTAGCGGCGATCGTGTCGCTCTTGTTGTTGGCGGGGTCTGTGGTGTTGGCGGTGGTGGTTGGCGTGCAGAGATTCCCTCGGGGTCTGACCGTGCTGGCGTGCGTGGTTGTTGCGTTGGTGGTGGCGTGGTGGGCGTTGATTCATCGCGGCGTGGCCCGTCTCGTCGGTGCGGCGGGCGCCGGTTTGTTGCTCGCCGGCGCTGTCGTCCTCGTCGTACTCGAGGGGCGGGTGGTCGAGGATGCGTTGATCCTGGCGGGGCTTGTGCTGTCGATCGAGGCGGCGCGACGGGTGTTCGCCGTCCATGCGGAGCTTCCCGCCGCGCCGGTGCCGAAGCGGCCGGTGTTGTTCTATAACCCGAAGTCGGGTGGCGGTAAGGCGGAGCGCTTCCAGGTTGCGCGTGAGGCGCGGGCGCGCGGCGTGGAGCCGGTCGAGCTGCACTTGGGCGATGATCTGGAGGTGCTCGTGCGCGACGCGATCGACGGCGGCGCGGACGCGGTAGGGGTGGCCGGCGGGGACGGCACCCAGGCGATTGTCGCCACGATCGCCGCGGAGCGGGGGCTCCCGTACATTTGTGTGCCGGCTGGGACACGTAACCATTTCGCGCTCGATCTCGGGGTCGATCGCGACGATGTCGTGGGAGCCCTGGACGCGTTCACGAAGGGCGGGGAGCGTGTTGTCGACCTCGCCGAGGTCAACGGCCGCGTGTTTGTGAACAACGTTTCGCTCGGTGTCTACGCCGAGGCGGTTCAGAAAAAGGGCTATCGAAACGCGAAGCTGCGCACGATCGCCAACACGATGCCGACGGTGCTCGGGCCGGGGGGCGAGGCGCTTGACTTGCGCTGGACCGGCGCTGACGGCCGCGATCATGAAACCAGCGCCGTCGTGCTCGTCTCAAACGACGCCTACCGGCTCGGCCGTGCTCTCGGGTCGGGCACCCGCCCGCGCCTGGACGGCGGCGTACTCGGCATCACAGCACTCCATGCAGGCGCGCCGAGGGGCGGCGAGCAGCGCGTGCAGGAGTGGGCGGCATCATCGTTTGAGGTCCACTCCGACCGTCCGATCGCGGCCGGCATCGATGGCGAGGCGGCAAGGCTCGAACCTCCGTTGCGTTTTCGCAGCAGACCCCAGGCCCTTCGGGTGCGCATTGCTCCCCAGCATCCGGGGGCCTCCCCCTCGGCCACGATGCCCGCAGACCCGTGGGACGCGATCCGCAGCGTCGCTCGCGTCGCGATCCACGGATCGCTGTAGACGGCGAACTTCGGTGACCTGGACCCTCGACCATCGTCGCCTTTGCCGTGCTCGCGGTGGCCGCGGTGTCCCGGCAGCCGTCGGGCACGCTCGTCACCCCGCGATGGTCTTTGTACCGATCGGCGTGCTCCACGGCAGCACGCCCGGCAACGCGGCCACCTTCGGCTTCAGGTGGATGCGGCGAGCTTGTCCGCCCCGAC
Organism: uncultured Actinomycetota bacterium; assembly: GCA_963830395.1. GTDB lineage: Bacteria > Actinomycetota > Thermoleophilia > Solirubrobacterales > Solirubrobacteraceae > Palsa-465. Next base: position 57,400 of record CAWHMI010000022.1, read on the forward strand.
CCAGAGTGTCCAAGCCTCGACGCTCTCGATCTTCAAGATGCTGTCCATCCATGGGTCGTCGGCGAACATGGCGCGCGCCTCCGCCTCGCCCGACGCGTACACAACGAGCACGACATACTCCCCGTCAACGTCACCGATCGGGCCGCCGAGCAGGATCTTGCTGTCCTCGCTGAGCCGGTCGATGAACGCGACGTGCTGATCCCAGCCGATCTGCTCGCGGCGACCGCACGAGGGATCCCAGCGCGGCCCACGCGCCTGCCTGACGAGGAAGCAACCGGCCACGCCGACAGCCTACTGCGGCCGCTCGCACAGGCTGCGCCGGAAGGCAATCGAATACCGGACCCGGTCCGACCTGAGCCTCCAAGCCGCGCGGCTCCCGCTGACCCGGGGGCATCCACTTGGAGCGCGCTCCAGGTGGATGCCATGGCGGGGGACCCAGAGGCGGGAGAGTGAATACCTGGCCAAAAGCGTCGTCGTTATCAGTAACACCTGTCATATGAATTCCTCATCCTCAGTCACAAGGGTCGCGGTGATGCGCTCAGACCGTGGGCGACGGCCGGCGGCGACGCCTCAGCGCTCCGCGACGGTGAGTTCTCCCGCGATCGGCTGTGGCATCAGTTCACGGACTCGTTGTGGCGAGTTGCGGTTAAGCAGCACCATGAGCTTGGTCAGCGCGGCTTCGAAGGTCAGGTCGTGTCCGGTCACCGCGCCGGTCGCAAACAGTGCCGCGCCGGTGGCGTAGTGACCGGCGCGGACGGTTCCAGCGCCGCACTGGGTGGTGACCACGACCACGATCCCGTCCGCGGTGGCGCGCGTGAGCGCACCGAGGAACCACGGCTCGGTGGGGGCATTGCCCGCGCCGTAGGCCTCGAGCACGACGCCGCGCAGGCCTGGTGTTGCGAGCGTCGCGCTCAGGGTGGCCTGGTCGAGCGCGGGGTGCAGCCGTACCGCGGCGACGTCGGGGCACGTCGCGCCGGTGCGACGCGGGGGGCCTGGCTGGGCTGGTCGCGTCAGCGCGGGGTCGACCTCGAGCGTGACGCCCGCCCGGGCGAGCGGCGCCAGGTTGGGTGAGCTGAACGCCGCGTAGCTGTCGGCGTGAGATTTGGTGGCGCGATTGCCCCGCAGGAGCACGTCGTTGAAGAAGAGGCAGACCTCGGCGACTGCCGGACCGCGGTCTTGGCGGCGGGCGGCGATCGCGGTCGCCGTGGTGAGGTTCTGCGCGGCGTCCGAGCGCAGGACCGTCAACGGGCGCTGCGCCCCGGTCAGGACCACCGGGCGGTCGATGCCCTCGAGTAGGAAGCTCAGCGCCGAGGAGGTGTAGGCCATCGTGTCGGTGCCGTGGAGGATCACGATCCCCACGTGGTCACCGGCGAGGTCCTGCACGGCGTCGGCGATCGCCAGCCAGTCCGCCGGCCGGATCGCCGCGGAGTCGATCGGTCGCTCAAACGAGGCGACGGTGAGCCCGACCGGTGGACCATCGGGGGTTTGCACGTACTTGACCAGCTCGGACACCTCCAGCGGAGCGAGCGCTCCGTCACGCCCGGGCGCCATCCCGATCGTCCCCCCGGTGTAGAGGATGAGGATCCGGTCGCCGTCGGGCGGCCCATAGGTTCCGCGCACGGTCGCCGCTGCCGAGAGAGGCGGGCTGGTCACGGCTATCAGCCGGCCACGCCGTGCAGGAGCGACTGGACTCCGAAGACGAGCAGCACGACCACGACGATGATGCTTCCACAATGGGTCAGGAACGCGCCGGCGTGGTCGATTGCTCGGCGTGCCGGATCGCGGCCTAGCGCGAAAACCGGTCGCTCGGAATCGCGGTGATCGCGCTTGCGCATCTACGAGGAAAGTGATATCACTTCGATAACACTTTCCGACCAGGTTCGTGAAGGAGGAATCATGAACGGGGACTCGCTATTGAGGGTTGTGCCGTCGTGGGAAAGGAATCATCCGCGGTTCTGGGCCCGCGTGCGTCTGGCTTCCGGTGGCTGGCTGCTCATCCTCACCGCCATTCTGTACGGCTACGACCGCGGCGGCTGGTGGCGGATCCTGCTGATCCCGGCAGCCACCGGGCACCTCTACTGCGGCTATCTCTTGTATCGCCGAGCAGCCAGTGCGAGTCCGAGTGAGGCTTGGATGGACGCGAAGTGACGGTTGCGTCGGTGCTGCCGGGTGGCGTCGACCGCGTGTAGATCAATCTGGAGAGGCAGTCCATGAGTAGGAAGTCATGAGCCAGGACGTCCAGCAATACCGCCAGCCCGAGGCGACTCCGGTCGGGCACTCGGGAACCCGCGTCGTCATCCAGGAGCGCCCCGCGTGGGCGATCACCGGCTGGGCCGGCGTGCTCGTCCTCGCCGTCTGCATCGCCGCGGCGATCCTCCTGGGCGGCAGCTCGGTCCCGGGGCTGGCTGGGGTGCCGATCGTCGTCGGGGTGGTGGTCTTGACCTCGCTGGTGATCGTCCAGCCGGGTCATACCAAGGTCGTGCGGTTCTTTGGCAGCTATGTCGGCACCGTCCGCCGTACCGGTCTGTGGTGGATCGTGCCGCTGGCCGACCGGCGGACGCTCAGCATCCGGGTCCGCAACTTCGAGACCAACCATCTGAAGGTCAACGACGCTGACGGCAACCCGGTGGAGATCGCCGCGATCGTCGTCTGGCAGGTGGCCGATACTTCACGCGCGGCCTACGCCGTCGATGACTACCTCAACTTCGTTGAGGTTCAGGCCGAGTCGGCGTTGCGCCACGTCGCCACCACCCATCCCTACGACGATCCCGTCAGCGCGGGCATCTCGCTGCGCGGCTTCACCGACGTCGTCGCCGCCGAGCTCGCGCAAGAGGTGGCCCAGCGAGTTGCCATCGCCGGGGTGGAGATCGTCGAGGTCCGCATCAGTCATCTCGCCTACGCATCGGAGATCGCCCAGGCGATGCTCCGCCGCCAGCAGGCCAACGCCGTCGTCGCGGCCCGCTCGCGGATCGTCGAGGGCGCCACCGGGATGGTGGAAATGGCCCTCGCCCGATTGGATGAGCGCAGCATCGTCGAGCTCGACGAAGAGCGCAAAGCAGCCATGGTGAGCAACCTGATGGTCGTGCTCTGTGCCGAGCAGCCTGCGTCTCCGGTCGTTAACACCGGCACCCTGTACTCGTGAGCCGTGAGCGCAAGCAGGTGCTGCTGCGCATCGACCCGACAGTCCACGATGCCCTGGCCCGATGGGCCGCTGACGAGTTCCGCAGCCTCAACGCCCACGTCGACATGCTGCTGCGACGAGCCCTCAACGACGGCGGCCGGAAGACCCGACAGGCCGGCAGCCGCCACCGCGGAGGAGAGTTCAGGCGATTGTGACCTGCTTCTTGTCAAAGGCGACATAGCCGGTGGAATCGCTCCCGACTCGGTCAAACGAGGCGGGGTAGGGGTTCGGATAGCTCCACGCTGCGTCGTGGTAGACCGAACCGCCGACCGAGAGGTCGTGGTATTGGGCAACGCCCTTCCAGGGGCAGGTGTACGGCGTCGAGCTGTCTCTGAACGCGTCCGCGCGAAGCGAGGACGGCGGGAAGTACTGGTTGCCCTCGATGGCGATCAGGTCTGACTCAAGACAGATCCTAGGACCGGCGAGCCGGCGGCCTGGCGCTGCCTCCGCGGGCGCACATCCCGGAGCTCACGATCCTCCGACGGCGCTCCAAGCGCTTGGCAAGACGAGCACCGTCAGTCCCCAGTCTCAGCGTGACGCCACAGCGTCCAAAACGCGTTCACGACATGCGGCGAGAAGCAGGCCGCCGGGAGCGCTCGAGGACCTCGCGGCGTAGGCTGTGGGCTGATGGCACTCCCTACCGAGCAGGACGTACTCGAGATCATCGCGTATCTAGCGCGGCTCGCCGGCGGAGACCTTCGAGCGTCGGTGCGGCGCACGGATGTGCCCGGCTCGCTCGTGCCACCGCGGGACTCGGATGATCCCGAAGCGCTGCTCGTGATTCAGAATCTCCTCGACGCCGGAGCGGTTGAGTCGCATGGAACCGCCAAGCTGGCGTTGACCGATCTGGGAGCGGACAGAGTGCCGACATCCGACGCGGCGGGCGACGCTCCAGCCTAATTGCCTGAAGGCCCCGCGATCGTCATCACCACAGGTCGAGACGATCGAGGACCAGGGAATGTTCTTCGACGCGGCTGCCGCCGATCCCGCGATGACCGTTCCGGGCTCACGGCGATGACGTCACCCGCGATCATGTGTTCTTCGACGCCGCTGATGCCGGGTGAGGCGCGGGCGCACGCCCGCTGGTGAGCGTCGAGAACCACTGCGTGCAGCTCGGCGATCGCGTCGCTGATCTCGCCGCACACGAACGTGCGAGTCATGTCCGCCCAGCACCCGGACTGCTCGTCCTGGGGCCAGAGATCAACCTCGATCGGCGTGTCAGCGGGAAGCGGTCCCGCCCCCTTCTCCCTTGCTGCCCCTTCCTCCCCCCGGGCAAGCCTCGCACATATGCGCTCAAGCCGGAGACGATCGGATATGCGCCTCAGTCGTAGTGTGTGAGGTGCGGCCAGAGGCTCGGCCACCGCCCGGCGCTCCGACAGAGCATGACCGGCAGGCCCTGCTCCTGATTGTCGAGGCCGACACCGTCGTCGACGGTGGCCAGGGTTCGACATTGCTCGAAGTAGGGGGCGGCGTTGGCCGGATTATCGAAGCCGACGAGCAGCACTCGGGTGTCGGCGGCTGGTGGCATCCCCCACTCACTGAATCCGTTGTGGCCGCTGTAGGCGTGGGGGAGCTGGAATGACGACCCGAAGAGATCGATGGCGCCAGCCTCGCCGTAGTTGCCGGTGAAGATCGCGGTGTGGCGGCGTTCGGCAGCCGGCAGCTGGTGCCACGCGACCGCGACGGTTTGGACGAACCGAGTCCAGCCGACCATCTCCCCCTGCGCGGGATTGAGGGCCATCACGACGCTCCCTTGAAGGTCGCGCTCGGGCAGAAGCGGCAGGGCGATGACGGCGCTGATGCCGGCGCTGAGAACGAGTGCGGCGATTAGGCTCCGGGTGCGCCTCGGTTTGCGCAGGGTCCACTCCGCGGCCGGTACGCCGCCGAGGCCGAGGAGGAGGGGGTAAAGGCTTGCGAGGTAATAGGCGTGGCCGTTGCCGATGAAGTACAGGAGGGCCATCACCACAAACGTGATCGGCGCAAAGCGCAGCGGGCGCCATCCGGTGCGGCGGAACGGCGCGAGCAGCCCGGCGATCCACACCGGCACGAGCAACGGGCTGACCATGACCAGTTGAAACGGAAAGAAGCCGGCCCTCCCGCCCTCTTGGCTGCCGGCGATGTTGCCCGCCACGGTCAGCTGAGGCCAGCCGTGCTGCTGCTGCCAGATGAAATATGGGGCGGCCAGCAGCATCGCAGCGATCGCACCGCCGGCTGTCCACCGGGACCGCAACAGCGATCGCGGACCGACGACCGCCATTGCGGCCACCATGACGGCGGCGACCAGGCCCACCTGGGGCTTGGCCTCCACGCCGATGCCGACGACCACGCCAGCGGCGAGGATCGCTGGGCCGCCGCCACGGACGATCGCCCGGATCGCCAGCCACGACAAGACGGTTGTGCTCAACAGGTCGAAGGTCGTGGTGCTCACGAGATGGGCAACGGCAAGCGCGAAGCCCGAACAGGCCGTACAGGCCGCCGCGATGAGCTGCGCGCGAGTGCCTCCGCCGACCTCACGGGCGATGAGCCCGGCGAGCGTCGTCGTCGCGGCGGCCGCGAGCGCCGAGGGGGTTCGCAGCAGGAGAAGCGAACCGGGCGCCAGCGCGTGCATCGCCCAGCTCAACAACGGGACGAGCGGAGGCTGGTCGGGATAGCCGAACGCCGGATGCGAACCAGCCACGATGAAGTACATCTCGTCGCGGTGATATCCGTACCGGGAAGCCGTGGCGAGCAGCACCACGGTCTGCGCGGCAGCGATCAGGCCGACCCAGCCGGACAGCCGCGCCAAGGCCGGCTGCCGAGAAGCGCCCGATCGAGGTCCGGCCGGCTTACCGGCCGTGGTCGGGTCAGTGCGAGTATTCGTGGGGCGGTGGCTCGGGCTCAGGATCGAACTCAAACGGCGCGTGGACATGAACCGGAGTGTGAACGCGTCTCCCCGTTCCGACCAGCCGGGCAGCCGGAGTCGTCTCGGGTAGGGCCAGCCGGTATGACCGGCAGGCGGAGAGCACCGATCAGACTCGCCTGGTAAAGAGGAGCGGATGACTGCGTCTGGAGGCGACCCCCAGTCTCCGGTCAAGGTGTCCGTGCTCGGCGGCGGCGGACGGGAGGTCGTGCTCCGGATTCCGGGACCGGGTGAGCTGGTCGGGGAGACTGTCGGCCATCTCTGCTCGGCCGCGCTCGGCAACCGTGATCGCGGTTGAGCAAGTCGAGGCGATTGCGGTACGAGCCGACGATTTTCGGCGGTTCGTGTTGGAGAACCCGCGAATAGGGCCCCTCGTGTTCGAGCATGTGGCGGCACTGCTCGCCGAGGCCGACCGTCAGCTGGTCGACCTCGCGACCCGTGACGTCACGGCTCGGATCGCCGGGCGCCTGATCGAACTGACCGAAACGGCTGGGAAGGCGGAGCCCGATGGCATCCGGATCACGCTGCCCTTGTCCCAGGAGGATCTGGCGGCATGGGCCGGCGCGTCACGCGAGGCGGTGGCTCGCTCGCTGCACCTGCTGCGCGAACTTGGCTGGATCGAGACCCGGCGCCGCGAGATCAAGGTCCGCAACGTGGACGCGGTGCGCAACCTGACCCGGTAGCGCGATAAAGCGGGCCGAACCGGCCGCTCAGTGCACGCTTCAGCCGCGTCCCGGCGGGAACCCGACCTGGACGCGACCGCCGTCCTCGAAAATGATCGTGGGGACGATGCCGCGGTTGTTCGTGTAGCTCATGAGCTCGGCCTTCCACGCCGCGTCTTGGGTCGCGTCACGTTCCTCGACCCTCTCCCCCTCGGCCGCCAGATGCTCGCGGGCAGCCTGACAGTAGGGGCAGCCGGGCTTGACGTACATGATCGCGCTCATGAAACTCGGTCGAAGGGTAACGTGATCACAGGCGCCGCGGCAACGATGGTTGCCGGCCGGGTGCAGATCGAGTCAATCCGCTGATTGGAGATCGCTCCAAGCCCTCGGGAAGCGGCCGACGCCGATGCTTCGACAGACTTTCTGGGCCGCCATGCTGACCGCTTCCGTGAAGGTAGGGAAGGCAAACTGGAGCTCGGCGAGACGCTCGACCGTCATCCCCGCCTCCATCGCGACTGCGACCACCTGAACGATCTCGGCGGAGTACTCGCCGAGCACGTGCGCGCCCAGGATGGTGTGCTGATCACGATCTGCGATGAGCTTGCAGAAGCCCTCCGGCCGGCCGTCCGCGACCGGCCGCAGGAGGTCCTCGTACCAGGCGATCCCGATCACGCAGTCGTGGTCGCTCGCCGCCTCCGCTTCGGTCAGCCCAACTCGGCCGTACTCCGGGTCGGTGAAGCTGCCGCTCGGAACCACGTCATAGGAAACCTGGCGAGAGGGTCCGGCGATGGCATTGGCGGCCGCGATCCGACCCTCGTGGCGCGCTGTCTGCACCAGCTTCGAGTGCCCGTTGACGTCACCGGCGGCGAAGATGTGGGCGACGTTGGTCCGCAGATAGTTGTCGACGAGGATCGCGCCGTCTCGGATCTGCACCCCGGCAGTGTCGAGATCCAAGCTCTCGATGTTGGCCGGCCAACCAACGGCGACGAACACGGCGTCAACCACCGTCTGGTGGCGTGAGCCTTCACTCTCGAAATGAACGACGATCCGCCCGCCGCTGCGCTCCAACGCCTGAGCCAGGGCCCGGGTGTGGACCCCGATGCCTCTGGTCGCAAACACCCGGCCGAGTTGCTCGCAGACGCTGATGTCGGCGCCGGGCACGAGCGTAGCTCCGGCTTCGAAGATCCTGACCGCGGTGCCAAGGTCGGCGAGAATCGAAGCGATCTGACAGCCGGTGTCGGCGCCGCCGATGACCGCCACCTCTTTGGGAAGCGCACGCAGCGACCGCATGTCGTCGTAGGTCATCGCCAGCTCATCCCCGGGGATCGGCAGGCGGGCGGCCCGCCCCCCGACGGCGAGAATGATGCGCTCCGCCTGCCAGCTGCGCCCATCCGGGGCGGCCAACGTCTGCGGATCGGTGAATCTGACCGGGCCGACGCCTTCGAGCAGGTCGATCTGCTGTCGGCGCAGGTGCTCGGCCATGTGCTTCTTGTCGTGGGCATAGCGAGCAACGCGCGCGCTGTTGGCCAGCATCGCCGGCAGATTCGCCACCGGAGGCGCACCCTCGAGTCCGAAAGTTGACCAGGACCCCCAGTCCCGCGCCAACCGAGCGGCGCGGGCGAGGGTGCGAACCGGCGCAGGGCCGCGGTTGAGGCTCGTGCCTCCGACCTGGTCAGCCTCGACCAACGTGATCTGCGCTCCCATCTCGCGGGCGTGCAGCGCAGCGGTGACGCCCGCTGGTCCTCCGCCCACCACCAGTAGTCGCATAGAGCCCGTCATGCCTCCTCGGCCTCGTCGCACGGGGGAGTCATGGGGCCGCTGCCGCGAGGGTGACACGAGCAGCAATCACTCCGATGAGACTGAATGTCTGAGGGAAGTTGCCACAAAGCTGGCCGCCAACCTTATACTCGCGCCCATGCGCCTATTCAAATATTCACCTACCGCCGCCGTCCTGTCGATCGCACTGGCGTTCGCCGGACAGAGCGTCCTCGCTTCGAGCGCCGCCGCGGCCACAGCCTCGTGCTCGGGCAGCAGCTCGGCCAGCAGCTTCACGGTTCTGCACAACGACCGATCCGGGGGCGTCATCCTCCCCGCCGGGCTGTATCGGATCTCCAGCCCCAACCTGGCGTGCAGGACGGCCGGCACCTACTTCACCACCTTCCTGGCCAAGTACAACGGGAAGATCCCGGGCTGGACCGGGAAGCCGTTCGCGGTGGGTTACGGCAAGTTCTCGAAGAACGGCAGCGCGCTGAACTTCACCGTCAAGCTGATCAAGCGCAAGGCCCCCGGGCTTGGACTGACAGCTTCGTGCCCGGGCAGCAGCTTCACGGTTCTGCACAACGACCGATCCGGGGGCGTCATCCTCCCCGCTGGGCAGTACCGGGTCTCCAGCCCCAACCTGGCGTGCAGGACGGCCGGCACCTACTTCACCACCTTCCTGGCCAAGTACCGCGGGAGGATCCCGGGCTGGACCGGGAAGCCGTTCGCGGTGGGCTACGGCAGGTACTCGAAGAACGGCAGCGCGCTGAACTTCACCGTCAGGCTGACCAAGCGCAAGCTGCAGAGCGTTGGGTTCACCGGCTGAGCCCGGGCGATTGAAACCCGCCGGCGCGACGCCTCGCAGATAGGCGGCGGAATAGGCGGCAAGGACGACGGAGGGCGGTCCCCGGGGCCGCCGTCCGTCGTTTCCGGATGTCGTCGTTCACCTCCCGTCTGAACCCTTTGCGCTTCTCGGGAGGGCAAAAATCGAAGACCCCCCCCCCCCCCCCCCCCCCCCCCGGCGTGTTTCTCAGCTGATGGCTGATTCCTCCATCCCCACCCCCGACCTGAGTCCGGAGGAGACCGAGCGGGTTCGGAGGCGCGTGCGCCTGATGATCGAGATCTCGGCGCGCGGCGCCCGCTTCCGCGGCGGGCTCCTCCAGGCCGCGGAACGCCTGACCCCCGAGGAGGCCGCGGTGGTCACCGACCTGGAAGCACAAGGATTGGACGTGATCCAGTTGCGCAATCTCCTACGCGGCGCGCACGTGCTGGTCGACGAGCCCCACCTGTACGAGCGCTGGCTGTTCCCGAAGGTCAGCCACGAGCGCATCTCGAGTCATCACCCCGAGGTCGACAAGCGGGAGTATCCCGACTACGGGATGCGGGGTCCGCTGGTGCGCGAGAAGCTGCACGGACGCACCGCCCACGGCACCTGGCTCCAGCTGGAGAAGACGCCGGCGACGATGACGGCGGGTAAGCGCAAGCCGCCGACCTGGAATGACGTCAAGCACCTGGTCGACTACGTGGTGTACCGCCTGCGACGCAGCAACGTCGGTCCGTGGGGCCTGTCCGGGATGACCGAGAGGCGGCCCATGTACCTGTCGCCGGATCTCGGCGTACGCGTGCCGATCCCGGAGGCGGCCAATGACAATGTCACGCGCATCGTCGCGGAGATCGAAGAGGCCGACGATGTGACCTCGGCGTCCGGGGAGCTCGCCGCGCGCTTCCCGCCACCGGATCGCGCCGACGACCTGCGAGAGCTGACGTTCACCGGTATCGCCCAGGGCCGCGGTTTGTTCGGCAGCTCTGACGTCTTGATGATGAAGACCGTCTCGGGCCCAGCCCGCGAACTCAGCACCCACGGGCCCGAGACGACAAGCTGGTCGCCCCCGGAGGTCGGCGCGAGCCGTCCGGCGACGATCGAGCTCGGCAACGACCGCAAGCTCGCCTACGCGGTGCGGACATCGCCGACGACGAACGGAACCAGGTGACCGAAGCGACGACCGGCGACGGTGCCACATCGGAGCTGGTCACCTCCGTGGTCAACCTCGTCGGCACCGGGCCAGTGCTGCTCGGTGCCTACACCCTGGCCGAGATCGCCGCTGTCGGCGGAGTGATCGAATGGCTCGAACGCGTGCCGGGTCCCGAGCCGGTGGCGGAGGCCGTGCGCTCGTTGGCGGCACGCGACCTGATCACCACCGAACCCGGTGACGAGCACATCGAGGTCCGGGGCGATATCGGGATCGGGCTCGCCTTTCAGCAGCGCAGCCGGCTCGTCGTCGACGCGCGCGTGACCGGGACCGAGCCTGACACTCCGTGGCGCTTTCTGCTCATGCCCCAACCGGAGCAGATCACGCTCGAGGTCGGCATCGACGCGCTCGGAATCCACTTCTACTCGCTGCGAAAGACAGGTGAGGCGCTGCGACGGCTGAGCGAGCAGCTACCGCGCGGCGAGCGGGGTCCCGCCGACGCCGACCTCGATCAGGTTCTCACCGCAAGTCCTCGGACGGCGCTGGTGACCCTGACCCACTGGCAGGACGACGGAGCCCGCGACAGCACCGATCTAATCCTCGCCACGCAGGACGGACGGCTCCATGCGTTCCTGCGCGACGCCGAGGATCCATCGCGGTTCGCCGCCCAGGGGCTCGACGACGGTGAGGTGCGAAGCCTCGTCCAACGGCTGATCGCCCGACCGCCTGCCTGATCGGCTGTGGCCGCCGGTAGCGGCGGTGACGCGCGCCCGTTAGGGTTCGCGGTGACAAGCTCGCGGACGGGACGGACCGAAGGGCGGTACCCCAGCGCCGTGCGCACCATCACGCTGCCAGGAGGATCCCCGTGAGTGATCTAGTTGCAATCGGCTACCCAGACCAGGCGACCGCCGAGCGCGTGCGTGGTCGGCTGGCCGAGGCGGTCAAGTCGAAGGTGATCGAGCTCGACGATGCGGTCGTCGTGACCCGCGAGCGAGACGGCAAGGTCAAGCTGCACCAGGCGGTCCACCCGGTTGGCGCCGGGGCGGCGGGCGGGGCCCTCTGGGGTGGCCTGATCGGCCTGCTGTTCCTGGCGCCGTTGCTGGGCATGGCCGTCGGCGCGGCGGCGGGCGCGGCCGGCGGGGCGCTCGCCGACTACGGCGTCGATGACAACTTCATGAAGGACCTCGGCGCCGACCTTGAGCCGGGCCACGCCGCGCTGATCGTGCTGGTGCGCAAGATGACGCCGGACAAGATCTTGGAGAATATTCAGGAGCAGGGCCACGTCATCCGGAGCTCTTTGAGCAACGAGGCCGAGGAGCGCCTCAACCAGGCGCTCGCTGCGGCCGGCACCCAGCCCTGAACGCTGGTCTCGCAACGCTGAAGCGTCCACCCCGATCCACGATCTGACGTTTGCCGACGCGCGTGTCGCGGTACCTGCGGTTCGCGTGAGAAGTTTGTGGGATGTTCTTCAATCGTGGTATGGCCGCCGTCATGAGTCACTTGGGCGCGCTGCGGCCGTTTGTGATCGAGCTCGACGCGGCCCCGGCCCGACCGGCAACGGGTTCGCCGCGGTCACGACGGGGCCGGCCTACCAGGCCGCCCGCGCTGCGTGGGGACAGGCATGGGGGGCCGAGGTCGTCGCGACACCGGACCAGCGCCTGCACTCGCTCGGGTGGGGCAGACGGCCGGTCGATACCAGACCACTCATCAATGCAGCACCAGCTTCAGGGCGACGATGGCCAAGCCAATGACCGCGCCGGCACCCGTCTGCAGCCAGAGGCGCCGGGGGCTCAGCCGCGCCCGCCACCCGGCGACGACCTCTAGGATGACGATGCTGGCCCCCGTCGTCCACACCGCCGCTGTCACCGCGCTGGTGACGCTGGCGCCCGCGGCCCACGCCACCACCAGCGCGAGGACGGGGATGAGGCCACCCTCGACGATCGGCAGCTCGTGCAGGCAACTGCGCCAGAACACGGTCGCTGAGAGCGGACTCGCCGACCGCAGACGGTCACCGAGGGTGTCGGTGTAAAGGCTCGTCACCCAGTACAGCCCGAGGACGATGACGGCAGCCCCGATCGTCTCCGGATACCCGTCGCGCCGGGCATCCTCCGCAGCCAGCAGCACCCCGATCATCACTGTCCCGTACACCGCGCCGCCCGCATTCTCGGCCGCTATCCGGAGCAGCCAGCCGGCGGTCCGGCCGGGCCGGAGCGCCCGGGCGGTGGAGGGTGGCGAGGACATCCGCGCATTATCGCCAGACATCGCCTGCGCGCGAGAGGGCCGGCAGCGGTCCTCGGCGGGCGTATGCTGAGAATGTGGCTCGGAGCACCGGAACCGATCTCCGTTTCGCGACCGCGCGGCGACGAGGCGGTCGTGGTTGCAGTGATGACACGGAGCGGCCGCCGACCGAGCGAGACAGAGACGTTTCGACGCGGGCGCCTGGCGGCGTTCTCGTTGTGTTCGAAAGCGGCGTTAACGGTGCCGCAGCGATCCGCCAGGCCGCGGCGGCGGCCGTCGCCGAGGAAGCGGCGCTCACGGTCGTGACCCTCGCCGGCCAGGACCCGGGCAACCGTTGCTGTGGCCCGAGCCCGCACGCCTTCAACTGCGCGGTCCGGGAGGCCGCGCAGGAAGCATTGGGCGAGGCGCAAGAGCTGCTCGGTGGGTTGGCGACGCGGGCCACGTGCAGCGTGCTGGCCGGGGAGCCCGAGCCACCGCTGGTGGCATGGGTCGCGGAGCGCGGCTTTGACGTCGTGCTCGTGCCTCGCCGCCGGCTGGTGCGCGGCGGCCATTGGGCAGCGCGAAAGCTGCGCCGCGCGGGGACCGCCGAGGTCCGACTCGTCGGATAGCGCCGCGCGCGATGCGCCGACCGAGCGGTGCCGTCGCCTACCATCCATCCACGATGATCACTCGCTTGCGACCGCTGCTGCTGGCCTCCTGTGCGGTTGCGCTGGTGGCCTGTGGCGCCCAGCGCACCGGGACAGGGGGCAGCATCACGTTGCGGGGCGGCACCGCGTCGCCGGCGGCGATGCGCGCGGTCCCCGCGGGTGACTGGCCGGAGTTCGACTACAACGCGCAGCGCACGGGAGTGGGTCCCGCCGCCACCGGCATCGATGCCCGGAACCTCGGCAGCCTCGGGCTGCGCACGGTGACGCTGGACGGGATTGCCGACTCGTCGCCGATCGAGTTGCACGGGGTGATCGTCCACGGCCGACGGCACGACCTGGTGGCGGTGACCACCGATTACGGCAAGACGATCGCCATCGATGCCGCCACCGGCCGCAAGCTGTGGGAGTTCGACTCCCCGGGCGTGAACGCGACGCCGGGCAATCTGCAGGTCACCACGACCACCCCGGTGGCCGATCCGGATCGGCGTGACCTGTACGCCGCCAGCCCGAACGGCTTCATCTACAAGTTGTCGCTGGCCACCGGCCGCGAGGTCTGGGCTCGGCGGATCACGTATGACCCAACACACGAGAAGATCGCCTCGGCGCTGAACGTCAGCGGCCCCTGGGTGGTGGCGGTCACCAGTGGCTACATCGGAGACGCCCCACCCTACGACGGCCACGTGGTCACAATCGCCCGCGCGAGCGGGCGGATCAAAAATGTCTGGAACAGCGAGTGCTCGGGGCGTCACCGGCTGATCCTGGCCAGCTCGTGTTCGGTGACAAACACTCGTGGCGACGACGCCATGTGGGGCCGAGCCGGGGCGGTGATCGAGCCGGGGTCCGGCCGGATCCTGACCGCCACCGGTAACGGGCCGTTCAACGGATCCTCCAATTGGGGCGACAGCATCCTCGAGCTGTCGGCGGACGCCGGCCGCTTGGAGCACAACTGGACCCCCCCCAACCAGGCTCAGCTAGACCGCGGCGACGTCGATGTGGGCAGCACCTCGCCGGCGATTACGCCCACCTATCACGGTTATCGCCTGGCGGTCCAGGGCGGCAAGGACGGCCGGCTGCACCTGCTCAACCTGGCCCGGCTGAACGGTACGACCGGTCCCGCGGGAAGTCGCCTCGGGGGCGAGCTGGACGAAACCGCTGCTCCGGGGGGCGCCCAGGTGCTCACCGCGCCCGCGGTGTGGAGCCATGCCGGCAAGGTGTACGTGTTCGTGGCCGACGATTCCGGAACCGCCGCCTATCAGCTCGTCGATCCCACCCATCCGCGGCTGAGCCAGGTGTGGGGCAACGCCACCGGCGCCACCAGCCCCGTCGTCGCGGGCGGCCTGCTTTATCTCTATGACGAGAACGGGGGCAGGCTAGACATCCGCCGGCCCGTGAGCGGCACGCTGCTGCGAGCGCTCCCGTCGGCCCCCGGCCATTGGAACAGCCCGATCGTCGTCGGCGGACGGATCATCCTGCCGACAGGCAGTTACCACGACACTGCCCGCACCAGCGCCTTGGAGATCTACCACCTGCCTGGCCACTAGTCGGCTCAGGTTGGATCGTCAGTCCACCGCTGGCTCGGCGGATCTCACTCCCTGATCGCGGCGAGGGCGCGGCGGCGTCGCTCCAGGAAGCGGATGTCGCGGTCAAACTGGGACTGCCAGTCGGGTGATGCCGTGACCTGGCGGACATGGTGGTGGTAGGTGAAGGTGGTGACCGGGACGTACACGCTCGCCCAGGCGGCGTCCACCCCGAGCATCAACCCGATGTCGGAGCCGCCAAGGGTCGCGCTCCAGCCGCCGGCCGCCAGCGCGGCGTCCGTGCGCCACATCGCCCCGGCGAGATGCAACGGCACCCAGCGCTCCGCGGCCCAGATCTGCGAAAGCGTTCCCGCTGGTTGCCGTCCGGGCGTAAAGCGCGTCGGCGGCGTCCACGGCGGGCGATCCGGCCACCGCTCGATCCAGTCCCCGAACGCGAGCCCGACGTTCGGATCGGCGAACGCCGGCGTCAGCCCGGCGAGCGCAGCTGCCGTCGGCACATCGTCGCTGTCGGCGTTGAGGACGAGCGCCGCGGCGGCCCGAGCCAGGGCGCGATTGCGCGTGGCGGCGATCCCGAGCTCGCGGCCGTTGACGTCGACCGCGACGCGGGAATCGCTGCACACTGGCTCTGGCAGGTTCACGCCGGTCGCGCCGTCGACCTGGATCAGCCACTCCCACTCGGTAGGCGCGGCGGCGAGCACCGCATAGATCTGCGACAGCCGATGCCCGGAGCGGTGCGCCAGGGCGGTGATGATCGAGACCGTCGGCGCGGGCATCCGCCGACGGACGATAGAGCCGGCCCCGGAAGCACGTGATTCCGGCTCACGGCACCGTTCCGGACGAGCTGGCGTCGTGGGACAATCCCCGCATGCGCGCAGAAGCGCTCCGGCGTCAGATCCAGAAGACTCTGGCGGCGGCGTACGGGGAGGGGCTGCTGAGTCACGACACGCTGGCGCATCGGCTCGACCAGCTCGCTGGCGCGCGCGTCATCGAACCTCACCGCCTGGTCGGAGACATCACCCTGCGCGGAGGCGAGAGGTCTCCGGGAGCCGTCCTCGCCCGGGTCGCGTCACAGGTCTGGGCTTGGCTCGCGTCGGGGGCGGAACAGGCAACGGAGCCTCCGGCGCTGCTCGCCCTGGACTGGACCGGGGCCACGGACCGACTGCTGCTCGGCCGCCACCGGGAGTGCGGGGCGGTGTTCGCCGACCCGACGGTCTCGCGCCAGCATGCTCTGCTTCGCTTCCGCGACGGCACCTGGGTGCTGCAGGACCTTCACTCCACGAACGGGACGACGGTGAATGGAGCCCGAGTCGCTCGCTGCCAATTGCGTCCCGGTGATCTCGTGATGCTCGGCGATCAGCCGCTGGTCGTCGACTAGCCCGCTCTGCTCTCGATCGCCGGGCTGTCATCGGCACGATCCTCGAACAGGCCGATGTACTTCCCCAGCAGCCCGTATCCGATCGCCGCGGCGACTCCCTCGGCGATGCCGCGTTGCAGTCCCTCGCTCAGCGAGCGCTCGGCGAACGCCTGCGCTGCGGTCACCAAGGCGGCGACGGCGAGCGAGCCGATGGCCCCGAGTCGCCATGGCCGGCGACGCAGCCAGCGCCAGGCGATCACCGGCACATCGTCGTAGACGTCCCCGGCGGCACCCGGGCTGGCCGAGACGATGCCGCGGGCACGGGTCAGCCTCCGCAGCGCTGCCCACAGGGCGGCGCCGGCCGCGGCTGCGGACGCGCCGGTGAGGGCGAGGTACCACGCGGGCAGGACCAGGGAGAAGTCGACGACGTAGAGCTCCAGACCGGCGACCACGGCGAGCCCAGCCAGCAGCGCGACCCGGGTCCGTCGCTCGATGAGGCCGATCTCGGCCGCGGGCAGGCGACGCGCGCGGCGGCGGCGTACCGCCCGCACCGCGGCCAGCGAACCGGCGACCAACGCCACCTGAGGAGCGACGAGCAGGCCGAGCAACGCGAGCACGAACAGCACCAGCGACAGCCCGTGGTCAAACCCCGGGTGCCCCAGGCGGCCCAGCGCCAGCTGAGACAAGGCCAGCGCTGCCGCGGCAGCAGCAAGCGCCGCGACGGCGTGAAGCGCCGAGCCGCGGGTCCGCGAGGTGGCGAGCTCCTCGGCGAAGCTCACCGCCAGCTCCTGCAGGATCTCCGAGCCGGTCCTCGCTGCCGGGATCGCACGCGATGTGGTCCTCCAGCTCGAGCACGATCCGGGCCCGGTCTCGCCGCGCTACGCCGCGTTGGCTCAGCTCGATCGACAGCCGCTCGATCCAGATCACGCCAGCACCGCCTCGATCGCCGCCGCAGAAGTGGCGCCACTCGCGCCGCCGCGCCGCCAGCGCCGAGTGGCCGGCCCGGGTGACGCGATACACCCGGCGCCGCCGGCCCCGGTCGGTCGTCCACGAGCTGTGCAGCAGGCCATCGCGCTCCAAGCGATGCAGCGCCGGGTAGATCGTGCCCTCGGCCAGGTCAAAGACGCCGCCGCTGCGCTCCTTGAGCCGCTGCAGAATCACGTATCCATGAGCCGGCGCCTCGGCCACCGTCGCCAGGACGAGCGGGTCGAGCTGACCATTGAGCGCGTCGGCCTTCATGCCTCGGCATCATAGGCATAGTCCAACTAGGTGTAAAGCGCGGCGAGGATGAGACGCACATTCGCGCCAGGCGATGGACCTTTACGGCGGGGACCTATCGCTCGACGACGTTGATGACAATCAGGGTGCGTAGGAGCGTTTTTGTCATCGACGTGGCGCGAGAATGGATCAGCGCGCGTACCCGAGCTCCTGTTCGGCCTCGTCGGCCTGGGCCAAACCGATCGATACGAGATCGAGCGGGTGAACCCAGGCGTCGGCCAGGAGGAATCCGCCCGCCCCACGAATCTCCTCACGCAGACCGATCGCCCAGCGGTGCTCGAGCAGCACGATGGCCGCCGCCTCCGAATCGCCGAGCGCGTCCTCGACGTACCAGACGTCGTCAGGCAGGAGGTGGCCGTCCTCGCCAGCCTGCGCACCCACGGCGGCGCCCGCCTCTGCGCCCTCTTCACCGGCAGCGCCAAGGCCGACCAGCGCACCGACCATGGCGCCGAGCTCCTCGGCCTGGTCGGTTGAGAGATCGCTCAGCGCCAAGCGCTCCAGGTTGCCCTCGGCGTCTTTGCGCACGAACGCCAGATCGAGCACGCGAATCGTGTCCGTCTCCCGCAGCCGATCCAGCTCGGCTCGGATCTGGCCGTGGAAGTCGGGATCGCTGAAGCCGATCACCAGCAGTTGAACGGGTCCGATGTTCATGGCTCTCCTCTCAGCTCGCCAGGAGCTTGGCCTTGGCGGCGTCGAACTCTTCCTGCGACAAGGCGCCGGACGCCTGGAGCTCTGCGAGCTCCTTCAGCCGGCTGACGAGGTCGGTGCCCGCGGCCGGCGCCGGGGGTGGTGGTGGCTGCTGGGGGGGTGGTGCCTGCTGGCTGGACTGGAGCTCCTGTATCTGCTCGTCCTGGTAGGCCTCGCGCTGCGCCGAGCGCTGCCCCGCCCGGCCGGCCATGTAGCCGGCGCCGCCGACCATCGCCGCCCGCATCAACGGTCGTCTACGCCCGATGAACATGTATGCCGCCTTTCGATTGAGTCGCCATTGCCTGATCCCGCCAGAGGGCGCAATTGGGAGGACCGTAGATGTTCACGGCAAGGTCCGCCTCATCCGGAACGGATGAAGCCGATGGGCGCCCCGGGCGGATCACCTGACCCGATGGTCCCCCCGCCGGATCGTATGTGCGTCGCGCGAGGCGTGACCATTGCCCGGCATGGCCCCGACACGAGTCACGGCCGCCAGCGGGATGCGTCCGCTGACCTCGGCGCCTTCGCCGGGACGCGACTGCACCGTCAGCTGGCCACCGACCGTCTTCATGCGGTCGTGCATGTTGAGCATCCCGGTGCCGACACGGGCGCCGCTCCGGGTCAGCCCCGGTCCGTCGTCGGACACGGTGAAGTAGAGCACGGAGCCGGCCTCCCGCAGGAGGATGTGCGCCGATTGCGCCCCGTGGGCGTGCTTGGCGATGTTCTGGAGCGCCTCGAGACAGCAGAAGTAGACGGCGCTGCTGATCTCGGGCGGGTACTGCTCGACGCCATGCACTTCGACGCTCGTCGGTACCGGTGCGCGCAGCGCCGCCGAGCGCACCGCTTCGGCGAGACCGCGGTCGGCGAGCATCGCGGGATAGACGCCGTGTGAGAGCGTGCGGATGTCCGCCAGCGCCTGTTCGACCTCGTCAGCCAGACCGCGGAGCGCTGCCGCCTCATCCGGGCGCTCGGGCTCGGTCCTCTCGGCAGCGAGCTCGAGATGGATGCACAGCGCGACGAGACGCTGCTGTGCGCCGTCGTGGAGATCGCGCTCGATGCGTCGCCGCTCGTCGTCGGCGGCGGTGAGGATCCGCGCCCGCGACGCCCTCAGCTCACGGACCATCGTCGCCGTGCGGGTTGCGACGCGCTCGCTCGCGAACGCCACCGCGGCCGCCGCGGCGGCGGCCTCCAGATACGCCGAGTCTTCCCGCAGCGCCGCGTCGTGGACGATGGCGACGACCCGCCGGTCCTGGTCGCGCACCTCGGTGAGCCACCGGCCGGATCCAGCCGCCGGCTCCGGGAGCGGAACGCCGGCGGCGTCGATCCAGCGCCGCCGCCTACTCGACCAGGACCCGATCTGCAGCTGGGGATCTTCAAAGGTGGTCGCCAGCAGATCCCGTACCTGCTCCGGGCCCGGCATGTCGCGCAACCGCGCGTTGACCTTCCGGATGCCCTCGGCGACGAACAGATGCCAGCGCACCAGACCGAGCAGGAAGGCGAGGGCGATCGCCGGCATCGCAAACGCGATCACCCACACGATGACCTCGGTGACCCCGGACGCCGGCGCGGCCCCGCGAGACACGACCCCTGCCACAAACACGAGCAGCCGCGCGATTGCCACCACCGCCACCGGCGTCACCGTGCGGCGCATCAGCGCGTTGGCCCCGCGGATCCTCTGGGCGAGTCGGCCGGCCACGATCAGGAAGACCACGATCGTGATTGCGTTGCGTAATGGATTGACCAATCCGTCGATCCACGCCGGCTGGCTGGCGAGGGCCATGAACGCGTTGTGCGGGCATCGCAGATAGCAATTCGACCACGGCGACGGAGCGGGATATCGGTGCGCGAGGAGGGCCGTCGGCAGGTAGAGCGTGATCACCGCAACGACCGAGACCGCCATTACCCCCTGGTCGAAACGGCCACGCAGCTTTCCGCCCGGGAAGACGAGCAGCGTGTATACGAGGCCGGTCTCGGCCAGCCAGCCGGCGACGCGGCCGACGCTGTACAGCAGCGGCGACGATGAAGTCGAGAGCGACGCCACGAACCAGAGGCCGCTGACCAGGAGCAGCTGCCGGCCAAATCGCGCGTGGGCCGGCCGGCGGCAGGCGTACAGAGCAACGGCGAGCGGCAGTCCGACGATCACCCCGCGCGCGAGCGCGGCCAGCACCGCATCGGCGTCCGACGCGCCCAGGGTGGCGCCCGCGCCGGCGGCAGTCACCCCGACCGTGATCGCGACCGCCCCGGCGGTGAACCCGCCGATTGCCGCCGAACCGCCACGCGATGGCGAAGAGGACGTGCGCGCCTCTCGCCGGTACCACCGGCCCAGCTTCAATTTAGCTCCCACCTACGGTCCCCGGGGTTTGGTCAATCCACCCTACGACGTGCCGTCCGAAATAGCAATGACGCCGGGCGAGGCGGCCGGCGTTGATGACGCCAGGTTCACATCCCCCGGCGACCGGGCGTCAGAGCAGCGGCTCGGCGTTCAGGCGGCCGGACTTGACCGCCGCGGCCAGCTGCTGATAGTCGCGCTCGTTCTGATCGGCGTAGGCGATGGAGAACTGAAGCAGCGCGCGATCGAAGCTGTCCCCGTTGCCGAGGTAGGCCGAGATGGCGATGCGGTCGCCGCTGCGGGCATGGGCACGCGCCAGGGTGGCCCCGCACAGCTGGCCGTAGTACGCCATCCCGTCGGGGATCAGCTGATCGACCTCGACCGAGCCCTTCCAATCTCTGAGCTGGCGGCCGTAGAAGTCGCGCGCCTGTCCGTCGACCGGCGACTCCACGTGCAGCCAACCGAGCAGGGTGTCGCTGCTGGCCTGCATCAACCGCTGCCCCGTGACCACCCGCTCACCATGGTTGGCGAACTCGCTGGCGCCCAGAGGCTCCTCGAGGACGGAGGCTTCGGCCTCCTTCATCTGCAGGAACAAGGGATCCTCCCGATCACGTCCGAACAGCAGCGCGATCCAGGCCCGGGTGCCGACGCTTCCGACGCCCACCACCTTGCGCGCGAAATCCGTCAGCTCGAACCGCGCAAGCAGCGCGCGCCGCGCGAAGTCCAGCGACTCCCGGTACGCGCGAAACAGCCCTCGGAGCAGCTCGAACACCTCGTCATAGTCCCGCTCCGGCACGAGCGTCTGAATGGGCACGATCAGCGGTGACTCGTCGACGATGCGCGGCTGGCCGTCGACCAGGTGCGTGAGCTTGGAGAACGCCGACATGCTGTCGCGGCTGTGAGCCTTGGCGATCGCCTTCTTGCTGCGCCCGGGCGCCCCCCGTTTGAGCTTGTGGGCGACCTCGCGGAGAAATGGCTCGATCTCGAGATGGGAGTACCACACCTCGAGCTCGCCCATCCCCGCGAACCGGCGCATGGCGGTGCGATACCCGCGCACCGTCGCCAGCACGATCAGCTCCTGGTCGGAGACACGAAAGCCGTTGTCGCGCGCGCCGATCAGCATGCTCGCCGCCAAGCGCTTGACATCCCACTCCCACGGCCCCGGAAGTGTCTCGTCGAAATCGTTGAGGTCGAAGACGAGACGTCGCTCCGGCGAGGCGAACGTGCCGAAGTTCGACAAGTGGGCGTCGCCGCAGCACTGCACGGTGAAACCGGAACGGGGCGTGGCGGCCAGGTCGTGGGCCATGATCTTCGCGGCCCCGCGGTAGAACGTGAACGGCGAGACGAGCATCCGCCCGTACCGGATCGGCACCAGCTCGGGCACTCGGCTCTGCGCCTGGCGCTCCAGTAACTCCAGCGGATCCGGCCGGCTTAAGGATGGCGCGAACTCGGCATGACTGGACCGCGGCGTCTGAGACCGGGCCGCCTTCCCCAGGGCGACGCGCTCGGCCACCGTCAGGTGACCATCCGTCGTAGTCGGCTTCTCTGCGGTGCTCTCCATCAGTCACATCCCATGGTTGCGGTGGCCGCTCCGGATCAGAATCCCGTGTTGGTGTGCACGCGCTTTCGATCGGTGTGGTGCAGGTGCCCCTTCTGCTCGAGCGTCTGGCACGACTGGGCAATGTCGCCACCGAGCTTGGTGATCAGCGAGTGCCCGAGCGTCTCCTTGACCAGCACCCGCATCATCTTGATGTGGTCGGCGTCGGGAGGCAGCGTGTACGCGGGGACCATCCAGCTGCGTTCGGCGGCGAGCTGGGCGGCGACATCGAACTCGTCGTAGCTGTGCTCCTCGGCGAGCTGAAACGCAACGAGCGGCAGTTGCTCCTCGTTCTCATCCCCGATGATCGCGAACGGTCCAGCCGCCGCGATCTCCGTCGCGAGCCTGCGCGCGTTGGCCTGCATGGTGTGCATGACGTAGCTGTAGCCGTCGTAGCCGTAGCGGACGAAGTTGTAGTACTGGGCGATGACCATGCCCGAACCGGTCGAGAAGTTGAGGGTGAACGTGGCATCGCGCTTGCCGAGGTAATTCTCGTAGAAGACGAGGTCCTCGGCGAGGTCGCTCCGTTCCCGGAAGATGAGCCAGCCGATGCCGGGGTAGACGAGCCCGTACTTGTGACCGGAGACGTTGATGGAGCGGACCTGCTCGAGCCGGAAGTCCCACTCCGAGTGCGGGTAGAGAAATGGCCACACGAATCCTCCGCTGGCGCCGTCGACGTGCAGAGGCACGTCAATTCCCCGGTCGTGCTTGAGCTTCACCAGGTAGTCGTTGATCCCACGGATGTCGTCGGAGTGCCCCGTGAACGTCGTGCCGAGCACGGCGGCCACGCCGATCGTGTTCTCATCGAGGTGGGGCGCCACGTCCTGCGGTCCGATCGTGTACTTGTCCTTGCGCAGAGGCACGATCCGTGGCTCCACATCGAAGTAGCGACAGAACTTCTCCCAGACGACGTGCACGTCGCCACCGAACACGAGATTGGGTCGGTCGATGGCCTGGCCGGCCGCCTCCCGGCGCTCGCGCCATTTCCACTTCAACGACAGAGCCCCCAGCATGATCGCCTCGGACGAGCCCTGGGTACGCGCGCCGGTCGTCTCACCAGGAGCGTGGAAGAGGTCGGCGAGCATGCGGATGCACCGCTGCTCGATCTCGGCGGTCTGGGGGTACTCGGCGTGATCGATGAAATTGCGGTGCAGGTTCTCGACGATCAGCCGCTGCGCCTCGGGCTCCATCCACGTCGTCACGAACGTGGCCAGGTTCCGCATCGGCAGCCCATCGAGCAGCATCTCCTCTCCGACCAGGCGCATCGCGTTCAGCGCCGACATGCCCGACTGCGGCAGCTTGTGGTCGGGCGCGTCCTGGCGCAGGAAGCGTCCTCCATACTCGTCTTCGGACAGGATCCCCCGCCCACCTTCGTTCTCGCTGTGACTTGGGACGGTGCCCTGCGGGTGCGGCGGCATTCTGATCCTCCTCCGAGACGGTGGTCCGATCTGGGGCGCCGCCGAACCTAGCTCCTCAGCCCGCCGGCGCATCCCCCGAAGCGGGTGATCGAGACCCGCGGCAGGACCGGTGTGGCAGACTGGCAGGCGGCCAAATGAGCAGCGCCACCGACGGGCCGATCCGCGTCATCGCCGCCGATGACTCATACGTCGTACGCCAGTTCATCACCTCCACGCTTCAGTCAGCGCCGGGAATCGAGCTGGTCGCCGTCTGCAGCAACCGCAACGAGATCGACGCGGCCATCGCCTCGGAGCCCTTGGACGTGCTGATCACCGACATCCGGATGCCGCCGTCGGGGTGGGAGGAGGGCATCAGCATCGCGACGCGTCTCCGCGAGAGCGATCCGAACATCGGTGTTGTCGTCCTCAGCCAGTACGCCGAGCCGGATTACGTGGTCGCTCTGCTCGAATCCGGCTCCGGTCGACGCGCCTACCTGCTCAAGGAGCGGATCCGCAACCGCGAGGAGCTCATCGGCGCGATTCAGGCGGTGGCGCGGGGCGGCTCGGTCATCGATCCGAAGATCGTCGAGGTGCTGGTGGCGGCTCGGGCGCAGCGGGCCCGATCTCGGGTCGCCGAGCTGACGCCGCGGGAGCTCGAGATCCTGGCCGAGATCGCCGCCGGCAGGAGCAACGGCGCGATCGCCGAGTCGCTCGTGCTGACCAAGCGTGCGGTCGAGAAGCACGTCAACTCGATCTTCTCCAAGCTCGGACTGCCGGAAGACCAGGACGTGAGCCGGCGGGTGAAGGCCACGCTGATCTACCTGGCCGAAGGGGACGGCCACTAGTACGGACTTCCTCACCCGATGTGGAGGATGTCGGGGCGGCGGGGCGGATTCATGATCGCCGGATGTCGGGACCGGTGACTGCAAGGGGCTCGGGAGCGCGGCGCCTCGGGGCGGGGGACGGAAGCGCGTGTGGTTCGCCCCGAGCTAAGCGGGAAGGGTGACGCCACGGTGCCGGAAGAAGCCCGCTCTGTCACGTCTCCTCATCACCGGCGAGATCGCGATGTCGAGGTTCTGGTCGTCGACGATCAGCAGCCGTTTCGTGATGTGCTCCGGGATCTGATCGCCGCTGCTCAAGGCTTCACGCTCGTGGGCGAGGCCCGCACCGGGGAGGAGGCAGCGCGGGCGGTCGAGGATCTCTCCCCGCAGCTGGTGCTGATGGATGTCGTGATGCCCGGAATGGGGGGAATCGCGGCCGCGCAGCTGATCCTGGAGCGAGAGCCGGCGCCGGTCGTCGTCCTGATCTCGGTTGACGATCCGTCGCTTCATCCCGCTGCGAGCTCGCTGGGCGGGATGGCCGCGTTCGTCCGCAAGCAGGACCTCCGCGGAGCCAGGCTGAAGGAACTGTGGGAGGCAAGCCGTCAGTGACCGCCCGCCGTTGGCACGGCGGCGGCCGGCGCCGGCGATCGGCTCAGCTGCCGAGCAGGCCGGCACTGGCGGCGCGGGCCACCGCCTCGGACCGCGACGCGGCGTTCAGCTTGCCGTAGATGGCGTGGGCCTGGGTCTTCACCGTGTTCACCGACACATCCAGGCGCTCGGCGATCTCGCGAAACGTCCGGTGGCTGGGGAGAAACCTCAGTACCCGCAGCTCGGCGATGGTCAGCGACGACGGGCCTGACAGCGCACTCTCGGCCAGCGTGTCGATGTGGGCCCACACCTGTTCCAAGCCGGGCTGGAAGGTGACCGCGTCGGGTGCTCGCCGGGCCAGCCGGGATGCTTGCGCCAACCAGGAACGAGCCCGCACGCTGTCGGCCAGCCCGACCGCGGCGCGGGCCAGGACGATCCGGGTCTGCGCGCCGTACCAGGGAATGAAATCGCCAAGCGCGGCGAGCAGATCGACGGCCTGCAGGAGATCTCGTTTGGATTCATCGACGCGGCCCCGGCGCGCCCGGGTGGCGGCTGACGTCGCGAACACGAGCGCCGCAATCGGACAAGCAGCCAATCGCGGCGCTTGCACGATCTCCGCCGCTTGGTCGGCGAGCTCTCCGGCGCTCTCCCAATCGTCGTCGTCGATCGCCATCACGGCCAGCTGGGCCAGGCACAGGGAGGCGGTGCCGGGCAACTCGGCGCCGCTGCGCTGGGCGCCCTCCTCGAGCCACCCCTGAGCGCTCACGCGATTGCCGATCAGGTACTCGGCGATGCCGCGCAGCAGACAGCTCATCGCCCGCCACGGGCCGGGTTCGGAGTCCAGGTCATAGCCGCGAGTCGCCGCCTGCGCCATGTGCAGCGCTCCCGTCGCGGTCGCCGCGGCCTCGATCACCGCGATGCCCGCCTCCAGTGACGGGCTCGTCCCCGCCGGCACTCGGCCTGTGACCGCCGTCGCCACCCGTCCCCAACGCCGCGCCTGGTCAAGGTTTCCGCTCATCAGGCAGCTGTGCGCTGCCACCAAAGCCAGTGGAGCAGAGTCCGTGATCTGGCTGGGGGTGAAGTGATTCAGCCACTCCGCGACTATCTCGTTGCGCCCCTGCGCGAGGTAGCGAGCGACGTGCGTCAACAGCAGATCGCCAGCGCGAGCGGCGTCGCCCGCGGCCACGGCGTGGCCGATCGCGCCTTCGACGTCGCCGTGCCGCTGCAGCCAAGCGCTGGCCCGGCCGTGGAGGCGGCCCTCGAGCCCGGGCTCGCGGCGGCGCAGCTCGGCCCTGAGCATTTCCCGGAACAGGCGGTGCCAGCGAAACCGGACGTCGCTGTGGTCCAGCGCCACCAGCATGAGGTTGCCGCGCGCCAGCTCGGCCAGGGTGGCGGCCGAGCCGGTCTGGTCGAGCACCGCGTCGCACAGCGGTCCCGCGAGGTCTTCGAGCACCGCGGTGCGGATCACGAAGCCCCTGCGCTCCGGCGAAAGGCCGTGCAGGAGCTCATCACGAAAGTACTCGGCGATGAGGCGATCGTCGCCACCCAGTGTTTTCAGGCGGGCGGCGATGTCGGACGCTCCGCGCAACGAGAGGGCCGCGAGGTAGAGCCCGACCGGCCATCCCTCGGTCCGGCGCAGGAGCGTCTGGACCCCGCTGAAGTCGAGCTCGAGGCCGGCCGATCGCAGCAGGGCGGCAGCTTCCGCCGGCGACATGGCCAGATCACTCGTGCGCACCTCGACCAGACAACGGTGGGCGCGCAGCCGGCCGATCGGGAGCGCCGGCTCGGTCCGCGACGCCAGGGCGATCTGCGAGCCCTCGCCCAATTGATCGAGGAGGCCGGTGACGACGGATCTCAGCGCCGCCGGCGAGGCCGTGTGAGCGTCGTCGAGCACGAGCACGAAGCGCCGATCGGGACGATCCCGACAGCCCATCTCCACCAACCCCTGCAGGATCGCTGCCGCCACCGCGATCGCGTCTCGGTCGTCTGGGCGCAGCGTAAACCAGATGAACGGACGTTCATCGGCGGCCGCCCACTCGGCGAGCAAGGTCGACTTCCCGTAGCCAGGCGGGGCGACGATCAGGGCAAGTGGAACGTTGCCGGAATCGAGCAGCCGCTCCACCAGCGCCGCCCGGGGGACCAATCCGTCTGTGAAGGGCGGCACCCGGTACCCCGGCTGCACCCCGCCGGCGGATGTCAGGAAAGCCGCCGGCGACCCGGGGTCGACGCGACGCGGACGCCGCGTGCGGCGGGCGGTCACTGCGTCCGTGGCTGCTGTTCCGGTGGACAACGATCGGCCCCCTTTGGGAAGTCTCCTGCTCTCGCAGGAGTTCTCCCGCATCTGAGACCGCGCGGCAAGCCGGTGCGCCCGTCTATCGGACGTAGGCACACACCACCGTGCCCGCGGCCTCAGGCGGCGAGCCTCAGCCCGGCTCAGGCGGCGATGAGCGTGATGATTCCCTGCAAGATCAGCAGCGATCCGACCGCCGCCGCTCCGATGATCAGCACTCGGCGGCCGTGGCGCCGAAACGAGGCTTTCACCCCATCGATTGCGGTCGGCGTCCAGTCCGGCGCGACGGCGAAGCAGAGCAACGGCACCTCGAGCAACGCCAGCATGATCACGTTGACCGCCAGTACCAGCAGGACGGTGTCCAACGTGTTGTACTTCAGCTTGGCGAGACTGGTCATGGCCGCCAGGTAGGAGGCGCCCGGCAGCGACAGCACCGCGCCGACGGCGATCGTGATCTTCGGGTCGCCCTTGCTCAGCACGCGCTGCCAACGCGGCGTCTGGCGCGGCTTTTGCGCTCTGCGCTGCGCCCGCCGTTCCCGGACGGGGGCGTCGCGGCCGGCGCGGAGCAGGAGGGCGACCGCCACCAGGAGCCCCCCGAGCGCCAGGTCGATGGCCGGGTTGATCGTGTGCTTGCCTGACTTGACGATGCTCGAGCTCTCGGCGGCGAACACGATCGCGAGGCCCAGCCCGATGCTGGTCATCAGCGCGCCGAAGAGGTAGCCGAGCATCAGCTTCTCAGGGCTCGGCAGGATCAGCATCACCGTCGTGGCCGCGATCAGCGTCGGGTTGGCCATCGCGGTGATCGAGAACAGCAGGACTTGTCCCACGTCGTCCACATTCTCCCGGGCGCCGGGGGGGTGCGTCGTCATCACCCGGTTTGGTGCAGCCAGCGCCGGCGGACGATCTGTCACCCGATCCGCATGATGTGAGCGCACCCGGCTCCGACTGAACTGCGGGGCGTGCCGCAAAACCGGGCGTCTCAGCCTGCAGGGCGGGGCATCGTCGACCCGCGCTTGTCGCATTACGCCCGGGCGACGCGATCGTTCATCGCCGCCTCGACGGGCCTTGGCCTTGCCAGCGCGCTGCTCATCATCGCGCAGGCCTGGCTGCTCGCGGACGTGATCGTGGACGCAGTCGCCGGCCGGGGAATCGCGTCGCTTCGGACTCCGCTGGCCGCGCTGCTCGGGGTGGTGCTGGCCCGCGCCGCGGTCGCTTGGGGGGCCGAGCTCGTGGCGAGCCGCTCCTCGACGGTGGCCAAGCAGCAGCTACGCGCGGCGCTGCTGAAGCGCCTGGCGGTGATCGGGCCCCGGCACCCGGGCGAGCAGCGCACCGGCGAGATCGCCACGCTCGCCACGCGCGGCATCGACGCGCTCGACAGCTACTTCTCGCTGTACCTTCCGCAGGTCCTCCTGGCGGTGATCGTGCCCACGGCGGTGGTGGCGGTGGTGCTCTCCCGCGACTGGGTCTCGGCGGCGATAATCGTCTGCACGCTGCCGCTGATCCCGGTGTTCATGGCCCTGGTCGGGGCGACGACGCGGGACCGGACCGAGGCTCAGCTGCTCACCCTGCACCGGCTCGCCGGACACTTCCTCGACGTCGTGGCCGGCCTTCCCACGCTGAAGGTCTTCGGCCGGGCCAAGCGGCAGATCGAGGTGATCCGCGAGATCGGCGACGGTCAGCGTGTGGCAGCGATGTCGACGCTGCGGGTGACCTTCCTGTCGTCGCTGATCCTGGAGCTGCTGGCGACGATCTCGGTCGCGCTGGTGGCGGTCGCCGTCGGGCTGCGGCTGCTCGCCGGCGACCTGCACCTCCGCACCGCCCTCCTGGTGCTGCTGCTCGCGCCCGAGGCCTATCTTCCCCTGCGGCTGCTGGCGACCAACTACCACGCCAGCGCCGAGGGGATGAGCGCGGCGAAGCAGGTGTTCGCCGTCCTCGACACGCCACTGCCGCCGCGCGGGCGCCGGACCGAGATCCCGGATCCGGCGAGCGCCGAAATCTCGGTTGAGAACCTGACCGTCCAGCATCCGGGACGTGAGCGGCGCGCGCCCGACGGGCTCTCCTTCTCGGTCGCTCCCGGCGAGATCGTCGCCATCACCGGGCCCAGCGGATGCGGGAAATCGACGCTGCTCAACGTGTTGCTGGGGTTCGTCGCGCCCGCCGGCGGCGGCGTCCGGATCGACGACGTCGACCTCGCCGAGATGGATCCCGACGCCTGGCGAGAGCGGGTGTGCTGGCTGCCCCAGCGACCGCATCTGTTCGCGGCCTCGATCGCCGAGAACATCCGCCTCGGCCGACCCGCGGCCAGCGAGCAAGACGTCGCCCGAGCGCTCAGCGCGGCCGGGCTGGATCCGGTCGTGGCGCGACGCCCGGAGGGGCTGCGCACGATCCTGGGCGACGGCGGCGCGGGCATGTCGGCCGGAGAGCGCCAGCGCGTCGCGCTCGCCCGCGCATTTCTACGAGACTCTCCGCTGCTGTTGCTGGACGAGCCGACCGCCAACCTCGACGGCGCCACCGAGGCCGAGGTCCTGGCCGCGACCCGGCGGCTGATCCGGGGTAAGACCGCGATCCTGGTCGCCCACCGGCCCGCCCTGATCGCGCTGGCCGACCGCGTGGTCGATTTCAGCCGGGTGCCGGTGGCCGCGTGAGCGCCGGCCCGGCACCGATTCCGGACCAGGCCCGCATGACCGCCGGCCGGCTTTTCATTCCGAGCGAGTCCCCCGATGACGGGGGCGCCTCGATCCGGGAAACGGTGGCGTTCGCCCGTCCCGCGGCGCGCGGGCTGCTGCTGGCGAGTCTGCTCGGCGCGGGAGCCCTGGGCGCCGGCATCGGGCTGCTGGCAACCTCGGCGTGGCTGATCTCCCGCGCCTCACAGCATCCTCGCGAGTCCGCGCTGGCGCTGGGGATCGTCGCCGTGCAGTTCTTCGGCCTCTCCCGGGGCCTGTTCCGCTACGGGCAGCGGTTGGTCGGACACGACGCCGCCTTCCGAGCCCTGGCGGATCTGCGGGTTCGCGTCTACGAGCGGCTCGAGGCGCTGGCCCCCATCGGGCTGCCGATGATCCGCAGCGGAGAACTCCTGGCGCGCTTCGTCGCAGACGTCGAGTCGCTACAGGATCTGGTCGTGCGGGTGATCGTCCCGTTCGCGGTGGCGATCCTGGTCGGGGCGGGGGCCGTTGTCCTGGTCTGGCTCATCCTGCCCGTGGCCGGGCTGATCCTGCTGGTCACGCTGGTCCTCTCGGCCACCGCGCTGCCGTGGCTGACCGGATGGCTGGCCCGGCGCAGCGAGTCGGCGCAGGCTTCGGCGCGCGGCGATCTCACGGCAGCCGTTGTCGACCTGGTCGCAGGCGCGCCCGAGCTGGTCGCCTACGGGGCGGCGGAGACACAGCTGACGCGCGCCGCGCGGATCGACGGCCGGCTCGCCGGCATCGCTCGCAGCACCGCGCGCACTGCCGGGATCGGTCAGGCACTCACGACCCTGTTGCCGGGGCTGGCGATGGTGGGATCGGTGGCGCTCGGCGTCGTCGCGGTCCATGCCGGCCGCCTCGACGTGGTCCTGCTCGCGGTCATCGCCGTGGTGCCGCTGGCCGCCTTCGAGCTGACCGCCGGACTTCCGGGCGCGACCCAGGCGCTCGCGCGCGTCCGCGGCTCGCTGGGTCGCACCCGCCAGGTGCTGCACGCCAATCCGGTGGTGACCGAGCCGGCGGATCCGAAGCCCGTCCCGGGCGCCACGGCCACCGTCCGGGTCCGGGGGCTGCGCTGCCGCTACCGCGACGACGGACCGTGGGTCCTGGACGGGCTGGACCTCGACCTGAGCGCCGGCCGGCGAGTCGCCCTGGTGGGTCGCAGCGGCGCCGGCAAGTCGACCCTGGCCGATGTGCTGCTGCGGTTCTTGCCCTACCAAGCCGGATCGGTCAGCCTCGGCGGCGTCGAGCTGGGCGAGCTGCGCGGCGACGACTGCCGGCGGGTGATCGGCTTGGTCGCCCAGGACGCTCACATCTTCAACGCCACGCTGGAGGCGAACCTGCGCCTGGCGCGGCCCGACGCCACCATCGAGCAGCTTCGCCACGCGCTGGGGCGAGCCCGCCTGCTGGAGTGGACCGATGAGCTGCCCGCGGGATTGAAGACGGAGGTCGGCGAGCATGGCGGGCGGATGTCCGGCGGTCAGCGCCAGCGGCTGGCAGCCGCCCGGGCGTTGCTGGCCGGCTTCCCGGTGCTCGTGCTCGACGAGCCCGGAGAGCACCTGGAGACGGCCACCGCGGACGCGATCGTCGCCGACCTGCTGCAGGCGGCCACCGCGCAGGCAGTCCTGCTGATCACCCACCGGCTGGCGGGCCTGGAGGAGGTCGACGAGATCATCGTGCTGGACGAAGGCCGGGCTGTGCAACGGGGCACGCACGCGGAGCTGGTGGGCAGCGACGGCTCGTACGCGGAGATGTGGCGGCGAGAGGCGGAGACGGGCTGAGCGGTGCCGGCCTCGGATTCATCCGAACCGGGTGATGATCGCCCGGCGTACAGTCCCTAGCGTCCGAGCCCAGACGAGTTGCCGGGGCAGCGCTCCCCGGCCGCGATAAGGAGACCGACATGGCAGTGGCCACCCATCAGCAACCGGACGGCCGAGTGAGTCAAGCGGCCGCAAGCCAGGCGGCCGACACGCTCGTCGTGTTCGGGATCACCGGCGATCTAGCGAAGGTGATGACCTTCCGTTCGCTGTACCGGCTGGAGGCGCGCGGGCTGCTGCACTGCCCGATCGTTGGCGTGGCCGCCGACGACTGGTCCGTCGACCAGCTGCGCACCCGGGCTCGGTCCTGCATCCAGGAGACAGGGGAGTCACTGGACGAGAGCGTGTTCGAGCGATTCGCCGCCCGCCTCTCCTACGTCCACGGTGACTTCACCGACGCGGCGACGTACAAGCGCGTCGCCGACGCGGTCGGACATGCGCTGACCCCTGTCTTCTATCTCGAGATCCCGCCGTCTCTGTTCGCGACCGTGATCAAGGGACTGTCCGAGGCCGGGCTCACCGCCACCGCGCGGGTGGTCGTGGAGAAGCCGTTCGGTCACGACCTGGCATCCGCACGCGCGCTGGCGGCCGACATCCATCAGTACATCGACGAGTCCCAGCTGTACCGGATCGACCACTTCCTCGGCAAGATGGGGTTGGACGAGTTCCTGTATCTGCGCTTCGCCAACTCGACCCTGGAGCCGGTATGGAATCGCAACCACGTCGCGGCGGTGGAGATCACGATGGCCGAGAGCTTCGGCGTGGAGGACCGCGGGCACTTCTACGACCCCGTGGGCGCGCTCCAGGACGTGGTCGTCAACCACCTCATGCAGCTGCTGGCCGCCGCGGCGATGGAGGCTCCGGCCGGCGCCGACCCGACGACGCTCAAGGATGCGAAGTACGCGCTGTTTCGTTCCATGCCGGAGGCGAACCCGGCGCACTACGTCCGCGGCCAGTATGAGGGCTACCTGGACATCGACGGCGTGGCGCCGGGATCGACGACCGAGACCTACGCCGCGCTGCGGCTCGAGATCGACAACTGGCGCTGGGCCGGCGTGCCGTGGTTCATCCGGACCGGAAAGCGCCTCCCGGTCACCCAGACCGAGGTCAGGCTGGTGTTCCACCGCCCGCCGCGCCTGCTGTTCATCGATTCCGCCAGCCGGCCGCCGGTCGAGAGCCAGCTCGTGATCAAGCTCGATCCGATGACTGGGATCCGGCTCATCGTCGACGCGCACCGAGCCGACATGGGCGGCCCGAGCGAGATCACGCTGGACATGGAGTTCGCTCAGGAGGGCGGCGAGGGGCCGACCCCGTACGAGGTCCTCCTCAATGCCGCCATGCAGGGCAACAGCACCCCGTTCACCCGCCAGGACAGCATCGAAGAGACATGGAGGATCATGCGCCCGCTGATCGATCACCCGCCGCCTGTGCACAGCTACGCGCCGGGCACGTGGGGCCCACGCCAAGCTGACGAACTGGTGAGCGGGACCGGCGACTGGCACGGACCGTGGGTGGCAGCATGAGCGCCACCGACAAGAAGAAGGGGAACGGCGGCGCCTCCCCGAAGAAGGGCTCGACCGGAAGCGACCATCGCGGCAAGACGGCCGCCGCCCAGCGCCCCGCTCAGAGCGCGGCCGCGCCGTCGCCGTTTCCGCCGATCGCCACCTTCGCGTTCCTGTCGGACTGCCACACCGGCGCGCTCGTCGCTCCCGACGGCTCGATCGACTGGCTGTGCGTGCCACGCTTCGACGCGCCCAGCGTGTTCGGTTCGCTGCTGGACCGCGAGGCGGGCCTGTTCCGCCTCGGGCCATTCGGAGTGATGGTCCCGGCAGACCGCAATTACGTGCCCGGCACCAACGTGCTGGTCACGACGTGGAAGACACCCGGAGGGTGGCTCGAGGTCCAGGACGCGCTGACCATGGGCCCGACGACGCGCGAGGACCAGGTCACCCCGCACACCCGCCCGCCCGCCGACGAGGACGCCGACCACATGCTGGTGCGGACGGTCAGGTGCCTGGAGGGGGAGGTGGAGGTCGAGCTCATCTGCGAGCCGGCGTTCGACTACGGCCGCACGCCGGCCGAATGGGCGCTCGTCGACGGCAGCCGTCACACCGCCGACGCCAGCGGCGCCGGCCAGACGATCCGCCTGCAGACCAACCTGGAGCTCGGGATCGAGGTCAGTCGCGTCCGCGCCCGGCATACCCTCAGACCCGGGGAGGAGGCGTACGTCGCGCTGGGATGGGGAGCGGGACTGACCGTGGCGAGCGACGTCAACGACGCCCGGCGGCGGCTCGACGCCACCGTCGGCTTCTGGCGCCGCTGGCTGAACCGCGCCCGCCCGTTCGCCGATCACCGCTGGCGCGAGGCGATCCAGCGCTCGGCGCTCACGATCAAGGGGCTGACCTACATGCCGACGGGAGCGACCGTCGCGGCGCTGACCACCTCGCTGCCCGAGACCCCCGGGGGCGAACGCAACTGGGACTACCGCTACACCTGGATGCGCGACTCGACGTTCACGCTGCAGGCGCTGCATCTCCTCGGCCTCGACTGGGAGGCGGATGAGTTCATGCAGTTCGTCGCCGATCTGGAGCCCAACAGCGACGGCGGGCTCCAGATCATGTACGGGATCGACGGGCGCCGCGACCTGACCGAGAGCTTCCGCGAGGAGCTGTCGGGCTACTCGGGAGCGCATCCGGTACGGATCGGCAACGGGGCCTTCGACCAGCGTCAGAACGACGTGTTCGGCGCCGTGCTCGACTCGATCCTCAAGCACTGCATACACAGCCAGCGTCTGCCCCGGCGCCTGTGGCCGATCGTGGAGGCCCAGGCGGAGTGCGCCACCAACGTGTGGGACCAGCCCGACCAGGGGATCTGGGAGGCGCGGGGGAAGCCGCAGCACTACGTCTCCTCCAAGCTGATGTGCTGGGTGGCGATGGACCGCGCCGCGAAGCTGGCGGAGATCCGCGGCGACCCCGAGCTCCAGGCCAGGTGGCAGGCCACCGCCGAGGAGATCCACGCCGACATCCTCGCCCACGGGATCAAGGACGGCGTGCTGCGCCAGCACTACGACACCGATGCGCTGGATGCCTCGACCCTGCTGGCGGCGAGCTTCGGCTTCCTCCCCGGCGATGACGAGCGGATGCACAAGTCGGTCCTGGCGATCGCCAACGATCTGACCGAGAACGGCTACGTGCTGCGCTACCGCACCGACGAGACCGACGACGGCCTGGCGGGCAAGGAGGGCACGTTTCTGATCTGCTCCTTCTGGCTGGTGTCGGCACTGTCGATCGTCGGCGAGGCTCAGCAAGCGCAGGATCTGATGGAGCGCCTGCTGCGGGTCAGCTCGCCGCTCGGGCTCTACGCCGAGGAGTTCGACGCCGACACCGATCGCCACCTCGGCAACTTCCCCCAGGCGTTCTCGCACCTGGCGCTGATCGAGGCGGCCGCCCGGATCATCCTCGCGGAGCAGCTGGCCCTGGAAGGATTCGGGCCGCCCAGCTCCACGACCTTGACTCGCGCTATCCCGCGGCGGCGATATGAGGCCACGCCATGACCGATTACGACGTGATCATCATCGGCACCGGCGCCGGCGGCGGCACCCTGGCTCGCCATCTCGCGCCATCGGGCAAGCGGGTGCTGCTGCTGGAGCGCGGTGGCTGGCTACCGCGCGAGCCGGAGAACGTCTCTGCGCAGGAGGTGTTCGTCAACGGCCGCTACACGAGCTCGGACGAGTGGCGCTATGAGAACGGCGAAGTGTTCGCTCCCCAGGTCCACTACTTCGTGGGCGGCGCCACCAAGATGTATGGCGCTGCGCTGTACCGGCTGCGCGAACAGGATTTCGGCGAGCTGCATCACCACGACGGGGTTTCCCCTGCGTGGCCAATCGGCTACGAGGTGATGGAGCCCTACTACACACTGGCGGAGCGCCACTACGAGGTGCACGGCGCGCGGGGTGAGGATCCCACCGAGCCGCCCGCCGGCGCGCCGTATCCGTTTCCCGCGGTCGCCCACGAGCCGCGCATCCAGAAGCTCTCCGACGATCTGGCGGCGGCGGGTCTGCACCCCTTCCACGCACCGTGCGGGGTGATGCTGAACGAGGCCAACATGCCCTACAGCACATGCATGCGCTGCGACTGCTGCGACGGCTTCCCGTGCGTCGTGCACGCCAAGTCCGACGCCGACGTGCTCGGCGTCCGCCCCGCGCTGCAGCACCCCAACGTCGAGTTGCGCATCAAAACCGAGGCCGTGCGGCTGGTCACCAACTCGGCCGGAAACGCGATCACCGGCGTCGTCGTCGAGTGCGAGGGTGGCCTGCAGACGCTGACCGCGGACCTCGTGGTCGTCGCCTGTGGGGCGGCCAACTCCGCCCGCCTGCTGCTGGCGTCGGCCAACGAGCAGCATCCTCACGGTCTCGCCAACGGGTCTGACCAGGTCGGGCGCAACTACATGTTCCACAACAGTCAGGCGGTGCTGGCGCTCAGTCGTGAGGAGAACCCGACGGTGTTTCAGAAGACCCTCGGGATCAACGACTTCTACCTCTCGGGCCCCGACTTCGAGTTTCCGCTGGGCAACATCCAGATGGTCGGCAAGTCGCAGGCGGCGATGTTCCGCGGGGAGAAGCCGGGTGAGACGGCGCTGGCGCCGACGTGGACACTTAAAGACGTGGCCAGGCACGCGATCGACTTCTGGCTGTCGACTGAGGATCTTCCCCGGGCCGACAACCGGGTGACAGTCGACCAGGAAGGAATGATCACGATCGCCTACCACCCCAGCAACGAAGAGCCGAAGCAGCGGCTCTACGAGCAGCTCAAGTCGATGCTGGGCCGCCTCGGCATGGAGCACCATCACTTGCTGCCCCACCACGCCTACCTCAAGAACGAGATCCCGATAGCCGGCGTCGCCCACCAGGCCGGAACCTGCCGGTTCGGCACCGACCCGCGCAGCTCGGTGCTGGACGTCAACTGCAAGGCCCATGAGCTCGACAACCTGTACGTGGTCGACACCAGCTTCTTCCCCAGCATCGGGGCGGTGAATCCCGCGCTGACGGCGATGGCGAACGCGTTGCGTGTGGGTGACCATCTGCTGGAGCGGATGGGCGCGTCCCCCGTGGCCACCCCGGTGCCGGTGCACTCGTGACCCCGGCGGACGCACCCCATCACGTCGTGATCGTCGGCGGCGGCTTCGCGGGCCTGGGATGCGCGCAACGGCTGGCCGAGCACGACGATGTCCGGATCACGCTGCTGGATCGCAACAACTACCACCAGTTCCAGCCAATGCTGTACCAGGTGGCGACCTCGCAGGTCGCGAGCAGCGAGATCGCCGACTCGCTGCGGGCCGTGTTCGCGGACCAAGGCAACGTCGACGTCAAGCTGGTCGACATCGCGGCGATCGACCCGGCGACGCGCACGGTCACGTCGGTGGACGGTGAGAAGTGGACGGGCGATGTGCTCGTGCTGGCGGCGGGGGCCCAGCCCAACTTCTTTGGCACCCCGGGGGCCGCCGAGTTCTCGTTCCCGCTGTACTCGCTCGACGACGCCACCCGTCTGCGGTCACGCATCCTCGGCCTGTTCGAGCAGGCCGACCGCGACCCGAGCTTGATCGGGCGAGGTGCGCTCACCTTTGTTGTCGTCGGCGGAGGACCCACCGGCGTTGAGATGGCCGGTGCCCTGGCCGACATGATCAACGTGACAGTGCCCGCCGAGTACCGGAGCCTGGATGCCGGCCAGGCTCACGTTCACGTGCTCGACTTTGGCGACGCGCTCCTCAAGCCGTTCTCCGATGAGGCCCACGTCTACGTGGACAAGGTGCTGCGGGACAAGGGGGTGCAGATTCACCTCGGGACCGGCGTCAAGGAGGTCGCCAGTGGCCACGCCCTGCTCTCTGACGGGACGGTGGTGGCGACCCGTTGCGTCGTCTGGGGCGGCGGCATCAAAGCGGCCGGGCTCGCGGCCGACTGCGGCTTGGCCGAGGGCCGCGGGGGACGCGTCGATGTGGCTCCCGACCTCACCGTGACCGGCGGTCCCGGCGTCTATGCCGTGGGTGACGTCGCCAACATCCCCGGTGCCGACGGCGAGCCGCTCCCGCAACTCGGCTCGGTGGCGCTGCAGAGCGGCCACTGGGCGGCCGGCAACATCCTGGCCGACTTCGCGGGCGAGCCCCGCGAACGCTTCGTGTATCGAGACAAGGGCATCATGGCCATGATCGGTCACGGGGCAGCGATCGCTGAGGTCGGCTCGGGCCACCACGAGATCCACGGGCAGCTCGCGCACATGGCGTGGCTCGGCGTACACGCCGGCCTGATGACCGGAACCCGGGCCAAGCTGGAGGCGATCGTCGACTGGAGCTGGGATCGCTTCTCCAAGACGGGCGGTCCGCACGTCCTCGACCGCGGCGACGTCGCCGAGATCGACTGGGACGACGACCCCGCCGTCACCGCCGGGGTCACCGCGGCCGGTTCTGACACCTGAGCGGAGCCACAAGGCTCACGCTTCGGGTGAGGCGGGACGGCCGGCCGAGGCCGATCTCCGCTCAATCCTGTCTGAGACGACCTGCTCCAGCGTCCGCAGTCGCGACAGCCGCGGCGACTTCGACGTGCGTCCGGTGCGCAGTGTGAAGACGGCGCAGGCCAAGAAGCACGCCGCGCCGAGAGCCGTGGTCCAATTGGCGGCGCCCTGGCCGAGAAGCGAGCCGGTCGCGGGCACCAGGTAGCCGGCGATGGCGGCGATCCCGAACAGGACACAGCCGAGCAAGTTGATCGGCGCCTCCCACCAGCCATGGCCGCCGCGCGCCGGGAGCCAGCCGCGGCGCGCCGAGGCACGGTAGGCAATCACGCCCGAGACGAGGAAGCAGATCGAGCCGAGCGCGTCTGG
The DNA here is from genome assembly GCA_963830395.1 of uncultured Actinomycetota bacterium. GTDB lineage: Bacteria > Actinomycetota > Thermoleophilia > Solirubrobacterales > Solirubrobacteraceae > Palsa-465. Next base: position 95,998 of record CAWHMI010000022.1, read on the forward strand.
CCGCCACACGAGCCGGTTGTACTCGGAGTTGGTGAGGGCCGTATGCATGGCTCGGTAGGTCGTCACGTTGAAGAACAGCGTCCCGGCCGACTGCACAACCGCCGCCCACCACGACGCCGGTCCGGCTTGGCCAGAACGACGCTCGGGAAAGGCGATGAGGGTCTGCAGCGCGCCGCCCGCGGTGAACAGGATCGACCCTACGAAGAACGTAACCGAGTCGGCCGTGTCGCCAACGAGGCCGGCGTAGCCCGGGAACGGGCCGACGACGAAGCAGGCCGCGCCGGCCGTGAAGCAGGCCGCCATCAACCGCTCTTTGGTCACGGCTGGGCTCGGCCTGCCGGGGTCAGATCCGGCGGAGATGCCACGTCTATTCCCGGGCGATCATCGCGGCGGCCTCGCGCTCCAGATCGACATAGGGCTCGCCGCTGACGTCGACGGCGACGGAGTGGATCTGACCGCCGGTGAACGGCCACGGGCGCTCGCCCGGGAAGTCGTCCGAGATGCGCGACGTGCTGCGTCCGACGGTCAGGTCGGTGCCGGAGATGCCGAACATCGAGGGCTGGGTCTTGATCCGGCCCTCCCCGACCTTCTCCTCGCCGTGGTAAAGCGACACGATCCCGGTGCAGACGCCAGGTGGGTCCTCGCCGTCCTTGACGAACGCCGCCGACACGATCTGGTTCTCGCCGACCGGTAGTTCCTCGGTGGCCGCGATCTTCTGCTCCAGCATCCCGACGAAGTTGTTGACGTAGTGCAGACGGCCTTCCCTGACGTACAGCGTGTGGCCGCCGAAGTGCGAGCCCTGGGCGAACAGCACCCCGCTCGCCCCGGCGGCCGGGATGTCGAGCCACACCCCGATGATGTAGTCGCGGTTGCGGATGTTGACGGCTTGTGCCTCCGGGACGCCCGCCACCCCGGAGAAGTACCGGTAGCGGTCGCGCGGGCTGGTGAGCTGCGGTCGCGGGGTGTTGAGGATCTCGACCGCGGAGCGGTCATCGAGCGGGAAGGCGCCGTTGGCGCCCGCCTCGGAGAACCACAGATTGATCAGCTCGCGCAGCCTGTCCGGGTGCTCGCCGGCGAGGTCATGGAGCTCCGCTCGGTCGGTTTCGACGTGGTACAGCTCCCACGTGTCGTCGTTGAAATGGCTCCAGCCGGCGATCGTTGGGTGCGTGCTGACGGCCTTCCACCCCTCGTGCCAGATCGCCCGCGAGCCGAGCATCGAATAGAACTGCGTCGAGCGGGCGCTCGGAATCTCCGCCTCGTCGAAGCTGTAGCGCATGCTGATCCCATCGAAGCTGCTCTGCACGTGCCCCTTGATCGTCTCGGGCGGCTCGACGCCGAGACAGTCCAGGATCGTCGGCACGAGGTCTATCGCATGGTGGTACTGGTGGCGAATCTCACCTCCGGCGTTCAGCCCCTTTGGCCACGAGATGATGCACGGATCGCTGCTGCCACCGTTGAACTCGTAGCGCTTCCACATCTTGAACGGCGTGTTGAACGCCATCGCCCAACCGTTGGGGTAGTGGTTGTAGGTGTTTTCGCCTCCGAGCTCGTCGATCAGGGCCAGGTTCTGCTCGATGTCGTCAGGGACACCGTTGAACAGCTTGTTCTCGTTGACCGAGCCGTTCGGTCCTCCCTCGCCGGAGGCGCCGTTGTCGGAGACCAGCACGACCATCGTGTTCTGTAGCTGCTCGGTTTCCTCCAGATAGGCCAACAGGCGACCGATCTGATCGTCAGCGTGCGCCAGGAACCCGGCGTACACCTCGGCCATGCGGGAGAACAGGCGGCGCTCATCGTCGGACAGCGAGCCCCACGGCCGGGTGAAGTCGACCGCGGGGAACGGCTTGCCGTCCGGACCCTGGCGATCCTGTGGAGTCCCGATCGGATTGATCGGGGGCAGCTGCGTGTCCTCGGGGACGATGCCGAGCTCCTTCTGGCGCTTCAGCGTCTGCTCGCGCATCGCCTCGTAGCCGATGTCGAAGCGGCCCTCGTGCCTCGCGATCCACTCACTCGGTACGTGATGGGGTGCATGGCATGCGCCGGGCGCGTAGTAGAGGCAGAACGGCTTGTCCGGCGCCACCGCCTTGGCGTCCTGGATGAACTCGATTGCCTTATCGGTCAGGTCCACCGTCAGGTGGTAGCCGTCCTCGGGCTGATAGGGCTGGTCGACCGGATGGTTGTCATACACCAGGTCGGGATGCCACTGGTTGGTCTCGGCGCCGAGGAACCCGTAGAAGCGCTCGAACCCGCGCCCCGTCGGCCAGTTGCGCCGCGTTGACGCCAGGTGCATCTCATCGGTCGGGCACAGATGCCACTTGCCCGTCATATAGGTGTTCCAGCCGAGCTCGCCGAGGATCTCGGGCAGCATCCCGTTCTCCGGCGGAACCGTCCCGCTGGCGTTGGGAAACCCGATCGCCGCCTCGGTGATGCAGGCCATGCTGTTGCGCGTGTGGTTGCGACCGGTCAGCAGGCACGACCGCGTCGGCGAGCACAATGCGGTGGTGTGCCATTGGGTGTAACGGATGCCGTTGACGGCGATCCGGTCGATGTTCGGCGTCTCCACGGGGCCGCCGTAGCACCCGATCGCCGAGAAGCCGACGTCGTCGAGGACGATGTACAGCACGCTCGGTGCTCCATCCGGGGCCTTGGGAGGCTCGAAGGGAGCCCAATCAGGAACGGAGTCGCGAATATCGACGTTGATCATGCCCTTGAACGGCTTGCTCATCTTGGCCTCACCTTGGTTTGCAGACGGGGTGGATCAACCTGCGCTGGCACGCTCACCACGGTCACAGATCCCAGCGGCGCGTCATCATCCGCATCGGGTGACAGATGAGATACCGCCGAGACTCGACGGCCAGGGATCGTCGAGCCCCCGCGCACCGACGTGGTCGCTCAGCGCGTCGACGCACGCGGATGCCCGCCCCCGGCGGTCACGCATGTACACCGGCTTGTGAGAAGCGCGATCACGAAGGAGGCTTGTCGGGTGCCTGCCTCAAGTCCTGCGACTTCGCCTGACGCCGCCACCGCCGGGGACCCACGCGGCGGTAGTCGGGCTCGTGACCGGCATCCACCCGGATGTGGACGGGACTGCCGCGGAGCTCACCTCGCTGCGCAGCCAACTCGGGCGCAGCGTACGTCACCGTGCACCGCGTGAACATGTATGACATACAACGGAAAGGAGCGGCATATGTGCCGCTGGCTCGCATACTCGGGTTCTCCCATCCTGATCAAGGAAGCGCTCTACGATGGGCCTAACTCGCTAGTCGCTCAGAGCCTGCACTCGCGGCTCGGCGCCGAGCCGACCAACGGCGACGGGTTCGGCGTCGGCTGGTACGGCGCACCGGACACGCCGGGAGTGTTCCACAGCACCGAGCCGGCCTGGAATGACAGCAACCTGCGCGAGCTCGCCGGCCACATCAGCTCGCCGCTGTTCTTCACGCACATCCGGGCGGCGATCGGCAGCGCCGTGCAGCAGACCAACTGCCACCCGTTCCGCCACGACCGCTGGCTGTTCATGCACAACGGCTACATCAACGGCTTCGCCACGATCAAGCGTGATCTGATGCTCGCCGTCGAACCGTCGTTGTATCCAGAGATCCAAGGACAGGCCGACACCGAGGTCCTGTTCTTCCTCGCTCTCACCTTTGGCCTACAGGACGACCCGCCGGCCGCGATCGAGCAGGCGATCGGGCTCGTCGAAGCGGTCGCCGGCCGCCATGGGGTCACCAACCCGTTCCAGGGCACGGTCGCGACCACTGACGGGGAGAGCATCTGGGCGTTCCGGTACTCCACCGAGAGAAACTCGCGCTCGCTCTTCTACACGACCGACGTCCCCACACTGCGCAAGCTCTATCCCGAGCGGCAGTTGTTCCAGGACGTCTCGGCCAACGCGCGGCTGATCGTCTCCGAGCCGCTTGGTGACGTTGCCGGCGTGTGGAACGAGGTGCCCGAATCCACTTACGGCATCGTCGGCCCAGACCGCGCCGAGATGCAGGCATTCCGACCCAAAGCACCGACGATATCCGTCTCCGTGCCTGGATAGTCAGGCTGCGATGCTCGCGGTCTGGCTGACATCACTGCGCGTGGACGACCGGCGCGGGCACGCTCTCATCTTCTCCCTTGACTGCCGCCGGCAGGCGTGCCGAATTGGCGGCCTGCAGCGCGGACAACTGGAGCGTGACCAGGTAAGTCACGACGACTCCGACGATCGTCAGCGGCTCGACGCCGGGTCCGGCCTTGGAGGTCAGCAGCGTGGCGACCACAACGGCCGCCAGGGGCAGGCGCAGGATGGCCACGACGCCGGCGCCGATCCCGACCGCCACCCCCGCGGTGACCGGAAAGCCGGGCAGATGGGAGGCCATCAGGCCGCCGGCCGCGCCCAGGAGGATGGCGGGAAATGTCGGGCCGCCCCGGAAGCTGCCAAGCGAGACGGAGTAACCGAGACCCTTGAAGCAGATCAGCAGCACCAGTGCCGACAGGGACCACGTCCCGGCGCCCGAGACGAGTCCCGGAAGTGCGCTCTGCCCTGAGAACAGGACCTCGCTGACGCCCTTGCCGCTGGCCTGCGCGAATGCGATCGCCAGTCCCGACACGACGAGACCGCAGAGAGGCAGCACCAGGAACGGGCGCGGCCTCACCAGGCGTTGCGTCCACAGCCCGCCGGTCCGGATCAGGTGGGCGACGACCGCGACGACGAGTCCCAAGGCGACCGTCCACCCGAAGTTGCCGATGGTCGGATGGTGGAAGGCCGGCAGCGACAGCGGGCCGAGTGCGTAGGCACTGCTGCTCAGCCCGGTGAACGAGCCCATGCCGACCGACACCAACGAGCCGATTCCCGCGCCGACGAGTCCGGGGATCAGGACGATCGGGAGCCGTGACTTCCCCAATCCCGTTGCCTCGATCAGGATGACCGCCGCGATGATCGGCGAGGAGAATACGAACGACAGGGCGGCGAAGCTTCCGGCCGCTCCCACCACGATCAGCATCTGTGACGGCGCGCTCCGACGAGCCAGCTTGACGATCGCCACGGCAAGTCCGGCGCCCAGGGCGATCAGCGGCGCCTCCGGGCCGATCACCACTCCCAGGCCGATCGAGGCCAAGCCCGCCAGAATGACTCCGGGCAGCTCGACCGGACGCGTCGGAGCGCCACCGACCTTCAGGCCCTCGGCGGGAATGTGCCCGCCCTCTCCCGGCAGCCGGGTTGTCGCCAACGCGGTGATTACCCCGGCGATCGCCAGGATCGGGAGCGACCACCACTGTGGCGGGCCGTTGTGATAGCCGAGCGCGCTGGGAAGGTGGTGATACAGCTCTCGCTGAACCTGGTAGACGAGCTCGACGAAGCACCAGGCGGCCAGCGATACGGCGATGCCCACGATCGCGGCGATAACGAGCAGGACCAGGAACCCCTTGCTCAGTAGCGCGGCGCTCGGATCCTCCGGATTCGCGGAGTTCTCCTGGCTCACGGAACTGCCGGGCCCGGTCGAAGCAGCGCCCTGCTCAGACATGTCGTGCCCGGTGCCTGACCAGCATCGGTCAGAACGATACCGTCGCTGCCAGCCGACGTCGTCATCCCGATCGGGTGACGCCAGCATGCGCTGTCAACGCGTCGATGTGAGAGGTGCCCGCACGCCGGCAGCGGGGTGCGCGCCACCTTGTGTGCCGATGGGTCCCGATCGAGACTTGGCTGCACTGGCTCGCCGTCGACTGCGGCGCGATATCTAACCCGAAAGGGGCATCGGAGTGTCAAGCGTTATCTGGTTTATGTTGGCGGTGCTGTACTTCGTGATTCTGATCACGCTCGGTGTCACCACGCTGCGCAAGGGCCACATCGTCCTGTTCTGCGTGGGAATCATCTTCCCGGTCCTGTGGGTGATCGGCGCGCTGATCGGGCCATCACCGCGGGTCGCAAGAGTCGAATAACACCTCGAGGCGGCCAGAGCTTGGCGCGCCACTCGCTCTGGCACATACGTTTCGGATGGTCAAGCACTGATGAGAGGGAGACGGGATGAGTTCCACCACTGAGACAGGCAGGGCACAGGCGGCCGGCGACGGAGACGGCACCAGCGGATCCGCCCTGATCCGAGAGGAGGAGCTCGTCGGCCTGCCGCGCGATGAGGTTCCGCAGCAAGGCACTGGAACCAAGGTCGCTTATGACCTGATGACGAACGAGCTCCTGCTCGACGGGGGCGCGCGGCTGAATCTGGCGACGTTCGTGACCACGTCGATGCCGGCAGATGCCGCCCGCCTGATGGCGGATACAGCCGACAAGAACATGATCGACAAGGATGAGTATCCCCAGACGGCGAAGTTCGAGCGGCGATGCGTGCTGCGACGAGAACACGATCGGGGTGGTGGCGGTGCTGGGCTCAACGTTCGACGGAAGCTATGAGCCAGTTGGTGAGATCTGCGCCGCGCTGGACGCGCTGGCCGCCGGCGGGGGTCCGGATATACCCGTGCACGTCGACGCCGCCTCCGGCCGCTTCGTGGCGCCATTCTCCCAGCCGGACGTCGTCTGGGACTTCGCGCTCGCGCGCGTGCACTCGATCAACGCCTCCGGACACAAGTACGGCCTCGTCTATCCGGGCGTGGGCTGGGCGATCTGGCGTGACGCCGCGGCCCTCCCGCGTGATCTCGTCTTCGACGTCAACTACCTCGGCGGATCGATGCCAACGTTTGCGCTGAACTTCTCACGTCCGGGAAGCGAGGTGCTCGCTCAGTACTTCATGCTCCTGGCGCTGGGCAGGGAGGGCTACCGGACGTGCAAACGTCCGTCAAACCGGATCGCTCGTCACATCGCCCATGAAATCGCGACGATCGGACCCTACCGGCTGATCACCGCCGGGAGCGAGTTGCCCGTGGTCGCGTTTGCACTCGCTCCGGAGATGAGTAATTACACGGTGTTCGACGTGTCGGCCCGACTGCGCGAGTTCGGTTGGCTGGTGCCCGCCTACACATTCCCCGAGAACCGTCAGGATCTCTCGGTCCTGCGGGTGGTGGTCCGCGCGGGGCTGACAGCCGATATGGCCGACCTCTTCCTGGCCGACCTGCGCAAGCAGACCGAGTGGCTCGAGTCGCTCGATGGGCCAATGCCGACCCGGCGTCCCGAGGAGCGCCACAGCTTCCGCCATTAGCCAAGCTGGCGGTGATGCCGCCGAATTCGCAACGCGGATGGTTGAGAGTCCCGTGTGGCTGACAGGCAGCTCCCATCCATCGCTGGATAGTGACGGACGACCGAACAGGAGGCGCACGCGATGAGCAGCAATCTGGTCGACGTCTTTCTCCTATCGCTGGTCTCGATGTTCAATCCGTCGCTGCTCGCGGCGGTGACCGTGATGCTGCTGCTGCCGAGCCCCAGGCGATTGATGGTGGGCTACGTGCTGGGTGCCTACCTGACCAGCATGACGCTCGGGCTGGTAATCGTCTTCTCGTTGCACAGCTCCAGCGCGACCAGCACCGCCAAGCACACGATCAGCCCGGCGGAGGACATCATCGTCGGACTGCTCGCGCTGGCGATCGCGTTCGTGCTCAAGACTGGGCGCGACGAGCGGTTTCAGGCTCGCCGGCGGGAAAGGAAGGACGCCAAGCTGAAGGCCAGAGAGGCGGCCGGTAGGCCGACCGAGTCGCTGCCGCTGCGGATGCTCGGCAAAGGTGATCCGCGGGTGACGTTCGTCGTCGGAGCCGTCCTGAGCTTTCCGGGCGTCTCATTCCTGGATGCGCTGGATCACATCCACAAGCTCAACCCGGGCACCGTGCCGACCGTCCTGCTGGTCGTCGGCTTCTGTCTGATGCAGCAGATCCTGCTCGAGGTGCCCCTGCTTGGCTACGTGTTCGCGCCGGAGTCGACGCGGGACAAGGTGGCCCGCTTCCGACGCTGGATCGGCCGCAAGGGTCGCACCGGCGTGGTGATCGGCGCCGCCGTCATCGGAGCGATACTGGTCGCCAGGGGCGTGATCACCCTGCTCTGACTATTGCCCCGCAGAAATGGGGGGTCAGGCGGCGATTTGAAGGCCGCCTTGGCGCGGGCCGGCCCGGAGGTCATGCTGAGGCGGTGGCGGCCGCCGGTCAGTGAACGAGGCAGCTGGTGCTCGGGGACTCGCCCCTGGGAAAGGCCTTGACCAGCCCCTGCGCGATCAGGCGGGTGCGGGCTTCATACCCGGCCGTGGTGTAGTGGACGCCGTCCGGTATGAACCATCCGGGCTTGGCGCGGGCGGCCCAGTCGAACACGCGCATGTGCGGATATCTGTCACAGGCCGCCAGAAGATCCTGGTCCCATTGGCGCATCCCGCTCTCCCCGTAGTACTGAGGCGCGCCGGACAGCGTCAGGACGTTGACCCACATCACCGGCTGGTCGCCGATGATCGACATCATGCGCGCGATACGAGTCTTCAGACCGACGGTGGAGCCCGCGGCGACGTCGGCGGTGTCGTTGGTGCCAAGCGCGAGGATCCAGCATCCGTGAAAGCCGGCCGAGACGAGCTGCTGGGCGACCGTCGCGCCGTTGGGGATCCCCTTGAAGGTCTCGACGATCGATCGCGCGCCGGATACCTCCATGTGCGTCGTCGTGACCCCGACCCTGAACAGCTGGGCGGGCGCCCGGCGCAGGCGGTCCGGCACAATTTCGGCCAGCGCCTCTCCGTCTGATGTCGAGTCGCCGATGTACACCACCGATTGACACGAGGTGTGAGTCGCGGGGGGCAGCGGCTTGGCGGCAGCGGACGTGGTGCTCGTCCGGTCGGCGCTGGTGGAGCTCGCGGCGCCGCCCGAAGCGGCGCCCGAGGTGCGGCTCGAACCGCCGCCACAGGCGGTCGCGACCATGATCGCAAGGAGCGCCAAGATCGTCAGCCGGCCCCACGCAGACAAGCGCACCCGTCCCGGGGGCGGGCCCACCCGCGCCGACGTCTGAACACTTGGCCCGCGATCGCTCCGGCTCACGGGGCTCATGCTAGAGCGCTGCCAGGTCGCGGTCGCGCCGGTCGAATCAGTCAGGGCGGCCGGCGCCCCCAGAGCTTTGACATCACGGTGACGGACGATGGGGTGAAGGTCGCCTCCGGCGCCTTCACCCGCTCAGAGACATTCCCCGGGAGTCCTTCGCGGGCGCGTTGCCGAGGTCCTCGCCAAGCGGATCAGCGAAGGCTGCGGCGCGCCGACGGCGTCAGCGCGGAATGCGCTCGGTGCCCTGGGTGTAGGGTCGGCACGTGTTTGCGCATGCGCAGGGGAGGTTGACAGCAGTTGTCGGGGCGGTCGCGGCGCTCGCGGCAACGGTGATCTTGGTGGCGGCACTGGCGCGGGCGGCAACACCGCATCCGAGGTCGCCGGCAACCCTGGCGGCTCGGACCGAGGCCCAGAACCGCGTCGCCGCCGAGCGCGATGCGAGGCGCCTGCTTGACCGGGCGCCGCTGCCGGCGGGCGCGATCCCGTCGGCGTCTGAGCCGCTCGGGGACGGCGGCGTGTTGGCCCACCCCGGCGTGGAAGCGCCGGCCAACGATCTCGTAGACGACCGTGCGTTCTTTACGGTGACGGCGCCGCTGCAGAGCGTCCGGCAATTCGTCAACGCTCACGCGCCCCCGGGTTCGCGGCTGGCCGGGACCGGCGCCAGCAGCGGTCCGCACGTTCCCGCCAACGCCGGTTTCTCTTTTGCGTTCCGGTGGCGCCCGGCCGGGGTTGGCTCACGCGCGCTGTCGGTGGCGCTGGTCGCGCTGGGGCCCGACATGACCGGCGTTCGCGTCGACGCCCAGGACGTGTGGCTGGTGCCCCGTCCGAGTTCCGAGCGCGTCCCGCGCGGCGTGCGCGCGCTGCAGATCACGCGCTCGTGGTCATCGCAGACGGGACCGGGAACCACGGAGGGTTTCGCGATCACCTTCAAGATCACCGACCGCGCCCAGATCGATCAGATCACGCGCTGGATCGACGCCTTGCCGATCGTGGCGCCGGGAACGACGGCATGCCCGTCTGCGCCGCTTCACCCTCCGCGGGTGAGCTTCACATTCCTCAGCGTCAGCGGCAGGCCGCTGGCGACCGCGGCCGAGGACGCCAACGTTCGCGAGCCGACGACCCCGTGCGATGCGATGACCTTCACCGTCCGTGGCCGCGCACAGCCGGCGCTGCTAAGCGGCGCCCAGTTCCTGGCGCACGTCGACCAGCTACTGCACCTGCACCTTTCCGGCGGCGGCCTCGGACTCTGATCTACCGCTCGGGGGCGGCGGGCGCGGGCGTGGGTGGTGACGGCGACTCCGCTGGGCCTTGCCCGCCCGCGGACGCCTGCGGGTCCGTCCCCACGCGGGCGCGGAACACGTGGTAGGACCACCCCTGGTAGAGCAGGATGACCGGCACGAACAGGATCGCCACCACGGTCATCACCTTCAACGCGTACGAGGACGACGCCGAGTTGGCGGCGGTGAGGTTGAACGCGGCGTTGGTGCTCGACACCATCACGTTGGGAGATAGGCCGACGAAGACCGAGACCAGAGTCGTTGCGATCGTGGCCGCGGACGCCGCAAATGCCCATCCCTCCTGACGGACATGGACCAGATACGCCGTCGCCAGGACGGCGATTACCACCAGCGCCATCAGCGGGCTGCCGAAGTGACGGCCCGCGACCACCCGGGTCCAGATCACGAAGCCCAGCACCGTGGCCATCGCCGGCCACGCCAGCAGCCTGGCGGCCGCGGCTGCGCGCTGGTGCACGGCACCGCTGGTCTTGAGGACGAGGAACGTCGCCCCGTGCAGCAACGAAAGCGCCAGCAGCGTCAGGCCCGTCCACAGGCCATAGGGGGTCAGCAGATCGAAGAAGTTGCCGGTGTAGTTGTGGCTCTTGTCGATCGGCAGCCCGTGCAGCAGGTCACCGAGCCCCACACCGAGCAGGAACGGAACCAGCGCGCTGCCCGCGATCGTCGCCCAGGTCCAGGTCCGGCGCCACCGTGGATCGCTCAGCTTGCTGCGAAATTCGAACGAGACCCCGCGGACCATCAGGCCGGCCAGGACGAGGAGCAGGGCGAGATAGAGACTCGAGAACATCGTCGCGTACCAGAGCGGGAAGGCGGCGAACGTCGCCGCGCCCGCGACCACGAGCCAGACCTCGTTTCCGTCCCAGAACGGTCCGATCGAGTCGATCGCGGTCGTTCGCTCCTCGTCGGTCCTGCCGACGATTGCGTGCAGCACGCCGACTCCGAAGTCGAACCCCTCCAACACGAAGAAGCCCGTCCAGAAGAAGGCGATCACGATGAACCACAGCGTGTGCAGGTGAAGCATCTCGTGCGTCCGCCGTGACTAGTACGCCATTTCCGGGATCGGGCCGTCCGTGCCGGCGGTCCCCGGCTCGGGACGCGGCTCGCCTTCGTCGGGCAGGCCGCGGCGGGCATAGCGCAGCATCAGGATCAGGTCGGCGCCTCCGAGAGCCAGATAGAGGGCGACGAACACGATCAGGCTGATCCAGATCTCGGTCGCGCTCACCGACGGCGAGACCCCGACGGTGGTCTTCATCAGGCCCTGGACGATCCACGGCTGGCGCCCGTTCTCGGTCAACATCCAGCCCGCCGTGTTCATCGCAAACGGGGCCACCACGGCCCACACGGCGATTCTCTGAAACCACCTGGAGCGTTGCAGCCGGTCGTGGTGTGCCAGCCAGCCGCCCCAGAGAACGAACAGCATCAGCGCCGCTGCCAGATACGCCATGATGCGCATCGACCAGTACTGGATGAACACGTTGGGGATGTAGTTACCCGGGCCGTACTGCTTGACGTACTGCTGCTGGAGCTCGTTGAGGCCGATCACCTTGCCCTTGAAGGAGTTGGTGGCGAGAAACGAGAGCAGGTACGGGATCGCGATGATCTGCTTCGGCGTCTGATCGTTGTTGCCGCCCCCGATCTGAAACGCCGAGAACGAGCACGGCTGACACGTCTTCCATTGCGCCTCGGCGGCGGCGATCTTGACCGGCTGGTACTTGGCCTCCACCACCCCCAGCTCGCTGCCGACGAACAACGCCAGCCCCAGTGCCGGGATCACCACGACCAGCGCCAGGTGCGCCGAGCGCTTGAAAGCCGGCACCTCGATGCCGCGGCGCAGATACCAGGCGGAAACCGCCAGCATGACCAGGCATCCGGTGACCAGCGAAGCCAGGATGACATGGACGTAGCCCCACAGGAACGTCGGGTTGGTGAACAGGGCCAGCACGTTGCGCAGCTGAGGCTGGTGGGTCGTGGGGTTGATCGAATAGCCAACGGGGTGCTGCATCCACGAGTTGGCCGCCAGGATGAACGCCGCCGACAGCATCGATGCGAACGCGACCAGCCAGATGCTGGCGAGGTGCAAGCGATGGGGCAGCCGGTCCCAACCGAACCACCACAGGCCGAGGAACGTGGACTCGAGAAAGAAGGCGGCCAACCCCTCCATGGCCAGCGGAGCGCCGAACACGTCGCCGACGAAGCGTGAGTAGGCCGACCAGTTCATCCCGAACTCGAACTCCTGCACCAGACCGGTCACCACCCCGACCGCGACGTTGATCAGGAGCAGCACCCCGAAGAAGCGGGTGAGCCGCCGCTGCTCGAGATTGCCCGAGCGATGCCACGCCGTCTGCAGAAGCGCGACCAGGAACGCCAATCCGATCGTCACCGGCACGAACAGGAAGTGATAGATGCTCGTCGTCGCGAACTGCCAGCGCGCGAGATCGGTGTTCATCGCCCCGGATGCAACCCCAACGTCCCGCGGGCCTCATCATCCCATTGGGGTGAGGCGCCGGTCGATCATGCGAAGATCCCAAGCAGGCATGTCCCCGGTCAACCATCAGACCATCCGGCTGGGGCGGGGAAAGCACTCCTCTCCAGAGGATGGCGCCTGCGTCATGGAGCTCGCGTCGATGCTCGCCGGCGAGCCGTTCACGGATCATCCGAGCTGTGCCTGCCCGGTGATCGGCGCCTTTCTGCGGTCATACAACGACTCACTCGACGACGAGCGACGGCAGGACCTGTACCGCTTTGCGGCGCTGATCGTGGGGAGCCGGGGCTCGGTGCAGACGCAGCAGCGCCGCGCCGAGCGGCTCGCGCAATGGTGCTCCGGCTCGTTCATCGACCGGTACGCCGAGGATCTCCCGGGGTGGTTGGTGACCCTGACGTCGCGCCTGCGCAAGCCGCCTCTCGGCAGCGAGGCCCTCGGAGCCCGCGCGGCCCGGTCGTTTCCGCGGCACACGGCTCAGACGCACGCCCAGGTCCTGGGGCTGATCGACGAGCTGCTGGCGATCGACGACCGTCGCCAACCGGCGCCGGCCCGCGACCTTCTGCAGCCGGATCGCGAGCTGATCCATCCGCGCTAGCTTCGGGGCGGCACCCAGTGGCGGCGTCCTGGCGGCAATCATGGTTTGCGCCGCCCAGGCCGGCTCGGAGCGCGGGCGCCGGCGGCGCGGACGATCGCGGCGCAGTTTCTCGAGGCGCCGAGTCACGGGCCGGTGCAGATTGGGTCGAGGTCCGCGTCCACCGACGGGACGTTGCTGGCGGAGAGTCAGCAGCTGGCGCTGCTCATGTGAAGGGGGGATTGCATGCTAGGTCCCAGAGCGGCCGCCTCGACAGCTGCCGCCGCGGGCGCGTGGAGGTCATCCAGCACCCGGGTGAGGCGGTCGCCGGTCAGCTCGGCGAGCTTGTCGGCGAGCTCGCCATCGCTGACCCCCCGCTGCGGCGTGCCCTTCGGGTAGGGCACCCGGGCGAGCTCGTTTCCGTCCACCGCCAGCACGGCGCCGAACTCCGGGAGCGAGTCGTCGACGGCCACGCTCACGAGCGCGAGATGATCCGCAGCGAACCGATCGACCGCCGCGAAGTCACGTACGCCCGGAGGGCCATGCCGGAGCGTGTACGCGACGCAGTAGGGGATCGAGAACTTCGCCGACAGCCCATCCGGGACCGCGTCCAGGTGGGCCGCCTGGCGGGCGACCGTGTGCACGCGAACCTCGAGCCGACCGTCCTGGAGGCGGTAGCCGGCATCCCGCGCCGTGACGGCGGCTTCGATCGCCGCGTGGGTCCCGAGGCAGCTCGGGTACAGCTTGATCCAGTTGCGCTCGATCGCGGGCCGGCCATCACCGGCCGAGCGCTCCGATCCGGGCCAGCGCACCCCCACCACCGACCCGACCCCCAGCGGGCCATTCACGGCCCGCGGGGCGACGCTCGCCCCGCCGCGGGCGATCAGCGCCGCCTGGACTCCGGCGGCAGAGGCCAGCCCCACCTGGATCGACTTGGCGTCGGACCCGAACGCTGCGCGCGTGCCGCCGGCGCGCAGCACGGCGAGCGCGAGCGCGTTGTCTCGTTGGACCGGCGTCAGCTTTAGCAACCGCGCGGCGGCGACCGCCGCCCCGATCGGACCGCAGACGGCCGTCGGGTGCCAGCCGGCGTCGTAGAGCGCCGGATGGCTCTCGGCCGCGACCGCGGCCATCGCCTCGAATCCCTCCGCGTAGGCGATGAGCGTGGTCTCGAGCGAGCGCCCGAGACGAGCCGCCAGGATCAGTGCCGCCGGGGCACAGGTCGCGCTCACGTGCGCGACGCCGTCCGCGAACGTGTCGTCGAAGTCGAGCACGTGACCGGCCGTGGCCGCGAACGCGACGTCGCTCAGCAGGTCGTCGCCTGCGGCCCGGATCGCCTGCGCGGCTCGCTCGCCGGCGCCGTTGGCGGCGCAGGCCAGCCAGTCTGTGAACGCCACGCGGTAACGACGATGGAGGTTCTCGTCGTCCGTCACATCAGTCGGCGCCGACGCCCAACGAATCCCGCGCCTGCGCTGATCACAGGTACCCGCCGGACGAGGGTTGGACATGCTCCCCTGAGAGCTGCTCCAGCATCTGGCGAGTCCCCCGCGAGACGAGCGCCGCATCCGACAGCAGCGCGATCAACTGGAAGCCCTCGCCGGCCCAACGCGCCGCGGTCTCCGGGGAGCCCGCATAGATCCCGGCCACCACGCCCGCCCGGCGGCAGGCATCGCGGATCTCCAGGATCTTTCGCGCCAACCGTGGATCCTCGGCATCGAGCGATGGCTCGAACCCGTGGGCCAGGGCGAGGTCGTTGGGGCCGATGAACACCGCGTCGACGCCCGGTACCGAAAGCAGCTCGTCGAGTCGTTCACAGGCCCCCGCGGTTTCGATCATGACCACGCACAGCACGCTCCGGTTCCCCACCGCCGGTCGGTACTGGGGCAATCCCAGCGCGGCGCGCGATGTGCCCCAGCTGCGGTGGCCCTCCGGCGGGTAGCGGCACGCCGCCACTGCAGCGCGCGCGTCGTCCGGAGAGTCGATCATCGGCACGATCACCCCGTTGGCGCCGGCGTCCAGCACCTGCATGATCAGATTCGGCGAGTTCCATTGCACCCGGACGAGCACCGGGGTGCGGGTAACCGCCAGGGCTTGCAGCATTCCGGGAACGTCGTCCGCTGAGATCAGTCCGTGCTGGGTGTCGATGCCCACCCAGTCGGGGTCGGCGCGGCCCAGCAACTCGGCGACGAACGGGTTGCCGACCGTAGCCCAGCCGCCGAACGCAGCGCGCTGAGCTTCCCAGACGCCGCGCAGCGCGGCGCTGGTGTCCACCAGGTTCCAGGCGTCGTCCATCGCTCTCCTCGGGTGATCCTCAGACGCGGGAGCCGGTCGGCAGGCTGACCCGGACGACGACGCGGGTGGGACGGGTCGGCGGCTCCAAGGACAGGAAATCCCGCGCCGGGGCCGAGTGATCGCAGAACGGACAGACGAGCCCAGCGGTCAGTGAATGTGGTCCCGGAGCGATCCCCACCGGAGCGTCGCAGTGAGGGCAGGCGAGCGTGGCGTCACAGAGCCGGTCGCAGCGATTCGCGCGCCGCTCCTGGACCCACTCCTTCGCCGTCCGCGCCTCTTGCCCCGAGCCGCTGGCGAACGGTCGACCCATGCCCCGGGAGAAGCTCACCCCGGTGAGTCTAGTGGTCGAATGCGAGCGCCCTTACCGCCACGACCACCCGCCCGGGCGGCGCGACGCGGCATCGTCTCCGCTGCACTCCAGCGAGGCGGGCGCGCCCGGCTCAGCGGGCGTGGGGTTGCCGCTTATGCGAACCGTATTGCGGGTGGCCTAACCTGCGCGGCGGCTCAGTGGCTTCAGTTCGCAAAATACGACGACATTCGAGCGGCCTGCGGCGGCGAACTGAAACCACTTCGGCCCGCATCGTGAGACCGGACGCCGGCGAGCTCAACCGCTGTGTTGCGGAGATCGGACGAAGGACGGGGCTGGAGTGAGCACGACCAATCGGATGGAGCTGGCTTGGGGACCGCCGAGGAGAGGCCGTGGTCAGCAGGCTGACCTATCCTCCGGCTCGGTGATACTTCCTGGCGCGAAGAGGGTTTGGGGCAAGACCTTGCTTCGCTCTCGGCGACTTCTCCTTATCGTGGTCTGGCTGGCCGCCTGCGCCTGGCCGGCGGCGGCCCACGCGGTCGTCTTCGGCTCGGCGGTCGACGGGGCCTTCAACAACTACACCCGGGGCAAGTGGACCTACAACCAGATGACCGACTCGCTGCAGAAGCTGCGCGCGGCCGGCGCGAGCGTCGCCCAGACCGGTTCCGACTGGGTGGATACCGAGCCCAAGTCGCCGCTGCACGGCCACCATCGCTACGACTGGACCCGGGCCGACCTCATCGTGCGGACCCTCGCCGAGTCACATCTGCGTTGGGAGCCGGTGCTCGATTACACGCCGAAGTGGGCCCAACAGCACATCAAGCCGGCCAAGGACAAGTACATCACCTCGCCGCTACCTCCGCTGAGGAATTCCGACTACGGCGCCTATTCGGCGGCGGTCGCCAGCCGCTACGGCCCTGGCGGCAGCTTCTGGCGCAGCAATCCCCAGCTCCCGCGGGAGCCGGTGCTCACCTTCGAGATCTGGAACGAGCCCGACTGCCGGTGGACCTGGGGTCCCGACGTGAATCTCCGGGATTACGCCAAGCTCTACATGACCGCCTACCACTCGATCAAGCGCGCCGACCGGCATGCGACGGTGGTGACCGGCGGCCTCGCCTTCAACCGGACGTCGCTGCCGAGACTGCTGAAGGCCTTCAAGGGCCTGCCCATGGACGGCCTGGGGGTGCATCCTTACGGCGCCAACGCCCAGCAGACCATCGGCGCCGTGGACTGGACCGAGCAGGAGATGATCGACTATGGTCGCGGCCGGACCCCGCTGTTCGTGGACGAGTACGGCTGGAACTCGGTTCCCAAGACCTGGCAGGCAGTGTCCAGGCGAGCGCTTGGCAATGACGTGCAGCAGTCGCTGATCGGCCTGTCTCAGGTTAGGCGGGTGCGCGAGGTGATCCCGTTCGAGTGGACCGATTCCACCTGGGGGCTGAGCAACGGCGGGCTGGCTAAGGGCATCAGCCGGGCGCTGCGCCGCGGATGATCTAGACGTGCCGGGCGGCGCCGTTGCATGGTGCGGCGAGCGGCAGTAGGCTGCGCGCAACGTCGAGGGAGGGAGCCATGTACGCCAGGGTGACCACTTTCCCGGGGCTCGCGCCAGAACGGATCAAGGCCACGCTCGCGGAGTTCACCGAGCAGCATCTTCCCCGGCTCCAGCAGGCCCCTGGCTACCGTGGGGTGTGGGCCGGAGTCGACTACACCGGCGGCCGGGCGATCGCCGTCACCTATTGGGACTCGCTTGACACGCTGCACGGCAGCGACCAGATCGCCAGCGAGGTCAGAGCGGCGGCGGTGACCAGAGCCGGCGTGGACCGCAATCGACCACCGGTCATCGATCGCTACGAGGTCGTGCTCGACAGCTGAAGAGCCGGCTGGCGCATACCCGACCGCTTCCGCGGACGATCGGGCGAGATCGTCGTGCGGGTTTGCCGGCGGGCTGGTCGGGGTGCTGTGATCCGGCGAGAGCTGAGGTGCGGCTTAGGGCATACCGGTCGTTTCCGTCGGATGGGTTGGGTGGCTCGGCATGCCTGTGTGTTCGCCAGTTGGCCCGGGAGCTCGGCGCGCTTCCGGAGAACCGGGTCTCCGGGCGTTGCGGTTCGCGGCCGCGGCTACCGCCCCGACGACGGGAAAAGGTGACAAATTGTGATGCGGCGTGCGGATTTGTCACCAGCCTGCCGCTCAGCGGGGCTAACGTGACAAACCTCGGGCGCGCGTCCGGATTTGACGCAAAACTCGCGGCGTCGCGAGTGGCGAGTCGCGAGTCACGGGTCACGGGTCACGGGTCACGGATCGTGGATGCGGGATCCCGGTAGCGCGGGGCGCCTGCTCGGCTGGTTGCACCGCTGCCGGGTTCCTCTCACGATGAAAGACAGCCCGGACATCGCGGGCCCGCGCCCGCGGTAGGGCCGGGGCTTAAGAGAAGCCCTGGCGGAGGGCGATCGGGCATGGATTGGGCGACAAATTCGGATCCGGCTGGCGGTTTGTCGGGGAAGGCAGGCTGGGCGTGGAGTTGTTGGCAAATCGCGTGGGCGAGTTTGAAATTTGTCGGTTTTTGCAGGTCGAGGCCGGGTTCTGAGGGCAGCGGCGCATCCGGCCGCAACCGTGGCGGCGGCCCGCGACGGCCGTGGCGGCGGCCCGCGACGGCCGTGGCGGCGGCCCGTGACGGCCGTGGCGGCGGGCCCGTGACGGCCGCGGCGGCCGGGCGACGTCGGTTGCCCACGAGGATCGGGGAGTTTCAGGGGAGCTGGGACCGTGGGGCGTGCCGAGCGGCGAACCCCCGCAGCCGGAAACGATTCCGGTATGCGCCCGCCGGCTATTGGTAGAGGACCAGGCGGTGAGCGATGAACGCGAACAGCAGCGCCAGCAGGGTCCAGGTCACCGGCCAGCTCACCGTCCGCAGGAACGCGGTCTCCCAGTGGCCGAAACGAAGCACGTAGACGAAGATGCCGAACAGCATCACCGCATAGCAGACGATCGCCAACCACGCGGGTGGCACCAGGCCGAGCACCGGCGCCACGATCAGGCCGAGCACGACCCAGGCGGCGATCGTCAGGATGTCGACCGACAGCCGGGTTCGCTCCCGCCCCACGATCGTCATGAACGCGGCGGCGCCGACCAACGCGGCGACCAGGAACACGCCCAGCCGCCAGTGCGAGTCAAAGCCGAAGATCGCGCCCATCAGCTTGCCGCCGCACCACAGCAACAGCGGGTCGACGAGGCTTACTGCCACGTAGCAGGCGAACATGTCGACCTCGGAATCCCAGGGATTGCCGAAGGTCGGCCGCCGGGGGATCAGCGCCTCGCGCAGGGAGCGGCTCTGAAGCGCCGACCGCAGTGAGCCGGAGGTGTCTGGTTCGGTGGCCACGAGTGGGAAGGCGAATGGTAGGGAACTCGTCGCCGCCGCGCCGGTGATCGAAGCCCAGGGTGGGTGCGTCAGCGCGCGCTCAGCGCCGGGCGGCGGCGATCGATGGCGAGGGTGGGTGCGTCAGCGCGCGCTCAGCGCCGGGCGGCGGCGATCGATGGCGAGGGCGGGAATGGTCTGGTGGGTGATCGGGCCGATTGCCAGGGCGTAGACGACGGTGCCGATGCCGACCGTGCCGCCGAGCAGGAAGCCGGTGACCAGCACGGTCGCCTCGATGCTGGTGCGGACGACCCGCATCGAGTGACCCCGCCCGGCGATGCCGACGCTGAGGCCGTCGCGCGGCCCGGGGCCGAGGCCGGCGCCGATGTAGAGACCGGTGGCGATCCCGTTGCCCAGCACTCCTCCCACCAGCAGCGCGTACCGGAGCGCCAACGAGTGCGGTGGATGAACGTGCGCCAGCACGACATCGATGACGACGCCGACGAGAAGGGCGTTGCACATCGTTCCGACCGCCGGACGCTGGCCCAGCGGCCACCAGACGAGCAGCACGCAGAAACTGACGATGATCGCCCAGGTGCCGATCCCGAGCCCGAACGTCCTAGCCAGCCCCTGGTGCAGCACGTCCCACGGATCCAGTCCCAGCCCGGCGAGCACCAGCATCGAGGCGGTGACGCCATACAGGAGCAAGCCCGCAAACAGCTGGGCAAACCGCCGCGGCCGGCGGTCGGGCGGGATCAGGGCGGATAGGCGAGCCACGCCATGTAGCTTGGCAGCCCCCGGCTCCGACCCGACGCGGTGACTCTGGGTCAGGCGATGGCGCTCGCGGACGACTGCGAACGCCACCCACAAGGCCCGGCTATGGCCGGGCCTCCAAAACCAGATTGAACGGCATCTCGCTGGCCCGCCGCAACCTGAGTGAAGCCACCCTCCGAGATGACTTCACGCAGCCGGGCCTCCCCCGCCGGCGCCCCGAGGGCGAGGCCGACCTCCTGATCCAGCGAGGCGGCCGTGCAGACGACGGTGGTGTAGAAGAGCCGCCCCACCGAGCGGTCGAGGCCTCGTGGTAGTCGAAACCAGGTGCATGCGGTATCCCGGCCTGAAGAAGCGCTCGGTGCCCCGGCTGGCCAGCCATTCGCGGACGTAGCGCTCGGCCGCTCCCAAGCGTCGGCGACTCGGCGATCCCTGTTAGGTAATTAGGTTACCAAAAAAGCACGCTAGCCTCCACCCCGGCGGCGTGTCGCCGTCACCCCGGATCCACACCGCACATCGAAGACGCTTGCGACGCAGCACCACCAGCACCAAGCCGTTCGGTGAGGCGCTACGCGATCTCATGCAGGACGGTGGCTTCACCTATCGCGGCCTCGCCGACGCAATCGGCGAGATCGACAGCCGGGGCATGACCCACGCCCACATCAACATGCTGGCCAACGGGCACGACAAGCCGTCGATGCGGGCGATGGAGCTGATCGCGGCCGCGGGCGGGGTCGATCCGGATTACTTCGCCGAGTATCGCCTGGCTGCGGCGATGCGCGAGCTCGATCCCAGTGAGGTCGGACTCGAGCAGGCGCTCGCCAACCTCAATGCCCGGCTCGGCGCCCTCCGTAGTTCCGGCGCCAGAGTAGGCAGGCAGCCACAGCGACGAGCGCGACCTCGTCCCACTGGCTAGCGATCGGGTCGACCGGGCTCAGGGCCACCACCAGCAGCACCGCCCACACGAGCCAAGCCGTCTGCACGCCCCGCCGCGGGATCTCGGGATACCGCCACAGCATCCGGGACAGGCGCTGCGAGAAGAAGCCCAGGTCGTTGCGCTCACCGAGGATTCTTCCAGCCGCCGAGAGCGCGACCATGGCCATCAGGAACGCGAGATGGCCAAACGGGCGAAGCAGAGGTCGCAGGTACCGCATCGCGCGCCAGAAGCTAGCACCGGATACCCTCGGCGGCCGGTATGGATGTGGGCAAGCCCCCGGTAGCCGGGTAGTCGACGGTCGTGCGAGTTCTCGTCACTGGCGCAAGCGGCTTCATCGGTACGCACATCTGCGCCCAGCTGGCTGGAGAGGGCGCGAGCGTGCTCGCTTTCTGCCGCTCGGCGCCGGGCGACGAGGCGCGGGTGATGGACTGGATCCGCGCCGACGTGACCGATGCGCCCGCCGTGGGCCGGGCGGTGGCGGAGTGCGACGCGGTCGTCCACGCCGCGGCGCTGTACAGCTATGCCCGGGAGGACTGGCCGCGGATGGAGGCGGTCAATGTCGAGGGGACCCGTAACGTGTTGCATTCGCTGGCGCGCAAGGGCGTGCGGCGGTTGGTGATGACCTCCACGTCGGCCACGTGCGGTCCGGTAGCCGGGCGACCGGCGAGCGAACGTGATCGGCCACCCCCGTGGGAGCTCCGGGTCCCCTACAAACGCACCAAGCTGGCCGCCGAGCGGCTGGCGCTGGCGGCGGCCGCTGACGGCGCCGACGTGGTCTGCGTGAACCCGACGACGGTCATCGGTGCCGGGGATCGGCAACCGACGCCGAGCGGGAAGATGATCCGCGATCTGGTCGACGGCCGCATGCCCGGGTACATCACGACGGCGGGAGTGAACGTCGTCGGCGTCGTCGACGTCGCCCGCGGCCACGCTCTGGCGCTGGCCAACGGCCGCTCCGGCGAGCGCTACATCCTCGGCGGGGACGACATGGCGCTGCGGGACGCGTTCGCCCTGGCCGCCCGGGCGGTCGGTCGCCGGCCGCCGCAGATCGCGCTCCCCTGGTCACCGGTGTACACGACCGCGCTGCTGCTGGACGCCGTCAGCCGCGCGCTGCGACGCGAGCCGAAGCTGCTCGTCGTCGACGAGGTGCTGATGGCGCGCCAGCCGCTGTTCTTCTCCAGTGCCAAGGCCCGCGCGGAGCTCGGGTACCGGCCCCAGCCGGCCGCCGAGGCGTTGGCGACGGCGGCGCGGTGGTTCGCGGCCGTCGCGCCCGCCCGGCCGGTGAAGGCCGTCCCCAGCGGTCCGTGGGCGCGCCGGGAACGGACGCAGACCTAGACGACCACTAGTCGGAGGCCCACCGGTCCCGGTGTCGCGACGCTAGCCCTGAAGCACCGCGCGCAGCGACTCCTTCACCGAGTGCGTGGAGGCGAGCACCGCGGTCGGCTCGTAGCCGCAGTGAGCCATGCAGTTGTCACAGCGCGGGTCGCGGCCCCGGCCGTAGGCATCCCAGTCGGTGGTCTCGATCAGCTCTCGGTACGTCTTGGTGTAGCCGTCGGCCATCAGGTAGCAAGGTCGCTGCCAGCCGAACAGGGAGTAGCTGGGGATTCCCCACGCAGTGCAGCGCAGGTCGATCTTCCCCTCCAGGAAGTCCAGGAACATGGGTGAGTGGTTCAGGCGCCAACGCTTGCGCCGACCGTCGGCGAACGCCGCCCGGAACAGGTCGCGGGTCTGCTGCACCCCCAGGAAGTGGTCCTGGTCCGGCGCCTTCTCGTAGGCGTAGGCGGGCGAGATCATCATCTGATCGACTTCGAGCTCGTCGTTGAGGAAGTCGAGCACGCTGCGGACGGTGCTGGGCGAGTCGCTGGTGAAGAACGTCGTGTTCGTGGTCACGCGGAAGCCATTGGCCTGGGCGGCCTTGATCGCGGACACCGCCTTGTCGAACACGCCCTCGCGGCACACCGACTGGTCGTGGCGCTCGCGCAGCCCGTCCAGGTGCACCGCCCAGGAGAAATAGGGCGACGGGTTGAACTTGCTCAGCTTGCGCTCCAGCAGCAGCCCGTTGGTGCACAGGTAGACGAACTTCTTGCGGGCGACGAGCTGGCGGACGATCTCGTCGATCTCCGGGTGGATCAGCGGCTCCCCGCCGGCGATCGAGATCATCGGGGCGCCGCATTCCTCGATCGCTCCGATTGCCTGCTCCACCGGCATGCGCCGGCGCAGCTCGTGCTCGGGATGCTGAATCTTCCCGCACCCGGCGCACTCCAGGTTGCACTGGAACAGGGGCTCGAGCTCGACCAACAGCGGGAATTTGTCTCGCCGGCGCAGCTTCTGCGTGGCTAGGTACGCGCCGATGCGCGCGGACTGTCTCAGTGAAACGCTCATCGCTTCATCTCCTTGGTCCTGACCTCCAATGGAAGCTTGAAGTGCACGCTCTCCGTCGCCACGCTGTGTTCGCTGACCGTCGCGCCGCCGAGGGCAGCCAGCGCCGAAACGACCCCTTGGACCAGGGCCTCTGGCGCGGACGCGCCGGCGGTGACCCCGATGCGGTGGGCACCGACCAGCGCCTCGGGCGGGATGTCGGCGGCACCCTCGACCAGCTGCGCCTGGCAGCCGGCCCGCTCGGCGACCTCGACCAGCCGGCGCGAGTTGGACGAGTTGTCCGAACCAACGACCAGGACGAGATCGCAGGTGGCGGCGAGCTCGCGGACGGCGTCCTGGCGATTCTGGGTTGCGTAGCAGATGTCGCTGGACGGCGGACCGACCACGGTGGGGAACCGCGCCCCGAGCGCCTCCACGATCGATCGAGTGTCGTCGACGGCGAGCGTGGTCTGGGTGAGGTAGGCGACGCGATCGGGGTTCTCGACGGTCAGCCGCGAGACCTCGTCGGCGCTGGCGATCACGTGGGTGCGTTCCGGGGCCTGGCCGTAGGTGCCCTCGACCTCCTCGTGACCCTGATGGCCGACGAGCACGATGTCGTAGTCAGAGCCGGCAAATCGCCGGGCTTCGGCGTGAACCTTGGAGACCAGGGGGCAGGTGGCGTCGATCACTTCGAGATCCCGCTCAGCGGCGCGGGCGCGGACCGACGGGGAAACGCCGTGCGCGGAGAAGATCACCGTCTCGCCGGACGGCACCTCGTCGACGTCCTCTACGAACACGGCCCCCCGCTCCTGCAGGGAGGCGACGACATGCGCGTTGTGCACGATCTGCTTGCGAACGTAGATGGGGGCGCCCCGAGACTCCAGCGTGCGCTCCACCACTTCGACCGCCCGGTCGACGCCGGCGCACGATGCCCGCGGCGATGCCAGCACCACCTCGCGGGGGGCGATCGCCGCGGCCCAGTCCTGCACCAGGGCGCACGCCCGGCGCAGGGTCCGATACGCGGTGGCCGCCCCCGTGACGGTACGCAGCGGGCGGTGCAGCTCCCGGCGGTGGGTGTCGACGACGACGCGCAGCGCCACCAGCGGCCGGGCTTGGTGGGCGGCGGGGGCGAGCCACGCCGATTCCATGTCCACGGCCGCGGCGCCGGTGCGCTGGAGGGTCCGGCGGCGCTCGCCGAGCACCAGGCGCTGGCTGGATGCGATCGGCGCGACGGTGACGCGCAGGCCGCCCCGGCGTAGCACCCCGGCCAGGATCGATGGGTCATCGCACGGGGTGGTCCCGGTCGGGCCGCGCAGCTCGCTCGCCAGCACCACGTCACCGGGCTCGAGCTTCGGGTCAAGCGCTCCGCAGAATCCGGCGATGAGGACGGCGTGGCCGCCGGCGTGTCGCGCCAGATGGGCTGACCGGGCGGCGCGACGAGGACCCATGCCGATCTGGTGCACGCACGCCCAAGGAGCCCCGGAGCGGACCGCCCGGGCCTCCACCGACAGCGGCGCGAGCACGATGATCTGCGGCCCGAGGGGCTGCCTGAGAGCGGCGTTCGCGCTCACGCCGCCCTCCCCGCGAGTGGCTGCATCAGGGGGATCTCGGCGGCCTGCGCCAGCGCCCGCAGAGCCTCCGCGGCCGCCAGGTGGCCGCTGCGCACCGCGCTCTCCATCGTCGCCGGCCAGCCGGTGTCGGTCCATGCGCCGGCGAGGACCAGGCCGGGCAGCTCGGTGCGGGCGCTGGGGCGCCAGGCGCGTGCCCCCGGACCGGCGCGGAAGGTCGCCGAGTGCTCTCGGGTGACGAAGAACGTCCGGACCGAGGCCTGCGCAGCCGGCGGCAGCAGCTCGGCGATCGCGGGCAGATACCGCGCGCGCAGATCGCTGGAGGTCGCCGACAGTTCGTCGTCGGCGGCCGACAGCGAGATCGCCAGGTACTGCCCGTCGCTCAGGCTGGCACTGTGGGTGCGGTCGAACATCCATTGCACCGGGGTGTTGACCCCGGCGGCGAACGGAACGTCGAGGATCGGCCGGTCATAGACGACGTGCAGGTTGACGATCGGCGACCGTCCCAGGCGCGAGGCCAGCTCGGGGTTGACGGCAGCCCGTGACGGCGCCAGCCGCACCGCCCGGTCGGGTGAAACGGCCAGGATCACCGCCTCGGTCGCCAGCGACGGCGCCCCGCTGATCTGCACGCAGAAGCCGCCTTCGGTGGGCTCGATCACCGCCGCGCTGCGGCGCAGGGCGACCGTCACGCCGGCGTTGGCCAGGGCTCGCTGAGCGGCCCGGTCATGGATCTCGGAGAGCGGGACCCGGGCATACCCGATGTCACCGGCGGATCGCTCCGCCAGCAACCCGACCGAGAACACCTGGGCCGCCTGGGCCAGCGAAGCGTCGGCGGGATCCAGGTTCAGGGTCGGGCGCACGATCAGGCCCCACAGCGCGTCCCAGGTGCGTGGGTCCTGCCCGTGCTGGCGCAGCCAGTCACCGAACGATCGGCGGTCCGCCGCCGGATCGTCGGGATCGATACGGCGCAGACTCAACATCGCTCGGACGACCGCCAGGCGCTCGCCGGCGGTCAGCGGCTGGTAGCGAGCGAGCGATGCCGCCAGGTGCAGCGGGGCGGGGAGCCGTGTGCGCCGCAACCACGATCGCTTGCCGCCGGGCGCCAGCACCGGGATCTCCAGGCGCGGCTGCACGGTCACGGAGTCGGTGGCATCGAGTTGCTCCAGCAGCGCCCGGTAGGCGGTGCAACAGCGCAGAAAAACGTGTTGTCCGTTGTCGGCGCGCAGGCCGTCGCGGGTGAACGAGTAGGCCGCTCCCCCGAGTCGCCCACGGGCCTCGAGCAAGCTGACCGTGGCGCCGGCGCGCGCGCAGTCCAGGGCCGCGGTGATGCCGGCGAGACCGCCACCGATCACGGCTACCTGCCGGCCACTCATCCGGCTGCCGCCGCCCCCGCCGGCCGCGCCGCGACGAAGCTGCGGGCCGCCACCCAGGCTTTCTCCCACGGCGACAGGGAGATCCTTTCCTGGAGGACCAGGCACGGCTCTCTCACGATGCGATCGAGGATACCGCGGTAGATACCGGTCATCGCCAGGACGCAGGAGGTGCTGCGCACGTCCAGCGCGGCCGTCACCGCCAGGCCACGATCGAACCAGTCATCCGCCCGGGACGCCTCGAAGCGGATCAGCGCGGCCGTGTGTTCGGGCGCCGCGGCGGTCAGGTCGGCGCAGTGAAAGCGCCGCAGATCCTCCGCGGGCAGGTACGTGCGTCCCAATCGCCGGTCCTCGCGGACGTCACGCAGGATGTTGGTGAGCTGCATGGCCACGCCCAGGTCGTCGGCCAGCTGATCGGTCTCGTTCGCGGTACTGGTTCCGTCGGTGAAGATGGCGGTGCACAACCGGCCGATCGATCCCGCCACCCGCCGGCAGTATCCGACCAGCTCGTCGAAGGTCTCGTAGCGGGTGCCAGCGACATCGAGCTCCACGCCTTCGATCAGCAGCTCTAGGGCGTCCAGCGGCAGCGCGTAGTGGCGCGCGGCGTGCGCGAGCGCGATCTCCACCGAGTCGCCGATCGTGGCTCGGTCTGACTCGATCCGGGTCAGCATCTCGCGCTCGGCGGCGAGGGCGCGGAGCTGCGTGCTGTTGGTCAGGTCGCCATCGCCGATGTCATCGACCCGCCGGGCAAAGGCATAGACCGCGCTCATCGCCTGACGCTTGGGGCGGGGCAGCAGCCGGATTCCGTAGTAGAAGTTGCCGGCCGCCTCACGCGTGATCTGCTCACAGTGCCCGTAGGCGTGCTCGATCTCCAGCGCCGGAACCGTCACCGTCCCATCGCCGCCCTGACGAACATCGCCGCGAAGCTGGCGCGGCGGCGCAGCCTTGGTCGCCGCCCGCGGCCGCCGACAGCCGCCGGCAGCTCGTCCAGAGCTTGGCGTCCACCGGCGAGGAACCCGGCGACGGCCATCCGCGGTGCAGGCGGCAGGGTGCGGGCCAGCGGAGCTCCGCTGCTCAGCAATCCTCGGGCGCGCCGCACCTGAAACTCGGTCAGCGCCCGCCGGGCCGGAGTCGTCGTGGCCGCCACCAGATCCTTTTCGTCGCAGCCGAAGCGGACCAGATCCTCGCGCGGGATGTAGATGCGTCCGCGGGCATGGTCCTCGGCGACATCCTGAAGGTGCTCGGCGATCTGCAGGCCGGCGCAGATGCGATCCGCGAGAGCAATCCGGTCGGGGGTCGCGGCTTCGAACACGTGCAGCACCAGCTCGCCCACCGGGGCCGCTGACAGCTGGCAGTAGGCGAGCAGCTGGGCAACGGTCTCGTACTGCACGATCGACTGATCCCAGCGGTTTGCTTGAACCAGGCGGCGGAATGGTCCTGCCGGCAGGTCACAGGCCGCCACCGTGTCGGCCAGGGTCACCATCACCGGGTGCGACGGCCGCTGCGCGCCGTAGATGCGACTCAACTCGGCGTCGATCACGTCCAGCAGCGCGCCACGGTCACCCGCGGCCTCGTCGCCGGTGTCATCGACCAGCCTGGCGAACCCGTAGATCGCCAGCAGGTGCCGCCGCCGGTCGCGGCCGAGCAGTGCGCTGGCGACGGTGAAGTTCTCCGCCCCGGCCTGCCCCATCACCGCTTCCTGGCCGGGAAGATCGGCGCTGGTCGGAGGAGCGACGGTGTTCATCCGGTACATCTTCCCAGCGCCATCACCGGGAAGATCAAACGGTAGAGGTGATAGTTGATGTAGAAGTCCGATGGAAAGCCAGTACCCGTGTGGAATGGCTCGTCCCACCCGCCGTCCGCCCGCTGGGTCTGGGCCAGCCAGGTGACCCCCCGGCGTACCGCGACGGAGCGCTCGCCCGCGGCCGCCAGCGCCAGCAGCGCCCACGCCGTTTGGGATGCGGTGCTCGTGCCCCGCCCGATCCATTCAGGGTCGTCGTAGGACCGGCAGTCCTCGCCCCAGCCGCCGTCACCGTTCTGGTGTGCCTCCAACCAGCGCACCGCCCGCCGGATGCAGCCGTCGCTCGCGGGGACACCTGCGGCGAT
Source organism: uncultured Actinomycetota bacterium (assembly GCA_963830395.1). GTDB lineage: Bacteria > Actinomycetota > Thermoleophilia > Solirubrobacterales > Solirubrobacteraceae > Palsa-465. Next base: position 124,329 of record CAWHMI010000022.1, read on the forward strand.
CAGCGCCGGAACCGCGGCCCCGGTTCCGTAGACGTGGTTTACCCCCCAGCGCCCGAACCACGATCCGTCGCGCTCCTGGGCATCGAGCAGCCATTGCCGCCCGGCCACGGCTGCCGGATCGTGACTGCGTCCGAGGACCGCGAACATCTCGATCACGTGGGCGGTGACGTCGGCGCTCGGCGGGTCGATGACCTCGCCGAAGTCGCAGAACGGCAGGTCACGAGCCACCGCCCGGCAGTTGTCGACGTCGAAGGCTCCCCAGCCCCCGTTGGAACTCTGCATTCCGGAGAGCCAGTGGGCCCCGCGCTCGATCGCTGCCCGGACCCGGGCGCGATCGGGATGCTCGCCGGTACACAGCGCCAGCACCACCTCGGCGGTGTCGTCGATGTCCGGATAATTGGCATTGGCGAACTCGAATGCCCACCCCCCGGGCTTTAGCCGGGGGCGCCGCACCGCCCAGTCCCCGCGACTCGAGATCTGCTCGTCGAGCAGCCAGTCGACCGCGCGGATGACGGCGGGATGATCGCCGGCTACGTCGGCGTCGGCGAGCGCGATCACCGCCAGGGCGGTGTCCCACACCGGCGACTGGCACGCCTCGACGCGGCGCCCCCCGTCATCGATCGTGAACGACCTCAGGCCGGCGAGCCCGCGCTGCATAACCCGGTGATCGAGGTCATAGCCCAGCAGATGCAGCGCGATCAGCGAGTACACCCAGGGCGGCTGGATCCCGCCCCAGGACCCATCGCTCTCCTGGCGGTCGACGATCCAGCGCTCGGTCCGCTGGAGCGCGACCCGGCGCAGGCGCCCGATCGGGCGGCGCTGATAGACCTGGCAGATCGCGTCGAGGGCGACGATTCCGCGCCCCAGCAACGACGTCGCCGACGGTGGGGACCACGGGTCGGCGCCGTGCAGCTCGTCGATCCCGAACGGCAGTGACCGGACTGGCCGAAATGCCAGGACCACCGACATCGCCACCACCGTCTGCCGCGCCCAGCACGCGAAGTCGTAGACGTTCAGTGGAAACCAGGCGGGCAACAAGATCTGCTCGGGGAGCACCGCCGGCACCCGGTCCCAGCTCCAGGCACCGAACAGGGCCAGCCAGACATGGGTGAACACCCGAGCGCGCTGCACCCCGCCGGCGCCGCGGACGAACGTTGCGGCCCGGCGCATGTGCTCGGCCTGCGGGCTGTCTCCGGCGAGGCGCAGCGCCACGTAGGCCTCGATCGTCGTCGACAGGTCGGGCGGTCCTTGGGCGAAGTTGCTCCAGGTCCCGTCGTCGCGCTGCTGCGAGCGGATCCAGGCGGCGCAACGCTCGCTTGCCTCGGGCTCGCGGATGCCGAGGAACTCGCGCAGGAGCATGTCCTCGGCGTCCATCGTCACGTTGGTCTCGAGCTCGCCCTTCCACCACCCGCCCTCGTGCTGAAGCGACAGGAGGTGATCCCGGGCGCGGGAGAGCGCCGCACGGCCGCGCTCGACGGCTGCGGTGGCGACGGCCTCGGCGGCGACGGCCTCGCTCGCGACGCCGTTCGTCGTGACAGCCTCGGTCGCGACGCCGTTGGCGGCGACGGCGTTGGTGGCGAGGGCGTTGGTGGCGAGGGCGTTGGTGGCGACGGTTTCAGCGGGAGGATCGAAGGCGGTGCTGGTATAGCCCTCGTCCCAGCTCACTTCGGATCTGGCGACGTTCTTGATCGTGGCCTCCTCGAGCCGGTGCAGACATCCACATTCAAACAGGTTGCGCGCTCAACTGGGTTTCGACGCCCTTCGCCGGTTCGTACGCTGACCGGCAGCGGCAGAGGCTATGCTGCGGCGCGCGGCGGAACGGAGCTTAGGACTAGGCATGGCTGTTGGCAACGAAACCTGGGAGAGGCCAGACCTAGCTGAGCTGATCGAGCTCAGGGCCGGAGAGGCGATGGAGCTCAACCAGCGTTACCTCAACCGGCAGCTGGGACGGGTGTTGCTGACGCTCGGCTTCGACCGCGAGTGGGTTCAGGGCCGGGGGGCGTATCTGATCGATAGCGGCGGTGACGAGTATCTCGATCTCTATGCCGGCTACGGCGTGTTCTCGCTGGGGCGCAACCACCCGTTCATCAAGCGCCAGCTCCAGGGAGTTCTCGAGGCGGATCCACCGAGCCTCCCGCAGCTGGGCGTCTCGACGCTGGCCGGCGTGCTCGCCGAGGAGCTGGTCGGGCGGGCCCCCGCCTCGCTGGACGCCGCCGTCCTGACCAGCTCCGGCACCGAGTCCGTGGAGGCGGCGATCAAGCTGGCCCGGGCGGCGACCGGCCGGTCACGGATGCTCTACTGCGAGCGCGGCTTCCACGGACTGACGCTGGGCGCGCTGTCGGTCAACGGCAACCCCGAGTTCCGCGAGCGCTTCACGCCGCTTCTCCCCGGCTGTGATCCGATCCGGTTCGGCGACACCCGAGCTCTGGGCAGGGAGCTCGATCGGGGGGACGTCGCCGGGTTCATCGTCGAGCCCGTGCAGGGCAAGGGCGTCTACGTCGCGCCCGACGGATACCTCGCCGATGCCCAGGAGCTGTGTCGCCGCGCCGGATCGCTGCTCATAGTCGACGAGGTGCAGACCGGGCTGGGCCGGACCGGCCGCTTCCTCGCCTTGGAGCACTGGGGGATCCAGCCCGACATGGTCACGCTGTCAAAGGCGCTCTCCGGCGGCTATGTTCCGGTCGGCGCTCTGCTGGCCAGCCGGGCCGTGTTCGACGCCACCTTCGACTCGATGGAGCGCAGCGTGGTCCATGGCTCGACGTTCGCGAACGGCGACTTCGCGGCGGCGGCGGCGCTGGCCAGCCTCACCGTGATCGAGCGCGAGTGCCTGGTCGCTCGGGCCCAGGAGCTCGGCGACCTGTTGCTCGAGCTCACCCGCCCGCTGGTGGAGCGGTTCGAGATCGTGCGCGAAGTGCGCGGCAAGGGCCTGATCTGGGGACTCGAGCTCGGGCCGCCGGCGGGCCGCGCCGCCAAGGGGCTGTGGGACACGATCGAGCGCCGCCAGCCGGGCCTGTTCGCCCAGATGGTGACGGTGCCACTGTTCCGGGATCACCGGATCCTCACCCAGGTGGCCGGGCACCACATGAACGTCGTCAAGGCGCTGCCGCCGCTGGTCATCTCCGCGGCCGAGCTGCACCGGTTCGCGGCGGCCCTGGAGGAGGTGCTCGCCGACACCGAGGAGCACCTGTTTCGCGGCTACGCCAAGCTGGGCCTCGATCTCGGCCGGCGCAGCCTGCGGGCGCGTTAACCCGTCCGCGGTGGTGGTCATGGACGGCATCGCGATCGGGGATGACGGTGTGGCCCGCTGCTGGTGGGCGGACTCGGCGCCCGACTACCGCGCCTACCACGACACCGAGTGGGGCTTTCCGGTCTCCGACGACGTGCGCCTGTTCGAGAAGCTCAGCCTGGAGGGGTTTCAGGCCGGCCTGTCGTGGCTGACCATCCTGCGCAAGCGCGAGGCGTTTCGTCAGGCGTTCGCGTGCTTTGATTTCGCGCAGGTGGCTTCGTTCGGCGAGCGGGACGTCACCCGTCTGCTCGGCGACGCGGGAATCGTGCGGCACCGCGGCAAGATCGAGGCGGTGATCAACAACGCCGGCCGGGCGGTGGAGCTGGTGGAGGCGGAGGGCTCGCTGGCTCACTACGTGTGGGGCTTCGCGCCCGAGCGGCGCGCCGGGCGGCTTGACCGGGCCGGCCTGACGGCGCTGTCGGTGACCGCCGAGTCCGGGGCGTTGGCCAAGGATCTGAAGCGGCGGGGCTGGCGGTTCGTCGGCCCCACCACCGTGTACGCGTTCATGCAGGCGATGGGGCTGGTCAACGATCATCTCGCCGGCTGCAGCGCCGCACCGGCGGCCGAGGCGGCACGGCAGCGTTTCCGGCGGCCCTGATCGGCTGCGCCGTGGCTCGCCGTCGGGATGCGAGAATGGCCGCCATGAGCCAGCGCTGCGCCCGCGCCCGCCGCCGGGTGATCTGGGCCTGTGCCGCCGCCGCGGCGATGCTGGCAGGCAGCCCCGCACCGGCGGCGGCCGTGACCGCTGACCTCTATCGGGTCGAGATCGTCCAGACCAACGCGCAGCTCTCGCAGCGGATGACCCCACTGGCCGACGCCGAGTTCGAAACCGTGCCGCGCGCGACGGCCTCCGCCGGACGGGTGATCTCGGTTGACGCATCGGTTCGCTATCAGCGGCTTCGCGGCTTCGGCGCCGCGATGACCGACACGTCCGCGTGGCTGATCGAGACCCGGACCTCCGCGGCCGCGCGCGCCGCCCTGATGGGCGAGCTGTTCGGCGCCCAGGGGATCCGCCTCAACTTCCTGAGAGTGCCGATGGGGGCGTCAGATTTCACCCACGGTGGCGTGCCCTACACCTACGACGACCTGCCGCCGGGGCGGTCGGACCCAAGGCTCCGGCATTTCTCGGTCGCCCACGACGAGGCCTACATCCTCCCGGCGCTGCGCCAGGCCCGCGCGCTGGATCCAGACATGCTGTTCCTGGCCAACCCGTGGTCGGCGCCGGCTTGGATGAAGGACAACGACTCCCTGAACAACGTCGGCGGCCGCGGAATCCTGCGTCCGGGCGATTTCCGCAGCTGGGCCGCCTACTTCGTCAGGTTCATCAGGGCCTACGCCGCGGCCGGGGTGCCGATTGGCGCGGTAACGGTCCAGAACGAGCCGGGGAATACCACCACCTATCCCGGCATGAGCTTCCCCGCGTCCAGTGAGGCAGCGTGGATCGTCCACGACCTGCGTCCGGCTCTGGCTGCGGCCCGCATGCACCCCGAGATCTACGCCGGAGATCTCGGCTGGGCGGCCAGCAGCGACCCGTACGTCGGGAACGAGCTGCTCGGGCCGGCGGCCGGGGCCTTCTCCGGTGTCGCGTGGCACTGCTACTTCGGCGCCCCCGGGGTGATGGCGGCGTTTCATCGGGCCGATCCGCGTCTGGACGAGATCGTCGACGAATGCTCTCCGGGCGGGATATCGCCCACCCCCATGTCGGAGATCGCGATCTCCTCGCTGCGCAACTGGGCGAGCTCGGTCGCTCTCTGGAACCTGGCGCTGGATCCGAAGGGAGGTCCGGTGCAGCGGCCCAACCATGGCTGCCCAGGATGTGAAGGGCTGGCGACGATCGACGAGGCCAGCAAGAACGTCGTGCTGGGCCGCAGCTATTACCAGCTGGGCCAGGCGAGCGCGTTCATCGATCCGGGAGCGCGGCGGATCGCCTCCACCAACTTCGTCACCTATTCGTTCCCTCGTCGCGGGGTCAACGTCGCCAGCCCCGGCCTGGATGACGTGGCTTTTCGCAACCCGGACGGCAGCATCGTGCTCGTCGCCTACGACAACGGAACCGAAGCGCGCCGGTTCGCGATTCGATGGCGGGGGCGCCAGCTCGCCTACACGCTGCCCGCGCGGGCGACGGCGACGTTCGTCTGGAACCGCCGCTGAGCCTCAGTGGGGCGACGACGACGTGCGTCTAGAACCGCCGCTGAGCCTCAGTGGGGCGACGACGACGTGCCTCTACAGCCGCCGCTGAGCCTCAGCGCTTGCGCTGCCAGAACGCGATCTCCCCCCCAGCCGGCGTGGTGATGACGCTGCGCCAGCCGCTGGGACCTTCGCGCGGCTCGAGCACGATCCGCGCCCCCAGCTCCCAGGCTCGGCCGGTCATCTCGGTGACCGAGCCGACTTCCACGTAGGGGAGCCAGAGCGGCCGCGCGACAGGGCTCGAGACGATGCCGCCGCTGACCCGCCCGCCACACTCGAGCGCGAGATAGGTCCCCGCGGAGGTTTCGACCTGCTCGGGGCGCCACCCGCACAGCTCGGAGTAGAAGGTGCGAGCCTCGGGCGGGTCGCCGGTGTGGAGCTCCAGGTGCACGAGTGGCCGCGGATGCACGATTCCCATCGGCGGTTAGGACTCGCCGGCGGCCGAGAACTCATCGCACCGCGTCTCGGCCTAACTGCACACCTGCCGATTAGTTTCCCGTCCGCAGACGGTCTATCCTGCTGATGTGGATCGCCGGCTCCTGTCCGTCCGCAATGCGCGCGTCTGAGGCGAGCGCCGCCGCGATTGCGGGGGACGACGACGCCTTCGCCGAGCTCGTCGCGCCCTATCGCGGAGAGCTTCACGCTCACTGCTACCGCATGCTCGGGTCTCTCTACGACGCCGATGACGCACTTCAGGAGACGATGGTCCGGGCGTGGCGCGGCCTCTCGCGGTTCCAGGGTCGCAGCTCGCTGCGCTCGTGGTTGTACACGATCGCCACCAACGTCTGTCTGACCCAAATAGCACGCCGTCCCAAGCGCGTCTTGCCGATCGACTTCGCGCCGTCGGCCTCCGGGGACGAGCCGCCGGGTCGGCCGGTGACCGAGTCGGTGTGGCTGGAGCCATATCCCGACGAGACGATGGCGATCGAGGATGGCTTCGCCGCGCCCGAGGCCCGGTACGAGCAGCGCGAGGCCGTAGAGCTGGCGTTCGTGGCGGCGCTCCAGCACCTGGCCCCCAACCAGCGGGCGGTGCTGATCCTCCGGGAGGTGCTCGGCTTCTCGGCAAAGGAGACCGCGGTCATGCTGGATACCAGCGTGGCCTCGGTGAACAGCGCCATGCAGCGGGCCCGGGCCGCCGTGGCGGAGCGCGTGCCGGAGCGCAGCCAGCAGACGGCGCTGCGAGTGCTGGGTGACGATGGCCTGGAGGAGCTCGTCGGCAAGTACGTGGACGCGTGGGAGCGCTGTGACGTGGACGCGTTCGCAGCGCTGCTGGTCCAGGACGCCACGTTCGCCATGCCGCCACTGGCGACCTGGTATCGGACGCGAGACGAGATCGCCCGGTGGGCGCAGTCGTTCCCGCTGAGCGGGGCCTGGCGCTGGCGCACGGTGCTCACTCGGGCCAACGGCCAGGCGTCGCTCGCGTTTTACGCATGGGATGAGGCGGCGGCCGCCTACCTCCCGTTCGCACTGAACGTGCTGAGCTTCCGCGAGCGCCTGGTCAGTGACGTGACCGCGTTCATCGTGCGCACGACCGCGGCGACCGACGGCGAGGCCTACGAGCGCTACCCGGAGCAGCCGATGGATGAGCGGCGCCTGGGGGGCACGTTCGAGCGCTTCGGGCTACCCGACCGTCTCACCTGAATCCGGCCTCGGCGGCGACAGGCGCCCGGCGCCGGGGACGCCGTCACTCCTGGCGCAGCGGGAGTTGGATGCGGTCCGCGGCCCCCGGCTGATCGCTGGACAGCTGACGCTCCCGCTCGATCTCGGAGTCCAGTTCGATCCCGACCAGAGCGGCGATGTTGGTCAGCCACACCCAGATCAGGAACGTGACGATGGCTCCGAGCGCGCCGTAGGTCTTGTCGAACGAGCCGAGGTTGGCGATGTAGAAGCCGAAGCCGGCCGTGGTCAGCGCCCAGACCACCACCGCCAGGAGCGCTCCGGGAGTCAGCCAACGCCAGGTCGGGGGTCGCACGTTGGGAGCGACGTAGTACAGCCCGCTGATCATCAGCGTGAAGACCGCCACCACCACCGGCCACTTGGCGATCTTCCAGATGTCCAGGGCGGTGGCTCCGATGCCGAGCTGCCGGCCGACCGACCCGGCGATCGGCCCGGTGAGCACCACGGCGACGAGGATCAGCGTGATCAGCACCAGCGCCACGACGGTCACGGCGAAGTTGAACGGCCACTGCCGGTACCACGAGCGCCCCCGGCGGGCCTCCCACATCACGTTGGCCGCCCACGAGAAGGTGCCCACGTAGCCGGAGGCCGCCCACACGGCGGTCGCCAGCCCGACGCCGAGCAGGGCGCCGGCGCCGCCCTTGTCGGTGATCACCTGCCGGAGGGGCCCCGAGATCGTCTGCACCGTCGAGGCGGGAGCAAAGCCACCGACGATCTGGAGCACGGCGTTGAACGTCTGCGGATACTGGCCGAGGACGCCGAGCAGCGCCACCAGCGCGATCAGCGCGGGAAACAGCGACAGGATGGCGCGGTACGTGAGCGCCGCCGCCAGATTGGTGACGCCGTCGGCTCGGTATTGATCGAAGGTGCGCTTGGCGATCCGCCGCCACGAGCCCTTCGGCAGATCACCAAATCGGCGGGGCTTGCGGCGCGGGCGCGGCCATCGATGACGACTGCGCCAACCCGGCTTTGGCGCGGGGACCGAGGACCCGTCGACCGGCATACCTTCCGGATTACCCCATTTCAAGGAATTCCTGCGTATCGGTGCCGCCGAGGTCCGCTCGATGCCGCCGTATTTGCGAGCGCAGCCACTCAGTCGGCGATATCGAGCGCGGCGATCACCCGCTCGGGCCTGACCCGCACCAGCACCTCACCCGGCACCGCGTTGCGCCGGCCGAACTCTGCGCCGCGCTCCCGGCCCATGTACCGGGTCCCGATCTCGATCGCGAAGTGGAGCATCTCCTCGGGGTCCTCGCTGATCGTCGCCCGTCCCCGGGCGTGGACGAACGCGAATGGCGGGCGCTCGTCGTCGACGACGAGCGCCGCCCGCGGATCGCGCCGCAGGTTGCGCGCCTTGACCGAGCTCTCGCCGGTGGTGAAGACGAACTGCTCACCGTCCAGGACAAACCAAATCGGCATCACGTGCGGCCCTCCGTCCCGCATCCCGGTCGCCAGCTTCGCCGTCCGCGTGCCGTGCAAGAGGAACCTGCGCCTTTCCTCAGGGGTCATCTCGCGAGCCATCAGGCCGGGTCACACTCCACGCAGACCATTGTGATAGGTCGACGCCGGTGGCTACATCGGCTCGCGAACCGCCTCGAGCCAGCCGAGCGGTAGCTGCCGGATCCTGCCGACTCTGATTCCCTCCTGGACTGCCTCCTCAAAGGTTCCCTCGCGCCATCGCGTGGTCCCGCATCTCTCGGCCAGCCTCTCTCGCGGCATCGGGCCGATGGCCAGCAACTGCCGCTCCAGACGGCGCATCTCGGCGGTGACCAGGGACGCTCGGTGCTGCCCGGTGTCCGCTCGCACCGGACGCGCGGGGCGCGAGCGGGGAGCCCCGGAGTCGCGTTTCGGCCGATCCGTCACAGCTCCTGAATACCCGGGCCGGCCAGCATCGTTGCCCGAGTGTAAGTCAGCTAACTGACGCTTAACCGAGCGGCAAGGCAGGCTTCAGTCAGCATGCTGACTCGTGATGCATCGATCGGCCCCGGTGGACGGCTTCCGGCTCGCCTACGAACGCCACGGGGCGGGTGCGCCGGTGGTCCTTCTGCACGGCTGGCCGGGGGACCACCGCGACTGGCGCCAGGTGGGCGGCGCGCTGGTCGATACGTCGCGGACCGAGGCCGAGGTGATCACGCCCGACCTGCGTGGCTTCGGGGAGTCCGACAAGCATCCCCCAGGGCAGGACAGCGCCTATTCAGCGTCGGGCCAGGCCGACAGCGTGCTGGGCCTGCTCAGCGAGCTCGGGCTGACGCGTCCGGTGATCGCCGGATACGACATCGGCAGCCGGGTCGCTCAGCAGATCGCGCTCACGGCGCCGCAGTCGGTGCGAGCACTCGTGATCTCACCGCCGCTGCCGGGAGCTCGCGAGCGAGTACTGAGCGAGCGAGCGGTCCGTGAGTTCTGGTACCAGTCGTTTCACCGGCTGGAGCTCGCCGAGCGGCTGATCGACGGCAACCCCGCGGCCGCCCGGGCATATCTGCGCCACTTCTGGGAGCACTGGTCGGGCCCCGGATACCAACCGGACGACGACGAGCTCGACCGGCTCGCCGACCTGTACGGTGCGCCGGGAGCGTTCGTGGCCTCGATCAACTGGTACCGCGCCGGCTCCGGCACAGTTGCGCGCAGCCTCGGCGAGAAGGTCCCAGCCCCCGAGGACCGGATCGCGGTCCCCACCACCGTTCTGTGGCCGGAGCACGACCCGCTGTTCCCGCCGGAGTGGAGCGACCGCGTCGACGAGTTCTTCAGCGAGGCGACCCTTCACCAGCTGCCGGACGCGGGGCACTTCACACCGCTCGAGGCACCCCAGCGGTTCGCCGACGAGATCGTGAACGCGATGGCCGCGGACTACTAGCGGTTCGTCGACGAGATCGTGAACGCGTTGGCCGCGGACTATCAGCGGTTCGCCGACGAGATCGTGAGCACGCTGCCCGCGGACTACCTAGCGGTTCACCGACGAGGTCCTGAACGCGCTGGCCGCGGCCAGCCTGCGAGTATTTAGCCCTCAGAGCCGCCGCTGCGCCCGGTGCGATCCCGGAGCTCGTCGATCAGCTTGGAGGCCTGGGCCTTGGTCAGACCCGGCGGCACCTCTGCACCGGCCTGCTGGGCCAGGGTGCCGAGATACGACAGCTGCGGTCCGGTGGCGGGCTCGTCCCCGGTGACCCAGTCGGCCGGATCCTTCTCGGGGCTGGGCTGAGTCGGATCGGTGTCGGCCATAGCCCGATCCTAGCGGGCGCTCGGACGGCCTATTCGGTATTGGTATACAGGGGTGATGGCCCGCTCCGGCGCCGTCTCGATTCGTCGTGCCGGAGTGGCCGATGCCCTCGTCGTGGCCCGCCTGCTGCACGATTTCAATCGCGAGTTCGACGAGCCCGCGCCCGAGCCCGAGGCGCTGGCGCAGCGAATCCGGGCGCTGCTCGCCCACGGGGACACGACGATACTGCTCGGCGGCGAGCCGGCCTGCGCCGTCGCGCTCATGCGGTTTCGCCCCGGGCTGTGGAACGCCGCCCTGGAATGCAACCTGGCGGAGCTGTACGTGGTGCCCAGCCGGCGGGGGCGGGGCATCGGCCGGGCGATGATGGAGCGCGCGATCGAGTTCGCGCGCGCCGAGGGCGCCGGCCACATGGAGCTCGGCACCGGCGAGGCCGATGTAGTGGCCCGCGCCCTGTACGAGAGCCTCGGCTTCGACAACCACGAGCACGGCCCGGACGGGGAGCCGACAGTCAGCTACTTCTACGAGCGCCAGCTCTAGGGGACGTTGCCCAAGCTAGTGGCGTCGACCACTTGCACGCCGGCAGCGTAGGATCGATGTCGGTGAGCACCGACATTGTCGTCGCCGACCACTCGCGGGCCGATCGCTACGAGATCGAAGTCGACGGCGAGCGCGTCGGCTTCGTCACCTACCGGAGGTCACCGGGGTTGATCACCTTCCTGCACGCCGAGGTCGATCCGGCCTGCGAACGGCGCGGCTACGGCTCGCGGCTGGTCCGCGACGCGCTCGACGACGCGCGCACTCAGGGCCTGGCGGTCGTGCCTCAGTGCCCTTTCGTAGCTGCATATATCCGCGACCACGCCGAGGAATATGGCGATCTCTTGCGATGACGCTTCCTCGCTCCGTCGTATTTACGCACTAGTGCACACCCGATCGTTTCGGTCGGAAGGTTTGGTGGCTGGGCATGCCTCTCCGGTCGCCACCGGCCCAAGAGTTCTGCGACTTCACAGGGGAGCCCGGTCTGCAGCCGGCGCGGTCCGCGGCCGCGCGACTACCGGCCCGACGACGGGGAAAAGGTGACAAATAGTGATGGGGCCGGCGGATCTGTCACCAGCCTGCCGCTCAGCGTGGCTAACGCAACAAATCCGGGGTGCGTCCCGAATTTGTCGCAAAACTCACGGCGGATGGCGGATGGCGGATGGGGGATGGCGGATCGCGGATGGGGGATGGCGGATCGCGGATAGGGCACTCGGTACGCCTCCTCGGCTCGTTGATCGCTCCCGGGATCCTCGACGATGAATATCCCGTCCCGGGACATTGCAGCCCGGCCGCCCGGGGAGCGCCGGGCGCGATTGGCCTTCTGGCTCCGTTCGCCAGCACGACGACATTCGAGCGGCCTACGGCGGCGTCTCCTCGGGCTTGCGGCCCGCTCCGCATCCAGCCTCGCCGGATCGGGCCGGGGGGGGATCCGAGTCATCCGGCTGTCCTCGGATGCTTGTGCAGCGCTGGACGAGCATCCTGCGTGCCCGCCAGGCACCGCCGGCGACCACTCTCGGTGTCGCCGGACTTACGAACTGAAACCACTCAGCCCGGCGGAAACGATCGGGGGTGCACGCACGAACTGAAACCACTTGCCGTGTGTCACGTAAACCTAAGAGCCGGTTATCGCGGCTCAAGCTGACACGCCCCCCGCGCCCGCGCCCGCCGCATCCGCACTCGTCGCCACCCCTGCGCCCGCGCCCACCAGAGCGCCGTCGTGGCTCTCGCCCACCAGCCGCGGCTGGCCGGAAAGCTGCCCGCCGGCGCACTGTCCCGCCGCCACCACCGTGCGGCGCTGCGAGCGCAGCGCGAGCCCGCCGATCCCGGCCACCACCAGCAGCCCGCCGGCGATGCCCACCGCCAGATGGAAGGCATCCTCGGAGGCAGCGGCGGCGGCGTGCCGGGCGAAGGTGCGGTCGCTCACCGGCACCAAGCCCTCCGAGATCGTTCCGAACGTCCTGCGCTTGGCCTCGGTGACCGCCGGCGCGGCGCTGGCCGGCAGCCGGTCCCCCAGCTTCTGATCCAGCGTCCGGGCGTAGTAGGAGGAGACGACCGCGCCCACGGCGGCCACCGCCACCAATCCCGCGGTGCGCGCGATCGCGTTGTTGACCGCCGACGCGATGCCCGCGTCGGACTCGCTGGCGTCGGCCAGCACCGTCGCCGTCAACGGTGCCACGGTCAGCGACAGCCCGAACGAGAACACCAGCAGCGCCGGCAACACGTCGGTGAACAGCGACACCGACGTGCCGTAGCGCTGCATCAACCCAAACCCGGCGGCGACCAGCAGCGGCCCCGCGGTGAGGAAGAAGCGCGGGCCGTAGCGATCCGCCAGCTTGCCCATCCTCGCCGACAGCGCGAACATCACCACCGTCGGCACCAGGCCGGTGACCCCGGACTTCAGCGCGCTGTAACCGGCCACCTGTTGCAGGTAGATGGTGACGAAGAATCCGAGCAGCCCGATCCCGGCGTAGATCGCGAACGTCTGAGCGTTGGCCACCGCGAAGTTGCGACGCGCAAACAGCCCCAGCGGGAGCATCGGCGCCGAGGTCCGCCCCTCGTGCCACACGAACGCGCCGAACAGGCAGAAGCCGGCGATCAGCGAGCCAAAGATCCCGGGGTCCGACCAGCCCAGTACCGGCTGCTCGATCAGCCCGAACGAGATCCCCGCCAGCCCACCCGCCGCCAGCAGCGCGCCCAGCCAGTCGATCCGCGCCGTCCCAGCGCCCTCGGCGCGACCCGGGACCGCGATCCGACTCAGCGCCAGCGCGATCAGCACCAGCGGGACGTTGATAGCGAAGATCCAGCGCCACGATGCCGAGTCGACGATCTGGCCGCCGAGCAGGGGCCCGGCGAGAACGCCGATGCCGCCCCAGGCCGTCCATTTGCCGATCGCCCCGCCGCGTTCATCCTTGGGGAAGACCGCGACGATGATCGCCAGCGCCGCCGGGGTCAGCATCGCTCCGAACACGCCCTGGAGCGCCCGCGCGGCGATCAGGACCCCGACCGTGGGGGCGATGGCGCACAGCGCCGAGCCGACCCCGAAGCCGGCCACCCCCGCGGTGAAGATACGACGTTCACCGAGCTTGTCGGTGAGCGAGCCCGCCAGCAGGATCAGCGCGCTCAGGGTGAGCAGGTAGGCGTTGGACACCCACTGCTGCGCCGCGAATCCACCCCCGAGGTCGCGGCCGATCGCCGGCAGGGCGACATTGACCGCGGAGGAGTCGACGGCGGCGATCGTCGAGGCGAGGATCGCCGAGATCAACGACAGCCGCTTGGTCGACGCTGAGAGCTCGCGCGCCATCAGCGGCGGGTGCCGTCGATCGGCAGCCGCACGTGGAACACGGTGCGGGCGGGTGGGCCGGGATCCGACTCAAAGGTCAGGCTGCCGCGGTGGCGGTCGACGATGATCCGCCGGGCCGTCTGGAGCCCGAGCCCGGTGCCCTTGCCCACCTCCTTGGTGGTGAAGAACGGATCGAACACCCGATCGCGGATGTCCGCCGGGATCCCGGGCCCGTCGTCGGCGATGTCGATCTCGGCGCAGTCGCCCGCGGCGCGGGTGGTGATCGCGATCTGGCCGCTGTCGCCGAGCGCATCGATCGCGTTGTCCAGCAGGTTGGTCCACACCTGGTTGAGCTCGGCGCCGTGAACCATGAGCCGGGGGAGCGACTCGTCGTAGTCGCGCTTGACCTGGATCTCGGTGTGCTTGAGCTTGTGCCCCAGGATGGTGAGGGTGGTCTCCAGCCCCTCGCGCACGTCGACCTGGACGACCTCGCCGCGATCCATGTAGGCGTAGGACTTGATCGCCGTGACCAGCCGGCTCATCCGGTCGGTCGACTCGCTCAGCTCGGCCGACAGCTCCCGGGCGTTCAGCGACGCCGCGATCCAGCGCAGGGCGGGCTCCGTCGCCGGTCCGGCGACGGCAGCGACCCGGGAGACGAACCGGGCGTCGATTCCGGCGGTGGACAGCGGCTCGCTGATCCGCCACGGCTCGGACACTCCGGCGTCGGCCAGCGCGTCCGACAGCTCGTCCTCGGCGTCGGCGGCGTCCAGCACCGATCGGGGCGTCGGCTGCGTGGCGGTGGCCGCGGCCTCGCGTTGCGCCACCACCAGCTCTCCCGCCTGCTCGCGCTCGATCCCGGATTCCACCAGCAGCCCGACCGTGGCGGTGAGCACCTCCAGCGTGTCGGCCAGCTCGGCCGCCGCCCGCTTGGCCGCCGCCGCCGGGTTGTTGAGCTCATGGGCGAGGCCTGCCGACATGGTGCCCAGCGACTCGAGCCGCTCGCGCTGCTGCTCGCGTTCGGTGAAGCGGCTGATCACCGGCCGCATCTGCGCCATCGCGCGGTTGAACACCGACCGCTGCGAGAGCGTCAGCTCGATGAAGTCCTCGGGCGCCACGAGGGCGAGTCGGACGTCGGTGTCGGCGCGCATCGTGATCTGGCTGGGGTTCTGGAGAAGGGTGGGGATCGCCCCGATCCACGTCGGGGCGGAGTTGTAACCGAGCGGATCCTCCACCTCCCCGTCGCGGATCAGCAGCTCGACCCGGCCGTCGATCAGGAGCGTGACCCCGCGCTCGTCCTGACCCTGCTCGGAGATGATCTCTCCGGGGGAGAACTCGTGGACCTGCGCCACGTCCGTCCACCGCTGCAGCTGCGTGTCGTCGAGCTCGGTGAACAGGTCGATCCGGCGCAGCTCGGCGACGGTCGGGTGGCTCATCCCTCGGCCAGGTACTGGTGGATCAGCGACACCGCCATCGACCCTTCGCCGACCGCGCTGGCCACCCGCTTGATCGACCGCGCACGCACGTCGCCGGCGACGAACACTCCGGGGACGCTTGTCTCGAGCGGCTGCGGCTCGCGCTGCAGCGGCCAGCCGTGGTCGCGCACATCGGGTCCGGCGAGGATGAAGCCGCGCTCGTCGCGGGCGACGACGCCGTCCAGCCAGTCGGTGCGGGGCAGGGCGCCGATGAAGACGAAGCAGGCGTCGACGCCGACCTCGGTCTCCTCGCCGTCTCGGTCGCGAAGGGTCAGGCGCTGCAGCCGGCCGTTCTCACCCGAGGCGGCGACCGCCTCGGTCTGGGTGAGCACCTCGACGTTGTCCAGCGCCTCGATCTGCTCGATCAGGTAGTGCGACATCGACCTGGCCAGCGAGTCGGCCCGCACCAGCATCGTCACTCGGCTGGCGTAGCCGCTGAAGTACACCGCCGCCTGCCCGGCGGAGTTGGCGCCGCCGATCACGACGACATGCTGCCGGGCGCAGGACCGCGCCTCGATCAGCGCCGCGCCGTAGTAGACACCGGCGCCGGTGTAGTCGTCGAAACCGGGCGCGGCCATCCGCCGGTAGGAGACCCCCGAGGACACGAGCACGCAGTTGGCGCTCAGCTCCACGCCGTCGGTGAGCGCCACGATCCGCCCGGCCCCCTCCACCCGCAGCGAGACCACATCCGACACGGTCAGCAGCTCGGCGCCCAGCCGGCGCGCCTGGGTGGTGGCCCGCTGCGCCAGGTCCGAGCCCGACAGGCCGGCGGGAAACCCGAGGTAGTTCTCGATCCGGCTCGACTGTCCGGCCTGGCCGCCCGGCGCCTCGCGCTCCACCATCACCGTGCGCAGCCCCTCGGACGCGCCGTAGACGGCGGCGGCGAGGCCGGCCGGTCCCCCGCCGACGATCACCAGGTCGTAGTGGTCGGCGGCCGGGCGGCCGGCGACGCCGAGCCGCTGCGCGAGCTCGAGCACGCTCGGGCGCTCGAGCACCGAGCCGTCCTCGAGCAGCGCCACCGGCAGGCGTTCGTCGGGCACCCCGGCGACTGTGAGCAGCTGGCGGGCCTCGCTGTCGCGCTCGACGTCCAGCCACCGGCCGGGGATTCGGTTGCGCGCCAGGAAGTCGCGCAGATCGTGCGTGTCCTTGGAGAAGCGGTGCCCGATCACCCGCACGCCGCCGGACTGCAGCGCCGCCCCCGCCTCCCACGTGGTCAGCAGGTCCTCCACCACCGGGAACAGCTGCTCCTCGGGTGGATCCCACGGCTTGAGCAGGTAGTAGTCCAACGACACTTCATTGATGGCGGCTATCGCCGCCTGTGTGTCGGCGTAGGCGGTGAGCAGCACGCGCTTTGCGTCCGGGTAGGTCTGCACTGCGCGGACGAGAAGCTCGGTCCCCTCCATGCCCGGCATCCGCTGATCGGCGACGATCAGCGCCAGCGAGTCACCCCGCCGCCGCAGCTCGGCGACCAGCTCGAGCGCCTCCGGCCCCGAGGTGGCGCGCAGGATCCGGTAGCGCTCGCCGAACCCGCGGCGCAGGTCGCGCGCCACCGCGGCGAGCACGGTCGGCTCGTCGTCGACGGCGAGGATCGCCGGCCGCCGGGTCTCGGTTGCGGGCGCCCCCGTGCCGTCCGCTACCACTACTACTGCAGCATCGGCGACGGCGGGATCGCCGTCGTGCCGGTGACTTGAGGGATCAGCATGCCCAGCTCGTCGACGAAGCACCAGCTCCACTCCTCGCCGGGCTCCAGCGAGCGGATGATCGGGTGCGAGCTGGCGTCGGCGTGGCGGCTGGCGTGCTGGCCCGGCGAGTCATCACAGCAGCCGACGTGCCCGCACTCCAGGCAGATCCGCAGGTGCAGCCAGACCCCGCCCTCGCGCAGGCAGTCCTCGCAGCCTGGCACCGAGGCCGGGAGCTCCGTGACCTGCACGGTGTTCAAATGGGTGCAGGCGGGGTCTCGGTGGCTCATTCTCTGAGCATCGCAAACTCGTCAAGTGTCTCGCCGGCCGGAAATCTGACCCCTCCGTCGATCCGGACTGACACCGTGTCTCCGGCTCGGGGGAGGGGCAGTGGCGCGACCGTGAACAGCCGGCCGTGGGCAAGCGCCAGCTCCAGCCGCGCCCCCTCCTCGAGCGGGATCACCCCCGCGACGGTGGCCCGCAGCGGTCCCCCGGGGTCGAGCACGACGTGGGCGCAGCGGGTCAGCAACGTGTCGTCTCGGTCGGTCAACCACCCGTCGTAGCCAAGGAAGCGGGCCACCACCGGGGTCGGCGGCGCCTCCAGCAGCTCCCGGGGCGGCCCGGCGGCGTGCAGCTCGCCGTCGATCAGGATCAGCAGCCGGTCGGCGAGCGCCCAGGCCTCGGCGCGGTCGTGCACGACCACGAGCGTCGCCCGCGTCGGCGAGCGCAGGACCGAGGCGGCATCCTGGAGCAGGCCGGCCCGCACCTCGGCGTCGAGACCGGCGAACGGCTCGTCGAGCAGCAGCACGTCGGGGGCCAGCGCGACCACGCGGGCGAGGTGGACGCGGCGACGCTCGCCGCCCGACAGGGTCGCCGCATCCCGCCGGGCCAGGTGCCCGGCGCCCATCTCCGCCAGCGCCTGCGCCGCCCGGCCGGGCCGCTGGGCTCGCGGCACCCCCCACCAGGCGAGGGCGAGCTTCACGTTGTCGACCACGCTGCGCCGGGCCAGGTCCGGCGACTGCAGCGCGGTGGCCACCCGGCCGCACCGGCGGATCTGCCCTCGGGACGGCGGCAGCGCGCCGCCGAGCGCGTCCAGCAGCGTGCTCTTGCCGGCTCCGTTGGGGCCGAGCAGCGCGACCAGCTCGCCGGCGCGCAGCGTGAAGCTCACGCCGCGCACGACCTCACGGTCACCGCGCTGCACGCTCACCTGCTCGCATTCCAGCAGCGGTCCGCCGGCGTCCGGTGCCGCGGTCAAGCCGCCCCCGTCGCCGATCGGAAGCGCATCCGGATCCCGCCGCCGCGGTGCTGGAGCAGGCTCGCCCCGCCCATGATGATCAGGATCAGCGCGATGAGCACGATGGCGATGGCGACGGCGGCGTCGTAACGGGCCGCGTTGGCCTCGTACAGCGTGGCGCTGGCCAGTGTCTGGTCGTAGCCGTAGACGTTGCCGCCGACGATCACAATCGCTCCCACTTCGGCCAGCCCGGTGCCGAGCGCGGCCAGCAGCGCCGCCGCCACGCCGACGCGCGCTTCCCGGAGCGCCAGCCCGGCCACCTGAAGCCGGCCGGCGCCGAGCAGCCGTGCCTGGGCGACGAGGCCGCCGGGCAGGCCCTGGAAGGCGGCGGCCGACAGTGCCACCACGTAGGGCAGGGCGAGCACCGTCTGGGCCACGAACACCGCCTTCCGGGTGATCGGCAGGTGCAGCGCCCCCAACGGCCCTTGGGGCACGAACAGCAGGAACAGGAAGAACCCGGCCACCACCGGGGGCAGCGCCAGCCCGGCGTTGGCGAGGATCTGCAACGCCCGCCGGCCGGGAAAGCGCCCCAGAGCGATGGCCAGGCCGATCGGCAGCCCGATCACCGCTGACGCCACGGTGGCGATCGCGACCACCTGGAGCGTGAACCAGATCACGCTCAGCAGGTACGGGTCGCCGTGGACGATCAACGGCACGGCGCGGTTCAGGACCTCCCAGAGAAGGTGCATCTCAGGCCGTCCGCAGGCGCAGCCGGATACCGCCGGTGCGTTGCTGGAGGACGGTCAGGATCCCGATCAGCACCCCGATCAGCGCCAGCAGTACGAGCGAGATGCCCACGGCATACGGGTAGTTCGTGTAGTCGTTGACCTGCTGGAGCACCGCGCTGGCCAGCGTCTGGTCGTAGTTCTGGATGTTGCCGCCGACGATCACCACGGCGCCCACCTCCGACAGCGCGGCGCCGAGCGCGGCGATGACCGCGGCGATCACTCCGATCTTGGCCTCGCGCAGGGCCAGCCGCGCCAGCTGGACCCGGCCGGCGCCGAGGATTCGCGCCTGGTCCAGAAGCCCGGCCGGCAGCCCCTGGATCGCCGCCGGGGTGAGCGCGACGATGTAGGGGAGAGCGAGGACCGTCTGCGCCACGTACACCGCCTTGATCGTGAACGCGATGTGCCATGCGCCGAACGCTCCTTCAGGCAGGACCAGCAGCAGCACGAAGACGCCCACGATCACGGGGGGCAGGGCCAGGCTCGCGTTGGCGAGGACGTGGAGCGCCCGCCGGCCGCGGAAGCGCCCGAGGCCGATCGTCAAGCCGATCGGCAGGCCGATCACCAGCGCGGCGGCGGTGGAGATGACCGCCACCTTGATGGTGACCCAGGTCACGGCCAGGATGTAGCCGTTGCCGCCCGCGATCAGCGGGATCGCGCTCCGCAGCTCGTGCCACAGGAACGCCATCTCAGGGCTGCTTGGCGCCGGGTGGGTTCTGGACGTAAACGAGCTGTCCGCTGGCCAGGCGGTAGACGACCCCGGCCTGGGTGCCGCGCCCAATCGTGCGCCGGCCCGGCTTGGGCAGCGGCGCGACCTTCTGGTCGGGCGCGATCTTGATCTCCTGAGGGCTTGAGGCGTGCAGGCCGTGGCGGGTGATCGTCGAGCTGAGGTGCAGCGAGGACAGCGCGGCGAGCAGGAACGCCACCGACAGCACGATCCCGAGGTCGAACAGGTTGACCAGGCCGTCCAGCGGGTCGCCGGCGCGGTCCTCGCGGCTGCGGGCGTGGGGGGTGACGGAGATCATGCCGGACTCGGAACCGGGGCGGGATCGCTGATCACCGCCGCCAGGTACTGGAGGTCTGACAGGTCCTGACCGTACATGCGATCACGAGAGAGCGAGATCGCGAACGCGACGGCGCCGATCAGCAGCCCGACGACGGTGACGCTGAACGCCAGGCGGAGATTCTCGCTGAGCTTGGCCGTGTCACCGTTGGCCAGACCGGTGAGCGCGGGCGACAACGGGATCAACGTGCCCATCAGCCCGAGCGCCGGGCCGAACCTGACCAGCATGCGCGTGCGCCCCAGGCGGCGCTGGGCGTCGAAGTCGAAGTCGGCGAGCGCCTTGTTGAGCTGATGCTCGCCGGTGGGGATCCGCGCGTGCTGCACGATGAACGCCGTCGTAGTGGCCATCGCGGCGCTGCGCGGTATCTCGCCGACGGCCCGCTCGGCGGCTCCGCGGTCGCCGTCCAGCAGCGCCTGGCGGGCCGCGTCCGTGCCGCGCGACAGCGTCGCGAAGTCCCGGCGCCGCCGACCGTACAGCTCCACGGCAAAGCTGCCCAGCTCGTAGATCACCAGCGCCAGCGCCACCAGCGCCAGGATCAGTACGGGCACCTCCAGCGCGCTGGCGACGTGGAAGATCGCCTCGTCGATGGTATGGGTGGTCAGGGCGAAGATCATGGGACCATTCGCGATGGTGCCACGGTCGGCCGGTCAGTCGCCGGCGGACCCGCTGCGCCGAGGCCGGCGACCCCGCAGCTCGCGCCCGGCGCCGAGCCCGAGCAGGAGGATGATGGCCAGCGGGGCAAGCACGATGGGGAGGGCCGAGGTCCGGGTCGCCTGGCGGACCGCCGCCGGAGCGGCCGCCGCCGCCGGGGCGGGCCGGGTGAGCGGACTGGCGCTTGGGGAGAGAGGGGTGACGTCGCTGATCAGTCGACCGGTGACCAGGGGAGCGGACGGCGTGAGCTGCGGGCGTGCGCTGTGTCGACGACGTGGCGCGGCGGTGGTCGACGCGGCGCCGGTGGTGGTCGACCGGGTGGCCGTGGTCGCCGCGGTGGTGGTGGACGGCTGCGTGGCGGTGGTCGCTGGCTGCGTAGCGGTGGTCGCCGGCTGCGTAGCGGTGCCGGCCGGCTGCGTGTTGGTGCCGGCCGGCTGCGTGTTGGTGCCCGTGGGTTGCGTGTCGGTGGCTGGCGGCTGCGTCCCGTTCGTGCCCGGCTGGGGCGGTGTGGTCGGGCCGCGGCTGCGTTTGCCGTTGTCGGCGCCGTTTGGCGACGTGGACTTGTCGCGTTTGCTCCCGCCCATCTGCTGCTTGTGGCTGGGCTTGGGGGCGACGGGCGGCATGACCTGAATCGTGTCGGTTCCCCCGGTACCGGCGCTCGGGTCGGTGACGGTGACCGTCACGCTGTAACTGTTGCCGGCAGCAAACCGGTGCCCCGGTGTGGCCTGCGTGGAGGTCTGCCCGTCGCCGAAGTCCCACTTCCAGCCCAGCGCCGAGGCGGGCACCACCGCCCCGGCGGCAGTGGTCACGGTGGCGCTCAGCTTCACGGTCGAGGTGAGCTTCTGGTATGCCGCCTTCACCGTCAGCGGCGGTCCGTAGGCGTAGACGCGGATGGGGATCGGCGTCTCGGTCACATCGACGGTGGAGTTCGAGCCGACGGCTCGGGGTCGAAAGTAGTTGGTCTGGCCACCCGAGCCGTCGACCGAGACAATCGGCAGCGCTCCGGGTCCGCCGGGATCGTCGTACAGGCTCGATTCACTAAGCGCTGCCGCTGAAAGGCCTTCGAACGCCCCGATCAACGTGTTCGAAATCTGCACGCTGCTCACGTCGGTAAGCGGGATCTGGAGGCCACAGCTGATCACCGTTGCCACTGTCCACGTGGTGGCGGGCAGGTTGTATGACTGTCCGGTGGGGAACAGGGTGAGCGGATTCGGCCCGCTGTACGGCGGGCACGCGCCGAGCGCCGTCTGACCCACCGACCGCGTGGTGACGCTCCCGTGCCCCGAGGGGAAGATGGTCGCGCTCACCACCGTCTGATCGGCGGCCGCGGTCCCCGCCCCGCCACCCGTCGCCGCCAGCGCGGCGGCGAGCAGCAGCGCATACGCGAACCGCCGCCCCGGGAGAGCCCCGGGGCGGCGGCGGACCGGCGGGCGTGCCGTGTGACGGGTCACGCGGTCCCGGCGCTATCTGACGTTGATCGTCCTCAGTCCCGAATCATGGATGGGCTGGGTGGCGTGGAGGCTGACGAGTCGCAGGATCCACCGATAGCCGCGCGTCAACTCGAAGCGCGCGGTGAACTTCGTCTTGCCGCCGGTGATCTTGACGACGTGCTTGGTGCCGAACCGGGGCGGGCCGCCGGATGTCTTCATCGCCAGCACCGAGACGAACACGGCGCGCCCCGAAATGGAGGGCGAGATCGTGCCGGAGACCTCTATGTGGCCGCCGGGGTTGACCTTGACCGAACTGAACGAGACGCTCCGCGGCGGGTTGGCGCCCACGGTCACCCTGACCGTGAGGGTCCTGGCCGCCGCCACCTGCTTGGGATCTGAGTACTTGACCTCGATCTGCCACCTCCCGGCGGCCAGCCGGGTGACGACCGCGAAGTTCGCGTCGTTGGCCGCCAGCCTGTCGGTCGCCAGCTTCTTGTAGCCCTTCTTGGACCCGACGGGTCGGCCGGAGATGGTCACGATCGCCTTGACGTGACCGCTGCCCGGGGACACCCCGCCGATGATCAGCGCCTGCCCGTTCTGGGACACCGCCCGCAGCCCGGTGATGGCGCTGTGCACGGTGACCTTCTGGGCCGTCGTCGCGCTCGGCGACAGCAGGTCGCCGAACGGCGGGCTCAGCTTCGAGTTCTCGATCTGGGCGATCTGGCCGGTGGTCACCTGGTAGGAGCCGGAGCTGGGCGGTACGAAGCTGATGCTGTACCTGCCCTGCTTGTCGGTCCTGCCGTGGGCCACCGAGACGGGCAGGCCGCCCACCACCTTGTCGATCGACACCGTCTTGCCCGACAGCAGCGGGTAGCCCGGCTGGGCGTTGGTCAGCGTCCCCTTGATCGTGAGCTTCTTGGTGGCCGTGTAGTTGGCCGGGAACTTCGAGGCGGTCAGGAGCGGCGACGCCGTCGGCTTGAACGGCGCGCCGCCCGGATCGCTGGTCTTGCTCAGATAGCCGGCGATTGCCTTCTGCACCGTCGGTGACGTGACGTAGTTGAGGAAGTCGGTGGCGGCGGTGACGTTCACTGTCTGATCGGGCTTGCTCGGGTTGATGATGTAGCCGTGGAAGTAGTTGATCAGCGCATACGGGCCGCCGGGGGCGGACGCGCTGTTGTCCCGCGACACGATCTTCAGCGCCGGAATGGCTCCGACGGGATCGGCCCCGGACGCCAGGTAGTCGTACGTGCCGCGGTCGGTCAGGACATAGCACGAGTTGGCGCCGCTGGGGAAGCCGTTGCAGGCGTTGGCCGCCTGCACGTTCGGCCCCTGCTCCAGGCCGGTGACCGCGTACCACTTGGGCAGCGCGGCGGCGGTCGGCAGCGCGCCGCCGCCCGGGCACGCCTGCCCGGATGCGGTCACGCCGTTTCCGGCGGCGATCGGCGTCAGCCCGCCGCCGTTCTGGGCGTTGACCGCGCACAGCAGCAGCCCCGGAGGGGCGAGATGCGCGCTGGACACCAGCGACCAGATCTCGTGCTCCTCCACCGTGGTCCCCGGCGTGCCCCCGCGCGACACGAACGTCGCTTTGCCGTTGATCCCGGCGGCGGCGACATCGGCGAACGCCTGAGCGACGTTGCTGCTCGCGTTGCCCGTCACGCCCGCGGGATCGGCGAGTGGCCCACCGAGGACGAAGTCGTTGATGAACAGGGCCCGGCCGTACTTCTCCTTGGAGTAGCCGAGCGCCACGAACTGGTTCTCCAGCGACGCGGCGTGCACGATCAGGGCGCTCGCCCCGACCGCGCCGGACTCGGCGTCGGCGATCGCCTTGCCGGTGCCCGTCCCGATGTACTTGAACGTGAACTTCGGGTAGGCCTTGGTGAACCCGGGCTGGATCAGGTTGGGGATCAGCCCGGAATCGCTCACGTCACTGGTGCCGACGACCGTCAGCGTGGACGACGTGTCGGCGCTGGCGAGCGCGGGGGCCAAGAGCATGATCCCCGCGGCGGCGAGGCCGAGCAGGGGAACGTGGAGCAACCTCCGCCAGGCGCCGGCTCGCCCGCGAATCTTGCTGGGCCGTCGCTGACGGCCGGGGATGGACAGGGTCTTTGGCATCGGGCGAATATATAGGCAATGCCTAGGTAAGTGGAGCATTGGCCGTTTCGCGCCGACGCGCCTTTGCGTCGGTATGGGCCTAACGCGGGACGCTCGTGGTGGCGGCGCTCGCGCATTGACGCAGCCCGTAGCGGCCGGCCAAAGCCGACGCGGAGTTGGCCTGCAGCGCGGCCAGCGCCTGATCCACGCCTTCCTGATCGCCCCGTTCGGCGGCCGCGGCCAGGTCTGCGTAGGTCGACCCGAGCTTGGTTACCCCGCTGACATATCGGTCCAGCAGCGCCCGATCCTGGGCCGGCCGCGGCAGGCCCTTCAGGTCAGAGACCTCACGGCGCACGATCGGCAGCAGCTGTTGCAGGTAGCGGCTCAGCGCCGGCAGCGAACCGGGGGCCGGCGGCGCCGTCGCGCGCAGCTCGCGAACCGCGGCCGCGCAGATCGCGTTTCCCCGCGCGATCACATCCGACTTGGTGGCGGTGTGGCCACCGCATCCTGCCACCGCCAGCGCCAGCAGCAGGCCGGCCGCGGTCCGGCGGCCACGCCGACGTGGTGGAGTCTGGTAGCGCATACCGCAACGAACTTCCATCACGTCCCCTGGGAGCGGGCTACGCGGACGGTTGCTCGTCGGCACCGGCCAGCGCCAGCATCGTGTGGTAGCTCACGAAGTGACCCGCAATCACGCAGGTGTGGCCCGAGCGGACCCAGGTAATCAGCCGCGCCCCGCCCTCCCGACCCAGCGCAAACCGCGCCCCGTAGCGATTGATCTGCACCCCGTGGGCAAGCGCCAGGGGCTCGCCCGAGGTAATCGCGTAGCCGATCCGCCGGCCACCGGCGCTCGTGTAGAAGACGGTGGTGATGCGCCGGCCGTCGACGCTGTCCGTGCGGGCACCGGTGGGCTTCCAGCCGGTGGTCGACCCCCAGCTGGGGAACGGGATCGGGGCCCCGGCGAGCCGCAGGTTCGCCGGCTGCGCTGGATCGACTCCGGGCGCCGGCAGAGTGGCGGAGGCGAGCGCCAGGCGAGCCGCCTGCGAGATCGTGGGGGCGGCGCTGCCGGCGCCGATCACGACCACGATGACGGCGACGAGCGCCGCCACGGCGGTGACGCCGGGGAGGATCAGCGCGCGCCGCCAGCGCGGCCGGCGACGTATCGGTGGTGCGGGGCCGGTGAGCTCGGCGATCCGAGAACGCAGCGCGTCGGGCGCCGGCTGATCCAGCGCTCGCAGCATCGCCACCGCCCGTCGCTGCTCGGCGAGAGCGGCGGTGAGCTCTGAAGACTCCTCGGCCTGGGCGCGCAACTCCGCCTGCCGCGATTCCGGCAGCGATCCGTCGGCCAGCCGCGCGAGGTCGGCCTCACCGGGGTTGCGTTCAGCTGTCATTTCGATCCGTCCATCAGGCAAGACTCCGTTTCGAGCCGGATCCTTCCCGCGTGCCCTGCGCGCCCCGCTCGCCCCGCGGGTCCGGCGCCGGCTCGGGCGGATCTGAGAAGCGGCGCGCGACCCGCTGGCGCGCTCGGTACACCCGGGTGGTGATCGTCGCCTCTCGGGTCCCGAGCGCACGAGCAGCCTCACCGTAGGACAGCCCGACGATATCCACCGCCACGATCGCCAGCCGGAAGTCCTCGGGCAGGTCCGCGATCGCCTCCAGGATCTCGCCCACCTCGGCGGCTGCCTCGGGCTGGCGCGAGGGGCGCGGATCGGGCGGCTGCAGATCGTCCAGCGGTGTGCCGGTGCGGGGACGGCGCGAGGCCGTGCGCAACCGGGTGTAGAAGGTGTTGCGCAGCGCCTGCATCAGATAGCCGCGCTCGTCGCCGCGGATCATCCGGGGACGGGCCAGAACCGCCGCGAACGTCTCCTGCACCAGGTCCTCGGCGTCCTCGCGCGACCCACAGAGCGCCCAGGCCGCGCGGTAGAGCGCATCCAGATGCTGACCAAGTGACGTCGGGTCAAGACGGCGCACCGCCGTCAATCCTACGCCGGCGTGGCCGGGGGGCGGCTGTCTACCGCGCCTGGCGTGGCCAGCGGGCGGCCGTATACCCCGCCGAGCATCATCTGAGTGAGCGGCTCGACGATCGCCTCCGGCGCCGGCAGGCCGGCGGCCTGGCCGACCAGCGAGACGTGCAGGACCCGCTCATAGCCCCATACCAGGCAGGTGCCTTCGAGTGGATCGGCGCCGCCGCGACGGTCACCTGATCCATCATTCGCCGCAGGCACTCGGCGATCACCGCCGTCTTGGAGGGGAAGTGGGCATAGAAGCTGGTCCGCGACGTCCCGGCGGCGGCGATGATGTCCCCGACGCGCAGTCGGCGCAACGGCCGCTGCACGAGCAGCCGCTCGGTGACGGCGACGATCGTCTCGGGGACCCGCCCCGCGCCCGCGGTAACGGTGGGCTGCGCTACCGACACTCGCCCAGTGTGCCACCCGCGGCTCGGTGGCGGATGGCACACTGACGCTATGCGCCGCGCCCTGTTCGAGCCCGAGCACGCCGACTTCCGCGAGTCGGTGCGGCGCTTCGTCGCCGAGGAGGTCGTGCCGCAGCAGGAGCAGTGGGAGCACGACGGGATCGTGCCCCGGGAGCTGTTCGCGCGCGCCGCCGGCAAGGACATGCTCGGGATCCAGGTGCCGCAGCGATATGGAGGCGCCGGGATCGACGACTTTCGCTTCAATCAGATCATCGCCGAGGAGTTCGCCCAGTCGGGCGCGGCCGGCAGCGGGCTGGGGATCACGCTGCACAACGACATCTGCCTGCCCTACTTCCTGGATCTGTGCACCGAGGCGCAGCGCGAGCGGTGGCTGCCCGGGATCGCGGACGGCACGCTGATCACCGCGATCGGGATGACCGAGCCGGAGATGGGATCCGACCTGGCCGGGCTGCGGACCACGGCTCTGCGCGACGGCGACGGCTACGTCGTCAACGGGTCCAAGACATTCATCACCAACGGCATCAACGCCGATCTGGTGATCACCGCGGTCAAGACCGATCCCCGCCAGCGTCACGCCGGAATCTCGCTGGTGATCGTGGAGCGGGGGATGGAGGGCTTCTCCCGCGGCCGGAACCTTCAGAAGGTCGGCCAGCACTCGCAGGACACCGCCGAGCTGTTCTTCGAGGACGTCCACGTTCCGCTGGAGAACCGTCTCGGCGAGGAGGGACGAGGCTTTGGCTACATGACGGCCAACCTCGCCCAGGAGCGGCTCAGCATCGCCCTGTCGGCGCTTGCCGCCGCCCGCGGCGCCTTGGACATCACGGTGGAGTACGTCAAGCAGCGGACCGCGTTCGGACAGCCGATCGGCTCGTTTCAGAACTCCCGTTTCGGGCTGGCCGAGATGGCGACCGAGGTGGCGCTCGCCACCGCGTTCTGCGATCAGGCGGTGCTGGCCCTGAACTGCGGTGAGCTCTCAGGGGAGGACGCCGCGATGGCCAAGTGGTGGACGACCGAGCTCCAGGGCCGGGTGGTCGATCGCTGTGTGCAGTTGCACGGCGGCTACGGCTACATGCTGGAGTACCCGATCGCCCGAGCGTTCGTCGACGCGCGCGTGACCCGCATCTACGGCGGCACCACCGAGATCATGAAGGAGATCATCGGCCGCTCACTCGGGGTGTGATGGCGTCCCGCCCTCGCGGACGGCGCCCCAAGACGTACGCCGCCGTCCTGGCGGCCACCTCACGACTGCTCCGATCGTCCTCGCTGGCACAGCTCAGTGTGGCCCAGATCCTGGCTGAGGCCGATGTCGGGCGGACCTCGTTCTACGAGCACTTCAGCTCCAAGGAGGACGTGGTCGTCACGCTCATGCACAACATCAGCGCCGAGGTGGGAGCCGAGATGGCGACGCTGTTTGCTCGCGGCGACCGCGCGGCCGACGAGGCCGTGCGCGAGGGGATCACCAACCTGATCGAGACCAGCGCGCCCTACGCTCCGCTGCTCGCCGCCGTGGCCGAGGAGTGGCCCTCCAGCCCCGAGCTACGCGCGATCTGGCTTGCCGTCCAGGGGGAGTTCACCGACCGGCTGGCGGTAACCATCGAGCGGGAGCGAGCCCTCGGATCGGCGCCGCCCGGGGCCGATGCGCGCGCGCTGGCGGCGTCTCTGATCTGGACCGCGGAACGGGCGTTCCACGTGACCGTGACCGGTTCGCATCCGCGCCTGACCGATCCGCGAGACCTGATCGAGCCGCTCACCCAGCTGTTCGTGGGCACGATCTACGGGCGGGCCGTGGCGCCGCCCCGTCAGGCCCGCGTCGCCGTCCCGTAGATGAAGAACTCCCCTGTGGCCTGCACCCGGCAATCCCAGCCGAGCGCCGCCAGGTCGTCACCGAGCCGGGCGGGATCGTAGAAGCGCTTGACGATCTGAAACTCCCGGCCGTCGTCCAGGCGCCGGGTCATCGTCCCCTCGTCACCGGCGGGCAGATCGTGGTCGGCGGCGATGGATCGTTCGGTGCGGGCGCTGTCGATGAAGAGGACCCGGCCGGCGGGCTTCAGCGCGCTCGCCACCATCTCCCAGAAGCCGGCGAAGCGGTCCGCGGGCACGTGCGAGAGCCAGAAGGTGAACACGCAGGCGTCGTATGCGGCCGGCGCCGGCCGGTACCGGAAGAGATCGGCCTGGACGTACTGCACCGCCGGATCGCCCACCCGGGCGCGATTGATCGCCAGGACCTCGGGCGAGGCGTCCACGGCGGTCAGCTCCTGCGCGTGGGAGACCAGGTGCCGCGTCCACAGCCCGGTGCCACAGGCCAGCTCGAGCACTCGGCCGCGGGGCGCGAAGTCGGCAAGCACCCGCTCCAGCGCGGCGGTCTGCGCAAACCAGGCGGCGTTGGCCTCCGGGCCGTGATCGAAACGGCCCTGGCGCAGCCACCACTTGTCGTACTCGCCGGCCCGGGCCCGGTAGTACTCCAGCTGCTGCGCCAGCAGTGGCTCGTCGGTCATGCCGCCGACGAAGCTAGCGGAACCACATAGACTGCGGTCGCGTGCTGAGCACCCACACGATCAGCGATGAGGCGCAGCTGCGGGAGGCAATCGGCACGCCGAGCGAAACCGTCGTGGCCAAGATCGCCGATCGGCTGAATCATCTGACCCGGCAGTTCATCGAGCGCTCCCCGTTCGTGTGCGTCGCCACCGCCGGCGCCGAGGATGGCCTGGACGTCTCGCCGCGCGGCGACCCCGCCGGCTTCGTCCAGATCCTCGACGAGCGCACGCTGCTGATGCCCGACCGGCCCGGCAACCGGATCGCCGACACCCTCACCAACCTGCTTCAGGATTCCCGGATCGCGCTGCTGTTCCTGATCCCGGGCGTCGGCGACACGTTCCGCGTCAACGGCCGGGCGGTGATCGTCGATGACCCCGAGCTGCTGGCGGCAAGCGCGGTGGAAGGCAAGCCACCGCGGCTAGGCCTGCTGATCACGATCGAGGAGGCCTATACCCAGTGCCCGAAGGCGCTGATCCGATCCGATCTGTGGAATCCGCGGCGCCACATCGAACGCTCGCAGCTGCCCCGTCACGGAGACATCCTACGCTCGCTCACCGATCCCGAGTTCGACGCCGACGGCTACGAGCGCGAGCGGGCGCAGCGCTACGCCAGGCGCGACGGGTTGTACTGAACAGCGCATCCCCGGGCCGGGTGCTGATACGCCGGACGGCATGATCTGATCGGCCTCCCGTTGCAGTCCGACCCGCAGCGGGTTTAGGATCCCCACAAACTTACTGGGAGGGTGTCATGTCGCAGGTAGGTGAGGCGCAGGCTCCACAGGCCGCGCTGGAGGCCGAGGGCCTGGATCGGGGCGTCGGCTTCCTGGGACTCCTCTGGTCCTCGGAGGGTTCGCTGATCGGATCCGGGTGGCTGTTCGGCGCCCTCACCGCTGCGTCGATCGCGGGGCCCTCGGCGATCATCGCGTGGATCGTCGCGTCGATCATCATCATCGTGCTGGCGCTGATCCACGCTGAGCTGGGCGGCCTGTTCCCGGTCACCGGCGGCACCAGCCGCTTCCCGCACTACGCCTTCGGCAGCTTCGCCGGGGCGACGTTTGGCTGGTTCTCGTACATCCAGGCGGCCACCGTGGCGCCGATCGAGGTGCTGGCGGCGATCCAGTATGCCTCCACCTACAGCTTCGCCCACAACTGGTACGCGAAGACCGGCGTGCTCAGCCACGCCGGGATCGCGGTCGCCGTGGCGCTGATGCTCGTGTTCGTGATCCTCAACATCATCGGGATCCGCTGGCTGGCCCGGATCAACAACGGGCTCACGACCTGGAAGGTGTTCATCCCGATCCTGGCGATCGTGGTGTTGCTGGCCACCCACTTCCACGGCTCCAACTTCACGCACGGCGGCGGCTTCTTCGTCAAGGGCGCCGCCGTCAAGTCGATCCTGGTGGCGATTCCCGCCGGAGGCATCGTCTTCTCGCTCCTCGGTTTCGAGCAGGCCGTCCAATTGGGCGGGGAGGCCCGCGACCCGGCGCGTGACCTCCCCCGCGCGGTGATCCTCTCCATCCTGATCGGTGCAGCCATCTACACGCTGGTCCAGGTGGCGTTCATCGGCGCGCTCGAGCCGAGCCTGCTGGCCAAGGGCGGAACCTGGACCAATCTTGCCACTCCCGGTAACAGCCCCGCGCTGAAGGCGCTCAATGCCGCCCCCTTCTACACGGTGGCCAAGGTCGCGGGGTTGGCGTGGCTGGCGGTGATCCTCCGCATCGACGCGATCATCTCTCCGGGCGGCACGGGGCTCATCTACCTGACCTCGGGGTCGCGGATCCTCTTCGGACTGAGCAAGAACGGCTACATCCCAAAGGTGTTCGAGAAGACCACCGCTCGCACCCGGGTGCCGGTGTGGAGCGTCCTGCTGACGTTCCTCGTCGGGCTGATCTTCCTGCTCCCGTTCCCGAGCTGGAGCAAGCTCGTCGGGGTCGTCACCTCGGCGTCGGTGATGATGTACGCGGGCGCCCCACTGGCCCTGGGCGCGTTGCGGCTGCAGAAGCCCGACCTGCCACGGCCCTACCGGGTGCCGGTCGGCCACATCTTCGCCCCTCTGGGCTTCGTGCTAGCCAGCCTTGTCATCTACTTCTCCGGATGGAGCGTCTACTCCACCCTGATGCTGGTGATCATCATCGGCTACGTCATCATCGGGTTGTCCTACGCGCTGAAGCTGAATCCGGACCGGCCGCAGATCGACTGGGGGGCGGCGGGATGGGTGCTCGCCTACCTCGTCGGGATGGGGATCATCTCCTACCTGGGACAGTTCCCCGTGCCGGCCGCGGGAATGTTCGGCGGCGTCGGCACCTTCAAGGACAAACTTGTCGGGGGCACGGGAGCGATCCCGTTCTACGTGGACCTCGGAGTGGTGACGGTGTTCAGCCTGGCCATCTACTACCTGGCGATCCGCTCACGGCTGTCCGGCGAGAAGGTCGACTACTACGTGCGCGAGGTCTACCCGCCGCCGGTCGCTGAGTAGTCGATGAAGATGTCCGGGGGCGCGCATGCCCGCCCCCGCTATCGGCGCATGCGCCGATAGCAGGATGACGCGGGCGGCGCACACGAAGGCGAGGCAGGATGCCGAGCGTGCGCCGTGCCCGCGCGGGTCGCATGCGACCCGGCCTTCTTTATCCAGCGCTGACGAGGGCCGGATCGTCGGCGTAGATCTCGCCCCGCCCGGCCCGCTCGACGAGCGACGGCGGCGGCTCAAAGCGCTCGCCGTAGGTTTCGGCGAGCTCGCGCGCCCTGGCGACGAAGCCGCCCAGTCCCCCCGCGTAACCGTTGATGTACTGCAGCACGCCGCCGGTCCAGCCCGGATACCCGATCCCGAGAATCGAGCCGACGTTGGCATCGGCCACCGACTCGATCACGCCCTCTTCCAGGCACTTGACGGCCTCGATCGACTCGATGAACAGCATCCGTTCCTTTAGATCGGTGAGCGAGAGCTGCGCCGGGTCGGCGATCGGCGGGAATGCGTCGCGCAGGCCTGGCCACAGGCACGTGCGCTTCCCGTCCGCGTACTCGTAGAAGCCGGCGCCGTCGAGGCGGCCGGGGCGGCCATCGGCGACCATCCGGTCGATCACCGTCTCCGCCGGGTGCGCCCGGTACGGGTTTGCGGTGTCCTCCGCGGCCGTCTTGGCGGCGTCGCGAATGCGCTGCATCAGCTTCAGGTTGAGCTCGTCGGACAGCTGCAGCACGGGGGCGGGGTAGCCGGCCTGCGAGGCGGCCTGCTCGATCGTCGGCGCCGGCACCCCCTCCAGCAGCATCGCGATCCCCTCGTTGAGGAACGTGCCGATCACCCGGCTGGTGAAGAACCCGCGGCTGTCGTTGACCACGATCGGGGTCTTCTTGATCAGCTTGGCGAGATCGAGCGCGCGGTACAGCGTCTCGTCGCTGGTCCGCTCTCCGCGGATGATCTCGAGCAGCGGCATCTTGTCCACCGGGCTGAAGAAATGCAGCCCGATGAAGTCCGCCGGGCGGGTCACGTTCTCGGCCAGGCGGGTGATCGGCAGGGTGGAGGTGTTGGAGCCCAGCAGGGCGTCGGCCGCCAGGTGCGGCTCGATCTCGGCCATGACCTCGTGCTTGACCGCCGGATCCTCGAACACCGCCTCGATCACCAGCTCAGCCCCGTCGGCGCCAGCCGGGTCGGCGGTCGGCGTGATCCGGGCCAGCAGCTCATCGGCCTGCTCCCGGGTGGAGCGGCCGCGCTCCACCGCCTTGGCCACCAGCGTCTGCGAGTAGCCCTTGCCGCGCTCCGCCGCCTCCGGCGAGACGTCCTTGAGCACCACCGTCACGTCCGCCTTGGCGCACACGTAAGCGATCGCGGCGCCCATCATCCCCGCGCCGAGCACTGCGATCCGCACGGGCGCGAACCGCTCGGTATCCGCCGGCCGCCCCCGATCCCCGGTCGCGCGCTGCAGATCGAAGAAGAACGCCTGGATCATGTTCTTGGCCACCTGCCCGGTGACCAGGTCGACGAAGTAGCGCCCTTCGATCTCCGAGGCGTTGTCGAAGTCGACCTGCGCGCCCTCCACCGCCGCCGCCATGATGTGGTGCGGGGCCGGATAGTTGGCGCCCTTGAGCTGCTTGCGCAGGTTCGCCGGGAAGGCGGGGAGGTTCTGGGCCAGCGTCGGGCTCGAGGGAGTGCCTCCCGGGATCTTGTAGCCGTCGGTGTCCCATGGCTGCCGGATGGGATCCCCCCCACCCTTGGCCGCGATCCACCGCCTCGCCGCCGGGAGCAGATCCTCGCGCGCCGGCACGATCTCGTCGACGAGCCCGATCTCCAGGGCCTTCTGCGGCACCAGGCGCTGGCCTTGCAGCAGCAGCTGCATGAGCGCGTCGAGGATCCCCAGCATCCGCACCGTCCGGACCACGCCGCCGGCTCCCGGCAGCAGGCCGAGCGAAACCTCGGGGAAGCCGAGCCGTGCCTGGGAATCGTCGACCACGATCCGGTGATGGCAGGCCAGGGCGATCTCCAGCCCTCCCCCCAGTGCCGCGCCGTTGACTGCCGCCACCACCGGTTTGCCCAGGGTCTCCAGCCGGCGCAGCTGATCCTTGCCCTCGCGGACGAATCGAGTGATCTCGTCGGTGTCGTCCTTGGTGACGGACTTGAGGTCGTGGAGATCGCCGCCGGCGAAGAACGTCTTCTTGGCCGAGGTGATGATCACCCCGGCGATCTCGTCGCGCTCGTTCTCGAGTCGCTCAAGGGTCGCCGCCATCGAGGCCGCGTAGGCGTGATTCATCGTGTTGGCCGACTGTTCGGGATCGTCGAGGGTGAGGACGACGACGCCGTCGGCGCCCTTGTCCCAGCGGATCGTGTTGCGCTCGCTCATGTTCTGGTCTCTTTCGGTGCGCTGCCGGTCAGACGCGCTCGACGATGGTCTCTTTCGGTGCGGTGACGGTCAGACGCGCTCGACGACGGTGGCGATCCCCATGCCGCCGCCGATGCACAGCGTGGCCAGGCCGTAACGCTTGCTCTGGCGCTCCAACTCATCCACGAGCGTCCCCAGGATCATGCCGCCGGTCGCCCCCAACGGGTGCCCCATCGCGATCGCGCCGCCGTTGACGTTGACCTTGTCCAGGTCCAGGCCCATGTCGCGCACGAACCGCAATACCACCGCCGCGAACGCCTCGTTGATCTCGACCAGGTCCAGATCGTCGACGGTCAGGCCGGCCTTGGCCAGCGCCTTGCGGCTGGCCGGCGCCGGTCCGGTCAGCATGATCGTCGGGTCCGCGCCCGACACCGCCGTCGCCATAATCCGCGCCCGTGCCCGCAGGCCGAGCTCTGATCCGGTCTTCTCGTTCCCGACCACGACCAGTGAGGCGCCGTCGACGATTCCCGACGAGTTGCCGGGGGTGTGGACGTGGTTGATCTTCTCGATCCAATGGTACTTCTGCAGCGCGACCGCATCGAACCCGCCCATGTCGCCGATGGCGGCGAACGAAGGCTTGAGGTCGGCCAACTTCTCGACCGTGGTGCCGGGGCGGATGAACTCGTCGTGATCGAGCACGACGCGTTCGTTGAGGTCGAGCACCGGCACCACCGAGCCGGCGAAGCGCCCCTCCGCCTGTGCGGTGGCGGCTCGCTCCTGGGAGCGCGCCGCGTACACGTCGACGTCCTCGCGACTGAAGTCCTCGACGGTGGCGATCAGGTCGGCGCCGATCCCCTGGGGCACGAACGAGGTGTCGTAGGCGGTCTCCGGATCCATCGCCCAGGCGCCCCCGTCAGACCCCATCGGGACCCGCGACATCGACTCCACTCCCCCGGCCAGCACCAGATCCTCCCAACCGGACGCGACCTTCTGCGCCGCGACGTTGACCGCCTCCAGCGCCGATGCGCAGAACCGGTTGAGCTGTACGCCCGCGACCGTGTCGGGCAGCCCCGCCTTGATCGCCGCCGTCTTGGCGATGTCGGCGCCCTGATCGCCGATCGGAGTCACGCACCCCAGCACCACGTCGTCAACCCGGCTCGGATCCAGATCGGGGTTACGGCTCAGCGTCTCGTGCATCAAACCGACGACGAGATCCACGGGCTTGGTGGAGTGCAGTGACCCGTTGACCTTGCCCTTCCCCCGCGGAGTGCGGATGGCATCGAAAACGAGCGGTTCGGTGGCGGGCATGCTGGACAGCTCCTTGAAGTCAACTCGCACACGATGTTCGGAAAATCTCTGATGCATGTTACCGACCGAGGCTCTACTCAAGTGGCGCGCGGGTATCTACCCTGAGCGGCGGTGGCCGCTGCCGACACACCGATCGATCCGAGCGAGCCGGCGCCCGAGGCTCAGTCCACCGGACCTCTGGCCGGCAAGACCGCGTGGGCGCGCAACCTGGAGGCGCCCCTGCGGGACTTCCTGCGGACCGAGACCGGCTCGGCGGCGATCCTGCTCGGTGGCGCGATCGCCGCCCTGATCTGGACCAACGCGAGCGCCTCGTCCTACGACTCGGTCTGGCACACGGCTCTGTCGATCCGGATCGGCGGAGCGGGGATCACCCAGGACCTGCGCCACTGGGTCAACAACGGCCTCATGACCCTCTTCTTCTTCGTCGTCGGGCTCGAGGCTCGCCGCGAGTTCGACCTCGGCGATCTCCGCGATCGCCGTCGCCTGGCGCTCCCGTTCCTGGCCGGGGTCGGGGGCATGATCGTCCCGATCTGCGTCTACCTGGTGCTCAACGGCGGCGGGCCGCGCGGCAGCTGGGGGACGGCGATGTCG
The DNA here is from genome assembly GCA_963830395.1 of uncultured Actinomycetota bacterium. Lineage (GTDB taxonomy): Bacteria > Actinomycetota > Thermoleophilia > Solirubrobacterales > Solirubrobacteraceae > Palsa-465. Next base: position 160,087 of record CAWHMI010000022.1, read on the forward strand.
ACCGACACCGCCTTCGCGCTCGGGATGCTCGCCCTGATCGGCCGCCGGTTCCCCGACAGCCTGCGTGCCTTCATTCTCACCGTCGCTGTCGTCGATGACCTGGTCGCCCTGGTGGTGATCGCGGTGGCGTTCACCGGCTCCGTCCACGTCGTGGCCCTGACGGCGGGGCTGACCACCTTCGTGCTGATCCTGGTGGCACGTGTCCGCGGTGTCCACAACGGCGGCGTCTACGCGGTGCTCGCGATCGTCGCCTGGGTGTCGTTTCTCAAATCCGGTATCGATCCGATCGTCGTCGGGCTGGCGATGGGGCTCTTGACGATCGCCTATCCGGCGGCCAGATCGGACCTGGAGCGCGCCACCGACTTGTTTCGGGTGTTCCGCGAGCAGCCCAACCCCGAGCTCCAACAGGAGGCGCGGGCCGGCCTGCGCTCGGCGATCTCGCCCAACGAGCGCTACCAGGCACTGTTTCATCCGTTCAGCAGCTACGTGATCGTGCCGTTGTTCGCGCTCGCCAACGCCGGCTTTGCCATCAGCGCCAGCTTCCTGGGCCATGCCTACGGCTCGATGATCACGCTGGGGATCATCATCGCCTACCTGCTCGGCAAGCCGCTCGGCATCACCGGCACCGCCGCCCTGGTGACCCGGCTCAGTCGCGGCCGGGTGCGGCCGCCCGTGGGCTGGGCGTCGGTGCTCGGCGGCGGCGCGATCGCCGGGATCGGCTTCACCGTGTCGCTGCTGATCGCGACCCTCGCGTTCTCCGGTCAGGACCTGGCGGAGGCCAAGCTCGGGATCCTGACCACGCTGGTCGGGGCGCCGCTCGTCTCGTGGTCGGTTCTGACGATCACCCGGCGGCTGCCCAAGCGCGCGCGGGCGGTCGCCCTGCTCGGCCGCGCTGAGGTGATCGTCGACCTGGCGCCGCCGGTCGACTCGGAGCGCGACCACATCCGCGGGCCCGCCGAGGCCGTGGTAACACTGGTCGAATACGGCGACCTCGAGTGCCCGTACTGCGGACAGGCGGAGTCGGTGATTCGCGAGCTGCTGTCCGATTTCGGCGATCTGCGGTACGTGTGGCGGCATCTGCCGCTCAACGACGTGCACCCCAACGCCCAGCTGGCTGCGGAGGCCTCGGAGGCGGCCGCGGCCCAAGGCAAGTTCTGGGAGATGCACGACATGATGCTCGCCCGACAGGAGAACCTGAGCCTTAAGGCGATTCTCGGCTACGCCCGCGAGCTCGAGTTGAACGTCGAGCACTTCCGCGAGCATCTGCGCAAGCGCAAGGGCGCCCCCCGGATCTCCGAGGACGTCGAATCAGCCGACGAGAGCGGCGTGTCCGGAACGCCGACCTTCTTCGTCAACGGACATCGCCATCAGGACGCCTACGACGTCGAGACCCTGTCCAAGGCGGTCCGCCTGGCCCGGACGCGGGCGGTGCTGACCCCGGACGCGGCGACCCGGTGACGCCGGACGCCCGGGTGACGCCCGCACGCTGGCCCCGTCGCTCGCGTCCGCACCAGCCGGGCCGCGCTCGGCGCTCATCAACCTCTTCGCCAAGTCGTAATCGTCTCTTCGGCGGCTCTCCGCGCCTTCTTACCGTTTCGGCGCAGATTGAATGTCATGAAACCGAAGCGACTCATTCCCTTTGCCGTAACGGCGGCTTGCGCCATGGGCGCACTGCCGGCTGCATCGGCCTCGGCGGCGACCGACGTGGCCCAGGCCGCGAGCGAGAACTGGTCCGGCTACGTGGCCGGCAGCTCTGACTCGGGGTCCTCTGATCAGCAATTCAAGAGCGTGTCCGGAAGCTGGGTGGCGCCCACCGCCAAATGCACCAGCGGGCAGAGCTACTCGGCCTTCTGGGTGGGGCTCGGTGGCTCGGGCCAGTCTGACGCGCTGGAGCAGACCGGCACCGAGGCGGACTGCTCCGCCGGCGGGACGCCGTCGTACTTCGCCTGGTATGAGCTGGTGCCAAAGGCGCCGGTGCGGGTGAGCCTGGCGGTCAGACCCGGCGATCACATCTCCAGCAGGGTCACCGTCGATGGGACGAACGTCACCGTCGCGCTGGCGGACCAGACAACCGGCGGCTCGTTCACCAAGACGCTGCAGATGAGCAACCCCGACCTGTCCAGCGCCGAGTGGATCGCCGAGGCTCCCTCCTCGTGCAGCCAGGGTGCCTCCAGCTGCACCCCGCTGTCGCTCGCGGACTTCGGGACGGTCGACTTCACCAGCGCCAGCGCGACCGCTACCGATGGGCACACCGGCACGATCTCCGACCCCGACTGGTCGGCGACCGCCGTGTCGCTGAGTCCGGGCGCGGACACCTCGGGCTTCGGCGGCCAGTTCGTCTCGGACAGCTCCTCGGCCGGCGCCACCCCCTCCAGCCTGTCCTCCGACGGCTCGTCGTTCTCGGTCGCCTGGGCGGCTGCCGGCGGCTCGGCCTCGGACCCGAGCGGCTCGGGTGCCGGTGACGGCTATGGCGGCGGCGATCCGGGCTACGGCTCCGGCGGCGGCTACGGCGACGGGAGCAGCGGCTACGGCGACGGGAGCGGCGGCTACGGCGACGGGAGCGGCGGCTACATCTACATCCCCGGCGGCTACGTCCTCGTCTACTGAGCCGGCACGGCCTTGGGAGATGTTGGCCGAAGCGCTCCGCCACGCCAACCCGCCGGGAGGTCTCCTGACGATCAGCCTGGCGGCGTGGCCCGTTTGAGCGCGCTCTCCGCTGCCGCCAGGACCGTCTTGCGCTTGCGTCCCGAGAGCTCATAGAGCTCCACCGCGGCCAGCTCGGCGCTCGATGCCGACGCTATTCGGTCGATGATCTCGGCCGCCCGCATCGATCGGTATCCCTCCCACGGTTCGGCGACCCGCACCTCGGCGCCGGCCCCGTCCTCGGCCCCGGGATCGGCGAACTCCTCCACCAGCTCCGCGCTCTCGGAGACGTGGACGGCCTCGCTGACGATGGGCTCGGCGGGACGCCCGGAGATGGTCTCGCCGACCGCCTGGTCCGGGACCGCCGCCGCGGGCCGTGGGGTGGTCAGGGGGGCCACTGCGGGTGGACGGGCCTGCGCTTCGGATAGCGGCCTGGCCCGCGTCGGCCGGGGCGGAGCAGCTTGGTTGATGTCGGTCGGGGCCGGCCACTCCCCGGCATGGTCGTCGCGTCCTGCGCCGGCTGCTGACCCGGGTCGGCCGGCGAGCTCCCACAGCTCCTCGACGACGAACTCCGCCACCTTGAAGCCCCATCGCAGCGGCTTGAAGACCAACGTGCACAGCACGGTGTGTTGATACCCAGGCGAGCCCGCGCTAAGCCGATTCGGTGCCACGCGAACCTATAACCTGCCCGTCCTGGTGCGAGCGACGCGGTGGTAGACGTGGATCTGAAGGGTCTGGCCGGCGGCGGCCTGAAGCTCGTGCGACGGGCCGGCGACGAGGCCTACTTCGTCGGCCTGCTGGTTCGCTGCGGAGTGCTGCGCCCGGAGCCGCCCCCCCGCTTGGCGCAGATCCTGGTGGCGTTCCAGCGGCATGGGCTGCTCGCCGGGCCGCTGGTGATCGGGGCGATCCGCCACGGCGACCGGGTGGCGATTCGCGACGAGCGCGGCGACGTCACCTACTCCGAGCTTCACGACCGCAGCAACGCGTTGGCCAACGCCTGGCGCCGGCAGGGGCTGCGCCCCGGCCACGGGGTGACGATCGTTGCGCGCAACCACCGCGGCTTCGTGTATGCCGTCTTCGCCGCCGCCAAGTGCGGCGCCAAGATCGTGCTGTTGAACACGTCGTTTGCCGGCCCGCAGATCCGGGAGGTCGCTGCTCGCGAGGGGACGGACCTGCTCGTCTACGACGACGACTACGCCGAGATGCTGGAGGGGGTCGATCCGCCGCACGGTCGCTGGCGCGCCTGGACTGAGGACGACTCCGACGACCGGGCGCCGGATACGCTGGAAGCGCTGATCTCCGGCGCGTTCACCGGGACGCCTCCGAAGCCGGACCGGACCCCTCGGGTGGTGATCCTGACCAGCGGCACCACCGGCACCCCCAAGGGAGCGCCACGCGCTGAGCCGCGGTCACTCGCGATCATCGGCGGTCTGCTGAGCAAGGTGCCGTTCCGCGCTCAGGAGGTGACTCAGCTGGCGGCACCCATGTTCCACGCGCTCGGGTTTGCCCACCTGATAATGGGACTGGCGCTGGGCTCGACGCTGGTGGTCAGCCGCCATTTCGATCCCGAGGCGACGCTGGACAGCCTCCAGGACAATCAGGCCACCGCGATCATCCTGGTGCCGGTGATGCTGCAGCGGATCCTCGACCTCGGAGATGACGTGATCGAGGCCCAAGACCTCAGCCGTTTGCGCATCGTCTTCGCCAGCGGTTCGGCACTCGGGGTGGAGCTGGTGAAACGGACGCTGAAGGTCCTCGGCCCGGTGCTCTACAACCTGTACGGCTCGACCGAGATCGCCGCCGCGACGATCGCCACGCCGGCGGACCTGGCGCGGGCGCCCGGCACCGTCGGCGGGGTGGTGCGCGGCTCGGTGGTCAAGATCATCGATGACGATGGTCAGGAGATGCCGGCCGGTACCGTCGGCCGGATCTTCGTCGGCAACTTCTCGCAGTTCGAGGGATACACGGGGGGCGAGACCAAGGAGCAGATCGAGGGGCTGATGTCCTCGGGTGATGTTGGCCACTTCGACCCCGAGCACCGGCTGTACATCGACGGCCGCGACGACGAGATGATCGTCTCCGGCGGCGAGAACGTTTTCCCGGCGGAGGTGGAGGAATTACTCGCCGGCCACGACGCGGTCAAGGAGGTCTCGGTGATCGGCGTCGATGACGACCGGTTCGGCCAGCGGCTGAAGGCGTTCGTGGTCGTCCGCGAGGGACGAACGCTGACCGAGGACGAGGTCACGGAGTACGTGCGCGACAACCTGGCGCGCTACAAGGCGCCGCGCGATGTCGCATTCCTGGACGAGCTGCCCCGCAACTCCACCGGCAAGGTGCTCAAGCGCGAGCTCCAGGAGCGGACGTAGCCGGCCCGGCAACGGCCCCAATCTGATCACCCGCGCGGCTCGGCGACGCCGCGGCCGGGAGCAGCGCGCACCTAAGATAGCCCGCACCGTGACCGACCCCGGCCAGTTCCGCTCCCAGTTCCCGGTCCTCGAACGTGCCGCATATCTCAATGCGGGAACCGAGGGGCCGCTGCCCAGGCAGGCCACCGAGGCGGTCCGGGACCGGATCGACGCCGAGGTCACGACGGGACGGGCGGGCAAGGCCTACATGGAGTCGGTCAAGGACCTGGCAACGCGGCTGCGCGGCGGCTACGCCCGAGTGCTCGGCTGCGATCCCAGCGATGTCGCCATCACCGGCTCCACCACCGACGGCGTCAACACGGTTCTCGGCGGCCTCGATCTGCGCGCCGGCGACGAGATCCTGACCTCCGACGAGGAGCACCCTGGGCTGCTCGCGCCGCTCGGTCGGCTCAGGCGCAACGTCGGGGTCCGGGTCCGCGTGGTGCCATTCGCCGAGATCGCCGGCGAGGTCACGTCGACGACCCGGCTGGTCGCGTGCTCGCACGTGTCCTGGGTCAGTGGCCGCATCGTCGACACCGACGCTCTGGCGGCGACGCGGGTCCCGGTGCTCCTCGACGCCGCGCAGGGAGTCGGCGCGGTCCCCGTCGACGTGCACGCCCTCGGTGCTGCCTTCTACGCGGGGTCGGGCCAGAAGTGGCTGTGCGGCCCCGAAGGCAGCGGCTGCCTGTACGTCCGCCGTGATCTCCTCGACGAGCTGACCGTTCCCTGGCCCGGCTACGGCTCCCTCGCCGACGCCCGCCAGGCGCTGGACTCGCCTCCGGCGGAGGGCGCCGCCCGGTTTGATCACGGCTTTCCGCCGGGGATGCGCAGCGCCTGGGCGCTGGCGTCGCTCGCCGTGTTCGAGGAGGCGGGATGGGAGTGGGTGCACGATCGTGGCGCTCGGCTCGCTGCCGCATTCGCCGACCAACTGGCGGACCAGGGATTGGAGGTGGGGCCGCGCGGGCGCTCCACGCTCGTCTCCTACAAGCCCCGGGCCGACGATGTCGATGCCGAGGTGGCACGGCTGGCGGATGCCGGGTTCGTGGTCCGCAGCATCCCATCCCACGGGCTGATCCGCGCCTCGGTCGGGGCGTGGTCCTCGGAGGCCGAGCTGGCCGGGCTGGTCGGCCAGGCGCTCCTGTAGGACCGGTGGGGCCAGGCGCTCTAGTAGGACCGGTGGGGCCAGGCGCTCTAGTAGGACCGGTGGGGCCAGGCGCTCCTGTAGGACCGGTGGGGCCCGGCGCTCCTGTAGGACCGGTGGGGCCCGGCATCGCGGCCGGGACGGGTGGCTACGCCGCGATCCGCTCGGGCCGGGTGTAAACGTTGACGCTGCCGCGGCGAGCGAAGCCGCACAGGGTCACCCCACGCTCCTCGGCGAGCTCGATCGCGAGCGAGCTCGGCGCCCCCACGCCGATCAGGATCGGCGCCCCCGCCACCGCCGCCTTCTGCACGAGCTCGAACGAGAGGCGTCCGCTGACGCACAGGATGTGACGGTGCAGCGGCACCAGCCCTTCGGTCACCGCATGACCCACCACCTTGTCCATCGCGTTGTGACGGCCCACGTCCTCTCGGGTGCAGAGCAGCTCGCCGCCCTCGGCGAACAAACCGGTGGCGTGCAGCCCGCCGGTGCGGTTGAATCCCGGCTGCTCGAGTCGGCTCGGCAGCTGTGCCGCAAGCTCCCGAGGGATCACCGGTCCGTCCGGGATGGCTCGGCTGCGCACCGCCACTTCCTCCAGCGCGCCCTTGCCGCACACCCCGCACGACGAGGTGGTGTAGAAGCGCCGGATGCCCGGGTCACGGACGAGCGGTCCCTCCACCTCGATCGTGTTGTTGGCGAAGTCCTCGGTCGGACCGGCTGCGCGGGGTCCGTCGATCAGTCCCTCGCCGTAGAGGAAACCGAGGGCCAGTTCCTCGTCGTTGCCGGGGGTGCGCATCGTCACCGCCAGCGGCTCACCGCCGACGCGGATCTCGAGCGGCTCCTCGATCGCCACCAGGTCGCCGACGCCGTCGCGGGTCACGCTCCGGTACATGCGCACGACGCTAGCCGATGGCAGTCATCGCGTGGTGGTAAGGCGCGCGCCGGCAGCCAGATCGGCAATCCACAGGTCACCGTAGCCGCCACCGGGTTGACTGCCGAAGCCGACGCCCGTCCCGGGTATCGTTTGCCCATGACCGGTGACGACTCCCTGACCGAGGAGCTCAGGCTCCGGCAGCTGAGCGAAGAGCGTGCCGAGCGTGACCAGTTGGCTATGGCGGAGACCGACGCGGAGGCCGATCGCCACCGCCGGCGGGCGGAGAAGGCCGGCTACCTGAGGCGCAAGCTCGAGGAGCGCGAGGCGTCGGAGCGCGAGGTCGCCGACGGTCAGGATGAGAACGAGAGCGATGTGCCGCCGCCGGCGGCGGGCTGAAGCTGCGGGCGGCGTGAGGTCCCCGCCGTCTGGAGGGTCCTAGCCTCTGGTCAGGCGACGACGACCTCTGCGTCGTATCGAGGGGTCTCGGTCACTGCGCGGCGCAGCACGGGCTCGGGCTCGGGTCGCGTTGGGTGGATGCGGGTCCGCATGACGAGTTCGCGCAGCACGGTTTCCATCTCCAACTGCGCGAACTGCGCGCCCAAGCAGCGACGGATCCCACCTCCGAACGGGATCCATGTGTAGGTGCCCGGAGGACGGTCCAGGAACCGCTCGGGCGCAAAGCGCTCGGGATCGGGATAGAGATCGGGGCGGCGGTGTAGCAGGTAGATGCAGGGGGCGACGCTGACCCCGGCGGGCAGGTCATAGCCGGCGATGTGCATGGGTGCCTTGAGCGCCCGTTGGACGATCGAGATCACCGGACGCAGCCGCAGGGTTTCCTGCACGACGGCCTTGAGATATCTGTCAGAGGCGACGCCGGCCTCGTCGGTCAGTCGCTGGTACTTGTCGGGGTGCCGCGCCAGGCGTTCACATGCCCAGGCGAGCGCGTTGGCGGTCGTCTCATGGCCGGCGACGAGCAGCGTGAGCAGCTCGTCGCGAAGCTCTCGATCGGTCATCGGCGAGCCGTCTTCGTGGCGGGCCGCGACGAGCAGCGACATGATGTCCGCGCGCTCCATGGCGTCGCTGTCGCGGCGGGCGGCAATCTCCGCGTACAGGAGCCGGTCGATACGGTCCATCTCGCGCCGAAACGGACCAAAGCGCTCCGCGCGCGGGCCGAGGGCCATCAGAATCGCTGCCTGCTTGGGGTCGGTGAGCCTGTTGAGCAGGCGCCGCAGCGTGCAGCGCAGCTCATCCCGGCGCTGGTGATCGGTCACGCCAAGCAGCGCGCGGAGGATGATCTCGAGGGTGAGCGCCTGCATCCGCGGTCGGAGACGCTGGACCTCGCCGCGGGGCCAGCCCTCGATCTCTGCGACCGCGACGTCGGTCATCAACCGGCCGTAGCGCGCCATGCGCTCCCCGTGAAAAGCGGGCAATATCAGCTTGCGCTGCTCGAGGTGCTCCGGGCCGTCGAGCAACAGCACAGAGCGGCTGCCCAGCACTGGCTTCAGGATCTTGTTGCCCTCGCCAGCACAGAGAACGTCCGGATCGCCGGTGAAGACGTCCTGCACATCGTCGGGGTCGCTGAGCACCACCAGCGTGCCCTGATAGGCGATCCGCAGCGCGAACGTGGCGCCGAAACGCCGGGAGCACTGATCTAAGGTCCACTGCGCGTTGCGAAACCACATCGCGGTCTGCAGCGCGCGCGGCATTTGAGGTCCAGGCGGGAGGGGTGGCATGCCCCGAAGCAGTCTCCTTTGCCGCCGGCAGGTCCTGGAGAAGGTTAGGACGCGACGGCCGGGCGGAGCGCTACTGGCGCGCAAACAGCTCGGCGGTGATGCCGGGAGCGTTTGCCAGCAGCGCGTCGCAGGTGATCAGGGGCACGTCGACCGCCTCGGCGAGCGCGACGAACGCGGCGTCGCAGGCGGTCAGGTTGTCGCGCAGCCCCCAGATTCGATCGGCCAGTGGTTCATGCCCGTACCGGGTGATGGCGAGGTCGGCCACGTCGGTGCGAACGTCCTCGGCGCGATCCGCGCTGAGTTTGCCGCGACGCACCAAGCCTCGGAGCGCGTTGAGGATCTCGATGTCGATCAGATGCGGTGCGTGCAGGTCCTCGTCATCGGCCAACCGGGTGATTGCCTGGATGTACGCTCGGGCGGGAAGGCTCCCCTTATGAGCTCCAGCGCACACGAACCAGCCGCGGTGCCACCGACCGGGGACCGGGCGCTCGACGACCTGCGGCTGCCTCCCGCGGCGATCCTGGAGGGCCTCCCCGATGCGGTGGTGGCAGCCGCTCGCGACACCCGGATCGTCTACGTCAACGTCCTGGCCGAGCGGCTGTTCGGCTACCAGCGCGAAGAGCTGCTGGGCCGGCCGGTGCAGATGCTCTGGCCCGAGCGCCTCCGCGAGCGCTACGCGCGGAACGCGGAGCTGTACTTCGCCACCGAGAACCCGCTGCAATTCACCACGGACGTTTGGGGACTGCGGCGCGACGGGACGGAGTTCGTGGGCGAGATGAGCTGGGGAATCGTCGAGACCACCGCCGGTCCGCTGCTGCTGGCGATCGGCCGCGACATCTCCGAGCGCCGCGCCGCCGAGGCGCAGCTGCGCGCGGTGGCGGCGATGGGAGAACGGGCTCTGGCCGGTGCCGAGGCGGCCGAGCTCGCCACCGAGGCGGTGGACCTGATGCGCCGCTCGCTGCCCATCGTCGGGGCTGAAGTGAGGTTGGCCGGCGGTGCCGCCCTCGCGTCCGGCGGTCCGGTCCCGGACGACGCGATGCGGCTGCCGATCGGCACCGGCGACGAGCTCGTCGTCGCCACCGAGCGCGACCTCGCCGACGGCGAGATCAGCCTTGTTCACGCGGTGGCGAACATCCTGCTCACCGCGCTGGCGCGCCTGCGCGACGAGGAGCGGATGCGCCATGAGGCGGTCCACGACCCGCTGACGGGGCTCGCGAACCGCACCCTGTTGCGAGACCGGCTGGAGCACGCGTTGCAGCGATCCGAACGCGACGGCGCCGCCACCGGGGTGCTGTTCGTGGATCTCGATGGCTTCAAGGCCGTCAACGATCGCCACGGCCATGCCACGGGGGACGCCGCCCTGGTAGAGCTGGGGATGCGTCTGCGGACCGCCGTGCGCCCCGGAGACACGATCGCCCGGATCGGAGGGGACGAGTTCGTCGCCGTTTGTGAGGAGGTCGACGAGACGTCGGCGCTGGCCATCGGACGCCGGATCCTGGAGGCGATCCAGCGGCCGTTCGTGGCCGGGGAGCTCCCGCTCTCGGTGTCGGCGAGCGTCGGCATCGCGCTCGGCCACGCCGATGCCGACGCCTTGCTGGCTCAGGCCGACGCCGCCGTCTACCGAGCGAAGGCCGAGGGGCGCGGCCGCGTCGAGCTGTTCGGGCCCCAGTCGGCACCGCAGTAGCCCGACCGGTTTGCGCGCCGGCGAGACCGAACGCGGTCCGTCTACGGGACCCACCGATCGCCCGCCGACGTGACGGTGAGCTCGTGAGTGAGGCCGCGAGGTCCCTGCATGATGAGAAACGCCACCGCCGCGGCGATGTCGTCCATCCCGGCCAGTCTGTCCCGCGGCTGACCGCTCGTGAACTGCGCCGTCTTCGGAGACTCGATGGTGGCGTCCACGGCCAGCAACGCGACGTGAATCCCATCGCCGCGCAGCTCCTGGGCCGCGGCTTGAACCATGGCCCGGGTGGCGAACGCCCCGGCAGCCCACAGGCCCTTGCCGGGCATCGCGCGCCGGGCGGAGCCGCCGGTGATCTGGATCAGGGCCCCTCCGCCCGCCTCCTGAAGTGCCCGCGCGCCCGTGGCGAGGAAGGTGAACGCCTGCTCGGCGACCGCGACCGTCCACCCGCGGAAGGCGTCGCGGTCCGCCGTCGCCAGGTCGCCGCCGCCGAAGGGCCCACCGCCCGGCGCGCGGCTGGCGCTGACGGCATTGACGACCGCGTCCAGCGAACCGAGCTGGCGGCGGGCGCCGGCCAGGGCCTCGGCCAGCTGGTCGGGCTGCGACGCATCGGCCGCGAGGGCGAGGGCTCCGCGCTCGCGGACCCGCTGGAGCGTATCCTCGCTGCGCGCCACCGCGGCGGCATGCCACCCCAACCCCTGGAAGTGATCGACGATCGCCCCTCCCAGGTTTCTCGCCCCGAGCACCACAATCGTCTTCGGCATGTCTCCTCCTCGTGAGTCTGGCGACCCCACGCCGGATCACGGCGGGGCGCGCCGGTGGTCAGCACCTGTCGTCGGTGCCGGCTGCAGGTTGCCATGCAGCGATCCGGCCCGCGTCTACGATGGCGAACGATGAACGCCCCGACTGAGGTGGTGAATCAGTGGCCGCGGTAGTCGTGGCGGAGGCGCTGTCGAAGCGGTACGGATCGCTGCTCGCCGTCGACGACCTGTCGTTCGCGCTCGAGCCCGGAACCATCACCGGGTTCCTCGGGCCCAACGGCGCGGGGAAGACGACGACGCTGCGGATGCTGCTCGGCCTCGCCGCGCCCACCAGCGGGCGGGCGTTGGTCCTCGACCGGCCCTACGCCGAGCTCGAGCGTCCCGCCCTCCAGGTCGGTGCCGTGCTCGAGGCCACCGACTTCCATCCCGGCCGGACCGGGCGAGACCACCTGCGAACCCTCGGCGTCGCCTCCGGGTTGCCCGATTCGCGCGCGGACGAGGCGCTCGCGCTCGTCGAGCTCCAGGGGGTGGCCAAGCGCCGGGTCAAGGGATACTCGCTGGGGATGCGCCAGCGTCTCGGTCTGGCCGCGGCATTGCTCGGTGAACCCGAGCTGCTGATTCTGGACGAGCCCGCCAACGGGCTTGATCCCGAGGGGGTGCGCTGGCTGCGGGACTTTCTGCGTTCGTTCGCCTCGGAGGGACGCTCGGTGCTCGTCTCCAGCCACGCGTTGGCCGAGGTGGCCCAGACGGTGGACCAGGTCCTGATCATCAGTCGCGGGCGCCTGGTGGTGGAGTCACCGCTGCGCGAGCTGACCGCGCGGGTCGGCGGCCTCGTCCGCGTCCGCAGCCCGGAGCTGACAGCGCTCGAGCAGGCGTTGCGCACAGCGAAAGTGGAGATAGCCGGGATCGACGATGGCGCCCTGCGAGTTCGCGGCGCCACCAACGAGCGAGTCGGCGACATCGCCTTCGCCGCCGGCATTCCCGTTCACGAGCTCGCCACCGAGGGCTCATCGCTGGAAGAGGTGTTTCTGGAGCTGACCTCGGAGCCCCGCGAGTGATGGCTCAGTTCTCGGCCGAGCTGCTGAAGATCCGGTCGACGCGGACGACGCTCGCGCTGGCGCTTGGGCTGCTGTTCCTGGCGCTTCTGGTGGCGCTGCTGACCGGGTTGCTCACCAGCCCGGACGGGCTGCTCACCAAGGAGGACCAGCGCACCCTGTTTGCCGCCGGCGGTCTCGCCGGCGTCTTTGCGGCGCTCGCCGGCGTCCTGTTGGTGACCAGCGAATATCGCTTCGGGACAATCCGGCCGACCCTTCTGTTCACGCCGGCGCGCACCCGCGTGCTGTTGGCAAAGCTCGCGGCGGCCGTGCTCGCCGGCCTGATCTTCGCCGCACTGACCGAGGCGCTCACCCTCGGCATCGGCTTCGCGGTGCTCGGCGGCCGTGGCATCCCGATCGCGCTGAGCACCGCGGACGTGCTGCTGGCGGTGCTCGGCAGCCTGATCGGCGTCGCCCTCTGGGGCGCGATCGGTGTGGGCCTCGGTGCCATCGTCCGCAACCAGGTCGGAGCGGTGATCACGCTGCTCGCCTGGGGCTTCGTCATCGACAACCTGCTGTTCGGGCTCGTCCCCGCGGTGGGGCGCTACACCCCCACCCGGGCTCAGGACGCGATGATGGGGCTCACCACCAGGCATCTCCTTTCGCCCGTCGTCGGCGGGCTCGTGCTGCTGGCGTGGGGGGTGGCGCTGGCGGCCATCGGCTATCTGCTCATCGCCCGGCGCGACGTCAACTGATCCGGGATGAGCGACATTCCCGCCATGGGCAGCCGCGAGCTGCTCGACGCCTACCGGGATCGCGTCGTTTCACCGGTCGAAGCGGTGGCGACGCTCGGCGCCCGCATCGCGGCCGTCGATCCTGGACTGGGCGCCTTCACCACCCTCTGCCTGGAGCGGGCCGAGCAGGAGGCGCGGACCGCCGAGCGCGCCTACCGCGACGGGGCGACGCCCCGGCCGCTCGAAGGGCTCCCGCTCGCGGCCAAGGACACCATCGACAGCGCCGGAGTGCGTACCACCTACGGATCGGCGATGTTCGCCGAGCACGTGCCGGCCGCCGACGCCGCTGTGCTCGCCGCGGTCCGCGCCGCCGGAGCGATCCTGCTGGGCAAGTCGAGCACCCACGAGTTCGGATGGGGCATCACCTCGGTGAACCCGAAGATGGGTACCAGCCGCAACCCGGTCGACCCTTGCCGGATAGCCGGAGGGTCCAGCGGCGGGTCGGCGGTGGCGGTGGCCAGTCACCAGGCGCCGGTGGCGCTGGGCACCGATACCGGTGGCTCCGTGCGGATTCCGGCCAGCTTCTGCGGCGTGGCCGGATTCAAGCCCACCTACGGCACGATCTCGCGGCGGGGCGTCTGGCCGCTGGCGCCGACCCTCGACCACGTCGGGGTGATGGCTCGCACGGTACGCGACCTGCAGTCGCTGCTGGCAGCGCTCCCGGGACCGGTGGCCGAGCACCCAGACGATGCTCCGGCGGTGCGGGAGCTGAAGGTCGGAACCTGCGCCGATCTGGATCTCGTGCCCCTGGCCGACGATATCCACGCGGTGTTCGACAACGCGGTGCGGGCCGTGGCGGCCGCGGCCGGCGGCGTTATCGAGCTGTCGCTGCCGGACGCGGCGCAAATCAGGCCCGCCTTCATGACGATCCAGGGAGCGGAGGCGGTCGTGTCCCACGGGCGGGCTGGGCTGTTTCCACAACGAGCATCGGAGTACGGCGAGGATGTCCGCGGCCGGCTACAGGATGCCCGAGGCATCGGGATGAGCGACTACGTCGACGCCTGCACCGCCCGCCTGATGCTCGATCGCCGCGTCGCGGAGATGCTCGACCGCGTCGACGTGGTGATGACACCGATCACCGCCGTGGCTCCGCCGCTGATCGGTGAGGAGGAGGCGGTAGAGCATCTCGGCCATCTCACGCCCCTGCGCGACTGCGTGATGCCGTACACGGTGCCCCAGAATCTGTTCGGGCTGCCCGCATGCGCGATTCCCGCCGGCGTTGACGCCGACGGACTCCCGGTGGGCGTGCAGATCTGGGGGCGGCGCGGCAGCGACGCGCGGGTGCTCCGCGCGGCGATGGGCTTGAGCGCCGCGGTGTCAGCGTCCGGGAAGTGAGGGCGAACGGACGCCGGTCAGCCGGGGAGTCGCCGCGCAGCGCTCTCGAGGTGCACGAAGCGAGCACTTCGCGACCAACCGAGGTGATCTCGCCGGCGCGTGGTCTCTCGTGCCCGTGGAGCGGGACCTATGCGCCACGCTTCATCGGGGTGGTCGCGCGTGGTCGTGAAGTGCCCGCCTCTCGTCGTCGAACGCGCATGCCGCTCCGTGCTGACGGCTGGTCCTGGGCGCCGGTTGATCACCCGGCGCCGGCGCCGGCGCCGGCGGTGGCGGTGACGGTGGCGGTGAGGCATGCTCAGCCGCCCGGCGAGCTGCCGCCGTGACCGGATCCCCACCTTGGAGAGATGTTGGCCAGGTGGTACTCGATCGCCTAGGTCGACAGATACGCCTCTTCGCCGGTCTCGCGACTGGTCTTGCCCGCCGCCACCAGTCGCCGCGCCCCGACGCCGCTCGGAGCACGGCGGGAGCGTAGGGCCTGCCTGCGAAATCGGCGCTAGGCCACACCCGCCGGCTCGGCCGCCGCCGAGTCGGCCGCCGCGTCGCGCTCCGCGAAGAACTCGGCTCCCTCGATGCTGACATGGGGCACGGCTCGGTCAAGCCAATGCGGCATGTACCAGTTGATCTTCCCCATCAGGACCATCAGGGCGGGGACGAGCAGGCACCGGACCACGGTCGCGTCGATGATCACCGCCACGGCGAGCCCGACGCCGAACTGCTGGACGGTCGGATTGCCGTTGAGCACGAAGCTGCCGAACACGAACACCATGATCGTCGCCGCCGCGGTGATCACCCGGGCGCTGGTGACCAGGCCGGAGACCACTGATGTCTTGTTGTCCTGACCGGAGTGCACGTGTTCCTCGATCTGACTGACGAGGAACACCTCGTAGTCCATCGACAACCCGAACAGGATCGCGAACATGAACAGCGGCACGTAGGAGACGATCGGAACCGGGTCGCTGTGACCGAGCAGTCCGATCGCCCACCCGTATTGGAATATCGCGGTCAACACGCCGTAGGAGGCGGCGATCGACAGGAGGTTCATCACCGCCGCTTGGGCAGGCACGACCACGGTCCGGAACGCGAGGACCAAGAGCAGGAACGCGAGCACGATCACGACGCCGATCTGGAGCGGGAGCTTGGTGCTGATCTTCGACGCCAGGTCGTCGTAGGCAGCCGTCTGGCCGCCCACGTAGGCGCGCAGGTTGGTCCCCTTCTCAGCAGCGGGGATGGCGGTGTCTCGGAGCTTGTTGACCAGATTCGCGGTGGCTGTGTCGGCCGGGGCGGTCTTGGCGATCGCGTTAAAGAACGCCGTCGTCCCCGCTTTGTCGATCTGATACGGGGTGATCGCCGCCACGCCGGCGGTGTCCTTGACGTCCTTCTGCAACGTCTGCAACCGCGGATCCTGGGCGCGCGGATCGCTCTGCGAGCTCGACGACGACGAACTCGACGACGACGACCCGGAGCTCGAGCCGCTATTCGAGCTCGACGACGACGAACCGGAGCTGGAGCTGCTGTTCGAGCTCGACGAGGAGCTGGAGCTCGAGCTGCCCGAGGGAGCCTGCGCCGGCGACCCGAGCTTGACCGCGACCAGCAGCGGACCGTTGACTCCCTGTCCGAAGTTGTCGCTGATCAGGTCATAGGCCTGCCTGGCCGTCGTCGAGGTCGAGAACGCGCCGATGTCCTGCTGCCCGAGCGTCAGCGACAGCACCGGGATCATCAAGGGAATGAGGATCGCGAGCGCGGCCAGGCCCGCCAGCCACGGATACGAGGCGATCTCATGCGCCCACTTCGCCCACAGCCCCCCCTCCGAGGGATGCGACTCGGGGTGACGGTTGCGAACCCGCAACGTATTGATGTGAGGCCCGATCAGGCCGAGTACCGCCGGGAGCAGCGTGAGCGCGCCGAGCACGGCGACGACGACCGCGATCGCCGCCATCAAGCCCATCGTCGTGACGAGCGGAATCCCCGCCACGGCGAGGGAGACCAGCGCGATCGTCACCGTCGCGCCGGCAAAGAAGACAGCGCCGCCCGAGGTCGCCACTGACCGTGCGATCGACTCGTCCATGGCCAAGCCGTCCTTCAGCCCGCGGAAATGCCGCGTGACGATGAACAGCGCGTAGTCGATTCCGACGCCCAGCCCGATCATCGTCGCCAGCGTCGGCGCGACCGTCGGCACGGACACGACGTGGCCCAGCATGCGAATGATCGCCAGCGTCGAGGCCAGCGCAAAGATGGCGGTGACGATCGGCAGCACCATCGCCACGAGCGTCCCGAAGGTGAACGCCAGGATCACCATCGCCGCGATGATCCCGATCAGCTCGCTGGACTCGGTGGACGGCGTCGAGACCTTCTGGCCTAGCTGGCCGCCGGTCTGACACTTGCAAACCGGCTGACTTCAAGGGCTTGGACGCCGCGTCGATGATGTCCTGCGCCTGGGCGACCGACAGCGAGCCCGGATTGACCGATGTGGTGACCGACAGGTAGCCGGTCGTCTGATCCTTACTGAGCTGGGAAGCACCCTGGGAGGTGAGCGGGTTGACCACCGAAGCCACATTCGGGGCCTTCCCCACGTCGGTCGCGGCATCGTTGACGGCACTGGCGTACTTGGAGTCGGTCAGCTTGCCGCTCGTGGTATGGATGACGATCGGGCTCGACCCGTTCGCCGCGTCGGGGAACGACTTCGCCAGCGAGTCGGTCGCCTTCTGGCTGCCCGTCCCAGGTAGCGACACGTTGTCGTTGGTGTTGTCTCCCATCTGGTGCGACACCGCGACCAGCGCGATCGCCACGACCAGCCACACGGCGAGCACGACGAACCGCCGCCGCGCACAAAACCCACCAATTCGATAGAGCACTCCGGTCACGTTGCAACCCCTTGTCTCATGGCGCCGACTGAACCTAGAGTAATGGTTTCACCGCGATCGGCGCGGCGCACTCGGGCGGCTGCCCGGATTGTGGCTTGCCGATTACGCCGCCGCGACGGCATCGCCCGCGCCGAGGCGGATCCAGCGGTCGCCGGCGAAGCGGATCCCGCAGATGATCAGCCGGGCCAGTACGAACGCGAGCAGCCCGGACCACACCCCGATGATCCCCCACCCGGCGGGCAGCGAGACGACGGCCAACGGAACGAACGCCAGCAAGCTGCACGGGATCATCGCCCACATCAGAAAGCGCGTGTCGCCGGCGCCGATCAGGATCCCGTCCAGTGCGAACACCGCCGCATTGACCGGCTGCATGAGCGCGAAGATCGGCCAGATGGCCCCGGCGCGATTCAGGACGCGCGGATCGGAGGTGAAGGCGCGCGGCAGCGGGTCGCTCAGCGCCAGCATCACCGCGCCCACCACCACGCCGAGCAGGATCGACCAGACGAGCGTGTGCAACGCGAGCTCCCGTGCCCGGGCGGCGTCGCCGAGGCCGAGCTGATGACTGATCAGCACCTGGGCAGCGATCGCCAGCGCGTCGAGCACCAGGGCGAGGAACGACCACAGCTCAAACGCGATCTGATGGGCGGCCAGCGACGCCGTTCCGATTCGGGCGAGGATCGCGCCGGCCACCAGGAACGCGGCGAACAGGGAGCCGGTCCGGACGAAGATCTCCCCGCCGGTCTGCGCGAGGGAACGCAGCGCCGCCCACTGCACGCCAATCCGGCCGGCGTCCGGAAGGATGACCAGCAGGAAACCGGCCGCCATGATCGACTGCGCCATCACCGTCGCCCACGCCGAGCCGGCGATCCCCCAGTGAAACCGGTACACGAACAGCAGCTCGAGCAAGGCGTTGAGGACGTTGCCGGCGAGCAGGATCACCAGCGGCAGCCGCAGCCGGGAGACGCCGCGCAGATAGCCCTGGGCGGCCACGGCGAGAAGCGCGGACGGCAGACCGAGCGCCGCGATCCGCAGGTACCGGACGGCCAGGCGCCCCACCTGGCCGTGGCTTCCCATGATCGAGAGCACCGGCACGGCGAGGACGAGCGCGAGCGCCGCCAGCGCCAGCCCGAGGACGACAGCGAGGATCATCGCCTGCGTCCCGAGCGCGGCCGCCGCCCGCGCCTGGCCGGTGGCATACAGCCGGCCCACCTTGGGAGTGCTCCCATAGGCGAGGAAGTTGCACAGCGCCACCACCGCCGATAGCACCGCGCCGGCCAGCGCCAGCGCCGCCAGCGGCGAGACGCCGAGATGGCCGACGATCGCGGTGTCGACGAGCACGTAGAGCGGCTCCGCGGCCAGAGCACCCAGCGCCGGGATCGCCAGCGCAGCGATCTGGCGATCGTCAGGGGTGAGTCGTGCGGGTGGACCGGCACGCCGGCGGGCCAGGCCGGTCATCGAGGGCTGGTGGTGGGAAGGCGCATCCGTCCACGATCGTAGGTGGGCGCGGTTCGCACGCGAACATCGACCAAGGTTCGCCGGATGACTGGCCCCCGGTGCGGTCGCCGTCCGCGGGATATGCAATTCATAGAACCTGCAATTCATAGAACCGCGATGAAGGAAAGTGCAGCCATGACTGACGATGTCACCGCCGGACGCTCCGCCGGCACCCCGCGCAACGCCGAGCTCGATCCGATGGATCCCCGCGAAACGGACGACCGGACGGTCGTTCATGGAGGCAACGACGCCGTGCACAACGAGCCGCCACGTGATCCGACTGCCGGGCGGGCGGCCGGAACCGCGTGGAACGCCGAGAAGGATTCGATGCGGCCACGGCGGCCGCTGCGGCGAGGCTGAGTCCCCGGCCGGCCGAGTGAGTGTTCGGGCCGGGCGCGGCGGTTGCGCCCGGCTCGTGTCAATAAGCCGCCGCCACTGAACGGCGAGCGATCAGCGAAGGTGGCGCTGACGCTCCCGCGCCTGCCGCGCGACATACGCCTCGAAGTCGCGCTCGAACTTCGGCCACCAGCTAGGTTCACTACCGTCACCGTGGTCCTCGAGTGACGCCGGGGGTCCGGCGCCTGGTCCGTTCGAGTTGTCAACACGTGATCGGGGCGTCATCGATGCGGCGAACGCGTAGAACCACACCACCAGCGTTCCCGTCGAAGCGATTCCCTCCCACTGGGGTCCGACGTCCGCGCCCACCACCAACGCGCCGGCGACGGCGGTCACCAGGGCAAGCATGGTGGCCAGGCCGCGCAGACGTCGTGCTGCACCTCGGCCGGCAAATGCCCACATGATCAGCGCCAGAGTGGCGGCATCGCTGCAGATCGGTACGAGCTTCATTCACCTAGGTTTATGCCCCGTGCCAGCCGTTCGCACACCGCCATGGTCCGCCGACGAACACCCGTCTCGCCTGCCCCGACCCGGGTCTCGACCGGTCGCACTTCGCCAGCGGACGGGGTGATCTCAGCGCCCGCGACTGACACAGGGCGGAGCGCTGGCGAGCGTTAGCGTACGCACAACTCCCACCCGGGAGGCCAGCCTGGAGTAGTAACGTGGTTAGCGTACTCGCGGGCCGATTTTTTAGTGTCGGCGAGGGTTTGGATGGCTCGGGGCGGCGGCGATCAAGTCCCGGTTCGCCGGCTCGGGTTCAGGTTATTTCATCAAGCTTCGAAGAGCGGGGTTCGATGTCGTACATGAACTGTCCGCGGTGCGGGTTGAGCGCGCAGCTTCGGCCGGATCGCCTGGTGTGGGAGAGTTGCCCGCGGTGTCTGGGCCGGCTGGGGATCGAGGTGCCGATCTATGTCTCCAGTCGCCGTCGCTGGCCCGCATCGGTCAAAGACCGCCCATCGGTCGCTGACGGGTTTGCCGCGATGGCGGCCCCATCGGAGGGTGAGGGTGCCTGAGCCCGGGCAGCTGATCATCGAGCGTCAGCCCGCCGGGGATGGCTGGCATTTGCGCCTGCTCGGTGAGCTTGACGTGGCGACTGCGCCCGGGCTGGCGCGACAGCTGCGCGAGCTCCAGTACTCCCCAGCGTCGTGCCTTGTGCTTGATCTACGCGACCTCTCGTTCATGGACTGCTCAGGGCTCCGGGTGCTGGTGGCGGCGCAGCGTCACGCCGGCCAGGCCCAAGCTCGGCTGGAGGTCCTCTGTAGTGACGGGCCGGTCCAGCGACTGTTGACTTTGACCGGCGTCGATCAACTCCTCGGGGTGTCTGCACAGTCGGTCCCGGCCGGCTGTGCGCAGCCAGCCCGCGATGGCGGCATGACCAGGCGGGTTGAGAATGAGACCCGTCGCGGCGTAGCGGTGTTCACACCCCACGGTCCGGCCGACTCAGACACGGTCACCGAGCTGCAGGGCAAGGTCAGTCAAGCGATCGCGGGCGGCCGTCGCCGGGTAATCGTCGATCTGCGCGCCGTGCCTGCGATCAGCCCGGCGATCTCCGGCGAGCTTGCCGCAGCGCTGCGCGGCGCGGGCACCGGCGACACGAGACTGGCGGTCGTCAGCACCGATCTGCGCCTCCAGGATGCCCTCGTGCTCAGCGGGATCGATGGCCTCGAGCTGCACCCGACGCTCACCGACGCGTTCACCTCGCTGGTGAACGACACTCACAGGAGGACATTCGCCAGGGTTCTGGCACGGTGATAAGGGAGCAACGATGAAGTGCTACATGGACGCTCAATCCGGCATCGACAAGGACGCGGTGGCCGTGTGCCATGCCTGCGGGATGGGCTTGTGTATCGACCACGCGGTCGACCAACATCCCCCCCATCCAGTCGGGCGCATACCCATGGAAGCGGGTGGACACATCCGGATCCCCTGCCCGCGGTGCGCCAAGGCGCCCGCAGCCACCGCATAGGACTGGCCTGGCACCGGGGGGATCTGGGCCGGTCACGTTCCGGCCACGACCTCGATTCGCCGACGGGCTTGCCCGAGTGTCGGGTGCGTGGCCGTGACGGTGACCTCCCCGAAGCTCGCGAGTTGTGAGCGGATGAACCCGCCGCCCACACCACCGTACTCGGCGAACCGGAACGGGTTCTCGGCGACCAGCACCGCCGGCCCGGCGAGGCCCAGCGTGACGTCGCCCTCGGGGCACGGCCGTTGATTGCCGTACCGGTCAAGCGCGCGAAAGGTGAACCGGGTCATGTCGCTACCGTCGCCCAGGATGGAGGCGTCCTCGACGGTCAGGCCCATCCGGTCATGGGCGGGGTCCGAAGACATCTTCAGGCAAGCCACCTGGCGGTCGGCAACGTAGCCGTCGATGCGCAGCTCGGGCAAACCGACTCCGGTGGCGGTCAGGTCGACCAACACCGGCGGGTGTGCCAGATGCGGGTAGCGCATCGTGTCGGGCGTGCCGGTGGCAACGTGGGTGTCGGCGACGAACACTCTCAGCTCGTCGCAGTTGGTGGCGATCATCGCGCTCGGGCCAGGACCGCTTCCCGGCGAGCCTGGCCCGAAGTCCCAGAAGAACACCGGCAAGATGACGGGTTTGACCGACGGGTCGGCCTGCGAGCGGTAGAACGCGGCGCCGGGCTTGGGGACTCGGAAAATGTCGAGAACGCCGGGCCACTTTACGCCGTGCCAAACCCGAGCGCCGCCGTGCAGCGACGCGTAGTCGATCCCCGCCCAGCCGAGCAGACCCGCGTAGGTCGAATCGGACCGAGCGATGCTGTGCACCTGGGCGTGCATGTTTGCCTGGACGGCGAGCGTCGCCGGGGAATCCACCCAGCGGTACAGAGGAGCCCCGGCCAGAGCCCCCACCGCCTCGCTGACCAGGTAGGGCACCCCGGGGACGGGCGGGCCGAGGGTGGCGTCGCCTTTGTGGGAGCGATAGTCGTTGTAGGCGAAGATGTCCTGGGCCCAGTGGGCGGTCGATCGGGTGTTCATGGCGCCGGTCGTCTGGCGCAAGCCGTCGAGGGCGTCAGCGAGCCGGCGCGTGTTTGCGTTGAGCGTCTTGTTGGGCCGACTCTTGGACTCGTTCAGCCGCGTCCCCCACACGATCACCGAGGGACGGTTGCGGTCGCGGACGATCATGTCGCGCACGTTCTGGAGGACGACCTCCTGAAACTCCGCGTCACCCACGTACTGCCAGCCGGGTGTCTCCTCCCACACCATCAGGCCGAGCTCGTCGCAGGCATCGAGGAAGTGCGGCGACTGCGGGTAGTGCGCGCAACGCACCATGTTGCAGTGCAGGTCGTTCTTGAGCAGCTCGGCATCGCGCCGCTCCAGCCGCCGGGGAGCGGCCATGCCGATGTAGGGATACAGCTGGTGACGGTTGAGACCGAAGAGCGGGTAACGCCGGCCGTTCAGGTAGAAGCCGTCGATGGCAAAGGTCGCCTGGCGGAAGCCGAGCCGCACTGCCACCGTGTGGGAGACACCGTCGGCGGTAATGGTGACGCTGAGCCGGTAAAGGCTGGGATTCTCGGGTGACCAGAGGGTTATCCCTTCTACCCCCGCGATGCTGAGCATGGCGACGGCGTCCCCCGGGGCCGTGAGCGTGATCGCGCCGGTGGCTGAGCCCACCCGTCTCGATCCGTCCAGCAGCTCGGCGGTGATCGTCACCGGCCGGCTGGGGACGGCAGCGGCATCGATGGTCACGTGAACGTCGACCCCTGGGTTGCGCAGCACGTTCGTCGGCTGGGCGAACACGTCGCTGAGGAAGATCTCGGGGACGATCCGCAACCCTGCATCGCGGTAGATGCCGCCGGGCTGCAGGAAATCGATGGCGCCGGCTGTCTTTCGAAAGTGGTTGGGTGGAACGTTGAGCCAGCGCGAATCGACGACGACGGCGAGCACGTTGTCGGCCGCGGCGAGGTGGTCGGTCAGCTCGACTGACCACGGCAGGTACCCGCCGTCGTGCCGGCCGATCGGGGCTCCGTTCAGGTACACCGTGCCGCGGGTCATCACGCCCTGGAAGTCGAGGATCGCGCGTCCGCCCGCGACCGCGGCTCGGTTGATGTGCTTACGATAGATCCACACCTGCTGCCAGGCGCTGGGGTCCCAGTCACCCCAGGACAAGGAGGCCACCGTGTGCGGGAGCGCGACGTCGACAAACCCGCGCTCGGAGTAGCCCGAAGCCTCGGCGCCGGTGACATAGGCCCCCCCGAACAACCAGCCCTGGTTCAGTTCATACACGCCGGTGCCCAACGCGGTGCTCCGCCACACCGCGGCCTCGCGATCATCTCCCACGCCGCCCACCGTATCGATATGACGCGTACGCTCCGGAGTATGCCCCTACCCCGCTTCCGAAGGACCCGGGTGGCGAAGGAACCCGCGGTGTCAGTCGGGGATCCCCGGCTGGACGGATGGGAGACGGTGGCGACCTTCGAGGACCAGCGAACCGCGGTGGCATGGCGGGACCGGCTACGCGAGATGCATGTCGATGCCAGCTGCGTCGCCGATCATCCGCTGGACCGCCTCGGCCGCGGGGACATCTACCTCGTGGTGGCACCTGACCAGTGGTCGCGTGCCAGCGAGATCATCGACAACCTGTGACCAGCGGCCCTTGACCACTAACGAGCCGCCACCCCGAGGCGGCCGACGATCGATCGGGCGGTCTCGGCCAGCTCGGGTGGGTCGATCACCTCCATCGGCTCGTCGAGCATCGCCATCCAGACGAGAAAGCCGCGCGACCAGGCGCCGCGGGTGGTCACGATGCAGGCGTTGTCGCCGTCGGGCGCCACCGTCGCGTAGCGGACCGGGATCCGGCGGCTGACCCGCTCCGCGGACACGAGCATCCGGATCCGTCCCGGGGCGGCTGGCCTCTCGCCGGCATCGCTCGCGCGCAGCTGCTGGGAGACGTAGGCGGCCGCGTCTCCGCCGGGGACGGTCCGGCGTCGGCCGCGAGCTCCAAGACGAACCCGGCCCTGGATCCGATCGATGCGAAACGTGCGCCAGTCGTCGCGGTCGATGTCGAACGCCACCAGGTACCAGCGATACCCGCTGTAGACCACGGCGCATGGCTCGGTGCTGCGCTTGGTCGCCCGCTCGTCCTTGGCGACGTAGGCGAAGTGCAAGCGGTTCAGGTCGCGGCAGGCTCCGGCAATCGTCGCTAACGCATCGGGATCGATCTGCGGGCCGCCGACGCCGAACGCCGAGGTTGCGTCACCGAGCGCCCGCACCTGGCGTCGCAGCCGAGCCGGGAGGACCTGCTCGAGCTTGGCCAGCGCCCGGATCGACGTCTCCTCGATACCGGCGATCGATCCCGAGGCCGCGGTCCGCAGCCCGACGGCGACGGCGACGGCTTCGGCGTCGTCCAGCAGCAGGGGCGGCAGCTCCGCGCCCGCACTGAGTCGATAGCCGCCGGCCACCCCGGGGGCGGCCTCGACGGGATACCCGAGCGACCGCAGCTTCTCCACGTCACGACGGATGGTCCGCGGCCCGACCTCGAGCCGATCGGCGAGCTCCTGGCCGGTCCACTCCCGCCGGAGCTGCAGCAGCGACAGGAGGGCGAGGAGGCGGGCGGAGGTCTGGACCATCGCAGAGCCGAAGTCTGGCATGAATTGCGGACCGAAGCTGACCGCAAGGTTCGCGGGCTGCCCGCGCCCCGGGCAATGCACCGCACCCGAATCCACGGGGCGAGTTGTGGCTTCTTACATGGCCCCGCCTCGGGCGATCACTGCCGTACGGACGCTCCGCCAACAGGCGGATCTCATCGTGACCGGGTGCGATCAGCGCTCGGCGCTTTCCGGTCGGTGTGGCCGCCCTCAGGTACGCTGACGCCGGCGGCCTCCTGATCGATGAGCCGCCATTTGCGGACCGTCCGCCGCAGCGCGAAGTAGCCAGCGATGCCAGGGAGGGTCGGCAGCCAGAACGAGATCGCACGGTAGGCGAGCACTCCGATCACGGCGGTGCCGGCGGGTAAGCCGAAAGCGGCGAAGGCGCCGATCATCCCGCCCTCCACGCCTCCGATGCCGCCGGGGAGTGGGAGCAGGCTGCCGAGCGTGCCGAGGAAGTAGCCGACCACGAGGACCGCCACGGGCACGACAGTCCCGAACGCGTGGAAGCAGACGCCGAGAACCGCGATGTCGAAGCCCCAATAAGCAACCGCCCCCAACAGACCGATCCGCCGTTGCCGCACCAGCTGGATCGCGGTTCGCACTCCGCTGCCGAGCACGCCGGGCGCCTTCGCGATGAGTCTCGCGATCGCACCAACCGCTCCGGAACGGCCGGCGAAACGGCCGAGTCGTTGCTCGATGTCGCGCGGCATCAGCGCCAAGCTCAAGGTCGCGACCATCAGCACCGCCGCAAAGGCGGCGGGAACGATCGTGAGCACGAACGAGCCGCCGCCGTCGAACACTCCAGTCCACAACCCCAGCCCGCAGACGATCAGGGCGCCGAGGTAAACCGTGTACTGAACGGCAAAACTCGCGACGACTCGGCACGCGATCACCGCCGCAGACATTCCGGCGCGGCTCAGCGCCCAGGCCGTCACGGCCACGCCACCCGCGCCGGCCGCCGCCACCAGACGGATCGCGGCGATCCCGGCCAGCGGTATCTCCACGCTCGTCCGCCAGTCGATGCGAGGCATTCCGCGACCGAACACGGTCCTGAACAGCGTCGCGTAGCCGGCGATCGAGAGCAGCTCCAACGCCGCGCCGGCCGCCAGCCACAGCGGGTCGCCGCGGCGCAGCTGGCCCCACGTCTGCTTCAACCCTGCCAGCTTCGGGATCAGGAAGTACAAGCCGACCAGCGTCACCACGATCAGGGCCGTGGCGATCACCAGCCGTCGCCGAGTGATCGCAAGCGTCGGCCCATCGGCCGATTCGAGCGACCGTGACGCGTCCGGCACCGAGTCCACCGGTGCGCCGGTTTCAGGCGTGTGAGTTCCCGCCAAGCGCAATCACCTCAGTCCGTCACCTCGATCGCCGCCGTGCCGGACCGGAGTTGCGAACTCTGGGTTGAGCGACGTCGGCGCCATCTACTCCGGAGTATCCGCTACCCGGCGCGGCAACGCCTCAAAATACCGCCGGATCCGGCGAAGTCCGCCGCGAGAGCCGTCGCCGCGCAGCGGCAGATCACCGTCTCCGGGCTGCCTGACACCGGGCCCTTAGGCGCGCGAGAGGACTTGTCATCTCGCATACCGGCCACGGCACTGGGCGCGGGGAGGTCACCCGGCAAATGCGGTAGCACCGAATCCAGGTGCGCGGCTCACGGCCTCAGAGGTGTCTGACCGAGCCCGCGGCGAGCGGGCATGTGATCTGGGCGACGCGAGCATGAGCCACCTCGCCCATCGTCTTCACGGCCTGACCAGTTCGTTTCGCGGCGGCGGCCGCAGGGCGCAACGACTGGTGGTCACCGCCGTCGGCGGGAAGGCCCGGGCTCGGGTGATCGTGCTGCTGGCCATGGTGCTCGCGCTCTCCAGCGCGGACGTGTCCGCGGTGGGCGCCGCCGCCGGTCCGCTGAAGAGCGCGCTGCACATCGACTACACCCAGATTGGACTGCTGGTCGCGCTGCCCTCGCTGGCCGCGGCGGCCGTAACGGTGCCGATCGGCGCGCTGAGCGATCGCGTGTGCCGGGTCCGGCTGCTGC
This sequence comes from uncultured Actinomycetota bacterium, assembly GCA_963830395.1. Taxonomy (GTDB): domain Bacteria; phylum Actinomycetota; class Thermoleophilia; order Solirubrobacterales; family Solirubrobacteraceae; genus Palsa-465. The sequence goes on from CAWHMI010000022.1 coordinate 186,874, forward strand.
GGTGGAGCATTGTGCTGTGGAGCCTGGCGATGATCGTCGCCGGGGCAGCCGGGTCGTTTCAGATGTTGCTGATCGCCCGGATCGCGATTGGCGCGGTCACCGCGACCAGCGGCCCGACGCTGGCGTCACTGACCGGAGACTTCTTCGCCCCCGGCGAGCGAGGAAAGATCTATGGCTTCATCCTGACTGGCGATCTGATCGGCTCGGTCGTCGGGCTGTTCGTCAGCGGCAACATGGCGGCGATCTCCTGGCGGTGGGCATTCTGGATCCTGGTCATCCCCAGTGCGGTGCTGGCGTGGGCGGTGTGGCGGTTCATGGACGAGCCCGCGCGCGGCGGCTCCAGCCGGCTTGCTCCGCGCGACGCCGGCGGTCGGCAGGGCGACCGAGCGGACACCGCCGATGCGTGCCGGGGAGCGGCCGCCGAGGACTCGGCTCCCGAGGTCAAACGCGCGGTGCAAGAGGCGGGGGTGCGTCCGCGCCCCGAGAACGTCGTCGTCCCGGGCACTGAGATGAGCCTGCGACAAGCGGTGCGCTACGTGCTCAGCGTTCGCACCAACGCCGGTTTGATCATCGCCTCCTCGCTGGGCTACTTCTTCATCTCCGGGGTGCTGACCTTCGGGGTTCTCTTCATCCGTACCCACTACGGGGTGGGCCAGTCGGTGGCCACCTCGCTGCTCGCAGTGCTGGCCATCGCGGCGGTCGTCGGCGTGCTCGTGTCGGGACGTCTCGCCGACACGCTGCTCGCCCGCGGACATGTGTCGGCGCGAGTCATCGTGGCCGGCGGTGCTTACCTGTCCGCCTGCGTGTTGTTCCTGGCGCCGGTGTTGAGCGGCTCACTGCTCCTCGGGCTGCCGCTGCTGTGGGTCGCCGGCGCCGCCCTTTACGGCACCAACCCGCCGCTCGACGCCGCCCGGCTGGACATCATGCCCAACTGGCTGTGGGGGAGGGCCGAGGGGGTGCGGACGCTGCTCCGGTCCCTCGCCACCGCTTCGGCGCCGCTGCTGTTCGGCTTGGTCTCCGATCAATTGGGAAGCGGGCGCGCGACGCACGCCTCGGGCCAAGCCGCCAATGCGACAGGTATCACCGACGCGTTTCTGATCATGCTGGTCCCGCTGGCCGCCTGCGGCCTGCTCGTGCTCCGCTCCAGGCGAACGTATCCGCGCGATGTGGCCACCGCCACCGCCTCCGAGGCCGCGGCGGACGAGACCCGCGTGCCCAGACCGGCAGCCGGCGAACTATCCCGATAGGGCGCGGCCGGCGAGCATCCCGGCCACCAGCGTGACGCCGATGCCCGACAGGACTTCCCGGCGATGCAGCGACGCGCCGATCGCGCTGCGACTACACCCCTGGGGCCCTCACTGGGGCCGCGAGCGGTGGCGGATTGATGAGGGCCGGGTTGCCGGGATCGAGGAAGTCCATGATCGTCAGCGCGTTGGCATCGCGGAGCGTGAGGGCGGGGAGGTTCCATTTGTGTTCGATCGTGGCCAGAACCGATGTGTGGTCGTAGATCCGGTTGGTCACCCCACCCGGTTTGGAGCACGGCGAGACGACGATCGCCGGTACCCGCGGTCCATACATGTCATAGCCGCCTGGCGGGTCGTCCGGGGAAAGCTCGGGGGGCGTGTTGTCTGGTGGAATCACCCGCGGGGGGGCGACGTGGTCGTAGTAGCCGCCGTGCTCGTCGTAGATGTAGATGAGCAGGGTTCGGTTCCACCGCGGCGAGCGCGTGACCGCCTCGATGACTCGATAGGCCCAGGCCTCGCCGAAGAACATGTCCTGCGGGTCCTCCTCGGTCTCGCCGGGCGTGGAGCTCTGTAGGTTCGCCCCCAGCACGTCGAGGATGCCCTTGACCGGAGCGGGTAGCCCGGCGAGGGTCGAGGCGATCGATGACACCGCTCCGATACCGGGGTCAACGAAGCTGACCGCGGGGAGCGTTCCCGCCTGACAGTCGTGAAAGAACTTGTCGATATGCGCGTGATGGTCGGCGTGCTTGATCACGATCGATGGGATCACGGCGGTCATCGGCACGTCGGTGAAGTAGTCACACCAGTTGATCTGATGCGTCGACATCACGTCAAAAATCGTCCCGTGCGCCGGGGGACGGTCAAACAGCGTGCTCACGCCCGTCGTGGTTGCGCCGAACGCGGTGCCGGCGAGTAGGAAGCGTCGGTTGGGATAGGTCGGGCCCGGTACCGAGCAGAACCATCGGTTGGCGAGCGTGAAGGTCTGCGCCAACGAATAGGCGAACGGCAGCACCTCTGGGGTGTAGTAGCCCATCGGTTCGATGGCGCTGGAGGAGCGAACGAAGCCGTCCATGCGGCCGCCGTCGATCTGCTGGTGGGTCGCCTTCCAGCTCTGAGTGATGTGCTTGGCCTGCGCGGTGTTGGGCGCGGGAAAGGAGCTCACCCTGGCCGGCATGTGATCGACGCCCGGGTTCCAGTTCTGAGCCTGACTCGAGCCGTTGAAAGTCAGCCCATCGACCTCGGGGCGCGTCGCCGACAGGGCTCCCAGGAGATTGTCGAAGGAGTGGTTCTCCATCATGACGACGATCAGGTGGTCAAACGGCATCTGATTATTCGGCGTTCCGGGCTGGATCTGCGGGAACGGCAGGCTGCCCGCGTCGCGCGCCGGCGGCGGGATGACCCCGGTGCTCATCCTCTCGGCCTCGTCTCAGCGCGCCGGCGCGGACTGTCCCCCACCTGATTCGCAGTCACTGCTTTTGCAGGGTCGCGACGGTGACGTGCGGCCAGCGCAGGCCGTTGAAATCCAGCTGCACCAGCTGCGTGTACTGCAGTTGGAGCGTCTGCTTGCCTTCTGCGTCCTCGATCGCCTCGATCCAGAAGGTGGCGTCGACCTCGACCGCGGTCGCGTTGCCGCCCGGAGGGTTGCTGGCATCGGCCAGGAACGCCGTGTTGGCCGTCCCCCCGCCGGCGACCGGGGTGTGCTTGGTCGAGACCTGCAGGAAGGTCCGGTTCTTCATCTTCTTTCCCGCCAGCGACGCGTGCAGCGCCTTCTGGATGACGCTGTTCGGGTTGCGGACCATCTCCTGGGTGACCCCCCCAGACGCCTGGCGAAACGCCGTGTTGATGGCGAGGTTGAGCTCTGGGAACGCCTGCTCGCCGTTGGCGAAGTCCGCGGCCGAATTGCTCGGGGGGGACGTGCCGATCGGGAAGGGAATGATGTTGTTATCGGGGATGTGGGGTGGTCCCCCGAGCAGGAACTGAAAGCTCCCTTGAGCGAGGACGACGGTCCCGTGCGGGATGGACGCCATCCGGACGACCGTGGAGGGCTCGTTGGGGTTGCTTGTGGGTGGAACGTGAGCCCAGATTCCCGGCTCGATGTGAAGACCGGCACCGCTGCTGGTCTCTTCGATCTGTTGCATGTAGGTCAGCCCGAACATGTCGATGTCGGCCATCAGGAACCCACGGTTGGGGATCGGGCCGTTGATCTTGGTGAAGACCAGGGTCTCGGTGGTGAGGTTGAGCTCCAGGAAACGGTCCTGCCCGCCGTGATGCGGACGCCAGATCGTGTTCAGTCCGTGCCCCTTCCAGACCCCGGGAAGCTGACCGGCGCCGGGAAGTTGACCGAGCGGCCCGAGGGGATCGGTGGCCGGGACAGTGGTGATCGACGCGCGAGCTTCGGCCTCTGGGTCAGCGAAGACGAAGGTAGAGTCGGTTTGTGCGGCTACGTCTGCCATGTGTCTCCTAGGACGGATCGTGGGTCGACGATGATTGGATCGCGATCGCCGAACCGGATGCGGATCGGCATGAGGTCGGGCTTATAGACATTGGACGGGGAAGTTCGCGGTGATCCCGCCGTACGGGCTCAGCACCTGAAGCTGTCGGGTGACGACGCCCCCACCCACGGCGAGGTTGTGCGGCGCGGTCGCCTGGAGATTGCCGTTGACCTCGTCAACGGCCGTCGCTGGGATACCGTCGATCGTGATTCTCGGCTTGGCCTTGGTCGGAACGTCCGGGTCCTCGGTCAGGCCGGTGCCGACGACGGTAAACGGTTGTCCACCTTGCAGAATCGAGGGAAACACGCCGCTGACCGAAGGCTGGTTGCGCGTCACGGCCTTCTTGCCGACATACAGACCAGCGGACACGCTGGTCAACCCGAGCAGGGTGTCGGGAATGATCGGCAGCCCATTGCGGTCTGGCCTGAGAAACCGCGCAACGAAATAAGCCGCGGTGATCAGGTTGAACACGACGTACTGAAAGTCGGCGATGTCAGTGCTCCCGTCATCGGAGCTGAAGATCTCAGCCACCGAGCCAAAGAACGCGCTGATGCGCGACGACACACCGTGCTGAGCAGGGCTGTCGGTGCGCGTTTTCACCGTCTTCACCGCGGCCGAGCTCTGCGCCTGAGACTGGGTGATGCCTTTGGCGGCAACGCCGGCGGCGGCTGGCACCCCCAGGAGCACCAGGTAGCTGCCCGTCAGGCCGCCGTGCAGGAAATGCGTCCATCCGAGCTGGAGCAGCGCCACATCGTCGCGGTGGCAACGGCTGAACGCGCCCGCGGCGCGACCGCTGATGCAGCGATGAGCCGGCACGAGCTCCCCGGCGATGAGCAGGGCCAACAGGGCCCAGGCGACGAGAAGCGTCCAGAGCAGAATGAACGTCTTCGAGGTCGACGTCCGTCCGTCCTCGCCGAGGATCACCGAGGCGAGAAAGTTCTTGCTGGGCCCCGCCGTTGAGATCCACTGAACGACGGCGAGCACGACCACAACGACGCCCGCGGAGACCAGCACTATCCCCGCCATGCTCACTCAGCTCACTCCGCCACTCGAGGCTCGAGCAGCCATGTCAGCGCCATCCGACGTACCCCTTTGGTCCCCGGTCGACCGCGAACATAACTCCGCCGGGCGGAGGTGTCAAGACGAACTCGGGCTAGGACGAGGGGGTCCGCGCCCCGACCGCCGCGGCCCGCCGGCGCTCGCTGACGACCTCCTCGGCGTGCTCGCGTTCCTCCTCGACGCGATCGGCGGCCGCAAGCGCGCGACACCAGCGCCGGGTGATCAGGTACAAGGCGGCCGGGATCACCCAGATGGCGATCCGGAAGACGGTTAGTTGGGTGTTGTAGCTCAGCCCCCACAGCACGTAGATCCGGTCCGCCGCGCCGAAGGAGAAGATCAGGAAGACCCAGCTGAGGAAGGCCACACCGAACGCGGTCCGCCCTGGGGCGTCGCGCGGGCGGTCGGCGAGGTTGTGGACCTCGCGGTCGCGCGTCAGGCGCCGCTCGGCCCACGGGATGGCCAACAGCACCCCGACGACCACGGTGGGAAACGCGATCCCACCCCAGAACGGATTCGGGATCAGCGTGTAGTGACCGATGGTGACGTCGAAGCTCGGCATCAGGCGCAGCGCGCCGATTAGCCAGCCCAGGTACCAGTCGGGTTGAGCGCCGTTGGTGGCCTGCCACGGCTCGAACGGGCCCCACTGCCAGATCGGGTTGATCTGCACCAGGCCCCCGAGCAGGAACAGGATGCCCGCGACGAAGAACAGCAGCGCCAGCGAGCGGGGTATCTGACCGGGGAACATCGGCACCCCGACGATCCGCCGGTTCGTGGTCCGCTTGCTCTCCTTGAACTGGGTGTGGTGGCGGGCCGCGATCAGCGCCAGGTGGACGCCGATCAGGGTGGCCAGCAGCAACGGAATGATGAACACGTGCGCGATGTACATGCGCGAGAAGAAGTGGGTGTTACCCGGGAACGACGCGCCGAAGAGCCCGAGCACGAACGGACCGCCGATGACCGGGATGGACAGGCCGACCCCGTAGCCGATCGCCAACCCGATCCCGGAGAGGAGGTCGTCGACCAGCGAATAGCCGAGATAGCCCTCGAGCAGCGCGGTGAACAGGAGCAGCACCCCGACCATCCAGGTCAGCTGTCGCGGCTTGCGAAACGCCCCCGTGAAGAACACGCGCATCAGGTGCATCACGATCGCCACCATGAACACGTCCGCGGCCCAGTGGTGGGTCTGACGAATCAGCAGCCCCGCCTTGTCCACCAGCGACAGGTCGAGCACCGACTTGTAGGCGGCGCTCATCGACTGGCCCTGCAGCGGCGCGTAGGACCCGTGGTAGACGGTCTTGGCGGTGCTCGGGTCATAGAACAGCGCCAGGTAGGTCCCGGTGGCGATCAGGACGATGAACGCGTACAGCGCCACCTCGCCAAGCAGGAACGACCAGTGGTCGGGAAACAGGTAACGGAGCGACTTTTTCAGCAGCGGTGCGGCCGCGGTGCGCTCGTCGATGAAGCGGACGGGATCGGCGATCGGATCGCTCACGTCAGGCGCTCCCTGGTGATCGGATCGCTCACGTCGGGCGCTCCCGCACCGCCCACCACCCGGGGCCGATCCGCCCGGAGAAGTTGCCGCCCGCGCGCAGCACGCCGTCGCCGTCGATCATCAGCGGCAGTTGCGGCAGCGGACGGCCGGCGGGTCCGAAGATGACCGTCCCCCCGGTGAACGGGTCGAAGGTCGAGTAGTGGCAGGGACAGACCAGCGCGTCATTGGGCTCGACCACTGTGAACAGGGGCTTGCGATACAACCCGACGGCACAGCCGGCGTGAGTGCAGATCTTGGAGTAGGCGACGATCCCGTCCGGTGCCCAGCCGGCCCGTCCGGCGGGGAGCTTGAGCTTGGTCGGGTCCAGGCGGACGATCACCAGCGGAGCCCCGAGATCGAACATGTTGGCCCCTTCGGGAAACCCGGTGTAGAAGGTTCGCTCCTCGACGTCGACGGCGCTGATCGGCCGCCCGCTCTCGTCCACTACGCGTCTGCCCCGGTGCCACGGCGTCCGGTCGAGCGGCCCGGTGTCCCACAGCGGGCCGATCGACAGCACCGGCGTCGCCGCCGCCAGGCCGAGGGCGCCGCCGGTCGCCGCGCTCGCCCCGATCAGCAGCCGCTTGCGGGTGAACCGGCTGCCGCTCTCGTGCACCATCTCGACGATCTCGCGCTGCTCCTCGGGGTGCTCCTCCGGGTAGTCGTCCTCGATCTCCTCGGTGACCACCAGCCGCTTGGAGACGACGGTGAGGGCGGCGGCGATGAACACCAGGCACATGCCGAGGCAGATCCCGAGCAGCTGGTCGGGCAGGCTGGCCGAGCTGTACACCGCGTAGACGACGATGAAGCCGAGCGCGAACAGGCTGGCGATACCCAGCAGGACGAGCACCAGGTTCTCGGCGCGTCGCTCCGGCGTTCCCGCGGGAATGATCCGCGCCGGTGGCTCAGGCGGCTCTGGTGGTTGTCGACGACGCTGGCGTCGTGCTACGAGAAACGCGACCAGCCATTGCCACAGCTTCATGAGCGGCGAATCCTCCTTCCGACGGCCAGGCAGGACAGGATCAGCAGCGGCGCGGCGATCCACCAGGCGACCAGCCCCTCGGGAATCGGACCAAGGTTGCCGATCCCCCAGCCGCCGCGGTTGTCGGGACGATTGGTGCTGAGCACGTACTTGACGATCGAGTTCAGCTGCCGGTTGGAGATCTGCGTGGTCGAGAACCGGGGCATCAAGTACGGGCCGATGCGCACCGCCTCGGCGATCCGGGTGGCGGGCACGTTCTGCAGCGGCGGGACCTCGGCTCCGGTGACGAAGCCGCCGCGCCCCTCGATCTGATGGCATCCGGCGCAGTGCGCCAAGAACAGCGACTGCCCCTCCGACAGGTTGCCGGCCGCCGGATGGGGAGTGGGGATCGCCGGGCCGGCGCCCAGCGACGCGACGTAGCCGACCAGCGAGCGGATCTCCGTCTCGGAGAAGAGCACCCGCTCGGGCTCCGGTCCGGGCTGGGCGTAGATGTTCGCCAACGGCATGAACCCGGTGCGCAGGTAGAAGTCGGGGGCAAGCGCGCCCACGCCGCGTAGCGGCGGACCGGCCCCCATGATGCCCCCGGCGCCCGGCCGCGGTGATTTGATCCCGGATCCGTCGATCCCGTGACAGCTGGCGCAGTTGCCGGCGAACAGCTCCCGGCCGAGCTCCAGGCTGGGCGTGCTCGGCTCGGTGGTAGGGCGCACGATGCCGGATTCGGGCTGGGCCTGAGCCAGGCTCACCACGAGCAGGGCGGCGACGGCGGCGAGCGCGAGGATCGTCAGGACGCGGAGGCGGCTCATACTTGCTGGCATACGGGGAGCAGGGGCGCGCCGACACCGGTCATGACGATGATCGCCAACGCGAGGAAGTTGACGGTGAGGCCGATGAGGGAGAGGAAGTGGACCCGTCCCAGCGGGGGTGGGGTGCCGTCGCCGCGAAGCTCCTGGGCGTCGGCGTCATCGATCTCGTAGGTCGCCCGGAAGGTCCGCAGCGAGACCACGGTCGAGGCCGCCCCGACCACCAACGCGAGCACCGACAGTCCGATCTCCCAGCCGTGGATGGGGAGGGTCCAGCGCTGCGTCGGCTGATTGCACTGGGCCCACGTGAAGTACAGGTTGGCGGCGAACTGGATCACCCAGGCGCCGGCGCCGCCGAGGACCCCGAACCAGAGCAGCCACGTCGACGGCGTGGTTGATGACGTCGTGGTCATATCGACGGAGACAGCACGACGAGCACCACGATCAGCGCGAGCGCGTTGACGACATACCAGTAGAGGGTGAGGCCCCTGACCCCGATCAGCCAGTAGTTGTTCAGCCCGCGGGTGGCGAGCTTCCACAGCACGGCGATGCTGAGCAGGATGCCCACCAGGACGTGGGCGTCGTGGGCCGCCAGCAGGGTGAAGTAGATCGAGCCGTAGGCGCTGCTCTGGGGCGTGAACTGGTTGTAGTCGTGGACGAACAAAGCGATCTGCGCCGCCAGGAACCCCATCTGGATCAACAGCGCGATGACGATCCACTGCGCCGTCCGCCGCCGGTGCCCGGTTCGCGCAGCCAGCTCGGCCGCCACCAGCAGCGGGGTGGAGGCGACCAGCACGGCGGTGACGGCCAGCGGGAGGGGGATGGTCGGCGGCTTTATCCCCGCCGGCGGCCACCGGCGCGAGCCGAAGTTCAGGTAGTAGTAGCTGCCGATCATCGTGCCGAACAGCGTCACCTCCGCGCACAGGAACAGGGCCATGCCCCACCACCCGTTGGGCTGGGCCATGCGCCGGTGATCGACTCGCGCCGCCGCCGGCGCGGTGTGCGCCTCGGCGCTCCGCGGCGGCCGGGCGCGGCGCGGCGGTTCGCCGGCGCTGGCCTCGGTCACGCCCCCTCCTCGTGTCGATGCCAGCCGGCCACCGTGAGCAGGCCGGCGACCGCCCAGCCGAGCGCGATCCAGTAGTGCGCCATCACCAGCATGAAGAACGTCCCGAGCAGCATCAGCCCGCTCAGCGGCGGCCAGATGGAGTGCGGCGGCATCGACAGGATCTCGTCGGGTCGGGCGTCCTGGGCGGTGGTGGCGGGCGTGAGGTGGCCGCGACTGAGCACGCCCTGACCGGAGTCGAGGCGGCGGTTGTCGCGCTCGCGGTCCCGCTCGTCCCACATCGGATATGGACTGGTCACGGTCGGGATGACGGCGAAGTTGTACGCCGGCGGCGGCGATGAGGTGGACCACTCCAGCGTGTCGCCGCCGAACGGGTCGTTGCCCGCCGGCTCACCCCTGAAGTAGCTGATCACCAGGTTGGCGACGATCAGCACCAAGCCGGTGGCGAGGATGTAGGCGCCGATCGACTCGATGAAGTTCCAGAGCGTCCAACCCAGTCCGGGGGAATAGGTGTAGACGCGCCGCGGCATGCCGAGCAGGCCGACGATGTGCATCGGGAAGAAGGTGATGAAGGTTCCCGCGAACGTCAGCCAGAAACTGAGCTTGCCGACGCGTTCGCTGTACATCCGGCCGGTGAGCTTGGGAAACCAGAAGTACATGCCGCCGAGGATCGGGAACACGGCGGCGCCGAAGATCACGAAGTGGAAGTGGGCGATGATGTAGTAGCTGTCGTGCACCTGCTGGTCGAAGGGAATCGCTGCGACGGTGATCCCGGACAGCCCCCCGATGATGAAGTAGACGATGAAGCCGATGATGAACAGCAGCGGTGTCTTGAACTTCGGGGTGCCGGTGAGGATGGTCGCGATCCACGCGAACAGCTGGATCGCCGACGGAATCGTGATGATCAGGCTGGCGGCGGCAAAGTAGACCGTGGTCAGGGTCGAGAAGCCGACAGTGAACATGTGGTGCACCCACACCCCGAAGCCGAGGAAGGCGACGAGGATCTCGGCCAGCGCCACCAGCGGGAACATCACCATCTTGCGCTCGACGAACGTCGGGATGATCGCAGTGGCGATCCCGAACGCGGGCAGGATGATGATGTACACCTCGGGGTGCCCGAAGATCCAGAACAGGTTCTGCCACAGCAGGGGCGCACCTCCGAACGCCGCGTCGTAGAAGTGAAAGCCCAGCTGGCGATCGAGCTCGAGGAAGAGGGCGGCGACGCTCAGTGACGGCAGCGCGAACAGCAGCGCGAAGGCGACCGCGAGGAACGCGAAGCAGAACAGCGGCATCCGGTTCAGCGACATGCCGGGGGCGCGCAGCTTGAAGATCGTGACGATGAAGTTGATCGACGCGATCGTGCTCGAGATGCCGTTGAAGATCAGCCCGTAGCCGTAGAAGTCGATGTTGTTGCCGGGATCGAACTGCTTGGAAGCCAGCGGCACGTAGTCAAACCAGCCGGCGTTGGGCGCGTGACCTTGAGCCAGCGCCGTGTACATGAAGATTCCGGAACCGAGGAAGATCCAGTAGGACAGCGCGTTGAGCCGGGGAAACGCCATGTCGCGCGCGCCGATCATCAGCGGGATCAGGTAGTTGCCGAACGCGCCCGTGGTCATCGGGATCACGAACAGAAAGATCATCGTGATCCCGTGCATCGTGAACACCTCGTCGTAGGCCTGAGGCGATAGCACGGTGCCGTTGGGCCCGATCAGCTGGGTGCGGATCAGCAGCGCCTCGACGCCGCCGGCGCCGAAGAAGATCAGCGTGGTGAAGAAGTAAAGGATCCCGATGCGCTTGTGGTTGGTGGTCGTCAGCCAGCCAAACACCCCGCCCCGCTCGACCCAGATCTGATCCAGATCATCGACATAGCGCTGCCCCCGAGGCGAGACGACGGTCGCCATCGCTACTTCAGTCCATCCAGGTAGGCGACCAGCTCGGAGACCTGCGTGTTGTCCAGGCCGAGATCGGGCATCCGGTCGCCGGGCTTGATCGCCTGGGGATTGTGGATCCAGGAGGCCAACCACGCCGGGCGGTTGGGAATCTCGTCCGACGCCAGGGTCGTCCGCGTCGCCAGGTGGGTCAGATTGGGACCGACGTCGCCTTGCGCGGACGTCCCCGCGATCATGTGGCAGCTCGCACACTGGCTGTTCATGAATACGCGCTCGCCGGCTCGAGCTTGGGCCGAGGTGGGCGTCACCGCCGGGCGCAGCTGGTTGGCCAGCCAACTATGAAACGCCGCCGGCTTCTGGACGAACACCTCGAACGCCATGTGGGCGTGTTGGAAGCCACAGAACTGTGAGCACTGGCCGCGGAACTCGCCGGTGGAGGACGCGTCGAGCAGGATCCGGTTGCGCAGCCCGGGAATCATGTCGATCTTGCGGTTGAGCGCCGGCACCCAGAAGCTGTGGATGACGTCGGCCGACGTGGCAACGAGGTTGACTCGCGTGTCGACGGGGATGTGGATCTCATTTGCGGTGACCGCCTTCCCGCCGTCGTAACGCACCTCCCACCACCACTGATGGCCAATCACGTTGACGGTCATCGCCGTCGTTTTCGGATTCGGCGCGCCCGTCTTTCCCACCAGGTAGACGTCCGCGACGCCGAACAGCGCCACCAACACCACGATTGGGATCCCGATCCCGAACACCAGCACCAGGCCCTGGGCGACGTCCTCGCGCTGCCCGAGGATGGGTAGGCCGGGCGTGCCGCGGTTGAAATAGGCGATGACCAACAGCGCCACCGCTCCCAGGAACACGATGACGGCGACGCCGAGCATCCACCACCACAACAGCGCGATGTTGTGAGCCAGCCTGCTGTGCGTTGAGAGGATCGACTGCTTGCCGCTGCATCCGGCGAGGCCGACGCAGAGGACGAGCAAGACGATGACGGCCGTCGCGTGCCGAGCGCCCGGCGCTCGCCGGCGTCTACCTGACACCGAGAGGCGCCGCATCACCGCGTCTCTCCGTAACCGCGGATGACGGCGCAAATCGGCTCAGACTGGGTTGTCTTCGGCCTCATGCTCGCTCGTCTGCTCGAGGTGTAGAGCCGGTCCGGGCGCGGCACGATATCGGATCCCGGGGGCCACCGCCAGCCTTCTAACCGAGCTGACGCGGCAGGTGGGCGCGGAGAGTAAGGCAGATGACGCTGCGGACTCGGAAATCCGGGGTGCCGGCCGCGCGGTGGAGGGCTCGAGAGCGTTGGGCGAGTGGACGAGCAGGCCCGTGGACGCGATCAGGACGAGCGCGGCCTGGGTGCCTCGGCCTCGGCCCTGGCCTTGCCCGCGGCGGACCCGCCAGGGGCCGTGTCGCGGGGTGCCGTCTCGCCTGTGTCCGGGTCGGTCGCGATCATCGGTGAGTGGGCGAGCGCGATCGTGCCCCCGGCGATCATCGCCGCGCCGATTAGCTCGGGGACGATGAACACGCCGGTGCGGAGGTGCTCCCCGAAGAGGACGACGCCGATCAGAATGCTGACCAGCGGATCGGTGAGGCTGATCGCAGGCTGGGCGAAGAGGAGCCGACCGGCTTGGACGGCGTTCTGGAAGATGTAGAGCCCTCCCACTCCCGCGGCGACCATGGCGTATGGCTTCCACGACGTGAACACCGCCCCGAGGCCATTGTTGAGCACCGCCGTAGTGGCCTTGATCAGCGCCGCGGCGAGCCCAAAGCCGGCTCCCGCGGCGATGCCCCAGAATGCGGCCCGGCGGTCGCCCTCGCCGGCGCGCCAGCCTACGCTGATCAGCACCGCGCAGGCTCCGCCGACGGCGAGGCCGGTCAGCCCCCACGCCCAGCCGGAGACGTGGCCGGCGTCTCCCCCCGATGGTGCGCCGGCGAGTAGCAGCAGGGCGAGACCGGCGCTCATCGTCACTGCCGCGCCCAGGTCCCGAATCCGAATCCGAACTCTGAACGCCGTGGCGGCGAGCAGCAGCGTGAGCGGGAGCTCGATGATCAGGATCGGTTCGACGGCCGAGAGCTGCGCCCCGTGCAAGGCCAGCGCCTGCAGCCCGAAGCCCGCGGTCAAGAACGCGATCCCGGCAAGCCAGACGGGCTTGCGCACCAGGTCGACCACCAGACGTAGGCTCAATGCGTCGGCGCTCGGCGCCTCCTTCGCGCCACGGCGCTCCAGGACCGAGGACGTCGCGTTGGCGCATGCCGCCAACAGCGCCCAGACGACGAACATCCCTCAGCTCGCGGACCCAGCCGGGCAAGGCTTGGATCCTGCGCCCGGCTGTCTCCGCTGCTGTCCGAGCACGGCGTCCGGGCCCAGCTTCATGCGGTGATCGGATACCTGTCTCGACTTGGCCAGTGCACTCTGAGGATCAGAGTAACCCGGTCAAACCGCTGTAATCAAAGGCTCAGACCGTCTCCCCCACCTCGGTACCTGCTGGCGGTTCGTTGGGACGAGCCGGTGCGGGCTCCCGCGTCGAGCGCGGCAGTCAATCGCTGGTCAGTTCCTCCACAACCCAGTCCACCATCACGGCGAGCAAGCAGGCGCAGGCGCCCAGCAACAGTCCGATACGAGCTTCTGTTCCCATGAGCTTTCTCCTAGTCTCGCGAATCAATTGGCTAGCGCTCGAATACCGCCGGCCCGCTAGGGTTCAGGTCCGGGGAGAGCGACTGTGGCCCACGGTCCGTGGCCAAATTATCGCCTCTGATGTCTCCCGTCAAACATTCGCCACTGCCGCGGGGCCGGATGGCTGCATGATCTGAACCTGAGATGATCCTCGTATACGTGTTCGGCCTCGCCGGGGCGTTCTTCCTCGCGCTCGGTTTTGTGGTGCAGCAGCACGTCGCGGCCGACGCCTTCTCTGATAGACACATATCGCCGCTGTTTCTCCTGGAGCTGGTTCGTCGTCCGTTGTGGCTGCTCGGCATCGTCAGCATGGGCGTCGGCAACGTCCTCGGAGCGCTGGCGCTGGGGCGAGGCAGCCTGAGCCTGGTCGAGCCGCTCGGCGCTGCCAACCTGTTCTTCGCCCTGCCGTTGGCGGCGGCGTGGCAGAGGTTGCGGCTCGGCTGGCGCGAGTATCTCGGAGCGGCGGCGCTGGTCGGCGGTTTGGCCGGGTTCATGGCCGCGGCCGGGCCGGGGGGATCGAAGAGCGTACCGGTGTCCGCGGGCGATTGGATCATCGCCGGTCTCGCGGTGATCGCGGTGGTGGCGGCGTTCACCTGGGTGGCCAAGCGATTCACCCTCGGCGAAGAAGCCACCCTGCTGGCCTGCGCCGCCGGCGTCCTGTTCGGCCTCCAGGACGCGCTCACCCAACGGGCCGTCATCGACGTGGGTCACGGAGTGATGGCGGTGCTCACCTCGTGGACGCCGTACGCGTTGCTGTTGGTCGCAATCGCCGGTATCTCCCTCAATCAGAACGCATTCAAGCTGGCTCCCCTGGAGGCGTCACTCCCCGCCCTCACCATCGCGGAGCCGCTGTGCGGCGTCGGGATCGGCGTGGGGCTGTTCGCCCAGCGCATCCGCGTTGGACCCCCGTATCTCGCGATCGAGCTGTTCAGCCTGGGGCTGATGGTGATCGGCGTGATCTTGGTGGCCCGGTCACCGGTTGTCACCGGCTACGAGCTGAGCAAGGCGGGCTGATTACTCGCCAGGATCGTCAGAATGTCGTCGGCGGCGTCGCCGCGGAACATCGCAGCGCCGGCCTGCGAGCGGGGGCTGTCTCGCCACCCCGCCCCGACAGCCCCGTGGACAGCCGCGATGAGGTCCTGCGCCTGGAGAACGTGCTCGACGATCCCGCAGTGCACCATGGCCTCGATGTTCGCCGCGCCGTGGCCTGGAATCGGGTTGAAGCTCACGACGGGCCGGCCGGCGGCCAGCGCCTCCATGCAGGTGAGGCCACCCGCGTTCTCGACCACGACATCGGCAGCCAGCATCAAGCGATCCATGTCCGCCACCCAACCCATGATCCGGGCTCCGTGTACACACGATCGACGACTCGCCAGGCGGCGTCGCAGCTTCTCGTCGGCACCGCACACCACCAGCGCGGTGAGCCCCGGCGCCCGGCCGATGACGTCCACCGCGGCGTCGAGGTCACCGGCCCCCCACGATCCGGCGACGATGAGCACGGTGCGCTCCTCGGCGCCCAGATCAAGCGACGCCCGCGCCGACCGGCGATCCCAGACGGAGTCAACGAAGCAGGGCCGCACGACCGGACCGGGCGCCGTGGTCCGCTCCGCCCCCCGTTGTTGCGCCTGGGGCGCCATGCTGGGATGCAGGCAGACGTGCAGATCGACGGCGGGATCGACCCAGAGGTCGTGGACGGCGAAATCGACGATGAACGTGGCCGTGGGCACCGACAGCTGTCCGGCGCGACGCAGGTTTCCCAAGATCCGCGAGCAGAGATGAAACGTGGAGACGACCGCCACCGGCTCGTGGTCGGAGACCCATCGCCTCACTGCCCGGCCGCCGAACCAGGTCACCGGTGAAACGGGAGCCGCCTTGTTCCTACTGGGCTTGAACCACACTCTGTAGATGGCGTCGTAGATCCAGGGAGTCCACCGCAGCATCGCCGCATAGAGGCCCCGCAGGACAGGTCCAAGCGGCGCAGGCAGAAGCTCGAGCAGGTCGACGACCTCGACCTGGTAGCCGCGGGCACGCAGCCTTCTGGCGAGCTCGGTGGCGACCCCGGTGTGACCGGCGCCCATGCTCGCCGTCAACAGCAGCACCAGCGGCGGGGCCTGCTCCGCGGCCGGCCGCTGCACCTTCGGTTCGTCGATCATCGTCCACCAACGTACCGGCCGAGGCGGGCTTTTGATGTCGGGGCCCCCACCCGGGTAGGGCGCATGTATGAGGGTCCTGCTAGTGCATCCGAGCCCGCTGATGCTTTCTGCGGCTGGAGCCGCTGGGGCTCGAGCGGATCGCCGGCGCCGCCCGCTGCGCCGGGCACGAAGTACGCGTGGTCGACCTGCAGGTGCTCTCGTCTTCCCACTTGGACCGCGAGCTCGAGGCCTTTCGCCCGGAGGCGGTTGGCTTCGGGCTTGATTACCTGGCCAACGTTCCCGAGGTCATCGATCTGGCGCACCCGATCAAGCGGCGGCTTCCCGGATGCTTCACCTTCGCCGGTGGACACGGCGTCTCGTTCATCGCCCGCCACGTGGTCCAGGAAGCCGACGGGGCGCTCGACGCGGTGGTCCGCGGCGACGGCGAGGTGGTCACCCCGCTGTTGCTCACCGCCGCGCGAGACGGAGGTGCCCGCGACCTTCCCGGCATCGTCACGCCGGAGGGTCAGGGCAAGGGAGCGCCGCTGATGCTGGAGTCGATCGACGAGTTCCCGCCGGCGCGCGACCTCATGCGCCGGCGCCGCAAGTACTTCATCGGCGAGCTGATCCCTGCGCGTCGATCGAGTTCACTTGTGGGTGTCCGTGGGACTGCTCGTTCTGCTCGGCGTGGACGTTCTATGGCCGTGCCTACCGCAAAGCGTCAGCGTCAGCGGCGGAGCTTCAGTCGATCGAGGAGCCAAACGTATTCATCGTCGATGATGTGGCGTTCATCAAAATCCGACCACGGCGAGGCGATCGCCCGTGAGGTCGAGCGGCGCCGGATCCACAAGCGTTACTACCTGGAGACGCGCGCTGACGTCCTGCTGCGCAACACGGACGTGTTCCCACGCTGGCAGCGGCTGGGTCTCACCTACATGTTCCTCGGCATCGAGGCGCTCGACGAGACCGGGCTGGAGCTTCATCGCAAGCGCGTCAGTCCCGATGCCAACATGAAGGCGCTGGACACGGCTCGGCGACTCGGAATCATGGTCGCGATCAACCTGATCGTCGACCGCAGTGGATGAGGAGCAGTTCCGGCTCGTGCGCGAGTTCGCTCTGTCGGTTCCCGAGATCGTCCATCTGACGGTTTGTCACGCCCTATCCGGGGACGGAGATCTGGCAGTCCGAAGCGCAGAAGCTGACCACCCGCGATTACCGACTGTTCGACATCCAGCACGCCGTCCTGCCGACCAAGCTGCCACTGGCACGGTTCTACGAGGAGCTGGTGAAGACGCAGGCGGTGATCAACCGCAAGCACCTCGGCTTGTCCGCGGTCGCTGGGACGCTCGGCATCCTCGGTCGGCAGCTCGCCCGCGGGCAGACCAACTTCCTGCGCATGCTGTGGAAGTTCAACTCGGTCTACAACCCGCGCCGCCAGTACGCCGACCACTTCCGCGAGACGCGGTATCAGCTTCCGCTGCCCGAGCGGCGCGAGAAGATGACCCCGCGCGATCGTGCCGAGCTGTACATCCACCGACGCCCAGCCGCCGCCGAGCCGGCGTGACCGCAGCTCGCTGAGACTCGCGATCTCCGCTTGACAGGTGACCATTTGGTCACGTATTATCGCGGCATCGACCCGGTATTCAGAGCCCTCGCCGATCCCACCCGCCGGGATCTGCTCGACGAATTGTTCAAGCAGGATGGCCAGACCCTCGTCCAGTTGGAGCGACGGCCCGCGATGACGCGGTTCGGCGTGATGAAGCACCTGAAGGTGCTGGAGGAGGCGGGGCTGGTCGTGACCCGGCGGCGCGGCCGGGAAAAGCTGCATTTCCTGAACCCGGTGCCGATCCGGCTGGTCCACGACCGGTGGGTCAGCAAGTACGCCGAGCCGTGGGCGAAGGACCTGAGCGAGCTCAAACGCGAACTGGAGGAGAACAGCATGGAGAAGGTGTTCGAGATCTACATCAAGACCACGCCCGAGCGGCTGTGGGAGGCGATCACCAGCGGCGAGATGCGCCGCAGATACAACTTCGGGGTGGGCGTGCAATCCGACTGGACGCCCGGCTCCCACTACGAGATGACCCATCCCGATGCGCCCGGCGTCATCACCGAGGGCGAGAACCTGGAGGTCGACCCCCCGCGCAGGCTGGTCCAGAGCTTCAACGCTCTGTGGGGCGAGGATGTCGCCCGGGAAGGCACCTCTCGGGTCACGTGGGAGATCGAGCCGGTCGGCGATTCGTGCCGGTTGACGGTGGTCCACGACCGGCTCGCCGAGAACGCCAACCGTGCCCTGTACGGCGGCTGGCCGATGATCCTCTCCGGGCTCAAGACGTTCCTGGAAACCGGGGAGATGCTGACTACGCCCGGATCCCTCATGTACGCCCACGGTCCTGCGTCGGCGGCGTGACGGCCCCGGGATCGAACCAGAGACGACAAGGAGCTTGTCATGACAGCGACGAAGCGGTCCGTGAGCAGTCGATTGGACGAGCAGTTCACCGTCCAGCTGCGAAAGAGCCCGAGCCCCGGCGGCTGGACATACGTCGTGTGGCCCCAATCGGCAGACTTCTTCGGCACTCGCGGGCTGGTCAGGGTCCGCGGCACGGTTGACGGCCACCCCTTCCAAAGCTCATTCATGGCGCTCGGGGACGGCACCCATAAGCTTCCCATCAAGGCCGGCTTGCGCGACGCGATCGGCAAGCAGGCGGGTGACACCGTGACTGTCTGCCTGACCGAACGGCTCAACGGCTGAGGCCATCATCTCGCTGCCGAGGTTGCGATTTGGGATGGCTCAGATGTAGTGGACCCAACGGTCCATCGAAGCTAGCATCGTGGTGATGGCCTCGGCGCCGACCACCGAGCAGGGGCGGGCAACCCGCGATCGGATCGTGGCCGGAGCAGCCGCCCTGATCGCCGAGCACGGCCCCGCCGGGACCGCGCTCGATGACGTCCGGGCTGCCACCGGTTCGAGCAAGAGTCAGCTTTATCACTACTTCGGCGATAAGCACGGCTTGGTCGAGGCGGTGATCGACTTCCAGGCGGCACGGGTGCTCGGCGCTCAGCGCAATGCCCTTGAACTGGTGAATAGCTGGAGCGACCTCGAGCGCTGGGCGGATGGGATGGTCGCGGCGATGGAGCGTCGCGGCTCGCGCGGTGGGTGTCCGATCGGCACGCTTGCGGCGGCGCTGGCGGACACCGACGAGGGTTTTCGATTGGCTCTGAATGGAGCCCTCGACGGCTGGCGAGCGGCGATCGGAGACGCCCTCTCGCGGCTTCGGGGCCGCCATCTGCTGGCGGCGGATGCCGACCTCGAGGCGCTGACCACTACCACCCTGGCGGCAATTCAGGGCGGTTTGCTGCTCGCCAAGTCCAGCCGCGACAGCTCACAGCTGGGAACGGCTCTGAACGGCGCGATCGCGCAGCTACAGGCGAACGCACCGCGCTTCACCAGGCGCGCTCGTCGGGGGTGACGCGGCGGCGCACGCGTAACCTCGGGCAGGTGATGCGCCTTGCCAAGGGCGACGTGGCCGCCGGCGCGCGGACGCCGCCGCGGGAATATCGTCGTGACCGCTTCACCTGGGCGATGTTCGCCGGCTTACTGGGGTTTGGGTTTCTCAACGCCGTGCTGGGGCCGGCGCTGCCCTATATCCGGAGGGTGGAGCACATCTCTTATGTGGTGGGGGCGCTGCACCAGGTCGCGTTCGCGGTCGGTGGAGGCCTGGCCGGACTGCTCGCTGTCCGCGTCGAGGGCCGCATCGGCCGCGGGGTGACAATCCGTTTGGGATTGGGCGCTGCCGCGATCGCTGGGCTGGGTGTCGGTTATGGCGACGCGGTGGCGGTCACCGTACCGGCGGCGTTCCTGGTCAGCCTGCTTGCCACCTCGGCGCTGGTGAGGCTGTGGGCCGCCCTGGCCGACGCGCATGGCGCGCGGCGGACCGTCGCGATGGCCGAGGGGGAGGTGTCGGTCAGCCTCGGCGGAATCATCGTCCCGCTGCTGATCGGGGGCCTGGCGGCGACCGCGCTGACGTGGCGGTTTGCGTTCGTGGCCGGTGGCACGATCGCCGCCGCTGCAGCGTTGATGATAGGTGCCGTAGGCATCGCGCCATCTCGGCCCCAATCCTCGCGGGGACGGCGGTTCGCCGCCGCCCGCGTCGATCGTGAGGCCGACGGCGCCCTCGCCGGGCGTCCCCATGCTCAGCGCCTGGGGTTGTCGCCGACGTTGGTCGTCGTGTTCGCGATCGTCGCGCTCGAGTTCGCGTTGAGCTTCTGGCTGGCCAGCTATCTCAACGACAGCGTCGGCATCAGTCGCCAGCTGGCGGTGGTCATGGTCAGCGGCCTGTATGGCGCCAACCTCATCGGTCGTCTGCTCGCCAGCCGTCTAGCCCGTCACACCAGCGCCGAGCAGCTCCTCGCTGCTTCGTTGATCGTCGCCCTCATCGGCCTGCCCATCCTTCTCGCCGCCGGCGATGTGCTGGTCGCCGCCGCGGGAATCGCAGTGGTTGGCATCGGCGTCGGCGCGATGTTCCCCCTGACCTCCGCGGTGCACGTTTCGGTCAGCTCTCGGAACGCCGACCGGGCGATCGGGCAGGTGGTGGCCATCGCCGCGATCGGACAGCTCCTCGGCCCGCTGGCAGCGGGAGCGATCGCCGAGGCCGCCGGGTTGCGCATCGGCCTGCTCATCCTCCCAGCACTGGTCCTGCTCGCCGCCATCGCCCTCGTGCGCCACCGCGACGGGGCTACCTCCGGCGGCCGGTGAGCGCCAGGCCGACGCCGAGGAGGATCATCGCCGCGCCGCCGCCGGCGCTGAGGCGCTCCAGTCGTGCCGGCGAGCGGCCCAGCCACGCGCGGGCCGTTCCCGAGGCGAGGGCCCAGGTGCTGTCGGACAGCAACGCGATCGCCGCGCAGATGGCGCCCAATGTGGCCAGCTGCAGCGTCGGGTGTCCGGCCGAGCGGTCGACGAACTCCGGCAGAACCGCGGTGAAGATGAGCAGGCCCTTGGGATTGGTGGCGCCGACCACGAACCCCTCTCGCAATGTCGTCCAAGTCCTCCGCGAACCGACGGCGTTTGGCGACAGCGCGTCGGCCAGTGCTCCGCGGTGCCGGATGCTGCGGACTCCGAGGAGCACCAGGTACAGCGCGCCGATCAGCTTCAGGACCGTGAAGACCGCGTCCGAGCTCGCCAGCACCGGGCCGAGGCCGATCACTACCAGCACCAGCTGCGCCAGCAGCCCGCTGGTGTTGCCGAGCACCGTAGTCAGCGCGGCGCGGCGACCGAGCGCGACCCCACGGCTGACCGTGAACACCACGCTTGGCCCCGGGATAACGATCAGCACGTAGACGGTGAGCAGGAACGCGACGAGGTGATCGGTCGGCAACATGCCGCGATCACGAGTCTCCCATACGGATTGATCGAGCTTCCCTATGTGCCGATCTGGTCATCGGCGTGCACGGTGACGATCGTCTGCATCAGCAGGTGGTTAGGCACCCTCAGGGTTTGGCCGCTGCCGGCGTCGAGGACGGTCGTGGTGGGTTCGATGGCGGTAATGCGCCCCCGGACATCGCCCAGGCTGATCTCCTGACCGATGGTGTAGTCGTGGCGCAGGTAGCGTCCGGCGCTGAGCGCGCGAGCGACGTCGCGTCCGCCGAGGCCAAACGCGAGCATGAAGATGCCCGCAACGGCGCCGAGCAGGATCGCGATCAGGATCAGCAGGACCTCGACGGAGATCGCGATCTGGGCGGCGGCAAGGATCCCGAACACGGTGAGGACGGTGAACTGCGCGAGACCGCCGAGCGGGAGGGGGAGGTCCAGCTGATGAGTGAGACGATCGACTCGCTCGCGGGTGAAGCCGGCAAGCACCACGCCGGCGAGAACCAGAGCGGCGGCGAGCAGCAGCTTGGGTAGCAGGAGCACGCCCTGGTTGAGCGACTGGCTGAGGAACTGCAGGCCGAGCAGGGACAGCGCGGCGAAGATCACGATCACCGAGAGGGCGATCCGGATCGCTCGTCCGACGACCCTCGCCAGTGAGGGACCCAAGCCCGCGCGTTCGAGGACCCGGCTGACACCGCCGCGGGCGGCAAGGTCGTCCAGCCCGACGCGTTGCAGCAGGGCGATGAGCAGGCGGCAGAATAGGCGGGCGAGCAGCAGGCCGATCACGAGCAGCGCCAGCGCGCCACCGAGGCGCGGTATGAACCCGCCCAACGCTTGCCCGGCTTGCCCGAGCACAGAGGTGGCGGCCGCCATCATGAGCGGTTCGATGGGGTGCCGAGGAGCAAGCGGATGGCGTCGCCGACGGCCGCGGCCACCGCGCCGGCGGCCAGCAGCGGGTGGCGCACGGCGCGTTGCCAGCGCGCGGTCTTGACGATCTGGGCGACTAACGGCGCCGGCGGACTGGGAGCGTCAGCGCGCAGCAGCTGTAGGTGCTCCTCCAGACGGCGCTCCGCGGGGCTGAGGGATTCCGGGGGTTCGCCGGAGGCGGTCATCGCGGCAGTTCCCAGTCATAGGCGTTGTTGCGCAGTAGGTCGATCAGCTCGGCGCGCGCGCGGTGCAGGCGCCCTTTGACGCTGCCCAGTGGCATGTCGAGCACTTCTGCGATCTCGTCATAGGTGAGCTCTTCCAGGTCGCGAAGCACGAGCAGGCTGCGGTATGGCTCGGGGAGCATGCGGAGCTTGAGCTCCAGGCGTTCCTGGCGTTCGCGGCGCTCGAGCGCGGAGACCGGCTGGCCGTGAGCGTCGGCGTTGACGGGGGCTTGTTGCACTTCATCGAGCGGTTCCAGCGGCTGGCGTTGGCGGCGCGTGAGCGAGTCGTGAGCGGCGTTGTGGGTGATCTGCAGCAACCAACGACGAAACGGCGCCTGGGCCTTGAATCGATCCAGGCGGTGAAAGGCGCGCAGGAACGCGTCCTGGCTGACGTCAGCGGCGTCCTCGGTCCCGACGATTCGGGCGGCGACCCGGAACACCACGTCGCGATGGCGCTGCACGAGTTGCTCAAACGCTGAGAGCTCTCCGTGAAGGGTTCTTGTGACCAGGGTTTCGTCGGATTCCATGATCGATGCGTCTATGACTGCAGGCATGCCAGGCGATCGTCCCGTCGGTTGGGGAATGGACGTCTGACTAGTGGGACTGACGGACCTTCTCGTGGGTTACAAAGTGCCATGGCCGCGATCTGGTCCTCATGGTTGATCGTAGGGTGGGCGGCGCGCGGGTCTGGTGGCGTCGGTCGGGACCAGGACCAGGAGGGTGGCGTCGTCATCGAGCTCGTCCGAGGAGGCGTTATAGACGGCGTCTTCGATCGCCTTGACGGTCGCGGCGGCTGAGCTGCTCAGCGCTTGCGCGACCGCGTTGCGAATGCCTTTGCGCCCGAAAGGCGCCCCGCCCTGCGTAGGCCGATTGATGATGCCGTCGCAATACAGGATCAGTCGGTCACCGGCGGTGAGCCGGACGTGATTCGGCGTCCAGTCCGGGCCGCTGCCGGGGGCCCCGAGGGCTCCCGCATCTGCGCAGTCAAGCGCGCGCAGCTCCGAGTTGGGAGTGATCAGAACAGGCAACGGGTGCCCGCAGTTGATCCAGCTGAACGTCGCGGTGGGCCCGTGCCAGCGGCCGAGGATCGCGGTCACGACGCCGCGGCTCTCGTTGACGTCGACGATCGTCTCGTGGATGGCGCCGGCGGCCTGTTCGAGGTTGGCTCCGCTTCGCCGCGCGGCTCGGAACGCCCCGAGCGCGAGGGCGCCGAGACTGGCGGCGGTAGGGCCGGTGCCGGTGGCGTCAGCGACCGCCAGCCACGCTCCGTCGGAGTTCTCGGCGTAGTCAAACCAGTCTCCGCCGACGTCGTAGCTGGGCAGCACATTGCCGGCCAGGGCCGCCCCCGCGATCTGGCTCACACGCGGCGGGAGCAGGTTCTGCTGGATCTCGCCGGCGGCGCTGATCGGCTTGCGGCGGCGACAGAGGGCGATCACGTCGGTGTACTTCTCGGCCAGGTTGATGGCGGCCGCCGCGTAGCGGGCCAGCATGTCGAGCTTGGCCTCTTCGGCGTCGATGGCCAACAGCAGGCCGATCGCGCGACCGCGGAGGTAAAGCGGCGACACGAGGCTGCCCGGCAGCAGTTCGGCGACTGCCCGCCGAACATTGGCGATCCCGTCACGAGGCAACTCCGGACCGACGGCCGAGGGCGCGGGTAGCTCGGCGGGGAACTCCTCGGAACCGGCGAAGCGCCACAGACGCGAGCCGTCGATGTCGACCAGATAGACCGCGGCCGAAGACACGCCGGGAAGCCGCCGCGCCTCGGCGACGATCTGGTCACCCAACAGGTGCGGCGGCACCTGGTTGAGCAGCTCCCCGACCTCATCCTGCGGCGCCGTGTCGCGAACCTCCTGGCCGTCAAGCGCGCCGGCATGCGCGTCGATGTCGGAGGCGTCCAGTGCCTGACGTCGGGCCGCGCGGAGAAGCTCGTTGCGATTGGCGAAGTGACGATAGATGGTTGAGCGGGTGATGCCGGCTCGCGTCGCGATCTGCTCGATGCTCGGGGTCGGCGTGTCGGCCAGGAGCTCCACCGCCGCCGCGATCAGCCGGCTGTAGTTCAGCTCGGCGTCAGAGCGTCGCCGGCGCGCCTTAAGCCCGGCCACGGTTGTGCCGTCGGTCGCCGGATCGGTCGGATAGTCGGCTTCGCCTGCCTCGTCAACGGGACCCATTCGCGGCTGCCTCCGCATCGGCTGCTTGGTGCTAGTCGAGGCGCTCGCAGGGCCGCGACAGGCAGACCCGGCTCAAGATCGTCGCGATAGCCGTTCCGGACAAAAAGTATCGCTTCATCGACGAAAGGTCAATGAGCTGGGGTGAATAGCCCGCATTGCCGGAGATTTAGCCACAAACACTGCGTTTAGACGATAATCGTGTCGCTTAGTAGGTTCGTGCCGTGCTTATATCGATAGACGAGAAGTTTTGTAACCAAACGACGGTCAGAAGAGTCTTAGTGAGTAGACGGCCGCTCCGCCGACGAGGTCGGTCTTCAACTTCGGGTGATGCCGCGGCGGAACGCCGGGCCCGGCAGCCCGATGCCGCTGACTAAAAGCGGCGATAGGCGCAAGCAGAACCGGTAACCACACGTCTCAACCAAGGAGATCCCAGTGACGCCAGAGATGACTGACGCATACCAGTGGCAGGGCCGGACGATGGTCGGCAGTGATGGGGAGAAGATCGGCAAGATCAGCGACATCTATGAGGATCCCGACACCGGCAAGCCCGAATGGGCGACCGTGTCCAGTGGATTGTTCGGCACCAAGTCGAACTTCGTGCCACTGGCGGGCGCGGCGCCCGAAGGCGAGGATGTGCGCGCCACCGTGACCAAGGATCAGGTCAAGGACGCCCCCGGCGTCGAGATCGACGGCGAGCTTTCGGAGCCAGAGGAGCAGCGGCTGTTTGAGCATTACGACGTGCCGTACACCCGCGAGGGGTCGACCACCGCCGAGGGCGCCCCGAGCACGGGCCAGGCGGAGTCGACCGGTCGCGAGCGTGGCGGTCGTGAGCGTTCGGGCGGACAGACGGCTGGCCGTGATGTCAGCGGCCCGGAGACCGATGACGCGATGACCCGCTCCGAGGAAGAGCTGAACGTCGGGACCCGCCGGCGCGAGACGGGCCGCGCGCGGCTGCGTAAGTACATCGTCACCGAGAATGTGACCAAGACGGTGCCGGTTCAGCGCGAAGAGGTCCGGATCGAGCGCGAGCCGATCACCGATGAGAACCGCGACGCCGCCACGACCGGCGCGGACCTGACCGACGAGGAGCACGAGGTCACGCTGCACGAGGACGAGGTCGTCGCCGAGAAGACCGTTGTTCCCCAGGAGCGGGTGCGGATGGGCACAGAGACGGTCAGCGATGAGCGCGAGGTCTCAGAAGAGGTCCGCAAGGAGCGGATCGAGACCGAAGGCGTGGAGGGCACACCCGAGCGCGTGGAGGGCACAACCGAGCGCTAGCCCAACCTGCGGGCGGCTCGTCGTCACCGGATGGAGGGCCGCCCGCCGATGGACCTACACGCCACACCGCCGCCAACTCGGGACGGCATCCGGACGCGGCCACACCTGAACCGGGGAGCCGGTCCGTGGGTGGGCATCTGTTCCGCCGCGCGGTCGGCTTGATCCGCGGTGAGCCGGCGAGTCGGTGGGCGTTTCGCCGTTGACGCGGCGGATAGCAGATTTCACTATCAATGGAGGGCTTTTCGATGGCTGAAGAATCGACAGGGCAGAGTGCGGGCCGCGCCACGGCGACCGAGCCCGGATCGGCGGGGAGTACCCCGTCGGCGGGCACCGGGATCAGCCGGCGCGGTGCGACGCCGGGCGGGCTTCAGACGGATAGGGGGCAGACCTCGATCGCCGACCCGGTGGTGACCAAAGTGGCGGGCCTCGCGGCCCGCGAGGTTGGTGGGGTGTTTCAGCTCGGCGGGGGCATGACGCGCGCGCTGGGGGCAGTCACGCAGCGGCTGCCGGGACAGGACAGCTCGACCCAGGGGGTGTCGGTCGAGGTTGGTGACAAGGAAGCGGCGGTCGATCTCGTGGTGGTGATCGAGTACGGCGAGTCGATTCCGCGCGTGGCGCACCAGATCCGCGAGAACGTGGTGCGGCGCATCGAGGGGATCACCGGCCTGTCGGTCACCGAGGTCAACGTGGCGGTCAACGATCTACACCTGCCCGGCGATGACCAGGACGACGAGTCCGCTCGGGTTCAGTAGCCACCGGTCGACCGATGAGCCAGTCTAGGGACGCATTGTCGGGATCGTTTCCGGCAGACGGGTCAGAGCGGTTTCGCCTGGCCCGGCTGGCTCGGGAGGCTGCGCTGCGCGTCCCCGGTGTGGTCACGACCGATACCGGGCCAATGGGTTTGTTTGTCACCGTGGGCGGCGGCGAGCGGCTAGAGGGGGTGATCTGCGCGGCCACGCCTGAGGGCGGATACGAGGTTTCGCTGCGCTTGGTGTGCGAGCTCGTACCGTTGCTCGCGCTCGGTGAGCAGGTCAAACACGCGGTCACGCGAACTGCCGCCCTGTCCGGAATCGGTTTGGCCAGCATTGATGTGCACGTCGCCGCTCTCGCCGGCGCGGAGGAGGAGTAGATGCTGTTGCGAGCTTTGACGCGGCTGGTCGGGGCGATGTTGATGCTTGCGGTGGCTCTGGTCGGATTGGGGGTGGCGCTGTACTGCTTTGACGGGTTCATCCGGCTCGGGTCCGCCCGCCCCGATCGGCTGCTTCACCTGCCCAGCGTCAGGCGTCACGTGGGGCATTTCCTGGCTGCGCTTACCGCCCCCGGACCGACCGCCGCCGTTGCGTTGCTGTGCGGGCTGGGGGCGATCCTGATCGGACTGCTGTTGCTGGCGGGCACGCTGCGATCACGCCGCGAGCGTCTGGTCATATTGGACGGCGACGCGAATGCGGGGACGCTGGCGGCGAAACCCGGCACGTTGACCGAGATGAGCCGAGCATTGGCCGCCTTTACGGAGGGGACGACCAGCGTCAAGCGGCCCCGGCTGCGCACGTCCAGGCGGGGTACCCGCGGTCGGCTCAGGGTGACGGCGACGCGCGCGCGGACGAGCGACCCCCAGCAACTCGAGCGGGCAGTCAGGAATCGACTCGAGCCGATCAGCGAGCCGTTCGGCTTGCGGACTCGGGTACGGGTGCGTCTGGGGCGAGAGGGACAGCGGGTTCAGTGATCCGTCAACGGATCAACCTGCGCACGCCGCTGCCAGCGTTCCTCGTCCGCGGGTTGACGATCGTGCTCGCGCTCGCACTGGTCTGGTACGGGCTGATGGTCGTGCTGCTGGCGGCCAAGCTGTCGTCGCACACCGTCGACTCGCTCAGCGCCTACCGCACGCTGTATCACGACGTCGCGAACCTCCAGCAGTCGGACTTCACCACAGCGGTGCGGTTCATCGCGGGGTTCGCCGGGCTGATCGTGTTCGTACTGTTCATCTATCTGGCGCTGCAAGAGATCCCACGCCCGTACCTCGCCCGGGGTGAGGTACGGCTTGACGAGCGCAAGCAGGGCACGACGCTCATTCAGCCACGCGCGATCGAGCGGGTGGCCGAGCTCGCCGCCCACGGCAACCCCGATGTCACCTCGGCGGGCGGTCGGCTCGGCGATCAGGAACTGAACCTGTCCATCGCCGCGCGCCGGGCCAGCACCGCCGCCGATACCCTGCGCGACGTCCGCCAGCGCGTCGCCGTCGATCTCGAGCGCCACGAACTGCCCAGCCTGCCGGTCAACGTCACGTTGACCGGGTATGACCGCCACACTAGAAGGGAACTCGCATGAACCCGCAACAGCTCGCCGGCCTGCTCGGCTTCTTGTTCGTCGCCGCCTGGATCGCGTTTGGATTGGGCGACGCCGTGCTTTGCCTACTCGGGGCGGCCGTGTTCTACGCCGCCACCGCAGTCCTTCGCGGCGAACTGGACCTCGCCGAGCTCCAGCGACTCGCCACCAGACCATCCCGCACCCCGGGAGCTCCCCGCTGAGCCACCACGATCACCGTAGAGGAAAAACCATGTCCAGCACCACCGCAGACGACGAACCCAGGCCGACGGGATCGGCCGCCGCCGACGACGAACCTAGGCCGATCGGGGCCGCCGCCGCCGACGACCAACCGGCCGCGGACTCCTCCCAACCTGGCGCGGCGCGGAGTGCTGAAGCGCCCGCGGGGCCCGAGGTCGCTCCGGCTGCGGCGAACCGCGCCGAGCCCGCCGCGCCCGCTCGGACCGGGGCCACGCCGGCCGCGGCGGACCGCGCCGAGCCCGCGGTCACCGAACCACCCGGCCGCAGCGCTGGCCCCGCCCGCGGGGAGGCGGCTGCGGGCGGCGGGGACGCGGCTGCGGGCGGCGGGGACGCGGCTGCGGGCCGCGGGGAGGCGGCTGCGGGCCGCGGGGAGGCGGCTGCGAGCGGCGGGGACGCGGCTGCGGGCGGCGAGCAGAAGCGGTCGGGACGCCAGCCCGAGGGACCCGCGCACCCCCGTACGGGCTCGCCGTTTCAGACGCTGAAGCGGACGCTGACTGAGTTCTCCGAGGACAACCTCACCGACGCGGCCGCCGCGTTGACCTACTACGCCGTGCTGTCGATCTTTCCGGCGTTGCTGGCGCTGGTGGCGATCGTGGGCCTGGTCGGCAACGCGCACACCGTCACCACGGAAATGACCACGTTGGTCACGTCGATCGGACCAGCGTCGGCAGCGCAGACGTTCAAGGGCCCGATCGAGGGGCTGACCCAGAGCAGCGGCACGGCGGGCGTGCTCCTGATCGCCGGCATCGCCTCGGCCTTGTGGACCGCTTCGGGCTATGTGGGGGCGTTCATGCGCGCCTCCAACGTGATCTACGAGGTCGAGGAGGGACGCTCGTTCATCAAGCTGCGGCCGCTGCAGATGCTGGTCACGCTGGCGCTCGTGATCTTGCTCGCGCTTGTCCTGGTGGCATTGGTGCTCACCGGTCCACTTGCCAGCAAGTTCGGCGCCGCGGTCGGCATTGGCAGCAGCGCGGTTACCGTCTGGGACATCGCCAAGTGGCCGGTGCTGTTGATCGTCGTCATGTTCATGATCGCGCTGCTGTACTACGCCTCCCCGAACGCCAAGCTGCGCAGTCTAAAGTCGATCTTCCCGGGCGCGGTGCTGGCGGTCGTGGTCTGGCTGGTGGCCTCTGCCGCGTTCGCGTTCTACGTCGCGAACTTCGGCTCCTACAACAAGACCTACGGCACGCTGGGCGGGATCATCATCTTCCTGGTGTGGATGTGGATCACGAACGTGGCGATCCTCCTCGGCGCCGAGATCAACGCCGAACGGGAACGGTCGAGACAGCTTCGGGACGGCACTGCCGGCGCAGAGCGTGAGATCCAGCTGCCAGAACGTTCAGAGCCTAAACCGACGAAGCGCTCCCGGACGGCGTAACCACCGGGCTTGTAGAAGTAGTTCACATCGCGGGTGACAAACCTGCCGACCTCATCGATGGACGCGACCACCCGCTCGCGACTGGCGCCGACGCGTGTTCAACCTCACCGCCGGTCATGGCTCAGCAGAGCCTCCAGCGGCTGGGTGTTGAGGACATCGCCGGGCGTGGCCCACCCGCGGCGCGCGGTGGCGACCGAGAGCGTGATGTTGTTTAAGGACGCCGGCGAGTGCGCGTCGGTGGAGCAGACGATCGAGACTCCGGCGCGCAACGCGGCGCGCACGTGCTCGCCGCTGAGGTCGAGCCGGGCGGGCAGGCCGTTGACCTCTAGGGCGACATCCTGCTTGCGCGCGAGGTCGAAGATCCGCTCCAAGTCCAGTGCGTTCTCCGGGCGGCGCCCGATGAGGCGGCCAGTGGGGTGGCTGAGACAGCGCACGGCGGGGTGGCGCAGCGCCTCCTCCACCCGTTTGGTCATGTCCGCGCGGGGCATTCGCTGCCCGCTATGCACGCTGGCCTGGACCCAGTCGAGCTCAGCGAGGACGTCGTCGGGGAGGTCGAGCCGCCCGTCGGGGAGGATGTCGCACTCGATCCCGCGCAGTACACGGAACGGAGCCAGCTCCGCGTTGACGGCCGCGATCTCCTCTCCCTGGCGGCGGACGTCGTCGCGAGTGAGCCCCGGCACCACTCCCACCGCGGGGGTGTGGTCGCAGATGGCCAGGTACTCATAGCCCCGGGCGCGAGCGGCCCGCGCCATCTCCGCGATGGTCGTCCGCCCGTCTGACCAGATGGTGTGGCAGTGCAGGTCCCCGCGGATCTGCTCGATCTCGATGAGGGGCGGCGGCTCTCCACGGAAGGGTGCCTCGCGCAGCTCCGCAGGGCACCAGGGCACGCCCAGGGCCGCGTAGACCGCGTCCTCGGTGGGCCCCGCGGGAAGCGGATCAAGCGGCTCGAGCGCCGCCACGTAGTCGGGCGACCCGGTGGCACGCATCATCGCGGTCCCGAACCAGCGGGGCGCGGGGACCGTCAGCTCCACGGGCACTCCGTCCACGGTGACTCCGAGGGCGTGGCGCTCACCCTGTTCGATCAGGGCCACGATCTGGGGTAGCTTCGCGAACTGCGCCAGAACCGCAGCGGGACGTGACGCCGCACGGACGACCGCGAGCCGGTGGCAGGCGTCACACCAGCGCCGCACGTCCCCCGCGGGCTCGCCACCAAGCGCATGCGCGATGCCCCCGACGAGTTCCCAGGCACGGTTGAGCCACACCCCCCGTGGCGAGCGAGCCTCGGTCTCCCGGGCCAGCGCCGACACGATCTGCGCCTCGGTCTTGGGGCCGATGCCAGGCACGTCGCGCAGCCGGCCGGCAGCGGCCGCCTCCCGCAGCTCGCCGGCAGTGCGGATTTCCAGCGCGCGAGCGATGTCGATGGCGCGCCGAGCGCTCAGCCCGAGGTAGCGGCTCAGGCCGACCAGGTCAGGCACGACGTCGCGCTCGAGCTCGACGAGCTCCGCGATCTGTCCCGTGGCCACGAGCTCGCGCAGGCGGGCCTCGATTCCGGGCCCGATGCCCCGAAGCTCGCGACCGCGACCAGCGACAACGAGCTCGGCGACCGACACCCCGCTATGGCGAACGGTCTCGGCCGCCCGCCGGTAGGCGCGGATCGTGTACGGGTTGGCGTCGCCGAGCTCCAGCACCGCCGCGAAGGCGTCAAGCCGGTCGGCGATCTCGGGATTGTCCACTACGTCACGACGGCGTTGTCCACCAGATCGCGGTCCTCCAGATGGTCGCGCGACACCGAGCTCAGCTGAGCTCCGGGATCACCTGCGCGGCGAGCCGCTCGAGCTGTTGCGCGTCATCGACGAGCGGGTTGAGCAGAATCAGCTGTGCACCGGCATCCGCCACCGCACGGATGCCGGCGGTGCACTCCTCGGCCGGGCCCGCGAGGATGTGTTGCGACCAGCCGCCTCGCCCGTAGTGGCGCGTGAGCGCGTCCTCGAGTCGCTGGCGCCCGCGCGCCGCGTCGTCCTCGATCTGCAGGTAGACGCGCTTGGCGATCCGGAACGTGTCGGGCTCGCGGCCCTGCGCGTCCAGCTCCTCCCTGACCACCTTGACCTGTTCGGCGAACTGAGCCGTCGTCTGAGAGCCTGCCCCCATGAACCCATCTCCGTGCCGGACCGCGCGGCGCATCCCCGCCGGCGCACTGCCACCGAACCAGACCGGCGGATGCGGCTTCTGCACCGGCTTGGGCTCCATCGAGGCGCCCTGCAGCCTCCACCATCGCCCATCGAAGTTGATCTCGCGCTGCGTCCAGCACGTCTTCATCAGCGCCAAGGCCTCGTTGAAGCGGGCAACCGGGCGGTCCGCGTCGACGCCGAAGGCACCGAACGGGCGCTCCCGGCCGCCGGTCGCGACACCCACTTCAACTCGGCCGTGGCTGAGGCAGTCCAGCGAGCTGATCGCCTTCGCCAGGTGCACGGGGTTGTGCAGCGGCAGCACGAACACTGCACAACCCAGCCGCAGCTGCTCGGTGCATGCCGCGGCGTAGGCCAGCGTCTGCAGCGGCGCGAGACTGCCGGCCGCGCCGATCACCTGCTCCTGCGCCCAGGCACTCTCGAACCGCCCGAGCTCCTCGACGCGGCCCAGAAATGTGCGGAACGCGTCATCGTCGAACCGGCTGTCACGAGCGTACTGCGGGATGGAGATCGCGAATCGCATGAGCTTTGGCAGATGACTGGTGTTGAGGCTAACGTGGCGGCGGCTCCGCGGCGCGGATCAGCCGGCGATAACGTGCACCGGCCTCGCCGAGGGTGGTTGCACAGGTCATCGACGAACCCCCGGAGCGCGCTCGCGTTCGTGGCAGAGCCGGCGCCGGCTCGACAGCGGGGTCGTCGCAGCGAAAGCGTGATCGACGGGCGCCGCTCAGCGTCGCAGCGGGCGTTTCGGCATGGCCGAGGCTTCGGAGATGGATTCGAGGCGCGGGAGAGAATGAGAGACTGCGCGTGTGACCGGCGTTTTCGATCGTGAGGGTGCGGCGCTCGCAGCGCACGACCCGCAACGGGCGCGGCGTCTTTGGATGCTCGAGTTTGGATCGCGGGGTGAGTTCGATGATCCGAGTCTCGCGTACCGCAGGTTGTTCGGGGAGCTCCTGGGCACGTTCATGTTGGTGCTCGTTGCCGCCGGAGGAGGCGTCCTGCACGCCAAAGGTCAGGTCAGTCTGTCTGCTGCGGTGGTCGCGCCGGGCTTGATGGTGATGGCGATCATCCTGTTCATGGGCGCGGTGTCGGGAGCGCATCTCAATCCCGCGGTGTCGATCGCGTTCGCGTTGCGGGGCGACTTTCCGTGGAAGCGGGTGCCGGGGTATATCGTCGTCCAGCTGCTTGGGGCGACGCTCGCATGCCTGTTCCTGCTCGCGGTGTTCGGCGACGTCAAGCATCTC
This sequence comes from uncultured Actinomycetota bacterium, assembly GCA_963830395.1. Taxonomy (GTDB): domain Bacteria; phylum Actinomycetota; class Thermoleophilia; order Solirubrobacterales; family Solirubrobacteraceae; genus Palsa-465. The sequence goes on from CAWHMI010000022.1 coordinate 220,072, forward strand.
GGCGCGACGCTGCCAGGTCCGGGATACCAGGCATGGCAGGCGTTCATGCTGGAGATTGCTCTGACCGCGACGCTGGTCAGCGTGATCCTCGGAACCGCGTCGTCGGCGCAAAACGTTGGGACGATCGGCGCACTCGGGGTTGGCGGCTACATCGCCCTGGCAGGGCTGTGGGCGGCGCCGGTGAGCGGTGCCTCGATGAACCCTGCTCGATCGTTCGGCCCCGCGCTGGTTGCCGGTGACTGGACGGCTTACTGGGTGTACGTCGCCGGGCCGCTGGTCGGCGCGATGATCGCTGTGAGCTTCGCGCTGATCCTGCGGGGCCGGGGCGGCGACGCGACCGCTCGCGCCGCTGCGTCCGGGGCGCTCACGTCTGAGCCTGCTCAGCGAACGCCGCAGCAGTGACGGCGCAGCCCAGAGCCGACCTTGCGCAGCGGCGGCCGGTGGCTGGTGGGATGATCCGGGAGTGGCCGAGAAAAGCGGAGCCGTGACCGAGTCTGCTCTTCACATCAAATGGGCCTCCGACGTCGCGCATCATGACTACGCAGCGGCCGAGGCATACCTTTCGCTCAAGCTCGGAGAGGACGCGCTCGCCAAGGCGTTGCAGCGTCTCCGAAACGCTCCGCTCACCGCCCGCCGCGCAAACGACATCCTCCGAGCTGCCGGACTGACGCCGGCACCGCTCGACGATCCCGGCGTGATGAAGGATCTGATCAAAGCGATCGAGGGGACGGCGCTCAGTCCCGTGCTGGTTCTGAGCGGCAAGAAGCGAGCCGATATCGCCGACGGCTTCCATCGAGTCTCACTCGTCTACCAGCTCGCTCCCTTCACAGAAGTACCACTGAAGCTGGCCTGAATCACCAGCCGCCCTGGCGCGTCATGGCCGTCACCCAATGGCGGGGTGGCTTCATCGAGGCAGACGTCCGAGGCGCACGGCAAGACAACCCGGCTTAGGGGCCTTTGGCCGAGCCGGCACTATCGCGGACGTTGTCGGCGGCTCGCTGGGCGTTCGATTCCGAGGCAAACGGCTCGCCCGAGGATGCCGTGATCTGCCCGTTGCTCGCCTTGGCCCGCCACCGGTACTGACTGCCGGAGGAATACACCTCAAACATCGACTTCTTGGCATTCGCCTTGAAGCTCTCCGCGGCGCGCTTGGCGTTCGAGTGGTTCGCGAAGTTCTCACCGCTGTTTGCGACCTCTTGCCCGTTACCCGACTTGAGCCGCCATCGGCTGTTGCCAGCGGACGTTTCGTACACTTCGAAATCCATGTATCCCTCCCAGGGGCGTTGGCCAGAGTGACAATGTAAAGGATGAGCGTGCGTCGTGGGGATTTTAAAAGCGACGAAGCGCTCGCCGAGCCGGTGGGGATTCGCCTGGTTGTCGACGATCGTGTTGGGTCAAGAGGTCCGTGCCGCGGCGGGACGTTGGGCGGTAGCCTTGTGCATCATGCGCGACGAGGTTCGCCAAGCGCTCGCCATTGATCGGTCCTCGAGCCTTGAGGAGCGCACCGTCGATGTCACCACCACCGGTCGACACTCGGGAGAGCCGCGACGGATCGAGATCGTCTTCTACCGGCCCGAGCGATGCCAGCGCGATCGTCTGATGGCAATCGACGACGCCAGGCCCGACCTGCCGCTGAGCCTTTCCTCGATCGCGCTGCCGAAGCCTGATGCTCGAGGACATCCCCGGCATGCGCCGCGCCGGCCGGCGACTGGACCGGCTTGTGCAACACCTACTTCTGGATCGACCGCGCGAGCGGCCTCGCCGCGACGTTATGACTCAGGTCCTGCCGTTCTGCGACGCCGGCGTCGTGCAGCCGCTCTTCGGCTTCGAGGCTTCGGTCTACGCCGGGTGAGCGGCGACGCGCGCGAACATGAAAGGCACGGTCCGCGCGGACCGTTTGTTAGCCCGGGGGACCTAGCAAAACGAGAGAGGGGCAGTCGTGCAAGACAGATCGCGCTCGCTGTGGCCGCTGGTCGCCGCCGCAGCCATTCTCGCGATCGCCGGGGTGGCGGTGGCCATCATCGTGCGAGGAAACCCCTCGACGAGCGGCCCGCATTCGACGATCGCGGTGGCGGCGCAGACCGAGTCGACTTCGGCCACGGCCACGACGGTGCCCACGCCGAAGGTCGTCCATCGGACCAAGACCGTCATCCAGCCGACAAAGACCGTCACGCAAACGGCGGGGAGCGCACCCACCGTGCCGCCCTCGGCGGCCGCGCCGCCCTCGGCGACCCCTCCCGGTCTCGTGGCCTGTGACCAGAACATCTCGGTCAATGCCAGCACCAGCTGCCCGTTTGCGGACAACGTATTCAACCAGTATGCGATCGACGTGCAGCACGGCGGTTCGGGCTCTTACCAGGTTTACGCCTACAGCCCTGCGACCGGCGACACGTACACCGACAACTGTCAGCTCAACTCCGCCACACAGTTCATCGACTGCAGCCACGGTGGCGACCTCGTGCAATTCCCGGAGTGGGCAGCGGCGGTCTATGTCACGCACTGAAGAAGGAGGTCATGGAGAGATATCCGCTGCGCGAATGACCGGAGCGCCCATCCGGGAGTTCTCCTAGGTCTCGACGATCGATCGCGCGCCGCAGATCTCGGGATCAGTTCTTGCCCCCCGTCAGCGGTGAGCTGCGCCGGAGGGCGCCGGCGGGCGACGGCGTCAACGACGTGCCCGCGCTCAAGCAGGCGCGACTGGCGATCGCGCAGGGCACCGGGACGCAGATGGCCCGTTCGGTCTCAGACCTGGTGCTCGTCTCGGGCGAGTTCGGCGAGGTACCGCGGATGGTTCACGAGGGCCGCCAGATTCTGCGCAACATCCAGCGCGTCGCCCGGCTGTTCGTCGCCAAGGCGGTGTTCACCACCTTTCTGCTCGTCACCATCGCGGTGACGAGTGGCGTCTTCCCACTGCTGCCGCGCCAGTTCACCCTGATGTCGTCACTGACGTTCCCGCGTTCCCGCGTTCTTCCTCGCACTCGCGCCGTCAGCTGGCCCGTGGCGCCCCGAAGGCTTCCTGCGCGCGGTCGCGCGGTTCTCGCTGCCCGCCGGCCTCGCGGCCGGAATCGGGATCCTGGCCAGCTACGTGATCGCTCGTCACGCGTTTGACGCGAGCCTGGAGCAGGCGCGCACGGTGACGGCGGCGACCGCCGTCACGAGCGGTCTGGCGATCGTGATCGCGCTCGAGGACGAGCCCGGCCGGCGGCGCTACGCGGTGACCGGACTGTGCGCGCTGATGGCACTCGGGTTCGTGCTCGTCTGCGCGCTCCCTCCAGGGCGCCACTTCTTCGCTCTCGCCAGCCCGACCACCGGGATGGCTGCCGCATGGGCGACCGGGAGCACCATCGCCGTGGCGCTACTCGCCATCGCGCCGTTGAGCTTCAGGAGTAGGCCCTTGTCGCCACCAACCGTGACGATCCCGGTGCCGGCCTCGTGCTTCCAGCCTTTCGGTAGCGAGGTGCGCCGCGCGACCAGCCGGGCGACATCCTTTGCGGCCTGATCGCAGGTGAGTCCGCCGATCGCCCAGATCGCGTACTTGCCGTGCCCAACACGAAGTTGTCGATCGATCCGCGTGTTGTCCTTGAACACGGTGTACGTTGCGCTACACAGCGCCCCCCGGGTCTCCCCGCCGCCGCTTGTCTCCCCGGGAGTGGCTCCGGGGAGCGCCGTGGTGCGAAACCCGATGCTTGCGGACGTACGGAACGTGAGCGTGGACGTGGTGAGCGTCCACGGACGCGGCAACCGTCCAGACGAATACTGGCCAGGAACAGCGCGAACTGGCGACTGGCGTCCTGACAGGAGAATTTTGTGGAGCTACGCAGCAGCGTAACGATGTAGTTGCCGGCAGGGTAGGACGCCGCGCCGATCCTGTCGTTGTGCAGCACGCTGAACGTCCCCGGACAGTTCAGCTTCAGCGGCGCCGGCTTGTTCCCGTTGTAGGCGGCACCGGGGTGCGCGCCTTGGTCAAAGCCACCGTGAAACTGGTTGAGCCCTTCTTGAATCCCTTGTCTACCTTCCATCCGTCCGGGAGGTTGCCGGTCGACTGGTTGAGGAAGGTTGTCAACAGCGAGGACGCCTGCGTGCAACTGAGCTTGCCCTTGGTGGTGATGACGTATGGGCCGGCCGGCAGCGACAGCGTGCCAACATGATCGTTATTCAACACCTGGAACGTGCCCGGGCAGGTTGTCGCCGTGCTCGCCGCGGGCGCCGCCGAAGCGGCAGACGCTACGACGAACAGGGCAATGACGCTGCAATACATACGGCTAGACGACGATGCGGCACAGGAGACTCCTAGAGGATTCGTGGGACAAGAAGCCGGCGAGAATAGCGGAGCATTCTCCGGTAAACGCCGCGTCTTACGCAGCCGAGGTTCCATCCGGTTGCATCAACCTGGGCCCGAGGCCGAACCGTAGATCGCCTTCGCAACCACCCTCTCGTAGACGATGGCGCCTGCGGGATCGGGATGCGTACCGTCCCAGGTCAAGCTGGGATTCCCGCTCACCGCGGCCCAGTCGCCGATCCGCGCCTGCGGCCAGGTCCGGGCGAACCTAACGAACTCCGCGTTGAGGGCCGGGATCCAGCTCTGATTCGGGGCGCGCAACGTCATCAGGACGACTCGCTTGACACCTTGGAGCACGTGCCTGAGCGCAGTCAGGTAGCCGCTGCTGAGCGGAGCGTTCTCCCCGGTCTGCACGACGACGATCGGCGGCAGCCGGCCGGCGGCGCGGTACTCCTTCAGGCGATCCAGAATCGTCTCTGGGGGGCGCGACACCACGGCATCGACGTGGGCGTGGAGTTTGTGCTCCAGTGGCTGGATCGCGGCGAGCATGACCGAGGCGCCCACCATCAGGATCGGACCGCGCGGAATTCCATCGGCTTGAGAGGGATAGGGTCTGGTCTTCGGCGTCGCCAGGGGCGTGGAGGCACGCGTGGGCGTCGTGGACGTGGAGGTCGTCGAGCGCGACGCGGTGTCCCTCACGACATGGTGGGGCTTCAGGACGACGCGAGCGATCGCCGAGGCCGTCGGCTCGTGCGGAATGCCAGTTGCCGACGCCGGCCACGACGCGATTCCGATCACGAATATCGCCACGAGCGCCGGCGCTGCGGCGATCGCGGTCCAGCCGCGAGCGGTGCTGACTCGGTTCAGCCAGCTGCGCGTACGGGCCTGCAACCGGCCCTGCCGGATGGGCAGTTCCACGTACTTGTACGACGCCGCGGCGAGCGTGACGGTTACCCCGATCTGGATCGGGACGAGGACCGCCTTCCCGGTGTTGAAGTCGAGCCCCGGGCGGCTCATGACCATGACTGGCCAGTGCCATAGATAGATTCCGTAGCTGCGCCGTCCAATCCATCGCATCGGGGCGCAGCCAAGTGCCTTCCCGACGCGGGTCGACGGATGACTCGCCGAGGCGATCAGCAGGGCCGCTCCGATCGCCAGTACCTCGAGGCCGCCCCGGTACACGAACGACTGGTAGTCGACCCACTGCACGACCGCGTAGAGCACGAGCGCGAGGCCGAGCAACCCGACCCCGTCGAGCACCGCGGCGGCCGATCCTCTGATCGGCTTCGCGTCTCGCATCGCCGGCCAGACGAACGCCAGAACCACTCCCACCAACAGCGGCATGGCCCGCGTGTCGGTGGCGTAGTACACCCGCGAGGGGTCGTGCGCCGGGTCATAGAGCACCACCATCAATGTCCCGGAGGCCACGGCGCCGAGCGCGGCCCCGGCGACGAGCTGTCGCCGGCGCAGAAATCTCAGCCCCACGAGCAGCAGTGGCGGCCAGATCAGGTAGAACTGCTCCTCTACCGCCAGCGACCAGAAGTGCTGCAGCAGCGACGGTCTCCCGAACGCAGCGAAGTAGGAGCGATGCGCGAGGATCTGATGCCAGTTGTTGACATAGAGCACGGACGCCAGCGCGTCTCCGCGCAACGACGCCAGATCGTTAGGGGAGAAGATCGCCACCACCAGTAGCGAGGCGACGATCACCAGCAACGCCGCCGGAAGCAGCCGCCGCATCCGGGCGAGCCAGAACCGGACGAGATCGATCGTCCCCGTGAACGCGTACTCGCTCAGCAGCAGCGACGTGATCAGAAATCCGCTGAGGACGAAGAACACGTCGACGCCGACGAACCCGCCCGAGGCGACGGAGAACTTGGCGTGGTACAGCACGACGATCGTGACCGCGATCGCTCGCACGCCGTCGAGGCCGGCCCGGTACTTCAACCGAGCCGGCGCACCCGTTTCGCCGACCGTCCTCTCCGGGCGAGGCACGCCTCGTCGCCGGCCCCCGGAATACCCGCGGCCGGCGCGCGTAGCTGGGACCAGCCCTGGCGAGCTGCCGGTCACGCTAGGGGTCTCTGTCAACCGTCTGGGCATCTGCGGTTAGGTTCGTCGCTCGGAGCCGGAAGCCCCCATCGCCACGACCGGCCATCAATCGTCCCCGACCATCAACGTCGCGCAACCCGCGTCGGGGAACTGGCCGCCGTGAGCGCTGAGGCGGGCCTCGGCGCGATGTGGCGGCGTTGGTGCTCGGCACGGGTCCGACCACGTGTTGCGGCGCGCGCGCCTGCCGATGACGAGACAGCCGGCCCCACCCGCATCCGTCCAGTTTCCTGACAGTTCATCCCGAAGCAACGCCAGGAGGGTAGTGCAGCGTTTCGGAAAGTGCGCGGTTGGCGATCTTGGCCCACACGGACGGTTGGACGTGTTGGTTGTAGTGCTGGATCGTGGCGGTCAGCTCGGGCACACATCGTGATAGACGCCGCGGCGGACTCGTCCTAACCGGAACGGCGGATGGCGATGAGAGCGGGGTCGGGCGCCGGCGGGATGCTCACCGAGGCTGAGGTCGCTGAGCGGCTGCGCGCCCGCAGTGTTAGGCGATTGGTCGCGGCGACGTTTGGGCCAGATTGGGCCAGAGCCGCAGTGCTCGTGAACCACGCCTCGAGGTCGACGTCGCGCAGCTCGAGCGCAAGACCCTCGGAGATGCGCAGCCCGGACCGCGCCAGCCCGGCGATCAGCGCGCGGTTTCTGATTCCGCCCGGCGCCCATGCCATCTCTGTCTCCAAGCGGGCTGCATCGACCGCGTCGACTGCGAAGGCCTGGCCGGCGGCGTAGTTCTCATCGGCGCCCAGCGAGTCCGAAGGCCTCCACGCGGTCAAGGTCTCAGACGTGCACCCGGCGGCGCAACCGGCGACACGTGATTAGCCGATCATCGGTTCGCCGGATTCGATCGGCACAAACGCCGGGCCCGCACCGCGCACAGAAGTGTAGGGGTTCGGTCTAGGGGTATCCCTATTGTGCGGGCGGCATGGAGGGGGATGATCGCCAGGTCATGTTTCGAGTCCGCGGCCGACGCACCTGGGTAGCCGTCACGATGAGCGCGGCGGAGCGGTGGCCACCGGCTGGGACCGGCGACGGAGGAGGCTGTCGCGCGGTGGGCCATCAAGGACGCGACGCGGGTACTGCTGACCACCATGGAGCGTGAACATTGACCGAGCAGCTGACACGGAGCACCACCCGGGTCGCTGGCTTCGAGGACGGTGAGCTGGACTTCCAGTTGCTGCGGCAGCTCGGAGTAGCGAACTACGGGGGCGCCAGTGTGGGGGAGACCCTAGCGGCGGCGGCAGCCATTCGCGCGGCCGGACCGGGCAGCTGGACGTCGGTTTTTGCGGCCCTCGGCGAACACCAGCGGGCGGACGCAGAGCGGCGGGCGAGCGCGGGGCACTCCATGAGCGCAAGGGACCTGTTTCTGGTGGCGAGCAACAGCTATCGGGCGGCCGAGTACTTTGCTCCAATCGGCGGCGAGCGGCACCGCGAGCTGGGGGAGGCGAGCCAGGAGGCGTTCACCAGGTCGCTCGACGTGTCGGGAGTGGCCTACGAGCGCCTCGAGCTCGAGCTCGACGGTTTGGTCCTGCCTGGCTATTGGTTTGGGGCCGGCGGCGGGGATGCGGGCAGCGCCATGCTGGTCGCGACCAGCGGGTTTGACGGCACGCTCGAGGAGACCTACCTGCAGGTGGGGCGCGCCGCGGCCGACCGCGGCTGGCAGCTTTTGCTGATCGCTGGGCCCGGTCAGGCCGATACCGCCCGGGCCCACCCTGACGCCGCCTTTGTGCCCGACACCGAGCGTTGGATCTCACCGTGGCTCGATATGGCGCTCGGCCGGCGGGGAGTCGATCCGGGAGGGGTGGCGCTCTTGGGGATCAGTTTCGGGGGGCACTTCGTGCTGCGCGCGGCCGCCGCCGACTCCCGGATCGCGGCCGTGATCGCCAATTCGCCGATCGTGGATCTCCGCGCCTATCTCACCTCCTTCGTGGGGATGGATCCCGAGCAGGTGATCTCGCAGGAGGAGGACTTCGGTCTCCAGGACATCGACCACATTCCGGATGCGGAGCTGGCACCGCCCATGAAAGAGATGTCACGTAGTCTGATCCGCCGCTTCGGCCAGGCCACGTTCCTGGCCACGTTTGCCTACCTGCGCCAGTTCACCGTCGATCCGGCCGACGTCGGCTGTCCCGCGCTGGCGATGGTCGGAGAAGGCGAGGGGCCGGAGCCGATCACGCAGTTTGAACGATTCGCGTCGGGCGCCGCCGGGCCCGTGGTGCGCCGGGTGTTCACCGCGCGGGAGGGGGCAGACGGCCACTGTCAGCTCGGCAACCTGCCGCTGGCCAACGCAGTGCTGTTCGACTGGCTCGACGAGACGCTGTCAGGTTAAAGCGGGTCTGAGGGGGTCAGCTTGCCTTCTGGAGAGCCGGGTCGATGCGCACCGGGTATCTAGCCCGACAGGCTCACGAGCGCGGCCACCTGCTCGTGGACCGTGCGATTATCGACACCCGGTGCGCCGCCAGAACCGACGCGGCTCACAAACCAGCTCCGGTTACTCCCCACCACCCGCTCGGCCAACGTGAACTACAGCGCCCCTGGGCGTCGGTCTTCGTCTGACCAATAACGGGGTACCCCGGTCCGAACGGACGACGTCCTGGTTGAGCACGATCGTCTGTCGCGCTACCGAAACGCCAGCGACGCTCGCGCCTGCCAGCGCCACCGTACCCGGCGAGGCGCAGGCACATGACCCCCACGACGACGTCCTCGCAGCGCCACCGCCGTCACGAGCCGCCTGATCGGGTTCGAGCGCAGCCAGCACCTGCGCGTGCTCGCGCGGGGACATCTCGACGATCGACCAGCAGGGGCTGCTCGGAGGGCTCGATCATCGAGTCTCGGGGCGATCCTTCGCGGCTGGCTCGCTCAGGATCGCGTCGAGCACGCTCAGCAGCCCAAGCCAGCCGGCGAAATCGCGACTGAGGCCATCGGGTGCCTGCGCGCACCCGGTGATCGGCCGCTCAGCGACCTCTACCTCGAGCACGATCCGCACGGTCTCAGCGGTCATCGATCCATAATCGAGGCTGTCGCCGCGATCGACAACCGGCGTCACCCCATACGCCTCCCTAGGATTTGACGTCAGCGACCCGAGGATGTCGGCGTCGGGCGGCCTACCCCGGGGCAGCCGCGGGCGTCGAGGGCGATCGCCTTATGCGAGCGCCACGGGCCGTCCGCCGGGTTGGGCACGAACCGACCGAACCGCTGCGCGTACTCGTCGGCCGCCGGCGAGCGCCGCTGCGCCAGCAGCAGCTCGATCAGACTGGTTCGTAGCGACTACTCGGCCTGCTCTAGCTCCCCGCGCCGACGTTGAGCGGGACCGCGCGTCGCGCTCGCCCAACCGCTGCGCCAACAGAGCACGTCAGCGATCGAAGAGCAGCGCCGCCGCTTGGCGCAGGTCAGTGAGCACACGATGGTGTCGGCGCCGGTGAGAAACTGTCCCCCCTTCGCCGGTTGAGATTCGACCCCTCTGGATGGGGACGGAGGCGTCGGGGATGATCGTGAGCCTGGCTCGATCGTGTCCCAACCCCGTTACACCACTACATCCGACTTGACTCAGCCTGAGAGCCGATGCCTCCAGGCTGTACAAGCTCTCCATGCCGCCGGATCCTCGAAGAAGCGCGTGAAGCGGCTACGGGTCGCGCCCACGGAAACGCGCCACGACGACGCCGACACCGTGCGCTTGGCAGCTGACGCGCGGGGCGTCGCCCTCCAGGTAGGCGAACCTCGTGCCGGCATCGAGCGTCCGCCAGCGGCCTGGCGCTCGCCGCCACCGCCCCTTTCTCGTCGGTTCCTGACCTTGTGAAGCCGGAACCGTGAGAGCACGGCGGTATGCAACCTCCTGCCCGGAGGTCGGCGCTCCCAGCGGTCCCGACCTGCTCGCGACAGAGCGGCGGCCGGCGGCGAGTGTCAAGCAGCCCTGCAAACAGCGGCCACGCCCCGCGAACATCCGCCAGCCCCCGCCTCGATTTGACTGAAAACGACCAATCGCGCTACTCGCGTCCCGCGTCGCTCACTTCACCCCTGGAAACAGCATCAGCGCCCCGAGGCGCCGTGCCGGACGGCCAGCTCGGCGACCTTGACGTCTAAGTGTCCTCCTGGTCCACTTTCGCGCCACGGTCCCGGCATAATCATAGGGATCTGTCTAGGGTTCTTCCGGTTGCGCTGCGGTTTTTGGGCATGGATCATGAGGGTGGACAACCGCGAGGAGGAGCGATACTCACGCAACCGCCCAGACAGGTCGTCGTCCCATGGCATCCGCGGCCTGGGGCTCACCGAATTGCGCCGCGGCTGGTCACAGGCGTTCACGATCCGGTGGCCCCGGTCCGTCGAACGTGGTGTATGCGGGACGACGCTCGCTTCAGCCGAGTCGGCGCGACCGGCGGGAGCCAAGTCCTGCACCACGATTTGTTGGTCCACCGTCAGCCAGACCAGGATGACACGGTCAACGGGCTCCGCGACACGCTGGCGAACGCTCAGTTGAGGCTTGCGCGTGCTCCATTTTGACCGCATCGGGGCGCGATTCCGAGTGCCCCCCGCTGCTGCGGTTGGGTGGTGGTGGTGAGGAGGCCGTTTGTGAGAGGAAGCCTGAGGGGTGGGGTGGGGTTGCTCGTGTTGTTCATGGCGCTGGCCGGCGGTGCGCTTGTCGCCGGCGTGTCGGTCGCGTCAATCAGCGTGAGCGGGCGCTTTCAGCTGTCCTCGGACATGAACCGTCCGGGGTTGGCAGCGGTCGACAACATGGAGCTCGGCGGCACGCCGGATACCACTGGGGCGATCGGCTCGCGACATTACCTCGAGGCGGTGAACGTTCGCTTGGCGCTGTTCGATCGCCGCACTCTTCGCCAGGTCGCAGCTCGGGATGCGTACGCTTTCTGGGGCAAGCCCAACACGGGAACGGTGGTCGATCCGCAAGTTGTCTGGGATCGTGACGCGAACCGCTGGTATTACGTGATGACATTTACCGAAAATGGTATGGGCGAGCTGCTGTTCGCCTGGTCTGAGGCGGGCGATCCAGCGAGCCTCGACCGAGGTTGGTGCAGGATCTCGATTGATACCGGCAAGGTGTTTGACGACTTCCCCAAGCTCGGCTACAGCCGCCGCGATATCTACATCGGCACAAACGCTGCCGATCTTTCGGAGCGGCGCGTCCTGTTCAGTCGCCTGTGGGTGATCCCTAAACCCGGAAACCAGTCGTGCGATCGGCCGAAGATTTTGAGCTTTGGCGGGGAGAGCGCGCCGTTTCGGCAGGCTGACGGCCGGCCGGCGTTTACCCTGGTTCCGGTCAACCCCGCGGTCCCGTCGGACACCGGCTACCTGATCGCCGCGGACTGCATTGAGGAGGGGAGCAGCGAAAGCGAGCCTGAGGCGACCTGCGGCCCTCCGGATAAGCGGGGCAGTCAGGTCACCGTCTGGAGGCTCAGCGGACCCGCCGGCTCACCGCGACTGCGACGCGTGGGTGCGATCGACGTTCCGACATTCAGACTTCCGACCGCCGTTCCTCAACCTGGCACCAACAGGAAGCTTGAGACGAGCGATACTCGCCTCACCCAGGCGGTGTCCGCGCCTGATCCGACGCTGAGGGTGGCGGACGCGATCTGGACACAGCAGACCGTCGCCGGGCCACACGGGCACGCGGTGGTGCACTGGTATGAGCTCGATCCCCGGCGTCTCAGGCTGCTCCGCAGCGGAACGATCAGCGATCCTCGCAATTGGGTCTTCAACGCCGCGATCTCGCCAACGTCACGGGGCGACGCCGCCGAGATCAACTACAACGTCGGTGGCCCGGGACAACTCCCGATCGTTCGCGCCCAGTTCCGCGGCCCGGACACGCCTCTGAACGACATGGGAGGAGCAGTCACACTCGCCCGCAGCGCCGCTCCCGACCGGTGTCATCTCCTGGACCCAGGCGAGCCATGTCTTTGGGGCGACTACGCCGGCGCCACGCCCGACCCCGAAAACTCCAGATTGGTATGGGGATCAAACCAACTGCTCGCTCCGGAAACACAGTCAGACCGAATTGGCCTCCATTGGCGGACCCAAAATTTTGCGCTGCAGCCAACCCAATTCGCCCCACGGCAACCGTTGCCTGTTCCGCCGATCGGAAAAGGCTAGTGGTATGTCTCGCAAATAGTTAGGGTTTGCGGTAGGATGAGGAATGCGCTCACCCTCCGCCCCGCTGGCTGTGACCGACGAGCAACGGTCGGTGCTGGAAAAGCTGATCCGCTCGCACACGGCGCCGCACCGTGACGTCCAGCGCGCGCGGGCTCTGTTGATGGCCTCAGATGGTTTCGCGAACACGCGGATCGCGCGGGAGGTGGGGGTCGCGCCGATGACGGTGAAGGCGTGGCGCGAGCGGTTTAGCGAGGATGGGCTGAAGGATTTCTCAGCGGTTCGGCCGGGGCGGGGGCGCAAGCCGTCGATCCCCGCCTCCAAGGTTGAGGAGATCGTCGAACTGACGGTGCAGGAGACGCCGGCGGGCGAGACGCATTGGAGCTGTCGCAGGCTGGCGGCCCGGGCGGGGGTGTCTGCGGCGACGGTGCAGCGGATCTGGTCAGCGCGCGGTCTGGCGCCGCACCGGGTCGAGACGTTCAAGCTGTCAAACGATCCTCGGTTTGAGGAGAAGCTGGTTGACGTCGTCGGCCTGTACCTGAACCCGCCGGAGAACGCGATCGTCCTGTGCATGGACGAGAAGAGCCAGATCCAGGCGCTGGATCGCACCCAGCCGTCGCTGCCGATCAAGCCCGGCCGGGCGGGAACGATGACCCACGACTACAAGCGCAACGGGACGACCACCCTGTTCGCCGCGCTTGACGTGCTGACGGGGTCGGTGATCGGCCAGTGCCTTCCCCGCCACCGGCACGTCGAGTTTGTGAAGTTCCTGCGCACGATCGATCGCGAGGTCCCCACAGGACTGACCGTTCACCTGATCCTCGATAACTACGCCGCCCACAACCACCCCAATGTCAAAACGTGGCTCGCCAAGCACCCGCGGTTCGAGCTGCACTTCACACCCACCTCCAGCTCATGGCTGAACATGGTCGAGATCTTCTTCGGGCGCCTGAGCGACAAAGCGATCCGCCGCGGGATTTTCCACAGCGTCCCCGACCTCGTCGACGCGATCGAGACCTACCTCGCCGCTCATAACCAGAACCCGGAACCGTTCCAATGGACCGCCACCACAGACCAGATCCTGGAGAAGGTCCGCCGCGGACGAGTCACACTCGATGCAATCGCCAACTAAAACCGAGACGGACCACTAGCTGCGGGCAGATCGACGCCACCTGCACCCGCAAGCGCAGGAGCCAGCCGACGAGCCGCGGCCTCAGACCGGGATTTGATTATCTGAGATTGATCGCCCAGGAGCACGAGCGAGACTGGCTGGCGCGCCGGACCAAGTACCATCAGGTCCGCCGCGCTGACGGCGCCGGCCACGATCGCAGCCGCCATACAAGCATCTACCTCGCCAACCCACCCGCGGGGTCTACTGCCAGATCGCCGACGCGCTCGGGTGGCGTGACCGCACCACCACCAGGCGAACTTGATCCCGCACGCATGCGGACTGCTCGAGCGTGAGCGGACCTCGCGCGGCAAGCAAGTCGAGCTGCTGAAGCCCGACCGATTCGACGCGTTCGTGCTGTGCGAGCTCGCTCGCGCCTACAGTCACCGCTCCAGGGTGCTGGTCCCCCGACCGCGACCAGACCACGGCGCTGAGAGCGCCGACTCGCGCCCGCGAGGATCTCATCAAGACCCGGGTTGGCCTGAGCAACCAGCTGCGCGCCGAGCCAGCGCAACGGGGCAGTGATCTGGTCGTTGCGCAGCCCATCGGCAGCCATCAGCACCATCTGAGCCCTCATCACCTGCCAATACGGCAACCTATACGAACTTATTTACGAAGCGGAGCACTTAGCCTCGATCCACCGTTCCGGGACTGATGCTGGTTTAACTCGTCGCTGATCCGGCGTGGGGAGTTGATCGGTGCGGCTTCAGCGTCGTCTTGGCCGGGGGGTCGATCTCGACGGGCGGATTGGGCGTGTCGAGACCGTCGCGACGGGCCGGTCGGCGTGTTCGGGGCGGGCCGAGGCCAGGGTCCGGTGCCGGTCATCGTCGAGGCCGCGGTCGTTGCTCAGGTGAGCGAGGGCACGGCGCGGAGGCGCTCAAGCGCGGCGAGGAAGTCGGTTTCCCATGGCCACCGAGCGGGCAGGCGGAGTGTCACTGTCCGGGCGGTGCGGGTGATCCGGCCGGGCACGGTCAGCAGCCGGCGGCGTAGTGTCCGGGCGGTCGGGATGGTGGTGTTGGGTAGCCCGATCAGGGTGGTCCATCTGAGCAGGTTGTGCGCCAGCGCGGCGATCACGGTCCAAGCAGCATTGGCGAGGAATTTGCCAGACGGGAAGTGCGCGAGGGCTTGGTCTTTGAGGTCCCGGATCGCGAGTTCCACCACGGCGTGCTGGCGGTGCTCTGCTTCGACGAGCTCGAGCGAGTCGGTGCGGTTGGTCAAGAATGCGTGATGGCGCCAATCGGGCCACAGCTCGGACTGCGCGCCGACGAGACGGGTGCGACGCACGATCAGCCGTTGGCGGCCAAGCATCGTCTGAGCGATCTGCGCTTCCCCGCCCTGCGGGTAGTCGGCAAGGGTCAGCCAGCCCTGGTCGGGGATCGCAGCGATCGCCGCCTTCACATGGGGTTGTTGGCGGACCCCGATCGAGTACGTCCAGCCCGCCTGCTGCAAGCGGGCCATGATCTTGCCGTTCCAGAACCCGGAGTCGGCGCGCAGCAGCTTCGGGCCGCTCGCGCCCGCGCGAGCGACCCGCGGGATCAGCTCCTCGACAAACCGCAGCGCACCCCGGGAGCTGTTCGCCGACCCCTTCCGGGCACGGATGTGCAACACCTCTCCGGTGTCTGAGCGGGTCGCGATGATCGGGTGATACCCCCGCTTGTGCGTGTACCCATAGCCGGCGCCCTGCTTGGCATAGCCATACACCTCCCCGACAAACGAATCGACATCCACAACGAGTTGATCATCGCCCGGGCCGGCGCCCGCCGCCCATGCCCGTGACAGGCCCTCAGCCAGTACCCGGTCGAGCTGGCGGACATGCCCGAACGTGAACGCCCGCAGGAACGTTCCCAGCGTCGAGGGCGCCGCCACCGGATGCGCGAGCACCGCCCGGGTCTGACCCGAGCGCAGCACCTCGCAGTCATCGATGCAGTCCGCCCCCAGCGCCATCGCGGACAGCAACGTCATCACCTTGCGCCCCGGGTTCGCCGCACCTTCGCGATCGCCGAGATCAACGACCGCGTCGACCAAACCCTCGATTCCAAGCCGCTCGGCAAGGACCGCTGGGAGCAGCACCCCTGCGTTCGCGACCACCCGCTGGTCATCGAAGACCACCCTCGTCGCGTCCGGCAGACCGTTCACCATGTGGGTGACCTCCTGTTGCAGGCCCGCCGTCGCCGCATACGACAGCTTTCTGCCTGCTCAGGAGGTCATTTAAATCTGCGGCCCGGACGACTCCCCACCGACGGACGGCGGATCAAGGCTTAGGCGAGCTAGAGCCCCAGCACACGACGATGTCGTTGGTGCGCAAGCCGCAGATATAGCTGGCACCGGCGTTGACTGCCTGGAGCGTGCCGGTCGGCGAGGCTGCCGATTGAATTGCGTCCCCGGCACGCGATCGTGTTGTCGGTTCTTGGGCCACAGGTATGGTCGCCGCCAGCGCCAGGCGATCCGACGCGGCTGCCTGCCGCGGCGACCAAAAAACATAGGGATCGGTATGGGGTGTTCCCCGTTGTGCAGCTCGCGCTTCGCGCCCATGATGTCCGGTGTGGGTTGAGATTTGAGCGCGGAGCCTGAGGTGGACGAGGAGCGCAACGCCAGATGGCAGCAGGCCGCCGGTCCCGTCCTTGGCCGCGCGAGCACGTTGTGGCCATAGCGGTCGGCCAGAAGGCGGAAGGGATGTGGCCGATCTGTTCCTGGTCGATGACAATGCCCCGCCGCTGCTCAAGCGCACCCGGCTCCTTGCGGTGTGAGCATGACCCTAGCTTGCGGTAGATGCGAGGGAGGTGCGTCTCGATCTTCTTCGGTGTGATGAGCAGCGCCACGGGCACCTTGCGGTGGGCCGCGATAGCGGGCGTAGTAGCTCTGGAGATGTTGGTGGGTGCTGTGGGTGCGTCGGCTCGGCCAGCGTTCGCCCCGGCTTCGGGCTCCCCGTTTGCCACTGGCGCCAGTCCTCGCTCCGTCGCCTTTGACCCCTCGGGCGGGCTGCTCGCGGTCGCAAACGGCGATGACAACTCCGTGTCGGTGTTCTCGGTCGCTGCGAACGGCACGCTTGCCGGAGTCGGGGGCTTTCCGACGGCCCCCAACCCGGTCTCGGTCGCGTTCAGCCCGTCTGGCGGGCTGGTAGCGACCGCTGATGCAGCGTCCGGGGCCGTGTCGGTGTTCTCGGTCGCCCCCGACGGCGCGCTGACCGAGGTCAAGGGCTCCCCGTTCTCCACCGGCCGAGCGACCCAACCGACATCGGTCGCGTTCAGCCTCTCGGGTCATCTGCTCGCGACCGCCAACCTGGGCCGCAGCACGATCTCGATGTTCTCGGTCGATGAAGCGACCGGCACGCTGCGTCAGGTTTCGGGCTCGCCGTTCGAGGTCGGGCTGCTCGCAGCTCCCGTGTCGGTGGCCTTCAGCCCGTCGGGCGCGCTGCTTGCGAGTGCGAACCTGCTCGCCAACTCGGTGTCGATGTTCTCCGTCGATCAGTCGAGCGGGGCGCTGCGCAGCGTTAGAGGGTCGCCGTTTCGGACGGGTCTCGGACCGCGGTCGGTCGCGTTCAATGCCTCTGGCCGGCTGCTGGCAACGGCCAACAACATGAACAGCACCGTCTCGCTGTTCTCGGTGGCCGCCGGCGGGGTGCTGACCCGAGTCCCGGACTCCCCCTTCCGGACCGGTTTTGAGCCGTTCTCGGTCGCGTTCAGGCACCCCCGGGAGCTGCTCTCGGTAGCCAACGCCGGGGTCCGCAGGGTGTCGGTGTACTCGGTCATCCGGACGAGCGAAGGTCTGGGCGAGGTTCCGGGCTCGCCCTACGCGACCGGCAGCAAGCCGCTCTCGGTCGCGTCCAGCCCGAGTGGAGGCCTGCTCGCGATCGCCAATTCGGGCGCCAACACGGTCTCGGTGCTGACGGTCGCGCCGCCGTCGGCGCGGATCAAGTCGCCCGCGTCCGGCGGGGCCTACGCGCTCGGCCAGCTGGTGGCGACACGATTTGGTTGCAGGGAGTCTCCGTTTGGGCCCGGGGTTGCGTCGTGCACGGACACGACGGGTCACGGTCTCACGAGCGGCAGGCTGGATACCTCGACCTCGGGCCCTCACACTTACACGGTGACGGCTATGTCGAAGGACGGGCAGACCGCGACTGCGAGCATCGACTATTCGGTCGTGGCGCCGGCAGCTCCCGGCGCGCAGATCAGCTGGCCTCCGTCGGGTGGGATCTACGCGGTTGGGGAGCTGGTTCCCACGAGCTTTTCCTGCACCGAAGGGGCGTTCGGGCCGGGTCTGGTCTCCTGCACCGACTCCAACCGAGCCGCGGCGCCGGACGGCAAGCTCGACACCGCGACGGTGGGCGATCACGCCTACGCGGTGACCGCGCTTAGCAAAAGCGGACAGACCGCCAGGGTGAGCATCGCCTATCGGGTCGCGGGGCCGCCATCGGTGTCGATCGAACGCCCGGCCGATGGCGCCCACTATGTCCTGCGCGAGCCCGTGGTGGCGAGCTACAGCTGCCGGGACGGGCCCTACGGTCCCGGAATCTCATCCTGCGCCGGGACGGTTGCTGACGGCGCGCGGATCGACACCGCCACTCGTGGCCAGCACAGCTTTACCGTGACCGCCAGATCGAGCGGCGGGCAGCGGGCGACCACGATCGTCCGATACACCGTCTTGGCGCTGGTGCGACCCGTTCGGGTGCGGATCACCCGCTTGCGCGCCGCCCCGCTGCGGCCCGGCTGCGCGACCGAGACCGGAGCAGACGAGCGCGAGATCACGGCGATCACCGCTGATGCCATCTGCCGGCGGTTTCGGCTGACTTTGACGGGGACGATCGAAGTCCGCCGCCAGGGTGAAGTCGACGGTTGCTGGGACCATACGGGTAAGGGTCAGCGTCACCCTCCCGAGTGGCCCGGCGGCGCGTACCGCCCGCGGTGAGGTGAGCCACGGCCGCTGGCGCATTTCGCTGCTGCTCCCTGGCGTCAACCTCGATCCGCTCCCGCCCAGCTACTTGATTACCGTCCGCTACGGCGGCGCCGACAGCACCCATCGCGCCACCACCGAGCGCCGCGTCCGGATCGAGAGCGAACGGGCCGGCCTCAACCCACAGCTCCCGCCACGACCATGACGCCCATCGTTAGTAGCCGCGTATCGCAAGCTCCCGAGGAGACAGCAGACCGCGACAGCCCAATCGTAAGGGGAATGTGCAGGGTGGCTCGGTATAGGCCGGGGGACCGGCGAATGCGAGCGGGGGTGGCGTCCGGGACAGTTCACTCCCAACACGGCCGTGAGCGGACGCCCGTCGACCAGGGTGAGCACTGGGAACTCCCAGGCGCTCTCCACCAGGAGGGTAGGGTGACAACCCGCCTGTCTCCGGCGGGCCGCCGCCGAGACCACCGAACCGGGTTGCGGTGATCACCCGGGGGCGGACGGGCGATGCGAAGCAGTCCGCCGGCCCGTATGTGTGTCGCTTCGATGGGCGGCGGCCTGCGGCCGGGATCATGACGGCTGTGCTGGTCGCGGCGGCATTGGTGATGTTGATGATTCTGGCTGGCCGGGCTGATGCGCAGCCGGTCTGTTCGCCAGGCGCAACCAACATGGTCAGCTGTACGTTTACGTACAGCGGCGGGGCGCAGAGCTGGACCGTGCCCGCAGGCGTGGGCTCGATCACCGTTGCTGCGTACGGGGCGCAGGGCGGCAACACGTACATCACCGGGGGTGGCCTGGGTGGCGAGGCGCAGGCGGTGTTCGTCGTTGCGCCGGGGGCTGCGGTTGCACCCGGTGCCGCGGTTGAGGTGCTAGTCGGCAGCCAGGGCCCATTCTTGGGCCTGGCTGGAGGGTTCAACGGCGGCGGCGGAGGAGGCGCCGGCGGCCTGGCAGGTGGAGGTGCCGGGGGCGGTGGCGCGTCGGATGTGCGCACGGGGCCCTGCGCGGGCACGCTGAGCTGTGGGTTGGCGGAGCGCGTCCTCGTCGGCGGCGGCGGTGGCGGCTCGGCGACCGCGAGCCTTCCATACTACGACGGCCGGGGCGGCGGCGGCAGCTACCCGTCGGGCGACGTTGGAGCGAGCGCACCCAATGAGGGCGGCGGTGGAGGCGGCGGTAGCCAGAGCGCTGGCGGGAGTGCCGGTGCCGCTGACGGAGCATTTTGCTCAGACGCCGTCGCCGGTGCGGCTGGAGGCGCGACGACCCAGGATGCGGGCGGCGCGGGCGGCGACGGCAGCCTTGCGCGCGGCGGTGCGGGGGGTGGTGGTGGCGGCGGGGGCTACTGGGGCGGCGGTGGCGGCGGTGGCGGCTGCGGTCTCGGCGGTGCCGGGGGTGGCGGCTCCAGCTACGGTCCCCCCGGAACCACGTTCACCAACAGCAAGCAATTTGGAAACGGGAAGGTGACGATCAGCTACGCCCTCCACGCAACGACGACGGGAGTCAGCTGCTCGCCAGGCACGGTTGCCGTTACGCAGCCCACCACCTGTACGGCGACCGTCACCGACACCGCGACTGCCCCGGACACCCCGACCGCCCCGGACGGAAGCATGTCATTCGCGTCGGGCACGACCGGTGGGACGTTCTCGAATCAAGGCTCGTGCACGCTGTCGCCGATCCCCACAACTGGGCGGGCATCGTGCTCTGTGAGCTACACGCCGGGACAGGCGGGCTCCGGGAGGCATACGATCACGGCAAGCTACGCTGGTGACTCCACGCACGCCACCAGCAGGGGCACCGGCACTGTGATCGTGACAGCGCGGGCGACCTCTACGGGCGTGAGCTGCTCGCCGGACACGGTTATCGTTGGTCAGTCGACGAGCTGCACGGCGACGGTCACCGATACCGCACCCGGCTCGCAAACCACTCCCACGGGGAACGCGTCGTTTGCCTCGGACACCAGCGGCGGGACATTCTCCAGTCAGCGCTCGTGCACGCTATTGCTGACTGGCGTAGGTGGCCAGGCGTCGTGCACGGTGACCTACACGCCGGGACGGGCGGGATCCGGAACGCACACGATCACGGCAAGCTACGCCGGTGACCCTACTCACCTCGCTAGCAGCGGCAGCGGCACGATGACGGTCACGAAGCGCGCTGAGCTCGACATCGCTGTCGTCGTCGCCCAACCCATCGCTGATCGGCCAGCGGGTGACGTTCACGGCGACGGTCCGTCCGGTGGCGCCGGGGTCTGGGACGCCAACCGGGAGGGTCACATTCTCCGAGGGCGGCGTGCTGATCGGGATCGGTACCCTGTCGGGCGGGCGGACGACGCTCACCACCTCGACGCTCGCGTCCGGCGATCAGACGATTACCGCCATCTACAGCGGGGACGCGAACTTCTACGCGAGCGCTGGGTCGCTGACCGGCAACCCGCAGGTGGTGATCGGCCCGCCCTCCGCGCGGATCAGCGCCCCCGCGAATGGCGGGAGGTACAAACTCGGTCAGATAGTGGTGACGGCGTTCTCGTGCACCAAAGCCGCGGGCGGGCCGAGGGTCATGCGCTGCGTGGACTCGCGCGGCGTCTTGGGTGGCCGGGGGAGACTGGACACCTCAACCCCGGGAACGCACACCTACAAGGTGACCGCCATCAGCCGGGACGGACTGAGTGCGACTGCAACGATCCACTACACGGTACTTGCGGCGGCGCGGGTGCGGATCACCCGCTTGCGCGCCGCCCCGCTGCGGCCCGGCTGCGCGACCGAGACCGGAGCAGACGAGCGCGAGATCACGGCGATCACCGCTGATGCCATCTGCCGGCGGTTTCGGCTGACTTTGACGGGGACGATCGAGTCCGCCGCCAGGGTGAAGTCGACGGTTGCTGGGACCATACGGGTAAGGGTCAGCGTCACCCTCCCGAGTGGCCCGGCGGCGCGTACCGCCCGCGGTGAGGTGAGCCACGGCCGCTGGCGCATTTCGCTGCTGCTCCCTGGCGTCAACCTCGATCCGCTCCCGCCCAGCTACTTGATTACCGTCCGCTACGGCGGCGCCGACAGCACCCATCGCGCCACCACCGAGCGCCGCGTCCGGATCGAGAGCGAACGGGCCGGCCTCAACCCACAGCTCCCGCCACGACCATGACGCCGATCCCCGCCGATCCGCGCCGGGCGGCTACCCCGAAGGCTCGCCGTCGCGCTACCGTAGGTCCAGGGAACACACCCGGGCGTGTCCGGAGCGTCGACACGGCATCCGGAACTAGGGCAGTCGCGCCGGCGGGGGGCGACCAGACCGTTTCGCTCCTTTCGGGCGCTCCTGACGTTTCCGTGGGTGAGGTGAGCGGCTGAGGAGGGGGCGCTCGCCGCGCGCCGCCTAGGGTTTCCGGCTTCTCGAAGGCTGGAGCTCCATGGAGACGATGCGACGTGCGCGATATCGGGGTATGGGCGCGGCTGCTCAGGCTGCAACGGACGGTGGCGGAGGACGTGAGGATGGGCAGCGAGCAGGAGGTGATCGTGTCGGCGCGCCCGTCGTGGCGGGAGCGCGATCGCTGCGGGGTGTGCCTGTGTCGCTGTCCAGGTTTGACCTCGGTTAGGGCCGCCGGCGGTGGCGGGCGGTGGACCTCGGGACGACGTTTGCGTCAGTCCGAGGCGCCGAGAGTCAGCTGCCGGCGCCATGGCGTGGTGGTGTGCGCGGTGCCGTGGGCCCGGCCGGCTAGCGCTTTACCCGCTCCTTTGTGGATCAGGTGGCGTGGCTGGCGGTGAACACGCCAAAGACCGCGGTTGCGGAGCTGTTGCGTGTCACGTGGCGGACGGTCGGCACGATCCTTGAGCTCACGTCGCGACCTGACGCCGAGCTTGCGATGCACGTTAGCCAGGTGCATCGCGGCCGTCTTCGGGGTAACGAACAGCGCCCTCGCCCACCTCCCGGTTG
This sequence comes from uncultured Actinomycetota bacterium, assembly GCA_963830395.1. Lineage (GTDB taxonomy): Bacteria > Actinomycetota > Thermoleophilia > Solirubrobacterales > Solirubrobacteraceae > Palsa-465. The sequence continues at coordinate 242,532 of CAWHMI010000022.1, forward strand.
GTGTGTCGTCCGCGGCGAGCGGCGCGACGCGGAGCAGCCCGCGTGGCGTCATCGCTGCCTACTCCGAACCGGGCCTACCGACCGTTCACCCTGACCCGAAGTCGCAAGCCTGGAGGACAGCCGACGCGCCCACGGTCGGGGGTGTCACGCGCCAGGAGTGTCGTGCCGGGCCGCGTCGGTCGATCTGGCAATGGGCGAGTGGATGCGCCCGAGCAGGACAGGGCGCCGGGCCTTGATCACAGTGACGCCAACGCGTCGCTGGGCTACGTGACGCTGCGCCCCGACACCCGCTCGCCAGCTTCGACTGGATCGCTCGCCAGATCAAGCGTCGCATCACGCGCGTGGCAGGTGAGGCGATCATCGACAACCGGCTGTTGACACCGCGAACCTCAACCCGGAGATGCCGACCTCTCCGATCGTGACCAACGACAGCTTGATCGGTCTGGTCATAGCAGCCCGGCGCCGGAACGAGCGCGCGGATCAGGGTTGGCCGCTTGGACATTGGCGTCCTCGGCTACCTGTGGAGCGCGCGGGCCGAAACGGGGGCGAAACTATAGGGTTCAAGTGTGGGGTGGTCCCGGTTGTGTGCTCGCGGTCGCGCCCCTAATTTGCAGCGTGCACAGACCCCAGCCCGTGGTGCTGGCCGAGAAGGAGAATCAGGGCGAGGAGCGAGCAATGGATGCGAAGCGCATAGCTAGGTGGCAGCAGGGCGCCGGAGCGATCCTTGAGCCTGGCGAGCAGGTTGTGGCCGCCGCGCCGGGTCAGAAGGCAGAAGGTATGTGGCTGATCATGCTCCTGGTCGACGCGCTCGCGCTGCCGCTGCTTCAACGCGCACGCGGCTATCTGGTCACCGACCGCACGGTGTACCTGTGCCGGCTCAGCTCGCTGCGGAACTACAGAGTCGAGGAGGTTCTGGAGAAGCGGCCGCGCAAAGAAGCGCGCATGGAGTTTCGCCGCAATCGCGTTACGCTCGATGGCGCGAACCCCGTCTACGTCGGGTATCTGCCGATCGGCAAACGTTGGGCGCGCGAAGTCGTCGCGACAGTCAGCGGCGATAGTAAGGGCGCGACCCCGGCGGGCAAATGATGGCGGCGCGTTGGGCGGCCGGCGAGGTCTGACTGTCCTTGGAGGTCGCCGTCACCGTATAGGTGAACGTCGCTGGCCTCGTGAACGTCGCTGGCCTCAAGGTCTCCAGCCCGACGCGACGGGGCGCCGGCCGCCGCCCACCGCCCGAAATTCAGTCACGCGAAATCCCCGTCGGATCGCGAACTCAAGTAACGCTGACCAGCCGTCGGCTGTCCCGCACTGGCGATGGCCGGAGAGGGCGACGGGCGTCCGGGTGGCGCCCGACCTGTGGTCCGCGAGACTCTAGGTGGTCCCGGATGACGGAGGCTGACGGGTGCGCTCATGATCAGGCAGGCGGACTGAGGTGGACGACGCGGCTGTCGTCGCGCAGGCTCGCCCGGCGGGCGATCACTCAGCCCGACCACCAGTAGCTCTCGTCGGGACTCAGCTTGCGCATGTACATGAGGCCGGCTTTCTGCTGGTCGAACTTTTGCACCTGGCCTCGATCGGTGAGCCACTCGATCCGGTATCGGGAATTTGACCGTCCCGCGCGGAGATCGAAGGTCTGGATTTCGAACGGTTGCAGCGATGAAGGCTCCGAACGGAATCGTGAAGCCGTCTCTGACCCACTTGCGCCCGCCCGCTTCGAGCAGGGCTTTGCTGAAGTGTCCTTGTTTGTCGAGCCAGTCGAGCGGGTCTGAGCCACTCCATCCAGCGATCAGCCGCTCGAAGTCACCCGTGGTAGGCAACTCCCAGTTAGAGAATCCAAACCCTGGCAGCGCGGTCGGTCCGGCCGCTTTGGTCAAGCGGAACTTCGGGTAATGACGTCCGCGCGCGCCCCGTACGTGGTAGATCTCACCGATCCGCGACAGGCTCACCTCCGGGGTGGGCAGAACCTGCACCCACATGTCGCGGGTCTTGGTGTCGATCACGGCGTGGTGAGGAACCGATGGTTTCAGCGAGGCCGCTTGCGCTGCCACGTTTTTCTCGATCATTGCCAGGTTGGCCTCGGCGTTGGTGGGGCTGTAGATCTGAGGTTTGGCGTGGTAATACTCCTGCAGCAGCATCGCCAGCTGTACTTGGTAGGAGGCGAAGTAGTCATACACGCCCTCGACCTGCGCCGAGCTCTTGGAGTCAAAGAACCGGCCTCGCTGGCTGACCGTCCGCGAGGCCGCTTTGATGAAGTTGTCGGCGACTGGGAGCTTGGAGCCGAGGCCCTGGTTGAGAATCTGCGGCGCGTCGATCAGGTTCGCGCCTATGTAATCCACGATCGTTTGAGCGAACGCCCGCTTGGTAGGGTCGTGGTCGGGCGTATTTGCCAGCAGTGCCAGCTGGCTGCTGGCGTGATCTATCCGCCCGATTGTCTGATCGGTCTGGTGGATCAGGGTGGTGAATCCAGCCAACGCGACGTTCTCCTGCAGCTGCGTGACCTGCCTACCGAGCGCCTCCACGGCCTGCCGGATCGCCACGATGTCCTCGTCCGGCAGGGAGTCCTCGAAGCCGAATGCCGCCAGCACCCACCCCAGCGCGGCGGTGCCGGCCTTGTTGAGTCCGATGCTGACCAGCGACTTGCCCGCTTGGAGCGAGAGCAGCTTGAACGCCTCTTTGACCAGCGCCTTGGAGTTGCCGGCCTTGAGCAGAGCAGCCCAATCCACCTTGGCGGCCTGAGCCCTCACGCCAGTCCTCGTGACACTGCGACGATCAGGACCGCCAGTAACGCGAGGTGCGACAATCGCGCCGCCGGGAAGGAAGGGCTGCGATCCGCGGCCGGACAGCACCCGGCTCGCCAGGCGGCGGCCGAGCGCGGCCAGGCCGCCGGCGTGTCGAGCGGCCTGCAGGTAAGCGCCGCCGTCGAAGTACCGGCCGCTGTAGCTCAGGTCTTGACCGTCCATCCACGACGGGAGCTTCAGGAAGGCATAGACCCGGCGTCGCGCATCGGCGCCCGCGCGCTTGCTCGCGGCGAAGACATCGGCGACCAGCGTGGTCACTGGGTTGACGTAGACCACGGCTCCAGCCCGATAGCCGCGCACGACGGCGGCAAGCGTCCCCGGCAGGCGGCGACCGCCCGCCCAGCCGCCGTTCACCTCGACCGTGAACTCCCGCGGCAGGCGCGTGAACTCCAGCAGCGCCGCTCCCGATGGCGCGGTGCGCACCGACCTTCTTTGTCGCAGTGGCCTCAGTTCGCTACGGGCGGAGAAGCGAAGTGAACAGCAGGGCCCGAGCGGCCGGCCGGCGTAGACGCGAATGCTCCCCGCAGCGACCGGTCTGGCGCCGTCCACCAGCGCCCAAACTGCCAGCACCACAGGTGTCCGCGTTGAGCCGGTGCGTGCCGCATGGACCGGCTTTGCTACTGCGAGCGCCCCGTACACCGTCAGCGCGGCGACTGCGATGCATGCCCCCGCCGCGACGATGCGGGAGCTGAAGCCAGGGAAGCGGTGGCGGGTGAGCCGTAGAACTGCGTCCCGTGAGCCGCTGAGGCCGATCACTCGATCACCCTAAAGGGCATCCAGGTGAAAGGCGGCGCTGCGGTTTGCGACGACCTGGCGCGCCCAGCACTTGCCCGAGGGTTAGCCACCCGACGTACACCGGATGGCGCCGATCGAGGGTCAGGCGATTGAGGCGAAATTCTACGCGTGCCTCACCCAGGCGTCGCCTCGCCAGCACCTCCTCGAGGTGGTGATTGCGCGGCGAACTGACGCGGCAGAGGTGGACATACACGCGGCGCTCGGTTACCAGATAGCCACGCGCGCGCTGGAGGAGCGCGAGGGCGATCACCTCGACCAGAGACACGATGAGCCACATCCACTCAGCCTCCTCCGCTGGCGCGGCGGCGAGCAATTGCTCGCCCGGCGCGAGGACGTGCCCGCGCCCGCCGGCCATCTGTCTGCGTTTGCCAGCCATCTCAACCCTCGCTCAGCCTCGCCGATCTGCACGAGACGCTTACATTGAGTGACCGATGATGCTCGGCTCCCCACGGTTGGACAACCGGGAGGACCCTATACCCACCCCTGCAATTTGGGGTCTCGCAGCATCGATGTGGTCGGGGTAGGCAGCGATTCGGAGTCTGAGCAGGTGTTTCTCGGGCAGACCATGTCAAGGCCGGTTGCGGCGCAACGCGACGTCGACGATCACCCGATCGGGCTCAACTCGGACCTCTCGGACCCAGACCCCCGACAGGCGCAGCAGCGCGGAAAATGTCGTCGTGACGCGCGCGCCGTCCCTCCTTGCAAGCCGTTGACCTCAGACAGTCAGCAGCCTGGCGGTGAGGGCGGCGGGCACGTCCCCAACCAGCGGCGCGACTTGCGAGAACTTCCTCAGACAGGAGAATCCCGTGCAGGCCCCCATGATTTGGGCGCTTCCGCTGTTGGCCGTGGGTGAAGTGAACGGGCGGGACGGGGGTAGCGCGGTCGGTCGTCGTCTGTCAAGCAGCGGGGCCGGCGGCTGTTCGCGCGGCGTGGCCTGTTTGCAGCGCATTCCCGCTGCCTGACACTCGCCGTCGCGCAGATATCGATTCAGAGGATCGCGGGAATCGCCGCGGTGGCATGTAGCGCTGGTCGCGCCGGGATGCGGGCGGGATGTCGGCAAGCAGGACATCGCGCACGATCCCTCCACCGAGGGCCGCCGTGCGTCCGAGCACGGGGATCCGATCTGCATCCCATCTTTTGACGCCGCTGGCGATCAGTGACCCGGTGGTGGCGAGGTGGCTTGACGGACCTAGAGCGTGTCCCCTGCGGCCTCGCGATCCCCCAAGGTGGCGGCCAGCTGCCGCCGTGACACGATCTCGAGCTTGCGGTAGGTGTTGCCGAGGTGCATCTCGACGGTCTTGGGGGTGATGAACAGCGCTTGTGCGATCTCGCGGTTCGTGTGTCCGCCGGCGGCCAGCTCAGCGACGCGCCGTTCGCTGGCCGTCAGCGAGTCGACGCCCTTGAGCGCGGTCGAGCGAGGCCGGCCGCCGGCCGCATGCAGCTCTGCGCGCGCGTAATCGACGAGGCCGCGGGCTCCGCATCGCTGGGCTAGTTCGATCGCCTCGCGCAACGGCAGGCGGGACTCTCGTTCGCGGCGGGCGTGCCGCAGGCTATGGCCGAGCGCGGCTAGGGCCTTGGCATGCTCAAGACGCGCAGATGACCCGCTGACGCTGGCGACGGCATCGTGCAGGTGTCCTATCCCATCTTCCCGCTCAAGCGTTCCGAGCACGCGTAGCGCGCGGGTGACAGTGCCCGGAGCGCCCCACTGTTGAGCCAGCCGCAGATCGTCCCACGCCAACACCAGCGCGTCCTCGTCGCACCCGAGCCCGTGCAAAGCGATCGCCTTGAGCGAGCGCCACGGAGTGTCGACGGGGTTGTGCAAGTGTGAGAACCGGCGGGCGAAGTCATCCGCGACGGCTCGCCCGCGGTCAAAGGCTCGCTCTGCGATCAGTAGCTCGAGCTGGGAGTTCAACCGGTAGCGCGCCCCTTCTGAGCTGTCACCGGGATCGGCCACGCGCTCCAGCTCACGCCTCGCCGCGGCGAGCTCGCCCTGTTCCAGCAACACTAGCGACAGTAAGGACACACAGTGAGTCATCGGGCGGTTTCGTGGTAGGCCCCACAGCGCGTATTCATCGATCGCGGTACGCAGCCAATGCTCGGCGTCGGTGAGCTCTCCCCGGCGGTACAGCGTGAATCCCATCCCCAAGCTGATGCCGCATTTCGCCAGCAGTGAGCCGCGCCTGTGAGCCTCAGTCAGCGAGGACTGCCACGCTTCGAGTGCCTCCTCGCGATCGGCACGGGCCAACGTCGTGATCGCGACAATCGCGGCGAATCCGTTGTCGGCGGCGACCAGTTGTCCCCCGGCGAGCGCCTCGCTTGCCAGGCGCGAGCAAGTTTCGCTCGAGCCCCCCGCAAAGGTCGCTTCCCGCGCGACCATCGTCGCCAGCATCTTCGCGGAGACGTTGTTGCCAACCGGCTTCATGCTCAGCGATCGCAGCCAATCCAGCGCCTCGGTGCGGCGGCCGCTGACGAACGTCGCCATCGCCTCAGCGCACTTGAGATCGGTTTGCAAATCGGTTAGGTGGGGCGGAACTTCGGCTGCAGCACGGGCCGCGATCGCCGCGGCCGCAGCAGACTGGCGGGTCAACAAAAGCGCTCGCGCCAGCGTCTGCGCGACCAACCCCCGCTCGATGGGATCCGTCAGCGTCTCATAGGCCTCCATCAAGTGCTTGGCGGCGTCCGGGCCGCGGGTGAGGAGCTCCGCGCGGCCTAATTCGCGCAGCACCCGCGCACGCTGCTCGCCGACCGGCATCTCGGCCAATGCTCGCTTGAAATAGGCAGCCGCGCTATCGGGCGCGCCAGCGCGCATCGCGTCTTCCCCGGCACGAACCAGGAAGTCCACCACCCACGCTTCGCCGCCCGGTGGCACCGCGAGCAGATGTGCGGCGACCTGCTCGACGTGCACGCCGGCCTCAATCAGCAATCCCGCCGCCCGCTTGTGCTCGCGACCGCGCTGTACCGGCGCCATCTCCTGGTAGACGGCAGCGGACACGAGCGGATGCACGAAGCTCAGTTCGGGCTTCAGCCGCAGGATCTCGGCCCCCAACAGTGCCTCCAAGCCGGAGCTGCTTCGCTCGTTGTCGACGCCCGCCATTGCGGCGACCAGCGAGAGCGCTGCGCCCTCACCGAGCACCGACACGGCACGTGCCACCGCTAGGGCGTCGTGCCCTAACCTCGCGAGTCGCACCAGCACGGCGCGCGACACCGCCCGCGGCCCAACGTCGGCGACCATTCCTACATGCCGAGCGTCTGGAATCACGTGTTCGGCTTCAAGCGCCTTGGCCAGCTCGACCAGTAAGAGCGGGTTGCCTTTTGTAGCCGTCTCACACGCCGCCGAGAACGCCTCGTCGGACTCCGCGCCTAGGCGCTCGCTCACGAGAGCGGTGACGGCGGGCCTGCTCAGCGGGCGCGGCCGGATCCCAAGTCCCATTGGGTCGACCGCAATCTCGGCGAGCAGCGACTCGTTCACCGTCGACTCCGAGGCGCGCAAGCTGCAAGCGATCAGAACCGGCAAGCCCTCCAGCCGGCGCACGAGATAAGCCAAGAACCTCAGCGATGCCTTGTCGCACCACTGCAAGTCATCGACCGCGAGCATCAGCGGCCGCTCGGCGCTCATGTTCAGCACCAGCCAATAGAGACCATGCAGCGAGGCAAAAGACGGATCGCCACCGCCATATGCCCACTCATCGCCTGCCTGCCCCGTGATCCCGAAGATATGTTGCGCCGCCACGGCCGGCCCGGCTAGTGCTCGCTCCCTCGCCGAGGAGTCGACGAACATTGCCTCAAACAGCTGGCGCACCACTCCGAAGGCGAACTCTCGCTCGAGTTCACCACAACGCGCAGTCAGTGGCGTGAGACCCGCGGGTGCGGCGCGCGCTCGCGCCTCCGCGAGCAACCGCGTCTTTCCGATCCCCGGTGCCCCCTCGACCACCACCAGACCCGACCGACCTGACGCAGTCTCATCGATCGCCGTGTCCAGTAATTCCAGCTCACGGTCACGCTCGAGCAGCTGACCCTCATACGCCCGCCTGAATAAAGCCGCCGCCGTGCCCACGTCTGCGATCTCCTTGCGCGATGCTATTCGATCGGCCAGGTCCCGTCTACAGGCGAGACCACGATGGTCGTGTCGATCGCTTGCTTTGACAACATTCGAGTAGCTATTGGAGCGGGCCGTCCCCTCCTCGCAGCAGGGCCGCAAACTATGGGGGTCAGTACAGGCTTCTCGGTTGCTCGGGCTGACATGCTGGCGGAGGCTGGGAATGACCATGACCGCTCGCTCATGGGAGCGACAGTCTCGCGATCGGCTCGGCGTCGGCCGCTGATGGACTTACAGGCCGGCGGCCGCGAACGTTGTCCGAAACAGTTGCCCGGATCCACGATGAAGGGACGGATTCCGCGAGGCCGGGCCGAATCGCCAGTTTCCACGGGCCTTTTGAGACAGACGGGAGCGACGGGACTCGAACCCGCGACCTCCGGCGTGACAGGCCGGCGCTCTAACCAACTGAGCTACGCCCCCGAAGGGGACAACCAGTATGCCAAGCCCGCTCGGACGGCGCTTACGGATTCCCGCCGATGGCGCCTGCGCCGACGCCACCACGCGATTCGCGAGTACTCGCCCGGGCGTCGCAACTTCGTGCCTCACAGTGGGTTTGAACGTCCGCAAGCGGTCGTCTGGAGCGACGCTCAACCCGGCCGCGAGCGTCAAACCTGATGACCGGCGGCGGGGACCCAGGAAGCGGGTCCCCGCCGTTTTGCGCTCGCTCAGCGACGCGACCAGATCCGCTCCATGATCATGTGCGCGAAGCGCTCGTAGCGCTGCGGCGAGAAGCGTTCGGGGTCGATCAGCACCATCCGGCCCGCCTCCTCGCTGAGTCGGAGAATCGCTCGCGCGCAGATCTCCACGTCCAGATCGGCCGGGAGCTGGGAGCGATCGACCGCCCACGTCACGAACCGCTGCAGCCGCTCCTGCACCTTCGCCCGATTGTTCTGTACGTGTCGGCGCACTATGGCCGGCGTGCCCTCGGCCGGGAGCAGGATGATCCGCCACGTGTCCGGCCGGCTCGCCACCGCGTCCAGAAAGCGCCGCATGCCGGCCGCGAACAGCTCCGGAGGATCCCCCTGCTCGGGTGACTCTGGGACGATTGCCCCCAGCTGCGCCAGCGCATAGCTCTCCTCGCGCTCGATCAGCGCCTGGAGCAGGCGCCCGAGATTGGCGAAGTGGTCGTAGATGACGGGTCGGGTGACGCCGGCGGTGCGGGCGATCGCCTCGATCGAGACCCCCTCATAGCCATGCTGGACGATCACCGTCAGCGCGGCGTCGATCAGCTGTTCGCGCCGTGCCTGCGGTGGGAGCCGTGGCGCATACCGCCGGCGAGGCTTGGCTTCGACATCCGGACGCGACCGCGGGCTCATTCGCTGGGCGCCGAGGCTATCAAGGGGTCCGCCATACAGCTACGGCGATGTAGCTTCGTTGGGCCTCGGCTAAGCGCTAGGTTCGACCGATGGTGGCGGTGTTCGACGGTCACAACGACGCGCTGACGCGCGACGACCACTCCCTGATCGTCCGCGGCCGCCCCAACGGTCATCTCGATCTCCCGCGGATGCGCGCCGGTGGGGTTCGTGGCGCGATCTTCGCCGTGTTCACTCCGTCCGAGGATGAGGACCGGACCCCGGTGCCGCGTAATGACGGCGTGCTCGCGGTCGACCTCGCCGCGCCGGTGTCACAGGCTCGAGCTTCGGCATTGGCGACCCGCGTCGCCGGGCGCCTGCTCGCGCTCGCGCGGGCGGGGGAAGTCCGGTTGACTCGTCGCGCGACCGATCTCGACGCCGCCCATGACGATCAAGGACCTCCCGCTGCCGTCCTGCATCTGGAGGGAGCCGAGGCGATTGACCCCGGACTGGAGTCCCTGGACATGTGGTACGAGGCCGGCCTGCGGTCGCTCGGACCGGTGTGGAGTCGGGCCAACGACTTCGGACATGGTGTGCCGTTCGTGTTTCCGTCCCCTCCCGACGTCGGACCCGGCCTGACGGCCGCGGGGCAGGCGCTGGTCCGACGCTGTGCCGAGCTCGGAATCATGGTGGACCTCAGCCATCTCAACGCGGCAGGTTTCTGGGATGTTGCCCGGGCTGATGTCGGCCCGCTGGTGGCCAGTCATTCAGCCGCGCACGCGCTGTGCGGCGCTTCGCGCAATCTCACGGATGCACAGCTTGACGCCATCGGCGCATCGGGTGGGCTGGTCGGCATCGTCTACGCCTGCTCGTTCCTGCGCCCGGACTTCGCCGACGATCCCGACACGCCGCTGGAACTGATCGCCCGCCATGCCGCCTATGTCGCCGACCGCATCGGAGTAGCGCACGTGGCGCTGGGCTCAGACTTTGACGGCGCCACCATCCCGGCGAAGCTCCGGGACGTCGCCGGCATGCCGAAGCTGCTCGACGCGTTGCGTTGGGTCGGCTTTGCCGAGGCTGAGGTGCAGACAATCGCCTGGGGCAACTGGCGCCGGGTGCTCGACGCCTGGTGGACCTGAGGCGCCGGCTATGCCTCCGCCGGCTCGCACAGGGCGCAGCGGTTCCAATCAAAAGGCTGACTCAGCTCCCGCAGACGACGATCGTTGCGGCGCCAGTCACGATTGAGATATCGGCCGATTACGACCGCTGCTACCGGACCTGATCCTGCCTGCTTGAGAGCAGCAGCCGCACTCTGCGCGTTCGCGCCGGTCGTCCAGGTGTCGTCGATCAGCAACACCGACTGCCCTCTCACGGACGGTGTGGCACCACCCGACTGCCGGCGGGGCGCGTATCGCTCGCAACTGAACTGATGGGGCGCCACCGGTGCCTCGGACCTCGTGAGCAGCGGGTGGTAGCGCCCGCGGGCAGGGCCGACCAGATCTCGCACGATGAGGTGAAGCGGGTGGGTGTCGACCCGTCGGCAATCGCTTGGCGGCACGGTCGTCACGAGATCGAAAGCGTCGAGTCCGGCCGCGCGTGCCAGGCAGCGCTCGTGGCTTGCGAGGTGACGCCACAGCACGGCCGCCAGCTCGAGCGAGAGCTGCCGGGTCGCCGCTCCCCAAAGTCGCTTGTAGCTGGCGAGCGCATGGTGCAATTGCCCACCGGCCACGCTGTAGGAGATCGGCAGCATCCCGTCCAGGCGGTGGGCGCCGTAGGCGCAGGCGTAGCAGCGCCCGTATCCCTCGGTGAGGTTGAAGCACGCCGAGCAGACGTTGCGTCCGTGCCGCGGCGCGAGCATGAAGTTCCCGTACGGATCGCTCAGCTCGGCGACGCTTGGCATGGCGCCTACTCGGCCAGCAGCTCCGTGGCATTGAGCCGTTCGATCGCTCTCGTGATCTGGTCTGGCTGGGCCACTACGTGCACCCCCGGCCGCGTCGCCAGCTCCCGCGCCCAAGCCTGCTCCAGCAAGCCTCCCCAGAGGAATACCGGGCGGCCGTGGCCAAGCGCGATCCTGGCCTGGATTCGCGCCCCGCTTCTCGCCGAACCCTCCACCACCACCGTCCCCAGCGAAAGTCCGGACATCACCGCGTTACGCAGCGGGAAGCTTGTCCGAGACGGCGGCGAGTCCGGCCAGAACTGCGACACAACTGCACCTCTCCGGGCAATCTGGTCCTGGAGCCAGGCGTTCTCCGGCGGATACGCATTGGCTAGGCCGGTGCCGATCACCGCCGTGGTGCGTCCGCCCAGCGAGAGAGCGGCAGTATGGGCTGCGGTGTCGACTCCGGCCGCGAGCCCCGAGATGACGGTGTGGCCGCTGGCGACCAGGTGCTCCGCGATCTCAGCCGTGGTCTCCAGGCCGCATTTGGACGCCCGGCGAGATCCGATGACCGCCACCGAGCGCGCGTCTTCCGGTTTCAGGTCTCCGGCGACGAAGATCAACGGGGGGCGGTCGTGGACGCGCCGAAGGTTGCAGGGATAGGACCCATCTAGTACGCCGAGCAGTCGTAACCCCTTCGCCTGCCACTCGGCGATGTCCGACTCGGCGCTCTCGATGAGCGGCTCAGGCTCATCGGGAAGCAGGCTGGCCTGATCGCCGCGGCCGGCGAGTTCACGCCGCAGCACCACCTCCGCGCTGTCCGCCTCCTCCACCAGCTCGGCATACTGCCAGTACTCGCGCCGGCCGAGACGTAGCAGCGCCACCAGTGCGGCGCGGTCACGCCCCGCTGACATCGGCTCGGCGGCGGCTCGGTCAGCCGAGCGGGTCGACCCGCTTCTCAGCGGGCTCAGAACCCTCGTAGGCGAACTCGTGCTCGCCGGTCGATCCCGATGTCTCGGCCTGGTTCGCAACTGTCGCTCGCGGTCCGTCGTGAGCGAACTCATGCGACTCGGGAGTCGGCTCGGACGCCTCGTGAGCGAACTCGTGTTCCAGCGGCGGTTGCGCCGGTTCACGCCCGACCGCGGTCTCAAGCGGCTTCTGTCCGGATTCCTGAGCGGGCTCCGGCGGCTCGTAGTGCTCGGCGGGCGGCTCGTAGTGCTCGGCGGGCGGCTCGTAGTGCTCGGCGGGCGGCTCGACGTGCTCAGCGCGCTCGCCGTTGATCGCCGAGCGGAAGTCCCTGAGCCCGTTCCCCAGCTGGCGACCCACCTCGGGCAGCCGCTTGGGGCCGAGCACGAGCAGGGCCACCACCAAGACCAACAGCAGATGCGTTGGTTGCAGGATGTCGCCGACCATCTCTCCTGGAGGGTACTCGGTTGCGCTCGCGATGGCGATCGGTTCGCAATCGAGAACTCGTAGCGACGTCGATCCCTGCTCATGCTCTTCAGCACAGCACGTCAGCACCGGCATCGGGCGCCGAAACCCCAGATTGGCACAGACTTTTTACGTCAGTTACGAATCCGGCACAAACTTCGGCCTCGCCGACCGGTCCTACGCGGCTCTCTCGCGTCAGTGGTGGAGGTGGTGCTGCTGCTGCGGGTGGCCGCCGACGTCCACGGTGAGCTTCCGACTCGCCGCCGGCGCGTAGGGATAGTTGCCCGTCGGGAGCGACGCCAGTTGGAACCAGTAGGCGCGATGGATGCTCGCGACCCCCTGTCCGAACGTGTAGGTGGTCGTGAACCGGCCGTTGCCGCCGACGTGCTCGCGCACCCCGTAGGTGGTCTGCGCGCTGCCCTCCCCAATGCGCAGGCGCACCAGCGCCCCGCCGGTGGGCAGATAGCCGTCGTAGAGCTCGCCGACCAGGCGAACGGTTCCACCCCAGGCGACCTTGTGTGGAGAGACGCTCAGCAGCCGGATCTTGGCGGGGACGGTCAGCGCAATCTGATTGGAGACCGAACCCTCGGTCGTCGGGCTGCCGCCGTAGACCGCTTGCACCAGTCGTGACGGACCCGCGGGTAGCTTCACGCCCCACCATCCGGTGGCGGACGTGGTGGCCACTGCGGCCGCAGTGAACTGGCCAAGGCCGTTGTTGGGCGCAGTGACGACGGTGATGGGCTGGCTGCTCAGGGCCACTCCGGCGTAGTTGCCAAGCCAGCCGCTGACCGTCGCCGGCTTACCGTGCCCGACCCGGAGGCTGTAGGAGTTCTTGTGATGGGGCAGCAGGACCACCCGCTCGCGCTCACGCCGCTTGACCCAGATGTCTTTACCGTGGCGGCGCACGCGGATGCGGACAACGACGCGTCTGATCGCGGTCCGGGGATGGCACTTGGTGACCTTCTTGGTGATGAAGCGCGCGCGGCGCCTGACCTTGATCCGCTGGTGGTGGCGACGGATCGTCACCCAATGCGCCCGGATTTTCACGCGCTCCTGAACCCGCCGGCAGCGCAGCGTGTCGACCACGTGCCCGAACGTGATCCCATTGATCGTGGGGTCGCCGATCTTCATCGACCAGCTCGCCGAGTCTGACCATCCGTTGTTGCCAGATGCGTCGACGGCGTTGTTCGCCGCTGCGCAGCTCACCTGGTGCTCCCCGACGCCGCTGATCGGCACCTGCGCGGTGGCTCCCGGATACCACTGAGCCGGCGCGTTATCGACCGAGCACGAGATCCCGTCCACGCCCGATGGTCCCGCCGATGCGGTCGCGGTCACGTACTGGGTGCCGGCGGTTGAGGGCGCGTCGGCCGGACCCGAGAGTGAGATCGTCGGCGCGGTGTTGTCAACGTAGACCGTCTGGGTCAGCCCAGCGGGGACGTTCGACGCGTCCTGGGAGAAGAGGACCAACGGCATCGCACCATTGCCGAACCGAGTCGTGTCGATGGGCTGGTTGATCGCCTCCCCCGGGCATTGCTTCCAGACCGTGTTGTTCTGCGACGTAGTCGTGCTCGAGGCAACGGTGTCGCCGTTGAGCGCCGCCGACAGTGTGCATGCACCAGAGGGTGAGTCCGATGAGGCGGTAAACGGCCACGTGCCGCGCACCCAGCCCGAGGTCTGCCACAGCCCCGTCGCCGAGAACGTCGGACCCTGCGTCTCCCGGACGTACAGGGCGATCGACCCGGCATCGATCTCCGCCGGCTCGCTGCACGATGCTTTGCCGCAGACCAACTGCAGACCAAAGTAGCGGGACGGCGCCGCAAACACCCATCCGAAGTTCGGGTTCTGGGGGGTCGAGTCGTTGACGTTGAAGCCGCCGCCGCCCCAGTAGAATCCGCCACCCCAGCCCCCACCATCGTTGACGCCGTACCCCGCATACTGACCGATGCTGGCGCCGGTCAGCTCTAGACCGGCGGGCGCATTCGCCTGCACTCTGCCCGCCGCCCCCGACGGGGCGGCGACGCTGCCGGGCTCGGCGAAAATGCCATGGGCGTTGTACGCACCTTGGGGGCATTCGGCGCCCACAGCCGTGCCTGCCGAGGTGTTGTACCCCTGAAACACTCCATTGGGGTACGAGCCGCAGGCGTAGACGGTGTAGTCCGCCCGTGCACTCGAGCTCAGCGCGCAAAAGAGGACGGCCGATACCGAGACGGCCACAGCCATTATCAGCAGGCGAGCGCGGACCATCACGTCAGGTCAAGGGCAGACGACGATCACGTTGACGTTCTGGGGCGTGATGATGCCGCCCCCATCGAACGCGGTGATGAGATACCCGGTGCTGTGCTTGAGGCGAAGCGGACCGAGGAGAGTCGCGCTGCCGGCGGCGGTTCCCGGGCTGTTGTTGTACGCATCCGCGAGCGCGACGCAGTGCGAGGAAATGGACTTCTTCCAGCTGATGCGTTCGATCCCGGGCGTCGCTGAGGGGAACACCGACGCGGCCGGCCTCGACCCCACCAGCTGCCCACCAGCCCGGATCTGGGCCCACAGCGCAATGTGCGCAGCGATCGTCTTCGAGTTCAAATTGGCGGGCGACACCGCTCCCCTCGCGAGCTTCGACCCGGTCACTGACCCGTTTCGAAGCTGTTTGGTGCCGACGCTCCCGGCCGGGAGGCTGACGGCCGCGTAGCTCGTCCCTCCGAGGGCGACGAACAGCGCCACGTAGGCGACGAGGTTGTGCTTGAGGTGGTTCAGGGCAGTCTTCATCGAGTCTCGCTTTCCGTGATCATCCATCAGGACTGGTTCCGGGTCCCAGGCTTCCGTTCGCACCAAACGCCTGCTGGTGCGCGGGCTTTGTCGTCTGGCCACCCGAACTGCTGGCGGCGCCGGCGCTCGTCGCAGGGGCGGCGACCGGTGATGTTGCGGTGGGGGCAGCAGCGCCCGGTGCTGAAGGCGCCGGATACGTTTCGGTCGTCTGCGATGCGGCCTGCGCCGAGGAGGAGGAGTCCGCGGCCGTCTGGGGCGCCGGGACCGGCCCCGGTGTCGGCGTGGTTGCGGGTTGCGCCGTAGCCGCCAACGCTTCCTGCTGCAGCTGAGCCCGCTGGCGCCGACGAGCCTGGGCCCGCCTCATCGCCAGTCCGCGTCTACGAGCTTCCTCACGCGCGCGGGCGCGCGCGAGAGCCAACTGCGCGTGGCTCGCGTCGGCGGCCGCCTCTGCCGTGAGGCCGACGGAAAACGACTTGGACGCCCTCGGCTCCAGAACCGCAGGATTGCCGGGGGACCGATTCGACTGCCTCGCACCGGACGCGGACGCTCGCTGCGGCGCGGAGGACTCTGTGTTGCCGATCACCGCGATGGCGACGATGGCGGCGGCGGCGAATCCCAGCAGCGCCCACCGCGCGCGCAGCCATGGGGCTGCCGGCAGGCGGGGGACGCGCGCCGACGGGAGGTTATGCGGCAGCGCCGCCGCCGGGCGAATCGGTGGCTGGGCTCCAATCGTTGGCGTCCGCGCCGCGTCGTGCGAGGTCGCCGGCGCCTGCACCGCGTCGTGCAAGGCGGCCGAGTCCTCGCCCCAGAAATCGTCCGGTTTCGGCGGTAGCGCTTCGGCGTCGCCGGGTGGATCCGCCGTCAGGGACCGATCCCCGGCCGCCGGACCGATCGGCACGAGCTCATCGCGGGGGCCGAGCCATTCCCGGGGAAGCCGGATGACCTTGCGGTCATCCGGCGGTCCCCCGGCCACGTCTTCGGTTGTGCGATCGCCCGTTTCCACGGGTTTGCAGCCTTTCTCTCACACCCTCCACGCACTTCCGTCCTCCGGTGGCGGTAGTATACCCTCTTGATTGGTTCCAGTTTGTCTCAATTAGAAACGAGAAACGTGGACAGGAGCAATTCAGAGGAGTCCTATCTGACCGTGGCGGAGGTCGCCGAGACGCTCAAGCTCAACCAGCAGACCGTCCGCAACTGGATCGATCAGGGGACGCTCCCGGCACTGAGGGTCGGTCGGCGGGTGCGGATCAAGCGCTCGGACTTTGAGCGGATCCTCGATGAGAGCTACAGCCCGGGTGCAGGGTCGTCGGCCCCGCCGGGACCGAGCGCCGATGACTTCTGGGGCGGCGAGCCGGTCGGGGTCGCGGAGCCCGGACCGCGGCGCGCTGGGATGGCTGACGGAGGCAAATGAGCTTCGGAGAGGATCTGGACCGTCGCCGGGCGGAGATCATGCGGGCGGTGCGGCACGCCAGCGACGGCTGGGCCGACGCGATGCGGGCGCACAAGCTCGCCCCGCCGGACGCTGGCTTTGGCCAGCGGCTGCGCCAGCTCGCCGACGCCGCGGCCAGCGAGCAGGTGGCGTGGGAGCACGCGCACGCCGCTGGACTGCTCTGGCGTCCGGTGCCGGGAGCCGAAAACGCCGCGCCGCCCTACGAACTGCGGCCGGGGACTGGACGGCGCGGTCCCCCATCGCTCTGGGAGCGGTTCGACGCCGCGGTGAACACGCTCAACCACGCGATCACGGGCTCCAACGCCGCGGATGTCGCGGATGCGTTCGGCGAATTCGCGGACGCCACAGCGGTGCTGGCCGAGGAGGTGGCGCGCGAGGACGAATCCGCTCGCTCGCCCCTGTCTCGGTCCCGCGGCGCGGCCTAGGGAACGGCGCGGCCTAGGCCCCTGTCTCGGTCCCGCGGCGCGGCCTAGGGAACGGCGCGACCTAGGCCAACGGCCAACGAGATGCCCACGGGAGCGCAGGCCGTCCCGCGCCAGCTGGCCGGGCTCAGCGCGTCCTCTCGGCGAGTGTCGTGACCACCGCCTCATATACGCCGGCGCCGTAGCTCTCCGACGCGATCCGAATCCGGTCTCGGCCCCGGACCTCGTCACCCAGGGTCAGGTCACGCTCCAGAGCATTGGCCACCAGCCAGAACGTCCCGACGACCGACGCCGTCTCCATGTCCTCGCGCGAGTCGCCGGCGGCGATGCAGTCTTCCGGCGCGTAGCCGCGCGCCTGCATGTGCCGCGCGACCCCGCGAGCCTTCGACGCTCCCGCCGGGATCAGGTGGTAAGCGCGGATCACCGGCAACCCGACCATCTGCTCGGACGCGGCGCGGATGACGCCGTTGTCGACCAGTCGAAGCCAGCCCAACCCGGCCGCCTCCAGCACTGCGGCGACTTCGTCTAGGTCGACGTCACCGCGGAACAGGTGGGAAACCTCGCGCCCGATCGACCAGGGTGTGTGGTACTCCAGCTGGCCGGCAAAGCGCTCCAGCAGCAAGGCCGGGGCGCCCGAGGCGTCGATCTGGTCATGGATGGAGCCGGCCGCCTCGTCGGGCACCAGGCCGTCGGTCAGCCACTCCAGCTCGCCGTCGACCACCAGACCGCAGCCCAGCTCGAAGATGTAGGCCGAGGAGCCGATCAACCGCGCCCCTTCGAACACGCTCCCCTGACGCCGGCCGGAATAGATGACGACCTCGACAGCCGCCCTCGCGCAGGCCTCCAGGGCCCGCACGCCCCGGGAGCTGAAGCTGCCGTCGGCTCCGGTCAGCAGCGACGCATTGGGGCCGAGCAGAGTCCCATCCAGATCGACATAGAGGCATCGCACGGCGGCGCGACGGTAGCACCGCACCGACCGCCGGCCACCTGAACCCGCCCGCCGTTGCCACCTGAACCGCCCGCCGTGCCACCTGAACCCGCCCGCCGTTGCCACCGCAACCCGCCCGCCGTTGCCACCGGAACCCGTCCGCTATCGCACCCAAACACGCCCGCCATACTGAAACGCAAGCATGTCCGCGGTCAACCAAACCGAGCCCTGGGAAGCACTTCTCAGCAGTGGTCGCGCCGATGCGCGTCTCGTGCATGACGACGTGCTCCCCGGCCGTCGGGCCCGCCTCGTCGCAATCCCTGAAGAGCTGAGCTGGACCGTCGCGTCAGCGCTGCAGCGGGCCGGCATCGAGATGCTCTACGCCCACCAGCGCGAGGCGCTGGAAAAGGCCTTCGACGGTCCGACAATCGTCACCACCGGCACGGCATCCGGCAAGTCGCTGTGCTTCCAGCTGCCGACCCTTGAGGTCCTTACCGCCGACCCGACCGCCCGCGCCCTGTATCTGTATCCGACCAAGGCGCTGGCCCAGGATCAGGCTCGCTCGCTACAGCGCTTCGGGCTCGACAAGGCGATCCGACCCGCGATCTACGACGGCGACACGCCGCGCGCGCAACGGACGGCGATTCGCAAGCGCAGCAACCTGATCATCACCAATCCCGACATGCTCCACGTCGGGATCCTCCCCCACCACGACGCCTGGGGAGACCTGTTCGCGAACCTCGCGTTCGTCGTGGTCGACGAGGCCCACGTCTACCGCGGCGTGTTCGGCTCGCACGTCGGCAACGTGCTGCGGCGGCTGCGCCGCGCCGCCGCCATCCACGGCACCGAGCCTCGCTTCCTGCTGGCAAGCGCGACGATCGCCAATCCGCGCGACCTGGCGGAGACGCTCACCGGCCTGGCGCCGTTTCACCTGGTGGCGCACGACGCCGCGCCGCGCGCCCAACGCCGCATCGCCATGTGGAACCCGCCGCTGCTCGATGAGCAGCTCGGGGTCCGGGCTTCGGCCCTTTACGAGGCGGCCGAGGTGTTCTCCGAGCTGGTCGCCTCCGGCGCGCGCACCATCTGCTTCATGAAGTCACGCAAGGGAGTCGAGCTGATCCTCCGCCACTCCGTCGATCGCCTCCCGGCAGAGCTGGGCGAACGGATCGCTCCCTACCGCGCCGGTTACACGCCGGCGCAACGCCACGAGATCGAGCGTCGCCTCACCGACGGGGAGTTGCTCGGCGTGGTCGCCACGGACGCGCTGGAGCTCGGGATCGACATCGGTGAGCTCGATGCCGCGGTGTGCGTCACCTTTCCCGGCACGGTCGCGAGCCTCCGCCAGATGTGGGGCCGGGCGGGGCGCCGCGGACGCGGATTGGCGGTCTACATCGCCGGCGAGGATGCGCTCGACCAGTTCTTCTGCCGCCACCCCGATGAGTTCCTCCGGCGGCCCGTGGAGGCGGCGATCCTGGATCCGTCGAACTCCGAGATCTACGCCGAGCACCTGCTGTGCGCCGCGCACGAGGCACCCCTGTCAGACCAGGATGAGCCGATCCTCGGGCCGCAGTGGCGCGAGCATGCCGGCGAGCTCGCCGAGGCGGGATTCCTGCGCGAGCGCGCGACCGGGTTCGTGCCGCGTCGCGCCGACGACTATCCGGCGGCCCGAGTGGCGCTCCGTTCGGCGTCGGCCGATGCTTTCGTCCTGCTCGACGGGGGCTCGGGGGAGGTCCTCGGCACGATCGACGCCGGCCGGGCGTTTTCCACCGTTCACGACGGGGCGGTCTACCTGCATCTCGGCCGCTCGTACCGCGTCGTCGAGCTGGATCTCGGCGCTCGCCGCGTGGTTCTGGAGCGCTTTGACGGCGACTACTTCACCCAGGCCAAACGCGAGAGCATGACGTACATAGTGCGGCTCGGCGACCGCCGCGCCGCGGGCGGGGTCACCCTCTCCTACGGCTCGGTGGTCTACTCGGAAACGGTGCTCGGCTATCAACGAAAGGGACTGCAGGATCACGCCGTGATCGACTTTCAGACGCTCGATCTGCCGACGGTGGAGTTCTCGACGCGGGCTCTGTGGTACGAGCTTGACGAGCTGATCGCCGCCGAGCCGTTTCCGCCGGCCGAGCTGCTGGGCTCGCTGCACGCGCTCGAGCACGGCCAGATCGCGGTGCTGCCGCTGATCGCCATGTGCGATCGGTGGGACATCGGCGGGTTGTCGACCAACGCCCACCCCCAGACCGGCGGACCGACGATCTTCATCTACGACGGTCATCCCGGCGGTGTCGGGATCACGCGCCGCGGCTATGACGAGTTCCAGCGGCTGACCGGCGACGCCCAGCGCCTGATCGGCGAATGTCCGTGCCGATCGGGTTGCCCGTCGTGCGTGCAGTCGCCCAAGTGCGGCAACCTGAACGAGCCGCTGTCCAAGCGGGGAGCCCTGGAGCTGCTGCGCCGCATGACCCAGCCCGAGCGGCTCGCCGCCCGACCCGCCGCGCGCCGACTCGACGGCGATCACAGGATCTAAACGGGCTGCCGCCGAGCCTTTGCGACTCTGTCCCCTACGTCGTGGCCGGCGCCGGCGGCTTTCACGAGCGCCACCAGGTGGGCACCGGAATCGGAGAGCTCCCGGCAACGTTCCCGGGCCTCTCCGACGTCACCCTCGAGGCCTACGACTGCTCCCGGTATGGCTTTCTGACGGTGACTGCGGGCCCGGCGGGCGCCCGCGCCGTGTACACCGTCATCGCGGCGGACGGCGCCGTCGAGTTCGACGCGTTCCCGATCGTTCCGGCGCGGAATACTTGAGAGGGGCCGGGGGTCCGCCTGTTGCCGGCGTCGGCTGCGACCATGAACGTCGCAAAGACGCGTGGAGGGCCGCCGCGCCGCCGCCGCCGGCGGGGGCTCGACGGACAGCCGACTCGGTAGCATCGCGCGGCCAGGGCGAGATAGCTCAGTTGGTAGAGCACACGACTGAAAATCGTGGTGTCCCCGGTTCGAGTCCGGGTCTCGCCATC
>CAWHMI010000023.1:0-186753 GCA_963830395.1 uncultured Actinomycetota bacterium
AGACCAACAAAAAACGGCCGCCCCGAGTGACTGGGACGGCCGCCGCAACCAATGCCCGCGTTACGTCTTTGGCGAGAAGTGCGCGGGCACTGACGCGCAGGAGGTTAGCTCACTCCCACCCCGCTGACCGGCCCTGCCTCGGGCAGGACGCCGTCATCCTCCTCGGCGGGATCACTCGTCTGGCGCGTTACCGACCGGCTGCGCCCGAGACCGGAGCGCTCAAGCGGGCACACCGGACATGCGCTCATGGACGAAGCGCACGGCCATCGCGCCGGCGCCGACCGCGGTGGCGCAGCGCTTGATCGAGCCCGCTCGCACGGCGCCGGCACGCGGTGACCCACGTCACTCGTCGAACTCATCACCGGCCGGCGTCAGCCCACGCTCCCGCAGCCAGTGCTCGAACATCGGATCGGTCAAGCGCGGCCCGCCGTCAACGACGATCACGTCGGCCTTGCCGGTCAGCCCCTCCAGAGCTCGGGCGATGCTCGTGCGCTTGATTCCCACCGCGCTGGCCGTGTCCTCGCTGTACAGCGGGGTGGCGGCGACCGCCAGCGCCCGCGCGACGCGCCGCTCATTGGCGGTCAGCGCGCGCCAGATCGCCTGCATCAGCGGCGCCGCGTCCGTCGTGGCCTGGTCCAGCGCCGACAGCCATGTCGTCTCATCGGCGCTCGCGGCCCGCGGCGTGCGCTGCCACAGATAGTGGGCGAGCATCATGCTGCGCTGTGGGTGCCCGCGGGTGAACTCCAGATAGGGGGCCAGCGCCGCGCTGACGTCCCGGCCCGTGCGCTCGCACCGCGCCTGGACGTAATCGGCCACCTCGTCCAGCGGCAGCGGCACGAGATTGCGGGGCACCGCCTGATCCAGCAGCGGGCGTCCAGGGTCGGCGAACAGCTGCCGCATCATCCCGGGCGCCGAGCCGGCGAAAGCGTAGGTGGCCGCCTCGCCCTGATGCTGGATGACGCTGCGGATCTTGCCGTCGGCGCCCGGGACCGCCAGCACGTCCTGGATCTCGTCGAAGACGATCAGGCTCGGGATGCCCTGGCGATCGAACAGAGACGCCGGCAACTCCAACAAGCGCAGCAGGACCGACTCCGCGTCGACGTGCGGGTTGCGCTGTAGGGTGGCGGTGAAGCCGCCTCCCCCGAGCGACAGGCCGATGTTCCAGGTTCGCAGCAGGCTCTCGACATGGCGACGGATCGGCCCCTTCAGGCGCTCGTAGCCGCGCTCGATCCTGACCACGATCTCTGAGATCGACAAGACGTCCTGAAGGTCGACGAGGACCGTCGCCATCTGCTCATGCGCGGCGCCCTCCAGCACCCGGCGCAGGAGCGTCGTCTTGCCGTAGCGCCGCGGACCGACCAGGCGGAAGGAGTGACCGCCCTCCACCAGCGCCAGCAGATCATCGGCCTCCGGATTGCGGTCGATCATGTCCTCGGGCGCGAGCGGACCCGAGAAGCGGAACGGGTTGATGTCGCGCTGCGGCATGCGTCCAGCATACCGATCCGTTGGCTGCAGGTCTACGAAACCGTTTACTTTGTGCATACATCGCAGGGGTGATCAGCGAGCGGGGGTGATCAGCGGGCGGGGACGATCAGCGGGCGGCGATGACGCCGGCCTCCACCGCCGGGGCCGCGTAGGCGGCGGCCAGGCTCGCCACTGTCTCGTGGGCGTTGAGACCGCTCGGGTTGGGGATCACCCACAGAGCGGCGCCCGACCAGCGGGCCCGCTGCGCAGGGGTCTGCGACTGGCGTCCCGCAGCCGCGCGACGCTCACCGAAGGCATGCCGAAAGGCGGTCACGCCGGCGATCGCCACCACCCTCGGCCGGCGTTCGGCGACCAACGCCAGCAGCCGCCGGCCACCCTCGTGCAGCTCCTCACGGGAGAGCTCGTCGGCTCGGGCGGTCGCCCGGCGCACCAGGTTGGTGATCCCGATCCCCCGCTCACGCAGGTGGGCGCGCTCGGCGTCAGTCATGCCCGTGGACCGATCGACCTCGAGCTCGATGATCCCGGCTCGGGCCAGCGCCGGATAGAAGCGGTTGCCGGGATGGGCGAAGTGGGTGTTGACCGCCGCCGTCCACAGCCCGGGGTTGATCCCGACGAACAGCAGCCGCAGCTCCGGGCCGAGCAGATCGTCGACCTCCTCGTCACGGAAGGCGGCCAGCTCGGCGCGCGTGAATCCCACGGCGTCATCCTGCCCGACCCGTGCACGGACCGTCGCCGATGCCCGCGCGCGGGTGCGTGCGGGCCGGCGCGGGTGCGTGCGCGGCGCCGAATCGTCGGCTCGCGGTTGCGAGGCCACCACTGGTCGAGACGGCCGCGTTCGCCTATGGTTCCTGGTTATGCGCGGGGCCGAACGCCACCCGGTTCAGAACGCGCTCCTGACGAGAGGAGTCCCGCCGTGCCCGACACCACGCTGATCACCGGCGGCACGGTCGTGACCGCGGACGATGAGTTCTTCGGCGACGTGCTGATCGAGGGCGAGACGATCGCCGCGGTCGGACGCGTGACCGCGCCAGAGGGGGCGACGGTGATCGACGCGAGCGGCTGTTACGTGCTGCCCGGCCTGATCGACAACCACACCCACCTGTCGATGCCGTTCATGGGGATGATGTCCTCCGATGACTACGACACGGGCACGCGTGCCGCGGCCGCCGGAGGGGTGACGTGCCTGGTCGACTTCGCGATCCAGCGCGAGCCGGACAACCTCCGCTCCGCGCTCGAGCAGTGGTCGGCCCGCGCCGAGGGCGCCGCGCACGTCGACTATGGGTTCCACATGGCGATCACCAACGGCAGCGAGCCGGTGCTGGAGGACATGGGCGCGATGGCGGAGGCCGGCGTCTGCTCGTTCAAGCTGTTCATGGCGTACAAGGGCGAGCTCATGGCGCGCGACGACGTCCTGACCGCGTGCATGGAGCGCGCCCGGGCGCTCGGCGGGCTGACGATGGTTCATGCCGAGAACGGCGACATCGTCGACCTGCTGGTGACCCGCGCGCTCGCCCGCGGCGAGACATCGCCGATTCATCATGCGCTGACCCGGCCCGAGTTCGTCGAGGCCGAGGCGACCAGTCGCGCAGCGCGGATCGCCGAGAGCGTCGGAGCCCCCCTGTTCGTCGTCCACGTGACCTGCGCGGCCGCCGCGGCGGAGATCGAGGCCGCGCAGCAGCGTGGAGCGCCGGTGACCGGCGAGACGTGTGTGCAGTACCTGACGAACACGATCGACGACCTGCGCCGGCCGGGCGTCGAGGGATGCCGCTATGTCTGTTCGCCGCCGCTGCGCGACGCTGCCAACCACGAGCCGCTGTGGGCCTATGTCAGGCGCGGCGTGTTGGAGAGCGTGTCGACCGACCACTGTCCGTTCACCAGCGAGCAGAAGGCGCGCGGCCTGAACAACTTCAGTCTCGTGCCAAACGGCCTGGCTCTGATCCAGCACCGGCTGTCGAAGCTGTGGGACGAGGGCGTCGTTCCCGGCCGGATCACCCGTTCCGAGCTCGTCGCCCGGACCTCGACGACGGTCGCGCGGCGCTTCGGCCTGCATGGCAAGGGCGCGCTGCTGCCCGGCAAGGACGCCGATGTCGTCGTATTCGACCCGGCCGCGCCGCGCGCCTACGGTCGCGCCACCTCGTTCATGAACGTCGACTATGACCTGTACGAGGGCGAGATCGCCACGGCGAGCGTGCGACACACGTTCTGCCGCGGGACGCTCGTGTACGACCGCGGCGAGATCCTCACCGAGCCCGGTCACGGCCGGTTCGTGCGCCGCGCTCTGACCCGCCAGACGGAGACCGTCAGCGCGTGATCGAGCTCAACCTCGATCCCTCGGCGGTGCTCGCCGATCTCGACGAACTCGCGGCGGCCAGCGGCGGGCGGTTCGCGGGGGCCAAGCGCCTCGCCTGGAGCCCCGACTGGCTCGCCGCCCGCGACTGGCTGCAGGGCAAGCTGGGCGCAATCGGGCTGACGTCCTGCCAGGACGTCGCGGGGAACCTGTGGGCGACGGTACCGGGGGAGGCCGATGAGTTCGTGATCGTGGGGTCGCACATCGACGCGGTCCCGGACGGCGGCTGGCTTGACGGCGCGCTCGGGCTGCTGACTGCGCTGGAGACCGTGCGCCAGGTGGCGCGCAGCGCCACGCCCGCGCCGCTCAGCGTCCGCTTCGTCGACTGGGCCGACGAGGAGGGCGCCCGCTTCGGCCGGAGCCTGCTCGGCTCTTCCGCCTGCGCGGGCACGCTCGTGCCCGACGATGTCCGCTCGCTGCTCGACGCCGGCGGCACCCCGCTCGGCGACGCGCTGAGCGCGTGCGGCGTCGATCTCGACCACGCCCCGGGTGCGACCGCGTCGCTCCAGGGGGCGGTCGCCTACCTGGAGCTCCACATCGAGCAGGGTCCCGTCCTGCTCGACACGGGCCGGCTGGCTGCCGCGGTCAGCGGCACGTTCGGCGTCGAGCGCCACCTGCTGACGTTCGCCGGGCAGGCCGCCCATGCCGGGTCGACGCCGATGCGCCTGCGTCGCGACACGCTCGCCGCCGCCGCCCAGGCGACGCTGGCCATACGGGAGAGCGCTATCGCCCGCGGCGGCGTCGCCACCGTCGGGAACCTCCACTCGACCCCGGGGGTGATCACCGCGGTCGCGGGCCGGACCGAGATGCAACTCGACCAGCGCCACCTCGACGCCGGCGTGCTCGCCGCAATGCTCGATGACGCGCTCACCGCGTGCCGCGGCGCCGCCGAGGCGTTTGACTGCCAGCTGGAGGTGCACCGGATCTTCGGCGCCACGCCGACGCCGTTTGATCCCGCGATCGTGGCGGCTGCGCAATCCGCTGTGCAAGACGCCGGCGGCGGGGACGGTTCGCCGATCCCCAGCGGTCCGCTGCACGATGCCACCGAGATCGGCCGGGTGCTAGCGACCGCGATGATCTTCGCCCGCTCGGACCCGCCGCTCTCGCACGCGGCGATCGAAGACTCGCCGGAGCAGGCGCTGCGGATCGCGATCGACGCGTACGGCCGCACGGTCTCCCACGTCCTGGCCCGGGGGGCGGCGCTGGTCGGCGAAGCGGGGGGCATCCCACAATGAACTTCGGCGTCGTCCTACAGACGAATCCACCGGCGGCGCGGGTGATAGAGCTCGCCCGGCAGGCGGAGACGTACGGATTCACGCACGCCTGGACGTTCGACTCCCACCTGCTGTGGGAGGAGCCGTTCGTGATCTACAGCCGGATACTCGACTGCACCCACAAGCTGACGGTCGGGCCGATGGTGACCAACCCGGCGACGCGTGACTGGACGGTGATCGCGTCGCTGTTCGCGACGCTCAACGAGATGTACGGCAATCGGACGATCTGCGGGATCGGCCGCGGCGACTCGGCAGTGCGTACCATCAACGGCCGGCCGGTGAAGCTCGCCGACCTGCGAGCCAGCGTCGAGGTGATCCGCGCGCTGGCCAACGGCGAGGCGATCGACTACAAGGGCTCGACGGTCAGCTTCCCGTGGAACCCGGACAGCCGCCTCGACATCTGGGTTGCCGGCTACGGGCCGAAGGCGCTCAAGTTGACCGGCGAGGTGGCCGATGGCTTCATCCTTCAGCTCGCAGACCCCGACATCGCCGGCTGGAGCATCGCCAGCGTGCGGGAGGCCGCGACCGCTGCCGGGCGCGATCCGGACGCGATCACGATGTGCGTCGCCGCCCCCGCGTACGTCACCGACGGCAGCGACGAGCAGCGCCGGCACGCGCTCGAGCAGTGCCGCTGGTTCGGCGGGATGGTCGGCAACCACGTCGCCGACATCGTCAACCGTTATGGCGGCGAAGGCGCGGCGGTCCCGCGCAGCCTGACCGACTACATCGCCGGCCGGCAGGGGTATGACTACAACGAGCACGGCAAGGCCGGCAACACCCACACCGAGTTCGTCCCCGACGAGACCGTCGAGCGCTTCTGCCTGATCGGCCCGCCGGCGGTGCACGTCGCCCGGCTGAAGGAACTAGCTTCCATTGGGGTCGGCCACTTCGGTCTCTATCTGCAGCACGACGCCCAGGACGCGACGCTGTCGGCATACGGCGAGCGGGTGATCCCCGGGGTCACCGACCAGCGGCTCGCGCTCGAGTGAGCGCCCGGGCAGTGCAGCGCGGCGGTGCCGAGCGCGTACGATCGGCGCCGTGTCCTCGCCCCGGATCACCGTCGTCGGCTCTGCGAACATCGATCTCGTAGCCCGCTGCGAGCGACTCCCGCACGCTGGGGAGACGGTCGGCGACGCGGCGTTCGCGCGCGGGCCGGGCGGCAAGGGCGCCAACCAGGCGGTGGCCGCGGCACGCCTTGGGGCGCAGGTGCGGTTCGTCGGCCGAGTCGGCAGTGCGCCGGGCGACGATCTCGTCCTGCGCTCGCTCGAGCAGGAGGGGGTCGACGTCGGAGGCGTCGTCATCGACGCAGGCCAGGGTGGCGTCGCTCTGATCCTCGTCGATGCCAGCGGCGAGAACGTGATCGTGGTCGCGCCCGGCGCGAACGCGCGGCTCGCGCCCGAGGACGTCGACGTCGGCGACGCCGATGCCGTGATCGCCCAACAGGAAATCCCGGAGGCGGCGATCGCGGCCGCGGCGCGCCAGGCGCGGTTCTTCTGCCTCAACGCCGCGCCGGCCCGGGACCGGCTGAAGCTCGAACCTGATCTGCTCGTCGTCAACCGCTACGAGCACGAGCGGGTTGGGCCGTACGCCGGCCTGGTGGCGCTGACGCTTGGCGCCGAGGGAGCGGTGCTGCTTGAAGGCGGCGAGGAGGTCGCGCGGGCCGCCCCGCCGCGCGTCGACGCAGTCGACGGGACCGCCGCGGGTGACGCGTTCTGCGCGGCGCTCGTGCTCGCGCTGATCGCCGGGCGGGAGCGTGGCGAGGCGTTGCGCCGGGCGTGCGCCGGCGGCGCGCTCGCCGCCTCTCGCCCGGGCGCGCAATCGTCGCTCCCGGCCGCCGCTGAGATCGATGCCATTCTCAGCTGATGCCCGACATCATCCTCGACTGCGATCCGGGCCATGACGACGCGATAGCGCTGCTGCTGGCGCTCGCCAGCCCCGAGGTGCGTCTGCTCGGCGTCACCACCGTGTCCGGCAACCAGACGCTCGAGAAGACGACCGCCAACGCGATCCGCGTGCTTGACCACCTCGGTCGGGACGAGTTCCCGGTCGCCGCCGGCGCTGCCCGCCCGCTCCTCCGCCAGCGGCATGTCGCCGCCGAGGTCCACGGCGACACCGGGCTCGATGGGCCAGACCTACCGCCCCCGTCGCGGCCAGCGGAGCCCGCCCACGCCATCGACTGGATCGCCAACGCGATCGCCAGCAATTCGGAGCCGGTCACGCTCGTTGCGACCGGTCCGCTGACCAACGTGGCGCTCTTCCTCGCACGGTATCCCGATCTGGGCGCGCGGCTGGAGCGGATCGTCCTGATGGGCGGTGCCTGTGGGGAAGGCAACGTGACGCCGGCCGCCGAGTTCAACATCTGGGCCGACCCCGAGGCCGCCCACGTCGTGTTCAGCCGCGGGCTCGATGTGACGATGGTCGGGCTCGACGTCACCCACCAGGCGCTGGTCACGCCGGCCCACATCGAGCAGCTGGCGAGCACCGGCCGTGCCGGGCGGCTCGTCGCTGACCTGTATGCCTTCTACGCGCAGTTTCACTCCCGCAGCTACGGGTGGGACGGCGCGCCGGTCCACGACGCCGTCGCGCTGGCGCATTGCATCGACGGGACGCTGCTGAGCACCGCTGCACTGCGGCGTCGTCGTGGACACCGGGCCCGAGCCCTCCCGCGGCCGCACGCACGCCGACCTGCGCGGCGCCCACTGGCCGCCGAACTGCCACGTGGCGGTCGCCATCGACGCCGAGCGGTTCCTGGCGCTGCTCGTCGAGCGGATCGCCGCGCTGGGCTAGTGGTCGGTCACTCGGTTGGCGGGAGGCCCGGGGTCGGGTCCTCGAGCCGAGCGCGCAGGACGGCGCGCAGCGGTTCATCGCAGAAGGCGGCGTCGATCGCCGTCCGCGTGATGTCGAGCAGCTCGTCGTCGTCGAGGCCCATCCGCTCGGCGCAGAGCCGGTACTCGCCCGCCAGCGTCGCGCCGAAGTACGGCGGGTCGTCGGAGCCGAGCGTGACCTTGACTCCGGCCGCACGCAACCGCGGCAGCGGATGGTGCTCGTAGTCCGGGTAGATCCCGAGCACGACGTTGCTGGTCGGGCACGTGTTGAGCACGGTCTGCCGGGCCGCGAGATCGTCGACCAGCGCCGGATCCTCGATCGCGCGCACGCCGTGGTCAATCCGGGTGATCGGCAGCTGCAGCGCGGCGCGCACGCTCTCCGGGCCTCCCCACTCGCCAGCGTGGATCGTGCAGCCGAGGCCCGCGGCGGCGGCGATCTCATAGACCTCGGCGAACCGAGCCGCCGGGAAGTTCTCCTCGTCACCGGCCATCGAGAAACCGACCACGTACGGGTGCGGATGGACGGCAGCGTGATGAGCCACTCGCCGCGCCCGCTGCACGCCGAAGTTGCGGACGGCCGAGATGAGGATCCGCCCCTCGATGCCGGTCTCGCGGCGGGCCTCATCGATCCCCCGCGCGATCCCGGCCCAGTGGTCCTCGTCGCGCAATCCGACGAGCGCGGCGTGGTCGGGGGACGCGGTGAGCTCGACGTAGATCGAGCCCCCGCGCGCGCACGCGCACAGGTACTCGTAGGTGATGTCTCGATAGTCCTCGGCCGTGCGGATGACGCTTGCCGCGAGGTCGTAGGTCGCCAGGAAATCGAGGAAGTCGACGTAGCGGAAGCGCCCGTCGGTGCCGAGCAGCCGGTCGGGCAGCGCGAGCCCGTTGCGCGCCGCGATCCGCGAGATCAGTTCCGGCGGGGCGGTGCCCTCGAGGTGGACGTGCAGTTCGGCGGTGGGGACGTGGAGCATGAAGATGGGGAATTATGCTCGTGGCGTGCGCGTCCTCGTCACCGGCAGCTCGGGCCACCTCGGCGAGGCCCTGATGCGCGCGCTTCCCAGCGCCGGGCACGAGGTGCTCGGACTCGACGTCCTCCCCTCGCCGTATACGACGATCGTCGGATCGATCGCCGACCGGTCTTGTGTGCAGGGCGCGATCGCCGGGGTTGACGCCGTCCTGCACGCGGCGACGCTGCACAAGCCGCACGTCGGCTCGCACACGCGGGCGGACTTCGTGCAGACCAACATCACGGGCACGCTCCACCTGCTGGAGGAGGCGGTCGCCGCGGGCATTGGCGCGTTCGTGTTCACGAGCACGACGAGCACGTTCGGGCGGGCGCTCGTCCCCGCCGCGGGAAAGCCGGCGGCGTGGATCACGGAGGAGGTTGCACCGCTGCCGCGCAACATCTACGGCGCGAGCAAGACGGCGGCGGAGGATCTGTGCGAGCTCGTCCACCGCGATCACGGCCTGCCGTGCCTGATCCTGCGCACCTCCCGCTTCTTCTTGGAGGGCGATGATCGCGACGAGGTCCGCGGGGCGTACGACGACCTCAATCTGAAGGTCAACGAGCTGCTCTACCGCCGGGTCGACATCGAGGACGTCGTCACCGCCCACCTGCGGGCGCTGGAACGCGCCGCGGAGATCGGCTTCGGCCGCTACGTGATCAGCGCCACCACCCCGTTCACTCCGGCTGACCTGGCCGGCGTGCGCGCGAACCTGCCCGCAGTCATGCGCCGGCTCGTTCCCGAGTACGAGGACGTGTACGCCCAGCGTGGCTGGAGGATGCTCCCCTCCATCGAGCGGGTGTACGTGAACGCGCGCGCGCGGGCCGCACTCGGCTGGACGCCTCGCTGCGATTTCCGATTCGCGCTCCGGCGCCTGGCAGCCGGGGAGGACCCGCGGAGCCCCCTGGCACTGGCGGTCGGGGCGAAGGGCTACCACGCGGGACCGACCGGCGTCTACACGGTCCGCTGAATCTCGATCACGACCGGACCGCCGACCTCGCCATCGGTCGCCGCGGAGAGCGTGTACGCGTCGCGCAGCGCGGCCGCCCGCCGGTGTGCCCCAGTCCGCGCCCGGAGATCATCGGCACCGCGCCGCCGCAGGCGGCCACGATCGGCGCGAGCAGGAGGCTGACCTTGTCGCCGACCCCGCCGGTCGAGTGCTTGTCGAGGATCGGCCGGTGCACGCCGTCCCAGGTCAGCACCTCGCCCGTAGGGGTCATCGCTGCGGTCAGCGCCACGCGCTCGGCGGCGCTCATTCCCCGCCAGACGATCGCCATCGCCAGCGCGCCGACCTGAGCGTCGCTGACGGTGCTGTCGATGATCCCGGTCACGAGCCGGGTGAGCTCGTCGGCCGACAGCTCGCCGCCGTCGCGCTTGCGCCGGATCAGCTCGGCGGCGAGCATCGGGCGATGAACGACCGGAGCAGGCGATGCAGGTCCGGGGCGCCCTGGGCGGCGCCGCCGAGCGTCTGCTCATGGCTGAGCGGCTCGTCGCTCATGCCTTCGGCGAGGTTCGTGATCACCGAGATGGCCACGACGCGCAGCCCGCAGTGACGGGCGAGGATCGTCTCCTGGACGGTCGACATGCCGACCGCGCCGGCACCGAGCGTTCGGAACGCGCGGATCTCCGCAGGGGTCTCGAAGCTCGGACCGGTGACCGCCAGGTACACGCCCTCGGCCAGCTCCACGCCTGTCTCGTGCGCCGCCGCCCGGAGCTCGCCGAGCAGCCGCGGGTCGTACGCGTCACGCAGCGACGGGAAACGGGGGCCGATCGACTCGTCGTTGGGACCGATCAGCAGGTTGACCCCCTGGAGGTTGATGTGATCGGTGATCGCCATCAGCCGGCCGGGCCCGACCTCGGCGCGGAGCGAGCCCGCCGCGTTGGTGAGCACGAGCATCTCGGCGCCGGCCGCCTTCAGCGCGCGGACCGGCGTCCGCAGGGCATCGAGGTCTCCGCCCTCGTACACGTGCGCCCGGCCCTGCAGCACGGCGACGCGCACCCCGCCGATCGTCCCGAGCACCGCCTGGCCACGATGGCCGGCGACGCTAGGACGCGGAAAGCCGGGCAACTCGTCGTAGCCGACGAACACAGCGTCGGTGACCGCGTCGGCGAAGCCGTCAAGACCCGAGCCGAGCACGACGCCGACGTGAGGCCGGTGCTCGTCGAGACGGCTCACGCTGATCGCCTCCGCTCGCCATCCAGACTCGCTTGTAAGTCGGCGGCGTGAGTCATCCGGCTCCCTCGAGTTCCGCGCGTCCGAACGAGCCGGGCAGGAGCTCGCCAACCGTGACCGTCTGCGGCGTAGCGCCCGGGCGACCGAGGTGGACCGGTGTGTCGGCGGCGGCGAACTCGCTCAGGCGCTGGCGGCAACCGCCGCACGGAGGGCAGTGCTCGACGTTGCGCGCGACGACGGCGACGGCGGTGATGGCAGTCTCGCCGGCGGCGACCATCGCGCCGATCGCTGAGGCCTCTGCGCACTGGCCCTGAGGGTAGGCCGCGTTCTCGACGTTCGCGGCGGCATAGATCGCGCCGCTCGCGCCACGAAGCGCCGCCCCGACCGGAAAGCGTGAGTACGGCACGTACGCGTGGCCCATCGCCGCGTCGGCCGCGCGCAGCAGCGCCTGCGGCCCGTCGAGCAGCAGGTCCGCGTAGCTGACGGAGACGAGCGCTGAGTCGTCGATCGCCAGCGCGGCCTTCAGCCGAGCGACCTTGGCGCGCTCGGTGCTCGGTTCACCCGCCTCCGGCACGACCGCCTCGAATTCGACGAAGGCGCCCAACCCATCGACGTCGTCGAGGTGGATCCGCACGCCCTTCCACAGGAACAGATGCCGGCGTTTGGCCACGACCACGATGGTTCCAAGCGCGATGGCGAGCGCCTCGGCCACCTCCGCGGGGGCGCTCACCGGCGCTAGGACGTAGCGGCTCTCGGCCGCCTGGGCGTCGTCCGGCCGGTGGTAGGCGATCAACTCGCCGCCGCCAGAGCCGTCCTCACGAAGCTTGAGCCGGCCACTACGGGCGATGAAGTACGTGTCGCGCTGGCTGAGGATGCCGCGATCCTCGGCGCCCAGAGCTCGGCAGCGGGCCACGGTGCCCAGCGGGTCCGAGTCGCGAGCCTTCAGCTCGACGTTCACGCGCGCCATGGGCGCGCGAGCCTACCGTGCCACACGGGATGGCCGCGTCGCCAGTACGATCGGCGCCGTGGCTCCGAAGCTGACCGTGCTCGAGCACCCGGTGCTCGCCGATCGCCTGGCGGTGACGCGCGACCGCGCCACGCCGCACGGCGTCTTCCGCCAGGCCCTGTTCGAGGCTTCGGCGATCATGGCCGTCGAGGTCGCGCGTGAGCTGCCGGTACGGGAGGTGAAGATCGAGACCCCGCTGGAGCCCACGACCGGCCGCCGCCTGCGCGACGAGGTCGCGGTCGTCCCCGTGCTGCGCGCCGGGCTGGGGATGGTCGAGGGGTTCCTGCGCCTGCTCCCCGATGCTCGCGTTGGCCACGTCGGTGTCTATCGAGACGAGCAGGAGCACGTGCCGATCGATTACTACCGACGGCTGCCCCCGCACCTGCCCGACGCCCGCGTGTATGTGCTCGATCCGATGCTCGCCACCGGCGGCAGCGCCGTGCACGCGCTGAACGCGCTCAGGCTCGCCGACGCCCGAGCGCTGGAGCTGGTCTGCCTCGTCGCCGCTCCGGAGGGAATCGAGGCCGTGCACGCGGCCCACCCGGATGTGCCGATCTGGACCGCCGCGGTCGACCGCGAGCTCGACGAGAACGCCTACATCCGGCCCGGACTCGGCGACGCCGGTGACCGCGTGTTCGGCACCGTATCGGAGCCTTGAGAAACTTGAGAAACGTGGTCCGACGTCTGCCGCATATCGATCGGGTCGGGGTCGAGGAGCGGGCTGCCCAGCTCGGCAAGCGCTCGATCAAGACGACCGCCAAGCAGCAGGGCATCCGGCTGGCCGTGTCGATGGTCGATCTGACGACGCTCGAGGGCGCCGACACCGCGGGCAAGGTCCGTCACCTGTGCGCCAAGGCGGTCTGCCCGGCGCCGGAGATGCCGGAGATCCCGTCGGTGGCGGCGATCTGCGTCTACCCGTCGCTCGTGGCCACCGCGCGGGCCGCGCTGGCCGGGAGCGGTGTGAGGACCGCGTCGGTGGCGGCGGGCTTTCCGGCCGGCCAGGTGTCGCTGGAGGCCAAGCTCCGCGACACCGAAGATGCGGTCGGCGCGGGGGCGGACGAGATCGACATGGTGATCTCCCGCGAGGCGTTCCTGGCCGGCGACGACACGCGCGTCATGCGTGAGATCGTCGCGGTCAAGGAGCGCTGCGGGGACGCGCATCTGAAGGTGATCCTGGAGACGGCGGAGATCGGCTCCTACGATCACGTCCGGCACGCGTCGCTGCTGGCGATGGAGGCGGGCGCGGACTTCATCAAGACCTCCACCGGGAAGGCGGCCAGCGGCGCCACCCCCGGCGTCTGCCTGGTGATGCTCGAGGCGATCCGCGACTACACCGAGCGCACCGACCGCGTAGTCGGCTTCAAGGCCGCCGGCGGCGTCTCGACCAGCAAGGCCGCGCTGCACCGGCTGGTGCTCGTCAAGGAGACGCTCGGCGACGAGTGGCTGACGCCCGAGCGTTTCCGGATCGGCGCCTCGTCGGTGCTCAACGACCTGCTGATGCAGTACGCCAAGTCCGAGAGCGGGCGCTACGGGCGCTCGGAGGACTTCTCCCGCGAATGAGTGTCGAGAGCCGCACGCGCATCGTCTGGGAGTACGCGCCCGCGCCGGAGTCGGCCGACCACGTCCGCCTCCAGGAGCGTTACGGGCTGTTCGTCGACGGCGAGTTCCGCGCGCCCGCGGACGGCCGGTACGTACCGAGCATCAATCCCGCCACCGAGGAGCCGATCGCCGAGGTCGCGTGGGCCGGCCCGGCGGACGTGACGCGGGCCGTCCAGATCGCCCGCGCCGCCCAGCCGCGGTGGGCGGCGCTGCCCGACCTCGAGCGCGGCAAGTACCTGTTCCGGATCGCGCGGCTGATCCAGGAGCGCGCCCGCGAGCTCGCGGTCGTCGAGACGCTCGACGGCGGCAAGCCGCTGCGGGAATCGCGCGACGTCGACATCCCGCTCGCCGCCGCGCACTTCTTCCACTACGCGGGCTGGGCGGACAAGCTCCGCTACGGCGTGAACGCGCGGGAGGTCTCGCCGCTCGGGGTCGTCGGCCAGATCGTGCCCTGGAACTTCCCGCTGCTGATGGCCGCGTGGAAGCTCGCGCCCGCGCTGGCCTGCGGCAACACCGCGATCCTCAAGCCGGCGGAGACGACCCCGCTGACGGCGCTGCTGCTGGCCGAGATCTGCCGCGAGGCGGAGCTCCCACCGGGGGTCGTCTCGATCCTGCCCGGCGACGGCGGGCTCGGCGCCGCGCTGGTCCGCGCGCCCGGGATCGACAAGATCGCGTTCACCGGATCGACCGCCGTCGGCCGCGACATTCAGGCCGCCCTCGCCGGGCGCAACACGAAGCTGACGCTCGAGCTCGGCGGCAAGTCGGCGAACATCGTGTTCGAGGACGCCGCGCTCGACCAGGCCGTCGAGGGGATCGTCAACGGGATCTTCTTCAACCAGGGTCACGTGTGCTGCGCCGGGTCGCGGCTGCTGATCCAGGAGAGCGTGCTCGACGAGGTGGTCGGGAAGCTGTGGCGGCGAATGGGCCTGCTGCGGATCGGCGACCCGCTTGACAAGAACACCGACGTCGGCGCGATCAACTCCGCCGAGCAGCTCGAGCGGATCGAGGCGCTGGTCTGCGCCGGCGAGGACGAGGGTGCGCACCGGCGCACCGTCGCCTGTGAGCTGCCCGAGCGCGGCTACTGGTTCGCGCCGACACTGTTCACCGACGTCGCGCCGGCCCACCGGATCGCGGTCGAGGAGATCTTCGGCCCGGTCGTCTCGGTGCTGAGCTTCCGCACGCAGGCCGAGGCGATCGAGAAGGCCAACAACTCCCGCTACGGCCTGGCGGCCGGGATCTGGACCGACAAGGGGGCGAAGGCGTTCGAGGTGGCGAGCGCGCTCAAGGCGGGGGTCGTGTGGCAGAACACCTACAACCACTTCGATCCCACCGCGGCGTTCGGTGGCTACAAGGAGTCGGGGTTCGGGCGCGAGGGCGGCCCGGCCGGTCTGCGTCCGTACCTGCGGGTGGTGCACTGAGCATTGACCGAGCGCCTCGCCGTCCGCAAGACGTACAAGCTCTGGATCGGCGGCGCGTTCGTGCGCTCCGAATCCGGCCGCTACGACCACGCCGGCGCCGACGGGCGCGTCAACGTCCCACGGGCGTCGCGCAAGGACGTCCGCGACGCGGTCGCCGCGGCGCGTAAGGCGGCCGGTCCGTGGGCGGCGAGGACCGCGTACAACCGGGGCCAGATCCTGTACCGGGCGGCCGAGGCGCTCGAGTCCAGAGCGGCTCAGCTGGCGCAGGTGTGTGACCGGGGCCAGCTCGGCGCCGCGGTCGACGTGCTCGTCCACTACGCGGGCTGGACCGACAAGTTCCATGCCGTCCTCGGCGCCGTCAACCCCGTCGCGGCGCCGTTCTTGTCCTTCTCGGTGCCCGAGCCGACCGGGGTCGTCGGCGTCGTCGCTCCCGATCAGCCTGAGCTGCTCGGCCTCGTCGCGGAGCTGGCACCCGCGCTCGCCGCCGGCGACACGGTGGTGGCGATCCTCTCGCCAACTCGACCGCTGGCCGGGCTCGACCTCGCCGAGGTGCTGGGCGTCGCCGACATCCCCGCCGGCGTGGTGAACTTTCTCTCCGGCCGCCGTCAGGAGCTCGCGATCGCCCTCGGCGCGCACCGGGACCTGAACGCGATCGTCGACGCCGCCGACGAGCCCGAGCTGTCCGCCGAGCTCGGCCGGCTCGGCGCCGAGACGATCAAGCGCGTGCGCCAGAGCACCGCTGCGACGAGCTACGACAACGCCGTCGCGGACTCGCTGGGGCGGATCGAGGCGCTCACCGAATTGAAGACTGCGTGGCATCCGGTCGGGGCGTAGCCCCCGCCCCCGCCCCGCTTCCGCAGCTGCGTCTCCCCGCGGGAGCGCAGCAGGGTCGTGTAGGTGCGCTGATAGAGCTCGACCTCATCGCTGAGGCGATCTCCGGCCTCGGTCGGGCGGGTCAAGGCAAGCCGGGCGACGGCCATTCTCTACTCGCGGATGTAGGGGATGCCGTCCGCGGCTGGAGCGCGCGAGCGGCCGACCAGCCCGGCGACGGCGACCAGCGTGAGAACGTAGGGCAGCGCCTCGAACAGCGTCCCGAGCGTCGGATTGACGCTGGAGACCCGGTCAGACATGGCGTTTCCGAACCCGAACAGCAGCGTCGCCCACAGAGCGCCCCACGGCTTCC
Source organism: uncultured Actinomycetota bacterium (assembly GCA_963830395.1). Classification (GTDB taxonomy): domain Bacteria; phylum Actinomycetota; class Thermoleophilia; order Solirubrobacterales; family Solirubrobacteraceae; genus Palsa-465. The sequence goes on from CAWHMI010000023.1 coordinate 16,315, forward strand.
ACTTGCCGAAGATCATCGCCGCCAGCGCGATGAATCCGCGACCGTTGGTCATGTCGTTGCTGAACGAACCGACGAAGCCGACCGAGAGGTAGGCACCGCCGAGTGCGGCGAACATGCCGGACGCGACCACCGCCAGGTATCGGATCCGCAGCACCGGGAGCCCGACGGTGTCGGCGGCGCGCGGCTTCTCGCCTACCGACCGCAGCCGCAGGCCCCATCGCGTCCGGAACAAAAAGAAGGTGAGCGTGGGCACGAGCGCCAGCCCGACCCACGTCATCAGGTTCGCGTCGCCGAACGCCGCCCCGAAGAACCCGACGTGCTGGATCAGCGGGAGCTTGATGTTGGGGATCATCGAGATGCTCAGCGGCGTGCCGTTGGGTCCGTAGTGGTACTCGAGGAAGTAGCCGGTGATCCCGAGCGCGAGGAAGTTGATCCCGAAGCCACTGACGATCTGGTTGGCGCGCAGGTGGATCGAGAAGACCGCGTGAACGAGCGCCAGCAGCCCGCCGGCGAGCATCGCGACGAGCACGCCCCACACCCACGAGTGCAGCAAGTCGGCGCCATAGATGCCCCAGAAACAGCCCATCAGCATCATGCCCTCGAGGCCGATGTTGATCACGCCGCTGGACTCGGAGATCACGCCGCCGAGCGCTGCGAACAGCAGCGGCGTCGCGTAGCGGAGCGTCGCCGCGACCAGCGCCGACCAGGTGAAGACTGACTCGAGCGTCGCGACCGCCGAGTTCGCGGACGCGGCAGCGCCAGCGACCGCGAGCAGCGCGACCACGATTGCTTCGATCCCGAGCTTGCGCTCGCCGCCAGCGGCCGACCACGCGCCGGCCGAGACGGCGAGGATCGCCAGCACGATCGACGGCACCATGCCGCGAACCTCGATCGGCGGGATCGTGATCACCCACCCGAGCGCGCCGAGGAGGACGCCCGCGACGCCGAGCTGCTTCGGCGACACGGCGCGCGACGGCGCTACCGCGACTGTGCCGACGCTCACGAGCCACCGTCCTGGCTTGCGCCCGCCTTATCGGCAGGCCGGCGGTTAAGCGCCACGCCGACCCGCCGCCCGCCCTTCAGCAGCCGGAGCGTGATCACGTCGGTGGAGACGAGCAGGATGATGATCCCCTCGATCATGAACGTCAGGTACTGGACCAGGGTCGGGTCGATGCTCAGGTTGATGTTGCGGTCCGAGGTGCCGGTCAACAGCGCCCCGAACAGCAGCGCGGCGGCGACCGTGCCGCCGGCGGTGTTCCGACCGAGCAGGGCCACCGCGATCCCGTAGAAGCCGATCTGCGAGGTCAGAATGGTGTTCGTGAACAGGCTAAACTGCCAGCCGAGGATGTCCAGCGAGGCAGCGACGCCTGCGAACGCGCCACAGATCAGCATCACACGGATCCACGTGCGGCCGACGTTGACCCCAGCGTAGCGCGCTGCGTCTGGGTTGAAGCCGACGGTGCGCGACTCGTAGCCGAGCCGGGTGCGGTTGATCAACAGGGCGAACACGACCGCGAGCGCGAGCGCGATGAAGATCCCGACATCGAGCCCCTGCAGCGAGGCGCTGCCCCAAAAGACCGGCAGCTTCGCCCCTGCGACGACGCTGCTGGATACGGGCGTCGACGGCATCTTCGGGTTCTGCAGCGGGCCCCCGAGCTGAAAGCAGTAGAAGCCGAGCCAGATCGCGATCCAGTTGAGCATGATCGTCGAGATCACCTCGTTGGCACCTGTGCGCGCCTTCAGGACCCCGGCGATCCCGGCCCACCCAGCTCCCGCGAGGCCGGCGGCGACGATCGCGAACGTGATGTGGAGCACCGGCGGCATCCCGGCGAACGAGGAGCCGATCCACACGGCGACGATCCCCCCGACCGTGTACTGGCCCTGGCCGCCGATGTTGAACATGCCGGCGCGAAACGCGAACGCCACCGCGAGGCCGACGAGGACCAATGCCGTGGCCTGGATCAGCGTCTGCTGGAGGTTGCCGGCCGCGGTCGCCCGCTCGGCGCCGCCGACCCATGGGAACAGCCAGTTGAGGCCAGTCCCGTTGAAGATCGAGCGGTAGGTCGAGAGCGGATTGTGGCCCGTCGCAAGCACGATCAGCCCGCCGGCGATGAACGCGATCACGGTCGTGAGAACCGGCACGGTGACGCCGCTGAGACCACGCCGGAACGCGGTCAGAGTCGCCGGGGATCGGGCTGCGGCGCCCTCGCTCTGGTCTGCTTCGGCTTGGAGTTCGTCTTTGAGCAGGCTCACCCGGCCACCTCGGCCCGGTCCGTCTTCCCACCGGTCATCGCTATGCCAAGCTCCTCCTCGCTGGCGTCGGGCGGGAACTCGCCGACGATCTTACCCTCGTAGATCACGAGGATCCGGTCGGCCAGCGCCTTGACCTCCTCGTACTCGAGCGACACGAGCAGCACGGCACGACCCTTGTCGCGCTCCGCGATCAGCCGACGGTGCACGAACTCGATCGCGCCGACGTCGAGGCCACGGGTCGGCTGGTGGGCGACCAGCACCTTCGGGTTGGACGCGATCTCTCGCGCGACCGCGACCTTCTGCTGGTTGCCGCCCGACAGCGCCGCGGCATATGAATCGGCTCCACCGCCGCGAACGTCAAACTCGGCCAGCAGCTCCTCGGCCCGCTCCTTCATGTGCCCGAGGCGCAGCCAGCCGTGTCCGCTGAATTCCGGGCGATCGATACTCTCGGAGCGCGAGGTTCTCCGCCAGCGTGAACGGGAGCACGAGCCCGCGGAGCTGACGGTCCTCGGCGATGTGGGCCACGCCGGCATCGGTCGCGGCTCGCACGCCCTTGCCAGCGATGTCCTGACCGTCGATCTCCACCGCGCCCGACTGCGGCTCGCGCATGCCGGTGATCGCGTCGACCAGCTCCTGCTGGCCGTTCCCGTCGACCCCCGCGAGCGCGACGATCTCACCCGCGCGCACCGAGAGCGACAGCCCGGAAACCTGCTCGAGCTCGCGGTCGTCGCGCACGTGCAGGTCGTGCACTTCGAGCAGCGACCGCTGTGGCTTGCCGGGGGTCTTGTCGAACGAGAGCAGCACGTCGCGGCCGACGACCAGGCGCGCGAGGCTCAGCTCGGTCGCGCCCTCGCGTGGCACCGTATCCACCTTCTTGCCACGCCTCAGCACCGTGATCCGATCGGCGACCTCGAGCACTTCGCCGAGTTTGTGACTGATGAACACGACCGCGGTCCCGTCGTGCTTGAGGCGGTTGAGCACGCTGGTGAGCTCTCGAACCTCCTGCGCCGTCAGGACGGCCGTAGGCTCATCGAGCACGAGGATCCGCGCGTTGCGATACAGCGCCTTGAGGATCTCGACCCGCTGCTCGGCACCGACGGTGATGTCCTCGATCCGCGCGTCCGGGTCGACCGCCAGGCCGTAGCGATCCGAGAGCTCGCGGACTCGCGCCCGGGCCGCCTTCAGATCCAGCACGCCCCTCCGGCTCGGCTCCTGTCCGAGCACGATGTTCTCGGCGACGGTCATCACGCGAACCAGCATGAAGTGCTGGTGGACCATCCCGATCCCGAGGTCGATCGCGGCCAACGGCGAACTTATCTCGACGGGCCGGCCTTCGACCAGGATCTCGCCCGCGTCGGGCTTGTACAGGCCGTACAGGACCGACATCAGCGTCGACTTGCCGGCGCCGTTCTCGCCGAGCAGCGCGTGGACCTCTCCAGGGAGCACGTCGAAGTCGACCCGGTCGTTGGCAACGACCGAGCCGAACTTCTTGGTGATGCCCTTCAGCTCGAGGGCCGGAGGGCTCGAGTGCGCCACGGCGACCTTCGTCTGACTACTTGACCAGGAGCGCTGTCGGGGGGCTGATCTTCCCGGACTTCATCTCGGCGATGACTTTGTTGATCTGCGATGCGTACGGGGCGCCGGTCGTATCAATCTTGCCGATCCCCACGCCGCCATCGTTGATGTTCTCCTGCAGGTTGCCCGAGAACTTGCCCGCCATCAGGTCCTTGATCGCCGTGAACACGCCGGTGTTGACCATCTTCTCGGCCGAAGTCAGGACGAGGGTCGGCGCCAGGTAGTTCTGGTCGGCGTCGACGCCGATCACCTGGGTGTGCGTCTGCACGCCCGCGGAGATCACGCCGAGCCCGCAAGCGCCAGCGACCTGGAAGACGACCTTCGAGCCCGCGTTGATCTGGTTGAGCGCGATCTCCTTGCAGGAGGACTCATCCGTGAAGTTCTGCGAGTACGCGTTCAGCAGCTTCGCCGACGGGTCGGCGGCCTTCACTCCGGCCTGGAACCCGGCGATGTAAAGGGTGACCGGCGGGATGCTCTGCCCGCCGACCGTGGAGGCCGTCGTGTAGTGGTGAGCCTTCAGGTATAGCCCGGCCAGGTAACCGGCCGGGTAGCCAGCCTGCTGTTCGGCGAAGTCGATGCCCTCGATGTTCTTTGCCGTGTCCGGAGCCGTGGCGCCAGGGCTGTCGATGATCGCGAAGTGCGTCTGGGGGTACTTCTTGGCGACCTGCTCGAGGGGAGAGGCCATCAGGAAACCGACCGCGATCACGAGCTTGTTGCCGGCAGCGGCAAGCCGAGTGAGGTTCGGGACGTAGTCGGCTCCGGAGCTCGACTGCAGCACCGTCCCCTTGGCTCCGAGCTGAGACTCGGCCTGGAGCAGGCCCTCATACGACAGATGGTTGAAGCCGTGGTCGTTCAGACCGCCGATGTCGGTGACCAGCCCGACCTTGAACCCCTTCCCGCCCGACGCCGTCGTCGAGCTCGCGGCAGGGGTCGAGCTGCCCGAGGCGCTGCCCCCAGAGCCGGCGCTGGACTTGCTGCTACTACTGCTGCTGCCGCAGGCGGCCAACAGGGACGCCAGCACGACCGCCATGATTGCGGCGAGGCCGTAGCCCCGGATCCTCCTCGTCAACGAAAACCCCTCTCCTGAGGACTGATAAGAGAACCATAAGCTAACCGAAGGACGATGGCGTTTCACCTAACGTGCGCTTCACGTATGAGGCGGCATCGCGCCAACGGTGCCAACGGACCACGCCGCGGCGGAGATCGCCAGCTGCGGCCCGCCGACGAGGTAGCCGGCGGCGAGCGCATCACCGGCCCCGGTCGTGTCGAGCACCGCGCCGGCGGCCGCGAGGACGTGGCCCTCCGGGAAGATCGCGCCCCGCGCGCCGAGCTTGATCACCCACGCCGTGTCGAGATCTCCTACCGCGGCGCGCTCGGCCTCAGTGGCGAACACGAGGTCCGGACCGAGCGTCTGCAGGCGGGCGGTGAAATGCTGGGCACCACACAGTGCGATGTCGTGCGCCGAGGCGAGATCGACCGTCACGCGACGCGCCAACCGGGCGGCCGCGATCGCCGCCTCGGCCATCGGCTCGCGCAGCAGACAGTAGCCCGAGACGTGAAGGACGTCGGCCGACCGCACCCACGACGGATCGAGCGCGGACGCCTCGAGGCGGGATGCGACGCCGCGATCGGAGGCCATCGTTCGCGCGCCGTCGACGTCCCGGGTGGAGACGACCACGCCGCCGCGACCGGCGAGGACCGGCCCGCAGATCTCGACGCGATGACGGCCGAGGTCCGACGCTGCCAGCTCGCTCGAGCGATCCGTCCCCCGCGCACAGATCAGCCGGCTCTGAGCGCCGAGGGCACTCGCCCACGCGGCGACGTTCGCGGCCTGACCGCCTGCCGTGAACCGGATCGTCGCGGGCGTATCTCCATCGGGCGCGAGCGGCGCGTCGGGCAGGACCACGATGTCGAGGATGAGGTCGCCGATCGCGCAGAGGAGGAGCGGGCAACGCTGATCGTCGATTGCCTGCTCCGGCTCCATGCCGAACATGATCGCGCCCGGTTGCGCGCGGCTGGCAATCGCGCAAGCTGCAGTACGGTTGCACCCCGTGACCGCCACCTCTTCCCCACGGGGGGTTGTCCTGTCCGATCGCGTCGCCGAGGCGATCAACGTTGGGGCTCCGGTGGTCGCGCTCGAGTCGACGATCATCACGCACGGACTGCCGCATCCGGTGAACGTCGAGGCCGCGATCGACTTCGAGCGAACGGTCGCCGAGAGCGGCGCCGTCCCCGCCACGATCGCGATGCTCGACGGGGTCGTGCACATCGGCGTCGAGCCCGATCAGCTGGCGCGGCTCGCCGGCACCGCGTCCGCGCTGAAGCTCAGTGCGCGTGACCTGCCGGTGGCCATGGCGCGGCGCCTGAGCGGCGGCACGACCGTCGCCGCCACCGCGCTGGTCGCCTCGCGGGCCGGCATCCGCGTGTTCGCCACGGGCGGGATCGGCGGCGTTCACCGCAACGCCAGCGAGAGCTTTGACGAGTCGGCTGACCTCGGCATTCTCTGCAGCTGCCGGATCACCGTCGTCTCGGGCGGCGTGAAGTCGATCCTCGACATCCGTGCCACCCTGGAGCGCCTGGAGACGCTGAGCGTCACCGTGCTCGTCGTCGGCACCCGGCAGTTCCCGGCGTTCTGGCTCGCCGACAGCGGCATCACGGTCGACTTCTCGGTATCCAGCGCTGCGGAGATCGTCGCGGTGATGCAGGCCGCCGACGCGCTCGGCCGTCCCGGCGGGATCCTCGTCGCCAACCCCCTGCCCGAGACCGCGCAACTCGATCCCGCGGTCCACGACCGGCGCCTCGCCGAGGCGCTCCAGGCGGCGCAGGACGCTGCCGTCAGCGGCAAGGCGATCACCCCGTTCCTGCTCGATTACATCCACGAACACACCGAGGGGACCAGCGTCGATGTCAACCTCGAGATCGTGCGGGGCAACTGCCGGCTGGCAGCCGAGATCGCGCGGCTCTTCTCGGCGAGCCAGGCTTGATGCATCTGTGGTCGTCCTGACGAGCCACTCGCTCACCATGCGCCAGATTTGACGCATCAGTGCTGATGCGCTCAGCTGAGAGCCGCCGGCGACGCCATATTCGCCGCCCCTCCTGGCTGCGTCAAACGCCATCAAACAACGATGACGCCCTAACGAACGAAGCCGCCGATCTCTCGGAGGCCTCGATTTCCAGCGGATTCTTGATAGCGGGGGCGGGATTCGAACCCGCGACCTTCGGGTTATGAGCCCGACGAGCTACCAGACTGCTCCACCCCGCGGCGGACTAGTAAGTAAAGCACAGAGTCATTTACGCCTGGTAGCGCAATCCTGCGGCGACGGGCACAATGGCGCGAGTGGCAGCAAGACAGCCGACGTCGGGGATGACGCAACCCGACACGCAAGTGGCGGTGGAGCTCAGCGCCGAGGACCGGGCGATCCTCGCCCTGGAGAGCGCGACCGTGGCCGGCCACACCTGCAAGGTCATCCGGCTGGGGGCGCAGGCCCCCGGAGTGGCCGAGCTGCGCGCGCGCATCTCCGAACGCATGCACCTGACTCCGGCTCTGACCTGGCGCCTGGACCAGGCGGCCGACGGCGCCCCAGTGTGGGTGCCCGACCCCCGGTTCGCGGTCGCCGACCAAGTTGTCGAGCACCCCCACGACGCTCCGATCGACCTCGCCGGCCTGCGGCGGTGCGTGGCCCGGCTGTTCGAGCAGCGACTGGATCGCCGCCGCCCGCTGTGGCGGATGGACCTCATCGATCTCACCGACGGCGAGCGGGCTGTGGTGTGGCGCATCCACCATGCCCTCGCTGACGGCACCGCCTGTGCGCGCTATTCCCGGGCGCTGCTGTGGGACGACCCACCCGAACAGAGGATGACGCGCGCTCAGGTGGTCGCTGCGCACGCCGCAGACGAGGCACGTCGGCGCAGCCATCTCGCGGGTTACCTGCGTCGCGAGTTCAGGCGGTCACGGTCGCCGTCGCCGTTCGACGGGCCGCTCTGCCGCCGCCGGGAGGTGGCCTTCGCCACCGTCGGACTCGGGTCGCTGCGCCGGGCGGCCAAGGACCTCGACGGTGCCACGCTCAACGACGCCGTGCTGTGCATCGTCGCCGGCGCGCTTCGCCACTGGGTCCAGATCCACCACGGCCGCCTGGACGCGATTCGGGTCAAGGTGCCGGTCAGCCTGCACCACGAGGGCGACGCAGAGGCCAACCACGACTCGATGTTCTCGCTCGGCCTTCCCCTGGCGCAAGCCGATCCAGCGGTCCGACTGCGGATCATCCACGACCGCACCAGCCGGCGCAAGCAAGCCCGCGACGCCGAGCGCCGCGAGGTGTGGATGCACCGGATGTCGGGGGTCTCCCCCGGGCTCCGGCGTTTCGCCGAGGAGCTCGAACGCAGCCCGCGCCGGTTCGCGCTCAACGTGTCGAATGTGCCCGGGCCGCGTGAACCGGTCAGCGTCCTCGCCTGCCCGGTGCGCGCGCTGCACTCGGTTGCCGAGATCAGCCGGCATCACGCGCTGAGGATCGCGGTCATGTCGTTCGCCGACCAGCTGTCCTTCGGGTTCTGCGCCGATCCCGATGTCGTCCACGACGTCGGGACCATCGCCGCTCAGGTGCAACCCGAGGCCGAGGCGCTCCGACTCGCCCACACGACGTCAGCGGTATGAGCGGTTAGTCCGCAAGCCGTCCGTCCACCCCAGCTGCCAACCCCCCGTCGCCGCGATACCGGCCGGGCACCACCGCCGCCCTAAGCGGCGCGCGCCAGCCGGCGCTCGCCGGCCGCCACCGCGACCAGCTCCTCGAACAGCGCCCCGTGTGCCGAGCCTTTCGCCAGTGTCTCGGCGTGCCACTGGACGGCCAGGACGAACGTCCGCGCTGAATCCTCAATCGCCTCGATCGTCCCGTCGGGCGCGCGGGCGGACACGCGCAAGCCAATCCCGAGCCGGTCGACCGCCTGGTGGTGGAACGAGTTGACGAGCAGCCGGCGCGCCCCCACGACGCTGGCGAGCCGGCTCGCGGGAGAAATCTCGACGACATGGGTCGGGCACCGACCGTCCTCGGACTGACGGTGGACGAGTCCGTCTCCGACGACGTCGGGCAGGTGCTGGTGAAGCGTGCCGCCGCGCGCGACGTTGAGCGCTTGAGCGCCACGGCAGATGCCGAGGACCGGCAGATTCAGGCGCAGCGCCTCACCCACAACTGCATACTCGAAGGCGTCGAGGCCCGGCTCGGTCGCCCCGAGCTCCACGTGGGGAGCAGCCTGGTAGGCCGCGGGGGCGAGATCCGGGCCTCCCGAGAGCAGCAACCCGTCCAGACGCGCGACCAGCGCAGGGACATCCGCGGGCGCCAGCGGAGGCATCACCACAGGCACGCCGCCGGCCGCCTCGACCGCGCGGACGTAGGTGATCCCCAGCGCCATCTCCGCGTGCGGCGGCTCGCCGTGGCGGCGAAGCGTAGCCAGCTCACCGGGGCGCAACTCGGACGTGGTGACGCCGATCAGCGGCTTCATGGGCCAACCATCGCCGCAAGTCGTCGGGAGCTGTATATCCCAATGGCCAACATCCGATGCTCGCGCTTGTCCGCATGTCGGGTAGCGCCTCCCCTCCTGCCACCGCGACGAGCTGCGTTCCGGCTTGATCGAACGGGTAGGGTCCCGTCGTGGCCGAGCCGGGACACTCGCACACGATCCACGCCATCGGGTCCGAGCACTCCGCCTACGTGTGGGACAACGCGGCCGAGCCGGCCCTGGAGGTCGACTCGGGGGCGACGGTGAGCCTCGAGGCCGCGGACGCCTCGGGCGGCCAGCTGAACCGGGCCTCGACGACCGCAGACGTCGCGCAGCTGGACCTGGGCCGGGTCAACCCGGTGACCGGCCCCGTCTACGTCAAGGGCGCCGAGCCGGGTGACGTGCTCGCCGTGGAGATCCTGGAGCTCAAACCCCACAACTGGGGCTGGACGGCGATCATTCCCGGGTTTGGTCTGCTCGCCGACGAGTTTCCCGATCCGTGGCTGAACATCTCCACGGTCGACGCGAGTGGTCACACGGTCGCGTTCGCCGAGGACATCACGCTCGCGTTCTCGCCCTTCCCGGGGACGATCGGGGTGGCGCCGCAGGAGCCGGGCCAGCATTCGGTGGTGCCGCCCAGCAAGTGGGGCGGGAACATGGACATCAAGCACCTCCGCGCCGGCACCACGCTGTATCTGCCGGTCGGAACCCCCGGCGCCCTGTTCAGCGTCGGCGACACCCACGCCGCGATGGGCGACGGTGAGGTGTGCGGCACCGCGGTGGAGACGGCCATGGACATCACCGTCCGGCTCACCGTGCGCAAGGACATCAACGCCCGCTACCCGCAGTACCACGTGCCCGAGGGCCACCTGAGCAACACCGAGCAGTCCAGCTACCACGTGTGCACCGGCGTCGGGCCCGACCTGTTCGAGGCTACCCGCGAGGCCACCCGCGCGATCATCGACCACCTCGTCCAGCACTACGGCCACGACCGCGAGCAGGCGTACGCGATCGCGTCGGTGGCCGCCGACCTGCGCATCCACGAGGTGGTCGATGTGCCCAACTGGGTAGTGGGGGCGTTTCTGCCCGAGGCGATCTTCCACCCGGACGCGGCCGGCTAGTGGCCGCCCCCGCGAGAGTGAGCGAGACGAAGTGGCCGCCCCCCGCGAGAGGGAGCGAGACGTAGCCGAGTCAACCACCACCACGACCGCTGCACCTGAGCCGTCCACTCCCGGGCTGAGGCGAGAGCTTCGCTTCTGGGAGGCGATCGCGCTGTCGATCGCGATCATGGCGCCCACTGCCGCGATGGCGCTGAACGGCACCGCCCCCGCCGCGCTCATCGGTCGCGCGGTGCCGCTGGCGTTCATCTTTGCCACCGTCGGGGTGCTGTTCGTCTCCTACGCGTTCATTCGCCTCAGCCGGTATTTCAGCCACGCCGGCTCGGTGTTCGCCTTCACCGGAGTCACCCTCGGCGCCCGCGCCGGGTTCTTCTCCGGCTGGGCACTGCTCGGTACCTATCTCGCGTTCACCTGTGCGAGCACCGCCGAGGCCGGCACGTTCGGGGTGGCGTTCTTTCAGGGGACAGGCATCTGGCACGGCGCGGACTACATGGTGATCGCCGCCGTCGCGGCGGTGATCATCGCCTTCCTTGCGTTCGGCGACATCCGGGTGGCGACCCGCTCGCTGCTGGGAATGGAGGGGGTGTCGGTGACGCTGATCGTGATCCTGATGATCGTGATCGTCGTCAAGCTGATCGCCGGCTCGTCGCCGGGCGGCCAGACGATCACCATCGACGCGTTCAAGATCCCGAGCGGCACCTCGTTCTCAGCGGTGGCCTCGGCGGCGGTGTTCGGGTTCCTGTCGTTCGCCGGGTTCGAGGGCGCGGCCTCGCTGGGCGAGGAGACCGACAACCCACGCCGGGAGATCCCCCGGGCGATCCGCACGGCGGTGATCGCCTCGGGCGTGTTCTACATCCTCTGCATCCTCGTCCAGACGTGGGGCTTCGGCGCCAACGCCGCCGGCGCCAAGACGTTCTCCAGCTCAACCGCGCCGCTCGGCGACCTGGCCCGCAGCTACGTCGGCCCGTGGATGTCGGACCTGATCAACGCCGGCGCCACGGTCAGTGCGTTCGCCTCGGGCCTCGGCGCCGCCACCGCGGGCGCGCGGATCCTGTTCGCGCTAAGCCGGGAGACCCGCCTGCGCAACGCCCTCGGGCGCGCCTCCACCCGCACCGGCGCCCCCGCCGGCGCTCTGACAGTGGTGCTCGTCATCGGCGTCGGCGCCATCGCCGCGCAGCGGATCGCGAACGTGTCGGCGGTCAACGCCTTCTTCTACCCCGGCACGCTCGGCGTGCTGTCGCTGCTGGTCGCCTACATCGTCACCAATCTCGGCGCGATCAGCTACCTGTTCATCCGGGCCCGGCGAGCGCCGCTGTACGAGCTCGTCCTGCCGCTGCTCGGGATCGTGTTCCTGGGATACACGATCTACAAGAACGTGGTCGGCGTGAGCTTTCCCTACAACCGGTTTCCGCTCGTCGTGGGCATCTGGCTGATCGTCGGTCTGGCCATCATCCTCGTCTCCCCCGGGTTGGCGGCACGGATCGGCGCCGCGCTCACCCGCGACGAGGGCCTGGAGCCCCCGCCGGAGTAGTCAGACGAACCCCGACCCAAGTCCAGCTTATGCCCGATCTCACCTACTACCCAGCGGAGACGCGCCGGCTCAAGGCCTACCTCGCCCGTCCGCGGGGCCAAGGACCATGGCCGGGAGTGGTGGTCGTCATGGACGCGGTCGGGCTCAGCGACGACATCCGCATCCAGGCCGACCGGCTGGCCACCGCGGGCTACCTGGCGTTTGCGCCGGACCTGTACTCCGGCCGGGGCATCAAGTGCGTGATCGCGACGCTCAAGGCGTCTCGGTCAGGCGCCGGCGAAGCCTACGAGAACATCGAGGCCGCCCGCCACTGGCTGGCCGAGCGCGAGGACTGCACCGGTCAGATCGGGATCATCGGCTTCTGCATGGGGGGCGGATTCGCGCTTCTGAGCGCGCCGCGCTACGACTTCGCGGCGGCGTCGGTCAACTACGGCGAGGTGCCGAAGGACGCCGCGCAGCGCCTGGCCGGCGCCTGCCCGATCGTCGCCAGCTACGGCAAGCGCGACCGCGGTCTCCCGGGGCGAGCGCAGCGCCTGGACGGCGTCCTGACCGCGCTCGGCGTCGAGCACGACATCAAGGAGTACCCGACGGTCGGCCACGGATTCATGAACCGGTTCAACGTCGGGCCGGGCCTGACGCCGCTGCTCAAGTACATCGGCCTGAACTACGAGCACGCGTCGGCCGAGGACTCGTGGCTGCGGATCCTGGACTTCTTCGACGCCCACCTCGCCCGACCCGCGCAGCCCGGCGGCGCATAGGCCACCTCGGCCCGCCCGCGCAGCCCGGCGGCGCATAGGCCACCTCGCCCCGCCCGCTCACCCCGGCGGCGCGTAGACCCACTCGCCGGCGACGATCGTCCCGCAGGCACGCAGGCTGTCGTCGAGCACCGCCAGGTCGGCGTCCATCCCGGGGGCAATCGTGCCCTTGCGATCGGCCAGCCCGAGCAGCCGGGCCGGATTCGCCGACGCCATGGCGACGGCCTGCTCGACCCCTATCTCCAGGAACCGCACCGCGTTGGCGACGGCGGCGTCCATCGTCAGCGTGCTCCCGGCGATCGCCCCGCCCGCGACCGTCGCCCGCCCGTCGGTCACCTGGACTTCGAGGGCGCCCAGCCGGTAGGAGCCGTCCGGCATTCCCGCCGCCGAAACGGCGTCGGTGACGAGATGAACCCCGTGCCCACCCTTGGCGCGGTGAAGCAGCCGCATCGCCAGCGGGTCGACGTGCACGGCGTCGCAGATCAGCTCGCAGCTGACGGCTGGATGGTCAAGCGCCGCCCCCACCAACCCGGGGGCGCGGTGATGAAACGGGGCCATCGCGTTGAACACGTGGGTGGCCGACCGCGCTCCCGCCTCCACGGCGGTGCACGCCTGGTCATAGTCGGCGTCGGAATGGCCGAGCGACACGACCACGCCCGCCTCCACCAGCTCGCCGATCAGCTCGATCGCCCCCGGCAGCTCCGGGGCCAGCGTCATCAGCGCCGTCGCACCCTCGCCGGCGAGCAGGAGCCGGCGGAGTAACCCGGGGTCGGGCGCCAGGAACGTGTCCGGATCCATCGCCCCCGGCCGCGCCCGGCTCAGGAACGGTCCCTCCAGGTGGGCACCGAGCACCTGCGCCCCCCCGCCCCGGGTCGCGCGGCCGCCCCCGCCCCGGGTCGCGCGGCCGCCCCCGCCACGGGTCGCGCGGCCGCCCCCGCCCCGGGTAACCCCACCCCCGCCACCCATCGCCCGGCGGATCGCCTCCAGGCACCCCACGAGCTCGTCGGCCCCCGCCGGAACGGTTGTCGCCAGCAGCGCCGTCGTCCCGTGCCGGGCATGAAACCGGGCGACCTGCGCGATCTCGTCCGTCGACGCCGTGTTGCACTGAGCCCCTCCACCCCCGTGCACGTGCAGGTCGATCAGGCCCGGGATCAGCCACCGCGTCCCCAGATCGACCAGCTCAGCTCCATCGCCACCGGCGAACTCCCCTACTGACTCGACCCGCCCGCCGACCACCGCGACCTCGCCGGAGATCGTGCCTTGAGGTGTGACGATCCGTTGGCTGCGCAGCCGCATCCGCCGGATCGGCTACTGCGCCATCGCCTGGACCACGACCGGCGTCTCGGCACCCTCGGGAACAAACGCCCCGGCCGCGGGAGCGGTGGCCTGGACCGCCAGCACGGCGGTGTCGTCGGGCAGGCGATCCGCGGGGAACCCGAGCGCGCGCCGCTCGAGCTCGGCCATCAGCTCGTCGACGTCGCCCATGGGCATATCGGCGAGCAGTGCTCGCAGGCCGGCATCGCCGGACACACGAGGGTTGCGCTCGATCAGACCGTCGGTGTAGAGCAGCAGGATGTCGCCCGGCTGCAGGTCGATCGTGATCTCGGGGAATTGCGCGTCGGCGAACACGCCGAGCAACGGCCCGTGGTCGCGCATGGCGTCAACCCGTCCCGAGGCCCGGCGCACCAGGGGTGGTGGATGGCCACCGCACGCCAGCGTCACCCGGATCCCGGTGGCGGTCGTGTCCAGACGGGCGTACAGGGCGGTGCAGAAACGGTCGTACTCGGAGTTGCGCAGGCCCTCGTTGACGGCCGCGAGCACGCGCGAGGGGCTGCGTTCCAGGCGGGCGATCGTGCGGGTCGTGTGGCGAGTGAGGGCGGTCACGGCAGCGGCGGCGGCGCCATGGCCGGTGACGTCCCCCATGACCAGGCCCCAGGCGTTCTCGGCCACCGAGAACAGGTCGTAGAAGTCGCCACCCACTTCGGCGCCGCGCTCGGCGGGATGGAAGCTCACCGCGGCCTGCATACCGGAAACCTCGGGCAGCGCCCGGGGGAGCAGGCTGCTCTGCAGCTCGGCGAGCCGCCGCGCCCGCGCCTCGGCGTCCCGCGAGCGCCCGATCGCCACCCCGGCGGTCCGGGCCAGCAGGTCGACGACGCGGCGATCCTCGGGCGACGGCGGGCGTGGTTGTCCGTAGTACACGGCGATCGTGCCCACCAGCTCGCCGTCGTCTCCCCGGATCGGCGTGGACCAGCAGGCGCGCAGCCCGAACTCCTCCACCAGCTCGCGGAAGTCGGCCCACAGCGGGTCGGTCTGGGTGTCGGTGACGATCACCATCTCGCCTCGGAACGCCGCCGTGCCGCACGATCCCACCCGCGGGCCGATCTCGATCCCGTCGATGGCGTCGTTGTAGGCCGCCGGTAGGCTCGGCGCCGCGCCGTGCCCGAGCCGCCGACCATCCGGCGACAGCAGCAGGATCGATGCCCAGGCGTCGTACTCGCAGAGGTCCTGGACGCTGAGAACGATCGAGTCCAGCGTCCGCTCCAGCGTCACCCCGTTGGCGATCAGCGCCAGGATGTCGCGCTGCGCGCCCAGCAGCCGTTCCGAGCGAATCCGCTCGCTGACGTCCTGGAACACGAGCACCCCGGCGAGGATGGCCCCGTCCTCGTCCCGGATCGGGGCGGCGCTGACCCGCACGATGATCTCGCGGGTGCCGGTGTGGTAGCGCAGATCCTCGTCCTCGACGATCTCGCCGGTGCAGATCGCCCGTCTCATCGGATGCTCGTCCAATTCCAGGGGTCGGTTGTCAAGCGAGAACAGCTGGTACTGCGCGTAGTCCTGCACCGCATCGGCGGCGAAGGTCGGATGACCGAAGATCTCCTCGGCCTGCCGGTTGCCGGTCACGATCCGTCCCGAGGGAGCCTCGGCGAGGAGCACCCCGGCCGGCAGCTGCTGGATCGTCTGCTCCAGCCGGCGACGTTCGGCGCGCAGGTCGGCGGCGGCCTGGCGGCGCAGGCTGGAGAGCTCGAGATGAGCCCGGACCCGGGCGAGGAGCTCCCGGCCCGAGAACGGCTTGGGCAGATAGTCGTCGGCGCCGGCGTCCAGTCCCTCGATCGCCGCCTCCTCGCCGGCGCGCGCCGACAGGAGGATCACCGGTAGGTCCTGGGTCTCGGGGGCGGAGCGCAGCGCCTGCACCAGCCCGTAGCCGTCGAGTCCGGGCATCATCACGTCGCTGATCACCAGATCCGGCGGCCGGACTCTCACCAGTGCCAGCGCCGCGAGGCCGTCGGCCACCGCCTCGACCTCGAACGCAGACGCCAGCACACTGCTGAGGTAGTGACACAGATCGACGTTGTCGTCGACGATCAGGACCCGGTGGCGAGCCGCCGCCGCATCCGGCACCGCTGCATCCGGCCCCGCAGCGGCGGCTGCGGCGCCGCCGGAAGCACCGATCCAGCCCAGCGCCTCCTCGACGAACAACGGTGCGATCGACGCCTCCGGCTCGACGGTGTCCTCGTGGACCTGGTCGGGCGGCAGATGCGCCGCGCCGGTGGGAAGCGTGACCGTGAACTCCGACCCCTCCCCGACGACGCTGCGCACCGACACCTCACCGCCGTGCAGGTCGGTGAGCTCCTTGACCAGCGCCAACCCGATTCCGGATCCCTCGTAGCTGCGGGCGACGGTGCGGATGCGATGAAACCGCTGGAACAACCGCTCCAGCTCATCGGGGGGGATGCCGGTTCCGGTGTCGCTCACCGACAGCTCCACGGCGTCGTCGACGGCACGCAGACGGATGGCGATGCGGCCGTCCAGGGTGGCCTTGAACGCGTTGGAGATCAGGTTCAGGACGATCCGCTCCCACAGGTCGCGATCCACGTAGATCGGCTCGGGCAGCGGCGGGCACTCCACCACGAGCTCGACCCCGGCGCGGGCGATCGCCTCCGCGAACGTGCCGGCCAGTTCCCCCGTCAGCCGGGCGAGGTCGGTCGGTGAAAACTCGGCCTGCATCCGCCCCGCCTCCGCTCGCGAGAAGTCGAGCAGCCCGTTGACCAGCTTGAGCAGGCGCATCGCGTTGCGGTGGACCAACTCCAGGCGCTGGCCCTCAAGCCCGCTGGGGTCCGCCAACGCGTCCGCCAGCGGTCCCAGCATCAGCGTCAGCGGGGTGCGGAACTCGTGGCTGACATTGGAGAAGAACGCGGTCTTGGCCCGATCGAGCTCCTCCAGTTGCGCGGCGCGGCGACGTTCGGCGTCATAGGTGCGCGACGCGGTGATGCCGGTGGACAGATACTGGGGGATCAGCTCCACGAAGGCGATGACGTCCTGGTCGGGGGGGCAGTACGGGTTCAGGCCGGCGACCAGGTAGCCGTAGGGCCGCGCCTGCCCGGGCGCCCGGATCGCCACCAGCAACGCATTGATGGGGCGCTCGGCCCAGGCTCCCGTCGGCAGGTGGTCGTAGCGCCGATCGGTCAGCTCCACCAGCGCCGCGCCGTGCGCCTCCGCCTGCGCCAGCGGCCACGGCCAGTCTGTCCCGGAGCCGGGAATCACCTTCGGAGCCGCCGGGTGCCCCTCCTCGATGCCGCTGGAGCACTCCAGGCGCAGCTCGCCGTCGGCGGCGAACAGGTAGACGATCGTGAACGGCAGGGACCTCGGGTTCCCGGCCAGCACCCGGCACGCCGCTTGGAGGAACTCGCCCTCCTCCTGGACCCCGGTGGAGACCGAGCCGAGCTCGCGCAGGGTGGCCATGCGACGCTCTCCGATCACCCGCTTGGTCTCCTCGCTGACGACGCACAGCATTCCGGCGACGTGCCCATCGTCGTCGGGCAGTGGGCTGTAGGAGAACGTGTGGTAGGTCTCCTCGGGGTAGCCGCTGCGCTCCAGGATCAACTGCAGCGCCTCGTCCCAGGTTGCCTCGCCGGTGTCGATCACTGTCTGGATCCGGGGCTCGATCTCCGGCCAGATCTCCGCCCAAACCTCCCGGGCGGGACGGCCCAGCGCCCACGGATACTTCTTGCCGAGCGTGTCGCGCCGGTAGGCGTCGTTGCACAGGAACGTCAGCTCCGGGCCCCACGCCATCCACATGGCAAAGCGCGAAGTCAGCAGCACCCGGACCACCGTCGACAGGCTGCCCGGCCACTCCAGCATCGGGCCCAGCGGCGTGGCCGCCCAATCCACCGCCAGCAGGTCGCGGCCGACCTCCCCTGACTGGAGCATCAGCTCGCGCAGGACGGCGGGCTTGGTCTCGGTCAAGCGACCGGTGATCGATCGTGGGGTGCGGCCAGGGTCACGTGCCAACCGTATCCGACTCTGATCGCCAACCCCACCGCCCATGTTGGGATGCATACGTCGCCCCGGCGGGGGCGGCGGCGGGGGCAGGATCAGAGCTGGCGCGAGGACCAGAGGATGGCCGACAGCACCACGCTGACGATCGACACCACGAGGCCGACGATCCAGCCCTTGGAGTGACTGGAGACCATGATCGCCGCGATGGCCACGCCCACCGCGATGACGCCGCCGGTGGCGATCAGACGGACGAGCAGACGCTCGAGCACCAACGGCCGCCGGGGCCGCTGGGGGAGCATGTTGTCCGAACGACGCTGGCCGGCCGGCTCGCCGACGGCCTCCTGCTCGGCGGGCTCCTCCCTGCGTCGGCTGGCCCGCGCGCGGCGCCGGCGCTCCCGCGCGCCGGTCTCAGTTTCGGCCGGTCGCTCGGACGCGGTCTCGGCCCGCCGCTCAGACGCGGTCTCGGCCGGTCGCTCGGAGGTGACGTCGTACGGGCCGGCGTCCGGGGGTTCGTTCTCGGTGGTCATCCTCATCCTTGTTATCACCGCGGACCGTCCCTGGCAAATCGCGCGGGCGTACCTGCAGACGGGGACGGCGTCGCCGCGGGCGCGGAAGTAGCATCGCCGTCTGTGACCAGCTCTCACGCGAGAGGTAGTCGCGCATGAGCGCGAGGGCACCCCAGCGGTCCGCCTCGGTGGCCGACGTGGTTGGGGCGACGATTGCGGCGACCGGGGTGACCGACGCCTTCGGGGTGCTGGGGAGCGGCAACCTCGTCGTCACCAACGCGCTGTGCAGCGCCGGGGCGCGGTTTCATCACGCCCGTCACGAGGGATCGGCGATCGCCATGGCCGATGGTTACGCCCGGGTGAGCGGCCGCGTCGGGGTGTGCAGCGTCCATCAGGGCCCCGGCTTGACGAACACGATGACGGGGTTGACGGAGGCGGCCAAGAGCCGGACGCCGCTGCTGGTGCTGGCCGGGGAGGCCCCGGCGGCGGCGCTGAACTCCAACTTCCGGATCGATCAGCCGGGGCTGGTGGAGTCGGTGGGCGCGATCGCCGACCGGGTCCACGGTCCGGCCTCGGCGGCCGATGACGCCCAGCGGGCCTACCAGCGGGCGATCATCGAGCGCCGGCCGGTGGTGCTGATGCTGCCGATCGACATCCAGCCCCAGCCGCCCGCGGCGCTCACCCCGACCCAGCCGCCGTTGCCGCCGTTGCCGGCGCCGGCGCCCTCGGCGGAGGCGATCGCCGCGGTCGCGGAGCTGCTCGCCGGGGCGCAGCGTCCGGCGATCATCGCCGGCCGCGGCGCCGTCCTGGCCGGCGCCAGGGATGAGCTGGAGCGCCTCGGGGCTCTGATCGGCGCGGTGCTGGCCACCTCCGCGCCGGCCAACGGCCTGTTCACCGGGCTGCCGTACGCGCTGGGCATCTCCGGCGGCTTCGCGTCCCCGTTCGCGGCGCAGCTGTTGCCCCAGGCCGACGTGATCCTGGTGGCGGGCGCGTCGGTCAACCACTGGACGACGCGTCACGGCGAGCTGATCGCCCCGGCAGCGAAGGTCGCCCAGCTCGACATCGAGACCGCCGCGATCGGCCGCAACCGGCCGGCGGACCTGGCGGTGGTGGGCGACGCCGCTGCCGGCGCCCGGCTGCTTGCCGACGCGCTGGAGCGCCGCGGCCATCAGCGCACCGGTTTTCGCACGCCGGAGCTGGCGCGGGAGATCGCCGCCCGCCGCTGGGCCGCCGATCCCTTCGAGGACGCCACCACCGAGAACGGCATCGACCCGCGGACGCTGTCGATCGCGCTGGAGCAGCGGCTGCCGGCCGACAAGACGGTGGCCGTGGACTCGGGGCACTCGCTCGGTTATCCGGCGATGTTCCTGTCGGTCCCCGACGCCCACGCCTGGGTGTTTCCCAACGGATTCCAGGCGGTCGGCCTGGGACTGGGGACGGCGATCGGCGCCGCCGTCGCCCGGCCCGATCGGCTGACGGTGGCCGCGATCGGCGATGGGGGCGCGTTCATGGCCCTGGCCGAGCTGGAGACCGCTGCCCGGCTCGGCCTGAAGCTGCTGGTCGTGATCTACGACGATCGCGCCTACGGCGCCGAAGTGCACCACTTCGCGCCGATGGGCCACGACGTCAGCCGGGTGCAGTTCCCCGATGCCGACCTGGCCGCCGTCGCCCGCGCCTGCGGCGCTCACGCCGCCACCATCCGCCGCTCGCTCGAGCTCGACGTGGTCGAGGCATGGCTCGAGGAGACCGACCCGCGGCCGCTCGTCCTCGACGCCAAGGTGAATCCCGAGATCTGTGCAGAATGGCTCGCCGAAGCCTTCCGCGGCGGCTGACCAAGTGACTCACAGCCGTGACCACCGAAAAGGAGAAGCGCATGTCCAGCACCCAGGCCAGCCAGGTCACGTCCCTGCTCGACGGGCTCGCCTCAGGAGCGGTGCAGATCGTCGATCTGACCCAGCCGCTGACCGAGACGACGCCGGTGATCCAGCTGCCGCCCCCGTTCGCCAACACCCCCGGTCTGTCCCGGGAGGCGATCTCCCACTACGACGATCGCGGTCCCGCCTGGGCGTGGTACACGCTGACGATCGGCGAGCACGTCGGCACCCACGTCGACGCCCCGATCCACTGGATCACCGGCCGCGATGGCCTCGATATCGGGTCGGTCACTCCGCAGACGCTGGTTGGCCCGGCCTGCGTGATCGACAAGACCGCGGAGACCGAGGCCGCCGGCGGCGACTACCTGCTCACCGTCTCCGATCTGGTGGGCTGGGAGTCCGAGCACGGCGCCATCCCGGAGGGCGCCTGGGTGCTGCTGCGCTCCGGCTGGAGCGCGCGCGCCCAGAACCAGGATGAGTTCCTCAACGTCGGGCCCAACGGCCCGCGGACGCCGGGTCCCGATGTGGAGGCATCGAGATGGCTGAGCGAACGGGCGATCGCCGGCTTCGGCACCGAGACGGTCGGGATCGACGCCGGGTCCGCCGGCGGCATGGACCCGGCCTTCCCCCTGCACAACCTGCTGCTCGGCGCCGGCAAGCTCGGGCTCACCCAGCTGGCCAACCTCGACCGGCTCCCGATCACCGGCGCGCTGCTCGTCGTCGCTCCGCTGCGCTTGGTTGGCGGTACCGGCAGTCCCAGCCGGGTGTTCGCGTTCGTGCCCAAGGCCTAGTGGTCCGCGCCGCCGATGACGGTGACGGAGCCAGGCCGAGCCGACGCCGTCGCGCGCGACGCCGCCGACCCGCTGCGCGGATTCCGCGATCGGTTCGCGATCGCCGATGACGAGCTGATCTACCTGGACGGCAACTCGCTCGGACGCCTGCCCAAGGATGCCGCGGCCCGGATCGGCGAGGTGATGTCGACCCAGTGGGGCGAGCGGCTGATCCGTGGCTGGAGCGAGGGATGGATGGAGCTGCCGGTGACGATCGGCGACCGTCTCGGCGCCTCGCTGCTCGGCGCCGCCCCCGGACAGGTGGCGTTGGCCGACTCGACCACGGTCTGCTTTTACAAGCTCGCCGCCGCCGCGCTGACCGCCCGCCCCGGCCGCACCGAGATCGTCACCGACGTCGACAACTTCCCCACCGACCGCTACGTGCTGGAGAGCCTGGCGCGCGACCGCGGCGGCAAGATCGTGTGGATCGAGGCCGATCCCCACGCCGGTCCCGACCCGGGACAGGTCGCCGGCGCGATCACCGAGCGGACGGCGCTGGTGACCTTCTCGCAGGTCTCCTACCGCTCGGCGTTCATCCTCGACGCCCGCACGATCACCGATAT
Organism: uncultured Actinomycetota bacterium; assembly: GCA_963830395.1. GTDB lineage: Bacteria > Actinomycetota > Thermoleophilia > Solirubrobacterales > Solirubrobacteraceae > Palsa-465. The sequence goes on from CAWHMI010000023.1 coordinate 38,087, forward strand.
CGCCCACGACGCCGGCGCCCTGGCGCTGTGGGACCTCAGCCACAGCGCCGGGGCGATCCCGGTGAACCTGGACCGTGACCGAATCGATCTCGCGGTCGGCTGCACCTATAAGTACCTCAACGGCGGGCCGGGCGCGCCGGCGTTCCTGTATGTCCGCCACGAGCACCAGGGCGAGCTGCGCCAGCCGATCTGGGGATGGCTGGGGCGGCGCGACCCGTTCGAGATGGCGCCCGGCTACCTCCCCGGTGACGGGATCGCGGCGATGCTGTCGGGGACGCCTCCGGTGCTGGCCCTGACCGCCGCCGCAGCCGGGATCGACGTGGCGATCGACGCCGGGATCGACGCGATCCGGCGTAAGTCCGTGGCGCTCACGGAGTACGCGATCGATTTGATTGATGAGCGGCTGGCGCCGCTCGGTTTTTGCGTGGGGTCGCCGCGGGACCCGCAGCGGCGGGGTTCGCACGTGGCGCTGGTGCACCCCGCTGCCCGGGCGCTGTCGCGGCGGCTGATCGACGACGACGTGATCGTCGACTTTCGCACCCCCGACGTGATCCGGCTCGGCCTCTCCCCGCTGACGACCCGGTTCACCGACGTGTTCGACGGGCTGGAGCGGGTGGCCGAGCTCGCTTAAGACCAGCCCTCGGGCGCGGTCAGCACCTCCGGCGAATCTGACTCGAACTCCGGCACCTCGGCGGCCTGATCACCATCGAAGGAGCGCTGCAGCTCCTTGCGGACCTCGTCGCCGCGGCCGGTGGGCGGCCTGCGGGAGCCGGCCTGGTACTGGGGGACCCAGGCGATGCCGTCCCCGGCGTAGTCCTGCTCGGCGGCGGCGTGCAGGGTCCAGTGCGGGTCGTACAGGTGGGGGCGGGCCAGCGCGCACATGTCGGCCCGGCCGGCGAGCACGATCGTGTTGACATCGTCGTAACTGGCGATCGCGCCGACGGCGATGGTGGGGATCCCGACCTCGTTGCGGATGCGGTCGGCGAACGGCGTCTGGAAGCTGCGCCCGAAGGCCGGCTGCTCGTCGGGCGTCACCTGCCCCGAGGACACGTCGACGATGTCGCAACCGTGCTCGCGCAGCATCCGCGAAAACTCCACGGCGTCGTCGGGCGCAAAGCCACCCTCCACCCAGTCGGTGGCGGAGATCCTGACGCTCATCGGCTTCTCGGCCGGCCACGCCGCCCGGCAGGCGTCGAACACCTGAAGCGGATAGCGAGCCCGCGCGGCCAGCGATCCGCCGTACTCGTCCGACCGTCGGTTGGTCACCGGCGACAGGAAGCTCGACAGCAGGTAACCGTGGGCGCAGTGCAGCTCCAGGAGGTCGAACCCGGCCGCGTCGACGCCGCGCGTCGCCCACACGAACTGATCGCGGACGGCCTCCAGGTCGGAGCGGGTCATCTCTCGCGGCACCTGGTTGAGCTCTGAGTAGGCGATCGGCGAGGGCGCGATCACCTCCCAGTTGTCCGCCTCCAGGGGCTGGTCGATCCCCAGCCACATCAGCTTCGTCGAGCCCTTGCGGCCGGAGTGGCCGATCTGAGCCGCCATCGCGCAGCCGGCGTAGCGGTGGCCGAACTCGACGATCCGCCGCCACGCGTCGATGTGTTCTGGCCGGTACATGCCGGCGCACCCGGGGGTGATCCGGCCGATGTCCGACACGCAGATCATCTCGGTGTAGACGAGCGCGGCGCCACCCAGCGAGCGCGATCCGAGGTGCACGAGGTGAAAGTCAGACGGGGTGCCGTCGAACGCGGAGTACATGTCCATCGGCGACACGACAACCCGGTTGGGCAGCTCCAGGCCGCGGAGGCGCAGCGGCGCGAACATCGGCGGTCGGGCGCTGAAGCCGCGCTCGTGCGCGAACCGTCCGTCCACGTCACCGACGAACTCCTGGTCGCGCAGCCGCAGGTTGTCGTAGGTCACGCGCCGGCTGCGGGTCAGCAGGTTGAACGCGAACTGCAGCCGCGGCTGGTTGACGTAGCGGGCGATCCCCTCGAACCACTCGAGCGAGCCCTGAGCCGCCCGTTGGGTCGACTCCACCATCGGGCGGCGCTCGGCCTCATACGCGGTGAGGGCGTCGTCGGGGCCGTGCTCACGAAATGCCCAGGCCAGCGCTACCGCGTCCTCCATCGCCAGCTTGGTTCCCGACCCGATGGAGAAATGGGCGGTGTGGGCGGCGTCGCCGAGCAGCGCCACGTTGCCCGAGCGCCAGCGCGCGTTGCGCACGGTCACGAAGCTGATCCACTTGGAGTTGTTGGCCTGCAGCGTGTGGCCCTCCAGCGCGCCGGCGAACAGCTCGCGGCAGAACCGCACCGCCGCCTCGTCGCTGACGCCCGGCGGCAACGAGCCGCCGCCGTCGTCCAGGCCGGCGCGGCGCCACGTCGCCTCGCCCACCTCGGCGATGAACGTGCTCATGTAACGGCTGTAGGGATAGGCATGGCCAACAAAGACGCCGTCAGGCGTCTCCTCGATAAAGAACTTGAACGCGTCGAACACCAGATCGGTGCCCATCCACATGTACCGGTTGCGGCGAGGATCAAGCGTCGGGCGCAGGTCATCGGCCCGCGCCGTCCGCACCGCGCTGGCCGCGCCGTCCGCCGCCACCACCAGATCGAAATCCCCGGCCAGCTTGGCGACGGCCGGCGCCTCCGTGCAGAACTGGATGTTCACGCCGACCGACGCTGCTCGCCGCTGCAGGATGCCGAGCAGCTCCCGGCGGCCGAGCGCCGAGAAGCCGTGCCCGCCGGAGCGCGTCCTGACGCCGCGGTGGTGGATGTCAATGTCGGTCCAGTGGACGAACTGGTCGGTGATCTGGCGGTAGCTGACCGGATCGGCGTGCTCGAACACGGTCAGGGTCTCGTCGGAGAACACCACCCCGAACCCGAACGCGTCCTGCGCGCGGTTGCGCTCGTAGACGGTGATCTCACAGTCGGGCGCCACCCGGCGCATCAGGATCGAGAAGTACAGGCCCCCGGGGCCGCCGCCGGCTACCGCGATCCGCATCGCATCAGCGTAACCGCCCCGCCGCCGCCGTCCTCACACGCCGAGGTCGCTCAGGTGCTCGTAGCGCAGCGCCAGGCCGTTGACCACGTTGTGCATCAGCGCCAGCGCCGCCCGCACGTTGGCGCCGGCGATCGGCGGCAGGTCCTGCGCGCACAGCGCCTTGAGCTCCTCGTAGACCGCGAGCAGCCGCTCCTCGGTGGCGGTCAGCTCGGCGCCGAGCAGATCGTGGTTGGGGGCGGCGGGCGGGGATGGAGTCACGTCGCCGCCCCGATCGGCGCGTCGCGCTTGTCGATAGTGCGCTTGGCCTTGAGCTCGAACCGCGGCAGCTCGCCGGCGCCGGCACGCTCGATCCGGAAGTTCAGTCCCTCGTGGGCGGCGGCGAGCCGGCGGTGCAGCGTGTCGGCCAGTGGCTGCCAGCGACCGTCGCCGGCATCGGTCTTGAGCTCGATGCGGAGCGTGATCTCGTCGCGCACGCCCTCGCGGGTGATCACCGTCTGGAACTCGTCGACCTCGGCGTACTCGCGCACGATCGCCTCGATCGCCCGGGGGTACACGTTGGTGCCACGGATGATCTTCATGTCGTCGACGCGGCCGAGGATCCCGCCCTCGTAGATGTCAAAGCCGCGCCCGCAGGTGCAGGTGGCGGCGGGCACCCGGCACACCAGGTCTCCGGTGCGGTAGCGCAGCAGCGGGATCGCGCCGCGGCCGAACGAGGTCACCACCCGCTCACCGGGCTCGCCGTAGGCGACCGGGTGGAGCGTGTCCGGGTCGATCACCTCCTCGAGCACGTGGTCCTCGATGATGTGCGTGCCGCCCGGCTGGTGCTCGCACTCGAACACCATGATCGTGCCGATCTCGGTCATCCCCGCGGTGTCGAACGCCTTGGCCCCCCACTGCTCCTCGATCAGCGCCTTGGTCTGCGGGATCGACCCGGCTGGCTCCCCGGACAGGATCACCCGCGCCACGGCCGACCCGGGCAGGTCGATGCCGAGCTCGCGGGCCTCCTGGGCCAGGCGCAGGGCATAGGTCGGGGTCGACGCCACCACGGTGGCCTGAAAGTCGACGATCTGGCGCACCCGCATCTCCGTCGTCTGCGCGCCACCGGGGACGTTGAGCACGCCGATCTTCTCCATCGCGTAGTGCAGGCCCCAGAAGCCGATGAACGAGCCGTACCCGAAGGCGATGTAGGCGGTGTCACCGGGGCGCACCCCGCAGCCCCAGATCCCGTAGGCCCACATCTCGGCGATCCACGCCCAGTCCTTGCGCGAGTCCAGCGCCCGCAACGGCCCCTTGCCGGTGGTCCCCGAGGTGGTGTGGACGCGAATCGCGCCCTCGCCGCCGATCGTCGGCAGCTCGCCGTACGGCGGATGCGCGAACTGCGAGTCCATCCACTGCTGGCGGGTGAGCATCGGCAGGCTGCCCAGATCGGCGAGCGAGCGCAGCTGTCCCGGGTGCACGTCGGCCAGCGTGCGCTCAAACCAGGGGCTGCGCTGCTTGGCCCAGGCGATCTGCTCACCCAGCTTGGCCAACTGCAGCGCCTCGAGGGCGGGGCGCTCGAGCGTCTCGACCTTCGGATTCCAGTACGCGCTGTCAGCCGACACGCCGGGGCAGCATAGCTCGCGGTGAGGCGGCCTGCCGTCGGGTATCGTCGCCCGGGATGAGCCCGTTTCGCGCCAGCGCGCCGCTGACCGAGTCCTGGGAGAGCTTTGCCTTCAGCGTCACCGACGCGATCGCCACGGTGCGGTTGCACCGGCCCGAGAAGCTCAACGCGCTGACCTTCGACGCTTACGCCGACCTGCGCGATCTGCTCGCGCAAATGCCCCAGCGCGAGGACGTCCGGGCGCTGGTGATCACCGGTGAGGGACCGGGCTTCTGCTCGGGCGGTGACGTGGAGGAGATCATCGGTCCGCTGCAGGAAATGGGCGCGGCCCGACTGCTGGAGTTCACCCGCATGACCGGCGGCGTCGTCAAGGCGCTGCGTGAGTGCCCGCTGCCGGTGATCGCCGCCGTCAACGGCGTCGCCGCCGGCGCGGGGGCGGTGCTCGCGCTCGCCTGCGACTTCCGGCTGCTGGCCGCGTCGGCGTCGTTTGCCTTCCTGTTCACGCGCGTGGGGCTGGCCGGGGCCGACATGGGCTCGGCCTACCTGCTGCCGCGGGTCGTCGGGCTGGGGCGCGCCACCGAGTTGCTGATGCTGGGCGACAAGGTCTCGGCCGAGCGGGCGCTGAGCATCGGGCTGGCCACCGCGGTCGTGCCCGATGACGAGCTCGCCGATCGCGCCGGCGGCCTGGCGCAGCGGCTGGTGGAGGGTCCGGCGTTCGCGTTTGCCACCACCAAGTCGCTGCTCACCCGGGAGCTCGACATGGGTCTGGGACCGGCGATCGAGCTCGAGGCGATGACCCAGGCGCTGCTCATGCACTCCGAGGACTTCGAGGAGTTCTACGCCGCCTGGCGCGACGGGCGCAGAGCCGAGTGGACGGGTCGATGAGCGAGCTGATCAACGCCGAGTGGATCAGACCGTGAGCGAGCTGATCAATTCTCCGGACCTGGCCGCGCCGAGCGGCTTCTCGCATGCCGTGCGCGCCGGCGACACGGTGTACCTCGCCGGTCAGACCGCGCAGGCGCCGGACGGCTCGATTATCGGCGAGACGATCTCAGAGCAGTTCGACGTCGCCGCCGGCAATCTGATGACCGCGCTGCGCGCCGCGGGCGGTGGGCCCGACGATCTCGTCTCGCTCCAGGTGTTCGTGACCTCGGTGGCCGAGTACCGGGAGTCGCTGTCCGAGCTGGGCCAGACGTGGCGACGGCACTTCGGGCGCCGCTATCCGGCGATGGGGCTGTTCGGGGTGACCGAGCTGTTCGATCCGGCGGCCCGGCTGGAGCTGATGGGCGTCGCGGTGCTGTCGGCCCGCGGATGAGCGACGCGCTGGACCTGCACCTGACCGACCAGGAGCGGTCGCTGTACCGGCTCACCAGGCGCCTCGCGGCCGGCACCCTGGCGCCAATCGCCGCCGCCGGCGCGCCCGGACGGGTCAACCGGCCGCTGGTGCACGCGCTCGGCGAGAACGGGCTGCTCGGGCGGATGTTCGACGACGACGGGATACGGGCGATCGAGCTCTGCCTGATCCGCGAGGCGCTCGCCCGGGAGTGCACCGACGCCGAGACGGCGTTCGCGCTCCAGGGACTCGGCGCCTACCCGATCCTCCAGGCCGGTTCCCCGGCCGTCCGCGAGCGCTGGCTCCCCGCCGTCGCGGCGGGGATGGCCGTCGCCGCGTTCGCCCTTACTGAGCCCGACGCGGGCTCCGATCCTGCGGCGCTGTCGCTGCGCGCCGAGCCGGCCGGTGACGGCGGGTACCGGCTGAGCGGCGAGAAGCTGTGGATCTCCAACGCTCCCGAGGCCGACATCTACACGGTGTTCGCGCGGACGTCAGCGCAGGGGGGCGCCCGGGGGCTGACCGCGTTCGCGGTCCCGGGGGACTCGCCCGGCCTCTCCGGCGCGCCGCGGGAGATGCTGGCGGCGCACGCGATCGGATCGCTGACGTTCGACAGCGTCGTGGTGGAGCGGCGAGCAGGTGCTCGGGGAGCCCGGGGCCGGTTTCCGGGTCGCGATGGGCACGCTTGACCTGTTCCGGCCCAGCGTGGGCGCGTTCGCGATCGGGATGGCGCGATCCGCGCTGGAGCTGGCGACCGCCTACGCGCTGGGCCGCCAGACGTTCGGCAAGCCGCTGCGCGACCATCAGGCGGTCGCCCACCGCCTGGCCGATCTGCGCGCCCAGACCGAGGCGGCGCGGCTGCTCGTCCACCAGGCCGCCCGGGCCCACGACGCCGGCACCCCCGACAGCAGCCTGGCCGCGATGGCCAAGCTGCTGGCCACCGAGGTCGCCCAGACGGCGGTCGACGCGGCCGTCCAGTTTCACGGCGCGGTGGCGCTGGAGCGCGGCCACCCCCTCGAGCACCTGTATCGCGACGTCCGGGGACCGCGGATCTACGAGGGCGCTTCCGAGATCCAACGCGAGATCATCGCCCGCGCCATGTTCCGCGCCGCCGAGTCGCCGGCGGGAGCGTGAGCGTGACCGCGACGCCGCGCACGGTCGTCGTCACCGGCGGGTCGCGCGGCATCGGCCGGGCCACGGTGGCGCGGTTCGCCGCCGCCGGCGAGCGGGTGATCGCGCTCGGCCGCGATCGGGAGGCGCTGGACGCGCTGGACGTGGAGGCCCGCGTCTGCGACGTCACCGATGAGGCGGCGGTGGTGGACGCGTTTGCCGAGATCGGCGATGTCGACGTGCTCGTCAACAACGCCGGGATGGGCGAATCGGCGAAGTTGGCGGCGACGACCCTGGAGTCGTGGCGGCGGCACCTGGAGGTCAACGCCACCGGACCGTTCCTGTGCATGCGAGCGGTCGTCCCCGGGATGCGCGCACGGGGCGACGGGGCGATCGTCACCGTCGCCTCGGTCCAGGGCCGCGCCGGCGCGGCCTACACCAGCGCCTACGCCGCCTCCAAGCACGCCGCCGTCGGGTTGACCCGGGCGGTCGCCAGCGAGCTGGCCGGCACCGGCGTGCGCGTCAACGCCGTCTGCCCGACGTTCGTGCGCACCGAGATGACCGACCGCTCGGTCGCCAACATCGCCGAGCGGACCGGGCGCTCGGCCGAGCAGGCCGAGGCGGCGCTGGCGGCGGCGTCGCCGCTGGGACGGCTGCTCGAGCCCGAGGAGGTGGCCGACGCGATCGTCTATCTGGCGTCGGCTGCCGCGTCGGCGATCACCGGTCAGGCGATCGTGATCGACGGCGGTGGGATCCAGGCATAACGGCGCAGGCATTTGGTAGTAATGCATATCCGGTCGTTTGCGGCCGAGACGGCGTGCCGAGCCACGCTACGCGCGATCTGACGTGGGTTTTGCGACAAAGCCTCCTATGTCAAGAGCAGAGCGTGACGGGCACCAGGGTTGGGCTGTGAAGGAGGGTGAAGACGCGGCGGACGAGGTGTCGTTTGAGGCAGCGGATGGCTTCGCGGGATGTTTTGCCGCTGGCGCGTTGGCGGGCGATGTAGGCGGCGGTTTGGGGGTCGTTGGCGAGCTTGGTGAGCGCGAGCATGTGGATGGCGTGGTTAAGCTGGCGGTTGCCGCCGCGGTCGAGGCGGTGGCGGCTGGTGTTGCCCGAGCTGACGGGGATCGGGGCGCAGCCGGCCATGCGGGCGAGCTGGGCGTCGGTTTTGAAGCGGTCGATGCCGGCGATCTCGCCGATCAGCTTGGCGGCGATCAGCACCCCGATGCCGCGCTCGGCCAAAAGCTGGGGCGCGAGTCCGCGCACGAGCTTGGCCAGCTGCTCGTGCAGCGTGGTGATGGTGCGCGTCAGCTCGCGGACGCGAGCGATGAGGTCGCGGGCGATCTGCACCCGGGCGCTGGCTGGAGCGTGAGCGAGGCGGCGAGCGACCCGGGCTTGCCAGCGGACGCCGATCAGCGCCCGCGGGGGAATCGCAAACTCGGGCCACAGGTCGTGGCATTGCCAGCGCAGCTCGCAGATCAGCCGGGTGCGCTGATCAACGAGCCGCTGGCGATGCACCACCAACAGCCGGACCTCGAGCTCGGGGCCCGCGAGACGCGCCGTGGGGAGATTCTCGATGCCTTCGCGCAACGCCGCGCGCGCGACCGCCAGCGCATCGATCGGATCAGACTTCCCCCGCTCGCGCCCCCCGGTCCGCGCGCCGGCCATCAACTGCGGCGCGAGGCGCACCACCGTCTCGCCGTGATCAAGCAAGAACCGCTCCAGGCCGCCCGACAGGGCCCGGCAATCCTCGATCACCCACACCCGCTCGCCGTCACCCAGCCCCCGCGCCCAGCCCACCAGCATCCCGAACCCCTCCGCCCGGGCTGGCTCCGTTCGCGTCGCCACCTGGCGAGCGACCTCATCAACCGCAACCGCGCAATGGGCCTGCTTGTGCGGATCAACCCCGATCGTCAACATATCCGTCGTCCCTTCACTCGATGGCTGAAGCGGACTCCTGGCGGACATATTTCAGTCGGGGCGATGCCACGCTCCTATCAGGTCACGCCAGCGGTCCTCAGACGGCAGCGGGCGACAGCTTTGTCGCAGGTCAGCCAACGGCGACCAATCCGAAGTGAGTCAGCCCGCCGCCGCTGAGGACCATCCACTACGCGCCCCTCAAAAGCAAGACGCGCTCGATCAGCCTCTCACTGAAATCCGGATCGCGCCCGGAGATTGGCGCGTTAACCCCGCTCAGCGGCAATCTGGTGACAAATCCGAGCGGCCCGTCCGAATTTGTCACCTTCCCCCCGGCCGTCAGGGCGGTAACCGCGGCCGCGGATCGTGGCGGCCGCCGACCGGGTTTCCCAGTGAAGAGCGCGAAGCTCGCGGGCGGTTGACGACCGAGACGGCGTGCTCAGCCGTGAAGCCTTCCGGCGGAGACGATCCGGTACCCGCGGGGTGACGGGCAGTCAGGGGCGTTCGAGTCGTGGCCCAGCTGGGATGAACGACGTACTCAGGAACGGCGGTTATGAGCCCGATGTCGCCGTCAGGCGCTCCGGGAGGGCGAACCGGTCCAATAGGCCGTCGTCGGCGAAGCGGGTAATCGACTCGATCCTGTCGCCGCGGAGCCCGACCACGAAGATCCCGGACCGGGCCCAGCGCCCGTCATCATCGGGCAAGTAGTAGGCGAACGCCGGCTGGCCGTTGGCCCCGGTGGCATAAAAGCGCCAGGCGGTCGTCCGAGCGCGATGGCGGGCGCGCAGGAACTCGCCGATCGCCTCCGAGCCCTGATGCCACTCGGGCTCCGGCGGCATGCTGACCACCGCGTCCTCGGTGAGCAGAGCCACGACGGTATCTATGTCATCGCCTTCAAACGCCTCGGCGAAGCGGTTGATCAGCTCGCCGTCGGCGCCCGAGCGCGGCACCGCCAGGCGTTCCTGACGCGGCGCCAACCGCTGCTCCAGCGTCGTCCGCGCGCGCTGCAGGGCGCTGGTGACCGATGCCGCCGACGTGCCGAGCATCTCCGCCACCTCGTCGGCGTGGAACCCGAGCACGTCGCGCAGCACCAGCACCGCCCGCTGGCGGGGGGCGAGGTGCTGCAGGCCCGACACGAACGCCAGCGCCACCGCCTCCTTGGCTTCATAGCGGGCCTCGGGACCGGGCTCGGCGTCGATCACGCCGGCGAGCAACCGGTCGGGATATGGCTGCAGCCAGGCGACCTCGGCGTAGCTCTCCGATGGATGGGCACCCGATGCGCTCGCGCCCGGCGCCGGCTGAGGCCGGCGGCCTGAGTCGCGCAGCGCGTTGAGACAGCGGTTGGTGGCGATCGTGTACAGCCAGGCGCGCAGCGACGAGCGGCCCTCGAACTGCTCCAAGCCCCGCCACGCCGCCAGCAGGGTCTCCTGGAGCAGGTCCTCGGCGTCCTGCAGCGAGCCGACGATGCGATAGCAGTGCAACTGCAGCTCCCGCCGATAGGGCCCGGTGAGCTGCGCGAACGCGTCCTCGTCACCGCGCTGGGCCCGGGCCAGGCGGTTGTGCTCCAGACGCTCGCGCTGCCAGGTCGATTCGGATTCGTGCATCCAGTCCAGACGACACCAAGCCTCGCAGAAACTCATCGGCCAATTCTCTGACCGCCTCGGGTCATGACCGGCAGTGATGGCAACGACTGGAGGAATCGTGGGAACCAAATCGGAACGATGGGTGCTGGTGCTGAGCTCGGTCGCGTCGCTGATGGTGGCGCTGGACGCGCTGGTCGTGACCACCGCGCTGGGCACGATCCGCCGCCATCTCGGCGCCTCGATCGACGAGCTGGAATGGATCGTGAATGCCTACGGGCTGAGCTTCGCGGTGCTGCTGATCCCCGCGGCCGCGCTCGGCGACCGGCTGGGCCGGCGGCGGCTGTTCGCGGCGGGCCTGGGGCTGTTCGTGCTCGGCTCGGCGGCGTGCGCGGTGTCGCCCAACGCCGGGTTGCTGATCGCGGCTCGAGCGCTGCAGGGGTCGGCGGCGGCGCTGGTCGCGCCCCTCTCGCTGGCGCTGCTGACCGCGGCGATCCCGCCGGCGCGGCGCGGCCAGGCCATGGGTATCTTCGGCGGCATCACCGGGATCGCGGTGCTCGGGGGCCCGGTGATCGGCGGGGCGGTCACGCAGGGGCTCGCCTGGCAGTGGGTGTTCTGGATCAACGTACCGATCGGCCTGGCGGCGATTCCGCTGGTGCTGACCAAGATCGCCGAGAGCTACGGGGCGGGCGGGTCCAATCGACTCGACGTGCCCGGCCTGGCGCTGGTCACGAGCGCGGCGGTGGGGATCGTCTGGGGGCTGATGCGCGGCAACGATGTCGGCTGGGGCAGCCCGCAGGTGGTCGGGCCGCTGGCCGCCGGAGTGGTGTTGCTGGCCGCATTCGTGACGGTGCAGCGGCGCGTCGCCGAGCCAATGCTGCCGCCACGGTTGTTCGGATCCCGCGGCTTCTCCGCCGGGAGCGCGGCCAACTTCCTGCTCTCCTGCTCGCTGTTCGCGGCCGTGTTCTTCATGGCCCAGTTCCAGCAGACCTCCCTCGGCCAGGACCCGCTCGATTCCGGGCTGCGCCTGCTGCCGTGGACCGGGACGCTGTTCTTCGTCGCGCCGATCGCCGGCGCGCTCGTCTCCCGGATCGGCGAGCGCGGGCTGGTGTCGGTCGGGCTCGCGCTGCAGGCCGTGGGCATGGCGTGGATCGCCCTGATCGCCGCGCCCGGCATGACCTACTGGCACATGATCGCTCCGCTGGTTCTCGCCGGCGCCGGTATCTCCATGGCGATTCCGAGCGTCCAGAATGCGGTGATGAACGCGGTCGCGCCCGGCGATCTCGGCAAGGCTTCGGGGACGTTCATGACCATGCGCCAGCTCGGCGGCGTATTCGGGCTGGCGATCGCCGTGGCGGTGTTCACCGGCGCCGGGGGCTACACCTCGGCGAGCGTGTTCGGCGACGGCTTCGTTCCGGCGATCGCGGTCTCGGCCGGGTTCTCGCTGGCCGGGGCCGCCGTGTCGCTGGCGCTGCCGAGGCGGTCTCAGGGTTCTCTCGAGTCGCTGCCGACGCCCGAGTCGGTGCCGACGCCCGAGTCGGTGCCGACGCCCGAGTCGGTGCCGACGCCCAAGTCGGGGCCCGATCCGATGCCAGCGCCGGTCGCCTCGTAACCCCCCGGTCCGGGGGCCCCAGTCCGGGGGGGCCCCAGTCCGGGGGGCCAGTCCGGGGGTCCGCCAGTCCGGGTCCGCCAGTCCGCGAGGTCCCCCCGTCCGGTGCGCAAACGTCCGTTTGGCCGGCGGCTTCCCGGCCCGACGGACGTTTGCCGACGCTGGGGACGCAAACGTCCACCGGCGGATGAGACCCAGCGCGGGATGGACGTTAGCCGACGCTGGGGCCGCAAACGTCCGACAGAACCCAACGCGGACCTTGACCGGACGTTTGCGCCGGCCGGCCCCGGTCTCTCCCCCCTCTGGCTGGCTGGCCAGCCAGAGGGGGGAGAACGGAGCGTGGCGCGCCCCTCGACGAGCAGCGGTCAGTGCAGCAACTGGAGTGAGTTGGCCGCCGGGCCGTCGCCGGCGTCGTTGACGAAGTACATCCCGTCACCGTGCGGGACCAGCGCGATGCCGAACAGGTCGCCGGCGCCGTTTGGAACCAGCGTCTTGACCGCGCGCTGGCTTCCGTCGGGGCTGGTCTGCACCACCCGGCCATTGCCACCGTTCGCCGACACGATGTCCCCGCCGGGAGCGATCAGCAGGCCGAGGGGATCGTTCAGCTTGCCGCCAGCGGCCACCGTGCGGCCTGCGCCGCCGAGCGCGACGAGGCGATTCGCGGCGTCCGGGATGGCGGCGATCCGGTTGTTGTCGGAGTCGGCCACGTAGAGGATTCCGTGCCGGCCGAGGCCCAGTCCGGTCGGGCCGACGACCAGCGCGTTGGGATCTGTGTGCTCGGCGAAGCCGGTCCCGATCACCGTGTTCGAGGTCACCTGGACCGACTCGCCGCGAATCCGCAGACCGATCCGGATGACCGTGCCCCGGTGCACGACCCGGCCGTTCGCCGCGACGGTGCCGTTCAGCACGTTGCTCACGTACAGGGTCGCGCGGGTGCCGTGGTCGACCGCGGTCATGTCCCACGGGCCGTTGATGTCGGCGGCGGTGATGTTCTTCACCACATGCCCGCTCGAGTTCAGGACGGTCAGCGCCCCGGCAGTGGCCCGGGACGAGTCTCCGCCCGGAGCGGGCAGGCTGCCGACGATCACGAACCCGCTGCGCAGGACGCTCAGCGCCGTGGTCAGACCCACGGCCGGCGTGGCGGTGGGCGCGGGCACCACCGCGAACACGTGCTGGTGGCCGCTGGGCGAGATCTCGACGATGCTCGAGCCGGTCCCCTGCTGGTTGCGAGAGTTGTTGAAGTTGCTCACCAGCACGTCCCCGCGGTGCAGGTCGCCGCGGCTCTTGGGGACGACGGCGACGCCGTAGGGATTGACGTCGCCCATCGCGGGACCGCCGGCCGGGACCGCCGACGCGAGCGTGCTGATCGTGGAGAAGCGGTCAAGGAACGGACGTGCCTGGGCGGCGGACGCGCCGGCCCCAATCGCAAAAAGGGCGGTAGCCAGGGCGAGCGCAGCGAGCCGCCGGGAACTGAGAGCGTGCATATGGGTCCCTCTCTGTAACGGGTTGTGACCCGTGGTTTTGTGCGTGCCGGGCCGGGCCTTGCCCGCCGACCGCCGGTGCGCGTTAAGACTCCGCCGCGGGCGGGTCCTTCCCGGCGCAGGCGGAAAGATTCAGCGCCCCAGGTAGGCCCGCTTGAGGTCCTCGGACGCCAGCAGGTCGCCCGCCGGCCCCGACAGCACCAGCGACCCGGTGGCCAGCACGTAGCCGCGGTCGGCGATCGACAGCGCCATGGTGGCGTTCTGCTCCACCATCAAGATCGCCACCCCGGACTCGTGGATCTCCTTGATGATCCGGAAGTTCTGCTGGACGAGCGCGGGGGAGAGCCCCATCGACGGCTCGTCCATCAACAGCAGCCGGGGTCGCGACATCAACGCCCGGCCCATCGCCACCATCTGCTGCTCGCCGCCTGACAGGGTGCCGGCGAGCTGGTCGCGGCGCTCGTGCAGGCGCGGGAACAGCGTGTGGACGCGTTCCAGGTCCTCCTTGAAGGTGGTGCCGTCCTGGAGGACCGCCCCGAGCTCGAGGTTCTCGAACACCGTCATATGGCCGAACAGGCGCCGGTTCTCGGGCACGATCGCCAGTCCGCGGGCGATGCGCTCGGGCACCCGGCGGGTGGTGACGTCCTCGGAGTCGAACAGCACTCGTCCCGCCCGCGGGCGCACCAGCCCGAGGATCGTCTTCAGCGTGGTCGACTTGCCTGACGCGTTGCCGCCGAGCAGGCAGACCAGCTCACCGGCGTCGACCTGGATCGAGATCCCCTCGAGGATCCGCATCTGGCCGTAATAGGTGGTGACATCGTCCAGTGCCAGCAGCATCGTCAAGCCCCGAACCTAAGCCTCGGCCAGCGCTTCGGGATCGCGGCCGAGGTAGGCCTCGATGACCGCCGGATGGTTGGCGACCTGATGGAAGGTGCCCTCGGTGACCTTGACCCCGTGGTCGAGCGCGACGACGCGATCGGAGATGCCCTCCACCACGTGCATGTCGTGCTCGATGACCAGGATCGCCAGCGACAGCTCGTCGCGCAGCCGGCCGATCAGCTCGGTCACCTCGTGGGTCTCGTTGGGGTTCATGCCGGCCGCGGGCTCGTCGAGCAGCAGCAGCTTGGGCCGGGTGGCCAGCGCCCGGGCGATCTCCAGCCGCCGCCGGTTGGCGTAGGACAGGCTGTAGGCGGGCTGATCCCAGCGGTAACCGGCGAGACGATCGCCGAAGAACGACAGCACCTCCGCGGTCAACGCGTCGACCTCGCGCTGCTCGCGCCGGGCCCGCGGTAGGCGCAGCATCGACTCCACCGGGGTGGCGTGGGTCGCGCCGTAGGTGGCCGCCATCACGTTCTCACGCACCGTCATGTTCAAGAACAGCCGCAGGCTCTGGAACGTGCGGGCGATGCCGCCTTGGGTGATCTTGTGGCGCCGGCGCCCGACGATGCTCGCGCCGGCGAAGCGGATGTCGCCCTCGCTGGGCGAGTAGACGCCGGTGATGGCGTTGAACACGGTGGTCTTTCCGGCCCCGTTGGGCCCGATCACCGAGACGATCTCCGTCTCTCCCACCCGCAGGTCGAGGGCTGTCAAGGCACGCAGCCCACCGAACTGGATCGCCACCTGGCTCAGGTCAAGCAGCGCCGCGGCGCCATCGGTCTCGGCGGCAGCCGCCACTACACCACCTCCACCCGCAGCGTCCCCAGTAGGCCCTGCGGTCGCGCCGCCATCACCGCGATCAGGATCGCACCGACCAGGATCTGCGCGGTGATCGACGGGTTGACGACCAGCCGTGACTCCCAGCAGCACGCGGCGACGTACAGGGTCGGCACGAGCAGGAACGGGCGCCGGCTGGGCCGGACGCGGATGAGCCCGAACAACGCGCAGATCAACGCGATGTAGAGGACGTTGCCGTAGGTCGCGGCATTTCGGGGGACGATCACCCAGTGGTCGACCGCGGAGCCGATCCAGCCGCCGCTGCCCGCACTGCCGGCGGTTGCCGCGGGTGAGATCGCTCCCACGATCGCGTTCAAGGCGACACCCAGGACCACGGTGGAGGCGAGGATCGCCCCCAGCAGCCGCCACGGCCGCACCTTGACGATCAGCGAGACCAGGATCAGCCCGTAGAACAGATAGCCGGCATCGGTGGGGCTGGACACCATCTGCTCGCCGGCGGTGACCACGATCCCGCCGAGCACCGCGCCGGCGATCGATCCGGCGCCGCCGAGCACCAGGCAGGCGTAGATCAGGATCAGGATGTTGGCGGTGAAGTTGGTCGGGAACACGTTGTCCTGCTGGGCGGCGAAGATCGTCCCCGCCAGCGCTCCGATCGTCCACCCGAAGCCGATCGCCATCACCTTGAGGGTCGCCGTCGGGATGGTCATCGCGCCGGCGGCGAGCTCGTCCTCGCGGATCGCCCGCCAGGCCCGGCCCGTCCGCGAATGGTCCAATAAATGCAGCAGCCCCATGAGCCCAGCGCACACGAGGAGGGCAAAGTAGTAGTAACCGATCGGGGTGACGATCGTGCCGCCGAAGCTGTGCACGGGGTCAAGTCCGTAGATGCCGTTGACGCCGCCAAGCGTCCCGGTATCGACGTTGTTGACCACCTCGACGAACGCCTGACCCACGAACAGGGTCACGATCGCCAGGTAATCGCCGGACACCCGAAGCGACACGAGCCCGATCAGCGTCCCGGCGATCGCGGCGGCGACGAGCACGATCGGGATCGATGCGATCGCCGGCAGATGGGTGCCCCCCACCCCGCCGGTGCCCAGCGCGGTGGAGGACAGCAGCGCGTAGCCGTAGGCGCCGAAGCCATACGCGGCGACGTAGCCGAGGTCCAGCAGGCCGGCCCAGCCGACGGCGATGTTCAGACCGACCGCCAGGATCGCGTAGATGAGGCAGTTGACGGCGACCGTCTGGAGGTTCACGTTCAGCCCCAGCTGGCCGAAGATCAGCCCGGCGAGCAGGGCGAGGCCCAGGCGCGGCCACCAGCCGAGGCGTTGCGCAGCGATGGCGAACCAGCGTCGCCAGCCGGTGCCGGCATCGCGGCGCTCGCCGTGCTGGGCGACCCATTCGTCGACTCCGATCGGCACCGGCTACACCTTCTGCAGGGCCGGCGCGCCGAAGATGCCGGTGGGCCGGATGAGCATGGTCGCGATCAGGATCCCGAACACGATCAGGTCGGTGAACTGGCTGGAGATGTAGCTCGCCGCGAACGACTCGCAGATCCCGATGAACAGGCCGCCGATCATGGCCCCCGGAATGCTGCCGATCCCCCCCACCACCGCCGCGGTGAACGCCTTGAGCCCGGCGAGGAAGCCGATCGTGTTGGAGATCTGGTTGAACGCGAGCCCGGACATGACTCCGGCGACGCCGGCCAGCGCCGAGCCGATGAAGAACGTCCAGGCGATCGTGCGATCGACGTTGATGCCGAGCATCTCGGCGGCCTCGCGGTCAGACGCGACGGCGCGCATCGACTTGCCCAGCGTGGTGCGGTCGACGAGCACCATCAGCCCCCACATCATCAGGATGCTGACGCCGAAGATCAGCAGCTGAACGGCGTCGATGTCGACCGCTCCGACATGGATGCCGGTGGAGAACGAGATGAAGTTGGAGGTCTGGTAGCTCTTGGTGAAGCCGCCGAACAGCAGCAGCACCGAGTTCTCGAGGATGAACGAGACGCCGAGCGCGGTGATCAGGGGCGCGATTCGCGGCGCGTCGCGCAGCGGCCGGTAGGCAAAGCGCTCGATCAGGACCCCGAGCACGCCCGTACCCAGCGCCGCCGCGGCGAACATGATCAGGATCAGCAGCGGGACCGGGATCGACAGCGCCGTCGGGCCGCCGAAGCCCTGCAGCACGTAATAGCCGATGTACGCCCCGATCATGTACACGTCGCCGTGAGCGAAGTTCAGCAGCTTGAGGATCCCGTAGACCATCGAGTAGCCGAGCGCGATCAGGGCGTAGAGGAACCCCGTGGTCAGACCATTGACGATCGTCTGGATCAGCTCGTGCATCGCGCAGAAAGCGGTCTGACGGGAACAACGGCGGCGGCGCCGCCCGACCGATTCGAGCAGCGCCGCAGCCTATCGCCATGAACCTACTTGTTCGGGATCGAGACGTACTTCCCGGAGCTGGTGATGTGGAACAGGTAGCCGGGCTGACCCGTCAGGTCGCCGTTGGACTTGAACGCGATCGTCACCCCCAGCGGGTTCTCGCTCGCCGGGATGTTGGTCTTGCGGATCGCGGCGAGCACGTTGGAACGGCTCGGCGTGCTGCCGTCCTTGCACACCGACTGGATGGCGCGGATCTCGACGTCGGTGGCGGCATAGGTCGGCACGCCGAAGGCTCCGTAGGGCCCGAACTTGGCGACGCCGGAGACGATCGACTTATCCAGCGAGCTCGTCGACGTGGAGATGTCGGGGCCGAAGTTCGACACGTAGGTCCCCGGGATCTTGAACTGCGTCGGGGAGTCGGTGCCGTCGGTGCCGAACAGGATCGTCTTCTTGTGCTGCTGCTGGGCGTCAAGCCCGAACTGCTGGGCGTTGGCGGCCGTCTGCCACGGCAGGATCGTCACCGTCTCGGACGGGTTCAGCTGTGAGGTGACCAGCGACTGCAGCGCGCTGGCCAGCGTCGCGCCGGTGTCGGTGCCGTTGTAGGTCTGGTGGTTGACCTTGATCCCGGCCTTGGTCAGGATCGGGGTCATCACCTTGACCAGGCCCTGGGAGTAGGCCTCGTCGTCGTCAACGATCAGCACCGCCTTGGGGTGCAGATGGTGGATGACGTAGTTGGCGTCCTGCGGCCCCTGGACGTTGTCGTCGGGCACCACGCGCAGGAACGTCGGGTTCTTGCCGCTGGTGGTCAGCGCCGGCAGGGTGGCCGACCCGGAGATGAACGCCATCCCGGCGCGGCCGAACAGCGGCCCCACCGCCTCCACCTCCTGGCTGCCCGCCGGTCCCAGCGCGGCGACCGCCTTGGAGGCGATGATCGCCTGGGTCTTCTGGGTGGCCAGAGACGGCATCAGCTGGGTGTCGTTCTGGGTCAGGGTGATGTCGGTGCCCAGCGTCTTGTTGTCGTTGGCCACCGCCAGCTGGGCGAAGTGCAGCTGCTCGAGGCCGAGCTGGGCAACGGGCCCGGTGATCGGCGCTTCGAGCGCGATGGTCGCCTTGCAGCTCCCGCTGGCCGCCGATTCGCTGCCGCTCTTGCTGGCCTGCTTCGCCGTGACGCTCTTGGAGCTGCTGCTCCCACAGCCGGCCGCGATCAGCGCCGTCAGCGCAACCGCAGCCAGGGTCAAACGTACCTTCATGGTCGTTACTCCTCCTCTGGAGTGGGTCCTGGTTGCCGGGTCGGTCCAGGCTTGTCGGATCCGGTCTGCGCCGGGGTTCCATCCGGGTAATAGGCGGCCGCCGGCGATCCCGCCGGCCGGAACACGGCGACCACGCGCATCGGGTGATCGCCCGTGTTCTGCAGGCAGTGCACGGTGCGCGCGGGAAGCTGGATGCAGGCTCCGGGCGACACAGCGCCGGCGAACTCGCCGGCGTGCATGATGCCCTCGCCGTCGAGCACGTAGATCACCTCGTCGTAGGTGTGAAAGTGGTCAGGTGCGCGATCGGGGGGGATGTAGCCGACGAAATGGGTCGCCGAGCGCAGGCCGGTGGCGGGGTCGGCGACCACCCGGAACTCGCGCTGGGCAGTAGCCGCCTCCGGCTCTGAGTCATTCAGAACCGCCACCGCGGGGGCACTCGGGGCGCCGGGTTCGGGTTCCGGGACCTTGACCGCCACCGCGCGCAGCGGCGCCGGGCCGGTGCTCTCCAGCACGAACTCGGATCCGGGCGGGAGATAGATCCCGACCTCGGGGGCCAATCGATGAGTCTCGCCGGCGACGTGGATCGCGCCCTCGCCGGTGAGCACGAACAGCGTCTCCTCCGCCTCGCCGACGGCGATCGGCGCGGATCGCCCCGGCGGGCACTCCAGCACCGCCTGCTCCAGGCGCTCGAAGTCCGTCGGCGGTCCCACGGTGGGGCGCACGGTGAGGCCCGTCCGCGGATTGACGAACGGCGCCACGTCATTGGTGTGCACGACGGTCACGGCCGGCATCGCTGGCTTCGGATCGGGCTTGGAGGCTTCACTTGCGTATCGCAGCGAGCCCGAGCACATCCCGGCTCGGGCCGCGCACCTTCGCATATTCGAGCGGCGGGGGTCAACCACCTTCATGCCCCACGGTGGTTTGCAGGCCTGCTTGAAGGGTGATCTCGGTACCTTGCCAACTTGCCTGGGCGCTGCGGCTCACAAGAACACTCAAGGGCAAACCCCCTCGGTCTGATTCTCTGTGACGATCAAACCATTGTCATGTGAGCCGCGCAAGCGGGAGGTGTCGCGGGGCGGCGGGCTGGAGGGGACCGCGTCGGGCTCCGCGGCGATGACCAACCACTGAGAGCGAGGAGCCGCCGATGGCCGAGACGATCAGCCCCACCCTGGATGTCGGCCGGCTGCGCCGGCGGTTTTCATCGCTGCAGACCGGGTTTGCCTTCATGGATGCGCCCGGCGGCTCGCAGGTCCCCGACGAGGTCGGCGCCGCCATCGCCCGGGCACTGCGGGAGGCCAGCGCCAACCTCGGCGCCGGCTATGCCACCAGCTTTCGGGTCAAGGAGATCCTGGAGCAGGCCGAGTCAGGCGCGGCGCGGTTGCTCGGCTGCGATCCGCACGAGATCACGTTCGGAGCGAACATGACCTCGCTGGACTTCACGTTCTCACGGACCGCCGGGCGCGAGTTCGCCCCCGGTGACGAGATCCTGATCTCCTCCGCCGACCACGACGGAGGGGTGGCGCCGTGGCTCGAGCTCGCTCACGATCGCGACCTCGTGGTCAAGCACATCGAGCTGCACCCCGACACCACCCTGGACTTCGGCGACCTGGCGGCGAAGCTGTCGGATCGCACCCGCGTGGTGGCGTTCGCCTGGGCATCCAACGCCGTCGGGACGGTCGTCGACGCCGCTCGCGTCTGCCGGATGGCCCACCAGGCGGGAGCGCTGGCCTGGGTGGACGCCGTCCACTACGCGGCGCACCAGCCGATCGACGTCCGTGCCATCGACGCCGACGTCCTCATCTGCTCGCCGTACAAGTTCTGCGGACCGCATCTGGGCGTGGCCTATGGCAAGGCTCAGGTGACCGAGACCTGGCGGCCCTACAAGGCGCGGCCGGCGCCGAGCGACCCGCTCGGCCGGCGCTTCGCCACCGGGACCCCGCCCTATGAGCTACTCGCCGGCTTCAATGCCACGATCGACTACCTGGACTCGATCGGCGGGTTTGCCGCGATCATCCCGTACGAACGCGCCCTCGGCGAGCGCTTCCTGGACGGGATCTCAGAGGCGGTCACCGTCTACGGGCTCCCCACCATGGAGGGTCGCGTGCCGACGTTCCTGGTCAACGTGACGGGAGTGCCGGCGGCCGACGTGGCCGCCGGGCTGGCGCAGCAGCAGATCGGCGTCTGGGCGCACGACTCGTGGTACTCGCTGAACCTGTACAAGCGCCTGGGCTACGAGCACGAGGCGATCCGGATCGGGTTCATCCACTACAACACCGTCGATGAGGTCGACCGGCTGATCGCGGGCCTCGAGGGAGCGCGTTCGGCTGAGACGTGAGCGTGGGCTGGGCGTCCGCTTCAGGCCCAGCTTGCGACCCCCACTGACCGCTCATCGACCGGGCAAAGGACGACCCCGCGGCACGGTTCGTGGGGCGCTTGGTCCAGGGTGCCCGCATAGCGGGCTCATCAGACCCCGCCGCCCCAGATCGTGAACGGGTGGTCCGCTGGGCCCGCTCGCATTCATCCGCCGGCGAGGGGCTCGGCGTCAAACAGCTCCGCCAGCCGGGTGCGCACCTCCCACAGCTTCGGCAGCTGGCGCTGGGTGATGAGCTTGCCCAGCACCGGCACCGGGGTGCCGGCGATCCCGATGCTCTCCTCGCCGATGGCGCGGGCGACGACGCTGTAGTGGCGAAACCGCCACAGGCGCAGGCGTTCGTCGAAGTCGGTGAGCAGCTCGGCCAGCTGATGCAGCGGCTCGAACTCGGAGCGCCGGCGGTACAGGTCGGTGAGCGGCACGCCGGTCCGCTCCAGCGCCCGATCGAAGCCCAGGCCGAGCTCCGCGGTCGCCTGCGCCAGGTTGCGAAACCCGGGTGAATCGAATCCGCTGCCGTGGCCGAGCGCGGTGCGGACCACGTGATAGTCCCACGGGTCCAGCAGGTCCAGCATGTCCAGGGCGTCGGTGACCTGGCGCAGGCACAGGATCGCCCGGCGCATCAGCCGGGCGGCCGCCAGAAGCTCGTCGTCGTCGATCAGCCGCGCCGCCCCCTGCACCTCGGTGACCGCGAACTTCAGCCACAGCTCGGACGTCTGATGCACGGTCTGAAACAGCAGTTCGTCTGGGTGCACCCGCTCGGTCGCCGGCTTCTGCAGCGCCAGCAGCTCGTCGGTGCGCAGATAGCGCTCGTAGTCGCTGTCCCCTTCGCCGGGCAGGACCGGCGCGGTGTCGTCGTCGCTCATCGCTCACCTCCGACCGGCCCAGACGCGCTCAGGATCTCGGCCAGCGTAGCCAGGTTGATGTTGCCTCCAGAAACAATGCAGGCGAGCTTCCCCGACCCGGCCCGGCCGGCCAGGGCGGCCGCCGTGGCCAGCGCTCCGGCGCCCTCGGCGACCACCCGGACGCGCTCGGCCAGAAGGCGGACCGCGAGCTCCGCCTCGGGGATCGCCACCGCCACCGCCGCGTCGACGACCTCGACCAGGCGCGGCCACATCCCATCCAGCACTCGCCGGCTGCCCGATCCGTCCACGAACGACGGCTGGTAGTCGACGTCGACCGGTTCACCGGCGGCCAGCGCCGCCATCAGTGCACCCCCGGTCGCGGGCTCGGCGGTGACGATCCGCGTGTCGGGCTTCAGCGCCCTGATCGCGCTGGCGACCCCCACCGTCAGGCCGCCGCCGCCGACCGGGATCACCACCGCGTCGACATCGGGCAGGTCCTGGAGGATCTCCAGGCCGATCGTGCCGTTGCCGGCCATCACCGCCTCGTCGGCCACCGGGTGCACGAACAACCCGTCCTCGCCCGGGATCGAGCCGGTGACGATCGCCTGCCACCAGTCGTCATAGGGGACGCGCCGGACCCGACCGCCGAGTCGCTCGATCGCGTCGAGCTTGGTCTCAGGGGCGTGCTCGGGCACGACAATCGTCGCCGGCAGGCCAAGCTCCCGCGCCACCCAGGCCACCCCCTGGGCCATGTTGCCGGCGCTGGCGGTGAGCAGTCCACGTCGGCGCAATTCCACCGGGGCCGAACGGATCGCGTTGCCGGCGCCGCGGATCTTGAACGAGTTGATCGGCTGCAGCGTCTCGAGCTTGAGGTAGATCTCCGCGGGAGCCTCGTCGAGGTGCAGCCGGACCAGCGGCGTGCGCACCGCCAGGTCGGCGATCCGCGCCTGCGCGGCCCGGATCGCGTCGAGCGAGATCACAGCTCCACCTCCGTCCCCAACCCGGCTGCGCGGGCCGCCTGCACCGTCAGCTGGGCCGCAGCGAGGTCCTCGACGCCGATCCCCAACGAGCGAAACAGCGTCAGCTCGCGCGGATCCGAGCGTCCCGGGCGCAGGCCGGCGATCACCTCGCCGAGCTCGGCGCGGATGTGCGCGTCATCGCCCCGGATCGCCCCGTGCTCCAGGGCCAGGCGGTACTCGCCGGCCTCGTTGCGCAGCGATTCGCGGCTGTCGCAGAACAGGGCCGCGGCGGCGACCGTCTCCACCTCGATCTCCCAGGCGGCCGGCGTGCTGGCGCCGACGGCGTTCAAATGGGCCCCGGGGCCCAGCCAGGCGTGCTCGAGCACCGGGCGCTTCGCGCTGGTGGCGATCACGATCACGTCGGCGCCGTCGACGGCCTCGCGGGCGCCGGCGGTGACGACCGGCATCGGTACGTGCGGCGCGGCGGCCTCGGCGACGGCCCGGGCGTGCTCGGCCGTGGGGGCGTAGATGCGGACCTCGGTCCAGGGGCGCACACCGGCCAGGGCCCGCAGGTGGGAGCGGGCCTGCACCCCGGCGCCGAGGAGCGCCAACACGCCCGCGTCTGACCGGGCGAGGATCCGGGTCGCCGCCGCGGTGACGGCGGCGGTGCGGATGGCGGTGATCGCGGAGGCGTTGAGGATCGCCGTCGGCATCCCGGTGTCGCCGTGAAACAGGGTCACGGTGCCCTGATGGGCATCGAGGCCGCGGCCCGGATTGGCCGGCATCAGGCAGATCGCCTTGAGCGCGAATGTGTTGGGCTGCCCGCCGGGGACGGCCGCTTCCGGGTGCCCGCCCGGCACGGCCGCCTCCGGCCGGCCGCCGGCGTAGGCGGGCATCAGCCCCATGAGCCCGCCCGCGCCCGCCGGCGCCATCACCGAGCGCAGCGGGTTGTAGGCCTCGCCCCGGGCGCGGGCCGCCAGGACCGAGGCCATCGCCTGCTCGCAGGCCTCGGGAGTGAGCGCCGCGTGGACCTCGGCCTCGGACAGGAGCAGGACTCGCATCAGCTGAAGAGCTCGCTCAGCGACTGGCGCTCGTGAGGCGCCAGCGGGTGTTCGAGCGCTTCGCGCACCGGCGCCAGGTGCTCGGGCCGGCCGGGGCCGACCACGATCTGGGCGACCCGCTCGTCGGCCAGCAGCCACGCCAGTGCCGTCGCCGTCATGGAGGTTCCCCGGCGCCGCGCGACGCACTCCAGCCCCTCCAGCGCGGTGAACGTGTCGTCGCTGGCCAGAGCGGCGTACGGCTCAGGGCGCTGGGTCATGCGCGAGCCCGCCGGGTAGGGGGCGCCGCGGCGGTACTTGCCGGTGAGCCACCCACCGCCCAGCGGACTGAACGCGCAGTAGGCAACTCCGCTCCGGGCGCACAGGGGCAGCACCTCGCGCTCATCGCCGCGCTCGAGCAGCGAATAGCTGTTCTGGACGGCCGTGGGCGCCCCGGCGCTCAGCGCCCGCTGCAGCTGTCCGGCGTCGAAGTTGCTGACGCCATACGCCTGGACGGTGCCGGCGCCGCGAAGCTCCTCGAAGGTGGCGATCGTGTCGGCGAGCGGCACGTCGTGGTCGTAGTCGTGAGCCAGGTAGAGGGCGACCCGATCCACGCCGAGCCGCTCCAGGCTGGCAGCGAGCCGGCGGCGAATCCGCTCGGGCGCGAGCCCGTGATCGCCATCGGTCGTCATCGGGTTATAGGTCTTGGTGGTGAGCGTCGGTTGCAGCCCGCGGGAAGCGATCCAGGCGCCGATCGCGGTTTCGCTGCGCCCCCCGCCGTACGCGTCAGCGGTGTCGAAGTGGGTCAGGCCGAGCTCCCAGGCAGCGTCCATCACCGCCGCCGCCTCGCCGGGCGACAACCCCTGCCCGAAGAACTCCGGCGCCGAGCCGACCCCACCGAAATTGCCGCAGCCGAGCGCGATGCGCGGCAGCAACGGTCCCTCGGGGATCCGGACGGCATCGATCTGGAGCGGGGTCACCGAGATCAGCCGACCACCGTCTCCTCGGTCTCGATCGACTCCAGCTGGGCGAGCTCGGCGCGCCGATGCTCCCAGTGCGGGGGAATGCACATGTGCGTGCCCAGCTCATCCGCCGCCTCGTCGATCAGGAACCCTTGCGGGTGGCCGTAGCAGAGCTCCACCAGCAGCCCGCTGGGGCTGCGGCAGTACATGGAGAAGAAGTAGCCGCGGTCCTTGGCCTCGGAGACGTCGGTGAAGCCGAGCCCGACGATCCAGTCCTTGAACGTCTGCTGGTTCTCGGCGGTACCGACGTCGAAGGCGTGATGGTGGATCGTCCCCTCGCCGAAATGCCACGTGCCCTGCGGCAGGTCGGGCTCCTCCACCAGCTCGAGCATTCGCCCGAAGCCGTCGGCGGTGCCGATCCGGTACTGGTGGTTGCCGCCCTCGTCGCCGAGCGGCTCGCCGTTCATGCCCTGCAAGATGAAGTAATCCATCGGTCCCTGTTCGCGAACCGAGGTGGTGGTGCCATAGGCGCCGCGGATCGCGTGCTCGGCCGGGACATGGTCGCCGTAGGGCTCGCGTGAGTCGGGCTCGGGGTCGCCCACCAGCGCATATTCGATGCCGCACGGGTGGCGGAAGCTCAGGCGCTCGGTCCCGAACCGCTCGATCCGCTCGTGGGCGACTCCGGCGGCGTGGAAGCGATCTGACCAGAAGCCGATCGAGTCCACCGGCACCGACAGGTTCAGGCTCTTGCACTGGTTGGTGCCGCGCTTGCCCATCCAGCCGGCCTGGCGGTAGGGGAAGGCGGTCAGCAGCGTGCTCGGATCTCCGGCCCGGTTGCCGTAATACAGGTGGTAGATGGGGATCTCGCCGTCGAACAGGACAGTCTTCTTCACGCTCTTGAGGCCGAGCAGCCGAACGTGGAAGTCGTAGTCCTCCTGCGCCGGGCCGACGCAGAACGTGAGGTGGTGGGTACCGCGCACGAATCCTGGGTTGGACATCTCAGGCTCCTCTCTCGTGAATGCCCGTCGATCCTACTTGCGGGCGTCGGGGGTGAGGAGCCGGCGCAGGCCGCGGACCGCGGCGTCGTTGATGTGGTGCTCGCGATCCTGGTAGGTCTCGACGGTCACCCGCGCCCCAGCGGCGGCGAACGCGCGGGCCGTGCCGTGGGCTCGCTCCGGCGCGATCCACTCGTCGTACCGGCTGAAGCCGAAGAACATCGGCAGGCCGGCTACGGGGGCGGGCGTTACCTGATCGCGCTGCGGCCCGAGCAGGGATCCGGTGAGGACGGCCGCTCCCGCCCAAATCCGCGGCCACCGGGCGACCAGCTCGGCGATCAGGCACGCCCCCTGGGAGAACCCCGCCACCACGACGCGTCCGTCGGGCACGCCGGCCTGGTTGGCGACCGCGATCGCCGCCACCAGCGCCTCCAGCGCCCAGCTCACCTGAGGCTCATTCTCGACCACCGGGTCGAAGTACCGTCCCGAGTACCACTCGCGCCCGGCGGCGACCGGCAGCACGTAGGCGACGTCGGGCAGGCTCAGGCGCCGCACCACATCGAGCATCAGCTGCTCGTCCTGGTCGCGGCCGTGAACCAGGACAGCGGCCATCCGGGCCCGCTCCAGGGGCGCGCCGGCCAGTACCGGTCCGACGGCTAGCTGCGGGTTGTCCTGACCGGCGCTCGAATCGCTCACGCCGCCTTCTCCATCAGCCACTGCGCCAGCGCGTGCCCGGAGACGACCCAGGCCCGCTGATCTCGGTCCAGCTGCGCGATCCGGGCCAGCAGCCGGCGGACCTCGGTCCGCCATCGCTCGTCGAGCATCAGGAAGGGATGCAGGATCAGGGTCTGGACGCCCGGGGCATCATCGCCCAGGCGGGCGGCGAGGTGCTCCCCCAGGGCCGCCGCGGAAAGCGGCCGCACCGGATCCCCATGCTCCCGGCGCAGGCCGGCGAAGCGATCCATCAGGTGGTAGGCATCGACCAGATCCCACGCGAACGGCACCGACGCCAAGCCGTCGCGGAGCTCGGCCACCCCGCCCTGCGCCGAGTACCAGGCGTAGCCGTGCTCGCGCAACAGCACCCCGGTTTGCGGCGTCATCTCTCCCCCGGGGGCCGGAAGGAGCTCACCGGCAGCCCGGCCGCCCGGAACGCCCGCGTGCTCCGGTGAAGCAGCTCGCGCTCGGAGCCGGGCGCAAGCTGCGCCCATGCCTCGTGGCGCCAGCCGTGAACCCCCAACTCGTGGCCGCGCGCGACGATCGTTTGCAGTGCCCGCGGGTATAGCTCGCAGTTGATCGCCTCGACGAAGAACGTCGCGGTCAGGCGGTTGCGTTCAAGCTCGGCGAGCAGCCACGGCAGCGCTTCGGTCACCGACGGGTCGACGCCGAGCGGGATCCGCGGATCATGAGTCCCCCGCTCCAGCGCGCTCGCCTCGCCGAAATTGTCGAAGGTCAACACGGTCGCGCGGCGCCGTCGCCCCGGCCCGTATCCCTCGGCGCTCATCTCACCTGTCCCCTTCGGCGACTGTCGTCCGTCTGAAAGACATTGGCCCCCACGACCATAGTACGACGGTCATCGTACTATGCTGAACAACTGCTCATGGATACCGCAGCGCAAACCCACCACACCCCACACCTCCGCGCCACGCTGCTGCTGGCCTGCCTGGCGCAGTTCATGGTCATCCTCGACGTCTCGGTGGTGAACGTAGCGCTGCCGGCGATTCGCCGGGGGCTGGGATTCTCCGAAGTCGATCTGCAGTGGGTCGTCAACGCCTACACCGTCACCTTCGCCGGTTTTCTGCTGCTCGGCGGCCGCGCCGCCGACTTGCTCGGCCGCCGCCGGGTGTTCGTCTCCGGGCTGGTGCTGTTCGCACTCGCGTCGCTGGCGGGCGGGATTGCCGACAGCCAGGGCGTTCTGATCGCCGCGCGGGCGGTTCAGGGACTGGGCGGCGCGGTGATCGCCCCCGCCTCTTTGTCGATCCTGACCACGACCTTTCCCGAGGGCGCGGCGCGCAACCGCGCCGTCGGCATCTGGGGAGCGATGGGGGGTGCCGGCGGCGCGGCCGGAGTGCTGCTCGGCGGCATCCTCACCGATCTGCTCTCCTGGCGCTGGATCCTGTTCATCAACGTCCCCATCGGCCTGCTGGCCGCGATCGCCGCCCAGCGGCTGATCATGGAGAGCCGCGGCGCCCGCGGCGGCCGGAACTTCGATCTGGGCGGCGCGCTGTCGGCGACCATCGGCCTGTCGCTGCTGGTGCTGGGTATCGTCCGCACCGACCAGACCGGCTGGGGCGACGGACAGACGCTGATCCTGATCGCCGCCGGAATCGCCCTGCTGGTCGCCTTCGTGGTCATCGAGGGGCGCCTGGCCAAGGCGCCGCTGATGCCGCTGCGGATCTACCGCTCACGAACCTTGAGCGCCGCCAACATCGTGGTCCTGCTGGTCGGCGGTGCCTCGTTCGGCATGTGGTTCTTCGTCTCCCTGTACCTGCAGCAGGTGCTCGATTACTCGCCGATCCGGGCCGGACTCGCCTTCTTGCCGATGACGCTGTGCATCGTGCTCGGCTCGACGCTGGCCTCGCGGGCGGTCACCCGCGTTGGCGCCAGGCCGCTGCTGGTGGTTGGGTTGGCCTCGCTGACGCTCGGCCTGGCGTGGTTTGCGCTGATCCCAGCACATGGGACTTACCTCGGCGACATGCTCTTCCCGTCGCTGCTGACCGCGGCCGGGCTCGGCTTGTCGTTGGTGCCGGCCACGATCAGCGCGGTCGCCGGCGTGGCCCCGGCCGAGGCCGGGCTCGCCTCCGGACTGGTCAACACCGCCCGGCTGGTCGGCGGCGCCCTCGGGCTGGCCATCCTCGCGGCGATCGCCACGTCACGCACCGACGCCGATCTCCGCCATGGGGCGTCCGCCCACGTGGCGTTGACCAGCGGCTTTGCGCTCGCGTTCGTGGTGGCGGCCGGATTCGCGCTGGTGGGTGGGCTGGTGGCGGCGTTCGGGCTACCGGCGCTGGATCGCCGCGGCGGCGCCGAGCCGGCGGTGACCTCGCCCGAGTCGGCTTAGTCGCCCCGTTCGCGCATACCAACGCATCACCGAGCGCGGAGCGAGACCGCGCCCGAGCCCGCGCTCGGGCACAATCCCGGGCCATGGCGCACTGCTTCGTCTCCCGCGAGCTCCCCGGCCCCGCACTTGACCGCCTGCGTGAGCACCACGACGTCGACCTCTGGCCCGACCGCCTGCCGCCGTCCTACGAAGAGCTGCGCCGCCGCACCGCCGAGGCGGATGGATTGCTGTCGCTGCTCACCGAGCGGGTCGACGCCGCCCTGATCGACGGATCTCCGCGGCTGCGGGCGATCGCCAACTACGCCGTCGGCTACGACAACATCGATCTTGACGCCGCCGCCGCGCGCGGCATCCCAGTCGGCAACACCCCCGATGTCCTCACCGACACGACCGCCGATCTCGCCTTCGCGCTGATGCTGGCCGCCGCGCGCCAGCTGCCGGAGGCGATGGCGGCAGTGGTCGCCGGCGACTGGCTCACCTGGGACCCGTCGCACCACCTGGGCTACGACGTGCACGGAGCCACGCTGGGAATCATCGGGATGGGCCGGATCGGGCGCGCCCTCGGCCGCCGCGCCGCCGGGTTCGACATGCGCGTGCTCGGCCACGACCTCGATGGCGAGCTGTCTCTGGAGCAGGTGCTCGAGGAATCGGACTTCATCTCGATCCATTGCCCGCTGACACCGGAGACCCGCCACCTGATCGACGCCCCGGCGCTGGCGCGAATGCGACCCACCGCGTTCCTGATCAACACCGCGCGCGGACCGATCGTCGACCAGCCGGCACTGGTGCAGGCGCTGCGCGACGGTCAGATCGCGGGCGCGGCCCTCGACGTCACCGACCCGGAGCCGCCGCCCGCCGACGACCCGATCCTGAACGCGCCGAACCTGATCCTCGTCCCCCACATCGGCTCCGCCACCCACGCCACCCGCGAACGCATGGCGGAAATGGCGGTGGACAACCTGATCGCCGGTCTGAACGGCGATCCGATGCCCAACCCGGTGGGCAACGGCTGAGGGCATCCCCCCGGGATAGGGTGCGGCCAAGCCCATGAACGTCGCCGTCGTCGACATCGGGTCCAACTCGACGCGGTTGCTGATCGCCGGACTGGATGACGGCCGCGTCCAGGAGCTGGTCCGCCACAGCCAGGTGACTCGGCTCGGCGCCGGCGTGGACGCCGGCGGGCGGCTGCGCGACGATGCCATGGAGCGGGTGTTCAGCACGCTTGACCGCTACCGGGCCGAGATCGATGAGCACGAGTGCTCAAGGACGGTGGCGGTGCTGACCAGCGCGGTGCGGGACTCGGCCAACGGCGAGCAGTTCGCGCACGAGGTGCAGACCCGCTATGGGCTGGAGCCCCACGTGCTCTCCGGCGATGACGAGGCGCAGCTGACGTTCCTGGGCGCCAACAGCGAACGCGATGCGTCGGACCAGAGTCCGACGATGGTGCTGGACATCGGCGGCGGCTCGACCGAGATCGTGATCGGCGCCGGCGCCGAGGTCGTCTTTCACCTCTCGACCCAAGCGGGAGTGGTGCGGCAGACCGAGCGCCACCTGCATCACGATCCCCCGCTGGCGACCGAGCTGGCGGCGCTCGCCGACGATGTTCGCCAGATCCTGTCCGCCGCCGTGCCCGAGGAGCGCCGTCGCCAGGTGCAGCACGGGATCGCGGTTGCCGGCACCGCGACGTCGCTGGGGGCGATTGCGCAACGGCTCGAGCCCTACGACCCCGAGCGGGTCCACGGGTATCTGCTCAGCGCCGCCGAATGCGAGCGAATCCTCGGCGAGCTGTCGGCGATGACACTGCAGCAGCGGCGCAAGGTGCCGGGCCTGCATCCGGACCGCGCCCCGACGATCGTCGCCGGCGTGATCATCTTCCGCAAGGTGCTGACCATGTTCGGCCTGTCTCAGATCCAGATCTCAGAGCACGACATCCTGCGCGGAGCGGCACTGGAACTGGGCGCGCCCTCCGCGCCGTGACGCGGCGCGACGCTCGCGGGGCGCCCCTCCGCGCCGTGACGCGGCGCGGCGCTCGCCGGCCGCCCCTCCGCGCCATGACGCGGAGCGGACGATGGCGGTCAACGGGTTTAGTGAGGTTTTAGGAGAAACTGGACGAATGTTCGATTGTGATTGGCAGCAATTGAGAGCATCCTGTCTGCGGGGTGCGGCCGCCTCACTGCGACCGCCGCCACAACATAGGTTCGGGCGAAGCCGCAGACACCGGCGCCTCCCGCCGTCCGGACCAACCTAACTGGTTCTTTCGGGCACGTACCCCTGCCCGTCCCGATTGAGCCACACCTGGATCGGAAGCCGCCCGCCTTGTGCGGGCGGCTTTCGGCCGGGCGATCAGGGTCCGTCTCCTATGGGCCCTTAGGCCAGGTTGGACCGGCGGGGGTAGGCAACGCTCGGGTCCGTGAGCACGTTGACCAGCGCCGGCCCGCCGGCGGCGAACGCGCGTTCCAGCGCCGGCCGCAGCTGATCGGGCGTCCGCACCAGCTCGCCATGACCACCCAGAGCCGCCACCACCTCGTCATATCGGGTCTCGGGACGCAGGTCGGCGGCGACCGAGTAGCCGTACAGGTACTCCATCGGATGCTTCTCCAGCGCCCAGATCCCGTTGTTGCCGACGACTCCGACGACGGCCACGCCGTGGCGCGCCAGGGTGTCGAACTCGAGACCGGCGAAGCCGAACGCACCGTCGCCGAGCAGCAGCACCACCTGGCGATCCGGATGCGCGAGCTTGGCCGCCAGGGCGAAGCCTGGGCCGGATCCGAGACACCCGTAGGGGCCCGGGTCAAGCCAGCAGCCGGGGCGGTAGGAGTCGACCACCCGGCCGGCAAAGGAGACGAAGTCCCCGCCGTCGCCGATCACGATCGCGTCACGGTCCAGCATCCCGGCCAGCTCCCCGTAGATCCGCATCGGGTGCAGTGGCGCGCGCGCGTCTGATAGGTCGGCCGCCTCGGCGGCCCGCCGCTCGCGCTCGATCTCCCGCAACGAAGCGATCCATCGCCGGCGGGCGGCGCCGGCGTCCGGACCAGCGCTGGCCCGCAGCTCGTCAAGCGTCGCCGGCAGCGCTCCGTACAGTTCGGCCGTGACGGCTCGCGGCTGGGGTCGTTCGGGCGCGGCCGCGTCGATCGAGATCACCGCGGCATCCTGCGCAAACACGGCGCCGAAGCCGAGCCGGAAGTCCAGCGGCACCCCGATCACCAGCGCGAGGTCGGCGTCGCCCAGCCCGGCGCTGCGGGCTCGGGAGAAGAACAGCTCGTGATCGGCGGGCAGACAGCCCCGGCCGAGGCCGTTGAGGAACACCGGGATCCGCAGTTCCTCCGCCAGCGCTCGCAGCGCCTCCTCACCCCGCCCCCAGTAAAGACCCGTGCCCGCCATGATCACCGGGCGCTGCGCGGCGCGCAGGAGTGCCGCCGCCTCCGCCACCGCGGTGGCGTCGGCCCCGGGGCCGTCCCAGGGCCGTGGCAGCGGGGCGGGCGGGGGGCCGGCCCCGGCCTCGCTGAACACCTGATCGAGCGGGAAGTCGAGAAACGCCGGGCCGAAATGGGGCGTCAGCGTGGCCCGCATCGCCGCGTCGAGCCGAGCCGGGATCTCGGAGGTGGTGGTGGCGGTGGCGGCGAGCTTGGTCAGCGGCGCGACGAACGGGACGTGATCGATCTCCTGCAGCGATCCCTGGCCCCACCGGAAGGCGGGCGCCCGGCCGCCGAGGACGAGCAGCGGCGAGTGGTTCTGGCCGGCCGAGGCGATCGCGCTCATCCCGTTGGTCACGCCGGGGCCCGCGGTCAGCGCGCATACGCCGGTGGTGCGGGTCACCTTCGCCCAGCCTTCGGCGGCGAACGCCGCCGACTGCTCGTGGCGAACGTCGACGATGTCGATTCCCTCGCCCCGACAGCCGTCGTAGATGGAGAACAGATGTCCGCCGGACAGGGTGAAGAGCTTGGTTACCCCGTACGCCTTGAGGCCGCGGGCGACGAGCCGGCCCCCGTGCAGCATCGTCTCGGTATCGGTAACCATGGCGGGCACGCTAACAGCGCCCGTCGAGACCGCGGCCCCGGGCTCGCTTGGTGTCTCCTTTAAAATTGTGCAGGGGCCTCGCGTCAAGCGCAGGGTCCGGGTTGTCGGGATTGAACTGCGGTTGGTCGGCGGCGCGTGCGCGCGGGTGCGCACACCGAGGATGTGCTCTCGATCGTTGGTGTAGAGGCGGATGGGCGCCCGCAGTGCACCTCGAGCACCAACGCTACTGGCCACCACCGTCCTGGGGACTGGACATAAGCCGTCACGCTGAGGCGAAGGCTCGGCCACAGCCTGTAGCATGGCCCTCGCGTGTCCAGGGGTAGGGGATTCCGACGATGTCTGGCAAGCCGAATCGCCGTGGTCCTGTGGGGGGCGCTGGCGTTCGCCGCCACGCAGGGCGGCGTAGCGTCCGCGAGATTGGTCTCGGCGAGCGATCACTTGCGCGCCGACCCAGCTCGCGCTCGTGTCTCGACCCTGCCCGAGCGGGTGATCCTGCTGGGTCTGAGCCAGGGGGGTAACCCCGCCAAGTTCGCAAGCCAGGTATCGGACCCCTCCTCGCCACTGTACCGCCGGTTTCTCTCATTACGCCAGTATCAGGAACGGTTCTCGCCGCCCAGAGCCGAGCGCCGCGCCGTCGTGGGCTACCTGGCCTCCCAGCGTGGCGTCCTTAAGGTGCAGCTTGGTTCGGACGAGTCAGTCGTCCTGGCCGTAGTGACCGCGCAAGCCGGGCAGCGGATCTTCTGCGCCAGGGGCGCCAAGCCGCCAACGGGCGGCCTGTGCACACCACACGCTCTGCGCCCATGGGTACGCGAGATCTCAGCCGGTGAGCTCTACCAGGGCGCCCCCGCGCCCCCGTCGGGGCGAGGCGGGCGCCGTGAGCCCGAGCAGGCCAAGGCCGCCTCCTCTCAGGTATGCGCGGCGGCGAGCAAGACAGGCGGCTTCACCCCCCCGCAGCTATCTACCGCCTACGGGGTCGGTCTGCTGCGCTCCCGCGGCCTCGACGGTTCCGGGGTTCGCGTGGCAACCCTGAGCTCGCAGCTGATCGGGACGTCCCAGTTTCAGACCTGGGCTCAGTGCTTTGGATTTCGCACTCCCGTGGTGCGGCAGTTCTCGATGCCGTCGGCGACTGTCGACACGCAAACGCCGTCGGATGAGACCGCGCTCGACGTCGAAGCGCTCGCCACGCTGGCCCCCGGCCTTCAGCAAATCACCCCGATCTTCGTGCCTCTGGACCGAAGCTTCTCCCATTCCTTCCTTCTGTTCATGTTCGGCGCGCTCGACCCGTCGCGTCAAGGCGGCAGGCTGCCAAACATCCTCTCGATCAGCGACGGCTTCTGCGAGAGCCAGTTCACCCGCGATCAGCTGCGGCTCGGAGAGCGACTGCTCGCGCAGGCGGCTGCGCTGGGAATCACCACCCTGGCTGCGTCCGGGGACTCGGGCTTTGACGGCTGCTTCGTCGGCAGCGAGCACGGAGTGTTCTTCCCGGCCAGCTCACCGTTCGTCACCGGCGTCGGCGGTACCGCCCTCACCCTCACCCCTGGTGACCAGATTGCCGCTCAGGTTGTGTGGTCCACGTTTGCCACGACACCCAGTCAGGGCGCGGGCTCCGGCGGCGGCCGGAGCACCGTTTGGCCTCGCCCGAGTTTCCAGCTAGCCCCGGGCATCGGCCCCCGGCTTCAGACGGGGAAGACCACCCGCCTGGTCCCTGATATTGCAGCGAATGCCTCGTTCACTCCCGGCCTGGCCACCTACTTTTCGGCCGATCAGGGCTGGGGGTCCGACGGGGGAACGAGTACGGCGACGCCGCTGGAGGCTGCAGTCGCGGCGCTGGTTCTCGAGCAGGAGCGAAAGGCTCGTCGCCCGCCCCTGGGTTCGCTGAACCCACTCCTCTACGAGCTCGCACGCGGAGCCCAGTACCACTCGATCTTCTACGACATCACCACTGGAACGAGCTCACGCCAGCCCCACTCGGCGGTCGCTCACACCCCGGCCGGCGGTGCTGCCCAGCCGGGGTATGACCTGGCAACCGGACTGGGTTCACTGAACGCCGCCGCCTTCGCCCACGCCGTGGCGTCGCACCAGCCACGGCGTACGCCGTAAGCGCCCAGGCCACCACCTCCGCACCGAGCACCGCGATCGAGCAGGCACCGCTGCCCGATCAGTCCGGCGATCGCTCCAGGCGCATGGCGTTGACGATCCCGCCCCCGAGGATGATGATCGCGAGCACGTAGAACCAGCCGAGCAGGATCAGAATGAACACGATCGTCGTGCCGAACTCGGCGATCGTCGAGATGTTGGTCAGGTAGGCGGGAAACGCGTAATCGATCACGCCGATCGCGATCGTCGCGCCCAGCGCCCCGGGCCACACGGCCCGCCACGGAACCCGCCGGTGCGGAACGCGGGAGTAGATCACCGTCAGGCATCCGAACAGGATCGCCAGACTGAGCGCCAGCGAGCCGGCGTACACCACGATGGCCACGTGCGCGAGATCGAATGGCAGCCGGGCCACCCCGGCGCGCAGGATGCTCTGCGCGGTCGGCACCGCCACGGTCGCCACCATGAACAGCAGCACCACAACCAGCATCGACACGGCGAAGCGCTTCTGCTTGAGCCAGCTGCGCGACGGGCATCCGTAGATCCGGCTGAAAGCGGTGTCCATCGCGCCCCAGAACGAGGAGCCGAGCCACAGGCTCGCCACCAGTGCGAGTACGCCGGTGCCGGTGGTGGAGGTGCGGATCTCGTCGAGCAGCGAATCCAGCGTGTGCTCGGCGGTGCCGGGGAACACCTCCTGAAGATCGTTGAGCACGCTGTTGGAAACCGCGTGGCTGGACAGGATCTGGCCGGCCACGAACAGCCCGAGCAAGGCGATCGGGATCACGCCGAGCAGCATGTTGTAGGCCAGCATCGACGCAAGGCCGGTGAGGTTGGAATCCCAGGCGACACGCCAGAATCGGCGGACACCGAGGGCGATCGACGGCCGGGTCAATCGGTCATCATCCGCACAGTCTCTCAGCGCAACTGGCGGCTTGGCTGCGGTGACCCGGCAAGGCGAGATGGCCGCCAAGCCGGCGGAGGCTATTTGACCCGCTCTCCCAGGTAGCTCGAGTTCGACTTGGGGCGACTAGCGCGCCGGCGCCAGCGGGGAGCGCTGGGATTGGGGCGGCGGACGATCCAGCCCCGCCACCCGCCTCAGGCCCGACTCGCCCTGACACCACGTGCCGCCGAGCGCGATCGCCGGCAGCTCGGTCAACCCTCGCGCCTGCAGTCCGCGAAGGGCTCGGTCGAGTTGGGCGTCGCGCCTTCCCTGCCCGGCCGCGGTGAGGCAATCCTGCCAGGGAACCCCCGCGGCTCCGGCCGCTTCGGCCAGAGTCTCCGGATCCTCGAGATCAAAGCCGCCGCAGAACGCGAGCCGGCTGGCGGCGAGCGCGAACGCCGCCCCCACGCCGGACTCACCCGCAAACGTGCATGCCCGAGCGGCGCAGCGTGCGCCGGCGGGAAAGCGGGCGGGCCACACCAGCGGGAGTCGCAACGCCCGGGCATAGCCGGCGACCCGCCGCCGAAAGCTCTCGCCGTTGAGCGCGTGCGCCGACCGCGCGCGCAGCGCGGCGCCATCCACTGGGACCCAGTCGACGACGCCAAGCCTGCGCTCCACGCACTCGGCCGTCAGGTAGGACAGCGGGCACGCGACATCGAAGAAGAACGCCGGCGGTGGAGGGGTCCGGCCCCGCGCGCGTCCGTTCAGATAGATCAGCTGCCCCATCGCTTGGGCAAACGTGCGAGCGCCGCCGAACTGGCGCAAACCCGGTGGAGGACCGAGGAACTTCTGAGTTATCCTGGGTCCTTAGTAGGTGGGAAGCAACCCGACCCGGGAGCGTTCGATCTCACAGGTCCCGCCCGCAAAGCGTCATCCGTATGACCAATGGTCGCCTGACGCGCGCGCCCTTGATCTCGTCGGAGACAAGTGGACGTTGCTGATCGTGCGAGACCTGCTGTCGGGCCCGCGGCGTTTCGTCGAGCTCCAGCGGGTGCTCCCCGGTATATCCACCGAGCAACTGCGCTCGAGGCTCAATCGCATGGTCGCCGACGGCATGCTCACGCGCCAGCGCTACCGCGAGGTTCCCCCGCGGGTGGATTATGAGCTCACCGAGCGCTCCCGCGAGTTGGCGCCGGTGCTCGGCGAGCTTGCCCGGTGGGGCTACGAGTGGGCCTGGGGGCCGCCCCGCAGCGCCGAGCGAGTAGATCTGGGGGCGATCTTCAGGTTGATTCCCGGGCTCATCAACGGCGCCAGCAACGCGTCGGGGACGGTTCAGCTGAGCGTGGCCGACCCCGAGGCGGGATCGGAGGCGTGCTACCGGGTGACCATGGGCCCGGACGGCGCGGAGATCGTCGAGGGCGGTGACCGCCCCACCGACGCCGAGCTGCGCGGCAGCACCACCGCCTGGGTCCGGGCGCTCGCGCCGACCGGCGAGCGGGACGGTCTGACGAGCACCGGAGACGATGGGCTGGCGTCGGCGCTGCTCGATCTGCTGGCGCTCGGTCGGGGACGTGACGGACCGGGGCTGGACACGGAGTCCGCTACCGGCTGACCCGGTCCCCGCCACCGCTCTACCCCGCCCCCGCCCGCGCTCTACCCGGCCCCCGCCAGCGGCGCCTTGGCGACGGGGCCCTGAGCCGCTACCTTGGCCGTGCCGGCCCGGGTGGTGGAATTGGTCAGACACGGTCGCCTTAAGAGCGACTGCCCTTGCGGCATGAGGGTTCGAGTCCCTCCCCGGGTACCTTTCGCAGAGCAGCGCATCCGGCGCGTCGGGTGCCGGCCAACCACCCGCGCAGCCCCCAGAACGCAACTTATCCGCTGCTACCGTGTCATCAGCCCGTAAGGGAGACCGCGTCCGCTCGCATGGAAGTCTCAGCGCTCAAATACACGGGAGGTATCGGCCTGCATGGGCGCACGCCCCTGCTCCGGCTGCAATCCGACGAGCGCCTGATCACGCTCCTGCGCCGGGGCAACATGTCGGCCTTCGAGGTGCTGGTCGCCCGCTACGAATCGCGGCTGATGGCGTTCTGCCGCCACCTGCTGGGCTCGCGCGAGGATGCCGAGGATGTCCTCCAGGAGGTCATGACCGCGGCCTTCAACGCGATCCTCTCCGACAACCGCCCGATCAACGTGCGCCCGTGGCTGTACCGGATCGCCCGCAACCGCAGCCTCAACCATCTGCGCCGGATCCAGGCTGTCGGAGTCGACTCGATGGACCACCACCTCTCCGAGCACGGCGCCAGCACCGCCGACAAGGTGCACGAGCGCGAGGAGTTCCGCCTCCTGGTCGGAGATATCCACGAGCTGCCCGAGACCCAGAAGACGGCGCTCGTCCTGCGCGAGATGGATGCCCTTCCCTACGAGCAGATCGCCGAGGCGATGGAGACGACCGTGCCCAGCGTGAAGTCACTGCTTGTCCGGGCGCGGGTGTCTCTGGCCGAGGCTGCCGAGGCCCGGCTGCTTTCCTGCGAAGAGGTCCGGATCGAGCTGGCCGAGGTTGCCGAGGGTCTGCAGCGCCGTCCGAACCCGCTGGTTCGCCGCCACCTGCGCGACTGCCAGCGCTGCTCGGAGTTCCGGACGCAGCTCAAGCAAACCAAGCAGGCCCTGGCCGCACTGCTGCCGCTCGGGCCGCTGGCGATGTTCCACAAGTTCGTGTTCCTGCACCTCGGCCATTCCGCGGGCGCGGGCTCGGGCGCCACCGCCGGCGGGTCGGGTGCCGCGGCCGCCGGGTCGGGTGCCGCGGC
Source organism: uncultured Actinomycetota bacterium (assembly GCA_963830395.1). Taxonomy (GTDB): domain Bacteria; phylum Actinomycetota; class Thermoleophilia; order Solirubrobacterales; family Solirubrobacteraceae; genus Palsa-465. The sequence continues at coordinate 77,035 of CAWHMI010000023.1, forward strand.
CGCCGGATCGGGTGCCGCGGCCGCGGGAGGCGCCGGGGCGGGCGCCGCCGGAACTGCGGCAGTAGCCGGGTCCGGTGCGCTCGCCGGGTCCTCCGGGTTCATCTCCGCCGGCATCGGCGCCGTCGCCGGTAAGGCGGCGGTCGGCCTGGCCGCCGCGGCGCTGGTGACCGCGGGCGCGGTCGAGGCCAACGATCATCACGTCCACCACCAGCATTCCGGTGGCGCCGCAGTCGCCCAGACTCCGGCGGCCGTCGCCGAGGCGCCACCTTCGTCGGTCGCGCCCGTGTCCGCCTCATATGCGGAGCCGCGCTCATCGGTCGTCGATAAGCCGGCCGCCAAGAAGACGGTGACGACGGAGGTCGTCGCTACGCATGCGCGAACGGCGTCCACTGCCGCCAAGACCACCACCACGCCAACCACGCCGACGACCACGTCCACGACCCCCACCACCACCGCCACGACGCCAACGATCGCCGCCACGACGCCGACCAAGACGAAGACCACGGGGGCCGCGAAGCCGTCCACCGAAGGCCGCACGGAGACGCAGTCGGACCCGACGGTGCTCCCGTCGACCGCCACCGCCACGACTCCGCCGGTGAACTCGTCCCCGTACCAGACGGTAGCGACGTATCCGACGAACACGGTCACGGCCCCGCCGCCACCGGCGACCACCACGACGACCTCGACCACCCCGACGAGCTCGACCACCCCGACGAGCTCGACCACCCCGACGACCTCGACCACCCCGACGACGCCGACCACGACGACGACGCCGACCACCACGACCCCGGCGCCGACCACGACGACGACTCCGCCCCGGAAACCGCCGGCCACGAACACTAAGTCCTCCGGCACCATCGGGCCGTGATCGCCGGGGGCGGCGCCTCGCTGCCGCCGTGATCGAGTTCGACCAGTTCGCCGCCGTCGACATGCGCGTCGGCCGCGTCACCGCCGTGGATGAGTTCCCGGAGGCACGCAACCCAGCCTGGAAGCTGACGATCGACTTCGGGCCGGAGATCGGGATCAAGCGCTCGTCGGCCCAGATCACCCAGTACCCGCGTCACGCGCTGGAGGGCACGCTGGTCGTGGCCGTGGTCAACTTCCCCCCGCGCCAGATCGGCCGGTTCTTCTCCGAGGTGCTGGTGCTCGGCGCGCTGGGCGACGAGCGCGGGGTGATCCTGGTGCGACCTGACCGGGATGCCGTCCCCGGGTCACGAATCGGGTAGCGCGATCCGCCGATCCGCCGATCCGCGATCCGCCGGTCCGCGATCCGCCGATCCGCCGGTCCGCGATCCGCCGATCCGCCGGTCCGCGATCCGCCGATCCGCCGGTCCGCGATCCGACCTGAGTGTTGCGCCAACTGGGCTATCCACTTCGCTACCCCGGTCGGCCTCGGCCGGTCCGGATCGGTGCATCCGGGGCCGCGGCCCCGGGGAATCGCGTGACGTTTGACCCGTGGGGGCGCCGGCGGTAGCGCCGGTGCAGGGACGCCGCGCCGCGCCGCTCGCTTATCGGCGACAGGGGTTAGGCAAGTAAGTGACCGCCGACGCCCTTTAGTTCCCGAACCCCCTATCCCGGACCGCCGCTCTGTGGAGTACATAGCCCACTGCGCCAAATTCGGGGACGCACCGAGGATTTGTCGCGTTAGCCACGCTGAGCGGCAGACTGGTGACAAATCCGCTCGGCCCATCACAATTTGTCACCTTTTCCCCGTCGCCGGGTCCAGTCGCGGCCGCGGACCGCGCCGGCCGCAGACCGGGCTCCCCTGTGAAGTCGCGGAACTCACGGGCCGGTCGGCAACCGAGGAGGTGTGCCCAGACACCAACCTTCCGACGGAAACGATTGGGTAAGCACTACACCGCATATCCATGCGAATCGAGTAGGAGCGTATGTACGAGGGCAGCGACGAGCCCTACGGCCCTCCCTCCGCTCCGACGATGAGCCGGCCCTCGCGCCGGCCGTCGACGAGGATCTGGTAGCTCCCGTTGGGCGGGTCGCGCTGAAGGACGGAGGCGTCCGCGCCCGGGGAGAGATGCACGGTCTGTCGACGCGGGAAGGTCACCACGACCACGTGCGCGGCGTGATCGCGGTTGCTCAGCTTTAGACGAATGGTCGCTCCGGAGGGAAACGCTTGGCCGGCGGGCGTGAGCCGGCCGCCGGTTGCGATCACCAGCGCGGTCGCGATCTCCTGCCTGCCTTGACCGCCGCCGGAGCTGTGGACCGGGCTCGAGGTCTTGTGCGCCCGGCTCCGCGGAACCTCCGGCGGCCGGCTCGTGGTGGTGGTCACGATGGTTGCCGCGCGGGTCGCCGGATGCGGGCCGGTACGGGTGGTCGCCGGGTGCGCGGCGGTGCGGGTGGTCGCCGGGTGCGTGGCGGTGCGGGTGGTCGTCGGGTGCGTCGCGGTGCGCGTGGTGGATGCCGACCCCGCGTTTCGAGTGGCGAGGGTTGACGCAGTCGCCGCCGTCGTCCCGGATGATCCGCCCGAGCCGCCCGTCGCCGTCGTGCTTGACACCGAGCGGTGAGAGGATCCGCCGCAGGCTGCGAGCGCGAGGCACGTCAGCACCGCGATCAGCGATCGGCGAACGAACATTGCGGCAGGATAGGACGACCTGACCCGGCCCCACCTCGCCATCATGGTGGCGATGGCGATCGCGCTGCTGACCACGTACCTCAGCGACTACCGGTTGCCGCTGTACCGGCTGCTGGCCCAGCGCCACGACCTCGAGGTCCTCTGCTACGGCGGTGGCGAGCGCTACGCGCCGGCCTGGTTCAAAGACCTGGATGCTCAGCTGGCGGCCGCCGACTTCCCCGCCCGCCGGCTGGACGGCCTCGGCGGGGCGCTGCGCGTCGGCCGTGACCACGAAGCGGTGATCGCCCCCTTCGCCGGCGGCGCGCTGCTTCCCGCCGCCTACCTCGGCGCGCGGCGCTCCGGCCGGCCGTTCGTGTTCTGGGCGTCGATCTGGCACCAGCCGCGGTCGGTGGGGCATGCGCTGGCGCTGCCGGTGACCCGGCGCATCTATCGCCACGCGGATGCTGTGATCGCCTACGGCGAGCACGCTCGGCGGTTCGTGGCGCGCTTCCGCGGCCGTGACGACGACATCTTCGTCGCCCCCCAGGCGGTCGAGCCCGAGCTGTTCGCGCGCTCGGTCAGTGACGCCGAGATCCGCGAATTTCGCGCCGAGCACGGTCTCGGGGACGGCCCGCTCGTCGTCTACGTGGGTCGGCTGGTAGCCGGCAAGGGCATCGAGGTGCTCGCCCGGGCCTGGCCCCAGGTGGGGTCGACGGCGACGCTGGCGCTGGTCGGTGACGGCCCGCTCAGCGGCCGGGTGGGGTCGACGGCGACGCTGGCGCTGGTCGGTGACGGCCCGCTCAGCGGCCGGGTGGGATCGCCCGCGCGCACCAAGCTGATCGGCGCGCTGCCCCGTGACCGCCTCGCGGTCGCCTACGCCGCGGCCGAGTTCGCGCTCCTGCCGTCGATCCCCACCCCGCGCTTCAAGGAGCCGTGGGGTCTGGTCTGCAACGAGGCGATGCTCCAGGGACGCCCGGTGATCGCGACCACCGCCGTCGGGGCGGTCGCCGGCGGGCTCGTCCGCGACGAAATCACCGGCCTCGTCGTGCCCCCCGGCGACCCCACCGCCCTGGCTGCCGCCATCGACCGCCTGCTCACTGACAAGGACCTGCGCGACCGGCTCGGCACCGCGGCCCGCACCGCCGTCTCCGCCTATACCTACGACGCCATGGCGAGCGCGTTCGACCGAGCGCTCGCCGCCGCGGGCGTAGGTTGAGCCGGGGTCGACGGTGTCCGCTCGCGCCGTGCTCGCGGGAGAGCTGCGAGTGTCCCGCGAGCCGGCGACCCCTGCGGCACGGCGAAGCGGACGTCGTCGACCCCGGCGCGAATCACTGCCCCACCGAGAACAGCGCCTCCAGGTCGTGCCGCGAGTAAACCTCGAACGCGACCATCGTCTGGGTGCGCCGCACCCCGGCCAGCTGCGACAGCTTGCCGGTGACGACCTGGGCCAGCTGGTCCTGCTCGCGCAGGCGCAGGATCGCCACGAAGTCCCACTCGCCCGTCACCGAGTAGGCCTCGGCCACGCCTTCGATCCCCGCCAGCTCGCCGCCGAGGCTGGCCAGTGCCGAGCCCTCCGCCTGTATCAAGACGATCGCATGGGTCATGGCGTGTGGGTCTCGCCGGGGCTGAGCACGACCACCGAGGAGCTCGTGGCCGACTCGACGTCGGACTTGAACGCCTGCGCGTCGGTCTCGATCAGCGGGAACGTGTCGTAGTGGCAGGGGATCACCGTCCGAGCCCCGACCAGGTCGGCGGCGTCGACGGCGTCGTGGCGGTCCATCGTGAAGTGACCGCCGATGCACATCAGCGCGACGTCGATCTGCCGCCGCTTGCCCACCAGCTGCAGGTCGGAGAACAGGCACGTGTCCCCGAGGTGGTAGACGAGCGTGTCGTTGAAGTCGACCAGCAGGCCGGCCGGGGTGTTGACGGTCCCCTTCGGGGTGGTGGAGGTGTGCCAGGCCGGCACCAGCTTGACCGTCCCCCAATCGAAGCTCGCGGTGCCGCCCAGGTTGCAGTTGACGACCTCCACGCCCTCCTCCTCCATCTCGCCGGCGAGCTCGGTGATCGCCACCAGTGGCGCTCCGGTGCGATTGGCGATTGCCACGGTGTCGCCGACGTGGTCGGCGTGACCGTGGGTCAGGAGCAGCGTGGTCGCCGCCGCGTCATCGGCGGACATCGCCGCGTTGGGATTCCCGCTGAGGAAGGGGTCGATGACGACCGTCGTGTCGTCATCGGACAACGCAAAGCAGGCGTGACCGAGAAAACGGACATCCATCAGGTTCTAGTCCTCCTGTTGATCTGGGGGTTTGGAGCGGTGCAGCGTCCGGGACAGCTCGAAGCCGACCGCGACCCCGACCAGCATCCCGAGTCGCGTTTCCTCGGCGAGCAGCGTTCTCACCGCCCGCAGCCGCGCCTCCGTATCGGGTTCGTTGGCCGCCTCCCGCACCGCCTGCTCGTGGGCGGCGTCGAACCAGCCGCCCTCGGCGATCGCCGTCGCCAGCACGTGTTGCAGCGACGGCGCGACCCGCAGGACCAGATCCTGGGCGTCGCGCATCCGAGTGGCGTCGGTGAGCTCCGCGATCGCGGCGTCCAGTTCGGCGTCGGTGTAGGCGCGGTCGGGCACTCGCGGGAGGATCATACGTGCCGCCCGCCGGCGCCCGCGGACGGCTCAGCGTTCGCCGATCAGGGCCAGCGGAAGCCCGATGGCGAACCCGGCGACGACGCCGACCCCGACCGCGATCCAGCTCGTATCGGTGACCGCGAGCGGCATCAGCGCCACCGCAACGCCGAACGCGGCGGCGCCGATCAGGTCGCCCTCGACCTCGCCGCCGCGACGTAGGTCGAGCAGATCGGGCGTCGCCCACGCGCACAGCAGCGCCAGCGCGGCACCGGTGGCGCCCATCTCGATCGAGTTCGGGTGCACGACGGTGGCGGCGGCCAGCCCACCCACGCCACCGATCAAAAACAGGGTGAGGACGGCCAGCGGCCCGTGCCGGCGCTCCAGCAACCAGCCGAACACGGCGATGGCGCCGACCGTGATGAACGCGTACCCGAGGTTGTCGTAGGTGAAGGCCGCGGTGAACAGCCGCCACCACTCCGGTCCCGGCTGCCCGACCAGCACCAGGTTGGTGTTCAGGCCGGTCCGCCACAGGAGGATCCCCGCCAAGCTGAGGACGACGAGAGCGATGGCCGCGTACGGACGGGTGTCGCCGCGAATGCCCGGAATCTCGTCTCGGCGCAACCGCGTCAGCAGCGGCGGCGGGTGCCGCTTCGCCTTGCGCTCGGCGACTCGCTGGTCGCGATCGAGCTTGGGAGCACGCTTACGCAGCCGGTTGCCGCAGTACGGGCACTCGGTGATATAGGGGCTGACCTCCGATCCGCAGCTCTTGCAAACCACGAACAGGTCTTGACCGCCGGTGCTCACGAATCGATTGTAGAACCGGCCAGCGTGCGGCTGTGGCGCTATCCCGGCGGCCGCCCTGTCACGCCCGCGTGGCGGCCACGATTTCGGCCATGACCTCCCGGAGATCGTGATTGGCCTCGTAGACCACCACCTGCCGCGCCGCCCCGTTGCCGCGAACCAGCAGGTCCTCCACCGCGTCCAGCTCGGCCACCGAGCCAAGGTCGGTGCAATGGTCACGCACCCGGTCCAGCAGCCGTCGGGCCAGGGCCCGGGTCGGGATCTTGTCGGAGCTCGGCAGATCGACGAGCTCCCCCCCGAGCCCGTGGCGCGCTGCCAGCCACTTGTTCTCGTCGAGCATCTCGAACGGGTAGCGGGAGAGGCGCTTGCCGGCGTCGAAGTGCTCCGACAGCTCGCGCACCAGCGCCTGGACCAGCGCCGCCAGGCCCAGCGAGTGCTCGATGTGGGTCTGGGAGTCCATCACCCGGATCTCGACGGTGCCGAAGCTCGGGTGGGGGCGGACGTCGTGCCACAGGTAGGTGTAGTCCTCGATCACCCCGGCGGTGATCATGAACTCGATCCGGCGCTCGTAGTCCTCCCAGCTGTCGTAGGTCGGGGGGACGCCGACGCGGGGAAACGCCCGGAAGATCGGCGTCCGGGTCGAGGCCATCCCGGTGGTGTTGGCTCGCCAGAACGGCGAGTTGGCCGACAGTCCCAGCAGCACCGGGATGTGGACGCGCATGCCGTTTGAGATGTGGATCGCCTTATCGGGGTCGTCGACGCCGACGTGCACGTGCATGCCGAAGATCAGCTCCTGGCGTGCGACGAACCGCAGCGCCGAGATCAGATCGCGGTACCGCGGCCGGGCGACGATCCGCTGGTCCTCCCACATGGCGAACGGGTGGGTGCCGGCCGAGCCGATCGCCAGATCCTTGCCGGCGGCGGTGTCGGCGACCTGGGCCCTCAGTGCCCGCAGCTGCTCGCCGGCCTCCGTCACATTGGCGCACGGGTCAGTGGAGATCTCCAGCACCGACTCCATCAGCTCCGGCTTGATCTCTCCCAGCGGCGCCGGCTCGAGCAGGCGCTCGATCGCGTTGACGAGCTCGAACGTGGAGGCGTCGAGGATCATCAGCTCCTCTTCGATCCCGATGGAGTATTCGTGTCCGACGAACCGGTGCTCCACTGCGCGGGAAGGGTAACGGCGCCGCCGATAGATCGTCCGTAGACTGAGCGCAGACACCAATTTTTGATCGAAGGGCGGTTGCCATGGCGCTCGGGTACGACGGCAAGCTTTACATCCTCGCGTTCGACCACCGGGGGTCGTTCCAGAAGAAGATGTTCGGGATCGAAGGCGATCCCACTCCCGAGCAGACACAGACGATCGCCGACGCCAAGCACCTGATCTTCGAGGGCATGGAGGAGGCGGTCAGGCGCGGCGCCGAAGCGGCGGCCACGGGTGTCCTGGTCGACGAGCAGTTCGGCGGCGACATCCCGGAGCAGGCGCGCGCGCAGGGCCTCAAGCTGGCGATGCCCGTCGAGAAGTCCGGCCAGAACGAGTTCGACTTCCAGTACGGCGCGGACTTCGGCGCCCACATCGAGAAGTTCGATCCCGATTTCTCCAAGGTGCTGGTTCGCTACAACCCCGACGATCCCGACACCGAGTGCAACCAGCGCCAGCTGGAGCGCCTCAAGGAGCTGGCCGACTGGCTGCACGCTCACGATCGCAAGTTCCTGTTCGAGCTGCTGGTGCCGGCCACCGAGGCGCAGCTGGCCCAGGTCGACGGCAACGAGGACCGCTACGACGCGGAGCTGCGTCCCGAGTTGATGCGCCGGGCGATCGAAGACTGCCAGCGCCTCGGGATCGAGGTCGACATATGGAAGATCGAGGGCGTCGATGAGCAGTCCGATGCCGCGATGCTGGCCGAGCAGGCCCGCACCGGAGAGGGCCGGGCCGGCGTGACCTGCGTGCTGCTCGGCCGCGGCGCCGCCACCGAGAAGGTGGAGGAGTGGCTGCGGGCGGCGTCACCCGTCGACGGCTTCATCGGCTTTGCCATCGGCCGCTCGATCTGGTGGGACGCGCTCAAGGGGTTCCTCGGCGACGAGCTGGACCGTGACGCCGCCGCCGCCAAGATCGCCGACAACTACCTACATTTCGTGGGGGTTTACGAGCACCAGCAGGTTGCCTGACCAGCGCCGCTGAGCCGGCACCCACCCGCCCGCCTCCCTCGCCCCGCCCACCCGGCGGCATTGCCGGCCGCCGCTGCACGGAATCTTGCAGCGGTTGGTAGGCTCGGGCCGATGGCGATGAAGATGCGCCAAAGCCTGGCGCAACTCGAGCAGGAGTTCCGGCACGAGACGCAGCTTGACCGCAACCGTCGCGAGACGCTGCGGCGACATGCCGTCCGCCGCTCCCGGGTCCGCAGCCACGAGCGCGAGCTTAAGCGCAGCTCGCTGCGTTACTGGATGCTGATCCTGTCGCTGATCGGAACCGCGGTGATCGTGACCGTCGGCATGTTCGAGGCGCTGTACCGGATTCTCAGCTGATCGCTGAGACTACGAAGCCGCCGGCGGAGACGGCGGTTCGCCGCTTCCGCCCAAGCTGCGAAGCGCCGCGTCGACCTCCTCGCGGGCGCCCTTGGCTTCATCCGATCCTTCCGCCTGGATCTCGATGTAGACCTCCTTGCGGAACACCGGGATGTCACGCGGAGCCTGAATTCCGATCCGCACCTTCTCGCCCATGATCGCCAGCACCGAAACCTCGATGTCGTCCCCGATCATGATGCTCTGATTGGACTTGCGGGTGAGTACCAGCATGGTCGCCTCCCTGCTTGGCCGCCGACGTATGGAGCGCGTCCTGCCACGCCTGGACGCCTACCCGCGGGCCAGCATAGCGTCAACGCTTTTTGCGTTTCAAGGACTCATAGGTTTTGCACGGGTAACACGGGCAACCGCCGTCGGCTGTACTAGTCTCCGGCGTAGTTATGGCACGACGATCCCTCAGACCAGAGCTGAATCGGATCCGCGCGTGGGTGCGCCAGGGGCGCACTGACGCGTGGATCGCACATCAGCTCGAGGTGACGGTTCAACAGATACAGGCGTTCAAGCGCGACCAGCAGCTCGAGGTCGGAGACGACGCCGACGGCGCCACCGCCGCGGCCGAATATGACGAGGACATCGACCTGCGCGCCGAAGACGACGCGCTGATCGCCGCCGAGCTCGACGCGGCCGCCGCGCAGCCGCCCGACGAGGACGAGGACGAGGACGAGGAGGACGAGGCCGAGAAACCGGCGAGACGGCGCCGCAGCCGGCGCGGCGGGCGCAGCGGACGCGGCCGCCGCCGCACCTCCGAGACGCTGGAGGCGACGTTCGACCATGGCGACGAGGGGTACGGGCTGTGGCTCGATCCCGCCGTCCAGGACGATCCCGTGTACGCGGAGTACTGGGCGGGACATCGACCCGTCGAGGTCGCGATCGAGGAGGATCAGATCGTCATCCGCCGCGCCGGCTCCGCCGACTCGGACGCCGACGACGACGCCGACTAGTGGTCCTCCGCTAGCGGTCTTGCGGGACGCGACGGCCCCGCGGCCCCGGGACCAGCGGTCAGCCCTGGGCGATCCGGCGGCCCGTGGTGTAGTCGATCGCCTCGCGGGCATAGCGGGCGAACGCCGCGCCGGCGACGGTCGGAAGATCCCAGGCCGCGGGCTGGCCCGGCTCCACCCGCGCGGCGATGTCAAAGCACCAGTCGGTTCCCTGCTCGACATAGAGTGCTGCCAACTCCGCCACGGTGAACGTCCCGCCCAGGCGGCGACGCAGTGCGCTCACCAACGCTTCGACGACGCGCTGCATCGCGGCCCGCTCGGCGGGCGGGGCGGCGTCCAGCTGTCGCTGACCGGCCTGCCAGTGGCCGATCAGCGTCTCGTAGCTCGGTGGCCCCGAGCTCACCCGAACCGCCTCGCGCCGGCGACGGTCAGTGACTGGTCGCGCCGGTGATCACGTAGGCCTGCTCGGAGGGGCGCACCATCCCGAGCGCCCGGGCGTCGCGGACGATCGTGGCCGGGTCGTTGAGGGCCTCGCGCTGACGCTCCAGGGCGGCGTTCTGCGCAGCCAGCGAGGTGACGATGGCCTGCTGGCGGTCGGCCTGCGAGCGCGTGGAGAAGTAGGCGCGGGTGTGCTCGGCATAGAGCCCGACGACGACGGTGAGCACGACCAGCAGGCCGATCCGCCCGACGCGCTCCCACCGGATCCTCAGTCCCGGCGCCCGGGGCCTGACGCGGTGGGGGCGCCGCGCCGGCGCGCGCGGCCGGCGGCGGGGCGGAGCGGCGGTGGCAGGGCGAGCCGACGGCATCGCTTACCGCCTTCGCTGCGCACGGCCGGCATCCTTCCTGCGGCAACGCGCCGTGCAAGCGATCGGCGGGCGCCAAGCGGCCCCGCGCGCGAATACGCCGACATGCGAGCACTACCTGCGAAATGCCGAGCGTCCCGGATAGGTCGCCTCTGGACCGAGCGCCTCCTCGATCCGCAGCAGCTGGTTGTACTTGGCCACGCGGTCGGTGCGCGACGGGGCTCCCGTCTTGATCTGGCCGCACCCGGTGGCGACCGCCAGATCGGCGATTGTCACGTCCTCGGTCTCCCCCGAGCGGTGCGATATTACGGCGGCGTAGCCGGCCTCGCGGGCCATCCGGATCGCCGCGAACGTCTCGGTGAGCGTCCCGATCTGGTTGACCTTGATCAGGATCGCATTGCCCACCCCCGACTCGATGCCCCGGCGCAGCCGCTGGGTGTTGGTCACGAACAGGTCGTCGCCGATGAGCTGAACCCGCTTGCCGATCCGCTGGGTCAACGTGGACCAGCCGTCCCAATCCTCCTCGCCCATCCCGTCCTCGATGCAGACGATCGGGTACCGGCCGCACAGCTGCGCCCAGTAGTCGGTCAGCTCCTCGGCGTCCAGCGTGCGGCCCTCGTTCTCCAGCACGTAGCTGCCGTCGACAAACAGCTCCGACATGGCGGGATCCATGGCGATCGCCACCTGATCGCCGGGGACGTAGCCGGCAGCCCGGATGCCGACCATGAGCGCCTCGAGCGCCTGCTCGTTGGACTGGAAATCGGGAGCGAAACCGCCCTCGTCGCCGACCGAGGTGGCGTGGCCCTCCTCGTGCAGCGTGCGCTTGAGGTGATGGAACACCTCGGAGCCCATGCGCAGCGCGTCGGAGAACGACCGAGCGCCGACGGGCACGATCATGAACTCCTGGAAGTCGACCGCGTTGTCGGCATGAGCCCCGCCGTTGAGCACGTTCATCATCGGCACGGGCAGCACGTGGGCGGTCTCGCCCCCCAGGTATCGCCACAGCGGCTGACGCTCCTCCGCGGCCGACGCCTGCGCCGCGGCCAGGGACACCGCGAGCAGCGCGTTGGCGCCCAGCCGCGACTTGTTGGGCGTCCCGTCCAGCGAGATCAACATCCGGTCGAGCGCCGCCTGGCTGCCCGCGTCCTGGCCGCGGACGGCCGTGGCGATCTCACCGTTGACGTTGTCCACGGCGTGGGTGACCCCCTTGCCCAGCCAGTCCGACCCGCCGTCGCGCAGCTCGGTCGCCTCGAACTCACCGGTCGACGCGCCCGAAGGCACCGCCGCACGCCCCCACGCCCCAGACCGCAGGCTGAGCTCCACCTCCACCGTCGGGTTGCCGCGACTGTCGAGGATCTGGCGGGCGTGCACATGCTCGATCTGGCTCATGTCGGGTGGGGGTCTCCTTGGCTGAGGCTCGAGCGGGCTTGGGCGTAGTAGGCGAGTTGCTGCTCGGACGCGAGATCGTCCCAGCTTCGCCCCTCCGATGCCGCGAGCTGCGCCGCCGCGGTCACGCTACCCCGAAACCGCCCCGAGGCAGCGCGCAGCGCCAGCTCCGGGTCGACCTTGAGCTTGCGGGCCATGTTGACCACGGCGAACAGCAGGTCGCCGAGCTCGTGGAACCGGTCGCCGTCAGTGGCCGCGACCGCCAGCGCGGAGAGCTCGTCGCGGGCCGCCTGCAGCGGGCCCTCCACGCCAGGGAAGTCAAACCCCGTGGAGGCGACGCGGCGCTGCAGCTTGCGCGCATGCAGCAGCGACGGCAGGTTCTCGGGGATCTCGCCGAACACGCCGGGCTCACGCCCCGGCTCGGTCCGCTTGATCGAGTCCCAGTTGGCCAGCACCTCCTGGGCGTCGCGGACCTCGGTCTCGCCGAACACGTGCGGATGCCGGCGGATCAGCTTCTCGGTTACGTGCCGGGCCACCCGGGTCAGGTCACCCGCCCCCCGCTCCTCCAGCAGCAGCGCCAGGAAGTGGACCTGGAACAGGACGTCGCCGAGCTCGTCGAGCAGCTTGGCGTCGTCGCGCCGATCGGCGGCGTCCGCCAGCTCGTAGGCCTCCTCCACCGTATGGGGGACGATCGAGCGCTCGTCCTGCTCGCGATCCCACGGACACTCCCGGCGCAGCCGCCGGGTGATCGCGTCAAGCTCGGTCAGAGACTGGGCGGCATCCTTGTCGGTCACGGGCTACCGGGGGAGCTCGTCATCCGGAGGCACGATACATGTGCCCCCCACGGCGCACGGCGCACGGCGCCGTTGCGCCTGAGTGGCTACGGGGCCGAGGTGGTGGTGGGCGCGGTGCCGGCGCCCGCCGCGCCACTTGAACCGGCGGCGCCCGGGGACGCCGCGGTCTTGGGCGGCTTGTAGCCGGCGCAATCGGCCATCGCGTAGGCGGACCGGCACTTGGTCTTGGCCAGGTAGGCCTGCTTGGCCTGGTTGTTGATAGCGGTCTGGGCGGCGGTCTCCTGCTGGCCCGTCAGCGTCTGCTTGATCAGCCTCTGTGCCTGGGCGAGCGAGCGCTGGGTGGCCGGAGTGATCTTGGTCACCGTAAGCACGTAGTACCCGAACTGTCCGTGCACCGGTCCGAGCAGCTTGTTCGCCGGCGCCGCGAACGCCGCCTTGCTCAGCGCGACATCCTGCTGGCCGGCGGTGACGCCCGTGATCAGCCCGCCCTTGTTCCTGGTGGTCGGGTCGATCGAGTACTTCTTGGCGACCACCGTCCAGCTCTGGCCGCTGTGTAGCGCGGACTTGGCGGCGCTGGCCGCAGCGGCGGTCTTGGCCAGCACGATCCGCATGTCGCGGCTCTCCGGCGTGCCGAACTGCGACTTGTGCGAGTTGTAATAAGCGGCGATCGCGGCGGGCGTCACCGTCGTCTTGTGGCGGGCGGCGAGCTTTGAGTAGATCTGATTGACGCGCACCCGGTAGGTGATGTCCTGCAGCGTCTGACCGCTTGACTTCAGGAACGCCTCGAACTGGGCGTCGGTCGGGAACCCGGACTTCTTGGCGGTGGCCAGCGCCTGCTGTACCTGGGCGTCGGTCACCTTGATGCCGAGCTTGTGGGCGAGCGCCTGATACCAGTAAGCCTTGATCAGGAAGTCCATCACCTGGCCCGACAGCGAGGTGAACAGCGTCTGGCAGTCCGCCTTCAGCGTCTTGTCCGGCGTCTTCTTGAGCTGCGGGATCTCGGCTCTGGCCTGAGCGATGCACTTGGTGAAGTCCGGCGGATCGTTGGGCACGATCACCGGCGAGCCCGGGCTCTGCGCGGCCTGCCCCTTGGCCGCCACGTACATCCAGTGGTTGAACGCCGGGGTGGAGATCCGGTTACCGGCCACGGTGGCCACCGAGTTGTCGGGGACGCTGCCACTGCCGCTGCTGCTCCCGCAGCCGGACACGATCAGGGCGCCGGCCACAAAAAAAGCGCCGAGCGCCAGGATGAAACGCGGAGTCTTCATAGGACCCGGCCGATGGTAGCGGCCCACCCGCCGGCCGGACGTAAGGATTTGAGAATAACGCGGCGGTGGCCGCCGCCAACGCCACCGCGGGCGGCCGGTAAGCGGCCCCGTCCGCTAGGCCGCCATCTCCTCTGCCTCCGCCTCGCGCGTCACCGCCAGCAGGACATCCGCCGCCCTCACGATCGCCGGGAAGCGCTCCCGCGGGTCCTGCACAAGCCGGACCGAAAGCTGCGACTTGCCCGACTCATACAGCGCCTCCGGGATCTCTGAGCGAATCTGCTTGGCCTGCACCGAGCTCAGCTCGATCGGCGTCACCGCCAGCCGGTCGCCCCGCACCGTCACCGCGCGGGCGCCCGCCTGGCCGAGCTTGATCCGCGCCTGCTGCAACGCAATCAGGTTGCCCAACGGATCGGGGATGTCCCCGAAGCGATCCCGCAGCTCGTCGCGCAGCGCCGCCAGCTCGGCGACCTCCCGCGCGCCGGCGATCCGGCGGTGCACGTCGACCTTGGCCTGCTCGTAGGGGATGTAATCCGCAGGCACGTAGGCGTCGACGTTGACATCGAGCCGGACCGGCTCCCATTCCTCGCCGCCGTCGGCGCCGTCGGCGTCCTGCACCGCCTCGTCGAGCATCTGCATGTAAAGCTCGAACCCGAGCGCCGCCACGTGGCCGGACTGCTCGTCGCCGAGTAGATTGCCGGCCCCGCGCAGCTCCAGGTCGCGCATCGCGATCTTGAAGCCGGCGCCCAGCTCGGTGTAGTCCGACAGGGCCGACAGCCGCTGCGCCGCCTCGGGCGTCAGCGCCGCCGCCGAGGGATACAGCAGATAGGCGTAGGCGCGCTCCGCCGACCGGCCGACCCGGCCCCGGATCTGGTAGAGCTGCGACAGCCCGAAGGCGTCGGACCGCTCGACGATCAGCGTGTTGGCCTGCGGGATGTCGATCCCCGACTCGATGATGCTCGTGCACACCAGCACGTCGGCGTCGCCCCGCAGGAAGCTCAGCATTCGCTTCTCCAGCAGGCTCTCGTCCATCTGCCCGTGGGCGACCGCGAAGCGCATCCCCGGGCACAGCCCGCGCAGCCGCACCGCCGTCTCCTCGATCGTCTCGACCCGGTTGTGGAGGAAGAACGCCTGACCCCCGCGCTCGGACTCGCGGAGCAGCGCGCGGCGAACCAGCTCCTCGTCGTACTCGCCGACGTAGGTCTTGACCGGCCGCCGGCCCTCGGGCGGAGTCTCGATCACGCTGATGTCACGCACCCCGGCCAGCGACATCTGCAGCGTGCGGGGAATCGGCGTGGCACTCATCGAGATGACGTCGACGCGGAGCTTGAGCTGGCGCAGCAGCTCCTTCTGCTTGACGCCGAACCGCTGCTCCTCGTCGACGATGAGCAGCCCCAGATCACGAGCCCGCACGTCGCGCGACAGCAGCCGGTGGGTGCCGATCAGGATGTCGACCTCCCCGCGGGAGAAGCGCGCCACCGCCTCCTTCTGCTCGGTCGCCGGCCTAAACCGGGAGACGTGCTCGATCGTCACCGGGTAGTCCTTGAGCCGCTCGGTGAAGGTGCCGAGGTGCTGCTGAGCCAGGATCGTGGTCGGCACCAGCAGCATGACCTGCTTGCCGTCCTGGACCGACTTGAACGCGGCCCGGAGCGCGACCTCGGTCTTGCCGTAGCCGACGTCGCCGCAGATCAGCCGATCCATCGGGCGGGGCGCCTCCATGTCGGCCTTGACGAACTCGATCGCATCGCGTTGATCGGGTGTCTCGGTGTAGGGGAACGCATCCTCGAACTCGCGCTGCCAGTCGCCGTCGGGCGGGAAGGCGTGGCCCTCGCGGCGCTTGCGCTCGGCGTACAAGTTGAGCAGCTCGCCGGCCAGCTCCTGGGCGGCGCGGCGCGCCCGCGCCTTGATCGTGTCCCAGCGCGACCCGCCGAGCTTGGACAGCGGCGGGTGGGAGCCACCGCCCCCGACGTAGCGGCTGATCTTGGCCAGCTGGTCGACGGGGACGAACACCCGGTCCGAGCCGGCGTATTCCAGATACAGGTAATCGCGCGTGACACCGGCGACGGTCTTGGTGTCGAAGCCGGCGAACCGGGCGATCCCGTGGTCCTCGTGGACGACGATGTCGCCGCTGCGCAGCTCGGCGAAGCTGCGCAGCACCCCGCGCCGGCGTTCGCGGCCGGGTCGCTCGGCCGCCCGGCGGCGGGCGAACAACCGGTGATCGGGGATCACCGCCAGGTGGAACTGGGGGGCGATGAACCCGGCCTGCAGCCGGGCCTGGATCAGGTTTAGATGGCCGGCTGACGCCGGCCTGGTTTGCGAGCCGTCCTCGCCGAGCCAACCGACCTTCAGGCGACCGAGGTTGTAGGCGAACCGTTCGCCCTCGCCTCGGCGGGCGAACGTCACCACCGTGCGGTAGCCGGAGCGCGCCAGCTTCTCCAACTCGGGCTCGGCCTCCTTGAGGCCGCGAGCGGCGACGTCGGCGGCCTGGGCGCGGAAGGCGAACGGCTGATCCTGATCGATGCTGGAGAGACGGATCCGGACTCGCGCGTCCAGCTGGGCGACGATCTCGGTGGGATCGACGTACAGGTGGTGGGCATCGCGATCGGCAAACGCGGCGGTCACGTCCTGCCAGTGATCGGCGAGCGCGGGAGCCACGTCCTCGGCGCCGGCGATCAGCACCGCCGCCTGCGCCCGGGCGAGCTCCAGGAAGGGATGGAAGTGCTCCACCGGCAGCAACTCGGTGATGTCGGGACGCTGGTCGGCGTCCTCGAGCGCGGCGATCTCCGCCAGCTCGCGATGCTCCAGCGACAGCTCGGCCGCCGGGGCGACCTCGACCACCTCGGCGTCGCCAAGCGAGCGTTGGGTGAAGGTCGAGAACCAGCGCAGCGACTCGATCTCGTCGCCGAACAGATCGACCCGCACCGCCCGATCCTCGGTGGCCGGAAACAGGTCCAGCAGCCCCCCGCGGATCGCGAACTGGCCTCGGTCCTCGACCTGGTCGACGCGCTCGTAGCCGGCCGCGACCAGATCCATCGCGGTCTCGTCCAGATCGACCAGATCGCCGGTGCGCAGCGCGAAGCCGTGGGGTCGCATCGCTGGGTCGGGCACCTTCTCCGACAGCGCCACCGCGCTGACCACGATCACCGGCGCAGGGTGGGCGGGATCGTTCTCCCATTCCAGCAGCGCGTCCAGCGCGGCGATCCGCAGGCCGACCAGGTGCGGCGGCGGGGCGAGATGAGACTCGTAGTTGACGCCGCGGCTCGGGTAGTAGCGGACCGTCCGCGGCGCCAGCCAGGCCCGCAGACCGGCGGCGAGATCTCGGGCCGCACGGTCGTCGCCGGCGACCACGATCGCCGGCCGCCCCGGATCGCGGTCGATCAGCGCCGACACCAGATACGCCCGCAGCGACTGCGACACGAACGCCTCGCCGCCGTCGCGGGCGAGCGCGGCGGTCTGCGGGTCGTCGTCGGCGTGGGCGAGAAGAGAGCTGAGCATCGAGGCCTGCTCCGATTCAGTCTAGGAGCCGTCCGGGGCCGGCTCGGGCGCCTCGCGCACCACCTGCTCGGCGGCATCGGCGCCGCGGTCGATCAGCGTCTGCACCTCAGCCCGCGGTTCGGTGAACTTGCCCAACACGTAGGCGGCGACGCGATCCGGATCGGTGCTCGGCGGGCGCCCGACGCCGATCCGGACACGACGAAAATCGGCGCTGCCGAGCGCTGCCTTGAGCGATTTGAGCCCGTTGTGGCCGGCCAGGCCGCCGCCGAGGCGAACCCGGATGTCGCCGAACGGGAGGTCGATCTCGTCGTGTACGACGAGGACCCGATCGAGCGCGACGCGCAGCTCGCCGCGGGCCGGCCCCACTGACCGTCCGGCGTCGTTCATGTAGGTCGCCGGGGTGAGGATCGCCACCCGCGGGTGGGTGGGTCCAAATCCGGTCCGGCCCTCGCTGAGCAGGCCGCGGTAACGCGATTTGGGCTTTCCCAGGTCCCAGCGCTCACGCAGCCGCTCGGCAACCGCGAAGCCGACGTTGTGCGGCGTACCGGAATACTCAGCGCCGGGATTGCCCAGGCCGACGATCAGCCAATCGACGGGAGCGGCCGTCGTCTACTCGGCGTCGGAGTCGGACGCCGCTTCGGCGTCCCCGCCGTCTGCGGATTCGTCGGCAGCCGCCTCGTCTTCGCCGACGACGCCCGTCTCGGCTTCGATCTCCTCGTCGGACTCGACCTGAAGGCGGGGCGGGGTCAGGGTGGCGATCACCATCTCGGGATCGTCGAGCAGGGTGACGGTGCCGGGTGGGCGCAGCGACTCGAGCGTCAGCGTGTCGTTGATCGCCATCTCGGACACGTCGTGCGACAGCGAGTCGGGAATGTCGTTGGGGAGTGCTTCGATGTTGAGCTCGCGGGTGACGTGCTCCAGCACGCCGCCCTCCTTGACGCCGGGGGCATCCTCGGCGCCGGTCAGCTCGAGCGCCACCGTCGACTGGATCTTCACGTCGAGACGGACCCGCAGCAGATCGACGTGGACGGTGGCTCCGGTGACCGGGTGGCGAACCAGATCCTTGACCACCGCCGGGCTTCCGTCGCCACCGGCGATGCTCAAATCGAGGACGGCGCCGGCGTGAGCCAGCGCCTGGCGCAGCGTGCGTGCCGGCACCTGGAACGAGACCGGCGCCTCGCCGCCTCCGTAGAGGACCCCGGGAACGTTGCCGTCGCGGCGCAGCCGCCGCGCAGCGCGGGAGCCCCTGGGCTCGCGCGCCGCGACCTGCAGTGACGTTGATTGGTTGCTCGCCATCAGCGGCGATCGATGGTAGCGGCCGACGCCTATGAACGTTGCGCGAAGGGTGGCGAACGGGACTAACGCTGCGCTAACCTTGAGCCATGAACGGCGCGGCGCTGATGCTGTGGATCGCCGGGGTGCACCTTCTGGGTCTGGGCTGCGTCGCGCTGCTGATGTTCCCGGCGCTCAAGGACAATCAGGTCCGCCCTGACCGCCGCTCCGACAGCGACGGCGACGAGGGTTGGGGCCGCGGCCCCAAGCGCCCGCCGACCCCGCCGGAGCCGCCCCGGGGCGGGATCCCGCTCCCTGACGCGCAGCAGGCTCGTGTCCGGCTGCGCGAGCACGGGCGCCTGAGCGAGCGCCTTCCCCGGCATGACCGCCGCCCCGCGCGCGAGCCCGCCCGGCGGCCGGTCCGCACGCCCCACCGCTAGGGTGCACGCAGGAATTAGTGGCGGAATTGGACGGTCGACCCGTGGATGCTGGCCGCCGCACGCGAGCGCAGGCGTGCCTTTGGCACGTTGAGCATCGCGGGTGGCGTCCAGCGCCGCGGGGTGGCCGGACAAACCGTCAGTAATTCCTGCGTGTGCCCTTTGGGAACCGGGTCGGTCTCAGAAGCGGGGCGGGCACGCTCCGTCGGTCTTGATCCGGGGGCTGACCACCAGCAGCTGCACCGTGAACCCGGTCAGCACGTTGCCCGCGTGGCGCACGCGGACGCACTGGGTGCGGGGCAGCGAGGCTCCCGCCAGCCACGCCACTCGGGCGGTGCCCAGGGTGGAGGTCAGCGAGAAGGTGGAGGACGGCTGGATCGTGGCGATGGAGATCGCGCCGGGATGTCGCAGGGCGGCGCTGACCTGGGCCGCCCGCGCCCGGCACGCCGGTTCCCGCTGGCAGCCGGAGATCAGGGCGATGACGCCGGCGGTGTCGCCCCGCGCCTCCGCCCTGACCAGGTCCGTGATCGCCGCCTGCTCGGCGTCACCCACGCTGAACGCGCGGGCCAGGATCGCGCTGATGACCAAGAACAGCACGACGCCGACGACTATCGAGGCGATCACATAGCGACGCCGCATCGGCGGCCACGGTAACCGACGAACCGTCAGCGGCGCGACGACTGTGGGGACGCAGGTAACCGACGACCCCGTCGGCGGCGCGAGGACCGCGGGGACGCAGGTAACCGACGACCCCGTCGGCGGCGCGACAACCGCGGGGACGCAGGACGGCGCGGGACGGCTTCGTCAGGGGTCGCTGATCTCCAGGAAACGCTGCACCGACGCCTCCTGATGCTCGAGGCGCGCCGCCAGCGCCAGCGCGTGCTCGGCGGCCAGCGCCAGGAAGTCCTCGACGCAGCGTTCCGGGTCGTCGGCCAACGGATATACCCGGGACAGGTCCTGCTGGGCGCAGGCGATACCCATCGGGGGCCGACCGTCGGCGAGCGTCCGGGCGCTGCACACCGGCGTCACCACGAGCTGGGAGTCGGTCGCCACCAGGGCCGTCGGCAGCAGGCGATGCGCCGGAAGTCTGACCGAGAGCTGGACTGAATGATCGACCGCGACCCCGCTGCCCACCAGCTCGCCGAGCGGCTCGCGCCACACCTCGAGGACGGTGTCGGCGCCGACGAGGGCGTCGCGCAGCGCCGTCGCCTGCTCCACGTAGAGCTGCTCGGCCTCTTGGCGGTCTCCGGCATCGGCGAGGTCGAGATCGCAGGGCACCCGCAGCAGCTCGCGGGCCGACACGGTCGCGCCCGCGCCACGGCTGCCGCACGCGACGTAGGTCTGAAGCGTCCCCAGGTCGCGGCGGCCGTGGAAGATGACCGTCATCGCCTCGCTCAGCGGGAGGCCATCGACCCGCAGCGAGACCGCGACCGCGGAGCTGTCGTCAAGCAGAGCCCGGCGAAGCAGCTCGTCGGCTGCGCCGGGGTCGGGGGCTGGATCCTCGTCGAGCATGGATGGCTTCCTCCTTAACAACGCGGCAACTTCGCCCCTTCATTTAGCCAGGTACGCCGGTCGTTGACAATCGCCACCTGGAGCACCGACCCGTTCCGCGCTGGCCATCGGGCGGGCGGTCTGCGAGCACTCACCCGTTCCGCGGCTGGCCATCGGGCGGGGCAGTCTGCCGGTAGTCTCCGCCCCAGTCATGTTCCTTCTCAGGCTCGCCTACAAGCCGATCGCGATCATCTCCGGGCTGATCGCCGGCCGCATCAGTCACAACGTGTTCGAGACGGTGTGGCGCAGGATCGACGACGCGCCGCCACCCAAGCCGGGCACCGGCCAGGGCAGCGTGGCCAAGGTGGTCGCCGGTCACGCGCTGCAGGCCGGGATCGTCGCCGCCGTCGCGGCGGCGGTTGATCGGATGTTCGCCAAGGGGTTTCATCACCTGATCGGCATCTGGCCCAAGAAGGCGCCGAAGCCGGAGGACGAGGCGGCCGCTTAGCCCGGGGGACGGGGCGGAGATGGTGCCTCGGGCGCGGGCGCCTCTGCCTCGGGCGCCTCCGCCGCGGGCGCCTCCGCCGCGAGCGCCTCCGCCGCGAGCGCCTCCGCCGCGAGCGGGGGGGATGGCTCGGCGGCGAGCGGCGGGGCGGACGTTGCCTCGGGCAGGTACCACCGCTCCAGGCCCGCCCGGGCCCAGTCGGGAATCGGCGTCTTGGACCCGGAGACCGGGTCGACGAACACGTGTCGAATCGTCGCCCGCAGCAGCGGCTCGCCATCGGCCCGGCAGAACCGGTGCTCAGAGGTGAAGCTGGTGGTTCCCAGCCGGCGCACGATCGCCTCCAGGATCACCTCCTCGTCAAACCGGGCGGCGCCGAGAAAGCGCATGTTGACCTCGGCGACGACGATGTCCACCCCGCGCTCGAGCATCCGCTGGTATCCGCCGTAGGCCTCCCGCCACATCTCGGTGATCGTGTGATCGATGTAGGTCAGGTAGTTGGCGTTGAACAGCACTCCCTGCGGATCGCACTCCGAGTAGCGCACCCGGAGGCGGTGCATGAAGGGTCCCGACTCAGCCACCGGACGCGCCCCGCCGCGGAGCACGAAGGGTCCCGACTCAGCCACCGGACGCGCCCCCGCCGCGGAGCATGAAGCGTCCCGGCTCAGCCACCGGACGCGCCCCCGCCGCGGAGCACGAATCCCCGGTCGGCGAGCGCAGCCAGCGCGTCCTCGAACGCGCCGAAGTCCCGATCGGTCAGGGCGTCGATCGGCCGGCCGGCCGGCCCGGCGGCCCGGACCCAGCGCCGGAGCACCGGCGCCCCGGCGCGCTCCTCGGCGTCATTGAGCAGGTCCAGCAGAATCGGGAGCTCGGGGCGATGATCAAGCTGGCCGGAGAGCAACGTGAGCGGGTCGACCGCGAGCGTCGCGCACAGCTCGTCCTCGCTCAAGCCGAGCAACTCCTGCAGCCGGGCCGCGAGCGCGGCTCCGTGACCGCCCGGAGAATGTGGATCGCGGTGGTTGACCATGGCAGGCGGCGACGCCGGCGGTCGCCTGAGGCATGCACTCTATGCGGCAGGCCTGACCGGCATGCGGCGCTCGCCAGGACCAACCGGCAGGTCAAGCTCGACAACCCGTCAGGCGGAGGCGATCGGGCATGGATTTCGCGACAAACTCCGATCCCGCTATCGAGTTGTCGCGGAACGCGCGCTGGACGTGGAGTTGTCGGCAAATCGTTGAGGCGATTTCGAATTTGTCGCCTCGTGCATACCCGATCGCTTCCGCGGGGCTGATCTGAAAGCGCCGCCTCGCTCCGCGAGCAGGTCTGCGGTGTTCGGGGGTGTATTCATCGTGGGAGGATCTCGAGGGCGGTGCCACGAGCCGAGGCGGCTGCCGAGCTCCGCTACCGGTCGCGGTCCACCGGGGGTTTTGCGCCAAATTCGGCAACGCGCCCCGGGTTTGTCGCGTTACCCACGCTGGACGGCAGGCTGGTGACAAATCCGCAGGCCCGGTCACGATTTTCCACCTTTTCCCGGTCGTCGAGGCGGAGTCCTCGGGCCAATTAGCGACCGGGGCGGCACGCCCAGCCACCAAGCCTTCCGACGGAAACGATCGGGTATGCACCTGTCGCCTTTACAGGTAAAGGCTCGGTCCTCCTGGCGGCGGGTTCCGCCGCGGCCTCGGGCTCGCGGCTGGCTGCTGCGGCTGCTCGCGGCTGCTGCGGCTGCTCGCGGCTGCTGCGGCTGCTCGCGACGCGTCGCGACGGTCGCGACGGTCGCGACGGCGGTGCGACTGCTCAAAGCTGTTCTCGGCGGGTGGCTCCTGGTCGGCGGCCGCCGGCTGATCGCCCCGGCGCGAACGAGGGTCACCGGCGGCGGCGGCGAGATCCTTCGCGCGACCGCGGAGCGTCCGAAACCGTCACGGAAGCTCTGCTGGCCGTCGGCCGTTAGTTTTGTGCCGCGGCCGGCTGGGCCGCTGTGAGGGATGCCGGTCGTGCTGGTCGTGCCTGTCGGCGGCCGGCACGTAGATCGCAGCCACGGGGGTACCCCGATCAGACGTCTCGTCATCCTGGCAGTAGCTGGGGGCTGTTTTCGTGCCGGCCGCGGCGCTCGCAAGCTCGTCTCCGGATGGCCACGGGCGCACCGGGATGTCGCTGCGCTTGGACCGAGACGGGCCGGTCGCTAGAACAGCTGGTTCTCGCCGCCGAACACGTCGCTGACCGAGCCGTCGGTGAAGATCTGGCGGATCGAGTTGGTCAGCAGGTCGGCACACGAGAGGGTGCGGACGTTGCTCGGCGCGCCGGGCCGGAGCGGCAGCGTGTCGGTGACGACGATCTGCTCGAAGCCGGCGGCAGCCAGGTTCTCCCAGGCGTTGCCCGAGAACACGCCGTGGGTGGCGGCGGCATAGACCCGGCGGGCGCCGGCCTCGAGCACGGCGTGGGACGCCGCCTTCAGCGTGCCCGCGGTGTCGATCAGGTCGTCGACGAGCAGCGCCGTCTTGCCCGCGACCTCACCGATGACGTAGCCGATCTCGGCCACCTGCTGGGCCGGGCGCTCCTTATTGAGGATCGCCAGGTCGGCGCCGATCTTGGCCGCGAAGTTCTTGTTCAGCTTGACCCGGCCCACGTCCGGGGAGACGACGACCAGGTCCTCCAGCCCGAGGTCGGAGAAGTACTGGGTGAGCATGAACAGGGCGGTCATGTGATCGCACGGCTTCTGGAAGAAGCCCTGGATCTGGCCCGAGTGCAGATCCATCGTGAGGATCCGGTCGATCCCCGCCGACTCGAGCATCCGCGCCACCAGCCGGGCGCTGATCGGCTCGCGCGGCGCCGACTTCTTGTCCTGGCGCGAATAGCCGTACCACGGGGTCACGGCGATCACCCGGTGCGCCGAGCCGCCGACGGCGGCGTCGATCATCTCCAGCAGCTCCATCAGCGCATCGTTGGCGCTCAGCCCGGTGTACGGATTGCCGCAGATCGGCTGCACGATGAACACGTCAGCGCCCCGGACCGACTCCCGGTAGCGGCAGTAGACCTCGCCGTTGGAGAACGTCTTGGTGATCACCTCGCTGAGCTCCACGCCCAGCTTGGACGCGATCTTGGCCGCCAGCTCGGGATTGGCCCGGCCGGCCACGAGCATCAGGCGCTTCTCGGAACCTAGGCGCATGTCGGTTGGGGCCGCCTCCGTCTGGATGACACCCATCGTGCCGACGAGTTTATTCCCGGTCGCCGACGATCCCGTCGCGCTCATGACTCGTCTGTGGGTTGCGCTGCCGCCTGCTCCCGGCGGCGCGCGGCGTAGCCGTCGACGTTTCGCTGCTGGGCGCGAGCCACCCCGGGAGATCCGGCGAGCGCCCCCGGCGGGACGTCGGTCCCGATCACCGAGCCGGCCGCGGTGTACGCGTCGTCGCCGATCGACACCGGCGCGACGAAGGTGGTGTCGACGCTGGTCTTGACCCGATTGCCGATCGACGTGCGGTGCTTGCGAAAACCGTCGTAGTTGGCGGTGATCGTGCTCGCCCCCAGGTTGGTCTGCTCGCCGATGTCGGCGTCGCCAACGTAGGACAGGTGGGGCACCTTGCTCCCCCGCCCCACGTCCGAGTTCTTGATCTCGACGAACGTGCCCGCCTTGCACCCGTCACGCAGCCGAGTGCCGGGCCGCAGGTAGGCGAACGGACCGACGCTGACGCCGTCCCCGACGACGGCGCGATCGATGTAGGAGTGCACGATCCTGGACTCCTTCCCGATTACGGCGTCGAATACCGTGCTGTGGGGTCCGACCATCGACCGCTCGCCGATGCTCGTGGTGCCGTGCAGGCTGGTGAACGGAGCGACCACGACATCCTGCGCGATCGACACGCCGGCGTCGATCACGGTCGCCCACGGGTTGACGATCGTGACCCCGGCCAGCATGTGGCGCTCACAGATCTGGCGCTGCGCCACCGCGGTCACCGCCGCCAGCTGGCGGCGATCGTTGACCGCGAGCAGCTCCTCGGGATCCTCCAGCTCGAACGCGACCACCGTTCGCTCCTGCGCTCGGAGAATCGGCAACACGTCGGGCAGATAGTGCTCGCCCTGGGCGTTGTCGGCCCGGACCTGCTTCAGCGCCGTCGTCAGCGCCCCGGCGTCGAACGCAAACATGCCGGTGTTGACCTCGCGGATCTGCAGCTCGAGCGGCGTGGCGTCGCCCGCCGTCTTGGTCTCGGCGACCCGCTCCACGGTGCCGTCCGGGGCGCGGATGACGCGGCCGTAGCCGGCGGGATCGTCGAGCACCATGGTCGCGATCGTCGCCGCGGCCCCGATCCGCTCGTGGCTGTCCACCAGCGCCCGCAGCGACTCCGGAGTGATCAGCGGCGCGTCGCCGTTGACCACCACGACCGTGCTGCCCAAGCCGATCTCGCCCGCCGCCGCCCGCACCGCGTCAGCCGTGCCCAGGGGTTGCTCCTGGATCGCCAGCGCCACCCCGTCCGGTAGCGCCCCCGCCAGCCCCCGCTGCGGCGAGTCGACCACCACCACCTTCCCGGCTTGCGCCGCCTGCGCCGCGGCGATCGGCCACTGCACCAACGGCCGCCCGCACAGTGGGTGCAGCAACTTCGGCACCGCCGAGCGCATGCGCGTGCCCTGCCCAGCGGCGAGGATGACGACGACGGGCGCGGTCACGACGGAGATCGTATGCGCCTCAGGCCGCTTCTGCCTCCCCGTCGCCGGGAGAACCGCGCTCGTACCAACGAATCCATTTGCGTACGGCGTTGTCAGAGACTCCGTACTTGCGGCCGACTGCGAGGAAGCTCATCGACCGAAGGTCATCCATCAGCTGCCCGAGCGACGGCCGCGGTACCTTGCGGCGACATGGCTGAGGGATGCCCCGCAGGCGCTCGCTGTAGACCGTCCTCCAGAAGTGCTGAGAGCAGTAGCGATGCCGGATGTGTTTGGGCACGAACGGCTCCCCGCAGTTAGGGCAGGTCCGCTGCCGGGGAAGTTTGCGGCCGCAGTGCGTGTCGAGCGTCGCCGCACAGTTCGGACAGACGATTCGGAGGTTCTCCAGCCGGTGGTCGTTCGACACGCCGTTGATGTGATCCAGCACCCGGGACATGCGCCTTCCCCCAATGCTCGTCCTGTCCGCACATCTCACATCGGCGCTGCTTGATTGCCGCGGCAAACAGTCGCTCTTCAGCTGCCCGCGGGCGTAGGACGAGTTCTCGACCAGCGCTTCGTCCAGAGGCCTAACTCGCGCCATGCTCGCCGTGCGACGAGCCGCGTTCGGATCGAAATGATTGGTCGGAATGCCCCACAACTTCGCCCACCGCTGCACGGTCCGGTAGTTGGCCCCCTTCACCGCATTGCCGAGGGGCGTGTCAGCCCAGGTCATCGCCTGAGCGATTGCCGCGCGGAGGTCGGCCTGGGCGAAGGGCGGCGCCGATGGCATACCCGAACACTAGTTCGTGCGCCGGACGGAAAACGCTGCACTCTGCAGGACTTCGTACCAGCTGGGGAGCCCGGATTTGAACCGGGATCGCGCAGCTCCAAAGGCTGGCGTGTTGCCATTACACCACTCCCCAGTGAACATCGCAGCTATCGGGCAAGAGGGTAACTGACGCGGAGAACTCCAATCCGGACCAGACCATCGAGTACCTTGTGCCGATGGATGACACTCAGATCCACGGCCGCATCGAGCAGCTGGTGGCCGAGGAGCATCAGCTGTGGGACCGAGAGTCCTCGGGACAGGCCAGCGAGGGGGACCGGCAGCGCATGGAATCGCTCAAGGTCTCGTTGGACCAGTGCTGGGACCTGCTGCGCCAGCGACGCGCCTTCCGCGAGGAGGGTCGCAATCCCGACGACGCGGCCGCGCGCCCCGAAGGCGTCGTCGAGAACTACCAGCAGTAGCCGAGGCGCTGGGCACGTGGCCTCCTACGCGGTCAATCAGGCAGCGGTGGAGCGGGCGCGCACGCTGATCCGCGCACGCCAGTACGTGCTCAACAGCGAGTGGGGCGACGTGCAACCCGGTGCCAGCGAACAGAACGAGTATCTGCAATCCCACAGCTGGGACGAGTACGCGCAGTGGCATCTGGGGCTGACCGATGGGGCGCAGGATGAGACCAAGGCGCGTTACGCGTTCGTCTATGGGGACTTCCGGCGCGTCCATCGGATGGCGCTGATCGCTTCCGTCTACCGAGCCAGCGAGTGGCGCCACAAGGCAATCGAGTTGGCCGCGCACGACCTGCTGCAGCTGCTGGACCGGACCAGCGGCTGACGCCGCCCTCCGCGACCGAATCCCTCTCCGCGGCCGAGTCCCCTCCGCGACCGAATCCCCTCCGCGACCGAATCCCCTCCGCGGCCGAATCCCCCTCCGCGGCCGAATCCCCTCCGCGGCCGAATCTCGGGCTAGCCGCCGCGAAGGATCGAGGCCAGTTCCTCGTCGGTCAACGGATCCGACAGAGCGGCGCGGACGTCGGCGGGCCGCCGCAGCCCCCGCTCGGCCCGGAGCACGCCCACCTCCAGCCCCGCCTGCTGGACGGCGGCCAGCGCCAAGCCCATCGCGTCGGGGCTGCGCCAGGCGTCCTCGGCCAGGCTGAACAGCGGCGGCACGGGGTGGTCCAGTGCGAGCAGGTAGAACCCGCCGTCGAACACGGGCCCCAGCGACACGTCGCACCCCTCGGCCAGGTCATCCAACGCAGCCCGGGCGAGCTCGGGCCGCCAGCGGGGCAGGTCGGGCCAGGCGATCAACACGGGTCCTTCCCCATCCCGGAACACCCGGCCCGCGGCGGCGGCCAGTCGCGCCGAGAGGTCGGCGCCACGCTGCGCAAACAGCGCCGCCGGCTCGCCTACCAGTGCCGCCAAGGACGGCTCTGCGCCGGCGGGCTCGTAGGCAACGTGGACGGGGCCAGAGGCGACGCTCGCCGCCCAGCTCGCCGCTCGCCGGATCAGGACTCGTTCCAGCTGCGCGCCCCGCGCGGCTCCCAGCAGCGACTCGAGCTCGGGTCGGGCGGCGCCCGCGTCCGGCGCTCGGGCGATCAGCAGCACCCGCGTCGGTCCGGTTGCCTGCCGGATCACGCCTGCTCGAAGCGAAACATGGTGCCCGCCGGGACGGCCGGTTCGCCGCCCAGCCGCCCGACCGCGACCGTCACCACCTCGGCGAACACGCTGCCGCTCCTGCCCATCAGCCGGCTCAAAGTCGCCAGCGGCGTCGGCTCGCCGGGCATGACCTCGTTGGCGTAATCGGTCACGAAGCCGATCAGCGCGAACGGAAGTTCGAGCTCGCCGCACAGCACGGTTTCCGGCCCGGCGGTCTGGCTGACGGCGACCACGCCACACGCCGCCAGCTGTGCGACCTCGCTCGGCGTGTTGAAGCGAGGGCCGTCGACGTGACCGTAGACGCCGCCGTCCCGGGCCGGGTGCCCCGCCTGCGCGGCGCCAGCGAGCAGCGCCGCCCGAACCTCCTCGGAGAACGGGCCCCCGTGCAGGATCCAGTGGCCGCGGGCACGGTCGCCGGGCTCGGTGAAGAACGTGCACAGCGATCCGTCCGGCAGCCGGTTGGAGATGAAGTGCAGGTCGTCGAACACGATCAGGGAGCCCAGCTCGAGCGTGGGATCGACGGCGCCGCACGCCGTGCAGCCGATCACCGCGCTCGCCTCCAGCTCGTTCAGCGCCCAGATGTTGGCGCGATGCGTGACCTGGTGAGACAGCCGGACATGACCGGCGCCGTGACGAGAGACATGAATCACCTCCACGCCCTCCAGGCCGCCCCGGGATGCGGCGACGGGACCGAACGGGGTCGCCACGGTGAACGTCTCGCTCACGGAAAGGCCCGGCAGCGCGTGGGTTCCCGACCCGGTGATGATCGCGACCGGCATCGGGCGCGATGCTATCCGAGGCGACGACCCCGGCCTGAGAGCTGAGAGTGTCAGCCTCGGCGGCTGCGCTTCGCTTGGCGTTGCGCCTTGCGGCGTTGCGCCTTTTGTTTGGGCGCCGGTGCTCCCGGAGAGAGCGTCTTTGCGAGCCACGATTGCAGCGGCGCAGACCTCCGCCTGGATTGGTCACTCTGAGGAGAGCCTCCCGGTCACGCCGCGAGTAGCCGATAATCGCTGAAGATGGGTCACGGACGAACCCCACCTCGGCGCCGGGGCGCCTGGCATCGGAGCCTGGTCGCGCTCTCGCCGGCCACGCTGGCGTCCGCGGTGGTCCTCCTCGCCGCTGCCGACTGGAGCTGCCGGATCGCCGGCGACACGTTCTTTCCCGGGGGGCCTTTGGACGAGGTCGCGCATCTGCTGACCACGTTGCTGGTCCTGTGGGCGCTCGGGCCGCGAGCCTGCCGACGATTTCTGACGCCCGCCCTGGTCGCCTCGGTCGCGATCGACCTCGATCACATCCCGGGCCAGCTCGGCGCCACCTGGCTGACCACCGGAACTCCGCGCCCCTACACGCACTCGTTGCTGACGACCGTGATCGTGATAACGATCGCCGTGTGCTGGCGCCGCCGTCGCGACCTGCTCCTCGGAGTGGCGATCGGCCTGTCGATTCACTTCTGGCGCGACCTCGGGGAAGGTGGAAGCGGCGTCTCGCTGCTGTGGCCGGTTTCGTATCACTCGTTCCAGTACCCGCACGGCATTTACGTCGCCGTGATGGTCGTGGTCGTGCTGATCAACGCGACGCGCGTGCGAGCAGGCAGACGAGTGACCGACGCTGCGCCGGCGCAGCCCGGCTTCGCCCGCGACGGGAGGTTCTTAAAGAGACCCGAAGAAGGGGCGTCGCCCCTATTGGTCGGGTCGGTAGCTGCCGATGACGGTTATAGGGATCCGAGGCCCGCCGGGAGGTAGGCGCCAACCACGGCGCACGTCTCCGACCAGCGCACGTCTGATCACGGCGCACGTCGCCGACCCCGGCCGCCACCCGCCCAGCCTCAGGGCCCGCGACATCATGTCCTTTAGATCACCACACCGCAACGCAATTAGATCCCTCCTGTTCGCCGTGCTGGTCTCGGCGGTGGCGTTGGCGCTCTACGCAGGTGGCACGAGCTCTGCGGATACACCGCGCCGCGTCGTTTCCCACTCCACGCGGGCGAGGCGATTCTCACCCGGACCGCGCGCGCCGATGCCAGTCGGCAACATCCCCGGCTGGCGCGAGGTGTTCGCCGACAACTTCACCGGGACCCAGCTCAACCAGGCCAGGTGGCGCCTGTACTGGGGCCGGCCCGGTGGCGATCCCGCCGGCTGGTACGACCCCCGTCACGTGACCGTCTCCCACGGCCTGCTCGTGATCAGCGCTTATCGCGACCGTCGCGACGGTGGACGCTGGGCCACCGGTGGCCTGTCCAGCAGCCCAGGGCTGTCCCAGACCTACGGCAAGTATCTCGTCCGGTTTCGCATGGACCCTGGGATCGGCATTGGTCATGCCGCTCTACTGATGCCCGCCAACAACTCCTGGCCGCCCGAGGTCGACTTCAGCGAGGACAATGGCAGCGGGCGTACCGGGACGCTGGTCACGCTTCACTTCGGTCGGTCCGACACGCACTGGAGCACGCTGCTAAACGGCGTCAACCTGGCGAAATGGAACACGCTCGGCGTGCAGTGGACCCCCGGCAAGCTCCAGTACACGATCAACGGCCGGATCTGGGACACGATGACCGGCAATGTCGTGCCGCACATACCGATGGTGCTCGACCTGCAGACCGAGGCCTGGCCATGCTCCGGCACCTGGGGACGCTGCCCGAACGCGACCACGCCCAGGAAGGTCAACATGTACGTCGACTGGGTTGCCGCATACGCGCCTGCCGATGGCTGACGCGAGTCAGGATTGGCTGTAGGCGACGACCCAATCGACGTCCAGATTGACGTGCGCTGGCGTGTCGGCATCCGGGCAGTGCTCCCAGGTCGAGGTACCACACGCCCAGCCCTGGGTCTGGATGTCGAGGACCATCGGGACGGACGGGACGTTCGCGTTGGTGACCGTGGCCCAGGTTCGGCCGTCGAGGGTGTAGACCAGGCGGCCCCGGGTCCACTTCACCCCGAGCGTGTGCCACTCGGTCAGGTTGACGGCGATGCGTTTTTGGACTTGCGTATTGTCCGCCCCGGAATGCAGGGTCGCGTAATCGGTCCGTCGAGCCGCCCCGTTGTCCTCGCTGAAGTCGATCTCCGGCGGCCAGGTGTTGCTCTGCGGCCAGAGCAGGATGGCATGGGCGATGCCCCGACCTGCATCCATGCGAAGCCGGACCAGGTACCGGCCGTAGGTCTGCGCAAACGATGGCGAGCTGCTGATGCCGCCGGTCACGTAGGTGTTGGGCCCGGCATCCCACGCCGTGTCGCTCGGGTCGTGGGAGGCCGAGATAACCAATTCGCCCCCGGACACGGCTACATGGGTCGGGTCGAAAAAACCGCCCGGGTCGCCCCCCGGCCGGCCCCGGTAGGCGGTCCACCGCCAGCCGAGGTGGTTGCCGGTGAAGTCGTCGGAGAACACCTCGTGCCAGCCCGGGGGACTACCGGTCGGCATTGGCATACCGGACGGATCCGGTGCGCCCCCATGGCCTGTGAGCTTCGCAGCCGATCGGCCGGCCGCGTGGCGAGGCCGGCCGCGCGGCGAACTGGATCGCTGGACCGCGTAGCGATGACGGCTCGGTTTCGCCCCCGATTGCGTCGCGGCCAGCTCGGGCACGCTGCTCAGCAACATCCAAGCCAGAGTGAACGCGAGCCCGGCCAACCAGATCTTTGGTTGCCGGTCCATAGCTCGAAATCGACGCCGAGGCTAACCCCGGCGTCCACAACATTATTACCGGACGCGCGCGATACGTGTTGGTTGTCCCGCTCGGCGGTTGCAGGATCTGAGTGAGAGCGGGATTCGGGCGTGTCCGAGACGACAAGCAGCGTCGTGATCGCATGTCACACCGAGGACCGCTTCACGCACCTGCTGGCGGCCATCGAGTCCGCTCGGGAGCAGGTGCCGGCGCCCGACCAGGTCATCGTGGCGGTCGACCACAACCAGGGTTTGTGCGAGCGCTTGCGATCAGCGATCGAGGGCATCGAGATCGTCGATCACCGCGGCGACCGGGGCGCGTCGGGCGCGCGTAACGCCGGGGCGAGTCACGCCCATCACCCGTACCTGGTGTTCCTCGACGACGATGTCCGAGCGCGTCCCGGCTGGCTTTCGGAGCTGCTGCGGCCGCTCGCAGACCCGCACGTGATCGGCACCGGCGGCGCGACCATGCCCGCCTGGCAGGGCCCGCGGCCACCCTGGTTTCCCGACGAGTTCGGTTGGGTGGTGGGTGCCTCTCACGCCGGGCTACCCACCCACGCGGCCGCGGTACGCAACGTGTGGAGCGAGAACATGGCGGTCCGCAAGAGTGCGTTTGACACGGTCGGCGGGTTCCGGGCGGGGTTTGGAAAGGTCGGCTCCACGTCGCGGCCCGAGGACACCGACCTCTGCATTCGGATCGGCGCGAGCGCACCGGGCTCTCAGTGGACCTACGTGCCGGCCGCCGTGGTCGACCACGTGGTGCCGCGCGAGCGTTCCACGTTCGCGTTCTTCCTGCGCCGGTGCTACTGGGAGGGCGCCGGCAAGGTCGAGCTCGCGGCGCACCTCGGCGAGCACAGCGACCTCGACGACGAGCGGTCGTATCTCACCCGCACGCTCCCCCGCGCGCTGATGCGGGATCTGGTGCGCGGACAGTTGCGCCGCGCCGGCGCGATCGTCGCCGGCGTCGCGCTGGCCGCGACTGGCGGGGCGGTCAGCCTCGCCCGAGCGGTTGCGGCCCGGCGCGGACGGTAGCCGGCCCCGCGCCGGAGTCAGTCAGCCGCGCGGTAGCCTCGCCGGCATCGAGCGCGGAGGTGAACAAGGTTTTCGCGAATTTCGACTCGGCCCCCGTGGTCACGTCGGAGCCGGCGTGGGCCATCCTCGTCGGCAATCCGGGGCGGGTGATCCGTGTCGACGAGCCGGACCAGTCGACCGTCACCCGGTAGATCGTCGTATCGGCACTGCGGTAGACGACCGAACCGCCCAGCGCCGTGGGGATCGCGGACGCGAGCTTGGTGTAGCCCACCGGAGCGCCGAAGTACGCGGCGTCGGCTCGCATGCTGCGGCTGACGACAACATACGCATCGCGATGCCCGAGACTCGCGATCCAGCGCTTGACCTCCGGGAGGTTTCCCTCGTTCAGCCACGACTCTCCGAACTGGGGATCAGCCGGCATCACCTGCAGATCGTATGAGTTGTAGTCGGCAGTTTGCAGCGCCGGGAAATTGTCGTCAGGAAGCACGAACAGCGACCCGCGCGGCGCGTGACCGTAGAGCCACTGACTCGCGTTGAGCTCCGACGGGGTGAACCCGTTGACGGAGGCGGGACCGTACAAACCCTGCAGCCCCGCGAACAGCGCCGCGACGCACGCGATCGCGATCACCGGCCAGCGGATCGGCAGTCGCCGCGCACGCCGGAGGTCGGGCAGCGCACCCACGATCGGCACGCGCCGTGGAAGCCGCAGTGACACCAGCCCTCCCGCGATCAGCAGCGCGCACCACGGCGCCGAGAAGAGATAGACGCGATAGATCGCCTCGCCACCGTAGCTCTGAACTCCGAGAATCACGAATGGGCTGAACGCGAGCAGCGCGGGAATGAGGACGCGACCCAGGCTCCGGCGGCGCAACAGCACGGCGCCGAGCGCCAGCAGCCACATCGCCGCGGCGAGCACGTGGACGATCTGCGCAGTCAGCGCCTCGCCGCCGGCGTGATAGGTGCCGCGAGCCCCGGAAGCGTTCTGAATCGGGTTTGCGCCGCTGAACAGGCCGCCGAAGTCGTGCGAGATGAGGCTGTAGCGCGGCGCCAGGTAGGCGGTGGCCACCGCCATCAGCACCAGCAGCAACCACCGGGGCGCCACCAGGTTGCATAGCGTCAGCGCCCCGACGCCGGCGATGATCACGTACGGCGTGAGCTGGTGGGCGGCGACGATCACGAAATAGATCGCGATGGCCATCACCGCGGCGATGACACGCTGCTTCCTGGAAGTGCTCGGCGCAGGCGCCATGCCCGACATCAGGGCCGCCCGCCACCGGGCGATCCGGCCACCCCCGCGGGGCTCGGGAACCGGCGCGCGGAGCCATCGCACGATGACCAGCAGCATCGCCAGCCACAGAAGGTAGGCAAACGCCTGAGGCGAGAGGTAGTCCTGGCCGACCCATGCGATCAGGCCGACGTAGAGCCCGACCGCGAGGTAGGGCACGCGCCGATCGCTGGTCAGCATCCGGAAGATCGCCAGCAACAGCAGCGCGTCGGCCAGCTCGAACGCGAGCGGCGCCCAGGCGGCGAACGACGCGGCGTTGACATGAGCCAGCGAGGTGATGCCGGCGACCGCGGCGAACAGCACCGGCCACTGGTCATAGATGTTGCCCGGATCGGTGATCCGGCCGGCATGCGCAAACGAGGAGATGATTCCGAGGTGCTTGTAGACCCAGGCGTATTCGGGGGTACCGCCGTAGACGATCGGGATCGTCGCGTGGATCGCGACGATCAAGCCGATCAGGTCCAGGGTCAACAGCCACCCGCGGGGCCGGGAACGGGCGAGCTCGAGCACGAACCCGACCATCAGCGCGGCGAGGCCAAGCACGAAGAACACGTTGGCGCTCGCCAGCAGCCCGTAGCCGCCGATTGACGACGGCTGCAGCTGGCTGACCCCGAAGGCCCAGGCGCCGAGCCCGACCCCGGGGAGTACGACCTGGGGCTGGACTCGCCGGATCAGCGACTCGCCGCGGGCGAACGCGCCCGAGCGCAGCTCATGCCCGACGGCGCTCATCGTGCACCCCCAACCCCCGGCGCCACTCGCAACCGAAGCGCGCACGAGATCAGCGCGGCGCCGGCCAGCACCAGCAGCGTCTGTGGCTGCCACGCGGCCAGCCAGATCATGATCGCGCTGGCCAGCGCCAGAACGGTCAGGCTCAAAACCAGCGTGAGGCCGGCCTGCGCCGCGTTCTCGCCGGCGTCGATCCAGCACATGACTGCGGCGCCGGCCGGCACGAACGCCAGCAGCAGCGCGCCGGCCAGGCTCAGCCAGGGCGCCGGCGCGCTCAGCACCAGCACCACCGCCAGGACGCTGCTCAGGATCCCCGCGTAAGCGGTCAGCTCGGTACGTGTTCTAGTCATCGAATCCTCCGCGCGGGAACCCCGCCATAGACGCCTCCCGCTTCACAATCCGCCGTGACGACGGCCCCGGCCGCGATCATGGCCCCGGCACCGATCGTGACGCCGGGCAGAATCGTCGCCCGCGCTCCGATCCAGCTGCCATCGCCGACGGTGACCGGGCGAGATGCCGGGGTGCGACTGATCTCGCCATCGGCGCTGAGCGCGTGCGTGGAGGTGAGCACCAGCACCTCGGGGCCGACGAGGCAGTTCTCGCCGATCGTGATCTCGCTTGCGCCCTCAAACCAGCAGCCTCCGTTGACGGCGGAGCCGGTGCCGATGCTCACCCGGGGCGACTCAAAAAAGCAACGATCCAGGCCCCAGACCATCATGCCGAGCTTGACCCCGCCGGCCCGCAGGAGCGTCCGGCGCACGGCGAGGGGGAGCAACGGCGACGTCGTCCATCTCCGGCGCAGCCATCGCAGCGCGTGACGGGCGTCGTCGGGCAGCACGCCGATCGACGCGCGACGGCGGTCACCGAGCTGCTTCTCGGTCAGCGGCGGCACTCCTACGGCGGTCATCGCGCCCCCACCAGGAGACCGGTCCGCATCCGCCGGGCGCTGAGCGGCGCCGTGGCGAGCGCGGCGATCGCCTGCACCCCGAGGTTGGCCCACCCCACCGCGACCACGCCCAGGTGCGGCAGCAGCACCACCGTGGTCGTCAGCAACGCGACCCCCATCACGGCTTGGAAGGACGCCAGCAGCCACACGCGCCGGTCGATCCACATCAGCGTGCAGTAGAGGGCGACGATCGCACTGAACGGAGCGCTGCAGCCGATCAACCGCAGCAGCTCGGCTCCATGCGCGGCGTAGGACCCGCCGGCGAGCGAGAGCAGCGGGCCGGCGGCGAACACGCAGGACACGAACGCGCCGGTGACCACCCCGGCCCACAGCATCAGGGTGCGGCGCAGCAGCGCCTCGGAATGCTCATGCGGTGATGCCAGCTCGACCACGAACGCGGACGCGACGTTCCACAGCAGAACGGTGATCCCCATCGAGATGAGCCACGGCACCGTGAAGTAGGCGACCTGCGCCGGCCCGAGCTGCCACACCACGATCAGCGGCATCAGTTGCGTCGCCGCGGTCGCCCAGATGGCGGTCACGTACTCACCGGCGACGAACGACATCAGGCGCTTGCGTCCCGGCAGCGTTCCCTCGATGTGCTCCATCCCGCGCAGCACACGCCCGAACAGGAGCGCGCTGATCACGATCACCGCCACGGCGGCGGGAACGACCCACGAGATCACGATCCCCCCGCCGATCGGCGCCAGCACGAGCACCGGCAGCAGCGCGAGCTTGGTGGTCGCAAACGAGATGTTCTCGCCCGCCACCCACGGCGCCCGGCGCAGGGCGGTCAACACCGAGTCCTGGAGCGAGAAGATCGCCAGCACGGGGACGGCGGCGATGAACGCGATCCGTATCCCGATCCCACCGTGAACGACCTGGTCGCCGAACCCGCTGAACACGTAGATCGCGCCGATGGCGAAAGACAACGCCACGACCGCCAGATAGCCGCGGGCGACAAGCCGCCGGCCGAACCGGCCGGCGCTCGGCAGCAGGCGGATGAACACGTTGGTCAAGTTCAGCTGCGAGATCGTCGCCAGCAGGGTCAGCGCCGCCACCGCGGCGGCGGCCCGACCGACGACGCGCGGCGCGTCCAGCCGCGCCGCGAAGGTCCAGAACACGAGTCCGAGCGCGTTGGTGGCCACAGTCGCGGTCATCAGCGACATCGCGCTGACCGTCAAGGACCGGTGTCCGAGCCAGCGCTTCATCGTGACCTCGACAGGCGGCTGCGGAGGTACAGGAACGGCCCGATCGCCATCCCGCGCAGCTCCAGCCGAGCGAGCTCGCGGGTGCGCGGATTCGGTTGCCTGCTTGCGTCGAGCTTGTTCCGGTAGCCGGCGCTCATCACGCGCACGGCGCGATACGCCGTAGCCAGCATCCGCCCCAGATGGCGAGGATCCCGCAGCGCCAGCGCGGTCAGCAGCGCGCCATAGCCAACTCCGTACCCCTCGATCTGGCGCTCGAGCGAGGCCTCGTCGCGGCGGTGAGTGTGGTGCGCGATCGCGGCGGGCTCAAAGCCGACGCGGTGCCCTCGCCACGCAAGTCGCGCGAACACCTCGAGGTCCTCGCCCCCGCGGCTAGGCGTCCCGGGGCCGAGCGCGAGACTGAATCCGCCGAGCTCGCGCAGAACTCGAGTTCTGAACGACATGTTCGCCCCAATTCCAAAGCTGCCGGTGGCATAGAGCGAAAAGCTGCCGAGGAGCCCGCCGTCCGCGGCGAGGGCGTCGACGGTCGCCGGGCGCAGCGCAGTGCGGAGACCCGGCTGCCAGCGCAGCTGATGTGACACCGGCTCGAACGAGCGGGGTCCAAACCCGCCGTAGTATTCCTCGAGCGCGACCTGTGCGGGGGTTTCGAGCTCTCGAGGGATGACCGGCCCGGTGACGCAGACTTCTTCGGGGTGGTCCCGTAGCCGCAGCGCTATCGCGAGCAGCCACCCGGGATCGACCTCGACGTCGTCGTCCGTGAACGCGACGATCTCGCTGGTGGCCTCCTCGAGACCGCGGTTCCGGGCGGCAGAGGGGCCGGGCCGCGGCTCACGGACAACGCGCACGCCGGACAGATCGACTGGCGCTGCCCCGGTGGGTCGGTTGTCGACGACGATCACCTCGTAGTCGGGGTAATCGAGCTCGGCCAGCGACTTCAGGCACGCCTGCAGGGTGTCCGCGCGTTTCAGCAGACTGGGGACGACGACCGAGATCGACGGAAGGGTTCGCTCTCGCGCCCGCGGCGAAGCCGGCGCTCGCGAGATGGCCGGGAGCGCCGAAACCGCGGCTGTGAGCTGCTGGCGGCTCACGCTCTTGTCGTCGAACGAAACCCGAATCATCCCCCGCGGCCGCCCCCGCTCGCGGACCAGCGCCCACAGGGCACCGTAGTCCGGCTCGCTGCCGATCACCTCCGGGCAGCTCTCCATGTCGATCGTGGCGAGCTTGATCGGTTGAAATCGAACCCGTTCGGGCTCTTTGAGGAGGGTGCTCATGCCGACCACCGGCTCTGCATTCTTCGCGCCCGGAGATAGGCTCCCGGGCCCGCGAGCATCCCGCGCAGCTCGGTCCGGCTCAGTTCGCTTGGATACTGCTCGTCACGGTGTGCCCGCTTGGCCGCAGCGGGATCCCGCAGCGAGCGCAGCCACGCCGGGACGACCGCCGCCAGAGCCAGGAAGTGTCGCGGGTCGCGCAACGCGATCGCCGTCAGCATCGCGGTGAACCCGACGCCGTAGCCGTGGATCTGGCGCTCGAGGTCGCCGATCGTCGCGCGATGGGTGTGTTTCACGACCGCGGCGGGCTCGTACGCGAGCCGGTGGCCGGCGGCCAGGAGCTCGAGGAGGATCGCCAGGTCCTCGCCGGCGTGGGTGGGCGTGGCGGGGCCGAGCGCGTCGTCAAAGCCTCCAGCGCAACGGAGCACCGAAGCGCGGAATGCCATATTGGAACCGAGTCCGAGCTCGCCGGTTTGGTAGAGGGAGTGGGTGCGCTGGGTGCCATCATCCAGATCCGTACGCCTGATCTGGAAGCGGCCGGCGCGCTCGAACATCAGCGGTCGATAGCCGCGATCGAGGCCACTGCCCGATTGTTCGAACAGTATCTGCGCGGGGGTCTCCAGCTCGGCCGGGACGACCAGCCCGGTGACCGCCGCAAGCTCCGGCGCTCGTGCGAAACGCTCGCTGAGGGCGCGCAGCCAGCGCCGGTCGACCTCGACGTCGTCATCGGTGAAGGCGACGATCTCGCCAGTGGCCTCGGCCAGGCCGCGGTTGCGCGCGGCGGATGCCCCCGGCCGCGGCTCACGCACGACGGGCACGCCCGGGAGGTCGACGCGAGGCGTGCCCGGAGCCCGGTTGTCGACGACAATCACCTCGTAGTCGGGATGATCGAGTTCGGCCAGGCCGCGCAGGCAACGGCGAAGCTGATCAGGCCGCGACATCGCGGTCGGCACGACCACGGTGGCCCGCGGAAGCCGCGGAATGTCGGCCGGGCGCTCGCGGTCCAGCGCCTCCGGGAACCGCGCGCGGAGCTCGTGCTTAAGCTGCTCCGCCGGGACGTGGGTTCCCCGCAGCGGCAGCTCGAAACTGCCGACCGGCCGGCCCTCCTTGCATGCCAAGACCCATGCAGCTGCATATGGTGGATCGCAAGCGCGCGTGCAGTCCAGGTCAATGATCGGTCCGGCGGTGTCGACGACGGCGACTCGGATCGGTCCCATGACGCTCATCGCAGCGTCCCCTCGAGGCGCGCTTCTGGCGGTCCCCAGCTGGCATACCGCCGTCCCACATGCCAGACGCTCTGCTTGGAACGAGCCCACGCCCGAGCCGTCGGCGGCGGTCGCCGGGTCACCATCGCCACCAGCGCCTCGGGCGTCATCCGGCCGTGCACCTGCAGCCGCGGCAACGCCCAGCGGTCATCGCCGGGGCGCGCGGCCAGATCGCCGACGGCGCACGCCTGCCGGTAGCCCGCGGCGCGGATGGCGCGGCGGCCAGACGCGGAGTGGTAGCCGAACGGGTAGGCGAAGCTGGTCACCGGTTGGCCGATGCGATCCTCGAGCGCAAGGCGGCTGGTCCGGGCGTCACGCTCGATCAGCTCGGGCGCGTTGATGTCCGCCGCCAGGTGCATCTGACCGTGCGAGCCGATCTCCAGCCCGGCGCCGGCCAATCCGGCGATCGCCTCCCAGCTGAGCATCGGCCGCTGGGAGTCGGCGCCGCGCAGCCAGCCCGAACGACCCCCGACATAGCCGGTGGGGACGAACAGCGTCGCGGTCATCCCGTGCGCTGCCAGGACCGGACAGGCGGTGTCCGCCACATCGGCGAGCCCGTCGTCGATCGAGATCGCCACCGCGTCGCGCTGGGCGGCGAGCGCATCGGGAACCTCGTGAAACGCGATCACGTCGCGCGAGCACTCGCGCAGCGCCGCCATCTGCTCGGCGAACAGGGACGGGTCGACGGTCAGCGCACCGAACGTCGGCGTGGTCTGGGCCGCGATGCTGTGGTAGGTGAGCACGGCGACGGTGGCCTGGGCATGCATCGTCATCGGCTCCCGTCCACGGTGCGGGCCAGCCGGCGTGCCCGCAGCCAGGCGCCGGGATACAGGAACGCGCCCTGAAGCAGGCCCTTGCGATTGAGCGCCAGCAACTCCATGGGGAAGCCGTGAAGCTCGTTGAATCGCCGGCCATGTCGCGACAACTGAGCGCGGATCGCCTGACCGGAGAGGCGCGCCAGCTCCGGCAGACACCTCGGGTGGCGAACCAGCATGCTCGCGTAGTAGGCGCTGAGCCCGCGGCCGTAGCCGAGCATCACCCGTTCCAGGGCGTCGTAGCTACGGCGGTGACGGTGGTGCACGATCGCGCTCGGCTGATAGACGATCGTCCCCCCGGCCAGCAGCAGCGCGCTCAGAGCAGCCGTGTCCTCGCCGGCGAGCGTCGCGGTACCAGTGCCCAGGGCGCAGTCGAAGCGGCCGATCTGCTCGATCGCTGAGCGCCGGAAGGCCATGTTGGCGCCGGCGCCGTAGGGCGGGAGCGGCCAGAGCGGGCTCTGTTCGCGCGCGGTCGCCGGCGAGAACACGGCGCGCTTGAAGCCGCGGCCGCGGCGGATGCCGCTGTACTGCTCAAACCAGGCCTGCGATTGGGTCTCGAGCTCGGCGGGGGCGACGATCCCGGTGACTGCGCCGGCCCGCGGAACCTCCACGAACGCCCGCGCGATCTCGGTGGCCCACCAGGGGTCGCACAGCTCGTCGTCGTCTGCCCAGGCGATGATCTCGGTCGCGGATGCATCGATGGCTGCGTTGCGCGCCCAGGAGAGGCCTGCGCGAGGCTCGGCGACATACTCGATCTGACGCGTCCGCGCCAGTTCTGAGACCAGTCTCCGGGTTCGGTCATCCGACGGAGCGTTGTCGACCACCAGAGTGCGCAGGCGGGGATACTCCTGAGCCTGAACGCTGTCGAGCGCCTGGGCCAGGTCGCTCGCCCGATCGCGCGTGCAGATCGCCACCGTGATCTCGGGGCCCTCGGCGAGGGCCCGCTCGCGCCCGGCGAGGAAGCTCGGCCGACGACCGGGAGTCAGTCCGGCGGTCGCCAGCGAGCCCGTCCACGGGATGTCGCAATCGGCAAAGCGCGGTTCCAGCTCCGCGCCCAGCTGGCTGACGATCTCATCGGCGAGCTGCGTCGGAGTCAGACCCCGTGATGGCACGCTCAGGCTGAGCAAGCCGAGCGGCTCGCCGAACAGACGCACGAGGAGCAGCGTGGTCGGTCCCGCAGCCGGCGCGGCGA
The DNA here is from genome assembly GCA_963830395.1 of uncultured Actinomycetota bacterium. Classification (GTDB taxonomy): domain Bacteria; phylum Actinomycetota; class Thermoleophilia; order Solirubrobacterales; family Solirubrobacteraceae; genus Palsa-465. The sequence continues at coordinate 118,444 of CAWHMI010000023.1, forward strand.
TGGCGGGGATCTCCGTCGCCAGCTCACACTGGGTCACGACTCCCGGCGCAACTGAACCCTGGCGGGCACCGACCGATGGCACTCCCGCGGGTGCCGCGGGCGGTCCGGCAATATATTTGGCCTCGTCACGGTGGCCACGGAACTCAAGATCGGGGAGTTCAGACGTCGCGTCCAGCTCGGTACCGAGGCCGTCTACCGTGTCTGCGCCTACAACGACGAGCTGGCCGAGGTCGAGGTCGTCAAGGCTCCCGGCCTGCGACGGGGACAGCGGTTCAAGTTCGACGTGGCCACGGTCCGCGGCATGGCGGTCGTGGTCGGGCCGGTGGACGCGGTCGATCCGCCCCGCGATCGGAGCTAGCACCCGGGAGTTCATCGAGTGCCTGCTAGTGGCCCAGGGCCTGGGCCGAAGCGGCCAGCTCGAGCGGCAGTGCCCGACGCTCGTGCGCACCGATCTGGTCGCTGGGGTGAAGCTCGCTCGGCAGGGCGGCCGGAGGGTTCGGCGTGCTCGCGTTCCTGGCGAACCGCTCGGCCAGAATCGTCCGCAGGACGCGGAGCCCGTCGCGAATCGGATGGAGCTTGCTGACCCCGTGGATCCGCTCGTACTCGACGCTGGGGACCTCGACCACGTTTAGGCCGGCCTTGGCCACGCGCACGTTGATCAGCGTCTCGACCTCAAACCCCGAGCAGTCGACGTTGATCGTCGGCCGCACGTCACACCAGAAGGCGTTGTAGCCGTAGCAGAGGTCGCTGTACCGGGTGCCGAACAGCGCATTGACGGTCCCGTTCAGGAACCGGTTGCCCTGCATCCGCAGCGGCGTGATATCTACGCTGCCGCCACCCTCCATGAACCGGGACCCCTTGGCGAAGTCCGCGCCCTCCAACAGCGCACCGACATACGCCGGGATCTCCTGGGGATCGGTGGAGCCGTCGGCGTCGAGCATCACGATGATGTCGCCGCGGGCGGCCGCGAAGCCACAAGCCAACGCGTTGCCCTTGCCCTTGCCGCCCTGGGTCAGGACACGAACGGACGAGCACAGCTGGCGGGCGACCGCGATCGTGTCGTCGGTCGAATGCCCGTCGACGAGGATCACCTCGAACAGTTGCTCGAACGGCAGCCGCGCAAAGACGTGGGGCAGGTTGGCTGCCTCGTTGAGGGTCGGGATCACCACGCTCACCCGCGCGGTGCAGCGCGTGGGCCTGGTGACCTGATGTGTGTCAGGCGGTGAAATCTCCATCAGCTTCGGGCGCCCCTTCCAGACGGCGGTCATTGCCGCGCTGCCGTTCAAGCTCGAGTCCTGAGCTCGTGGCCTAATGGCGCGGTCCTCTTCTCACTAGAGTTGTCGGCTGACCGCGGCCGAAGCTCCATGACCCATTTGGGTCAGATTTGTAGTGAATCTCATCCGGCGCGTAAACCGCGTCCGGTCTGTCGACCGGCTGCCGGGCGAGAACCGCGTCCCAGCGGTTGACCGGACCCCGGGGCGGACGCCACACTCCGCGGCGTGCCCGGACCGACCTCCTTCGGCGACGAGATCCAAGCCGCACTGGAGCTGGTCAGCATCCCGAGTTACATCCTCGATCCGGCCGGCGTCGTTCGCTGGCTCAACCCGGCCGCCAGCCGGCGCATCGGTGACATCCGCGGCCACAAGTTCACCTCGGTCGTGGCGCCCGAGGAACGGCGCCGGTCGCGCGAGCTGTTCGCGCGCAGAGTGGCGGGCAAGGAGACGGTGACCGACGACGAACTCGTGCTCGTCGATGTCGACGGCAATCGCGTGCGGGTCCACACCAGCTCGGTGCCGCTGGTTCGCGCGGGGCGGGTGGTGGGCGTGTTCGGGCAGATCAGGCGCGAACCGGAAGCCGCGCCCGTGGCATCGCATCCACGTCTCACTCCGCGCCAATCCGAGATCCTGCGAATGCTCGAGCGTGGACGCTCGACGCAGCAGATCGCCGACGACCTGCACCTGAGTCGGGAGACGGTTCGCAACCACGTTCGCCACGTACTGGGCGCCCTCGGTGTGCACTCCCGACTCGAGGCGGTGGCGCTGGCGCGCCCCAGGTCTGACTAGTGCGGAAGCCGACGAGTCGGAGATCTGATCAGTGGGGAACCCGACCCGCCCCGGCGCCCGGCTCGGTCGCCGGGCCGCCCGGGGCCGCGATCGCGAGCACGCGCATCGCCTTGAGCCCGAGCGAGAGCTTCTCCCGTCCGTCGGTGGATGACACGTCGAGCCCGGTCAGCTCGCGCACCCGCTCGAACCGGTACCGGATCGTGTGCCGATGGGTGATCAGCCGCGACGCGGTGGCGTTGACGTTGGCATCACAGTCGAGGAAGGTCGCCAGCGTGCCGAGCAGGTCGGTCTCGTACTGCTCGTCGTAGGCGACCAGCGGCCGCACCGTCTCGTCATAGAAGCGCTTGAGCTCGGCCGGATCGCTCATGTAGGGCAGCAGCAGCTGATAGGTCCCGGTCTCCTCATAGGCCAGCTCGGTGCGTTCGGCGTCGCCCTCGACAACGTTGAGCGCCAGTAGCGCCTCGTTGTAGGCCCGCGCCAGATCCAGGGGATCCGGCGCCCGCCGGCTTCGGCCCAGGGCAAAGGCGAACCCGGACAGTCCCGCCTCGAGCTCGCGCAGCACGGCCGACGACACCCTCCGACCGGTGTCGCCGTCGCGGTCGGGGACGAGCAGCACCACCTCATCGGCGTCGACGTCGGTGGGGCAGGCGATCGACCCGGAGGCGATCGAGCGAGCGCCGCGGGCCGAGACCGCCAGGAGCCGGCGACGCCAGTCGTCCTCGGTCGGGGTGCGGGCGTGGGCGCGGACCACCGAGACGCTGGCGCCCGCCGAGAGGTCGGTGCCGAGCTCCTTACCACGGGCGATCAGGTCGTCGCGATCGGGGATCTGGCGCGCCAGGACGGCGCGCTGGAAGCTCGCCGCCGCCTCTTCGGAAGCCCGTTCCGGAGCCCGGACGCGCTCCACCTCCGACGCGATCAAGGTGGTGACCAGCCGCAGCACCGTTCCGTCGGGAGTGCGTTCGCGGCTGCGCATCCGCAGCTGCCCCACCGGCGACTCCGCCACCCGCAGCTCCAGCGTGGCGACATCGTCGGCGTCGCGCATCAGCGAGCGCTCGTCCGCCGGGGAACGAGCGGCCACCGCCAGGACCGCCGCGGACCGGTCGATCAGGATCAGGCTGGCGTCGAGCGCCCGCGCGGCCGCGCGCAGGATCTCGGGGAGACCGGCACCCGCCTCGACGGCGTCGGTTATCGCCGCGAACGCCCCCAGGTCGGGAGGACGGGATTCCCCGCGCTCGGCGCTCTCCGCCACGTCTCTCACCTCAGCTCGCGGCGGCGCTAGAAGACCCGGGGCCACTCGAGGATGATCACCGCGCCGAGCAGGACCCCCCCGGCGATGCAGGCCGCCAGCACGTACAGAGACAGGACGACCGCCGCGACCCGCTCCAGCGGGCGCCGGTAGGCGGTCACCGAGGGCGCGACGACCAGCATCGCGAACGCCACGATGGCGATCACAGCGCAGCCCCCGCCGACCACATATGTCACGGTGGTGTTGCTCACGGCTCTCGGCCCTGATTGTGCCGGAACCCGGAGATGACCGCCACCGGCCGCTCAGGGCGTCGGCAAATTGCGTGCAGCGCTCACTGGTTCGCCGCCGACGACGCCACCCCTCTGCCCACCGGTCCCGCCGCCAGCGGCCGCCCGCACGCGCCAGGCAGCTGATCGGCCGCCGCCGACGCTCGCGCCAGCCCTTCCGGACCGTGATAGATGCCGATCACCGTCGGCCCCGAGCCACACACGAGCACGTGATCGGCGCCCGCACCCGAGGCGACGCTGAGCGCGTGCGCGATCCGGGGCGCCAAGGACATCGCGGGCGCCTGCAGGTCGGTGCCGATCAGGTGGGTCGGCAGGCTTTCCGGCAGCGCCGCCGCCAGCTCGGCGCGCAACGACGCCAGTTCGTCGGCCGGCCGCGGCATCCCGAGGCGGTCGGCCTCCCGGTACACGTCGGCGGTCGACAGGGCAAATGCCTGGGGGAGCACGAGCACCCCATAGGTGGGCAGATCCGCCAGCGGCTCCACCACCTCGCCAGCGCCCGTCCCGATGCTGGGTCCGGGTCGCAGCTGGCTGCGCACGTCGGACCCCAGCCCGGCGGCGATCCCAGTCACCGCCTCGCCGGGTATCGCGGCCAGCCGCGGGGCGAGCCTCAGCATGGCGGCGGCGTCGGCGGAGCCGCCGCCCATCCCCGCGGCGACCGGAATCCGCTTGCGGATCCGGACGGTCACCGGCGGAGCGTTCCAACCGGCGGCGCGCAGAGCCGACAGCGCGTCGGAGACGAGGTTCGGTCCGGCCACCGCGGCGCAGACGACCTCGTCCGTCCGCCCGCCGGACACCTCCAGCTCGTCGAACAACGAAATCGAGTCAAACAGGGTCACCAGCTCGTGGCGGCCGTCGGGTCGCCGCGGGCCGAGCCACAGGCACAGATTGATCTTGGCGGGGGCGGCCTCGGTCGCCAGAACGCTCACGATTCGATCCGCGCGGCCAACTCTTCGAATTCCAACGGCCCCAGCCGCTGCGCCCGTGCATCGGGCGGATGGCCCATGGCCACCAGGGCCGCTCGAGCGCGCTCGCGAATCCCAGGCGCAAATCCGTCACGCCCGGAGTCGGCGAGCGCCAGCGACCCCGCCAGCGCCTTGCGGCGATGCGCAAAGGCCGCATGCACCACCGCCCTCACCGCGGGGCTCGCTCCCGGCCGGACCCGGCGGAGCCCGAGCAGCACCGAGTCCACGTTCGGCACCGGCCTAAACACGGTGCGCGACACCGGGCGCAGCACCCTGACCTCGCAGGCCAGCTGGGCGAGCACCGACGGCACACCGTAGGCCGCGCTGCCGGGGGAGGCGGCGAAGCGCTCGCCGACCTCGCGCTGGACCATCACCACCCATCGCTGCATTCCGGCCAGCTCGTCGACCGTCCGCAGGATCAGCGGCGCGGCGATCCCATACGGAAGGTTGGCCACGAGCTTGGTCGGCGCCGGGTCCAGCCCCGTCAGGTCGAGTTTGAGCGCGTCGCCGAAGTGCAGGGTCACGTTGCTGTGGGAGGCGGTGGCGGCGCGGAGGCGGTCGCGCAGCCGCTTGTCGATCTCGACCACGTGAAGATGACCGATTTGGCCCACCACCCCCGCCAGATGCGCCGACAGCACTCCCGGACCGCCGCCGACCTCCAGCACCACGTCCGCTGGCGACAGCTCGGCCAGGCGCTGGACCACGGTCAGGATGTTGCGGTCGACCAGGAAGTTCTGGCCGAGCTCGCGCTGCCGCGCGGAGCGCGCGCTCACCATCGAAACAGCGTCGCCGCGTTGGCGTCGAGCGACCGCTCGAGTTCGGCGTAGGGCACCCGTCGCTCCAGCGCGATCGTCTGCGCGGTGGCGACCACGTTGGCCGGCTGGTTGGGCCTGCCGCGCGCGGGTTGCGGCGACAGGTAAGGGGCATCGGTCTCCACCAGCAGCCGCTGTGCCGGGATCCGCAGCGCCGCGCTGCGCAGCGCGCCGGCGCTCGGATACGTCGCGTTGCCGGCAAACGAGAACCACCAGTCCTCGTGGGCCAGGCACTCCTCCACCCGCTGGCTCATCGAGAAGCAGTGGAGGATTACCCGCAGCCCGCCGGCGTACTGCACCAGCAGGGCGAGCGTGTCGTCGTCGGCGGCACGGGTGTGGATCACCAGCGGCTTGCCGAGCCGGCGAGCCAGCTCGATCTGGGCCCGGAAGGCCCGCTTTTGATCCTCCACCGGGGCATAGTCACGGTAGTAGTCGAGGCCCGTCTCGCCGATCGCGACGCACTTCTCGTGGGCGGCCAGCGCCTCCAGCTCGGCCAGATCGGCGTCGTCGAACCCGGTCGCCGAATTGGGATGGCGCCCGATTGCGGCATACACCTGGGGAAAGTCCTCGGCGGCGGCCAGCGCCTCCCGGCAGGAGCCGCCGTCGGTGCCGACGGTGAGCATGCGGCTGACCCCCGCCGCCACCGCCGCCGCCACCAGCTCGGCGTTGGGCGGGTCGCAGAAGTCCAGATGAGTGTGGCTGTCGATCAGGTGGCTGGGGCGCGGGTGGGTGGGAGGGTCTTGGGAAACAGGGGCTCGAGCGCGGCCACCGTGCGCCCTCCGCCGCGCGCCGCGAACTCGGCACCGGGCAGCGACAGCTCGGGGGCCCCGAGGGCGTCCAGCAGCCGGGTCGCACTCACCGGAATGTAGGCAGCCAGCAGGACGCTGATCACGCGGACCGCCTCGGCGAGCGAGGCCAGCGTGCGGTCCAGCTCCGGGGCCGCGTCGGGATCTCGGGCCAGCTGCCAGGGCGCCCGCTCCTCGACATAGCGGTTGCAGCGCCGCACCCGCTGCCAGATCTGCTCCAGCGCGGTGGTCGGGTCGGCGCGCTCCAGCAGCCCGCTCACCGTCGCCACCAGGCCCGCGAACTCGCCGCCCAGCACCGGATCGGTCGCCACGTCGGGGACGACGCCGTCGCGGTAGCGGTGCACCATGGCGATCGTGCGGCTGGCCAGGTTGCCGTATTCGTTGGCGAGCTCGGCCTCGTACCGGGCGGTCACCGAGTCCATGCCGACGGCGCCATCACTGCCGAACGCGACATCGCGCATCAGATAGAAGCGCAGCGCGTCGGTGCCGAACTGGTCGATGACCTCGAACGGATCCAGCACGTTGCCCAGCGACTTGCTCATCTTTCGTCCGTCGGCGCCGAGCAGGAAGCCGTGCACGAACACGTGTCGGGGGATCGGCAGATCGGCGGCGAGCAGCAGCGCCGGCCAGAAGACGGTGTGGAACTTGAGGATGTCCTTGCCGACGATGTGGTAGGTCGCCGGCCAGAACCGGTCGGTCAGGTCCTCGCCGGGCCGGGCGTAGCCGAGGGCGGTGTAGTAGTTGAGCAACGCGTCGAACCACACGTAGAAGACGTGGCCCGGATCCCACGGGACGGGCACCCCCCAGCTCATCCGGGCACGACTCAGCGAGACGTCCTGCAGGCCCGAGGTGATGAACGCGTGGGCCTCGTTGAAGCGCACCCCGGGCATAACGAAATCGGGCTGCTCGGCGTACAGGCGCTCCAACGGCTCCTGAAACGTCGACAGCCGGAAGAACCAGTTCTCCTCCTGCTCGCGGGTGAGGGGGATCTCGTGGATGGGGCACAGGTTGCCCTCCAGGATCTCGTTCTCGACCTTGAAGTCGGCGCACCGCGGGCAGTACCAGCCCTCGTAGAGACCCTTGTACGTGTGCCCGTTGTCGTGCACCCGCTGCAGGACCTCCTGGACGCGGCGCTTGTGCTCCTCGTCGGTGGTGCGGATGAAGAAGTCGTTGGAGACGTCGAGCCCGGGCATGAGCGCCTGGAAGCGCGCGGCGTTGCGATCGGCCAGCGCCTGGGGAGTGACCCCTTGCGCCTTGGCGGCGTCGGCCACCGGCTCCCCGTGCTCGTCGGTGCCGGTGAGGAAGAACACCGCCTCGTCGTCGCGCTGGCGCATGTGGCGCGCGATCACGTCGGTGGCGATCGTCGTGTACGCGTGGCCGAGGTGCGGCTGCGCGTTGACGTAGAAGATGGGGGTGGTGATGTAGAAGGACACTGAGTCCCGAAGGCTATCCTGCGCCTGTGGCTAGCCCGCTCGAGATCCTCACCGTGGGGAGGATCAGCATCGATCTGTACTGCGGACAGCTCGGGGCGAACTGGTACGGAGCCAAGAGCTTCGAGAAGGCCGTCGGGGGCAGCCCGACCAATGTGGCCATCGCCGCTGCCCGGCTGGGCCGGTCCTCCGCCGTCTACACCAAGGTCGGCTCCGATCCGTTCGGGGAGGTGGTCGTCCAGGAGTTGCGTGACTTCGGGGTCGATGTCGATTACGTCGGTATCGAGTCAGACGGGGTCACCCCCCTGGCGTTCGCCGTGCTCGATCCACCCGAGGAGCCTCAGCTCCACTTCCGCCGCCCGGCGCCCGTGCCCGATCTTCAACTCCGGGGCGGGGAGTTGGACCCGGAGGTGACCATGGAGGTGCCGGTTCTGTGGATCTCGGGCGGCGCGCTCTCGATCGACCCCAGCCGGAGCACGGTCCTGGAGATGCTTCGCGCGCGGGGGCGAGCTCGGCACACGATCCTCGACCTCGACTACCGCCCGACCTTCTGGTCCTCACGTCAGGAGGCCAAATCGGTCATCGGCGCGGCCGTGCAGCACGCCTCGGTCGCCGTGGGAAACCGCGAGGAATGCACGGTGGCGGTGGGCAGCGATGACCCGCGGGAAGCCGCCCACCGGCTGCTCGAGCGCGGCGTGGCGTGGGCGATCGTCAAACTCGGCGGCGAGGGTGTGCTGCTGGTTAGCGTCGAAGGTGAGCACCTGATCCCGCCGGCGCCGATCCAGGTGCTGTGTGGCCTCGGCGCCGGTGATGCCTTCGGCGGCGCGCTCTGCCACGGGCTGCTGTCAGGCTGGGCGCCGGAGCGGGCGGTGGCCTTCGCCAACGCCGCGGGTGCAATCGTCGCCTCGCGGCTGCTCTGCTCGCAGGCCATGCCCTACGAGCCTGAGGTCCTGGCCCTGCTTGACCCGATCGAGACGGCCCAGGGAGACCGTCGCCCCGGCCTGAGCTGAGCTACACCTCCTCGGGCTCCTGATGCCGGCACATACCGCTCGCCCAAGCGGCTGCGTCGCTTCCACTTGCCCGACTTGGGCGCCGCCTCGACGGCGGCCGACAGAGCCGTCAGCCGCTCGTCGATCCGCGCGCGCCTCGGGAGCGAGCTCGTCGTTGACGGCCAGGTCTGACCGGCAGCGCTCGAGTGTTCCCTGGCGGGTCCGCCACAGTCCCCCGTCGGCGGCGCAGAGGTCAGCGACGCTGGACCTTGACGCGTCGCGAGCGAACGGATACAAGTCAGAGACCCACATGGAACGCTCCAAAAAGGTCGCCGCCACATCATGACTGACACCGTCCGCGCCGCCGTCATGCCGGAGCCGGGCCGGCTCGAAGTACAGGAGTTCGCGCTGCCCGACCCCGAGCCGGGGGCGGTCGTGCTGGAGATGTCGATGTCGGGCATCTGCGGCACCGACAAGCACACCTTCCGAGGCGAGACCATGCAGTACGCCGGCACCCCGCACGAGCGCCAGATCCAGTACCCGCTGATCTGTGGGCACGAGAACGTGGGCACCGTGGCCGCCACCGGCGGCGAGGTGCTCGACAGCGAGGGGCGGGCGCTGCGTCCTGGCGACCGGATCGTCCCCGCCGCCAACGTCAGCTGCGGGGAGTGCTGGTACTGCCGCAGCGGTCAGCCCTACTACATGTGCGAGCGTCTCGAGGACTACGGCAACAGCCTCAACGCCGTGCCTGCCCCGCACTTGTTCGGTGGTTGGAGCGAGTACATGTACCTCCTGCCCCGCACCCAGCTCTTCCGCGTGCCCGACGAGCTGCCCGACAATGTCGCCGTCATCACCGAGCCAATGGCCGTCACCCACGGCTTTGACCGCGCCCGCCGTCTGAACGACACCTTCGCCGAGACCGTTGTCGTCTTCGGCGTCGGGCCGCTGGGCATGTGCCACCTGATCAAGGCGCGGCTGATGGGCGCGGGAACGATCATCGCCATCGATCGCTTCCCCTCCCGCCTCGAGCGAGCCGGAGCTTTCGGGGCCAACGACGTCCTCGACGCGGCCCAGCTCGACCGCATTGAGCTCATCGCCCGCGTGCACGAGGCCACCGGCGGCCGCGGCGCCGACATGGTGCTTGACTGCAGCGGCGTGCCCGAGACCTTCGTCAGCAGCTTGCGCATGGTCCGGGTGGGCGGGACCGTGGTCGAGGCGGGCGCGTTCGTCGACATGGGTCGCGTGGAGATCAACCCCAACGCCGACATCTGCACCAAGAACGTCAACGTCCTCGGGATCGGCGGGGAGACGGCCGAGTCCTACAAGCCGGCCATGGACCTGCTGGCCCGCAACCTCGATGCGCTGCCCCTGCAGGATTTCGTCTCGCACCGCTTGCCGCTGGAGCGCGCCCAGGAGGGCCTGGAGCTGGCTCAACGCGACGAGGCAATGAAGGTGGTTCTGTCGGCCCGGGCCTAGGGCCGCGGCAAGCTCGGTGACGGCTGTCCTCGGCGGTCTGAGTGCCGCCCTCCTCTGGTCGGTAGGCACCACCTTCGCCTCCCGGGCCGCGCGCACGATGGGGTCGATGCTGACCCTGGCCTGGGTCATGCTTTTCGGGCTGGTTGCGCTGGCGCTCGTCCTGCCCTTCTCCGGCAGCGCCCACATCTCCGCTACCTCCGCGCTGTGGCTGTTTCTGGGCGGAGCGGGCAACGTCGCCGGCCTGCTCCTCCTGTACCACTCGCTCCGCATCGGCCAGATGGGCGTGGTTATGCCGATCGTGTCCACCGAGGGCGGGATCGCCGCCCTGATCGCCATCCTGGCCGGCCAGACGGTGGGCGAGGGGCGGGGGGCGGCGCTGGCCCTGACGGTGGTCGGGGTGATTATGACCGCGATCGCGCGACGCCCGTCCGACGCCGATCCGGCCGTGGCGGCGCTCGCCCCCTGCGAATCCGCGCCGGGGCACAGAGATCCGGTGCCCACGCCGCGGGGCCATGGCGACCGTCGCGCTGCGCTGTGGGCCGCCCTGGCCGCGCTGTCATTCGGAATCAGCCTGTTCGGAACCGGCCGCGCCGGGGACGTGCTGCCTACGGCGTGGGCGGTGATGCCGCCGCGGGTCATCGGGGTGGTGGCGGTCACCCTGCCGCTGCTGCTGCGCGGCGAGCTACGGATTCCCGCGGGGACCGCGCACCTGCTGATGGTGGCCGGGCTCTGCGAGGTGGCAGGCTTCCTCAGCTACGCCACGGGCGCGAGCCACAGCCTCCCCGTGGCCGCGGTGCTGGCCACGCTCACGGGAGCGTTCGGCGCGGGCTTCGGCCAGCTGCTGTTCGGGGAGCGACTACAGACCACGCAGGTCGTGGGCATCGTGGTCATCTTCATCGGCGTGGCCACGATCAGCGCGATCAGCTGACGCGCACCGCGGGCCTAACCTTTGACCGCGCCGCCCAGCGTGAAGCCGCCTGTGAACAGCCGCGACATGATCGCGTAGAGGATGAAAACGGGCACGGAATAGAGCAGTGAGTAGGCGGCGATGTCGCCGTAGCGCACGTTGGCGGCGCCGATGAAGCCATAGATGGCGATTGGTCCCGGCGCCTGGTTGGGATCGCTGATCAGGACCAGGGGGACGACAAACGAACCCCAGGCGTTGACGAACGCGTAGATGGCCCCGGCCCCGATGCCGGGCAGGGCCAGCGGGCCGACGATCCGGGTGAGGATGTGCCAGGTGCTGGCCCGCTCGATCCGCGCGGCTTCCTCCAGGTCGTAGGGGATCGCATCCATGAAATTCTTGATCAGCCAGATCTCGAACGGCATTGCGGTGACGCCCAGGAAAATGGCCGTGGGCAGGATGGAAAGCCAGTTCTCGAGCGCGAACAATTCGTAAATAGGGACGATGAGGATCGACATCGGCACCCCGGAGAGGAAAAGCACGACCAGTAGCATTGGGCCCTTCCAGGGGATGCGCCGGCGCGACAGGGCGTAGGCCGCCAGCGAGGAGGCGGCGGTGGAGACGATGGTGGCCACGCCGGAGAGAATTACGCTGTTCCACAGCGACTGGAGTTGGCTGGAGCCGGTGGCGGCCCGGAAGTTGGCCAGCGTGAAATGAGGCCACTCGATGCTCCAGGAGGCGTTCTTGTCCAGCGAGGCCGCCACCATCCACAGCATCGGCAGCGCGAAGGCGATGCCTATCAGGGCGAGCAGGCCATTGCCCAGCCGCCGTCGCTTGCGGGAGGGCGGCGCAACGCGCGGAGCAGATTCGGGGACCTCGGCGAGAGGGCGAGCGGGATCGCGCAGGCGGAGGGCGGTCATAGGCGGAGCCTCGAGGCGCGGACGTAGGCAAAGCCCAGGATCATGCAGATGATCACCATCACGTCGCCGATGAGCGCGCCGTAGGCCAGGTTGTTAAAGGAGAAGGCCTGCTGGTAGGAGTAGACGGGCAGTATGTCGGTGGAGTTGCCCGGTCCGCCCTGGGTCATGATGTAGATGAGGGCGAAGTTGGCCAGCGTTAGCAGCGTGACGAGCAGGACGACCGTGACGATGGTCGGGCGCAGCAGGGGCAGCACGATCATGCGGAAGCGCTGCCAGGCCGAGGTGTTCTCCAGCGTGGCCGCCTCCATGATCTCGCCGGGAATGTTGCGCAGCGCGGCCGCGAACACGAGCATGGCAAAACCGCACTGCGACCAGGTGTTGGCCAGCGTGACGATCAGCATTGGTGAGCCGTGCAGGAAGTCGGCGGAGCTGTTGCCTGACAGGGTGGCGAACGTGCCCCCGGCCGTCGTCGACGCGTACCAGGTCATGCCCGCGGTGACCGCCGGCATCATCCAGGCGATGATGACGATGCCGCCAGCGAGAATCCGGATCACGCCGTTGGCGCCTCGCATGAGCAGGGCCAGCCCCAGGCCCACGATCACCGAGCCGACCACGGAACCGGCCACGAAAAGGGCCGTCAGCTCCACCGACAGGGGAAAGACCGTGTCGTGACCGAGCTGATGGAGGTTGCTGAGGCCGGTGAAGTTGTAATTGACCGCGGTCGGCCCGACCAGCCTCAGGTTGGTGAAGCCGAGAAAGAACGCGTAGCCGACCGGGATCAGGAACAGGACCACGAGGAGCACGAGCGCGGGCGCCAGGAGAACCAGACTCCCCCAGTGGAACCGCTCGCGATCGAGCCGCTTTCCACTGGGGATGTCCTGATGCTCTCCCGAGGGCAGCACCGTCAGCGGTGAACCACTGGTATCGGCGACGGCCACTCTTGCTCTAGCTCCTCGTGGTCACTGATTCATCCCGATCTGAGGACCCCTATGGGAGCTTCTCGGTACTCCCGGGGAGCTGGTTGGAGACGTAGGAGCCCAGTGTGTGGACCGCCGAGCTCACACTCGTGCTCGGGTTCTGGACCAGCGAGCCGGTCGCGTTGCCCATGCCCTGCACCCAGATCGAGTAGTTGCCTGAGCTGGGCGTCAGCGTCGCGTGGGGCAGGATCTTGGCGAACAGACCCTGGTAGGGCGCAAACCCGGTGAAGCTCGGCGAGCTCCAGTAGTCCTTGTTGGGTGTCACCCAGCCGGCCCAGTTGGCGGCATCGATGCTGTTCTGCTCATCCTCCATTAGATTGACGAGCTTGAAGGCAGCGCTCGGGTTGCCGCTGTGGGCGGAGATGGCGTAATCCCAGCCGCCCAGCGTCGAGGCGATACCGCCGCCGTTCTCCGTCGGGATCGGCGTCACGCCGATGCTCGAGGCTGCCTGCGGCCAGTACGGGGCGTTGATGAACTTGGTCCAGTTGCCCGTGTAGTAGTTGGACCCGACGCCCATGGCCAACTTGCCCTGCGCGAACAGGGTCAGCGGCGTGGTCACGGCGTTGGGGCTGAACAGTGCTGATTCGGACGCGCCGAGCCCGCCCTGGTACACGCCCTTCATGACGTCGAACGCGGAACGAATGCCCGGGCTGTCGACCACCCACTTGTTCCCGTCCTGGATCTTCGGCGTCGGACTCCCGACGATGAAGTTGTTGATGCCCTGGAGCAGGCCGTTGGCGCCCGAGCCGGAGCCGGCGTTCAGCCATATTGGGATGACGCCAGGCAAGGCGGCCTTGAGCTTCTTGGCCGCGGCCAGGATGTCATTCCAGTTGTGCGGGGTCCACGGCACGGGCAGGCCGGCCTTCTTGAACATCAGCTTGTTGTAGACGAGTGCGCTGTCGTTCTCGCCCTGATCGACGGCGTAGGTGGTGCCACCGAAGGTGCCCTCGCTCTTGACGACGGCCGGGAACTTGCTCCACCAGGTCGTGGTGGGCAGGTACTTGGTCAGCGGCATCAGATACCCCGAGCTCTGCCACAGGCCGATCTGACCGGTGGGGATCTCGGCCACGTCGGGCGCAGTCGACGGGGAGCGATAGAGCAGGCTGAGCTTGTTGACGATGTCGTTGTAGCTGCCGGGAATCGGCACGAGCTGCACCTTGATTCCCGGATTCTGCTTCTCAAACTCCGAGGCGACCTGGTTCCACCACTTGTTCGTCAGCGCCGTGCTGTCGAACACATACGTGGAGCCGTAGGCGACCTTGATCGTCTTGGCGTTGCCTGACCCGTTGGAGCCCCCGGAGCTGGCGCCGCCGCACGCGGCGATGCCGACCGTGGCCAGCAACGTCAGTGCCGCGCCCGCGATCCGGCGGGAACGTCTCACCCCAATCCTCATGCTTGCTCTCCTAGTGTCGTGCTTCATTGAGGAACCGCGGCCCCAGCCTTCGGAGCCTCTCCGACCTCCCGCAGAACCGCCTCGCGATCAATCAGCCTCTCCCCGCCCTCCGCGGCGAAGAAGTAGAGCTGGCCGGGGTTGAACGCGAGCTCGACGCGATCGCCGCTCGTGGGGACCATGGTGCGAGGGAACCGCGCGGACACCAGCTGGTCAGCGACGCGTACTGAGGTGAAGATCTCACTGCCCGAGTGCTCGACGACGTCGACCACCCCCTGGAGGCGGCCCGTGTGGGCCGAGCCGGCCACGTCGCTGGGCGGCCGCAGATCGACGGGACGCAGGCCAACCTGGAGCTTGCCGTCGGCGCACCTGGCCTGCAGTGCCTTGCCCTGAAGGGGATGCAGGGCGGCGGTGGCGCCGAGAAAGGTGACAGCCGGCTCCTGCCCCTCGGCGGTCAGCTCACCCGCCACCATGTTCATCTTCGGCGACCCGATGAAGGTGGCCACGAAGTCGTTGGCCGGGTTCTCGTATAGCCCGGACGGTGAAGCGCACTGGAGCAGATGGCCGTCCTTGAGCACGGCCACCCGATCGCCCATCGTCATGGCCTCGATCTGATCGTGGGTGACGTAGACCGACGTGGTGTGGGTGAGCCGCTTGTGCAGGCGGATGAGCTCAGCCCGCATCTGCACGCGCAAGGCGGCGTCCAGGTTGGAGAGGGGCTCGTCGAGCAAGAACAGCTCGGAGTCGCGCAGCAGGGCTCGGCCCAGCGCGACCCGCTGACGCTGGCCGCCGGAGAGCTCGGTCGGGCGGCGCTTGAGCAGGGAGCCGATGCCCAGGATCTCGGCCACCTCATCGATCCGCTTGCTCAGATCGCGCTTACCCCCACCGTGCTTGCCCTCCCCCCGGACGGTGGGACCGAAGGCGAGGTTCTTGTACACGGTCATGTTGGGGTACAGGGCGTAGCTCTGAAAGACCATGGCCACGTCGCGCTGCCCCGGAGCGAGCGTGGTCACCTCGCGGTGGCCGAACCAGATGCGCCCATAAGTAGGACGTTCGAGGCCGGCCAGCATGCGCAACGAGGTCGTCTTGCCACAACCGGAGGGGCCGACCAGGACCAGGAACTCCCCCTGTTGAATGTCGAGGTTGAGATCGGCCACGGCCGTGCTCTCGTCCCCGAAGAGCTTCCACACCTCCTCAAAGCGAACACCGGGGGTGGTGCTCACGCCGCCACCTCGACGCCGCTGGAAAGCAGGCGGGCGGCCGCGGGGACCCCGATCTCCGGCGGCACATCGGGATCCTCGTGCTCGATGGCGATGGCCGTGACCGAGGTGCTCTCAGTCAAGGCCGCGAACCGTCCCCACCACTCGGCGTCGTGACCGTCACCGACGCTGGCGAACCTCCACGGCACCTCGGCCGTGGGGTCGGGCCACCGATGGTCGAGCAGCCCCTGGAGGCCGAGCACCTTGGGGTTGAAGACGACGTCCTTGGCGTGCACGTGGCCGACGCGATCGTTCAGGGCACGCATAATCGCCTCGGTGTCCATCTGCTGCCAGAAGAAGTGGCTGGGGTCGACGTTGGCGGCCAGGTTCTCCCCCAACGCCGCCAGCCGGTTGAAGGTCTCCACGTTGTAGACGGCCGTCCCGGGGTGAAGCTCCAGGCAGATCCTCAGGTTCGGGTCGACGGTCCGCGCGAACTCGCTGATCGAGCTCCAGTAGGGGGCCACACGGCGCTCCCACTGTTTCTCGTAGATGCCCTCCAGATACGGGAGCCATCCGCCCGCCGCGAAATGAGGCACGTGATCATCGCGGTGGGCAGCGGGGCAGCCGGCCAGCGCGATCACGCGATCGACACCGATCTGGGCGGCGAGGCGGATGGTATCCCGCAGATCCCGGTCGTGCCGGGCGGCGATCTGGGAGTCGGGGTGCAGCGGGTTGCCCCACGCGTTCAGAGCGACGATCTCGAAGTCGCGCGACGCGAGTTCGTGGGCCAGGGTTCGGCGCGCCTCCTCGCTCTGCAGCAGCAGAGCGCGGTCGCAATGCGGATGCGGGGCATAGCCGCCGCTGCCCAACTCCACCGCGCTCACCTCAGGCGCCGCCTCGGCCAGCCAGTCCAGCAGCTCTGCCAGGGTGCGATCCACGAACGCCTCGGCGACCACCGCTATGCGGCGGTGCGGCCGGTCCTCGCTCTCTGTCAAACCTCGAACCCTCCTCAGGATCTCCTCGGCTCCTCGTTTGGAGCGTTCCAGATAACGCGCTTTCTACCGCCTCGTCGGGACCGCGTCAAGCGACCATTGGTTAATTGGCGCGAGCCGGGCCGGGATCGCCGCCCGTGCACGGGCGCGCGGGGCGGCGACCACGCGCGCGGCCGACCAGAGCGGCCGTGGACTGGCGGACCTGCAGGCGAACCGGCACCCTCACGTGGCGCGGATCAATTAGCGGATCCTCGATCCGCTCCAGCAGCAGACCGACCGCCTGCTCGGCCTGAAAGCTGAGCGGTTGGGCCACCGTGGTCAGGGAGATGCGCTGCAGCCCGGCCAGCGCGATGCCGTCAAAGCCGATCACCGAGATGGACTCCGGCACTTTGAGCCCGCAGTGCTCGCACGCCTCGATCACGGCGATGGCCCCGATGTCGTTGGAGGCGAACAGGGCCGTGGGCGCGCCGGTGCCAGTGACCGCGTCCTGGAAGGCCAGCGTCGAGCGCCCCACTGTGACGGTGTCGGCGCCCGGCTCCCAGGCCAGCACAGGCAGCGGCTCGAGGCCGGCGCCGCGCATCGCCGCGCGGTAGCCCTCACAGCGGGCGTGGTCGCCACTGCGCTCGACCAGGGGCGTGCGGACGTAACCGATGCGGCGATGGCCGAGTTCGAGCAGATGGTCGGTGGCCAGGCGTCCGCCCGCCCGGTCCTGGGGCCCGACCGAGTCCCCCCAGGATTCACTTAGACCGAGAAAGACGATCGGAACGCCCGCCTCCTGGAGGAGGTCGTTGACCTGGGACTGGCGGGGGACAAAGGCCAGAAAGACGATCCCCGCCACCCGGTGGCCGAGCAGCGACTCCACGCCGGCGGCGGCCATGTCATCGGCGCCTTCGATGTTGCAGAACATGGTCGTGTAGCCGAAGCCGAACGCGGTCCGCTCGACCACCTGGGCCATCTGGGCGTAGTAGGGATTGCTGAGGTCTCCCAGGAGCACGCCCAGCATCGTCGTCCGCTGCTGCACGAACTGGCGGGCGATCGTGTTGGGCTTGTAGTTGAGGCGCTCGATGGCCTGGAGCACGCGCTCGCGCGTGCCCGAAGAGACCTCCTCCACGCCCCGCACGACGTTGGAGACGGTGGACTTGGAGACCGCGGCCTCGGCGGCCACGTCGAAGATGGTGGGCGGCTTGCGGGGTCGCCGGGCGGACGTTGCACGGGCTCCCGAAGGCGGAGGGGTCATGGGCGCGCCCATCATAACCCCGCGTCCGGGGCCCGCTTCACGCGTTCGCTGGCGGGCTTTGACGCCGCGCCGAGTCGGCCGCCTTGACACCTTTCTCAGCTTCGGGATAAGGTGGAGTGGAACGTTCCAGAGGAGAGATGACTTGAGCAAGCCGATTCGGGTCGGAGTCGTGGGGTGCGGGCTTATCGCCCAAGTCATGCATCTCCCCTATCTGACCGAACTTCCCGACCAGCTCGAGCTGGGCGCGGTCTGTGACCTGTCCGAGGATCTGGCCCAAAAATGCGCGGAGCGTTACGGCGCCAGGCGGGCCTTCGCGCGCTGGGAAGCGATGCTAGCCGCGGGGGAACTGGACGCCGTCATGGTCCTCACCTCCGGCAACCATGCCCCCGTGGCTGTGGAGGCCGCCGAGGCCGGGCTGCACGTGTTCGTGGAGAAGCCCATGGCGCTGTCGAGCCGCGACGCCAGCCAGATGATCGAGGCGGCGCAGCAGGCCGAGGTCACACTCATGGTCGGGACCATGAAGCGCTACGACCCCGCCTACGAGCGACTGGCCGAGCTGATGCCGGACGTCCGCGCCGACCTGCGCCTGGCCCGGGTGACCACGCTCGAGTCTCCCTTTGGCCCCTACGTCGCCCACTATCCCCTGATCAGCGGAACTCCCGCCTCACAGGAAACCATCGACGAGCTTAACCGGGCCGATGAGCAGGCCATAGATCGCGCCCTCGGAGACGCCGATGCCCAGACACGGTCGTGCTACCGCTGGATCCTGCTCGACAATCTTGTGCACGAGGTCAACGCGCTGCGCGGCGTCCTGGGCGAGCCAACCGAGGTCCGCTCCGCCGACCTCGACGAGCGATGCGTGAGCGTGAACCTCCGCTTTGGCGACACGGAGTGCCACATCTCCTGGGTCGATTTGCCGGGCATCGCTCGTTACAACCAGGAGTTTGCCTTCTACGCCCCGCAGGAGCGGCTGACCCTCGAGCTACCGTCCCCCTTTCTGCGTAGCGCGCCCAGCCGGCTGATCGTCGAGGGAGGCGAGGCTGGCACCGCGCACAGCTGGGAGCGCGAGGAGATCGTCGGCTATGACGAGGCGTTCAAGCGCGAGCTCGTGCATTTCGCCGCCTGCGTGACCAGCGGCGACACCCCCCGTACTTCAGGCGTCGATGGGTTGGCTGATCTTCGTCTCTGCGAGGCCATCGCCCGCGCCCACCAGGGCCTAGACCCGGAGCTCGAGTCGGCGGCCACGCCGGCTCCGAGCGGGTCATGAACTGCAATCAATAGGAAGGCCGGACAGCAGTGGAACGAGCATGGATGGATACGACGCCGGGCACGGAGAGCGCCGCTCGAGCGGGCCATGCGCTCGCGGATGTCTCCGTGGCCAACGCCCCGGTCAGCTACGGCGCGTTTGAAATCACCGTGGGAGTGGACCCCAACGTGCCCGAGCCGCTGACACTCCTGGGCTGGGTCTCCCAGGCCGGCTACGTCGGTGTCGACCTGGGGCCGGTGGGCTACCTGGGCGACACCACCAGCCTGCCCGAGCGGCTCGCCGCCCGGGACCTCGGCCTGGCCGGCGGGTATCTGGAGCTGCCCTTCAGCGAGGCTTACAAGCTCCCCGAGGCACTGACCGAGCTCGACGCCCTGCTCGACATCCTCGACAGCGTCGCCGACCTGCCCGGCCAACCCAAGCCGACCCTGGCCGACGCCGGCTCGCCGGCGCGCTCGCGCTATCCCGGCCGGGCCGCACTGGACCCGAGCGTGGGCCTTGACGACGCTGGCTGGAAGCGCTTTGCCGACGGGCTGGCCCGCGCCGTGGAGCGCTGCCGGGAGCGGGGTTATGACCCCACCTTCCACCATCACACGGCCACCTACATCGAGGCCCAGTGGGAGATCGAACGGTTGCTCGAGGTCTCCGACGTCGGCATCTGCCTGGACACGGGCCACCTGCTGCTGGGCCGCGGCGAACCGACCGCCGCGATCATCGACTGGTCCGAGCGCATCAATCAGGTTCATCTGAAGGACGCGCGCCTGGCGCGGCTTGAGGAGATCGTGGCCGAGGCCGCGCCCGTCGAGGAGATCTGGCGCCGCCAGGCCTTCTGCGCCCTGGGCGACGGCGACATTGACATCGTGTGCGTGCTCGATTGCCTGGCCGAGATCGGCTACGCAGGCTGGCTGGTCGTCGAGCAGGACGTGCTTCCCGATCCGGCCCACCCCCAGCAGCCGGCCGAGGACCAGCGCCGTAACCGGGAGTTCCTGCAGGCCCATGGCCTCTGAGCCGGTCCGCGTAGCGCTGGTCGGCGCCGGGCGCATGGGCAGCATCCACCTGGAGGCGCTCAGGGCATCAACCGAGATCGAGTTGGTCGGCGTCGTCGAGCCTCGCAACGCCACCCGGGGAAAGGTCGCCGCGTCGGGGGTGCCGACCTTTAGCAGCGTCGACGAGCTGCTGGCCGAGGACCCACCGCCGGACGGGGTGCTGATCGCTGCTCCCTCGACCGAGCATCCGTCGCTGGTCACCCGCTTCGCCGCCGCCCGCGTCCCCATGCTGTGCGAGAAGCCGGTCGGCGTGCAACCCGACCAGGCTGGCGCCGCCGTCCAGAGCGCGCAGGCGGCGGGAGTGCTGCTGCAGGTCGGATACTGGCGGCGCTTCGTGCCCGAGCTGCGCGACCTGCGCGAGAAGATTTCCAACGGAGGGTTAGGGAAGATCAGCCAGCTGTCCTGTCTGCAGTGGGATCACCAACCGCCGTCTGAGCAGTTTCGATCCCACAGCGGCGGGATAACCGTGGACATGGGAGTTCACGAGTTCGACCAGACCCGCTGGCTGCTGGGTCAGGAGTTCAAGTGGGTGGTGGGAACAGCGGCTGGGCCGAGCCGTGAGCCCCGGGATGGCGCCGACCCAGATTGCGCCGTGCTGCTGGCCGGCCTGTCCGATGGGACGGCAGCGACCATCTCGCTGGGCCGGCACTTTCCCCATGAGGATTCGTGCTGGCTCGAGGTGTGGGGCAGCGAGGGCTATGCCCGTGTGCCCTTCATGTGGGATACAGCCGGCGAAGAGGTCTTTCGGCGCTCCATGCAGCGACAGGCCGAGGCCTTTGCCCGAGCGCTGCGGGGATCCGCGTGCGAGGGCGCCCAGGGGGAGGACGCCGTGGCCGCGCTCACCGTGGCCGCGCTGGCCGCCGAGTCGCTGACCGCCGGGGATCAGCGGGTGCCGGGGACATCGTGACCCCGCCGGCGGGCGCCCGACCCGAGGTGGGGATTGGCATCATCGGCTACGGGATGATGGGCAAGGCCCACAGTTACGGCTACACGTTGGCCCCTCACATCCGTCCGCTGCCCTGCCGGCCCCGCCTGCTGATGATGAGCGGGCGCAACCAGTGCGCGGTGCAGGAGGCAGCGGAGCTGTACGGAGTGGAGCGCGCGGTCACCGACTGGCGGGTGATCATCGACGCCCCCGAGGTTGAGATCGTCGACATCTGCACGCCCCCGGGCACACACGCCGAGATCGTCGAGGCCGCCGCTGCGGCCGGCAAGGCGATCGTGTGCGAGAAGCCGCTGGCCGCCGACTACGACGGGGCGCGGCGCGCGGTCACCGCGGTGCGCAGGGCCGGGGTGAGGAACGCCATCGGTTTCAACTACCGACGGCTCCCGGCGCTGTCCCTGATGAAGCAGATGATCGACGAGGACCGGATCGGCGAGCCCCACCTCTGGCGCGGTACCTGGCTCTCGGATGAATTTCTGGATCCCGAGATTCCCTTCGACTGGCGCTTTCGCCGCCGCGAAGGTGCGAGCACGATCGCCGACCTGGGCGCCCACATGCTCGACCTGGCGGGCTGGATGGTGGGCCCGGTGGCCGAGGTCAGCGCCCAGTCTCAGACCTTCACGCTTGAACGGGTGGCGGGAGACGGTTCCCGGGAGATGGCCTCCGTCGACAACGACGATGCCTCCTCCGCGCTGCTGCGGTTTGACAGCGGCGCGCTGGGCGTGTTCGAGACGGCCAAGGTCGCGCCCCGGCGGCCGTGTGACTTCGTGGTCGAGATCAACGGCACGCGCGGGACGCTGCGCTTTGACTACTCGCGGCTCAACGAGCTCTGGTACGGCGACGCCGCCGAGCCGCCCGAGCTCTACGGAATGCGCCGGATCCGGGCCGAGAACGCCGTCCATCCGGAGACCGAGGGGTGGTGGCCGATCGGTCAGGGTGTCGGCTACGGAGCCAGCTTCGTCAACCAGGCGGCCGATCTATTGGCCCGCTGGCCCGAGGGTGACTGGACGCCCGACCTGGCCACCGGTCTCGAAGTCCAGGCCGTCAGCACCGCCATCGAGCAGGCCGCGGCGCAGCGACGCTGGGTGACCCTGGCCGAGGTGAAAGGCCATGGCGACTGAGCTGACGGTCGCCCAGGCTCTGGTCCGCTTCCTGGCCGCCCAGGAGATCGAGCGCGACGGACAGCGGTCACGCTTCGTTGCCGGCTGCTTTGGCATCTTCGGCCACGGCAACGTGGCCGGCTTGGGCCAGGCGCTGCAACAGTACTCGGGGCTGCTCCCCTTTCACCCAGCCCGCAACGAGCAGGCCATGGTCCACATCGCCTCCGGCTACGCCCGCCAGCGCAACCGGCTGGGGACCTTCGCCTGCACCTCGTCGGTGGGCCCGGGGGCCACGAACATGGTCACGGGGGCCGCTCTGGCCACAGTCAACCGGCTTCCCGTCCTCCTGCTGCCCGGCGACACGTTTGCCACCCGCGCGCCCCACCCCGTGCTTCAGCAGCTCGAGATGCCCCACGACGCCACCGTGTCGGTCAACGACTGCTTTCGGCCCGTGTCGCGCTTCTACGAACGGATCGAGCGGCCCGAGCAGCTGCTTGCCGCGGCGCTGGAGGCCATGCGCGTGCTGACCGACCCGGCCGACACCGGCGCGGTCACGCTGGCCCTGCCCGAGGACGTGCAGACCGAGGCTTTCTCCTGGCCGGACGAGTTTCTGGATGAGCGGGTCTGGACCGTGTACCGCCAGCCCCCGGCGCAGGAGGCGCTCCGCCGGACGGTCGAGCTGGCGCGGAGCGCGCGCCGTCCGCTGATCGTGGCCGGCGGTGGAGTCATCTACAGCGAGGCCACTTCGGCGCTCCGGGCGCTGGCGCAGGCCACGGGGATCCCGGTGGCCGAGACTCAGGCCGGCCGCGGCTCGCTCCTCTCCGCGCACGAGCTGAGCCTGGGCGCGCTGGGTGCCACGGGCACGGCCGCGGCCAACGCGGTGGCCCGGCAGGCTGATCTGGTATTCGGCCTGGGCACGCGCTGGAGCGACTTCACCACCGCCTCCAAATCGGCCTTCCAGGATCCGGATGTGCGCTTCGTCAACGTTAACGTGACCGCGGCCGACGCCGCCAAGCACAGCGGCTTGCCACTGGTGGCCGACGTCCGCGAGGCGCTCGAGCAGCTGCGGCGGGCGCTGGAGGGCTACAGGGTATCCGCGGAGTGGGCGCAGGAGGTCTCGGCCGAGCGAGAGCGTTGGAGCCAGGAGGTGGCCCGGCTCGTCTCGGCCGCGCCCGACGCGGGCAAGCCACCCTCGCAGGCGGCGATCATCGGCGCCATCAACGATGCCGCTGGCGAGACCGGAGTCATCGTGTGCGCCGCCGGGTCGGCCCCGGGTGATCTGCACAAGCTCTGGCAGGCCCGTGATCCATCCGGAAAGGGCTACCACGTCGAATACGGCTACTCCTGCATGGGCTACGAGATCCCCGGGGCGATGGGGGTCAAGCTGGCCGCGCCCGAGCGCCAGGTTGTGGCCCTGGTGGGGGACGGCTCCTACCTCATGCTTCCCGGCGAGCTGGTCACGGCGGTGGCCGAGCGGATCCCGATCACGATCGTACTCGTCGACAATCACGGCTATGCGTCGATCGGCGCGCTGTCGCGGTCGGTTGGCAGCTCGGGCTTTGGCACCCACCACCGCTTTGCCGGCGCCGATGGTGCGGTACCAGTCGACCCTGCAGCCTCCGACGTCCTGCCTCTGGACCTGGCCGCCAACGCCGAGAGCCTGGGCGCGACCGTGAGCCGCGCGCACACCGTGGTGCAGCTGCGCGACGCGCTCGTGGGGGCCCGGGGAGCGGACGGGCCGGTGGTCATCTACGTCGAGGCCGATCGCTACACCGGCGTGCCCAGTTACGGGGGCTGGTGGGACGTGCCGGTGGCCGAGGTCTCCGAGACCGAGGGCGTGCGGGCCGCGCGCGAGGAGTACGAGCGCAACCGGCAGGCCCAGCGAAACTACCTGGGGCGACCATGAGCGACCTCCTGCTCCACGCCGGCCGGGCGGACGAAGAGGGGACGATCCTCAACGTCACTCCATACTCGGCGGGCTGGCAATACGTCGGCTTTGAGGTGATGCGTCTGGAGCGTGACGCCGTCGTCCACCGCGACACAGGTCAACGGGAGGTGTGCGTGGTCGTGATCGGCGGGCTGGTCGACGTGATCTCCGAACACGGGGAATGGCGCGAGGTCGGCGGCCGCCCCGATCCGTGGAAGGGCCGCCCGGACGCCGCGTACCTCCCACCCCAGAGCTCGTTCTCGATCGTGAGCCAGGCCGCTCACACCGAGGTCGCCCTGTGCTGGGCGCCTGCCCCGGAGGGAGGCGCGCGAGCGCGGGTGCTGCCCGGCGAGGAGATCACGGTCGAGACCCGGGGGCACGGCCCCCTCGAGCGCTACATCCACCCCATCCTGATGAACGATCAGGAAGCCGAATCGCTGCTGGTGTGCGAGGTCCTCACCCCGGCCGGTCACTGGTCGAGCTACCCGCCCCACAAGCATGACGTGGACGACCCTCCCCGGCAGACGCTGCTCGAGGAGACGTACTACCACCGCCTCACCCCGGCCCGAGGCTTCGGGATTCAGCACGTCTACACCGAGGACCGCGAACTGTGTGAGACACTGAGCTTCGGTGACCGGGACTGTGTGCTGGTGCCGCGCGGTTACCACACCGTCTCGGCCCCGCCCGGATATGACCTGTACTACCTCAACGTGATGGCCGGCCCCACCCGGCTGTGGGCGGTGGCCAACGACCCCGCCCACGAATGGACTCTGAGGCCCGGCC
The DNA here is from genome assembly GCA_963830395.1 of uncultured Actinomycetota bacterium. Lineage (GTDB taxonomy): Bacteria > Actinomycetota > Thermoleophilia > Solirubrobacterales > Solirubrobacteraceae > Palsa-465. The sequence continues at coordinate 143,197 of CAWHMI010000023.1, forward strand.
CCGCGTGACTGGCAAGGAGTGACCATGGCGATCACCGCGACCCGACTGCTCGACAACTACATCGCCGGGGAGTGGACTCCGGCCGCCGCCGCCACGGGCGAGCTCGACGTAACCAACCCGGCCACAGGAGAGGTGCTGGCTCGCGTCCCGTTGTCGGGCGGCGCAGACCTGGACGCCGCTGTCGATGCCGCCGAGGCGGCCCTGCCCGAGTGGCGCGCGGTGTCAACGATCGCCCGGGCCCGGAAGCTGTTCGAGCTCCGCGAGCGCCTGGTCGTCCGCCAAGAAGATCTGGCCCGTTCGGTAACGACGGAGATGGGCAAGACGCTCGTCGACGCGCGGGCCGAGGTTGGGCGGATGATCGAGATGGTGGAGGCGGCCTGTGCCGTTCCCACCACGATGCAGGGCCGGATCCTGGAGGACGTCTCACGCAACATCGACGCCGAGACGGTGCGCCAGCCCGTCGGCGTGTGTGCGGCCATAGTCCCGTTCAACTTCCCGGCCATGGTTCCGTTCTGGTTCTTGCCCTTCGCCATCGCCTGCGGCAACACGTTCGTGCTCAAGCCTTCAGAGCAGGTCCCGCTGACGCAGCAGATCGCGTTTGAGGAGCTCCACGGTCTCGCGCTTCCGCCAGGCGTAGTCAACCTGGTCAACGGCAGCCGAGAGGTCGTCGAGGGCATTCTCGATCACCCCGCTATCGACGCCGTGTCCTTCGTCGGATCGGCGCCCGTGGCTCGTCTGGTCTATGAGCGGGCGGCCAAGGCGGGCAAGCGCGTGCAGGCCCTGGGTGGCGCCAAGAACCACATGGTAGTGATGCCCGATGCCGTCATCGACAGGACCGTCGAGGGGATCCTCGGCTCCGCCTTCGGAGCCGCCGGGCAACGATGCATGGCCGGCTCTGTGGTGGTGACGGTGGGCGACGCGCACGAGCAGCTGATGGAGCCCCTCAAGAAGGCCACGCGGGAGCTTCGAGTCGGAGATGGCCTCGAGGAGACCAGCGACGTCGGCCCCGTCATCTCGCGCGCGGCCCGAGACCGGATCCGGGACTGGATCGAACGTGGCCTGGCCGACGGGGCGCAGTTGGCGGTGGACGGCCGCGTAGCGCAGCGCGGCGATTCCGAGGGCGCTTACCTCGGACCCACGATCCTCGACGACGTCACGTCCGAGATGCCCATTGCCCAGGAGGAAGTGTTCGGCCCCGTGCTGTGCGTAATCAAGGCCCCGAGCCTCGACCAGGCCATCGAGTACGTCAACGCCAGCCGCTTCGGCAACGGGACCTCGATCTTCACCGAGTCGGGGTCCGCCGTCAGGCGGTTCCGGCATGAGGTCCAGGCGGGGATGATCGGGGTCAACATCGGCGTCGCCGCACCAGTGGCCTTCTTTCCCTTCTCGGGCTGGAAGGACTCTTTCCTCGGTGACCTCCACGCCCACGGCACGGACGCCGTGGACTTCTACACGCGCAAGAAGACGGTCACGAGCCGGTTCTTCTCGAGCGGACAGGGCACCGGTGCCTACTTTGTCGAGCGCTGAACCCGTCTCCGTCACACCTGCCGCCGGATTGGACTCCGCGGCGGTCCTGCATGGCCCGGGAGACATCCGAGTCGAGCAACGGCCGATGGCCGACGCCGCCGAGCATGAGGTGGTGGTGGAAGTGAGCGCCGTCGGCGTGTGTGGCTCGGACGTCCACTACTTCGAGCACGGGTCCCTCGGCCCCAATGTCGTCCAAGAGCCGCACGTGCTCGGGCATGAGTTCTCGGGCCGGGTGGTTGCCGTCGGCGCGCGGGTCACCTCCCGCATCGGAGAGCGGGTGGCGGTCGAGCCGGGGATCCCCTGCCGGGGCTGTCCGCAGTGCCAGACGGGCCGCTACAACCTGTGCCCGAATCTGCACTTCCTGGGCGCGCCCCCGTTCGACGGGGCGCTGCGCGGACACGTTGCCGTCGACGCCGAGTTCGCCCATGAGCTGCCCGACTCGGTCTCGGATGAGGCCGGGGCCCTGATTGAGCCGCTCGCGGTCGCGGTCTGGTCCTGCCGGCGGGCCAAGCTGCGTGGCGGTGAGCGGGTGCTGGTCACCGGGGCCGGCCCCGTGGGCCTGCTGTGCGCGCAGGTGGCTCGCGCCCGGGGCGCCGACAACGTGACCTTGGTGGACATCAACCTTGAGCGCCTGATCGCCGCCAGGAGATTCGGCTTCGAGCACGTGCGCGAGGCTGGGTGTGAGCTCGGCTCGAGCTTCGACGTGCTGATCGAATGCTCGGGATCGGCGGGCGCGATGGAGGCGGGCGTGTCCGCCATTCAGCCTGGGGGCACCGTGGTCGTCGTGGGCATGGCTGCGGAAGGGAGGGTGAGCTTCGGACTCGAGGCCCTCCAGCGGCGGGAGTTGACCGTGGTCGGTTCGTTCCGCTACGCCGGCTGCTATCCGGAGGCGATCAGCATGGCCGCAGCGCGCACGGTGGACCTCGAGAAGCTGATCACCGGGCGGTTCAGCCTCGATCAGGTCCCGATCGCGCTGACTGCCGGGCGCACGGACCCCGCCGCGCTCAAGTCGATCGTGCGTCCGTCAGCGCCCGGTACAGGGCGTTGGCGCTGACGCCGGTCAGCTCGGCCACCACTCCGGCGGCGGGTCGGGGCTTGGCGCCGGCCTCGACGAGCTTGGCCAGCGCGGCCACCGGCCCGGCGAGGTCGGCCGGGCGCTCCGGGGCGGCGCCGACGACGAGCACGATCTCGCCATGGGGCGTCTCGTCCGCATAGCGGACAGCGAGCTCGGAGGCGGTGCCGCGGACGATCTCCTCGTGGAGCTTGGTCAGCTCGCGGCAGACCGCGACCGGGCGGGCGGGATCCATCGCCGCCAGCGCCTTCAGCGCCGCCGCCAGCCGTCGCGGTGACTCGAACGCGACCACCGTCTGGTGCGACGCGAACACCCGCTCCCGCTCCCCCGGCTTGCGCGGCAGAAAGCCCACGAACTGCCAGCGGTCGGCCGGCAGCGCGCTGGCCACCAGCGCGCTCAATGCCGCCGACGGGCCGGGCAGCACCTCCACGGCCAGCCCGGCGGCGACGCAGGCCCGAACGAGCACGAACCCGGGGTCGGACACGAGCGGCATCCCGGCGTCCGAGACCAGCGCCACCACGCACCCGGAGCGCATCTTGGCGACCAGCTCGCTCGCCCGCGCGTTCTCGTTGTGCTCGTGGTAGGAGACCAGGCGCCCGCCGACGCCGTAGCGATCCAGCAGCACGCGGGTGCGGCGGGTGTCCTCGCAGGCGACGAGATCGGCCTCGCGCAGGGCCGCCAGCACGCGCAGGGTGACGTCCTGAAGATTGCCGATCGGAGTCGGGCAGACGATCAGCCGGCCACCGGCGCCGGCGCTCATACGATGCCCTGGGCGAGCGCGTCGTAGGCCAGTGCCGCGGCGCCGATCATCCCGGCCTCGACGCCGAAGCGAGCCGGAACGATGCGCAGCCCCTCCTGGAAGTAGGGGAAGGTGCGCTCGGCGACGACGGCGCGGGCCGGTCCGAGCAGCAACTCGCCGGCGGCGATGACGCCGCCGCCGATGACCACGACCTCCGGATTGAAGATGTTCACCAGGTTGGTGATGACGACGCCGAGCCGCGCCCCGATCAGCTCCACCGCCTCGATCGCCGCCGCGTCGCCGTCGTGAGCGAGCTCGGTGACCAGGGGGCCGGCCAGCGCCTGGCCGTCGGCGACGGCATCGGCCAGACCCGAGCCCGGCCGCTCCATCGCCAGCCGTCGCGCCTCGGTGGCCAGCGCCCGGCCGGAGGCGAACAGCTCGGCGCAGCCGCGGCCGGGGCAGTTGTCGACGTCCGGCGCTCCGTCGATGTCGATCTCCATGTGACCGATCTCGCCGGCGCCGCCGCGCGCCCCGCGGTAGAGCTCACCGCCGAGGATCAGCCCGGCGCCGATGCCGGTCCCGAGGGTGAGCACGATCGCCTCAGAGGCGCCACGCGCCGCCCCGGCGCGTTGCTCGGCCAGCGCGGATGCGTTCCCGTCGTGGTCGACGACCACCGGCAGACCCAGGCGTTCGGCCATCACGTCGGCCAGCGCGACGTCGGTCAGCGGGGTGTGCACGCCGACCGCCACCTTCCCCGTGTATCGGTCGATCAGCGCGGGTACGCCGATGCCGACGGCGGCGACCTCGGCGCCGGCGGATTCGCGCGCCTGCATGACGGCTTGCACCGCCAGCTCGAGCAGGGCGCGCTGGCTCAGACCCGCTACGTTGCGCTGAACCCGGTGGTGAACGCCTAACCTTGGGTCCACAGCCCCGGCGAGAAGTTTGGTGCCGCCCAAGTCGACGCCAATGGTGCGCCGCGCTGGCATGCCGTCACTATATGCAGAGCTCGATGTCCAACCAACAACGCGATCGGGCGCCCACCGAGGACCCGCCCTACCGGGTATATCGGGGAGACCGGTCGGGCCGATCGGGATCCGGGGAGCGCCCCTACAACCTGTACCGGTCCCTCCCGAAGGGGCTGCGGGCGCGCCTGCGCGGCGAGGAGGACATCGAGACCGAGCGACGCCGGCAGCGAAACGGGGGGTTGCCCCCCCGCCCCGGGCAGCCGCCGCCGGACGTCCCGTGGTGGAAGCGCAAGCTCACCCCGGGCCGGATCCTCAAGTACCTGGCGGCTGTGATCGTCGGTTGGCTGCTGGTCTCGCTGGTGCTGTTCCTGGTCAGCGCGCAGATCCAGAGCGGCTCGATCCCGGCCTCGGCGCAGAAGGCGCTGACTGGGGGCCCGAACATGATCACCGGGACCGATACGGTGCTGGTGCTGGGCACCGACCAGCGGCCCAAGGGAACGCATGAGGCGGGCGCCAACACCAGCGATAAGGGCAGCCGCAGCGACACGATCATGCTGTGGCGGATCGGCGGCGGGACGTCACGACGGCTGTCGATCCCGCGGGACACGCTGGTCTCGATCCCCGGCTACGGCCAGCAGAAGATCAACGCCGCCTACGCGATCGGCGGCGCGGCGCTGGCGATCAAGACCGTCGAGCAGTTCACCGGGGTCAAGGTCAACCACCTGATCATCGTCAACCTGGCCAACTTCCCCAAGTTCATCGACGCGATCGGTGGCATCGACGTCCAGACCGGGCGGATCTGCTCGCAGATCAGCGGCGGGGTCAAGAACGGCGGCTTCAGCCTGAACCTGCGCCCCGGCGTGCACCATCTCAGCGGTATCGCGGCCCTCACGCTGGCCCGTACCCGCGAGAACAGCTGCAACCCGGCCAGCAACGACCTCACCCGCGAGGGCTACCAGCAGAAGATCCTGAACGGGATCAAGTCCAAGCTGCTGACGCCCTCGGCGTTCTTCCACCTGCCGTGGGCGTCGTGGTACGCCCCGCAGGCGGTCCGGACCGACATGGGCGGCTTCACGCTGCTCAGCCTGTTCTTCGCCGCCGAGATCGGCGGGTCGGCGCCAACGAAGATCCTGAAGCCGAGCGGCGCCGCGTACGTGCCGGCGGTCGGTGATTCGCTGATCGCGTCGCCCGCGGACGTTCATCGGGCCGTGCGTCAGCTCATGAACGGCTGAGGCCGCCGAGGGGATTCAGAACGGGATCTGATCGCGGCTGTCGCGATCGGCCGACCGCGGCCGGGTGGAGCGGGCTTCGTATCAGCGTCCGGCGGGGTGAATAAGCGCAAAATTCAAGTTGGCGGATTGGATTTGTCACCGGATGCCCGCCACAGCGTGGAGAACGCGTCAAATCCGCGGGCCAGATCACGATCTGGCGCTTCTGGGCTGTCCAGTTCGCTACCCCGGTCGGCCTCGGCGGCCCGGACCGGTGCATCCGGAGCCGCGGCCCCCGGGAATCGCGTGACGTTGACCCGTGGGGCGGTGGCGCCGGTGCAGGGACGCCGCGCCGCGCCGCTCGCTTATCGGCGACAGGGGTTAGGGAAGTAAGTGACCGCCGACGCCCTTTAGTTCCCGAACCCCCTATCCCGGACCGCCGCTCCGTGGAGTAGGGGGAGGAAAGAGTGGATAGCCCACTGGCGCTTAGTTCATGCTCGGTAGCTGCGTCTCACGGCACTGGATGAGATGCGGATGCGCTACTTCCATAACGACAGGGCGCGCTCGGTGGTGCGGGCGGCGACGCCCCGCGTGGCGGGGAATCAGCTCGCCGGGGTCTTGCTGGCAGCCTTGCCGGCGCCCGAGTCCGACTTGCCCTCGCCGGAGCTCGACTTGCCGGCGCCATCCGAGCCCGACGAGCCCGACGAGTCCGACGAGCTGGACGAGCCCGACGAGTTTGCGCCCGCGCCGCTCTTCTCCTTCGACGAGGGGGAGGAGGAGTCGCTCTTGCTCGCCTCGGCGGCTTCCTTCTCGCGCGAGCGCTTGCGGGTGCCGTAGTCGGTGTTGTAGAAGCCCGAGCCCTTGAAGTGCACGGCAATCGGGTGAAAGACACGCTGCACGGGGGCGTCGCAGACCTCGCACGTGCTCGCCGGGTCATCGCCCATCCGCTGCATGACGTCGAACGTGTGGCCGTTCTGGCACCGGTACTCGTAGATCGGCATTCCGCCGGAGATTATAGCCGAGACATTGGCACTCCCCGCCGTAGAGTGCCAACGGAGTCGTGGCAGGCCGGCCGAATACGACCCGCTTGCGAGCCGCGGTCGGCGCCGGCCGTCCGGCGAATCCCGTCCGGCTACCATCCGGCGCCGATGGCCACCGACACCGTCACCATGGACAAGATCGTCTCCCTCGCCAAGCGCCGGGGGTTCGTCTTTCAGAGCAGCGAGATCTACGGCGGGATCGGCTCCAGTTACGACTACGGCCACTACGGCGTCCTGCTCAAGAACAACGTCAAGGGCCAGTGGTGGCGGGCGATGCTCCAGGAGCGCGATGACATCGTGGCGCTGGACTCGGCGATCATCCAGCACCCGAGGACGTGGCTGGCCAGCGGCCACCTCGCCGGCTTCACCGATCCGCTGGTCGACTGCCGGACGTGCAAGCTGCGCTTCCGCGCCGATCACCTCGATCTCTCGGCGTGCGGCCGCAAGCCGTCCAAGCACCCCGGTGAGACGCCCGACTGCGATCTGACCGAGGCGCGCGACTTCAACCTGATGTTCGAGACGACGGTCGGACCGGTCAAGGAAGAGGGCTCGACCGTGTACCTGCGACCCGAGACCGCTCAGGGGATCTTCCTGAACTTCAAGAACTACCTCCAGTTCTCCCGCAAGAAGCCGCCCTTCGGAATCGCCCAGATCGGCAAGAGCTTCCGCAACGAGATCACCCCCGGGAACTTCATCTTCCGCACCCGCGAGTTCGAGCAGATGGAGATGGAGTTCTTCGTGGCACCCGATGCGGCTCAGGACTGGTTCGAGCACTGGCTGACCGAGCGCCAGCAGTGGTACCTGCGGCTGGGCATCCGCGGCGACCACCTGCGGCTGCGCGCCCACGACGCCGGCGAGCTGTCGCACTACTCCAGCGCCACCTCGGACGTCGAGTACCTGTTTCCGATCGGATGGCAGGAGCTCGAGGGCGTCGCCAACCGCGGCAACTTCGACCTATCCCAGCACGCCGAGTACTCCGGGCAGAAGCTCGAGTACGTCGACACGGTGTCGGGCGAGCGCTATGTCCCGCATGTCATCGAGCCCGCCGCGGGTGCCGATCGGGCGATGCTCGCCTTCCTCGTCGACGCCTACGACGAGGACGAGATCGACGGCGAGCGCCGTACCGTGCTTCGCCTCCATCCGCTGCTGGCGCCGGTAAAGGTCGCGGTGCTGCCGCTGGTGCGCAAGGACGGTCAGCCCGAGCTCGCCCGTCAGGTGTACCAGGGGCTACGGGAGCTGGTGCAGGCCGAGTACGACGAGGGCGGGGCGATCGGCCGTCGTTACCGCCGCCAGGACGAGATCGGCACCCCGTGGGCGGTGACGATCGACCACCAATCGCTCCAGGACGGGACGGTGACGCTGCGTGACCGCGACAGCCTGGCCCAGGACCGGGTGGCGATCGCGGATCTCGGCGCGGAGATCGAGCGCCGGCTGCGCCAGCCGTGGGCGTCGCCGAAGACTCAGGCCGGAGCCACCGAGTAACCGCGGTCAGACGGTGACCGTGACCGGCGCCGACATCCCCGCCGCGCTGATCGCATCGGCGGCCGTCTGCGCCACGATCACGTAGTCGCCGGCGGCTTTGGCGCCGAGCGACAGCCGCGCGGTGAAGCTTCCGTGGCGGACTGTCACCTTCCGGGTCAGAACCGGTTTGCGGCGGCCGCCGATCTCCTGATAGACGACGATCGTGACGCTGCGCTTGGCCGGGGCGACGGTGCCGGCGACCGTGAGCGGCGAGGTCGCCGCCAGCGTCAGGGTGATCGCCGGTGTCACGCCGATCGCCGCCAGATTCGACACCGCGGCGGGGGCGGCGGAATGCACCGCGCGCACCACCACTGACTGCGGTGGCGTCACCGTCGCCGCCCAGGTGCCGTCGGCGGCGGTGACCACCGCGGCGATGGTGGTCGTCCTCCCCATCCCGGCCACCGTCTGGATCTGCAATGGGGCGCCGGGAATCGGTGCACCGTGCAATCGGCGCAGCCGTCCGCTCAGCGTCACCGGGACGGCGGGCGGCACCGTCGTCGCCGACGCGTGCAGCGAAAGTGCCACCGGCACCCCGGCGAGGGCGTTCACTTCGGTGCGGATCCCGGGCAGCCGCACGTACAGGTCATTACCGGGACAGTCGGTGATGTCCCCGTCGCGGTGGCCGGCGATGCGGGGCAGCCGCACGTGCGCGCCGGGGCGAAACGGCGTGTAGGCGGCGCCGGCGGCAGCGACCACGATCCCCACCTTCCCGAGCGCGGGGACGCCATGCAGCGGCAGCTTCCACGCCAGCAGCCGGCGCAGGGCGGCGACCGACGCCGGCGTCGGCCCTACGTTGGAGAACGTGCCCAGTAGCGCCACTCCGGTGGAGATCGAGTTGTAGCCGCCGGCGTGGGCGCCGATCACCGGCTCGTCGATGCCGCCGGCGCGGGCTTCCCAGATCCGCCCGAAGGCGTCGATGATGAAGTTGTAGGCGATGTCGAAGTAACCCCGGGTGTAGCGGTGGTAGTCGTAGATCGCCAGCAGCATCGCCGGGACCTCACTGGCCGCGTAGCCGTTGGGGTTGACGGTGTGGTGGACGAACGCCAGCTCGATCGAGCCGTAGTACGGGCCGGCGGTGGGGCCATGGTCGCGGCCCGCCCACGCCGAGCGGGCGATGATCGGCGGCTGCCCACCGCCGGCGGGCAGGAGCGGCCGCGCCAGCGGCAGGGCGGTGGCGACGGTCGCGGCGTTGCCGGACGACGCGCCGGCCACCGCAGCGGCCGCGACGAAGTGCAGCACCACCCCGTGCACCACCCCCACGCTGCGCAGCTGCACCTCATCGACGGGGCCGAACCAGAGGGGCTCGCCCTGCTGCGCGTCCCCGGCCGCCGGGCGATCCGGGTCGTGGCCGCGCACCGACGCCGGCGCCCACGGGCTCCAGCGACCCTCCCGGGCCCGCGCCCGCAGCTCGATCGCCGCCGCCACCGGCTCTGACCACTGCAGGCCGGCGAGGACGACCCGGCGCGGGGCGGCGATCACGGGCGACACTCCCGCGGTCGCTCCGACTGCCTGGCTGAACACTCGCGCCCCGGTTGACCCGCGGGCCAGCGCGGCCCCCGGCGCGATCAGCGCACCGGCGCCCGCGGCCGCGGCGCCGCCCAGGACGGAGCGCCGGGTGAACCTCGGCGCATCGTTCACCCCCCCATTGTGCCGCTCGAAATCCGAGCGCGCGCCGGTTGCGGCTCAGCGCATCGTCGCGGTGGCGTTGACCGTGAAGCCGCCCGGAGCCGGTTGCGGCTCAGCGCATCGTCGCGGTGGCGTTGACCGTGAAGCCGCCCGGAGCCGGCGACGCGCTCACGCTCTGGACGGCGATGTGCGGATCGGAGAACACGGTGACCGTGGCCAGGCCGCCGAACGGTAGGTCGGGAGCGACGACGAGCTTCCCGTCGTGCGCGCTGACCATCGCGTCGACGCGGGCGCTGACGCCGAACAGGGTCGCCGTCCCCTGCAGCGTGAGCCGCCCGTCGCCCGACGCCACCGGCGTGACCGAGCTGAGGATCGGCACCGCGGTGCGCAGCGCGGACTCGGTGACCCGCCCGCTCGCCCGCAGCCGGTTGCCGTCCTTGCTCAGCGCTGCGTCGTGAAGGGTGAGCAGTCCATCGTCGACCTCGGTGGCCGATGCTCGCACCGTGCCGGCGTCCCCGAGTTGATCCAGCGCGTGGTTCAGCCCGCCCGCGCCGGCCCGGTAGCGGCCCATGCGCACGACCACCTTGTCGGCGTGATGCCACAGCAGCGTGATCGCCGGAAACGCGTCGACCTGTACCTGGCGCACGGCGCCGGACCGGGCGAGCTGATCGCGCAGCCGGCCGGCCGCGATCCCCGGCAGCACGATTTGGGCGACCGCCAGCACCAAGAGCACGACGACGGCGAGCCCGATCACTGCGGCGACGGGTCCCCGCCGCGCTACCGCGGTCACGCCAGGAGCGCGCGGGCCGCGGCCGCGGCCTGGTCGATCAGCGGCCGCACGTCGAGGTCGGGCTCGGACAGGCGGCGGATTGTGACCCCGTCGGCGAGCGCGAACAGAAAGCCGGCGACGTGGCCGGGGTCAGCACGCAGCTTAAACACCCCCGCTTCACTTCCCGCCCGCAGCGCGTCGGCGAGCCGGGTCCGGGTCCGCCCCGCCAGCTCGGCCAGCTCGGCGGCGATCTCGGGGTTGCGCTGTCCCAGCGTCAGCAGCTCGTAGAACGTGACCATCGGGTTCTTGCCCTCGCCGAGGATCTCCTGAAGGCTGCGGACGAGTGCCTCGATCAGCTCGTCGGCGCCGGTGGCGCCGGCCACCGCCTGGTGCAGCCGCTGACCGCGGACCTCCGACTCGCGACGGACCACCTCGACGAGCAGCCGCTCCTTGGAGCCGAAGTAGTAGTGCAGCAGTCCGCGCGAGACGCCCGCCTGGCGAGCGACCACGTCGAAGGTCGAGCCGGCGATTCCCCGGGCGGCGACGCTGGCGCGCATCGCCTCGACGATCCGGGCGGCCTTGTCTGTGGGCAGGTCCGGCTCGCCGGTCCGGGCGGCCTTGTCCGTGGGCAGGTCCGGCGCGAGCGATCGCTCAGGTGCGGTGGCCGCCTCCATCGCCGGCGAAGTCTACGCCTGGCCTGGATCAACCCCAAAGCGGTGAGGGCGCCCGGGGGCGCCCTCACCAAGCACTTCTCAGATGGCGCCTACGCGGCGCTGACGGGGCTCGAGGGCGGCTGCGGCGCCGGGGTTCCCGCCGGCGGCGTGTACTGGAACTCCTCCTCGGAGCCGAACAGCGTGTCGAGCACCTTGGAGCGCAGCGACTCGGACACGGCCAGCGTGACGCCGGCGCTGAGCACGAGCAGGAACAGGTAGCGCCCGAAGTGGCGCTTGCGCTTGCGCTTCTGGGGTGCCTCGTTCAGCGCCGCGCTCGCGTCGCGGATCGCCTCCGCGGCCTGCTTGACGTTCTTCTGGAACTTCTTGTCCTCCAGCACCACCTTCTGCGGGGCCTTGCTGCCGGTCAGCCGCTGGTACGCGTGCTTGCTCGAGTCGAAAGCGGACCCGATGTTGCCGCGCAGATCCGAATCCTCGATCAACCGCTGGATGTACGGATTCGCCTTGGTGATGTTCGACAGGTCGGCGGCGTTGAACGGCAGTGCGTTCGCGGCTTTCTTTCCTCGTGATGCCATTGGTCTCCCTCAGGTGCAAGTTTGGGCCGGGTGAGTGGTCAGGATACGCGATACGCCCTTTGTCGCCTATGACTCAGGGCCGCCTCCAGAACCTGATCGATGGTCGACACGAACACGAACTTCAGGGTGCGGCGGAGATGCTCGGGGATCTCGTCGATGTCCTGCTCGTTGAGCGCCGGTGCGATCACCGTGCGGATGCCGTTGCGCTGGGCGGCCAGCGCCTTCTCCTTGAGGCCCCCGATGGGAAGCACCTGGCCGGTGAGCGTGACCTCGCCGGTCATCGCCACGTCGGCGCGCACCGGTCGGCCCGAGAGCAGCGAGGCCAGCGCGGTGACCATCGTCACGCCGGCGCTGGGGCCGTCCTTCGGGATCGCCCCCGCCGGAACGTGGACGTGGATCTCGTGGCCGGCGAACCAGTCGGCGGGGAGGTCCGGCACCAGCTCGGCCGCATTGGCGCGAACGTAGGAGAGGGCCGCCTGCGCCGACTCGCGCATCACCTCGCCGAGCTGGCCGGTCATCGTCAGCCGCCCGGAGCCGGGCATCGCGGTGGCCTCGACGAACAGCACGTCGCCGCCAACCGGCGTCCACGCCAGTCCGGTGGCCACCCCGGGGCGCGAGGTCCGCCGCCTCGCCTCGGAGTGAACCGTGCGCTTGCCCAGCAGCTCGCGCACGCGGGGCTCGGTGACGGTGAGCTTGCGCTTCAGCGTCCCCTCTGCCACCCGCCGCGCCACCTTGCGGGCCACCGTGCCGATCTCGCGCTCGAGCTGCCGCACCCCCGCCTCACGCGTGTATCCGGAGATGATCGCGCGCAGCCCGGCATCAGTGAACGCGATCCGGGCGGGACTCAGCCCGTTGCGACTCATCTGGCGGGCGACCAGGTATCGCTTGGCGATCTGGAGCTTCTCCGCCTGCGTGTAGCCGGCGAGCGCGATCACCTCCATGCGGTCGCGCAGCGGGCCCGGAATTGTCTCCAGCGTGTTTGCGGTGGTGACGAAGATCACGTTGGACAGGTCAAACGGCAGATCGAGGTAGTGATCTCTAAAGCTCGAGTTCTGCTCGGGATCGAGCACCTCGAGCATCGCGCTGGCCGGATCGCCGCGGAAGTCGGCGCCCATCTTGTCGATCTCGTCGATCATGAACAGCGGATTGTTGGCGCCGGCGTCGCGTAGCGCGCGGATGATCACGCCGGGCATCGCGCCGATGTAGGTGCGGCGATGGCCCCGGATCTCGGCCTCGTCGCGCATCCCGCCGACGCTGATGCGCTCGAACTCGCGCCCCAGCGCCCGGGCCATCGACCGTCCCAGCGATGTCTTGCCGACCCCCGGCGGTCCGACGAAGCACAGGATCGAGCCGGCGGGCTGGCGGTTCTCGTCGGTCATCAGCGATCGCACCGCCAGGAACTCGAGGATCCGTTCCTTGACCTGCTCGATGTCGTAGTGGTCCTGGTCCAGCACCGTGCGCGCGTGGGCGAGGTCCAGGTTGTCCTCGGTGGAAGTGTCCCACGGCAGTGACGCGATCCATTCCAGATAGCCGCGCACCACCCCGTACTCGGCCATCGCCGGCGCCAGCCGCTCCAGCCGGCCGAGCTCGCGCGCCACCTGCTTGGAGACCTCGTCGGGGAGCCGCAGCGCCTCCAGCTGCTCGCGCAGTTCCTTGACCTCGGCCTGCCCCTCGTCGCCTTCGCCGAGCTCGTCCTGGATCGCCTTGAGCTGCTGGCGCAGGACGAAGTCGCGCTGGCCCTTCTCGAGCTCGGACTGGACCTGGGACTGGATCTTGGTGTCCAGAGCCACCAGCTGCTGTTCCCGGGCGAGGATCTCAGACAGGCGACGCAGCCGCCGGGTCACGTCCTGCTCTTCGAGCAGCGCCTGCTTCTCCGCCGCGGGCAGGCGCAGGGCGCCGGCGATGAGATGGCTCAGCATCACCGGGTCCTCGACGTTCGCCACCATCACTTGGAGCTCATCGGGCAGGTACGGGACCTGGCCGACGATGGCGGAGAACGAGCGCGCGACGTTGCGCGCCAGCGCCTCCAGCTCCGGGGTCTGAGTGACCTGATCGGGCGCCGGCACCACCTCGGCGACCAGGTACGGCTCGGTCTGGAGCCACTCCTGGACCCGGACCCGCTGGCCCCCCTGGATCAGCACCCGCAGCGTCCCGTCGGGCAGCCGAACCATTCTGGCCACCGAGCCGAGCACCCCGATCGAGTGCAGCTGCTCCGGATCGGGTGACTCGACGCCGGGATCGCGGCCGGCCAGCAGCACGATCGAGCGGTCGCCGCGCAGGACGTCGTTGATCAGCTCGATGCTCCGCGGTTGGCCGACGTTGAGGGGGATGACCAGCTCCGGGAAGGTGACGGCGTCACGCAGCGGCAGCACCCCGACCTGGGCGGGGAGCCGGACGCCAGGGCTCTGCTCCGCCGCCGCCTCCGCCTCCGCCTCGGGGGCAGTGCCGACGTCGATCACCGTCATCGGCGCTCTCCGCGCTTGCGGCTCACCGGCGCTCTCCGCGCGTGCGGCTCACCGGAGCTCTCCGCTCTCGATCTGGACCGCCCGGCGCGGGTGTGCCTGCGTGACCAGCGCCAGCTCGACGCGCAACAGCCCCGCCTCGTAACGGGCCGTCACCCGGTTGGGGTCGACGTCGGCGCCGAGCTCGATCAGCCGCCGGAACGCGCCGCGCTCGATCTCCACCTGCTGGTAGATCTCGCCCGTGGACTCGGCCGGCCCGCGGCGGCCGGCCAGGAACAGCTTGCGACCCTCGATCTGAAGCGCGATCTCGCCGACGTCCACGCCGGCGAGCTCGGCGGTGACGATCGCGCGGGGTGGATCGGACGCGTAGGCGACGTCCACCGCCGGCCATCGACCCGTGCTCCGGCGCGACAGGCCGCTGCGCTCGAAAACGTCGCCGAACAGCTCGTCCATCTCGCGTCGCATGCGCTCGAAGCTCGCGAACAGGTCGCGCTGGGCCATGGTCACAGCGTAACCGGCGCCGGCCAGCCGGGGCAGGGCGTGTGCGGGGCGTGCGTCACACTCTAGACCTCGTGGCCACAGCGCTCCTGCACACGCCGGTCGTGTTGGCGGTGGTTTCGAAACGCTTCGAGATCGCAGCGCTCGCGCTCGGCGCGCTGCTGGTCGGCGGCGCGCTGCTCTCGGGCCTGGCCCGGCGCAGCTTCGTGTCGCTGGCGGCGGTGTTCGTGGTCGCCGGCTTCGTGCTCGGCGACGGCGTCACCGGGGTCCTGCACTTCAACCCGCGCTCGCCGTTCGTCTCCGAGCTCGCGACGGTGGCGCTCATCGTGATCCTGTTTCGTGACGGACTCGAGGTCGACGGCGAGATGTTGCAGTCCCATTGGCACCTTCCATTTCGCAAGCTGGTGGTGGCCATGCCGCTGACCGCGGCGATCGTGGCGGTCGGTGCTCACATCCTTACCGGGATGTCGTGGACCGAGTCGTTCCTGCTGGGGGCGCTGCTGTCGCCGACCGACCCGGTGCTGTCATCCAGCGTCGTCACCAATCCTCGCGTTCCCGCGGTCATCCGACACTCGCTGAACCTGGAGTCGGGGCTCAACGACGGCCTGGCGCTGCCTGCGGTGCTGGCGCTGAGCGCGGCGTTGACGGTAGGCGCGGGACAGTTCGTGTGGTGGCGGTTCGTGTTGGAGAACCTCGCGCTCGGCTTCGGCGTCGGGGTCGTGGTCGGTTATGCCGCCGCCTGGCTGGCCCCCCGCGGCACGAACCTGGAGGAGGGCATCCCGGTCCACCAGCGCTCGTTGTTCGCGCTGGGCGCGGCGTTCGTCACCTACGGGGCCGCGGTCCTCACGCCGCACGGCAACGGCCTGATCGCCGTCTACGTGGGGGCGATCGTCCTCGGCATCCGGCGCCCCGACATCCGGCGTTACTTCGAGATCCAGGCCGCCGACCTCGTGGAGATCGTCAAGCTCGGGATCTTCGTCGTGTTCGGCGCTCTGCTGACCTGGCACGGCTTGCTCGGCTCGGGGTGGGCGGCGGTGGGCGTGGTCGCCATCACCCTGCTGGTCGCTCGCCCGGTGGCCGTGTTCACCGCTCTGGTCAAAACCCGCACCGACATCGCCACTCGTGCGTTCATGTCGTGGTTCGGGCCCAAAGGGGTGGCGACGATGACGTTCTCGATCCTGGTCCTCAGCGAGCAGATCAGCTCGGGCCAGAGGATCTTCGACCTCGCCGCCCTCACCGTGTTCTGCTCCATCATCGTCCACGGCGTCTCAGACACCGCCGGCTCGGAGTGGATCGCCGCCCGTACCGAGCGAGCCGCGCTCACCGCCGCCGCACCCGGGCCGCCGCCGCCCGGCGAACCGGCCACGCTGTCGTCGGACCCTCAGTGATTCTCGCCGTTGGGCCCGCCGCCGCCGCGGCGCGAGGTGTCCATCACCCACCCGATGATGACGGCGAGGAGCACGAACGCGATGAATCCACCGATCAGCGGCCAGTACACGGCGCTAAACATATACGAGCCCAGGCGGCCGGCGGGTCGGTCACGCGTGGAGGGCGACCTGCTCGTTGGGCGACGGAAACGTCCAGGCGACCTGGAGTCGCCGCTCCTGGCGGAACACGAACCGCAGCTGACTGGGCGGACGCAGGCCCTCGGGATGCGCCGGGCGAAACGTCGCGCACGGCGCCGCTCCGGCGACGGCGCAGAGACCGTTGCGGCCAAAGAAGCAGTTATCACAGCTCGCCTTCGCGGCGACGTTCGGCATACCTGACCAACACCCCGCTCTCGGATGGATGTAGGCGGGCATCAAAGCGGATCGCGTCCCGAGGCACAACGTCGCTTCACGGAAAACGCAAGGGTTTTCTGAAAGCGGCAAACCCTGGAAAATCCGGTGACTTCAGCGGGCCCGCCAGGATCGGGCCGCTATTTCCGTAGCTTTCGGATAGCGAAGATGGCCGTCATGGACACAGACCCAAACCCAGCTCGGTGAACATCCTCGTCACCGGGGTCACCGGGTACCTCGGGTCGCTGATGGCCCAGCGTCTCAAGCGCGACGGCCATGCCGTGACCGGCTTCGCCCGTCACCCTGAGCGGGCGACCGCCGGAGTCCCGGTCATCCAGGGAGACGCCATCTCCGGCGCCGGCCTGGAGCGCGCCCTGACCGGCGTCGAGGTCGCCTACTTCCTCATCCACTCCATGGAGCCCGCCCTCGAGGATCCATTCTCGTCCCGGGAGCGAACCGCGGCGGGCAGGTTCGCCGCGGCGGCCGACGCTGCCGGGGTGAGCCGGATCGTCTACCTCGGCGGACTGCAGCCCGCCGGCGGTTCCCCGGTCAGACCATCTCGCCAGTCGGGCGGCGGTGGAGGCCATCCTGCGCGACGCCGTCCCCGGGACCGTCGCCCTGCGGGCGTCGATCGTCATCGGCGCCCGGTCGCGCTCGTTTCGCTTCCTCGTGCGCCTGGTCGAGCGCCTGCCGGTGCTGGCGGTGCCCGCGTGGCGCAGTCACCGCACCGCTCCGATCGACGAGCGTGACGTGGTGGAGCTGCTCGCCCGCGCCGCCACCAGTGACCGGGTGGCGGGCGAGACACTGGATCTCGGTGGCCTGGACATCGTCTCCTACGGCGAGCTGATCGACCGGATCGCGGAACTGATGATCGTCGACCGGCCGGCGGTGCGGTTGCGCCGGCTCACGGTCACTCCGATCGCGGCGCGGATCGCGGCGCTGGTGGCGGGCGAGCGGTACGAGCTGATCGGGCCGTTGATGGAGAGCCTGGACGCCGACCTGCTGCCGCGCGACGATCGCGCCGCGGCGCTGCTGGGGGTGAGGCTCCACACGCTGAACTCGGCGATCGAGCACGCACTGTGCGAATGGGAGCGCGATGAACCGCTGGCGGCTCGTTAGTGTGAGCGCCCTGTGAGCACCGTATCGGCCCGGATAAGGATCGAAGCACCGAT
The DNA here is from genome assembly GCA_963830395.1 of uncultured Actinomycetota bacterium. Taxonomy (GTDB): domain Bacteria; phylum Actinomycetota; class Thermoleophilia; order Solirubrobacterales; family Solirubrobacteraceae; genus Palsa-465. The sequence goes on from CAWHMI010000023.1 coordinate 160,820, forward strand.
CGAGCGTGTCTGGGAGACGGTCATGGATCCCAACTGTCTCGGTGACTGGGTGACGATCCACAAGTCGGTCTCCGACGTTTCCGACCGGCCGCTGCGGCGCGGTTCGACGATGGACCAGGCGATCCACGTCCGCGGCCTCACATTTCACGTTCATTGGACGTTGATCGCGGTTGACAGTCCGCACCTGGCGCAATGGGAAGGCGGCGGGCCCGCTCGGTCCACAGCCCTGATCCGCTACGAGCTTTCCAGCGACGACCATGGCGGCACGACCTTCGACTACACCAACGAGTTTCATCCCCCGGGAGGGCGGCTGGGAAGCGTGGCCAGCAGGATGATCGTCGGCGCGACGTCGGAGCGTGAAGCCGACACTTCACTGCACCGCCTCAAGGCCCTCCTGGAACAAAAATCCAGCTCCTAGCGAACGGGTTGTATCGTACTTACACGATCAAGCCCAACAAGACCCATGGAGGTGGCCTGAATTGGCAGACTTCGTTGACAGTACCGTGAAGGACATCGACAGCCGCCTGAGCGAGCTCAAGGTGGAGGTCACAAAGCTCGAGGCCGCGCGATCAGCGCTGGTCGGTGGCCGGCGAGGACCGGGTCGTCCGGCCAGCCCGAACGGCCGGAGCGCCTCGCGCCGTCCGGCGCGCCGGGCGGGACGTCCCCGTGGCCGACGGGGTGGCAACACCCGCGCCAATCAGGCGCTGGCGCTCGTCCGGGAGAAGCCGGGAATCACCATCCCCGAGATCGCCGAGTCGCTCAAGATCGAGCCGAACTACCTGTACCGGGTGATGCCCAAGCTGGTCGACGACAGACAGGTGAAGCGCGACGGCCAGGGCTGGCATCCGGTCGGCTCGGCTTAGCGAAGCAGTAGTCGTTTCGCCTTCGGCCATCCCGGAGGCGGAGCTTTCGCCCGGAGCCTTCGGGTGCAAGCGTCTTTACGTAAACGGACCGGCACACGGCACGGAAAGCCGTCGCGGTCAGGCTGATCGCGGCGGCCCTACGTGCGGATCCTCGCCGGTCGACGAGGCGGGCTGACCAGTTCTAGATGAGGCCCAGCTGCTTGACCGCTTCGCGCTCCTCGTGCAGCTCGGAGACGGTCGCGTCGATGCGCTGCCGGGAGAACTCGTCGAGGTCCAGGCCCGCGACGATCCTGTACTCACCCTGAGAGCAGGTGCACGGGTAACCGGAGAAGATCCCCTCCGGCACTCCGTAGGACCCGTCGGCGGGGATCGCCATCGACACCCAGTCGCCCTCGGGCGTGCCCCGCACCCAGTCGCGGACGTGGTCGATCGCGGCATTGGCCGCCGATGCGGCGCTCGAGGCGCCGCGGGCATCGATGATCGCCGCCCCGCGCTTCTGCACGGTCGGGATGAAATCGTTCTCGATCCAATCGCGGTCACCGACGGCCTCGGCGCCGTCGGCGCCCTTCACCTTGGCGTGGAAGACGTCCGGGTACTGGGTGGCCGAGTGGTTGCCCCAGATCGTCATGTTCGTAACTTCACTGATGGCGGCCCCGGTCTTGGCGGCCACCTGCGCGATCGCGCGGTTGTGGTCCAGGCGCATCATCGCGCTGAACCTCTCCGGGGGCACATCGGGGGCGTTGCTCTGGGCGATCAGGCAGTTGGTGTTAGCCGGGTTGCCCACCACCAGCACCTTCACGCCGGAGGCGGCGTGCTCGTTGAGCGCCTGTCCTTGAGGCTTGAAGATCCCACCATTGGCCTCCAGCAGGTCACCCCGTTCCATTCCCTTGGTCCGCGGCCGGGCCCCGACCAGCAGCGCGATGTCAACTCCGTCGAACGCCGGCTCAGGGTCGTCGTAGATGTCAACCCCGGTCAGCAGGGGGAAGGCGCAGTCATCCAACTCCATCGCCGTCCCCTCGGCGGCCTTGACCGCGGCTGGGATCTCCAACAGGGAGAGGTGCACCGGGGTGTCGTCGCCGAGCAGCTGACCGCTGGCGATCCGGAACAGGATCGCGTAGCCGATCTGACCGGCGGCGCCCGTCACTGCGACGTTTACTGAACTCTTACTCATCGTTGAAGCTCTCTTTCTGTGATCGGATCAGCCCAGGTCGATCGCGTAGACGTCGGCGAGCTTAGCCTTCAGGTAGCGCGTGAACGGCGCCACCGAGATCGGGCCGCCGGCTTCCCGCTCCAGGAGCTCCACGGTGGTGAACTTCGCCCCATGGCGGTGCACGCGCTCGCCCAACCAGTCGCGCAACGGGTCCAGCCGACCCCGGGCGAGGTCACCGTCGAGATCGCCGAGCTCGGCATGAGCTCGCTCCCACAGCTGTCCCGCAATCAGGTTTCCCAAGGCGTAAGTTGGAAAGTAACCGATCAATCCCGCCGACCAATGCACATCCTGCAGGACCCCGTCGGCATCATCGGTCACCTCGATCCCAAGGTACTCCTGAAACCGTGAGTTCCAGGTCTCGGGCAGGTCTCGGACCTTCAGCCCTCCGTCGATGAGGGCCTGCTCGAGCTCGAAGCGCAGGATGATGTGCAGGGCGTAGGTCGCCTCGTCGGCTTCGACCCGGATGTAGGTCGGCTTGACGCGGTTGACCGCCCGATACAGGCCGTCGGCGTCCAGGTCGGCCAGCTCGCCGCCGGCCAGCTCGGCGATCCGCGGGGCGAGCACGCCGCAGAAGGGACGCCCCCGCCCCACCATGTTCTCCCACAGGCGGCTCTGGGACTCGTGCATGCCGAGGGAGTCGGTATTGCCGATCGGGGAGCGACTCAGCGCCGCGGGCAGCCCCGCCTCGTAGAGGCCGTGACCGCACTCGTGCATGGCACCGTAGAGACCGCCGGGGAAGAAGTGCTCGTCCCAGCGCGTGGTGATGCGCACGTCGCCACCGCCGATCCGGGTGGCGAACGGGTGCACCGTATCGTCGATCCGCCATCCCTCGCGGTCAAACCCCATCAGCGCCACGATCTGATCGACGAGGCGGCGCTGGTCGCGCACCGGAAACTCGGCGGACAACGGCTGCTCGTCGATCCGCCCGGCGGCCTCGGTGACCCGCGCGATCACCGGCACCAGCTCGGTCTTCAGCTCATCGAACAGAGCGGCGACGTGGGCGGTCGGCATCTCGGGCTCGTAATCATCCAGCAGCACGTCATAGCCGCACTCGTAACCGTCGGCGCCGGCGTGGCACTCGACGTAGCGGCGGGCCAGCTCGATGTTGTGCTCCAGGAAGGGAGCAAAGCTACGGAAGTCGGAGTTCGCCCGCGCTGCAATCCACGCCTCCTGGCCAATCGACGCCGCCCGAGCGAGCTCCCCCGCCAGCTCCGTCGGAACGCGGCGGGCCTTGGCCCACTGACGGTTGACGAGCGCGACCAGGCGCGCGTCGTCGGAATCCGGATCCCGCCCACCCTCTGAGCCGTCCAGGTCCTCGGCGGCCGCCTGCAGCAACCGACCGGTCGCGTCGTCGACGAACATCTCGTGGCTGATCCGCGTCAGCGTGGACAGCGATTCGGCGCGGGCCTCGGCGCCCCGGGTCGGCATCATCGTCTGCTGGTCCCAGTGGGCCAGCGACAGGGCATGCGACAGGTCGGCGAGCTCCGCCATCCGCAGTTTCAGAGCATCCAGACGCTCACTCATCTCACTTCTCCTGAGTTTCTTGGACGCCGTCGGCGCCTATGCCACCATTGCACCATGTCTCGGCGGTCCACCTCGATCAAGCTGCTGAACGCGTTCGGAATCCGGATCGGCGTCGACGCCAGCTGGTTCCTGGTCCTGTTCTTGATGATCTTCCTGCTCTCGAGGCCGTTCCGGGACACCTTGCACAGCTCCGACAGCGTGGCCTACCTGACCACCGTGGTCAGCGTCCTGCTCCTGTTCGCGTCGCTGATCCTCCACGAGCTGGGGCACGCGCTGGTGGCGCGGCGCCAGGGGATCGAGGTCAAGCAGATCGACCTCTTCCTGTTCGGGGGAGTGACCCGGATGAGCCGCGACGCGGCGACGCCGGGAGAGGATTTCAAGGTCGCAATCGCCGGCCCGTTCGCCACTTTCTGCGTGATCCTATTGTGTCTCGCGGTGGACGTCGCGCTCGTCGGGACCCATCGCCTGACGCACGCCATCGTCCTTGACTCCGACATCAAGATCACCCCCGTGCTGCTGTCGTTGAGCTGGCTGTTGCCGATGAACGTGCTTCTGCTGGTGTTCAACCTCGTGCCCGCGTTCCCGCTCGACGGCGGCCGCGTGGCGCGATCGGCCGTGTGGCGCGTCACCGGCGACAAGCGCCGCGGCACCCAGGTGGCGGCTCGGATGGGCCAGGGGTTCGCGCTGGCGCTCGCCGGGTTCGGGTTGTGGCTGGTCACCCGCTCCGACGCCCTCGCCGGCCTGTGGCTGGCCGCCCTGTCCTACCTGCTGTGGCGGTCGGCTCAGGGGGCGATCGTGCAGTCGGCGCTGTCGCAACGCATCGAGGGCGTTCGCGTGGCCGACATCATGGACACCCAGCCGGTGGCGATCCCCGGGGCGACCCCGGTGAGCGAGGCGCTCGACGAGTACTTCCTGCGTTACCGCTGGTCGTGGTTCCCGGTCATCGATGAGGAAGGGCGGTTGCTCGGCATCGCTCGCCAGGAGCGAGCCCAGGCCTCGGCCGACGCGGGCGAGGGCTGGGTGACGATCGGAGCGGTGATCGAGCCTGACAGCGGGCCGAGCTGGCGCGTCGCGCAGGACCGCCCGATCGCCGACCTGCTGGCCTCGGAGACGCTGGGACGGCTCGGGGCCCTGATGGCGGTCGACGCCGACGGCGTCCTGCGGGGCGTGGTCACCGTCGAGCAGGTCCGCCGGGCGCTGCAATCGGCGTTCGGGTCCCCGGCGTAGGAAGCGCGCGGGTGAGCGCTGGTCAGCGCTTGACCAGTTTGTCGTAGGCGATCGTCCGCGACGCCGGCGGTGCGCTCACGTGCACCGGCTGATTGAGCGCGAGGGTATCGACCACGTCCACGGTCAGCAGCCGGGAGCCGTTCGCCAGCTCGGTCACCATGCGGAGCGAGACCCCGGCCGGGGTCAGGTAGGACGTGACCACCTCACGGTTGGCGCCAAGCACGCGCATCTGCGCTTGGATCTGCTGGACGAGATCCGCCGGTAGCACGCTCTGGGGAATTCGCCCCGGGTCGAAGGTGGCTCGGTACACGTCGACGCGGCGGCCATCGACGGTCGCCTGGCCCAGAGACTGAAACAGCTTCGTGCCCCGGAGCAGCAACGGGTTCTGACTGGGGTTCAAATGCGGGACCCGGTTCAGGAGCTCTGACAGATTGAGTCCGATCGCCGCGCCGGCGCGTTCGATGCTCACCGACAGCCAGGGCCGTCCACGGTCGCGGGCGGCGAGCTGACGCAGGTACACATACGCCTGTCCCCCGACGAGACGCACCTCGGTGGGGTGATTGGCGACGGTCTCATAGATCGTTCCGGCCACGCTCGGTCGGATGCGAATGCTGATGATCTGCCCGACCACCTGGGGCGGGTTGACCGTGCCCACGCAGTTGCCGCTCTTGACCGCGATCGAGTCCGGCTGGCGGCGGCCGACCTTTGCCACCAGCGCGGCGAGCTTGGGCGTCGCGGCCGGCGTCGGCGCCGGGGTGGCAGCCGTCAGCAGCGGCTGGCAGCTCGCGGCCGGGGCGGGCGCGGCCGTCACCGTTGACGAGGTGGACGAACCGGACGGGGTCGATGAACCGGAAGTGGTCGACGAACTGGACGTGGTCGCACGCGCCGCCGACGAGCTGTGCGCAGTGGAGCTCCCGCATGCGCCGGCGCAGACCGCGACAGCGATCGAGCCAGCGATCGTTGGCCAGAGGCGAATGCTCTGATTCTCTCACGGATCCGGGACTGGAGACGATGGGCGCCGGACCCGCGGCGGTGAAACCGGGGCGCTGCCGCCGGACCCGCGGCGGCGAACCGTGCGGCGATCCCGCACACGGCCGGCCGCCAGGCCGGCTCCCTTATATTGGTGTAAATGCCCTCTCATGACGTACTGATCATCGGCGCTGGACTGGCCGGCCAGCGCGCCGCCCTGGCGGCGGCCCAGACCGGAGCGACGGTGGCGATCGTCTCCAAGGTGCATCCGGTGCGGTCGCACTCGGTAGCCGCGGCGGGCGGGATCAACGCCGCGCTGAACCCCGAGGACACGTGGGAATCGCACGCATTCGACACGATCAAGGGATCGGATTACCTGGCCGACCAGGACGCGGTGGAGATCATGTGCCGCGAGGCCCCGGACGAGATCCTGTGGCTCGAGCACGCCGGCGTGACCTTCCATCGCTCGGAGACCGGCAATCTCGGAACCCGCGCCTTCGGCGGCGCCTCAGCGGCTCGCACCTACTACGTCGCCGACATCACCGGCCACGCCATCCTGCACGTGCTCTACGAGCAGCTGATGAAGCACGCGGCCACCGTCGATCGCTACGAGGAGTGGTTCGCCACCGACCTGCTCCAGGACGACGACGGTCGCTGCATCGGCGCGGTCTGCCGCAACCTCCGCGACGGCCACCTTGAGGTGTTCAACGCCAAGGGGGTGATCCTGGCCAACGGCGGTGCCGGCCAGGCCTACCGACCGACGACCAACGGGCTGATCGTCACCGGCGACGGAATCGCCCAGGCCTACCGGATCGGCGCCCGGCTGATGGACATGGAGATGATCCAGTACCACCCGACGACGCTCGCCGGCAACGGGCTGCTGATCACCGAGGGGGCCCGCGGCGAGGGCGCCTGGCTGCTGAACGCGGAGGGCGAGCGCTTCATGGAGAACTACGCTCCCAACAAGCTCGAGCTCGCCTCCCGCGACGTGGTCTCGCGCGCCGAGCAGACCGAGATCAACGAGGGCCGTGGCTTTCCCGACGGGACGGTCGCGCTCGACATCACCAAGGTGCCGCGCCGGCGTACGCTGGAGGCGCTGCGGGAGATCGTCAACATCGGCCGTGACTTCGCCGGGGTCGACATCACCCGCGAGCCGATCCACATCCACCCCGGCCAGCACTACGTCATGGGCGGCGTCAAGACCGACGTCGACGGCCAGACGACCGTCGACGGGCTCTACGCCGCCGGCGAGGTGGCCTGCGTGTCAGTGCACGGAGGCAACCGGCTCGGCGCCAACTCGCTGCTCGACACCCTGATCTTCGGCCGCCGCTCCGGCGAGCACGCCGCCCGTCAAGCGCTCCTGATGCCGATGCCGGTCACGCCGCCGACGCGCATCAGCGACACCGAGAACGCGATCACGGCGATCATCAACCGGCCCGAGGGGGGCCGGCGGGTGGCAGCGATCAAGGACGAGCTCGGCGACGCCATGAACCGCTACTGCGCCGTGTTCCGCGACGCCGACGGCCTCAATCAGGCGCTGGAGATCGTGCGCCGGCTCAAGGAGGAGGCGCCGAAGGCCAGCATCGATGACCGCGGCACGGTCTTCAACCAGGACGTGACGGGCGCCATCGAGCTTGGGTACATGCTCGACTGTGCCGAGGCGATCGTCGTCGCCTCCCAGGAGCGCAAGGAGTCACGCGGGGCACAGTTCCGCACCGACTTCGCCGAGCGCGACGACGATCAATGGCTCAAGCACATCGATGTAACCGTCAACGGCGACGACCTGCCGGCGATCAGCTACTCGCCGGTGACGATCACCAAGTGGGAGCCCCAGGAGAGGACTTACTGATGGACCGTTGTCCCCGACCCTGTGAATCGAGGCACCTATGCCCGAGTATCTCCTGAAGATCCGCCGCTTCGACCCCAAGTCCGGCGAGGCCGCCTACTGGGACGAGCATTGGGTGGAGCTCGGCGCCCGCAACTCGGTGCTCGACGCGATCCTGAAGATCAAGGACGAGGTCGATGGATCGGTGGGGATTCGCTGCTCCTGTCAGCAGGCGATCTGCGGCTCGTGCGGGGTGCGCATGAACGGCAAGCCGGGACTGGCCTGCAACACCCATCTCCAGGACGCCGCCGCTCGCAGCTATGGCGCCGGCTGGAATCCCAGCGAGGACGGTGACACTGCGCCGCCTCCGGTCATCGAGGTCGAGCCGATGGGCAACATGCCGGTGATCCGGGATCTGATCGTCGACATGGACGCGGTGCACTGGAAGAAGATCCAGCGGGTGACGCCGTTTCTGATCAACCGGCAGCCGGTTCCCGAGCGCGAGTACATCGTGCCGCACGAGAACATGGTCGACATCACCCAGACGATGGCCTGCATCCAGTGCGGAGCGTGCGTCTCGGACTGCCTGTCGATGGAGATCGATCCGCTGTTCGTCGGGCCGGCGGCGCTGTCCAAGGCGTACCGGTTCGTCGGCGACCCGCGGGACGCGGAGCACACCGAGCGGCTCACCGACCTCTCCCAGGACCCACACGGGATCTATGACTGCACCCACTGCTTCAACTGCATCGACGCCTGCCCGAAGGACGTCGCCCCGATGAGTCAGATCATGCGGCTGCGCCGCCGGGCTGGGAGCGACGAGAAGATCGTCGACGGCAACAACGGTCACCGCCACGAAGATGCGTTCGTCGGCCTGGTTCGCGATTACGGTCTGCTCAACGAGGCCGAGCTGCTGCCACGAAGCTACGGCGGCAACTCGTGGTTCGGCAAGTTTCACCCCGCCGCCGGGCGCGAGCTGGTGTCGTCGCTGTCGTCGATCGTCACCGGCGTCATCCGCGGCAAGGTGAGCCCCAAGATTGCGCTGGTCGGCCACAAGCTCCCCAAGGCCGACCTCGGCGCGCTACAGAGCATTTACTCCAAGGTGGAGGGACGACCCGAGCGGGTGGAGCTGAACCTGTACGTGAGCGGCTACGAGGACGAGCCCGACGCCGCACAGGATCGCGAGCCACCGCCGGAGCCGTCGGCATCCGGAGGGGACCCCGACCCCGTCCCGAGCGAAAGCGAGCGGTCATGAAGGTCGCCTACTGGCCGGGCTGCGTGAGCCGGGGGTTCACACCGGAGTTGCACGGCTCGATGGCCAAGGTCGCGCCGCTGCTGGACCTCGAGCTCGTCGAGCTCGACCGCGCCGCCTGTTGTGGCGCGGGTGTGATCGCCGAGCACAACCAGGAGCTGGCCGACACGCTCAACGCGCGGACGTTCGCGCTCGCCCAGCAGACCGACGGCGCGATGATGATCAACATCTGCTCCACCTGCCAGGGCGCCCAGTCCGAGTGTCAGGAGCGACTCGACGCCAACGCCGATTACCGCGAGCAGATCAATCGCAACCTCGCCGACGAGGGCCTGCACTACGAGCGCGGCCTCACCAACAAGAATCTGCTGTGGCTACTGGTGGAGGAGATCGGGCTCGACGCGCTCAAAGCCAAGGTCCGGCGCCCGCTGGAGAACCTCAAGGTGGGTCCGTTCTATGGCTGCTACATCGTCCGCCCGGTGCACCGGCTCGGCATCGACGAAGCCCACCCGCGGGACCGTTACATGCACATGGTGATCGAGGCGCTCGGCGGCACCGTAATCGACTATGCCGGCGTCTACAAATGCTGCGGCTTCCCGATCATCACCATGAACAAGCAGGCGTCGTTGGCGATGGCCGGGCGCCACCTCGGTGACGCGATCGACGCCGAGGCGGACTGCCTCGTCGTCCCCTGCCCGCTGTGCCACCTCAACCTGGACCTGCAGCAGCCGCTGGCCGCCAAGCGGGTGGGACGCGAGCTCGGACTTCCCGTGCTGCACCTTCCGCAGCTGGTCGGACTGGCGCTCGGCCTGGAGCCCAAGGAGCTGGGGATGAGCAAGCACGTCGTCAAGCCGACGTCGGTGATCGACTGGTCGGCGTCGGTGGTGGCGGCCGCCCCCGCCTGAGTGGCGGCGGCGTCCCCGTCCTGAGATGTCAGATCCGCACCGGTTGGCGCGCTTCGTCGATGCCCAGGATCAGGGGGGTGTGTTTGAGAGCGCGGTCGCCGAGCTGCGCGCCGGCGACAAGCGCGGTCACTGGATGTGGTTCGTGTTCCCTCAGATCGCCGGCCTCGGCCACAGCCCGATGGCCCAGCGATACGCGATCGCATCGCTTGAGGAAGCGCGGGCGTACCTGGCCCATGACGTGCTCGGCTCCCGGCTGAACGAGTGCGCTCGGATCCTGTCCGAGCGCAACGGGCCAACCGCCACCGAGGTCTTCGGCGGCGTGGACGCGATGAAGTTGCGCTCGTCGATGACGCTGTTCGCTCGCGCCGACCCGGCGAACCCGGTGTTCGCCGCCGTGCTCGATGCCTACTTCGCCGGCGTGCCCGACGCGGCCACCGACCGGCTGCTCGCCGCGCCCGAGCGAGACGCCGGATGAGCTCGACCCTCCGGTGGCGGTGGCGCCGGCGGAGGTTCTCCGACGCTGGGGACGCGAACGTCCGGACCGTCCGAGGGCGAAACCGCCAGCGGACGTTTGCATACGCTGGGGACGCAAACGTCCGTCCCGCCCGAGGCGAAATCCGCCAGCGGACGTTTGCCGACGCTGGGGGCGCAAACGTCCAGGTCGCCGAGGAGCGCGAGCGCGGCTGGACGTTTGCGTACCCCCACCCAGCGCCTGCCGCAGTCCACCGCCCCCGCCAGTGTGGCGCCCCACCCCAGGCGGGCGACCCTGTGATCCTCCTGGTCGTCTTGCGCGCCACACCGCGCCACACCGCGCCACACCGCGCCACACCGCGCCGCGCCGCCCGTCGCCGCGACCCGAAAGGCGAAAGGGACCCCTCCGGGATGCGGCTGGGGGCACAACGGGCTCAGGATGGATCTGACGCCGCCCCGTCGGGCACAAAACCGGCGATGGCGGCGCCAGGGGCGTCGCTGGAGGAGCAAGGTGGATAGCCCAGTGTCGGTTAGCCCACGCCCGGCCACCGACCCTTCGTGACCGGGCGCGATCGGCGGACCGCCCCCCACACCGTCCGTTCAGGCGGCGGGAGCACCGGCGCGGTCGGCGACCAACAGCTCGGCGATCTGAACCGCGTTGGTGGCGGCGCCCTTGCGCAGGTTGTCGGCGACCACCCACATCGAGAACGCCCGGGGGTGTGACTCGTCGGCGCGAATGCGGCCGACGAACACCTCGTCGCGTCCGGCGGCCCGCAGCGGCGAGGGTACGGGCTCCAGGATCACTCCCGGCGACTGGGCCAGCAGGTCACGGACGCGGTCCGGGCCGATCGGCTCCCGGGTCTGGACGTTGACCGCCTCGGAATGCGAGACGCGCACCGGCACGCGGACGCAGGTGACGGCGATCCCGATCGACTCGTCCCCGAGGATCTTGCGCGTCTCGAACATCATCTTGCGTTCCTCGTCGGTGTGATCGTCGCCCTCGGCGAAGTTGCCCGCCGCCCCGATCACGTTGAAGGCGATGTGATCCGGGTAGCGCTCGGGCGCGGGCATGTCCACACCGTGCAGCGAGGCAAGGGCCTGAGCGTCGAGCTCCTCCACGGCCGCGTGACCGGTACCCGATACCGACTGGTAGGTGGCGACGATCAGGCGCTCGATCCCGACTGCGCGATGGATGGGCGCCAGCGCGACCATCAGCTGCATCGTCGAGCAGTTGGGGTTGGCGATCAGCCCGCGGTGGTGGCGCAACGCCTCCGGGTTGACCTCGGAGACGACCAGCGGCACCGACGGGTCGTGCCGAAACGCCGACGAGTTGTCGATCACCACCGCCCCATGCTGGGCGAACCGCGGCGCCCACTCCCGGGCGGTGCCGGCGCCGGCGGAGAACAGCGCGATGTTGAACCCGTCCAGGTCGGCCGCGTCGTCCAGCAGTTCCACGGTTCGGCCGTCGACCTGAGTGCCGGCGGAGCGCGCCGAGGCGAACAGCACCACGTCGTCGGCGGGAAACGAACGCTCGCGCAGCAGCTCCAGCATGACTCGTCCCACCGCCCCGGTGGCGCCCACCACGGCCACGCGCGTCATCGCGCCTCCTGACCGATCGGCCGCTCCTGCTGGACGGCCGCGGCGCCGAGCTCGAAGGCGTGGTGCAGCGACCGGACGGCTTCGGGCACGTCGTCGGCGCCGATGATGCAGGAGATCTTGATCGGCGACGTGGAGATCATCTGGATGTTGATCTCGCGCTCACCGAGGGTCTCGAACACCTTGGCGGCCACGCCCGGATGCGATCGCATGCCGGCACCGACGATCGACACCTTGCCGATCGCGCGATCGGTGTCGATGCGGGTCAGGCCGAGCTGCGCCCGGACCGGCTCCAGCGCCACCTCGGCGGCACGCAGGTCCTCGGCGGCGATCGTGAACGACACCTCGGCGTCGCGCCCCTCCTCACGCGGCTCGTTCTGGATGATCGTGTCCACGTTGCAGTTGGCCTGGGCCAGCGCGGAGAAGATGGCGGCCGCCGCCCCGGGACGATCGGGAACGCCGAGCAGGGTGATCCGAGCTTCTTCGGTGGAATGGGTGACGGCGGTGATCAGCGGATGTTCCATGGTCTCGTCCTCTCCGATCACAAAGGTACCGGCGCTGGTGTCGAAGCTCGATCGACAGTGGATCCGCACCCCGTGGGTGCGGGCGTATTCGACCGAGCGCAACTGCAGCACCTTGGCGCCCGAGGCGGCCATCTCGAGCATCTCCTCAAAGCTGACCTGGGGCAGCTTGCGGGCGTCGGGCACGATTCGGGGATCGGCGCTGAACACCCCGGCCACGTCGGTGTAGATCTCACACACCGCGGCGCCGATCGCGGCGGCGAGCGCGACCGCGGTCGTGTCCGAGCCACCCCGGCCGAGCGTGGTGACGTCGCTGGCGGTGGAGACGCCCTGAAAGCCGGCGACGAGCACGACCAGGTCCTCGGCCAGCGCCTCGCTGATCCGCCGGGCCCGGACGTCCAGAATCCGCGCCCGGGTGTGCGACGTGTCGGTGACGATCCCCGCCTGCGAGCCGGTGAGCGAGATCGCGCGGTGGCCGAGGTCGTTGATCGCCATGGCACACAGCGCACATGAGATCCGCTCCCCGGTGGAGAGCAGCATGTCCATCTCCCGGCGGTCGGGGTCCGGGGAGACCTCCTCGGCCATCGCGATCAGCTCATCGGTCGTCTTCCCGCGCGCCGAGAGGACGGCGACGACCCGGTTCCCGGCCTCGCGCTGGGAGACGATCCGGCGCGCCGCGCCCTTGATGCGCTCCGCGTCGGCCACCGAGGTGCCGCCGAATTTCATGACCACCGTGCTCGTCACGGTGGCCTAGGTTACGGATTAGCCCAACGGCTCGAATCGCCGCTGCGGACCTCGTCGCTGGGACGCAGCCGGTCACCAGCCAAGATCCGGAGTGCCCCCGGGGGTGCTGCGGCCCTTCGCCGCGGCAACCTGGGCTGCCTCCGTCTGCAGCTTCCGGCTCAACTGGCGGACGTGTGTTCTCACCGTCCCGGCGGTTACGCCCAAATGGCGGGCGATCGCCTCCTCGGGCCTCCCTGACGCCAGCAGGTCGAGCACCTCCCACTCGCGCGCCGTCAGGGAACTGCGCACCGGGCGCATCCCGGCTCGCCGGGGCAGCGCCTCGTGTGTCGATCGCACCAGCCGTGCGGTGCAGGTCCGCGAGATCGCGGCCTCGCCAGTGGCAACGCCGATCAGCGCGCGCGAGAGCGCCAGTGTCGTGATATCCGGCGCCAGCACCCCCGCCGCGCCCGCTCGGAGCAGGTCGATGATCGCCTCGTCGCTCTCGTCGGCGCTGAGGACGACGATCTTCGCCGATGGCGCAGCCGGCACGAACGCTCTCACCATCGCCGCCGGGCGCGACCCGCCGCTGTCGCCTTCCAGTACGACGACGTGAGGCGCGCTCGCCGACGCCAAGCGCAGAGCTTTCTCCTGCTGCGCCGCCATGAGAATTCGCTTAAAGTAACCCGAGGCGCGCAGCGCCGCCACCGTCGTGCGGAGGCTCGGCCGTCTCCCCGCGACGAACAGGATGGTCAGTCCAAACGCGGTCACCGCCGGTGGTGCTCCTTCGCTCACCATACGTCCGCTTCACTCATCAAAGCTGACGGTTTTCGCACTCGTCGGCAACGAGTTTACTGCTGACCATTGCCGCCGGCACGGATGTTCGTGTCCCTCGGCCGATAGTCAGCGCGTGGCCGGACGTTAGTTTTCTCACCCACCGGTAGGGGATATGTGGCACCTGCGCGACATGGATTCGGCACTCGGCTACCCGGGATTGCGCACTACATTTGGGACACATCACCTCGGTACCCTCGTGATACGCTTCCTCGGGCGCCGGGGGTGGGCGGCCGGTCCGCTGAGGCGCAGGCGTCACGAGCACAAACAACCAGTGCCATGTCCGCGGGGGGTATGCAGTATGACCGTCAGCTTGCCGTCGGAGCACCAGCCAACGGTCGTACGCGACCAGCGGAGCCACCGGATCGGCCACGCCCGTTCCCGGGTCATCATCGCCGATGGTGATCCCCTGGCCCGCAGAGGGGTGCGCGACGTACTCCAGGGAGAATCCAGCTTCGTGGTCGCCGCCGAGGCAGCGGATGGTGTCGAGGCCACCGAGCTCGCCCTCCATTACAGGCCCGAGATCCTGCTCACCGAGGCTCAACTGCCCCGTATGTCCGGGGTGGAGGTGACGCGGCGGATCACCGAGCGGGCACCGACAGTCCACGTCGTGCTGTTCAGCGTCATGCAGGACGAGAAGCTGCAGCTCGGCGCCCTGCGGGCCGGCGCCAGCGGCGTGCTGTCGAAGGAAACTCGGGTCGAGGCACTCATCGGCGCACTTCATGCCGTCGTCCGAGGCGAGGCCGCGATACCCCGGCAGCTGACCATGAGGCTGATCGAATCGATGCGTCAGGTGCCCGAGTCCGGACGCGGAATGCGACCGATTCGCAGCGTTCTTACCACTCGTGAGTGGGAGGTGCTCGATCTCCTGGCGACCGGCGCGTCCAGCACAGACGTGGCGACCGAGCTTCACTTGGCGCAGGACACCGTGTACACGCACATGAAGAACATCATGCGCAAGCTGCACGTTCACTCCCGAGCTGACGTCCTGGCAGCCGCGGAACGCATGTGCCGTACGGCGACGCCGTCTTGACCACAGGACGGACCACGGCTATCGCGCGCCTTCCCTGCGCAGGACGGCGGGCACTGTCTCGCCGAGAATCTTCAGGTCCGCGGAGGGACTCCAGTGGCGAACGTAGCTGTAGTCCAGCTGCATGCGCCTGTCCCACCGTACGTTGCTGCGCCCGCACACCTGCCATAGGCCGGTGATGCCGGGTCGCACCTGCTGCCTCGCGAGCTGCCAGGCCTGGAGAGAATCCACTTCGTACGAGCGCAGCGGGCGCGGCCCCACGAGGCTCATCGCACCGCTCAAGACGCTCCACAGTTGCGGCAGCTCGTCGAGGCTCGTGGCGCGCAGGCACCTCCCGAGCCGGGTGATACGCGGATCTTGCTCGGGCTTCATGTTCCGTTCCGCCTCCTCCACGCTGATCTTGCCTCTGGCGACCCCGGTCAGGTCGTATGTGGCTCGGGCGTCTGCGTCGCGGTACATGCTCCGGAACTTGAACATCTCGAACGGGTCGCCCCCCCGTCCAACTCGCCGCTGGCGGTAGATGACCGGAAAGCCGCTGTCGAGCGCGACGGCAATCGCGATGGCAGCGAACAGAGGTGACAGCAGCACCAGCAACGCGAGTGAGATGACGATGTCGCTGCTTCGTTTGAGCGCACGCGCTCCGGGGCCGGACCGCCGCGCGGGTACGTGGTGCACCGGCAAGTCCCCCAGCATCGAAACGGCGCAATCAACGCCGATGTACTCAAATAGCCGAGGCACGATGTCGACGTCGATCTGCACTCCGTCGCAGCTACGCAAGGCATCGATCAAGTCGTGATCGCGCCGGCCCGAGAACGCGACCAGCAGACGATCGATTTCGTACCGGCGCAGGATGGACGGGAGCTCTGCGATCGGGCCGAGAATCGGTGGATCCGGCGCCGGCAACTGGCCCACGGGATCGTCATCGACGCAGCCAACGACTTGGAACTCGCCGCCAGGGCGCTGTGTCATGGCTATCACCTGTTGGGCGATGGCGCCGCTGCCGACGACGACGACACGGTCCGTACGAGGGCCAAAGTCACATCTGTCGATCAGCAGGCGCCACGTCGTCCATAGCAGCGGCAGGGCGATTGATGCCATCGCCAGCGAGTTCACCGGGATCTCTTGCCCGATGATCATGCAGACGATCACCACGACCCAGGTTGTGATGCCGGATGCGACCCACAGTCGCGCCCAGCGCAGGATGTAACCACCGAGCCGCCGGCCGGCGTCCCGGCTGTAGGCACCGAAGCAGGCCAGCACGCAGGTAGCGACGAGCGCGAACAGCGCGATCAGAGGGGCCCCAATCCGTGTATGAGTCACCCGCGGTCCCAAAGAGTGGGGAAGGAAGCTTGCCACGACCCACACCGAGGCGATGTCACCCGCGACCGTCAGGGACAACGCAGCCACCCCGGCTCGAGCCCGCGCACGAGATCGAGGTAGAGCCACTCTGTCGTGGGCGGGGCCACGGCGCCGGTCACCGACCGCCGAGGCAACCGGGCCTCGGTCCGCGGCCGTCGACTCCGACACTGTGTCAGTGATAGGCGTCGTGCTTTCCACGCTCGTTTGGTTGGTTGCGCTTGACCCCGTCGACCGCTCGCGATCGCCGAGATCCTGAGTGGATGCCCTTCCACGTGACCGGGCGCGATGCCAGGCGGGCGGGCTGGCAGTCACCGCGTAGCCTAGGCGGTGGCAGCGACTCCCCGAACGGCAGATTACGTCCGAGCTGCCGGCACTCCGCGGGGAGCTTTCTGACCGACTCAAACGGGAGATATATCGCGCCGCAGCGACGCGGACCATAGCTCGGCGGATTCAGCGGCGCCCGAGGCCCCTGCGCTGGGTACGAATCTCCCGGATCGGCCTGCCACGCTCCGAACTAGCATCGAGGAGGGCGATGAACGTCCTCTTCTGCACGCTCGGCTATTACCCCGGCGTCACCGGTGGTGCCGAACGACAGGCACGCCTTCAGGCCGAGGAGCTGGTGCGGCGCGGTCACCGGGTGACCGTGGTCTGCGCACGAACCGGCAACCTTCCTTCAGGATGGCTCGGCGGGGTGCGCATCGTCCGCCTGCGTCGGTTCGATCGCCGGCCTCTCACCCGGATGTCTTATCTCCTACGGTTGTCGGTCTGGCTCCTGGCACATGTCCGAGACCATGACATCGTTCACGTCCACCTGGCCAATCTGCAAGCTGACATCGCGGTGCTGATATCTCACCTGTACAGGCGACCCTGTTATGTGAAGGTCGCGTGCGGTGGTTCTGTGGGTGAGGTGGCGCGGCTGGCCCCCGCCGCCAGGTTCTCCCGCTGGTATGGGCTGCGGCATGCCGACCGGGTGCAGGTGCTCTCAAAGGAGATCAGGGGCGAGCTGACGGCAATCGGCGTCCGCGAGGCGCGGATCGCCGAGATCCCCAACGGGGTGGATCTCACCGAGTTTCGCCCGGTGCCTGCGGAGGGCAAGCGCCGGCTCCGCGCCGAGCTCGGTCTGCCCGAAAGCTCTCGGCTGGTGCTGTTCATCGGTCGGCTGGTCGATTACAAGGGAATCGGCGATCTATTCGAGGCTTGGCCCCTCGTGCAGGGCGAGAACCGGCAGCTGCTGGTGCTCGGCGCGACGGAGGGACAACAGATCAACGCGCCGGCAGGGATCATCGTCCGCGGGTGGGCGCGCTCCCCGCTGCGGTATCTCCAGGCGGCGGACGTGTTCGTGCATCCCTCGCATGCTGATGGCATGGCGAACGCAGTGCTCGAGGCCATGGCCTGCGGATGCGCCCTGGTTGCAACCGAGCACGGTGCCACGGACGGCTTCCTGACCCCCGACCGCGACTCACTGCTTGTTCCCGTGCGAGACCCTGAGGCTCTGGCCGCGGCACTGGATCGCGTTCTGGCCAATCCTGATCTGTGTACCCAGCTGGCTTTGGGCGCCCGTGAGAGCGTTCGCCGCTACGCGATCAGCAGGATCGTCGCGCGGATCGTGGATGAGTACGGCCTGCTGCTCGCCGGGTCCGGAGCGGGTGCGCCATCCGATCGTGCGGATCATTGGCCGGCGGTCGCCTCACCGGGCGTCGAGGAACTTAAGGCGTCACGTTGAGCGACCAGCCGCCAGTGGTGTCGGTGCGAGACCAGAACCGGATCGAGGGCCAGCTCGCGCAGCGGCTTGCTGACGCGCCACCGGCGGAGAGGGCAAAGCTCTACGGCGCCGTCTATGACCGCGTGTATGAGATGCACCTCGGCCGTGACCCGGACACGCTCGACTTCGGCGCCGGAGCCCCGTTTTTGGTCAGCTTCCTGGAGAGGCTCACTCAGCCGGACGCGGAGCTGGTCGAGATCGGCTGCGGAGGCGGCCTGCTCGCGATCGAGATGGCTCGGCGTGGGCGCCGGGTGCTCGGCGTCGAGGTCTCCGCACGAATTCTTGATCAGGCGCGCCGCCGAGCGGGAGACGTGGCCGGGCTTACGCTGGCAAGGACGGACGGCACCGACATCCCAGCGGTAGCCTCGGGCGCGGACTTCGCGTACTCCATCCAGGTATTCGAGCACCTTCATCCCGACGATGTGTTGCCGCACCTGTGCGAGGTACACCGGGTGCTCCGGCCGGGCGGACGTTATTGGCTGCTGACACCGAACCGGCTCGACCGCATCGGCAACGACGAGCAACTCGGGGCCGCGGCGCAGGACAGCCACGCGATCCACCTGAAGGAGTGGACGTACTCCGAGCTGATGCCGGCGCTGCGCGAAGCCGGCTTTGAGACGTTGCGCTCGCCGTGGCGCAACGCCAGCCTCACGTGGATGCCGTTGATGCCGGCGTCGTGGTTTGCGGGCGCAGAGAGGCTTCCGCCGCGTATTCTCCACCACCGGCGAGCCCGGTCACTGATGGGAATCGTCGCCTGCTCGATCGTGGCGGCGAAGCCCGCACTCGGTTGACGTGACGAGCGCGCGTCGCCGCGCGGTAGTTTGCCTTCACTGCGATCGTCGGCCGACAGCGCACCAGTAAGGCGCGTGGTCTGAGAACACGATCTGCCGGAGTTCGGCGCGCTCCATCATCGCCGCGACCTCCTCGCGACGAAACCGATGTTCGACCGGGGTTCCGAACCGATCCAACGCGTCGGTGCGCATTGAGTAGAAGCTCCGATGGCGATAGGCGCCAAGCAGGAACCGATCGGCGTCGATGCCCATCCTCGCGGCGATCCAGGCGGTCCGCGCGAGCGGCCAGTAGACGAACGCCGCGATCGCCGTCGTGCTGATCACCTTGACGGGGATGGGCAACCGGCAGAGCAAGCGCCGGGCCGCCTCCGCTGCTCGCCAAATGCCCCTAAACCACGCGGGGCGGTGGTCGAGCGCGTAGTAGAGATAGACCAGCATCGGCGCGCCCGGCTTGAGCTTGGCCACGCAGCTGCGAAGGCCCCGCTCGGGATCGGGGAGATGATGCAGCACACCCAGGCTGTAGCCGAAGTCCATGGACGAGTCCTCGAATGGCAGCGCATCGATGCTCGCCACTTCCACGCTGCTGTTCTCGTGGGCGGCGAGATTGGCCCGCGCCACCGCCGCCGCCTCGGGGCTGGCGTCGATGCAGTGCAGGTGCCCGACTCGGGCAGCAACCCGCCTCGCCCAGCGCCCGCTGCCGCAGCCGGCATCAAAGCCGATCGCCTCCGGCGGGAGGCTCCGCCACGGGAAGATGTCGAAGTACTCGTTGAACTGGAGATCCAGTTCACGGTCCGACAGCCCAGTCTGATCAAACCTCGACCACTCGGCACCGAACCCGTCGACGGTGCGCCGGTCGAGGTTCTCTGTCGGTGCGCTCTCCACGGATCAGGCGGCGATCAGGTGTGGGAGCCGGCCAGAACGCGGTCGGACCCGAGACGCATCCAGGCAAGCTGCTCGGCCAGCCCTTCCTGGACCGAGGTCTTCGGCGCCCAGCCGACGTCCCGCCGAATGCGAGTGGTGTCGCTCGCGGTGCGGCGCACGTCGCCGGCGGCGCGGTCCTGACGGCGGACCGCGATCGTCGCACCCGACAGGTCCGCGAGCAGTCCGATGATGCGGTTCAGCGTCGTCTCCGCCCCCCCGCCGATGTTGTAAATGGCCCCTGCTTTTCCCGCGACCATCGCACCGATCGTTGCGGCGACAGCGTCCTGGACGTAGGTGAAGTCACGGCTCTGGTTACCGTCGCCCAACAGCTCAAAGGTCTCCCCGAGCACCGCAGCACGAGCGAGCCGGGCGAACGCCATGTCGGGACGCTGGCGCGGGCCGAAGACTGTGAAGTAGCGTAATCCGATCGCGTCCAGGCCCCCGGCGCGGGCAAATGACTGCGCCAGATGCTCACACCCGAGCTTCGTGATCCCATAGGGCGAAATCGGCCGGGGATCCGTCGCTTCGGTCGTCGGGTAGCGTTCGGCGTCTCCGTACACCGAGGAGGATGACGCGTAGACGACCCTCACGCCGCGCTCCGAGGCGGCGGCGAAGATTCGCTGCGTGGCTAGGAGATTGTCGCGGAGGTAGATCTCGAACTCTTGCCCCCAGCTGGCTCGGACCCCTGGCTGGGCGGCGAGATGGAACACCCCGTCCACTCCGTCCAATAGAGCGTCGAGATCCGCGCTGGCCAGGTCATCCTCGATGAACTCGAACCGGTCACCACTGCCTGCCCAGGCGAGGTTGTCCTCCTTGAGCGATCTCGGGTAGTAATCGGTGAACGCGTCCACGGCCCGCACCCGAGCCGCTCGACGCTGGAGCTCCAGACTGAGGTGCGAGCCGATGAAACCGGCGGCGCCCGTGACCAGGTACACGCTCATCGCCGGAGGCGTCCCTCCCCTGCGAGCACGGCCGGCGGGGCGTCCGGCGCCCGCGCGCGAAGCGCGGCCGGGGATCGACGCCCGGCGACCTGCGCCTCCACCCAGTCGTGGAGCAGGTCCAGGCGCTGATCAACACTGGCCGGAAGCCAGCGCGCCACCTCCTGCACCGGAGCCGGCGCCGGCGGCCGGGCAAGCGTGGCCTCAACGGCCGTGAGCAGCCCGTGTCCGTTGGGCGGCACAATCCTCACCTGGGGCAGGCCCGGAGCGGCTTCGCTCACGCCGTCCACCTCGGTTGCGACCACTGGCACGCCCGCGGCGATGGCTTGGACAACGGCCTGCGGTACACCCTCGAGCGCCGAGGACTGCACCAGCAGGTCGGCTGCGGCGT
The DNA here is from genome assembly GCA_963830395.1 of uncultured Actinomycetota bacterium. Taxonomy (GTDB): domain Bacteria; phylum Actinomycetota; class Thermoleophilia; order Solirubrobacterales; family Solirubrobacteraceae; genus Palsa-465. The sequence continues at coordinate 181,923 of CAWHMI010000023.1, forward strand.
ACAGCGGCTCCACCTCGGCGACGAAGCCCGCGAAGGTGACCGCCTCGTCGATGCCCAGGCGGTCGCACAGCCGTTCGAGCGCCCGCCGCTCGGGTCCGTCGCCCGCGATCACGAGCTGAGCACGCCGCGCCGCCAGCGCAGGCGCCAAGGCTCGGATCGCCAGCGCGTGACGCTTGCGGCGATCCAGGGCACCGACCATCAGGACGATCGGGGTGTCCGCCGCGGCGCCGATCGCCGTGCGCGCCGGACCGCGTGGACCTGCTCGGACACTGCGTAGCTCCAGCAGCGAGGCGAGGTTCGCAATCGGGCTGCGAACGATCAGGGAGCGGTCGGGGCGGCCAACCCCGGCCGCTAGGTACCTGCGCAGGAGATCGCCTCCGACGAAGATGAGTCGATCGGTGCGCGGTGCCAAGCGCCGCTCGACCCGAACAAAGAGTGCGCTCTGGCGGGCGCCGTACCCCGGCCCGAACGAAGCCAGATGCACGGTGTGCAGGACAACCGCGCGGGACTCGAGCGCGGCGATCCGTCCCAGTGCCCCGGCTTTGGACTGGTGAGTGTGCACAATGTCAAAGTCATACGAGCGAACCAGTGCGGCCAAGGTCCGGAGCGCCCGACGATCCGAGCTGGGTGACACATGGCGCCGGAGCTCGGCAAGAGGATGGAGCCGCACCTGCTCCGGAAAGTCGTCGCGAAGGCCCTCGGTTCCGACCGCGACGTGGACGTCGAAGCCTCGCTCGAGCTCGCGTCGCACGGTGTGAAGAAGGTTGCGCTCAGAGCCGCAGAATCGATGACGGGTCGTGACATGCAAAATCCGCGTTCGCAATCTGGGATGAACGTAGCGACGTTGCGCCGCGGCCAAGCGGTGAAAAAGCCCTGGGCCAACGGTGAGGATTGCCGCGTCCGCGCCGCAGAAAGTTCACCTACTCGGGGACCCGTTGCCGCAGATATCCTCGCGGAGGCCCTGGTCGAGCTACGGCCGCAACGCAGGTGCAAGCCGCGGCAGCGCGATCGGCAGGCCCTGAGTTGAGATCGGCGGAAAGGCGGCAGCGCAAAGCGCGCAGGAGGGCGACGGAATCTCGACATGAACGACCATCTCGGCACTCTCAACAGGTACAAGACCCTGATCCTGCTGGTGGCTGTGTTCATGGCCGCCGCCGCGTACTTCACGACGCGCAACCAGGCACCGCAGTATCAGGCGACCTCGAAGCTGTTGGTTAATCAGAATCCCTTGTCGCTGCTTCCCAATGCGGCGCCGACGATTACGGACCCCACGCTCCTCGAGCGGCTCACCTCGACGCAGATCCACCTGGCCAAGGTTCCCGCCGTCGCCGGCGCGGCGCTGCACCTCGCCCGGGTCCCCTCCGAGACCCCTAGTCAGCTGCTGGGCGACCTGACTCTCGCCGAGGAGACCAATGCCGATCTGATCGACGTCTCGGTGACCGCCGGCACACCGTCGGTGGCGGAACGTCTGTCGACGGCCTACTCGATTGCGTTCGCTCGCTACCAGAGGCAGCTGGTCCGCGGCCAGCTCTCCAGTCAGCTGGCCGGCGTACGAGCGACGATCAATTCCACGCAGAGGACCGGCGGGCGCAGTCATTCGGCGGTGACCAACAGCGCCTCCTTTCAACAACTGCTCTCGCTGCGCAACGACATCGCGGCGGCGGTGGCTTACGTTCCGCACCCCTCGGTTCTCGTGAGCGCCGCCACCAGCGCGGTCAAGACCGGCCCCAAGCCGTTGCGCAACGGTGCTCTGGCGCTCGTCCTGGGACTGATTCTGGGCAGCGGGCTCGCGTTCGTGATCGCCACGCGCGATCGCCGGGTGCGCAGCACCGAGGAGATCTCGGCGCTGCTAGGTCTGAACCTGCTGGCGCGGATTCCCGCGCCGGTTCGTCGCTGGCGGCGCTCCGGCCAGGGCTCTCCGGTGACCATGTTGAGCGACCCGGGGACGGTTCAGGCCGAGGCGATAAAGATGCTCCAGGCCAATCTGGAGCTGGCCCGACTGCACGGATCAGCACAGGCCGTGCTGTTCACCAGCGCGACCGGCCAGGAGGGCAAGTCGATGACGGTGGCAAACCTGGCGGTCTCTCTCGCTCAGGCCGGCCGCAGGGTAGCGGTGGTCGACGCGGATCTGCGTAAACCGAGCCTGTCACGACTGTTCGAGGTCACCGAGCAACCGGGCCTGGCCGAGCTCGCGCTCGGCGATGTGCCGCCCGAACGAGTGGGTGAACTGCTCGCTGACGTGGATCTCAGAGCGGCGATGACGGCGCCGAGCGTGCGCGGAACACTGCGAGTGCTGCCGGCCGGCGGCCGCGTGGAGCACCCGGATCGCCTCCTCAGCAGCCGTGCCTTGCCGGCGCTGTTCAGCACCCTGCGCGCTGACGCCGATTGGGTCCTGGTCGACACCCCGCCGATGACGAGGTTCTACGACTCCTTCCTCGTGAGCCAGCACGTCGATGCGCTAATCGCCGTGGCCAGGGTCGGGCACGTCCAGCTGCCGACGGTGGCCGAGTTCGGCCGCGTGCTCGCCTCTGCTCCTGTCCAGGCTCTCGGGTACGTCGCCACCGGGGTGAGACCCAAGTACGCGGCGCGATACGACTTCCCGCATACGCAAGCAAGTAGCGACGGAACGGTCAGAGCAACCGCCCCGCATGCCTGATGCGTGCCGGCCCGGCTTGAGGATTCTGTTCTTCACGCTCGAGTACGAACCTGGATTCGTGGGAGGAGCGGAGCTGCAGGCGCGCCTTCAGGCCCAAGAGCTGGTCCGGCGCGGTCATCGCGTCTGCGTCGTCTGTCCCCGCACTCCGGGGCAGCGCACCGGCGTCGTCGGCGGGGTCAAGGTTTGGCGGCTTCCGAGGATCTCCCATCCTTTGCTCCGCAAGCCTTCCTACGCGCTCGTGCTGGGCGCCTGGCTACTGGTTCAGCGTCGCCGGTTCGACGTCTGGCACGTTCATCTGGCCAGCCGACAGGCAGATTGGGTCGTTCTCCTGGGTGCTCTACTGCGCCGGCCGACGTACGTGAAGGTCGCCTGCGGTGGCAGCATCGGCGAGATCCGGATGGGGGACAGATCGGCGTGGTGGACGCGGCGCGCCGGGGTACGGAAGGCCGGCCGAGTCCAGGCTCTCTCCGCAGCCATCGCCGCCGAGCTGGAGCTGGTGGGAGTCTCGCCCGGGCGAATTGTGCGTATCCCCAATGGCCTCGACCTCACCACTTTCCGCCCGGTCCAACCGCAGGATCGGCAGACTATCCGACACAGGCTTGGCCTACCGGTCGACCTGCCGATCGTCCTCTACACGGGGCGCTTCGTCGAGTACAAGGGCGTCGGCGACCTCCTCCAGGCGTGGCCCAGCGTCGCTTCGCAGGTCAACGGGTTGCTCGTCCTCGTCGGGGCCAGAGGACGAGAGGACCGACCGCTCTCAGTTCCCGTTGAGGGGGCGAGCCTGGTGGTACGACCGTGGACCTCCGCAGTGGTGGATTACCTGCAGGCGGCGGACGTATACGTGCATCCCGCTCATGAGGATGGGATGTCGAACGCTCTACTGCAGGCGATGGCCTGCGGCGTGGCGCCCGTGGCGACCAGGATCGCCGCTGTAAGCGGTCTGCTCGAGCACGAGCACAACGCGTTACTGATTGCGCCCTGCGCTCCACGCGCGCTCTCCGAAGCGCTGCTGCGGGCGCTGCGAGATGTTGGCTTGCGCCACGAGATCGGGCGCGCCGCCGCACAGACAGCGGGGAAGTACTCGGTGAAGGACGTGGTCAGCCAGATCGAGCTCACCTACGGCGAGCTGACCGGATCATCATGTTGACCGCACGTTCCGCGATCAATCGCGAGCTGACGACCGCGATCCTGACGGTCGCGCTGGCCGTTCCGTGTGGGATTGCCGTCGGCTTGAAGCCCTCGACGATGGTGTTGGTCGTTGCCGCTGGGCTGGGCGCGCTTGCGTTAGTACTGCTGCCGCTCCGGCATCTTCCGGCCTTGTTGCTGGCCGTGACGATCGTCGTTCCCAGCATGGTGCTCGAGGGCTTGATCGGAAGCGGCCAAGCGCGGGCGGTGGCGTTGATCTGCGCGCTCGCCGCGGTCCGCATGCTGTTGGCGCGCACTCGGACGGACGTGCCCGGCAGCCGGACGGACGTGCCCGGCAGCCTCCCGCTCGCGATATGCGCGGCAACGGCAGTGACGCTCATGACCGCGCTGATCGCGAGCTCGCGGCCAGCAAGCCAGGTCGGTGGCAGTTCAGACCTGGTGCGCACCCTCAGCTATCCCGCGGCGGCGATAGTCGGCTTCATCGGCGCGGTGGCCGCCCGCGGCGGGCGCGACTGGTTGACGATCGCGCGGGCCTGCGCGTGGTTGGGCTTACTGGCAGCGCTGCTGTCCGTCTGGTATTGGGCGTGGAAGAAAGCCGGCGTGCCTGCACCGAGCCACAGTCTGTTCCAGGAGGTGGCCGCATCCACGCAGTTCCCTAGCCGGTCGGCGTTCCCGTTCGTCGAGGACTCGCCCAATCTAGGCGCGGTCATGTTCGTTCTCCTGGCCGCGTTTGCCGCGCCGCCTCTGTTCCTGGGGGCCCGCCGCCGGGACAGGGCGCTCGGGCTCGGCGTCGTGATCGCGGCATTGGCCGGGGTGCTCACGACCGAGTCGCGCACGGGCTTGGCGGCAGCGGGCGCAGCGACGCTGACGTATTTCATCCTCGTCAAGCGAGCGGGCCGTCGCCGGTCCACCGTCCTGGTCATACCGGTTCTCCTCGCCAGCGCGGCGGTGTACGTGTTCGGCACCTTCCCGGCGGAACGTGCCAGCGGAGACACGCTGCAACAACGAGTGGCGATCTGGGGTCAGGCC
>CAWHMI010000024.1:0-65068 GCA_963830395.1 uncultured Actinomycetota bacterium
TGACTGGGCTCCGCGCTCCAGGTGGATGACCCAATCGCTGGGTGCTTCCTGCTCAGGTACCGGGGCGACGACCTCGCACGGATTGTGGCCGCTTCGGGCGGGCTGCCCTGCTTTCCGTCCGGGTGCTGGGTGGCTCGAGCAGGTCAGCGATCTGGGTGATTGCCAGTCGGATGCTGCTTTCGCTGATTCGTCCGTAGCCGAGGACGAGGGCTGGTGGCTGTGTGGCCTGGTTGCTGCGGTAGGCGCTCATTCCCACCAGGTTGACGTCGCGTTTGGCGGCGGCGGTGATGAGTTCCTGCTCGTCGGCAGTTGGGGGGAGGTTCGCGACGGCGTGGATGCCGGCGGCGATGCCGGTGAGGGCGACGTGTGGGGCGACGGTCGCGAGGCTGTGCGCGAGCGTGTCGCGCCGGGCTTGGTAGCGGCCGCGGAGTCGTCTGAGGTGGCGGTCAAAGCGTCCGGTGGCGAGCAGGGTGGCGAGGGTGAGCTGGTCGAGGATGGGCGAGCCGGAGTCCTCGGCGAGTTTCTCCTCGACGACTTCGTGCAGCCAGTTGGGCGGGCAGACGAGCCAGCCGATCCGCAGCCCGGCGGCGAGCGCCTTGCTTGCGGTGCCGCAGTAGAAGACGATGTCGGACGCGAGGCCTTGGAGCGCGCCGATCGGTTCGCGGTCGTAGCGCAGCTCGGCGTCATAGTCGTCCTCGAAGATGACGCCGCCGGTTTCGCGGGCCCAGTCGCGCAGGTCAAGCCGGCGGTCGGGGGCGAGCACGGCCCCAGTCGGGAACTGGTGCGCGGGTGTGACCAGGACCGCATCGGCCTGGGCCCGGTGGAGCTCGTCGACGCGGATGCCCTGCCCGTCAACCGGGATCGGGACTGGGGTCATGCCGGCACGGCGCACGGACTGGCGAACGTCGGGCTGGCAGGGGTCCTCCAGCGCGATCCGGCTGGCGCCGCGCTGGCGCAGCACTCGCCAGAGGAGGTTCTTGGCCTGGGTGAACCCGGCGCAGATCACGATCCGCCCAGGGTCGGCGTGGATGCCCCGAACGCGGCCGAGGTAGCCGGCCAGCGCGTGACGCAGCTCGGAGGCGCCGCGGGGATCGCCGTAGCCGAACGCGAAATCGGGGGCGTGTCGGATCACGTCGCGCCCCGCGGCGGCCCAGTCGCGTCGCGGGAACAGGCCAGGGTCAGGGCTGGCCGGCCGGAAGTCAAACCGAGACAGGGTCAGCTGTTCGACGACCTCCAGCGGCTCGTCTGGGACGATCCCGGCGACGACCGCGCCCGTGGCCACCTGGGTTCCGGCGCCGGGGCGGGCGCTGAGGTAGCCCTCGGCCTGCAGCTGGGCGTAGCACTCCACGATTAGCCCGCGCGTGACACCGAGAGCCCGGGCCAGTGCTCGCGTCGAGGGCAGGCTCATGTCGGGCTCGAGGCGCCCGGAGCGAATCGCGGCGCGAAGTTGCTCCTCGAGCTGGATGCGGAGTGGACTACGAGCTTCGCGGTCGAGCGATACCAGCAGGTCCAGCGACGAAGTGGTCCTCTCATTCGGCATTGAAGCGGACCTTATCGACAGACCGGTTTGCGCGTACGGTGGCGGCCATGATCCATTCAGCACTCATCCAACAACTCGCCGCCGGGCACATCGACGATCTCCGGCGAGGGGCAGCCGAGCCCCGTCTCCCCGAGCGGAGTCGCCGCCCAGCACAACCGCACGACCGGCGGAGCCTTCCCGCTCGGTTGCGCGCGTCACGCCACGCGCGACATCAGGCGGCGACGTGACATCGTCATCTGCGCTGCACTTGCGGTCATTCGGCCGCGCCCACGCGGGCGGGGTGCTCGACCTGTTCGCGGCCGAGGGTTGGGGCACCTACACGGTCGATCCCGAACGGACCGTCCGAGCCCTCTCAGCGCCCGGCTGCACGACCCTGCTGGCGGTCAGTGGAGATACGGTCGTCGGGCTGGTGCAATTGCAGTCAGATGGCGAGATCCAGGCGCACCTCTCGAACCTAATCGTCGCCGGATTTTGGCGCCGGCGCGGGTTGGGTTGCCGGCTGCTGCGCGAGGCGCTGAAGCGGGGCGGCGGCATCCGCGTCGACGTGCTCACTGAGACCGAGAGTTTCTACGAGTCGTTGGGCGGCCAACGGACGCCGGGCTTCCGGCTAGTCCACCAGGACCTGAGCGCTTACGGGAAGCCCGACTGTCCCTCGGTGACCCACGTTGAGGTGGGGGGCAACCGAGACGGAGCGCCCGCGCACATCAGCGCCGAGGTCATTCGTCTGGGCGCGATCGGCCTGCGCCTGGCTCATCCGGCGGAGGTTGACCTGATGGTCAGGATCGCCGGGGATCCCAAATTAGGAGGAACGAGATGAGCAGCGACACCAAGACAAGCATGGACGGCTACCTGAGCGCTCTCCAGGAGCCGCAGCGCAGCGCGCTGCAGACGCTGCGACGCACGATTCTGGAGATCGTGCCCGAGGCCGAGGAGGTGATCTCCTACGGGCTTCCCGCGTTCCGGGTGCGGGGCGAGACGATCGCCGGCTTTGCCGCCTTCAAGCACCATCTGAGCTATCTGCCGTTCAGCGGCTCGGTGCTCGGACAGCTTGCTGACGAGCTCGATGGCTATTCGATGACTGCGAGCTCGCTGCACTTCGGCGTTGGCCGGCCACTCTCAAAGACGCTCGTGCGGAAGCTGATCAGGGCTCGGCTGGCTGGATCCGGAGGCCTTGAAGTGACCGGCGGCGGATAGCCGCCGACGAGCTGCCGGTGATGTCCGGATGGACGGGCCGGCTTCGACGGTCGTCAAAAGGCACCAGCGCGGTGCCCAGAGCAAAGGAGTGGATGGATGAAGTTCATGATCTCGACCTACGGGTCACAGCAGGACTATGACGCGATGGCGGGCAAGCCCGAAGAGGGTCGGGTCTGGTCGCGAGAGGACTTCGCTGCGATGGCGAGGTTCATGGGCGAGCTCAACTCGGAGCTTGCGGAGTCGGGCGAGCTGGTGGAGACGCGGGGGCTGAGGGCGCCCGTCCATAGCCGACGGGTGGCGCAGCGCGAGGGCGCGCCGGTGGTGACCCATGGTCCGTACGCCGAGTCCCAGGATGTTCTGGCTGGCTACTGGATCGTCGAGTGCGATGGCTTCGACCGCGCGACCGAGATCGCCGCGCGGTTGTCGGACTGTCCGGCGCCCGAGCCGGTTCGGGCCCGCGCCTATGCGGACGTCAGGCCGATCGATGAGCACCGACCCGACCCGGAGGCGTGATCTGACGGTCATGACCGGCCGACGGTCAGAGGATGGGCGGCGCCGTCCGCGACCGGACGCGGGCGGCGCTCCAACGGGGTACGACGGGCTTGGTTGGGGCAAGCGAGCGCTGTCGAGGATCGGCGTGGCTGCGGTCGGCGCCGTGTGCTTCTCTCAGCTGGACGCCGGCGCCGGCTACGGCGACGCGTTCATGACCGGCGTCTGGCTCCAGATCACGTTACTCGCCGTCGCCGCCGCGATCACCCTGCTGCTCCCGCGCCGCATCGCGGCCGACGTCTACCAACCACACCGGTAGATCGCCAGACCCCCACTGCTGATGCGTCTGGCCCAGAAGGCTCACCGGTCAGTTTGGGAGCGACCGGTGGTCTCAGCTATCACGCACACCACGCGGGCAGCCAGCAATCACGAGGCCGGGAGGCACCGCCTATGTCGATGACGATTCTCTACATGTCAATGTCCCTCGACGGGTTCATCGCCGGACCGAACGACGAACGCGGAAACGGGCTCGGAGATGATGGCCGCCGTCTGCACGACTGGCTCCTGACGAGCGGCAAAGCGAGCGCCACCTCAGGTGTTCCCGCCCGGCCGTCGGGGGTCAACGGCGAGATGTTCGACGAATTGATGACCACGGGGGCGGTCCTAGTCGGCCGGCGAACCTTCGATATCGCCGGCGGGTGGCGCGGCGATCATCACGATGGCGTACCGATCTTCGTTCTCACCCGCCAGCAGCCCGACAGCGAACCGGCTCGGTCGGCGCTGGTTACCTACGTCACCGACATCAAGACGGCGGTAAGCCAATCCAAGGACGCGGCCGGCGGGAAGGACGTATTGGTCCACGGCGCCCGAACCGCGCAACTCGCCCTCGCCGCCGGCGTGTTGGACGAACTGCAGATCCACCTGATTCCGGTACTCCTCGGGCAGGGCCGCCGCTTGTTCGACCACCTCGGACCCGACCACACCGAACTAGAACTCATCCGGATTATCGAAGCGCCCGGAGTCACTCATCTCCGCTACGCGGTCCGCCGGCCGTAAACGAAAGCGGAGAGTAGGGCTCTTGCTGCCGTGGTGCCCCGATCCTGAGATTCGCCCATCCGCGAGCCTTGAGGGCAACTGATCCGAGTCAAAACTCGCGGCAGATCACTGACCGCTGTGCAGGGCGCTCCGCACGACCGGATGCAACGCCTCGGGTCAGCTGTCGGTGGACTTGACGATCACCGGGACTGTGTCCTTCCCGTCGATCTCGTAGTAGACGCCCGGGAAGGTTTGGAACTCTGCGCTGAGGTCGTTGTGCAGATGCGACTCGGCGAAAGTCAGCGCGCCCCAGCCAGTGTCCACGACGTCGAAGACGGCGCCCCCACCCTCCCTGGCACTGTTGTGATCCATCACCGTGCCCGCGATCAGCACGTTGTCGTCCTGACCGTCGAGATAGATGGCGCCGCCGCTGCCGCCACCCGGCGTGCCGCGCGACGCCGGGTTGGCCCCCCAGCCGACGGCCTTGTTGTTCGTGAACTCGCTGTTGAGGACGTCCCACTGGACGCTGATGCTGCTCAGTGCCCCGCCGTTGGAGCAGCGGTCTCCGCGGAACGTGTCGTCGGTGATGTATACGGGCCGGTTCTCGTACTGGGCCAGGGCGCGGATCGCGCCCCCACCGAGATCAGGGCCGTAGGCGTAGCAGCGGTCGTTGACGAACCGCGAGTTGACCGCCCTGAACTGGCCGCCCTCGACGTAGATGGCCCCACCGCCGTCGACCCCGCCGTACCAGCACGTCGGGATGTTGGCCGTGCACGTAGCCTGATGCGCGTCGTTGTAGCCGTCCTCGAAGGTGATGTTCTGCAGGACGATCTGCGGATACGGTTGGTTGACGCAGTCATCGGTTGACCAGGTACCTGCGCAGGTGTCCGAGTACAGGATTCGCCGTTTGCCGCCTCCGCTCAGAGTGATCCGGCCGCCCCCGTCCAGCACGACCCGGCGCCGTGTCTTGATCACCCTGGCGGTCGCGGTCATCAGGATGTTGACAGGCTTGGGCCCGCAGTTGAAGGTGATGATGCCGCCGGCTGCAACGTCACGCACCACGGCGGCCGACGTGCAACTGGCCGGTCTGCCATTGCCGATCACGTGGCTGGGATGCCTGGTATTGAGCGCACGCCCGGCCGGCGGAACATAGAAGTGCCCGTTGGGGTTGCCGAAGTCGGGCACCACTGCCGCGGACGTTGTCCGGACCGCCGCGGTCGTGGCGTGCGGCGCGGGCGCCACTGTCGCCGACATCGCACCGTGCCCGATTATGAGCGCTCCGATCATTCCCCCGGCGCTGACCAAGCCAAACAGCAAAGTTCCGAAGCCGCCCATCTGCCGCACGGCACCCGATGGTAGTGCACCGTCTCACGATCAGACCGTCAAATTGCACTTGGGAGCGCGGTCGACCGAGCGTATCTGGCGCTAACGACGCATGCTTTGTCAGACCGTTGCCGTCCTGCGCTGCCGCCCAATCTCGATCGTCCTGGGCGCCTAGGTCCGCGCCCTCGCTTTGACCCACCGCCGGTTTGTGGGTCGTGATCGCGTTGGCGACGACGGGCGCGTGGTGGTCCAACTGACCGTGGCCGGGGCGGACTTGCGGCCCTAGCGTCGTCGGGAGACCGTCCCAGTTCGCGCGCGACTGCAGCGAACTGGTCGGTTCTTCGCGCTGATCGGTCTAACTCTAAGGTTCACGGCCCAGGCTCGCTTCGCCATCCGCGTGCAGGCAAGGTGTCGGTGCGCTCGGGCGTGAATTCGCTTGGGCTCGAGTTGCCGTTCAGACCCGCTTGGTGTCGCGGCGAAACAGGATCGACGCCCCGATCACGAAGATCGCCAGCCATGCGAACAGGTTGATCACCCAGCTTGCGTGCAGGCTGCCGCCGGTGAGCGGGAAGTGGGCCAACTGGCTGAGACCGTAGAGCGGGGTGTACTGCGCCAGCGTGCGCAGCGTGGGCGAGAACTGGCTGAGCGGTATGAACACGCCAGCCCCGAATGAGAACAGCATCAGCGCGAAGCCAACGATCTGGGTGACGTTCTCGGACGGGAGAAGGTAGCCGACAAACAGCCCGAACGCGGCGAACACGAGCGAGCCGATCCACACGCACAGAGCGGTGATGATCCAGGTGTGGATCGGCATCGTCGGCTTGCCGGTGATCAACCCGACGGCGTAGACGGCGGCGACCGAGGTCAGGCCGAGAACGAGGGCGCTCAGCATCTTGGTGACGATGTAGGCGGTAGGACTGAGCGGTGTCAGGCGCAGCTGGCGGCTCCAGCCGAGCGCTCGCTCGACCGAGACCATCGCGCCGCCGCTGGTGGTGGCAAGCACGGCGCCATACAGCGCGAGGCTGATCATCACGTACGCGGAGACGTTCCCGTTGCCGGAGCGGTTGTTGGCGTAGTTGCCGTTGAGGCCGAAGATGAGAAAGAAGATCACCGGCGCGATCAACGTGAAGATCAACGTCCGGCGGTTGCGCAACAGCCGCCGGACCTCGAGCGCCAGGACCGTGGCGCTGAAGCCCCCGCGGGACGGGGGCCGGCGCGAGAGCGCCACCGCCGGGGAGCTCACATCGGTCATCGGTCGGTCTCCTCGTGGGGTGTCTGGTTACTGGTCAGCGCGATGAACGCATCCTCCAGGCCGCGGGCGGTGACCTCCAGGTCATGCGCGTCGGTCTGGGTCAAGAGGTAGCGCGCTACCACGTCGGCGTCGCCTGAGTGGATCAGGACGCTGTCGCCGCGGATCTCAACTTCGTCGACACCGGGGATCTGCCGCAGCGCGGCCACGTCAGCTCCGGGGAACGTGGCGCGAACCGTCCGGCCGGAAGCCAGCCCCTTGACCTCGGCCGCGGTCCCGTCGGCGACGATCTCGCCGGTGCGGACGAGCACAATCCGATCGGCGTAGGCGTCGGCCTCCTCCAGGTAGTGGGTGGCGAACAGGATCGTGCGGCCGTGCGCGGCGTCCTCGCGGATCGCTGTCCAGAACGCCCGGCGGCCCTCGACGTCCATGCCCTGGGTCGGTTCGTCGAGGATCAGCAACTCCGGGTCGGGCAGCAACGCGATCGCAAAGCGCAGCCGCTGCTGCTCGCCGCCCGAACACTTGCCCACCAGCCGGTCGGCGATCCGCTCGATCCCGGCTCGCCGCAGGACCTCGGCGGGCGGGCGGCTCGCGGCGAACAGCGTCGAGACATAGCGGACCGTCTCGGCGACGGTCAAGTCCTTGAGCAGCCCGCCGGTCTGCATCACCGCCGACACCAGGCCGCGGCTGATCGCCGCCCGCGGCTCCATCCCGAACACTCCGACCGAGCCCGACGTTGGGCTCGAGAGGCCGAGGATCATGTCGATCGTCGTGGTCTTGCCCGCACCGTTGGGGCCCAGGAACGCGAGCACCTCGCCGGCCCGGATGGTCAGGTCGATCCCCCGCACCGCACGCACGCTGCCGAATTGCTTGTGCACCGCTCGCAGATCGACCGCGATCGCGTCGGGCGCGGTGTCCGGCACCGGCGCGCGGGTCTCGATCTCAGTCATCAAGCCCGGCCGCGATCGCCTTGACGATACGCTCACCGATGCCGCGGTTGTTGACGTAGCGCAGCGTGAACATCACGAGCGGGCCGGCCTGAGCGCTGCCCTTGACGTCAAACAGCGTGCCGTCGGGCTCGGCGGTGATCGTTACCGTGGCGCGTGAGAAGAAGCCGCGCCGCACCTTCAGCTCTGAGCTGCCGTCGACATTGACCTCAACATCGTCCCCCAACTGAGCACGCAGTGTCGCGGCCGCCTGATCCGCCGAGACATCACGTCGCGCCACCTTGACCTGCGGCATCGGCCCATCCCTTTCGTCGTCCGGTGCGTCGCCGCGGGCCCGGGATCGATCGGAGCCGCGCCGTCGCCGTGGACCGCGGACTATAGGTCGATTCGATCTATCTGGCAAGTATCCTCACGGCTGTGCCGGAGCGTGTCCTCACCACCTTCGAGCAGGTCCTGCTCGGCATGGTCTGCGCGACGCCATCATCGGGCTATGACCTCAAGCGCCGCTTCGCCGCCACGCCGATGGGCGTCTACCAGCCAAGCTCGGGGGCGCTGTATCCGGCGCTACGGCGCCTAAAACGCGGCGGGCTGCTGCGGACCGGCGACGGTAGCGCGAGCCACAGTCCCGCCGGCGCCCGAGCCGGGCGGCGCCGGCGGGTGTACGGAGCCACCGATGCCGGGCGCGGCGCGCACCTTCGCTGGCTCCGCACGCCGGTCGACCCCGACAGCGTCGCGCGCGATCTCGGCATGCACCTGCTCCGCTTCGTGATGATGGAGCCGTTGCTACCACGCGCCGAGGTGCTGCAGTTCCTGAGCGATCTGCGTGACGCGCTGGCTCACTTCGTGGCCGGGCTCGACCGCTACACCGCGGGCGCCGACTTCCCCGATCGCCACTCGCGGCTGGCCCTCGAACATGGAATCACCGTTCACCGAGCCAGCCTGCGCTGGACCAATCGCGCGCTGGTCGCGCTTGCCCTCCAGCCGGAGCCCCCGGAGTCGCCGAGCGCCGATTCAACAACTCATCACTGAGGCGGCGCATCGGAGTCTGCTGGTCCGCTCCCGGTCTGGCGGTCACCGTCCGATCCCTGGCGGTCAGGAGTTCTGCTCCCCGGGCGCCGGCGACCGAGCAGCAGTGCCGGCCTCGTGGCCGGCGCTGCTGTTCGCGCGCTCGGGCTACAAATCTCGAACTTCGTTGCGACACGTAGACCCCGTCCTCCGACAATGCAGATCACGGTCGCGAGCCGACGCCACCGAGCTCGACGGCGGACAGGAGATCACGGGCGGAGGCTGCCAGTTCTCCGGTGCTCGCCACGGGCTCGCGGCGACTGGCACCGCTACCGAGGTCCCCAGCTGCCCGAGAACCCTCGGGTAGCCTCTATGGTGCGAGCCAGCGACATCCGACTGGTCATGAGGGCATGACGGTGAGCAGCGCAATTGATCGTGACGCCAATATCCGGGCTCGGCTCCAGCAGCACTGGGACGCCTCTGAACGCGGCGACCTCGACGCTGAGCATGCTGTCTACGCTGCGGACGCGATCCTGGACTACCCGCAGTCCGGCGAGCGCTTCACAGGCCGGTCAAGGATCCAGGCGCAACGCGGCGGGCACCCGGCCGAACGCCACTTCACCATCCGCCGGATCCTGGGCAGCGGCGACCTTTGGGTAAGCGAGTGCGTGATCACCTATGACGGCGTGCCCACATACTCGCTCAGCGTCATGGAGATCACCGACGGTCTCGTCACGCACGAGACCCAGTACTTCGCCGACCCCTTCCCCGCGCCTCCCGGGCGCGCTGCGCTAGCTGAGCCGATTCCGGCCCGCGAGCAATAGGCCGATGCCGCTGCCGGGTTGATGGACGACATCTACCGGTGCCCCGGTAGACGTTTCGCGTGCGAACGTCTCGGCCGACGCTCCTCGCGTCCGCGGGAGACGCTGTGGCGGCGTCCGTTGAGCGATCTCACCACACATTGTCCGGCTCGGGTGCCGCCCGTCCACTGGGGTGTCGGTGGGGGACTTTGCCAACGGCGGCTGGCACGATTGGAAGTAGGTCCTGCGCGAGCAGCCTCAGCGAGGTGTCGGGAACACGATCGTTGACGCCGTGATCCTCGTGCCGGGAGGAACGCGGGAGTCGGGCGCGGGGACGTCGTCGGGCTTGTGGCGGCGGCGCGTAGCGTTATCGCTGGGACTTAGGGGCGGTCGCCCGCGCGAACAGCGCGGCCCGCTGCCGCGAGTTCGCGGTCAACAGCGCGGCCCGCTTGAACTCGGCTTGGGCCTCGTCGAGACGGTCAAGTTTCTCGAGCAGGTCGCCGCGCACGGTGGGCAGCAGGTGGTACCCGTCAAGGGCGGGCTCCTGCCGCAGGGCTTCCACGATCTCGAGCGCCGCGTGCGGCCCGGACGCCATCCCGACGGCAACGGCGCGGTTGAGCTCGACCACGGGCGAGGGCATCACCTGGGCCAGCCCGTCGTAGAGAGCCACGATCCGCTCCCAGTCGGTGTCCTCGGCCGCGCGGGCGCGCGCGTGGCAGGCCGCGATCGCGGCCTGCAGCGTGTAGGCCCCGACCGGGCCACCGGTCGCGTACGCCCGCTCTAGCGCGGCCAGCCCCCGGCCCACGAGCAGCCAGTCCCAGCGCGAGCGGTCCTGGTCGAGGAGCAGCACCTGGTCCCCCGAAGGTGAGATCCGCGCCGGCGTCCGCGATGCCTGCAGCTCCATCAGCGCGGCGAGCCCGTGGACCTCCGGCTCGTCAGGGAGCAGCTCGGCGAGGCTGCGGCTCGCGGTCGCAGTCGCAGAGGTCGGGGTAGCAAGGTGAATAGCCCGCTATGCCCAATACGATGGCTCCCTTGCCGACGCCTAGCACCGTGTGCCGCACCGGGCCAGGAAAGCGGCGCGCCGCTGCTGGTTGCGGAGACCTACCGAGCGCGCGACGGGGCGCCTGGGATGAAACCGGCCGCTAATCCTCGACCGTTAAGCGTGGGGGCCACGTACGCTTCTGCTGTCTCGCTGCTTGACGCGGTGGCGATCAACCATTCCTACGGGCGCAAGTTGGTCCTGGACGGCGTGTCGCTTTCGGTCGGGGCCGGCGAGGCGGTGGCGATCGTCGGCGAGAACGGTGCCGGCAAGAGCACATTGATGCGCATCTGTGCCGGGCTCATCCACCCCAGCTGCGGGGAGCTGCATGTTCGGGGGCGGGTTGGCTACTGCCCGCAGATCCCAGGGTTGTTTGACCTGCTGAACGCCGAGGAGCACCTGGCCTTGTTCGCGCCCGTGCTCGGCGCCTGCGAGGCGCGCGTGATCCGCGAGGGTCAGACGTTGCTTGACGAGCTCGGCTTCCCCGTCGGCGATCGATCCCCCACCCGGGATCTGTCAGGCGGCGCGCGGCAAAAGCTCAATCTGGCGCTCGCCCTGCTGGGTGGTGCGCGCGTCCTGCTGCTCGACGAGCCCTATCAGGGCTTTGACCGCGGCGCCTATGTCTCGTTCTGGGAGCACGTCGCGGGTTGGCGGGCGGACGGATTGGCGGTCGTCGTTGTCACCCACCTGCTCACGAACCTGGCGCTGGTCGATCGCGTGGTGGAGCTGAGGATCCCCGGCGGGCCGACACGTGGATCGGAGTCGATGGTCTGATGAGACTCCGGCGGGTGATCGTGCCGGCCACGATGACCGGGCGTGAGCTGCTTCGACGTCACGTCGCGATGGGACTGCTCACAGGGCTGCCACTCGCGTTCTATGGCTCTTCGTTGAGTCAAGGTGCCCACCACGCTGCGGTCACCGGCGGGATCGCAATGGCGTTTTCCGTCGCGGGAGCGTCGATCTTCGCGGCGCTGACCGCTCGGCCGGTCGATCAGCGTCTCGTGCTGGCGGGCTATCACCCATACCAGCTGCTGCTCGGCCGTCTGCTGTTCCTGGAGCTGTTCGGACTCGTCGTCGCCGCCCTCTTTAGCGTCATGATGGTCGTCGGCACCGGGCCCCAGCATCCGCTGCTGCTCGGAGTGGGGGTCGAGCTGGTCGCTGTGGTGAGCGTGCCGTTCGGACTGGCGGTCGGGTCGCTGGCCCCCCACGAGCTCGAAGGGGTGCTGATCTTGATCGGAGTCGTCGGCGTCCAGTTGACGCTGAGCTCCGCGCAGACGATCGCGAAGCTGCTGCCGTTCTGGGGCGCCCAGCGCGTGATCGGCCAGTCGGTGGGTGTCAGCCCCGCCGCCGGTGTGGCGCCTCTGGTCGGTGTCGCCTATGCCGCTGCGCTCCTCGCAGCCGCAACCTACATCGCACACATCCGTGCCCCCCGTGTCTAGGCCGATTGGGACCCCCTCGGCCCTGACGGAGGTTTGACGAGCACACGGTGTGATGATGACGGCCGCGGTGCCGCGGACCGACTGGCGCTGGGCGGCTATGAGCGCTGGTAGTAGTCGGCGTTGAGCTGGGTGTACCTCCGCCACTCGTCGGGGAGTTGGTCCTCGGCGAAGATCGCATCGACGGGGCACGCCTCGACGCAGGCGTCGCAGTCGATGCATTCCTCCGGATCGATGTAGAGCATCTCGACGTCATCGTAATTCGGCTCGTCAGGCGTCGGATGGATGCAGTCGACCGGGCAGACCTCCACGCACGAGTTGTCCTTTGTGCCGA
The DNA here is from genome assembly GCA_963830395.1 of uncultured Actinomycetota bacterium. Classification (GTDB taxonomy): domain Bacteria; phylum Actinomycetota; class Thermoleophilia; order Solirubrobacterales; family Solirubrobacteraceae; genus Palsa-465. The sequence continues at coordinate 12,392 of CAWHMI010000024.1, forward strand.
TGCACGGTTCGGCGATCACATACGTCATTTGGGAATTCTCCTGACGGGATTGGCTAAGACTGGGCGGCTACTGTTGCACTTCAACCAAGGTTGAAGTCAAGCGCCGGCGGACACCCCCGCCGGCGAACGCCTGGTAGCGGTCGGCGCGGCGTTCTGGCGAAACGCCAGGACGCGGTCGTCGAACATGCGGCACACGTCGATCGATTCGCAGTTGCACTTGCTGCACATCTTCAGTACCCGGCGCACGGACGTTGCCCGCGCGATCAAATCGTCGAGCTCGGGCAGCTTCAGCAGCGCGAGCTGGCGGAGCCGTTCGTGCGCGGGCTGGTCGCGTGACCCGAGCAGGTCGCGGATCTCCTCCAGCGTGAACCCCACCCGCTGCGCGGCGTCGATGATCGCCAGGCGGCGAAACACCTCCTCGGTGTACCGCCGCTTCCCCGCCGCGCGCTCTGGCTCGGGGAGCAGCCCGCGGGCCTCGTAATAGCGGATCCGCGACGTGCTCATCCCCGCCCGTCCTGCCACCTCGCCGATCGCCAGCTGTCGCACGACTTCGCTCAATCCTGTAGCGCTCCGCTTCACTTCGATCCAGCTTCAGCACAAGCCTAGCGACATCGACCAAGGTGACAGCTCTCGATCGCCGCTGCGCTCCCAGTGCGTCTGCGTCCGGAGCGAACAAAAGCGAGCGTCGGCTCGTTCAGTCTTGACGCTCGTGACCCGCGTGGCGGAGCGAGCATTCCGCGCGGGCACCGCACCCGCTGCTCGCGCTGTACGGAAGCGGACGTTCGCCCTCAGACGCAGCTGAGTCTTGCCTGAGCGACACCGCGTATCGTGCCGCCCAGCCCCGCCCCGCGGCGGAAGTTTGCGGAGGGTGGCCAGATGATGCGCAGCCCGCCCTCTACGGTCAATGGGAATTACCAAAGGAGTGAAATGTTCAAGCGGATCATGGAGTTTCTAACGCTCAGGTGGCTTTGGGATCGTCACCGCGGAGGGCGCGGCGGTCGCAGCCGTCGCCGTAGGCGTTAGATTCGGCGCCAGCGCTGGCGAGCTTAAGGCCCGCTTATCGTTTGGCGGCTCGGCGCCGGACGCTTAAGGTCGATCGGAACGCACGCGCCCGGCGCCGCCGGCGGCGGACACGAACGCTCTCGGATCCGGGCGCCGGACCGGCGTTAGGCGGGCTTGGCCGCCGCGTCGAGTTCCTCGCCCCGCTTGATCAGGAACGCGCCGAGCGCGCCCGCGAGCGAGCCGATGACCGTGATCGCATAGATCTCCATCACGACGTCGAGGACCCTCCCCGGGAATGAGATCGGGTTCTGAATATTGGAGGAGACCGTCAGCATTTGGGTGGTGGTCCAGAACAGTGCGCTGCCCAGACTCTCGATCTGAGTCTGCTTCTGGTGGTGCTCGAAGAGGAACGCCAGGATGGCGCAGATCACGTCGAACCCGACCGTCACCACACCGATGCCGACGAGTCGGTCGCGGAGGCGGGCGTGCGTCGGCGTGTGGCCGCGGAGAACGTCGCGCACCTCGGCGGCCAGCTCGCCCAACACGCGCAACAGGTACATCACCCGCCTATTCGCTGTATTGCCCCAACGTCCTGTGCGCCGACGCCGCTGGGCACCCGATCCCGAAAAGGGACCGCGACACTCGCCTCGGATCTGGTTTGCTACCTGTGGCGGACGCTCGAGTCACGCTGGTTGTCGGCGCCTCGCCGATCGGATGTCCTTTGACTGATTCGCGGCGCGGGCCGAGTTCGGTATCCAGTCGGTGGGCAACGCAGGCGGGATCTCCGGATAATCGGTCACGACTCTCCGCGCGAGCGCCGCAGCTGGGCGGTCGGAAACGACGTGTGCGATGTCGGTCATAGCGAGCAGCGTCCGATCGAAAGGGGCAATCTGAAAGTCCGCTGCGTTGAGCTGGTCGCCCCCGATCACATGGTGCGCGATCAGGCGATCCACCCTGTCCAGGAGGTCGGGCAGCCGATCGAGGTCGTGTCGAACCTGGGCGGCATTCGCCCGGCGATCCGCGCGAAACCGGGAGCTATGGTCGTCAGCAGCAGGCCCGCGACACTCGGGGCCGGCAACGGGCTGGCAACGTCGGCAAACCATTGGCGCTGACGCAGGTGCTGGCGCAGTCCCCAACGGATCAGCCATCGCGGGATCGGCTGCAGGACCGCCTCTCCCCAGCGCTCAGCGTCCGACACCGCGGCGCGGCCAGCGGGCTGTGACGGATATAGCGACGGGGAGGGGGCTATCTGCTCCAGCGCCTGGGCGATCGCGAGCGAACCCTGGACGCGCCGACCGTCTGGCAGCTTGATGGCAGGCACGGTGGCACGCCGAAAACCCAGCGCGAAGAGCATGGAAAAACCCCTACACCCCCCTAGCTCCCACCCCGAGCGCCGCGCCGTGTCGCCGAACTGGGCTCGTTCACCGCGGCCGCGGCATCGCTCGGGTACGGCCGAGCGCCGCTTGCCCGTCCGCGCCCTAGCGCGTCTCCCCGTGGAGCAGGAGCTCGAACTCAAGCTCGTCATGGATCGGGATCCCGTCTTGCCCCGTGGTCGATATGGAAGGCTTGATGCGTCGCGCTTGATCTGCAGCCCCTCGGTGCAAAGCGGCAAACCTCATGCCGCGCCGTTGATAGAAGCGCATCGCGTCGAGGTTGTCGTTGGTCGTGATGAGCCACAGCCGAGAGCACCCGCGCTCGGTCGCTTCTCTGGCGACCGTGGTGAGAAGCGCCGACCCGATGCCACGGTGCGGATAAAGCGCGTCGAGGGTGACAAGCTCGCAGCTGGCTCGCGCCAGGCAGAACGTGGCCAGGCCCACTATCGACCCGCCCTGAACGGCGACCCGCGCGGGCAGCAACAACGCATCGTGCGCGTGACCACGGCTGATGACGATCGTAGAGCCCCACTGCCGCGAGAGATGGTCTGCGATCCAGTCCCGCTCAGCCGGCCGCGGGTCCCGAACCAGGATTTCGCCGTATCGACGCACGTGTCGAGGATGACAGCCGAGTCAGCAAACCAGCCCCGCTCGTCCATGAAGCCAACGTCTCCGGTGTGAAGCCGGCCGCCTGGGATCGCGTGCTCACTCTCCTCCGGCTGCTTCCAGTAGCCGGCGACGACCTGAGGGCCGGACGTGACGAATTCACCGACGTGGCCGGGTTTGACCTCGTTGCCATCGTCGTCGACGACGCGGACGACGGTATTGCAGATCGGCACCCCGACCGAGAGCGCCCCGGAGTCGGGATCGACCGGCGCACGCGTCCCGATCGGCACGCAGTGGGAGGGAGACGTCGTCTCTGTCTCGTGATCACTGTGCGCACCGGAGTTTCGGCAACGACGTCACGCGCTATCGCGGTCCACAGTGACTCGAGCGTGATCAGCGCCGTGGCTTCCGAATCAACGAGCTGAGCAGTCAGCTCCTTGTGTTTGAGCATGGGGCTGACCGAGACGACGATGGCGCCGGCCTTCCACGTCGCGATCATCGCCATCACGAACTGCGGCACGTTCTGCAGATAGAGGGCGAGCCGCTGACCCGGCTCAAGTCCCTCGTCCGGGTCGTGCCCGGTCACCACCGCGGCTCCGCTGCGACGGGCGATGCGGCGCAGCTTCTTGACTGGGCGCACGGTGTCCACCGCAGAGGCGAGGAATCCGGGCAACGCCTTCTCCTCCCAGGGGACGGGTAGCTCATACTCCTCGCCGAGGCCCTGGTTCATCTTGATGTTCTCGACATGACACTTCAGCGTCCCGCACTCGAACATGTGCAGCTTGACACCCTCGGGGACGGGCGAGGCCGCGGCGGTGCGATGGTCGTGCAGCTCGGTTCCGGTTGACATGTGAAGTCCTTCCCCTCGCTCGTTACCAATTGGTCATGGACGCCGTGATGATGTGGCGGAGGTCATCCTCGCCGACCTCCTTGGGAGCGACCGCCAGCAGCCGCTCCTGCTTCATCGCGCCGTCCACCAGCGCCGGGATGTCGTCCTCCGCATAGCCGAGCTCGGCGACGCCGCGCGGGGCGTCGATGTCCTGCATCAGCTGACGCAGGATGTCCGGCAGCGTGTCCGCCCCCGGGTCGCTGATCGGTTCTCCGGCGAGCAGCTCGGCGACCTTGTGGTGTCGCTCTGGCATGGCGTCGTAGGTGAAGCGGAACGCCGCCGGAGCGGTGACGATCACCGAGTGCCCGTGTGGGACGAACGGGTGGTCGTCGGGATAGCCGGATGGCTGGTACTCGTGCTTGACCGACGCGATCGGATACGCGCACGAGTGCGGAATGTGCACGCCGGCCGAGCCGAAGCCGACGCCGGCCATGGTCGCGGCGAGCATCATGTATCCGCGAGCCTCGACGTCGTCAGGATCGGCGACGGCCCGGCGCAGGTAGCGCCCGCCGAACTCGAGCGCCTTCGCCGACCACACGTCAGCGACGGGATTGGCGCCCTGGTAGGGCGGCCGATCGTCCGGCGACTCGGGCCGGGGGCGCGTGTCGAACGGCTTGGACAGAAACGACTCGGCCGCGTGGCAGACCACGTCGAGACCGGTCGACGACGTCACCTCCGGGGGGAGCGAGCGGACCAGCTCGGGGTCGACGATCGCCTGCGTCGCCCGCAGATAACGGTGCGAGATCCCGGTCTTGACCTTCATCTCCGGAATGTCGAGCACGGCGACCGTGGTCGCCTCCGATCCGGTGCCCGAGGTGGTCGGGATCGCCAGGTGCGGTTTGATCGGCGATGGCGGCTTGCACCCCTCCCCGATCGGCGGATTGACGTAGTCCATCACCGGTGCGGGGTGGGTGGAGACGAGGTTGGCGACCTTGGCGGTATCCATGCTCGAGCCGCCGCCCACCGACACGAAGCCGTCCACGTCGTGCTCGAGCGCGAAGTCCGCGGCGTCTTGAAACGATTCGATCGTCGGCTCGACCCGCGCTCGGTCGTACACGACGACCTCGATGCCCTCATCCTCGATCAATTTCTTGATGCGCTCGGGATGGCCCAGCGCGGCGACGCCGGGGTCGGTGACGAGCATCGCGCGGTTGACGCCGAGGCGCTTGAGCTCCCATCCCGCCTCGGCGGAGGCTCCGGCGCCGTATTTCACCGGCGTGGCCTCCATCGTGAATATCGTCTCGTGATCGGAAGCCATCGCTTTCCCCTCCGGTTGCCGTCCCTCTCGACACCTGCTTACCCGCCATGAACCTTGAGCAAGCTCTCAGCGACCTCGTCGGCGCGCAGCAGGTGCTGAGCGATCCCGAGCTGACGGCCGCCTACGAGCGCGACTACACCGGGCGCTACGAGGGCCGCGCGCGGCTGGTGGTTCGCCCTGCCGACACCGCGCAGGTGGCGGGGGTGATGGCTGCCTGCGCCAGCGCCCGCGCGGCAGTCGTCCCCCAGGGCGGGAATACCGGTCTCGTCGGCGGGAGCGTCCCGCGTGATCACGAGGTCGTCGTCTCGCTGCGGCGCCTGAGCGAGGTGGACGAGGTCGACATCGCAGTTGGGCAGGTGACGGTGGGCGCCGGGGCCACCCTGGCCGCGCTTCAGGCGGCGGCGCGCGCCGCCGGTCAGGATGCCGGCCTCGACTTCGGCGCCCGCGAGTCCTGCACGGTCGGCGGCGTGGTGGCCTGCGACGCAGGGGGCGCCCGTGCGCTGCGCCACGGCACCGCCCGTGCCCACGTCGCCGGGCTCGAGGCGGTGCTGGCCGATGGCTCCGTGATCTCGCGCCTCACCGGTCTGACCAAGGACAACGCCGGCTACGACCTGCCTGCGTTGCTCGCCGGCTCGGAGGGAACGCTCGGCATCATCACCCGTGTTCGCTGGCGGCTCGTGCCGCTGCTTCGCTCGCGGGTCGCTGCGCTCGTCCCCGTGGGGTCCGCTCGGGAAGCCGGCGAGCTGCTCACCGCCCTCCGGGCGCAGACGCCTTCGCTGGAGAGCTGCGACTTCTTTCTCGACGAAGGCCTGCGGCTGGTGCTAAGGCATCAGCGCCGTCAATCGCCCATGCACACGCACGCGCCCATGTACGTGCTCGCCGAGTGCGCCGACCGGAGCGACCCAACCGCGGAGCTCGCGGCGGCGCTGGAGAGTGCGGGCATCGCGGACGCCGTGGTGGCCGACGACACGGCAGGTCGCGAGGGGCTGTGGAGGCTTCGCGAGGGCCACACCGATGCCATCAACGCGGCCGGCATTCCGCACAAGCTCGATGTCGGCGTCCCCCTTGGCCAGCTCGACCGTTTCCTGAACGCGGTCCCGGACGCTGTTCGCGCAGCCGGCGGCGACCGGGTGATCCTGTTCGGCCACCTCGGAGACGGCAATGTACACGTCAACGTGCTCGGGGCCGCCGCCGGCGACGTGCGCGTGGACGACGCGGTGTTGGAGTTGACGCTCGAGTGTGGCGGGACCATCAGCGCCGAGCACGGCGTCGGGGTGGAGAAGGCGCACTGGCTCGAGCGAGCTCGCGGGAAGGCGGACGTCACGGCGATGCGCTCGCTGAAGAACGCCCTCGATCCGGAGTATCTCCTGAACCCCGGGGCCGTACTCGTGAGCCCCGAGAGGTAGCGACCGATAGATTGAGCGCATGTCGGATCGTGCGACGCTGGGTCCCTTCAAAGTCAACCGAGTCGGGTTCGGGGCCATGCAGCTGCCCGGCCCCGGCGTGTGGGGCCCACCCCGCGACCACGACCAGGCGGTGGCCGTCGTCCGGCGGGCGGTGCAGCTGGGTGTAGATCACATCGACACCGCGCAGTTCTACGGTCCGGACGTAGCGAACGAGCTGCTCCGCGAGGCGCTACACCCGTTCCCCGACCACCTGGCGCTGGTGAGCAAGGTGGGCGCACGGCGCGACGACAACAAGGGCTGGCTGGCCGCGGACCGACCGGTGCAGCTGCGCAGCGCCATCGAGGACAACTTGCGCAGCCTCGGGGTGCAGCGGCTCGCCGCCGTGAACCTGCGCCTGATGGAGCCTGGGCACGAGTCCGGCGTCAGCTTCGACGATCAGCTCGACGCCATGGCGCAAGCCCGCGAGGACGGCCTGATCGCCGGCGTGGGCCTGAGCAACGTATCGCGCGAACAGCTCGTGCACGCCCTGGACAGGACGCCGATCGTCTGCGTACAGAACCCGCTGAATGTGGTCGACCGCGCGTCGCTGCCGCTGCTGCGGGAATGCGCCGCCCGCGGCATCGCGTTTGTCCCGTTCTTTCCGCTGGGATCCGCCTTTGATCCGAGTAAGCCGGTGATCTCACACTCCGGCGTCACGGCCACGGCGCAGCGCCTCGGGGTCACGGCGTCGCAGGTGGCGCTGGCGTGGCTACTCGCCCTGTCGCCCAACGTCCTACTGATCCCCGGCACCTCTTCGCCGGCGCACCTGGAGGAGAACATGCGCGCCGGCGAGATCGAGCTGGACGCCGAGGCGCTGGCCGCGCTGGACACGCCGACCGTCTAGCTCACACCGGCGACCGCCTAGCCCACGACGGTGTAACGGGCGCGCGACCAGGCGTTGTTGACGTAGCCCTTGGGGTTCCACAGTTGAGCAGGGTCCTCGGGCTGGGTGGCGGCGGCGCTGTCCCACGCCCGGGCGACGACCTCAGCGTCGCCGGGGTCGAGCACGACCTGGGCGCGCCAGCGCCGCCACGCCCACGGGCTGGCCTGGTGGCGCAACTCGGCCTGTTGCCAGTGCCGGCCGCCGTCGGTGGCGACGTCCACGCGAACGATGCTCCGGTCATCGCCGGCAAACGCGTAGCCGCGCACCTCGACGGCGCCGGCGGCGACGGTCGCGCCGTCCGCGGGGTTGAGGATCTCCGCGTTGACGGCCACCGCACCCAGCGCGACCCCGGTCCCCGCCGGGGCTAGCCTCGGATCGGCCTCGGGCGGCAGGAGACGGTAGGAGCGCGCCTGGAAATAGTTCTCGGATGGTCCGTGCTGGGCGGTGACGCGCTCGATCCATTTCACGCTGCGCGCGCCGATGTAGCCGGGAACGATCGCCCGGACTGGCGCGCCGTGCGGGGCGCGCAGCGGCTCACCGTTCATCTCCCAGGCGAGCAGCACCTCCTCTGCCAACGCCTTGCGGCGCGGGATCGACGCGCCGAAGCGCTGCGGCGGCTCAGCCTGCTGGGAGACGTCGGCACCGAGCAGCGCCACGTGCTGGGCGTCGTTGCGCACGCCGGCGGCGGCGAGCACGTCAGCCAGCGCGACCCCACGCCACGCCGCGTTCCCGGTCGCTCCCGGTCCCCATGGTGCCTCGTCCGGTATGTCGCGCACCGCGATCAGCCCCTCGCGACGGTTACCGGCACATTGCAGGGTGGCAATCACCTCGCGCTCGGCGAAGCACTCGCGCAGCTCGTCCAGGGACAGCTCGAGCTCGCGCGTGACCAGCCCATCGACCCGCAATCGCCAGCGCGTCGCGTCCAGCCGCGGGATCGGCCCATGGCTGCGCACGTAGAACGTATCGAGCGCGGTCAGATCGCTCTCGCCCAGCGCCTCGCGCGGAGGCTCCGCGTTGAACGGCTCCGCCGTGTGCACGAGCATGTCCGCGCGCTTGCCGTCGGCCACCATCCGCTCGACTCGGCTCGGGCTGAGTCCGGCGCCGGCGGCGATCAGCCGACGCGCTCGCGCTCGCGAACGATGCGCAGGTTGCCCGTCCGCTCCTGCAGACGGTCGAACGCCGCCTCGAGATCGGTCGACGGCCGCTCGGTCGACCAGCGGTTCCCGACCTGCTGCACCTCGCCGGCCTCCTCGAGGGCGTGCAGACGGGAGAGAACCTTGGCCCGGTTCAGGCCTGCCGCCTTCGCGATCCGGGCCGTCGAGTGCTCGCCGGGCGGAAGCTCGCGGAGAGCTCGCTTGAGCCGGTCCTCGGTCTGTGGCGAGCGCGGTTGCGCACGGCCGCGCTTGCGGGAGCGTGTCTTGGGGGCCGCATCGGTCCCCTGTGATGCGCTTGGTTGCGATGTCGGGTCCGGCTCAGGGGGCGCGGGCGTCTCCTTGGACTCGAGCATCGGAGGCGTCTCGCCAAACCGCGAACGGCAAGCGGAGCACAGCACGACGGGGTCGCGGCCTTCGGGCCGGACGACCTCGAACTTGCGCCAGTGGCGACCCGTGTGACAGACGGCGCAGCGACGTCCGGTAGCTTCGATGGCGGTGAGATCCTCGGGGTTCATCGACGTGTTGCCCCTCAACATAGACGGTGGCGCGGAGTTAACTCGTTTTTTGCTGGCAATCGGGGTCCGCCGACGCGCCGCTGCGTCCACCGGGGGCCGCCAAGTCGGGCCATGCCGCCCCTTGATCGACCCCCGCCGATGAGCCAGCATGCGGAGAGCAACCGACCGATGCGAAGGTGGTGACCTGTAGATGGATGTGGATCAGGGTGCGGCGCTGCTGCACTTCTCCCGTAACGGCGCCTACGGCGACGGTGGTTCGGATCTGCTGGTGCTCGACCGCGGCGAGGGCGCGCACGTCTTCGACCGCTCCGGCAAACGTTATGTCGACGGGCTCTCGAGCCTGTTCTGTGCGCAGATCGGATACTCCTATGGCGCCGAAATGGCCGCGGTGGCGGGCGAGCAGCTTGAGCGGCTCGCCTTCAACACGCTGTGGTCGACGGCGCACCCGCCCGCACTGGCGCTCGCCGAGCGCCTGGCCGCGATCGCGCCCGACCCGCTGAACAAGGTCTTCTTCACGTCCGGCGGCTCGGAGTCGGTGGAGGCGGCCTGGAAGATCGTCCGCCAGTACCACATCGCCAGGGGTGAGCCACAACGACTCAAGGCGATCGCGCGCCGGATCGCCTACCACGGCGTCACCCTGGGTGCTTTGGCGCTGACCGGCGTGCCCGGATACAAGGAGCCATTCGGCAGGCCCGCGATCGACACGACGCACGTCTCCAACACCAACCAGTTCCGCTCAGAGGTCCAGGGCGAGGCGCTGACCGCAGCGTTGCTGAGCGAGCTGGAGGCGGCGATCGTGGCCGAAGGGCCAGACACGGTGGCGATGATCATCGCCGAGCCGGTGCAGAACGCCGGCGGTTGCCTGGTTCCGCCGCCCGGTTATTGGCCCGGACTGCGTGATCTCGCTGACCGCTACGGCATCGTGCTCGTCGCCGACGAGGTGATCACGGGGTTCGGCCGGCTCGGGGAGTGGTTCGGCGTCACCCGCTACGGGGCCGTCCCGGACATCATCACCACCGCCAAGGGCCTCACCTCCGCTTACGCCCCGATGGGCGCCGTTTTTGTCTCGGACGCGGTCGCTCAACCGCTCTACGACGATGGCCGCACCCTGCTGCACGGGATCACCTTCGGCGGGCACCCCCTGTGCGCGTCGATCGCGCTCAAGAACCTGGAGATCTTCACCCGCGATCGCGTCCTGGAGAATGTTCGCGAGCGGGAGCCGCGGCTGCGCGAGCGACTGCAGACGCTGCGTGAGCTGCCGATCGTCGGCGACGTGCGCGGCGACGGCTTCTTCTGGGCCGTCGAGTTGGTCAAGGACGACGCCAACACGCGGTTGGACGCCGACGAGCGCGAGCGGGTGCTGCGCGGCTTCATGCCGGGACGGCTGCGCGAGGCGGGCCTGATCGCGCGCGCCGATGACCGCGGCGACGCCGTGCTCCAGATCGCGCCGCCGCTGATCTCCGACGATGCGGTGCTCGAGGAGATCGTCGGGGCGATGCGGGCAGTGCTCGCCGATGCCGGACGGATGCTGCACTTGGCGCCGGCGGTGGCGGCCTGAAGGGCACGCGTGCCCTCTCCCTGGCCCCAGACCGAGCCCACGCCCGTCCAGCGCGCGGCGTACGCCGACGCCGAGCCGCGATCGTTCTGGCTGGCGGCGCTGGCGCCGCGCCCCGCCCACGCCCCGCTGAGCGAGGTGATCGACGCCGATCTGTGCATCGTCGGCGGGGGTTACACCGGGTTGTGGGCGGCGCTGCAGGCAAAGGCGCGGAGTCCGGCCCGCGAGGTCGTGGTGCTGGAGGCGACCCGCTGCGGCGCGGGGGCGAGCGGTCGAAACGGCGGCTTCGTCGAGGCTTCGCTCACGCACGGCCTGGCCAATGGCCTGGCGCGGTTCCCGGACGACATCGAGCGGCTGGAGGCGCTCGGGCAACACAACTTCGAGGAGTTGCGAGACGACCTCCGTCTCTACGAGATCGACTGCGAGTACGAGGCCACCGGCACGCTCACGGTCGCTCTGGAGCCGCACGAGATCGGTGATCTCGAAGCCGAGACGCAGATCCTGCGCCGGTTCGGCCACGACCACGTGCTGCTGGACGGCACCGAGGTGCGAGCCCAGGTCAACTCGCCGACATATCTCCAGGGCTTGTGGGATCGCACCGGATCGGCGCTGGTTCATCCCGGCCGTCTCGCCGACGGCCTGCGTCGCGCCGCCGTGAACGCCGGGGTGAGGATCTGCGAGCTCAGTCCGGCTCGCGCCGTGAACAGCGCCGGCGAGATGATCCGGGTCACGACCGAGGGCGGGGTGGTCATCGCCCGGCGGGTGCTGCTGGCGACCAGCGCCTATCCGCCGCTGCTGTCCGCGATCCGGCGCTACGTCGCCCCCGTCTACGACTACGCGTTGATGACCGAGCCACTGACCGAGGCCCAGCAGCGATCGATCGGATGGGAGGGGCGCCAGGGGATGGCGGACATGGCCAACCAGTTTCACTACTACCGGCGCACCCGCGACGACCGGATCCTGTGGGGCGGTTACGACGCGGTGTATCGCCGCGGCGGCGCGGGCGACGTCGGCCCGCGCGACCGCGACGCCGACGAGGCCACCTTCGCCAGGCTCTCGCAGACTTCTCGCCCCTTCCCGTTTCCGCCTCAGCCACCGCTGGGGTGGGGCGATCGACACCTGCAGCCGGTTCTCGGTGTTCTTCGGCACCGCCCACCGTGGACGGGTGGCCTATGCGCTCGGCTACACCGGCCTCGGCGTCCTGACCGCCGCGAACGGGTGACCGGCACGGCAATCTCACCCTGAGCGGCACGAACCGGTGAACCGGCACCTCAGTCTCAACGCCTACCTGCGTAATCCCGGCTACCACGAATCGGCGTGGAAGGTGTCGCCCGACGATCCTCGCGCCGTGCTCGACGTCCGCAGCTATATCGATCTGGCCAGACTCGCCGAGCGAGGCGTCATCGATTCCATCTTCCTGCCCGACAGCCCCGGCGTGGCCGAGTTTCGCTCCGAGTACCTGCCCGGCATCGGGTTCGACCCCGTGCAGCTGCTGTCCGCGGTGGCGACCGCGACCGATCAGATCGGGCTCATCGCCACCGTGTCGACCACGTACAGCTTTCCGTGGGACGTCGCCCGGCGGCTGGCCACGCTCGACTTCCTCAGCCGCGGACGGGCGGGCTGGAACATCGTGACCACGGTCGAGCCCGCCGTCGCCGGCAACTTCGGCGAACAGCCGCACCCGCCGCGGGCGGACCGGTACGACCGGGCCGAGGAGTTCGTGGCGGTCGTGCTGGCGCTGTGGGACGCCTGGGAGGACGACGCCGTGGTCGGCTCCAAGGAGACCGGGGTGTGGGCCGATCCGGCGAAGCTGCATCCCCCCCACCACCACGGCAGGTACTTCGACGTCTCCGGGTATCTGCCGTTCCCGCGGTCGCCCCAGGGGCATCCGTTCCTCGCCCAGGCGGGATCATCGCCGGCCGGCGTCGGGCTCGCGGCCAGGTACGCCGACGGCGTGTTCACCCCGCAGCGCGACATCGCCGCCGGGATCGAGTTCCGCGCCGCGCTGCGATCTCAGGCGCAGGCGTCCGGCCGGGATCCCGATCACCTGCGGGCGCTGCCCGGCCTGTCGTTCCTGCTCGCCGGCACCGAGGCCGAAGCGCTGGCGCGTAAGCAGGAGCTGGAAGACGCGGCGAGTGGGGAGTTTCGCTGGCGCAATCTCGCCAATCTCGCCGGGCTTGACTTCGCCACCATCGACCCGGACGCTCCGTTTCCGCCCGCGCTGCTCGACGACGCGCCGCGGACCAGCTTTGGCGCCTCGATCTACCGGATGGCGGCGGAGGAGCCGACCACCTTCCGGGCGGTGGCCCAGAAGCTCTCGGCGCTGCCCGGCGGGCTGGACTTCACCGGCACGCCTGAGGGCCTGGCCGACCTCATGACCGATTGGTGGCAGGCCGGCGCCTGCGACGGCTTCACGCTGATGCCCAACGTCCTGCCCCGCGAACTGACAGCGTTCGTGGATCACGTCGTGCCGATCCTGCAGCGACGGGGCACGCCCGGACCGAGTATCTCGGCAGCACCCTGCGCGATCACGTCGGACTCCCGCGCCCCGGCTCTCCCCAGCGCCCTGCTTAGCCGCCGTGTCGATAGCGGACCGGCAACCCGCGACACTCCGACACGCCGGCGGATCTAAATTCTCCGCGGTGGAGATCGAACGGGGAGGCGCCGCGGGTTTCGGGACCCGCTGCCGGAGGGGACGGTCGTCGACAAAGGGCTGAAGCGCGACGCGCTGGGCCTGGCCACGAGCACCGCGGTCGGGATCGCGTCCACCGCGCCCGCCTACAGCCTGGCGGCGACGCTCGGGTTCGTCGTCGCGGTGGTCGGACTGCAGACCCCGCTCCTGGTGGTGCTGGCGTTCATCCCGATGTTCTTCTCCGCCTGGGCGACGAAGCGAATGAACCAGGCCGACCCGGACTGCGGGACCAGCTTCACGTGTCCTCAGTTCTTGTTACCGGATGTCGGGGGGCCGGGTCGTCCGCGCGTTCGGGAGGATCGTCGTCTGCGTGGTGGCCGCGGCCGACGTCAGCACCATGAAGATGAGCAGATGGCTGAGGACCGAGCCGAGCACGGAGTTGCCGAAGATCGCCGTCGCCAGCACCGACAGGACGTCGTTCTGGTGGGCCGGGTTTCCGAGCCCCACCCCTAGCCCGATACCGGCGAACGCCTGGACCGAGATCGTCACCAGCAGGTAGGCGGCCAGCAGCAGAAAGGTCGACAGCACCCCGGCGCACTACCGGCGGTCGATCACCGCCGGACTGCGCCGGTCGATCAGCGACGTGATCATCCCGGCGCTGGGCACGTTCTTGCTGTTCGCGCTGCTGATCTGGAGCATCAAGGTCTATGTCGACCCCAACCAGAGCTACGTCGAGGTCAACCTCCCGCTGATCGGCGAAGTCGGCGGCACGCTGCTCATCGCTGCGATCACAGTGATCGTCGGCCTGGAGTGGATGCTCGCCTCGAGTTGCGCACCAACCGCCCTTCTTCCGGGGACTTCCCCCCACCGAAGACGCGCGCGTCGTTCGGGTCGGCGATGAAGGGCCGGAGAGCTTAACCCGGACGCGCCGGCTGCGCCCGACTGATCCGCGGGGGGCGATCGCCGCGGGGTGAGACGCCGTCATGATGCGCCGATGCCCGGCGCTCGCTCAGGTGACGGACGTTGAGCGAGGCGATCGCGCTCGTCGCTCTGGTCGCCGGGCTGACCGCCGCGGTGACCCGCTGGCGCTGGGCGCCCGACTGGGCGGTGACCGCGGCCGGGGCGATCATCGTCGTTGCGGCGGGGGCGTTGAGCCTCCACGGCGCCCGCACGGCGCTGGGGCGGCTGGGACCGACCGTCGGGTTCCTGGCGGCGCTGCTGGTGCTGGCCGACGGCTGCCGGCGCTCGGGGCTGTTCGATGCGCTCGGCGCACTCATGGCCTACGGCTCGCGGGGCCAGCCACGGCGCCTGCTGGCGATGGTGTTCATGGTCGCCGCCGCCACCACCGCGGTGCTCAGCCTCGACGCGACGATCGTGCTGCTCACGCCGATCGTGTTCGCCACCGCCGCGCGGCTGCGGTGCAGCCCGCGACCCCACGTCTACGCCTGCTCGCACCTGGCCAACAGCGCGTCGCTGCTGCTGCCGGTCTCCAACCTCACCAATCTGCTGGCGTTCGCCGCCAGCGGCCTCTCGTTCACGCGCTTCGCGGCGCTGATGGCGTTGCCGTGGCTGGTCGCGCTGGCGGTGGAGTGGGTGGTGCTGAGCCGTTTCTTCGCCGCCGATCTGCGGCAGGCCGCCGAGTCGCCATCGGCGGCGAGCCGGCCCGAGCTGCCCCGGTTCGCGCTCTCGGTGGTGGGGGCGACCCTGTTCGGGTTCGCGGTCAGCTCGGTGGTTGGAATCGCCCCGGTGTGGTTCGCCACCGCCGGCGCGGTGGCGATCACGCTCTACCGGCGTCCGGCGTCGCTGCCCGAGCTGATCGGCGCTGCCGAGCCGAGCTTTCTCGTGTTCGTGCTCGCCCTCGGTGTGGTGGTGGCGGCCGCCGGGGCGCACGGACTGTCATCGGTGATCGACTCGCTGCTGCCGCCCGGAAGCGACCTGCCCGCCCTGCTGGCGGTCGCCGCGGTGAGCGCGGTGGTCGCCAACCTGGTCAACAATCTGCCGGCGACGTTGATCATCCTGGCCGTGGTCACGCCCAGCGCCCCGGGAGCGGTGCTGGCGATGTTGATCGGCGTCAACGTCGGGCCGAACCTCACCTACGTCGGCTCGCTGGCGACGCTGCTGTGGCGGCGTGTGGTGCACGCCCACGAGGAGGAGGTCGAGGTGAGCGAGTTCGTGCGTCTCGGGGCGCTGACCGTTCCGGTGACCCTGGTGGCGGGAACCGTCTCGCTGTGGTTGGCTTTGCAGGTGATCTGATGCGGGTCCTGGTGTGGATCTCGGAGGGCTCCTGGCCGGCGTGTGTAGACCAGGCTCGCCGGCTGCTGCCCGCCAACGCCGAGGTGACGCTGATCCACGTCGCCGCCAGCGACGTCGAGGAGCTGGCCGACCATCCGGGGCCGGGCCGGCTGGGGCGCCACCGCCGGCCGCCGCCGGGACCGACGGCGCGCCAGATCGGCGAGGCCGAAGCCGACGCGCTGCTTTCCTCCGCGCGGGAGCGGCTCGGACGGGCGGCCGAGCTGGTGGCTCGGCGCGGCCGGATCGAGCGCGAGGTGCTGCGCGCCGCCGCCGATGCCGACCTCCTCGTCCTCGCCCGCGACGGCGAGCCGCGACTCGGGCCCAAGAGCCTGGGGCCACGGACCCGGTTCGTCCTCGATCACGCCGGCTGCGCGGTGGAGCTGGTGTGGGCGGGCGAGCCGCCGGACATCGAGTCGATGCACTGGCCGCCCCATCTGCGCTGACCCGCCGTCCCGGCGTCACCCAGCAGCCCTCGGCCGGGTCAAGCGTTGCGCAGCAGCCCCTCGGCGCGGGCCCACTCCACGGTTCGGCGAACCGTCTCGCGGGCCGGCGTGTAACGCAGCCCGAGCTCGCGCTCGGCCCGCGAGCCGTCGTAGCGGTGGCCGTGCAGCAGCGTGCGGACCATCTCCCGGCACACCGGTGGCTGACGGCGACGCAGGCGGTAGGCGTACTCGACCGCGGTGCCGGCGGCGCCGGCCACGGCCCGCGGCACCAGCCGCGGGCGCCGCTGCACGCCCGCGACCTCGGCGGCCAGCGCCAGCGCCTCGGCGATCGTCACCCGAATCCCGCTGAGCAGGTAGCGCTCGCCGGCGACACCTCGCTCGGCGGCGAGCAGGTGGCCCTCGGCGCAGTCCTCGATGTCGACCATGCTGACGTCGGTGTCGACGAACACCTTCAGCCGCCCGTCCAGGAACGCCAGCAGGAAGCGGCCGGTGCCGCTGGCCCGGCCAGGGCCCTGCACGGAGGAGGGATTAACCGAGACGACATCCTGGCCGACGGCGGCCGCCGCCGCCAGCGCCGCGTGCTCGCCCTCGGTCTTGGTCCGCTCATAGGTCGATAGGAATGACCCGCGGTGAGCCGTCCATTCGTCGGCGATGGTGCCCGTGGCCTCGCCGATCGTGGCCGCCGAGGAGGTGTGCACGAGCCGGGAAACCCCGGCCCGAGCGGCGGCGCGGACCGCCGCCACCGCGCCGTCGACGTTGGCCCGCTGCATCGGTCCCGGGTCGGTGACGCACAGGGAGTTCACGCCGGCCAGGTTGAACGCCAGTGCGCAGCCCGCCATCCCGGTGGCGAGGGCCGTCTCGTCATAGACGTCGCCGCGAGCCACCCGCACGCCGCGTTGCGCCAGCGCGCGCGCCGCAGTCTCCGAGCGCGCCAGCGCAACGACATCGTCGCCGCGCTCCAGCAGGCGAGTGGTCAGCGCCCGGCCGATCACGCCGGTCGCGCCGGTGATGAACACCCGAGCCACCGTCAGGCTCGAAGCGCGGCGGTGGAGCGCGCCAGGTAATCAATGCCCGACCAGGCGGTCACGACCGCGGCGGCGATCATCGCCCACTGGTCCAGATAGGCGCCGGCGATCGTCACTTCGGGACGGAGCATCGCCAGGGCGATCGCCGCGAACTGGACGGTGGTCTTCCACTTGCCGAGCATCGAGGTCTCGAACTTCACCCCACCGGCGGCGACCGCCGCCCGCAGACCGAGGATCGTGAACTCCCGCGCGATGATGATCAGCGTCACCCAGGGCGACGCCCGGCCGACCGCGACGAGCCCGACGAGGGCGGTGGTCACCAGCAACTTGTCGGCGGTCGTGTCCAGGAACGAACCCAGCCGGGTGGTCACCCCCCAGCGACGGGCGAGCCGACCGTCGAGCCAGTCGGTGGCCGCCGCCAGCAGGAACACGATCGCCGCCGGCGTGTAGCTGCGGTCCAGCAGCAGTGCCATGATCACGGGCGAAACCGCGATCCGCACGCCGGTGCCGACCGCGAGCGCGCGTGAGGATCGCAACCCGGTCAAACTACCCGCCTCCACCCTCCGGAGACTACCTGGCGAACCCTAAAGCAGCGCGAGCCCCAGCCCGCGGGCAGCGACGGCGTCGTCGGTTCCAATCGCGGCCAGCGCAGCTGCACGAGCCTGATCGAGGTCGACCTCGCGGAGCGCCGCCTTGACGTCGGGGATCACCCCGGGCGCCATGCTGAGCTCCGTCACCCCCAGGCCGGCGAGCAGAACCGCGGCCGCGGGATCGCCGGCGAGCTCTCCGCAGACGCCGACCCAGCGATCGTGACCGACCGCGCCCCGGATCGTCGCCTGGATCAGCGCCAGCACCGCCGGCTGCGGCCCGGCCAGCAGCGACGCCAGGCGGGCGTCGCCACGCTCGGCGGCCATGGTGTACTGGGTCAGGTCGTTGGTCCCCACTGAGAAGAAATCGACGTGCTCGGCCAGCCGTCCCGCCGCCAGGGCTGCCGCCGGGACCTCGACCATGATTCCGAGCTCCAGCTCCGCCGTGATCTCGGTCTGCTCGCGGGCCTGCGCCAGCAGGCGGCGCGCGGCGACGATCTCCTCCAGGGTGGCCACCATCGGCAGCATCGCTTTGACCGGGTACTCGGCGGCGACGCGCAGGATCGCCCGGAACTGGGTGGCCAGCACGTCGCGGCGCTCCAGGGCCAGCCGGATCCCCCGGACGCCGAGAAACGGATTGGACTCGGGCGGCATCGGCAGCGCCGGCAGCGGCTTGTCCGCCCCGGCATCGAGGGTGCGGACGACCAGCGGCCGGCCCTCCAGCGCCGCCGCGATCTGACGCAGCGTCTCGGTCTGCTCCTCCTCGTCGGGCAGTGCCTCGCGCCCCAGGAACAGGAACTCGGTGCGGAGCAGCCCGACCCCCTCGGCGCCGAGCTCCACCGCGCGGGCGACTTCCGCGGTCGCGCCCAGGTTGGCGAACACCTCGATCCGCTCCCCGCCGCGCATCCGCCCCGGCTCGCCCGCCCGTTCGCGGGCCGCGGCGCGCCGCCGGCCCAGCCGCTCGCGCCGCTCCCGCGCCGCGGCGAGCACCGTCGCCGGTGGGTCGACCGCGACGGTTCCGGCCTCCCCGTCCAGCAGCAGCGGCGTCCCCTCGGCGACGGCGAGCACCGACGGCCCCAATCCGACCACGGCCGGGATACCGAGCGCGCGGGCGAGAATCGCCGCGTGGGCGGTGGTCGAGCCGCGGGCGGTGGCGATGGCCAGAACCTGCTCGGGATCGAGGCGCGCGGCCTGCGCCGGGGTGAGCTCGTCGGTGATCGCGATCCCGGCCGCCACCGGCCCCCGTTCGGCCTCCCCGGCCAGCGCCGCCACCACTCGGCGACCGACGTCGAGCACGTCGGTCGCCCGTTCCTGGAGCAGCGGCTCGGGCAGGGCGCGGTAGCGGGCGGCGACGGCCTGGGCGGAGTCATACCAGGCGCGCTCGGCGCTGGCGCCGGCGTCGATCGCGGTCTGCGCCGGCCCCAGCAGCGCCTCGTCTCCGAGCAGCGCCAAGTGGGCGTCGAAGATGTCGGCCTCGGCCTGGCCGGCTCGCTGGGCGACGACCTCGCGGTCGTGCTCGATGGCGCGATGGGCGGCGGCGATCCCTGCGTCGAGCCGGGTGCGCTCGGCGGCCGGGTCGGTCACCGGCCGCTCGGGCGGCGGCCCCGACGGGCGCTGGAGCCGGTGGGCCGGTCCGATGGCGACGCCGGCGCAGGCGGCGATGCCATCGAGGATGGCGCCCCTGCGGGGAGGCGCGGTCCGAGCGGCCTCGGGAGCGGGAGCGGGGGGCGGGGGCGGGGGCGGGAGCGGGGGCGGGAGCGGGGGCGGGGGCGGCGTCGGATCCGACCGTCGCCGACGCCACCACTCCGTCGCCAAAGCCAGAGGCGGCGAGCTCCTGAAGTGCGGCCAGCGCCTCGGACGCCTCCGGCCCGCTGGCGTCGACCAGCAGCGTGTCGCCCCGCCGGGCGCCGAGTGCCACCAAGTTGGTCAAGCTGCCGGCCGCCACCGGCGTCCCGTCGCCGAGCTTGGCGACGCGCACGTCCGCGTTGAAACCGCGCACGGTCTGCACGAAGCGCGCCGCCGGACGGGCATGGAGGCCGATCTCGTTGCGCACGGCCAGCTCGGCGCGGGCGTCGGGCTCGACGTCGGTCTCCGCGGCCTGGGCGAGCGGCGCTGAGCCAGCGTCGCCGCCGAGCTGCGCGGCCTTCATCGCCAGCGCCCCCCGCGCCTCGGCCGCGACCTCGTCCAGCGCTGCACCCCCCGCGGCGGCCGCCGCCGCCGCCACCGCCCCTTCCACCAGGGGGGCGTCGCTCATGCGCACCGGACCGGGGGGGTCCTCGAGCAACTCGATCGCGAACTCCGTGCTCATCAGGGCACTCCCGAGATCCATCAGCACCAGCACGCCGTCGGCGGACATCGCCTTCTCGATCGCCGTCCGCACCCGGTCGGCGTCGGTCCCGAGCACGGGGCGGGTGGAGTCGGTGTCCTCGACCCCCCCGGCCGCCTCCAGCACCAGGTCCTCGCCGCCCATCTCGCGGGCCAGGGTCACCACTCCGTCGGCCAGCGCCGCGCTGTGGGAGACGACGACGATCCCGACTGGCGCCACTTAGCTATCCGCCGTTGCGATCCAACCCGTACGCGCGGTGCAGGTAGTCGATCGGGTGCACCGACGGCCGCTGGGTCGCGTGCGTGATCTGCCACCGGCACGTCTCCGAGTCACAGGCCACGGTCGGCGCTCCCGAGGCCCGCACCTGATCGAACAGATCTCGGCCAACGGCCATCGCGATGTCGTACTTCTCGGCCTTGAGTCCATAGGTTCCGGCGATCCCGCAGCAGCGGGCGTTCATCTCCCTGACCTCCAAGTCAGGGATGAGGGCGAGCAGATCGAGCGCCGGCTTGCCCAGCCAGTGTCCCTGCTGCTGGCACGGAGCGTGATAGGCGACGGTCTCGGGCACCGGCTGAAAATCGGTCTTCAGGTCGCCGCGGTCATGCAGCTCCAGCAGCAGCTCGCAGATGTCGTAGGTGCGCTCCGACACCCGCTTGAGATCGGGGTCGTCCTCGAGTGACAGGATCTCCCGCGCCTCGCGCTTGAGCATCAAAGTGCAGCTGGTGGCGTTGCCGACGATGATCGTGTCGTCGTCGGCGACGTAGGGGGACAGGTTGCGCGCCAGTCGCAGCACCACCTTGCGCGCGTCGTCGAACAGGCCGCTGGACTGCAGCGGCAGCCCACAGCAGTCCTGCTTGGGGACCACCACCTCAAAGCCGTTGTGCTCGAGGATGGCGACCACCTTCTCGCCCTCCCAGG
The DNA here is from genome assembly GCA_963830395.1 of uncultured Actinomycetota bacterium. Lineage (GTDB taxonomy): Bacteria > Actinomycetota > Thermoleophilia > Solirubrobacterales > Solirubrobacteraceae > Palsa-465. The sequence continues at coordinate 33,295 of CAWHMI010000024.1, forward strand.
GCTCGTAGTACTCGGTGCCGCAGCCGTGGAAGTAGACGATCCGGCGGCCCGTCGCCGGGCTGACGCGGTCTCGCGCCCAGCGCGAGAACCGCCGGCCGGCGAACTTCGGCACCGCGGCATCGTGGTGCACCCCGATCGCCTTCTCGGTCAGGAGTCGGACCGGCCGCAGCTTCAGCGACAGGTTGGCGATCTGAGCCGCCGGCGTCCCCACCCGCCCCAGCCAGGTGGGGCGGGTGATGATCCGGTCGCGCAGCGGGACGCCCTTCTGGCGTTTGAGCTTGTTGCGCGCCTGAGCGTTGATCTCGGCGATCTTCACCCCCTGGGGACACACCTGCGAGCAGATCCCGCAGCCCGAGCAGTAGTCGACCGAGAACTCCACCGACGGTTCGTCGGCCACCCGGTAGCGCTCAGACTGCGGCCCCGCGTACTTGGGTCCGGGGAACAGCGGGGTCGCGTTGGACACGGGGCACGCCGTCTCGCAGATCGTGCACTTGACGCAGTGGTCCAGCGACCCCCGCAGGACCTCGGCGACGAACCGGTCAGCGTCGCTCATGCCGCCGCCCCCGCCCCGACCTCGGACTTGTCAGCCACCAGCTGCCCGGCGCGATACCCGCTGGTCAGGGCGATGCCCTCGCCCGATCCTTCGCGCCAGGAAACGGCTCCCGGCAGCGCGGCGCCGACCACGAGCACGTTGTCGGCGCCCTCCGCACGGAGCTCGCGGTCGACGGCGACTCCGACCCGCGCCATCGGCTGCTCGGCCAGATACTGGCTCGTAAATCGTGGCTCGTCGGGCGCGGGCAGTCCTCGGAGGGGAAGGCCGAAGACATTTTCGCGGGTCGCCCACCGGGAGTCGAGCGCGATCCCGCCCGATGCGAAGCCGCCGGAGGCGAGCACGAACCACGGCGCCGCATAGCCGATGTCACGGCCGGCGGCCCGGGTGCGGACCATCGTGACGCGATCGCCGTCGCGCTGTGACGCCACCACCTCGGCCCCGAGCACCAGCCGGCCGCCGGCGGCACGCAGCGCGGCGCGCAGAATCTCGTACAGCCGCATGCCCGGGACCGACGGAGGCAGGGTGGGGATCTCGAATACGCGGCGACCGAGGCGCTGCTGCATGTCGGCCAGCACCCCGTGGGGGTCGCGCAGTCCGAGCATCGCCGGCAGCCCGACACGCTCCTCGGCACGCAGCGCCCGCGACAGCTCCGTGCAGAACCGCGCCCGCCACGCCGGATCGTCGAAGCACCGGGCAAGACCCAGCGCGTTGGCGTCGGCTCGCTCCAGCTGCAGGTCGAGGCTGAGGCCTCGTGCGTCGATCCCGGCTGCCTGCAGGTTGGCGGCACACAGCTTGGGGTGAAAATCACGAAGCGCCGGCGTGCCGACGATCGTCACCTTGCCCAGCCCGCGCGAGTCTCCGGCGGCCATCGTGTCCGGCACCAGCGCCGACGGGCGCAGGACGCCCACCGCGGTGGGCAGCAGCTGATTTCGCTCCAGGCTTCCGGAGTAGGCGTACCCGGGCAGCATCCCAGCGGCCACCGTCTCCTGAAACCACCGCAACGCCTCGCCGACCAGTTCGGCGCCGAGCAGCGCGTAGGGGTGATCGGGACGGTCGGCGATCAGCTCCCGCAGCGCGACCTCGGGCGCGTCAACGCGAGCCGGCGAGTAGCCGAGGACGTCGATCGTCGCCGGGGCGAGATGCGTCGACCCGATCCCCTTGGCCAGCACGCACACCCGCCCCCCGTGCTGCGCGATGCGCGTCGCCGCGGTGAGGCCGGCCGTGCCGGCGCCGATCACCACCGCGTCGAAGTGCAGCGCCTCGTCGGTCATACCGGCAGATGCTCCACGTCGAGCACTCCCTGGAAGATCCAGTCGTCCAACCGCGCCTGGCGCAGCTGGTCGCCGTACAGGATCGGCCACACCCCCTTCCAGCGCTCCTGCAGGAACGCCAGCAGCGAGGCGTCGGCCTCGGCTGCGCTCAGTCCGTCGGACCCGTGCAGGATGCCGGCGGCGCGGTAGATGCAGAAGCCGCCCTGGCACGGACCCATCCCCAACCGCAGCTGGCGGCGGATGTCATCCAGGTTGGTGGAGCCGGTGCGGGTGAGCGCCTCCTCCAGCCGCGAGCGGGGGACGAGCTCGCACTCGCAGATCAGCTGCTCGTCGGCCAGCCGCGACTCCTTGCGGGCGAGACGCTCCCCGAGCCGGTAGGTCTGCCCGTCCTCGGATCCGGGCAGCGGCTCGGTGGCGGTGTGGCAGGGCCGAACGTCGTCCAGCTGCCGGCAAACGGCGTCAACCGTCTCCTCGGCCATCAGCCGGAAGGTGGTCAGCTTGCCGCCGGTGATGGTGATGAACCCGGCGACGCCGTCGCGCTGCGCGTGATCGAGCAGGGCGTGGGCGCGGGTCACGTCGCGGGTGTCGGTGTCCGACGCCTTGGTGTCCTCGAACAGCGGCCGCACGCCCGTCCACACCCGCAGGGCTCGGGCGTCCCGGAAGCCGGGCACCAGCTTGTCACCGTCGTCGAGCATCGCGTCGACCTCCGACTCCGCCACGGTGTGGTCGTCGGGATCGTCGGTGTGCTGGTCGGTGGTGCCGATCACGGACACGGTCCGGATCGGCACGAGGATGTCGCCGTCGGTGGGCAGCTGACAGCGGTTGATCACCGTGTTGACCAGCCGGTGGTTCATCGCGATCATGATTCCCCGGCCGGGGAGCACCCGGACGCCCTCGATCCCGGCGAGGTCGGCGATCTGTTCCGCCCAGGCGCCGCCGGCGTTGACGGTCACCCGCGCGGAGACCTCGAGCTCCTCGGCGGTGCGCGAGTCGCGCACGCGCGCCCCGGTGACCCGTTCCCCCTCACGATGGATGGCGACGGCGGCGTGATAGGGAAGGATCCGCGCCCCCCGCGCCTGGGCGCCGTGGCCCATCGCCCACACGGTCTTCCACACGTCGATGTTGGCGTCGGGCACGCGAAACGCGCGGGAGATGGTCGGGTTCAGCCGCGGTTCGCCGGCCAATGCCTGCGCGACGTCGATCTCCTCGCAGTCGACCCCGGTGGCGGCACAGCCGCGGGCGAAGGTGTCGGCGTAGGCGGGATCGTCCCACGGAGTGGTCACGAACAACCCGCCGGTGTCCTCGATGCAGTCGGCGGCAACCCGGCGCAGGATGCGGTTCTCGGCGATGCACTCCACCGCCGCCCGGGGGTCCTTGACCGCGTAGCGCCCGCCGGAATGCAGCAGCCCGTGAAAGCGGCCGCTCGTGCCCTCGGCCAGGTCCCGGCGGTCGACGAGCACGACATCGAACCCGCGCAACGCCGCGTCCCAGGCGACCCCGGCGCCGGTGGCCCCACCGCCGATGACGAGGACCTCGGTGCTGAGCGTCACCATGATTGCAGCCTACCTCCGTCGGACCCTGGGCAAAAACAAGAGGCGGCCGCAAGGCCGCCCCCTATCCAAAACCCGATGGCGGCTCAGGCCGCGTCGAACCAGTCGAACGTGCGGGTGACGGCCCGCTTCCAGTACTTGTAGTACTCGTCGCGCTTGTCGGCGTCCATCTTGGGCTCCCAGCGCTTGCCCTCTCTCCAGTTCTCGCGCAGGTCCTCCTCGCTGTTCCAGAACCCGGTGGCCAGCCCCGCCGCGTAGGCGGCGCCCAGTGCCGTGGTCTCGGCCACCTCGGGCCGGATCACCGGGACGCCGAGAAGGTCGGCCTGGAACTGCATCAGCAGATCGTTCTGCACCATGCCGCCGTCGACCTTCAGCGAGTCCAGGGTGACGCCGGAGTCGGTCGCCATCGCCTCGACGATCTCCCGGCTCTGGAAGGCGGTTGCCTCCAGGGTGGCGCGGGCCACGTGGCCGGCGTTGACGTACCGGGTGAGGCCGGCGAACACCCCGCGGGCGTTGGACTTCCAGTACGGGGCGAACAGGCCCGAGAACGCGGGCACGATGTACAGCCCGCCGTTGTCGTCGACCGATTGGGCCAGCTCCTCGACCTCGGGGGCGGCCTTGATCAGCTTGAGGTTGTCGCGCAACCACTGCACGAGCGCGCCGGTGATGGCGATCGAGCCCTCCAGGCAGTAGATCACGTCCTGGTCGCCGACCTTGTAGCCGACGGTGGTCAGCAGCCCCGACTTGGAGTGCACCAGCTCGGTGCCGGTGTTGATCAGCATGAAGTTGCCGGTGCCATAGGTGTTCTTGGCCTCGCCGACCGAGAAGCAGGTCTGGCCGAACGTGGCCGCCTGCTGGTCGCCGAGGTCCCCGGCCAGGCTGACGCCGCTGAACGCGCCGGTCTTGACCTCGCCGTAAACCTCGCTCGAGGCTCGGATCTCTGGCAGCATCGACATCGGCACGCCGATCGTGTCCGCGATCTCGGTATCCCACGAGAGCGTCTTGAGGTCCATCAGCATCGTCCGGCTGGCGTTGGTGACGTCGGTGATGTGCAGCCCGCCGTCGGTGCCGCCGGTCAGGTTCCAGATGATCCAGGTATCCATGTTCCCGAAGATCAGGTCTCCCGACTCGGCCTTCTCCCGGGCACCGTCGACGTTGTCGAGGATCCACCGGACCTTGGGCCCCGAGAAGTACGTGGCCAACGGCAGGCCGACCGTCTCCCGGAACCGATCCTGGCCGCCGTCGGCCGACAGCTCGTCGATGATCTTGTCGGTCCGCGTGTCCTGCCACACGAGCGCGTTGTGCACCGGTTCGCCGGTGGTCTTGTCCCACACCAGCGCCGTCTCGCGCTGATTGGTGACGCCCAGCCCGGCGATGTCATCCGGGCTCGCGCCCGCCTGGTCCAGCGCCTCGTCGAGCACCTCCTGGCTGCGCGCCCAGATCTCCTTGGCGTCGTGCTCGACCCAGCCCGGCTTGGGATAGATCTGCTCGTGCTCTTTCTGCGATACGGCTACGACCTTCCCGGAGTGGTCGAATACCATCGCCCGGCTGCTGGTCGTGCCCTGATCAACTGCTGCTGCGTACTTCGCCATGAATGTTCCTTTCAATCGGCCAGTGCCTCGGCGGCGGTCTTGACGAGGTAATAGGTGGAGGTCGCGCCCGGGTCCTGGTGATCCTGGCTGCGATCGCCCAGGTAGCTGGCCCGTCCCTTGCGCGCGACGAGCGGCGTCGTCGCGTTCATGCCCTGCTCGGCGGCCGTGACCGCCGCGGTCAGGCCACCGTCGAGATCCGTTGCCTGCTCCAATGCCTGCACTGCGGGCGCCAGCGCGTCCACCATCGTCTTGTCGCCCGGCTGCGCCTTGCCCCGGGACTGGACCCCCTCCAGTCCCTTGCGCCAGGCGGCGCTGAAGCCGGCGAGATCGACCTCCGGCTGGTCGGCGAGCGCCGATCCCATCTGCAAGAACAAGGTTCCGTACAGCGGCCCGGCGGCTCCGCCGACGCTCGAGACCAGCGCCATCGCCACCGTCTTCAGCACCGCGCCGGGATCGGCCGGCGGCGACGCCTGCAGCTTCTCGAGCGCCTTGGCCATGCCCCGGTTCATGTTCGTCCCGTGGTCGCCGTCCCCGATCGCGGTGTCGAGCCGGACGAGCTCCTGACGATGCTCGGACATCGCGCCGGCGAACCGGTTCATCCAGTCCAGGGTCGAGTCGCGGTCGATCGCCACTGGTTCCTAGGCGCCCCAGCGCAACGCCGGGGTGTTGACCGGAGCATCCCAGTAGCGGACCATGTCGTCGTCGAGCTTGACCAGGGTGATCGAGCAGCCCTGCATCTCCAACGAGGTGATGTAGTTACCGATCAGGTTGCGTTCGATCGTCAGGCCGCGCTCGGCGGCGATCTTCGCCACCTCCGCGTACATGACGTACAGCTCCAGCAGCGGCGTGCCGCCCATCCCGTTGACGAACGCCAGCACCCGGTCACCGGAGGAGAACGGCAGATCCTCCAGGATCGGTGTCATCAGCCGCTCGGCGATGTGCGATGCCGGCCCGATCTTCTCGCGGAAGCGGCCCGGCTCCCCATGGATCCCGATCCCGATCTCGACCTCGTCGTCGCCCAGCTCGAAGCTCGGCTCGCCCGAGCCCGGCGTGATGCACGGGGTCAACGCCATGCCCATCGACCGCCCGTTGGCGTTCACCCGGCGGCCCAGCTCGGCGACCTGCTGGAGGTTGCGACCGTCATCGGCCGCGCCGCCGCAGATCTTCTCCACCAGGACGGTGACGCCAACGCCGCGGCGGCCGGCGGTGTACAGCGAGTCCTCCACCGCCACGTCGTCGTTGGTCAGCACCGTCTCGACCTCGATCGCGTCGCCCTTGCCCATCTCGGCGGCCATGTCGAAGTTCATCACGTCGCCGGTGTAGTTCTTGACGATGTGAATCACCCCGGCTCCCCCGTTGACCGCCTTGGTCGCCTCCAGCATCTGGTCAGGGGTCGGCGACGTGAATACCTCGCCGGGACAGGCGGCGTCCAGCATGCCCGGTCCGACGAACCCACCGTGCATCGGCTCGTGGCCCGAGCCGCCGCCCGAGATCAGGCCCACCTTGCCGCTCACCGGGGCGTCTGCGCGGATCACGCAGAACGGGTCATAGGTCACCCGGACGCGATCGCCGTGCGCCGCCTCCACCCCGCGGAGCGCGTCGGCGACGACCGCATCCGGGGAGTTGATCAGCTTCTTCACCGCTGCCTCCGCGAGTTTGGTCTTGTCAGTTGTCTTCGGTCCCGGTCGGTTGCGTCCGGTCGCGTTCGGTCCGGTCGCGTTCGGACCGGTCGGACTCGGCCCGCGACGGATCCTCGATGTCCTCCACGCCCTCCCCGACCAGGTCGGGATCGGGTTTGACCCCGCGCTTGATCAGTACGTCACGGATCCCAAAGTCATAGATCAGCGCGCCGACCGCGGCGCCGATCAGCGGCCCGACGATCGGGACCCAGAAGTAGTCGTTGACGTTGCCGTAGTTGCCGGGGAACGCAACCGACTTCCAGCCCTGGATCAACGCGAAGATCCGCGGCCCGAAGTCACGCGCCGGGTTGATCGCATAGCCGGCGTTGGCACCGAAGGACATGCCGATCGCGACCACGATGAAACCCACGATCAACGGCGCCAGGTTGGACTTCACCGGCGCGTTGTACTCGTCGGTGATCGCGAAGATGAATCCGACCAGGAACGCCGTGCCAATTATCTGGTCCACCAGCGGACCGATCGGGCTGTGGAAGTACTTGGCCGGGAAGGTGGCGAAGATGCTGTAGCTCGGCACCGAGTTCGACGAGCCGCGCACGATGTGGTTGGCGTGCTCGAAGGAGATGATCGCGAACTTGTAGTTGCCGTACACCAGCGCGGCGCCGACGAACGCGCCGAGGACCTGGGCGGCCACGTAGGGCGCCACCTTGGCCCAAGCGAACCCGCGCCGCAGCGCCAGGCCCAGCGTGACCGCCGGGTTGAGGTGGGCGCCGCTGACCCCGCCGGCAACCCACACCGCGAAGGCCACCGCCCAGCCCCAGCCGAACGCGATCAGCAGCCAGTCGGAGTTGGACAGGAAGTTCGCCATGCCGCGACCCGACTGATTCAGGGCCGCAACCGACATTGCGACGACCCCATCCCCGAACGCGATGATGATGAAAGTTCCCAGGAACTCGGCGACGAGTTCCCCCGCCTGGGACTGCTGCCACCCCCACCGTCGTTCCCCCGTATGGATCGCCATACCTACCTACCTCCCTTCGCAGATGTCTCGGGCGCGGCGATACTATCCCCGCGGGTTCGACAATGTCAAACCAAGTTCAGACTATGTGGCGTCAGTTCGTCGATAGCCCTGAGCTTGGCCGCGCGCCGGGGCGTGGCCGCGTCCGGGGGCGCGCAAGCGCGCGCGGCCACGGCGCGTTGCTCGGGGGGAAGTAGCGTCGTGCCTGGCAACATTCAGTCGATCGAGCGCGCCGCCGCCATCCTGCGCCTGCTCTCCGGCCGCTCGCGCCGCCTCGGCGTGGTCGATCTGTCCGGCGAGCTCGGCCTCTCCAAGGGGACCGTGCACGGCCTGTTGCGGACCCTGCAGCAGGTCGGTTTCGTCGAGCAGGACGCAGACACCGGTAAGTACCAGCTGGGGGCGGCGCTGCTGCACATGGGGTCCAGCTACCTGGATGGCAACGAGCTGCGCACGCGTGCGCTCAACTGGTCTGACTCGCTTGCCGCCCGTACTCAGGAGGCGGTGCGGATCGGCACCCTGCACGAGTCCCAGGTGCTGATCGTCCACCACGTGTTCCGGCCCGATGACACCATGCAAACGCTCGATGTCGGCTCGCTGCTCCCCGCGCACGCCACCGCGCTGGGCAAGATGCTGCTGGCCCACCATCCCTACGTCGTCGCCGAGCTGGACAAGCAAGGGCTGACGTGGTTCACCGATGCGACGATCTGCGATCGAGAGCGACTCGAGCGCGAGCTGCACCGCATCCGCGAGCGCGGCTGGGCGGCCGAGATGGGGGAGCTGACCTCGTCCCAGGTGTCGTTGGCCGCGGCGATCATGGACCGTCGCGGGCTCGCCGTCGGGGCGATGGGGATCTTCGGTCCCCCGGAACGGCTGCTCGCGGCGCGCCAGCCGCGAGCCGATCTGGTCGCCTACGTACGCGAGGCGGCCCGCGCCGTCTCTCGGGAGCTCGGCGCGATCCCCTGGTGAATGAGTGGTGGTCAAAGAGCGATACGTAGCCGCGATCGACCAGGGAACCGCCTCGTCGCGCTGCCTCGTGTTCGATTACTCGGGCCGGATCGTCTCGGTGGCGCAGAAGGAGCATCACCACATCTATCCCCGGCCGGGATGGGTGGAGCACGACCCCGAGGAGATCTGGTCCAACGTCGAGGAGGTGGTGGAGCGGGCGCTGGTCGAAGCCGGGCTCGACGCGCGCGATCTGGTCGCCGTCGGCATCGCCAATCAGCGTGAGAGCACGATCGTCTGGGACCGGGCGACCGGCCGTCCGGTGCACCCGGCGATCAACTGGCAGGACATGCGCACCGACCAGATCGTGCGCGGATTGGCCGCCGAGTTCGGGCAGGAGTACTTTCGCGAGCGCTCCGGGCTGCCGGCGTCCACCTACTTCTCCGGCCCCAAGCTCCGCTGGCTGCTCGACACCGTCCCCGGGCTGCGGCGGCGGGCACAGGCTGGGGAGGTGCTGTTCGGGACGATCGATTCCTGGCTGATCTGGCGGCTGACGGGGCGACACCTGACCGACGTGACCAATGCCAGCCGGACGCTGCTGATGGGGCTGCACACGCTCGACTGGGACGATGAGCTGCTCGACGTGATGGCGGTGCCGCGAGCGATGCTGCCGGAGATCCGACCCTCGGCCGAGATCTACGGCGAGGCCCGGGGGCAGCTGGCCGGCGTGCCGGTCGCGGCCGCGGTCGGCGATCAGCAGGCAGCGCTGTTCGGCCAGACCTGTTTCTCCCCCGGCGACGCCAAGTGCACCTATGGGACGGGAAGCTTCTTGCTGCTCAACACCGGCGAGCGCCCGGTGGTCTCTGACCACGGGCTGCTGACCACGCCCTGCTGCCGGGTGGGGGACCAGACCCCGACATATGCCCTGGAGGGCTCGATCGCGGTCACCGGCGCGCTCGTGCAGTGGTTCCGGGACAACCTGTCGCTGATCGGCTCGGCGCCGGAGATCGAGACTCTGGCTCGCACCGTGCAAGACAACGGCGGCTGCTACTTCGTGCCGGCGTTCTCCGGCCTGTTCGCCCCGCATTGGCGCAGCGACGCTCGGGGCGTGATCGCGGGTCTGACCGGCTACATCACCAAGGGGCATCTCGCGCGCGCCGTGCTCGAGGCGACCGCCTGGCAGACGCGCGAGGTCGTCGAGGCGATGATCTCCGACGCCGGAATGTCGATGAGCACCCTGCGCGTCGATGGCGGCATGACCGCCAACAACCTGCTGATGCAGTTTCTCGCTGACGTGCTGGACGTGTCGGTGGTGCGGCCGATCGTCGCCGAAACGGTGTCGCTGGGGGCGGCTTACGCCGCTGGGCTGGCCGTCGGTTTCTGGTCTGACACCGACGCGCTGCGCGCCAACTGGCACATCGCGGCCCAGTGGCGCCCGGACATGGACTCCGACCGGCGCGAGCGCGGCTATCGCAAGTGGCGTAAGGCGGTGACGCGGGCCACCGACTGGTTGGACGAGGACGACTACTGAGGTTAGTTTCGGGCCGTGGCCCGGCGGTACGGGGACTTGGACGGCCCCCCGTCCCCGTTCTCGAAGAACGTCTGCACCCGCTCGATCAGCGCCGCCGTATCGCCACCGTTCGGCGGGATCGGCTCCCCGAACGAGACCGTGATCCGGTGGCGCTTGGAGACCATCGCCCCGTGCAGCCGCTTTGGCCACAGCCGGCCCGGCGGCATCGCGTCTCCGGTCCCCGTCACGCGGATCGGAACGATCGAGAGGTTGTGAGCGGAGGCGAGTACCGCGGCCCCGCGCCGCACCCGGCCGGGAGCGCCACCGCGCGAGCGGGTGCCCTCGGGATACAGCAGCAGGCTCCACCCCTGCTCGAGCAGGGTGTCGAGGTGGCTGCCGTTCTTGGACAGTCCGCTACCGCCGGTGCGCTCGATCGGCACGGTGTTGAAGATCAGCGACACGATCGAGGCGACGAACCGGTTGCGGTAGAAGTAGTCTGCGGCGGCCGCCACCGCGGTGCGCTTGCGCAGCTTGCGGGGCAGGGCGGACAGGATCACCGGCGTGTCCATGTGGCTGGCGTGGTTGGCCACCAGGATGACGGGCGCCTTGATCGATGTGAGCTTCTCGCGGCCGGTGGCCCGGCGGGCCGCGTAGTAGTCCATCACCGGATTGAGCACGAAGCGCATGAAGTTCTCCCGGATCAGACGCGCGGGGAATGAGCGGGCCCAGGGAAGATCCAGCTCGGTGACCGCCGCGCGCAGCTTGCGCCCCCGGCGCGGGGCGTTGCGCGCCGCGTCGGTGACTCGGCGTTTCCAGGAGCGCTTGCGGCGGAACGGCAACACCGCCCGAGATACCCCTGCGCGTGACAACCGTTACAGATTGTCCGCGCCCGCTCCGGGGCGCTTCTCATGCGATCCCGGTGAGGCGCTCCGGGCGGTCCCGGCGAGGCGCTGTGATGCGGTCTCGCCTAGGCGCTCTGATGCGATCCCGCCGCGACCGCGCCCGCGTCGTCCGGTGGCCCCGGCGCGCGTGCCTGGCGCGCTCGCGGATATGCCTGCGGCACGCTGATCAGCTCGGGGTCCTCACCCGTCAGCGCTGTCCACGCCGCTCGAAACCCGTGACTGCCGGCGGTCGCCAGCGCCGTCATCCGGTTCTCCAGCTGACCGACGAGCAGCGCTCCGGCCGGGGGGCGGATCACGCAGACAGCGGGGGAGGCGCCCGCGTCCGCGGCCCGGGCCGCCAGATCGGCGCTGCGCTGGTCATAGCGCTCGGAGCGGGCCTGGCGCAGGGTCACGAGGGCGGGGTTCAGCTTTTCCAGATACCGATCGGTGAGTCCCGCGATTCCGCTGGAGAGCGGAGTGTGCTGGACGCCGTGCGGTCGCGTCTGCAGCACCAGCATGTCGGTCGCGGCATGCTGGGCGGCATGGACGGGTATCGCCTCGGCCAGCGTCGCGTCCAGCAGCCGCCGCCCGCGAAAGTGCACCGGCGGTCCGGCCAGCCAGGGCAGCCGCGCCGAGGCGCGCAGCGCGTCACGGATCTCGTTCGCGTCGCGAAGCTCGGTGAGGTCGACGATCTGCGCGGTGTCGGCGTCGGTGGCGGTGCAGTGCAGCTCGATCGCGCTGCCCAGGATCCGGTCGGTGTGCAGCGGTCGCTGCCGCTTCCAGGTGTCGCAGATCACGTAGTCCATGTCGAACAGGGCGCCGCCGCGCAGCGTCCGGCGCAGGCTGACGAAGGAGGGATCGCCGAAGCCGTGCGGATACAGCGCCGTGAGATAGGCGGCCTGTCCGGCGAGCAGGAACGCGCCGTTGAACGCCCCGGCGGAGGCGCCATGGATCTCGTCGAACGCGTCGCGCAGGCCGAGCTGCTCGATCGCCGCCGTCATCCCCGCCGACACGACGCCTCGCATTCCGCCCCCCTCGATCACCAGAGCGATCCGGCGTGTATCGCTCCGGTCGCCCACCCGCGATCCCTCGTCGCGGCGGCGAAGGATCGCCTCCACCACCGGGTGGGACCGCTGGTCCTCGGTCATCGTCGGCGGGGCGAGGAACGGGTCGGGCACGAACCTGCGCAGCACGGAGAGTCGCATCGAGAGCCAGGGTAGTGTCTCCGGCATGGCGCAGACCCTGGGCGAGACCCCGCTGGGGGTGAGTCGGATCGGGCTGGGGTTGGCCGCTCTGGGACGGCCCGGCTACATCAACCTCGGCCACGCCGCCGATCTCGCCGGCCACACCGACGTCGCCGTGATGCGGTCCGGCGCGCACCGAGTGCTCGACGCCGCCTACGCGGGCGGGATCCGCTACTTCGACGCCGCCCGCTCCTACGGCGAGGCCGAGGAGTTCCTGGGTTCCTGGCTGGACCAGCGACGCCTGTCACCGCACGAGGTCACGGTGGGCTCGAAGTGGGGCTACACCTACACCGCCGACTGGCGCGTAGACGCCGAGGTCAACGAGGTCAAGGATCTGTCGTTGGCCACGCTGCGCCGGCAGGAAGACGAGAGCCGCGTACGGCTCGGCGCCAATCTCCAGCTGTATCAGATCCATTCGGCCACGATCGACAGCGGTGTCCTGGATGACCGCGCGGTGATGAACGAGCTGGCGCGCCTTCGCGCCGGCGGTCTGTACGTCGGCTTCACCGCCACCGGCGCCAACCAGTCCGACACGATCGAGCGGGCCGTCGAGGTCGGCGGGTTCGACACCGTCCAGGCCACGTGGAACCTACTCGAGCCGTCCGCCGGGCGGGCGCTGGCCTCGGCGCACGCGGCCGGGCTGGGGGTGATCGTCAAGGAGGCGGTGGCCAACGGCCGTCTCACCGGCCGCGGCAACATCCGGGCGCTGATGCAGGTCGCCGACGAGATCGGAGTCACGCCGGACGCGCTGGCGCTGGCGGCGGTCCTCGCCCAGCCGTGGGTCGATGTCGTGCTCAGCGGCGCCGCCACCGCCGAGACCCTGGCGGCCAACCTGGCCGCCCGCGATGTCCACCTGGACGGCGAGATCCGTCACCGGCTGTCTGGCCTGGCCGAGGATCCCGCGGCCTATTGGGAGCAGCGCTCCGAGTTGCGCTGGAATTAGGGCTTCGTCGGCCCGGCCGCTACCGGTGGCGGTCGAACGAGATCACCTGCTGGATCCCACTCGGGCGGTTGGTGTAACTCATCGTGAACACGTTGAGCGGGACGAACTTGATGTCCAGCGCGGTCGCGCTGGCCCGCCAGGCAGCGGGGTTGGCGGTGCCCTGCGACTTGGTCAGCTGCTTGCCGGCGGCGGCGATCGCCGACCACACCGACTGTCGGCAGCGGCGCAGGTTGCCGCGGCCGCAGTAACTGTTGGCAAACGGCTGCGGCTGCTTGATCTTGAGCAGCTTGTCGATGTCGCGATCGAAGTACTGATACCAGCCGTTGTACTGATCGCCGGGTGGGGCTGCGAACCGTCTGAACAGTGAGTTGAGCTCTGGCAGCTGCGGTCCGATTACGGGTCTCATGAACGCGTTGGCGATGTACGGCCAGGCGACGTCGATGATCGGCGCGCCTGGGTTGTCGATCTTGCCGTCGTGGTTGCGATCCAGCAGGCTGCCCCCGCTCCTGTTCCAGGCGACCAGCAGCGACAGCATCCTTGCCGCCTGTCGGTTGGGGGCGCGCGAGCTCCTGAGCAGCTTGGCCAGCAGCGGCACCGTCTCGATAGCGAGCACGTTCTGGGTCGCCGCCTCGTTCATCGCCGAGGCGACGCCGGCGAGCGTCCACTTGCGGTGCCTGCGCTGCTGGGCGAGGTCGCGGTTGAGCAGCGACACCCGGCCCACCGATCCGTTGCCGCCCCACGCGTCGCTCGCGGCGCCGAAGCCATGGGCGGCGATGTTGTTCCAGTTGACCATCGTCCCCTTGGTGGGGGTGTGGACCGGGTCGATTCCCTGGGGATGCCCGCTCGTCGCCAGGTAGCCGCGCCACTCGTACTTGCCGTTGCCCACCGTGGGCAGGCTGGGGTCGGTGCCCTTGGCCCGGATCGGCAGCAGGCCCGTTGTGATCTCGGCGACGTGCTTGTAATCGACATAGAACGAGTTGAACGTCTGCGGGGTCAGGGCAGCCGCCTGGATGAACGACCGCGGGGTGTCCACCTGACCGTCGGACAGGCGCCGGTTGAACAGCAGGTCGAGCACGTCCTTGCCGTAGCTGGCGCGCTTTGAGGCGATCGCCACCCTGGTCTTGCCGACCTTGGCGTAGCCGACCACCGGCCCGTTGACCGTGGTCATGAACTTCACCGGCTTGCCGCTGAGCGTGCCGGCGTCGAACGGCTGCATCTTCAGGCACCTGCCCTTGTAGATGTAGCGCGTGGTGCTGTGGCCGCACAGCGCCTCGGCGAACTGGTCGATGTCCTCGGCGCTCGCGGAGGTCAGCGTCGTCGCGAAGTCCGGTCCGCGCCCGATCAGCAGGTAGCCGGGGAAGTTGCTCGACGTGGCGCCGCGCCAGTCCAGTCCCGGCGCGTGCATGTCGATCTCATAGGTGAGCCCGGGGTAGAAGTAGCCGACCTGGGGCCCGCCGACCAGCAGCGGGTGACCGGTGGTGGAGTACTTGCCCTCCACCATCAGCTCGTTTGAGGCATGCGGCCGCGGCTCTTCGGAGGGGAGACGGGCGGCGACTGCCGGCGGGACCGCGGGGGTCGCCTTGAAGCTCCCGGGATTCAGGACCACGCTTCCCGGTGCGCCCGGCTTGCTCGGGGCGTGTCCGTAGTTGAACGTGCCGTCGACGGTCGTCGGGCTGCCCGCGTTCAGGTTCTGGCGCAGGTCGTTGAACACGCTGTAGCCCTTCTTGACGCCGAGCCGGCGCTCGAGCCCGGCCAGGAACTCCGAATTCTGGGCCTCGTTGCCGCCGCCCTCGCCGAAGAACTGGTCCTTGAGCGCGCTCGCCGCATAGATGTCGTTGCGGGTGAACGGGGCGTCGGTTGAGCGGGTCGCCTTCAGGTAGGCGTTGATTCCGCTGACGTACACGTCGATGTCGTGCAGGACGGCGCGTCCCTCCTTGCCGGCGCGCAGCAGAACCTGGGTCTGTCGCGAGACGACCCGCTCGGTCTGGGCGGAGGGAACGAAGTTCTTGAGGTGCTTGATGAGGCCGATGGCGCTCAGCCCCGGGGCGCTGATGGCGGCCACCAGGGAGTCATAGCGGGCCTGCTCCAGCAGCAGCCCGCGGTCCTGGGCGGCGATCCATCCCGCCGCCCAGACGCCGCCGTCGTGGGTGGTGGCGGTGACGTGGGGGACGTCGAAGCGATCGCGGATGATCGTTACGCCGGGGTATGGCACCGGCTCTCGCGTGCCGGGCCCGTCGGTACCGAGCCCGAACGCCTCGGACTTGAAGTCGCTGAACAGGTCCGCGTTTCTGACGTGGTCGAACAGCGGGGTGAGCGCGTTGTACATCTTGGCCTGGGTATCGGCCCCGGGCGGGAACGGAAAGCCGCCCGGCTGGCCAGAGGGGATGATGTTGCGCGCCGTCTGGGCGTAGTCGATCGGCGCCTTCGCCGCCTGCGCCGCCGGCGCCCCCAGCGCCAGCGCTCCCATCACGGCCAAGGCGGCCCTCATGGCTGATTTCATCCGTGTTCTCCTCCTCCTTTGCGGGCAACCGGCCCCCGAGCGATCGGGAAAGATACACGACGGCGCGGGGGGCCATGGCAGTTGCCGGTGGCGACCCGCACCCCCGCAGCTCAGTCGATCAGCCGCTTCTCCAGACGCCAGATTGCCAACCGCCACATCAGCACGGCAAACGCGAGCAGGACCCCGGCGTGAACGAAATCCGCGCTCGAGTAGGTGCTCAGCGACACGTCGCGCACCAGCGCGACGCAGTGATAGAGCGGATTGAACTCGGCGATGGTGCGCAGCGCCGGGGGGAAGGTGGTGATGGGGAAGAAGGTTCCCGCCACCAGGAACATCGGCGTCAGCACGGCGCTCGTCACGTAGTTGAAGTTGTCGATCGTCTTGGCCACGGCCGCGATCACCACGCCGAAGGCGGCGAACCCGAAGCCGGTGACGACGCCGATCAGTGGCACCAGCAGCATCCCCGGTTCAGGATTCAGCCCGAACGCGAACCCGACGACGAGCGGCGCCAGCCCGTAGACGCCGGCGCGGACCGAGATCCAGATGATCTCCGCCGTGACCAGCTCCTCCGTGTCGACGGGAGCCGCCAGCAGCGCGTCATAGGTGCGCTGGAACTGCCAGCGGATGAAGGTATTGAACATCCCGGGAAACGCGGAGGAGAAGAGGACCGCGGTGGCCACCACCCCGGTGGCGACGTACTCCACGTACCGAACGTGACCCACGCTGTGGACCAGCGATCCGAAGCCGAGGCCGAAGGCGAGCAGGTAGATCGTCGGCTGGACGATCGAGGAGAACGTGGTCGCCTTCCAGTAGCGGCGAAACAGGACCACGTCGCGGGTCATCACTCCGGCAAGCGCGGCCGGCTCGAGGCGTCGCACGTGCCGGGGTGAGGACTGGCCCAGCTCCGCGGTCGTGGAACGCGGAGAGGTCACTCGATCTCCTGCCCGGTCAGCGCCACGAACGCATCCTCCAGGTTGGCTGGCCGCCGCACTCCGTCGGGTGCCTCGCCGTTCAGCCGTTCGGCTTCCAGCAGCGCCACCGCCGGACCGCTTCGCCGGTGACGCCAGCCCCGCTGCGTCGCCAGCGTCTCCAGCCCGGCGAGCTCGCCCGGAGGCCCGTACACCTCCACCACCTCACGGCCGGCGTGAGCGCTGGTCAGCTCCGCCGGCGTGCCCTGGGCGATGATCCGACCCCCTGACATCACCGCGACGATGTCCGCCAGCCGCTCGGCCTCCTCGATGTAATGGGTCGACATGAGCACGGTCACCCCCTCGGCGCGCAGGCTGTCGATCAGCGACCACAGCTCCTGGCGCACTTGAGGATCCAAGCCGACCGTCGGCTCGTCGAGCAGCACCAGCTTCGGTTGGTGGATGAGTCCGCGCGCCACCAGCAGCCGGCGGCGCATGCCACCGGAGAGCTCGCGGACGATGGTGTCGGCGCGCGACTCGAGGTTGGCGATGGCAAGCGCCCGTGCCACCGCGGCGGGCCGCTCTGACCGCGGCACCCGGTACAGCCGTGCGAACACGCTCAGGATCTGACGGCAGGTCAGCTCGATGTCGAGGTTGTCCAGCTGGGGGACGACCCCCATCCCCATCCGGGCCTGCTTGGACTCCCTGGGGAGGGTGAAGCCGAGCACCCGGATCGTCCCCTCGTCGGCTAGCGCCTGTGCGGTGAGCAGACGCATCGTGGTCGACTTGCCGGCCCCATTGGGGCCGAGGAGGCCAAAGCAAACACCGGGCGACACCACCAGGTCCAGCCCGGCTACGGCGACGATCTCGCCGTACCGCTTGACCACCCCGTGAAGCTCGATCGATGCGCCATCCTCGTGCATCGTCTCCAGGTTAGAGCCGCGTCGCGGCTGGGTCGTCGTCAGCGGGGCGGGTCGTCGAGCTTGCCACCGCCGTTCGTCGCGTCCGGCCCGGAGCCCGAGCCGGGCATCTTGAACAGCTGGGCGAGCTGCGCGGCGACCATGATGTCCCCGGCCAGCTGGATCCGGCCCTTGAAGTAGGCGGCCATCGGATCCGAGTTGCCGGTCGCCAACCGCAGGAACTCCAGCCCGTCCAGCGTCACCGTCAGGTTGGGCTCGGGCCCCTGCAATCCCCGGCTGGTCCGGGCTTCGCGATCCTCCACGATCAGCAGGTAGGTATCGACATCGTCGTCGGGCCGGCCGGTGATACACCACCGCACCGCGGTCTTCACGCCCTCCGCCTGCTTGGAGTCCAGCTGCTTGGGCAGCTGCCAGAAGATCCCGTCGAGCACCGCCCGCCGTGCTGGAGAGCGCATCACCTGCTCGAGGCGCTCGGGGGGCGCCTCGCGCACCAGCCGGCCAACCCCGTCCGCGATCTGCCCGGGCGCGTCGGCGGCGAGCCGCTTGATCTGATCCAGCGCGCGCTGAGGGTCAAAGTCGAAGTCCATGCCGATGACGGTACACCGTGCGAGCGGGCGTTCGGCTCGGAGCGTGCCCGGGACGTAGATCCAGAGCCCACGGGTCCCCCTCAGGCCACCGACCACCGGTACCATGCGTTGCCGGCGGGCGGTTAGCTCAGCTGGTCAGAGCGCCTGCCTTACAAGCAGGAGGTCACTGGTTCGAGCCCAGTACCGCCCACTGAAAGAACCCTCGATAGATGCAGGCTTTCAGCCGTGTTGGCAATCGACGCGGCGAAGAGTTTAGCGAGCGGGCGACGGTGCCGGGCAACGGTCGGCGCCTTGCCGAGCCTCGACGTGCGCGTGTTCGACCCTTGAGGACTCCTGCCTGCTGTCGGCCAGATCCGGCGTCTGTCGCGGCCTTTACAGGTGTGAAAAGGAAAGAACCCTCGATAGATGCAGGCTTACAGCCGAGTTGGCAATCGACGCGGCGAAGAGTTTGGGAGCGGGCAACGGGCGGCGCCTTGCCGAGCCTCGACGGGCGCGTGTTCGACCCTTGGAGGACTCCTCCCTGCTGTCGGCCAGATCCGGCGTCTGTCGCGGCCTTTACAGGTGTGAAAAGACTGCCGCTTCCCAGGATGTGTCCCCAGAGCGCAGTCGTCAGCCACTGCACCCCGGGCGGTGAGACTGCCGGTGGTGCGTGAATCCAGCACTCTTGATGGAGCGTCCGAGGTTGCGGTTGGCAAAGGATTGGGGTCGTTGTTGAGGGTTGTCCTTCATGCGAGTTTCGGCGTGACTGGTTATTGTGCTGGTCGTTAGGCTTTTTCGATGGACTGGTCCGTGCGGCGCTGTATTTGGCCGTCTGAACGAGGTGATGAGGTGCGGTGGAGCTGGCGGCGGGAGGCGATGTGGCTGGTGAGAGCGGTCCTGGGTGGCGATGGGCGTGAGCAGGGGCCGCTGCTGGCGTCCGTCGGTGGGGAAGGGCAACCGCGATGGGGAGCTCAATGAGGCGTCCGGGGCGCTGTTCGCGGTTGGTTGTCGGCGCGTTGATGACGGCTGTGGTGGTGTGCGTGGGGGCGGGTTGCCCGCCAGTGGCGTCGGCGTCTGCTGTTCGGCTGCCGGTGGTACGGGTGCTCGCGCCGGCTCCGGGGGCGGTGGAGACGGGTGGATTGGTGCGGGTCGTGGTACGGCTGAGGGCTCCGGCGCGGTCGTTTGCGGCGCGTGTCAATGGGGAGGATGTGACGGGTTCGTTTAGTCGGTCGGGAGCGGTTCGAACGGCGCGGCTGAGTCGTGGGTTGCGGTGGGGTGCTAACCGGCTGTCGGTGAGCGTGGTCGATGCGCGGGGGCATCATTGGTTTGCGTTGAGCTCGTTTGTGCGGGCGCGTGGAGTGGGTGGGCTGATCACGCGCGCGACGGCGCGATCGACATGTACGCGGGGGGCGGTTGTGTCGGCGCGGTTGGCGCGGGCGGGGCTTTGGCTTCGCGTTGTCGTCAATGGGCGGGTGACGAGCGCTGGTCGCGGGGGGCGCCAGCGCTCGGTGTCGCTGAACGCGGATAACGGCCTGCGGCCGGGAGCCAACGTGATCACGGTGAGGGCGTTGGATCGCGCCAATGGGGTGTTCAGTCAGCGTCGGCTGCGGCTAAACATGGGGTTGGCGAGCCCGGTAGCGGGTGCTGGTCCTGCGAGGCGAACAGTGGTCGGGACGGCGGTGCGGCTGAGCGCGACCGCGTCGCTGGCGGCGACGCGCGGCGTGCGGCTGCGTTACCGGTGGGTGATACTGCGCGCGCCGCGGGGGTCGCGGGCACGGTTGCGGGACGCGACCGGGCCACGACCGGTGCTGCGTCCCGATCGACCCGGACTTTACGTGCTGCAGGTAACGATCTTTCACGGTCGATCGGGGGCTCCGATCGCGGGGCTGGGACGCGTCGGCGGGCTGTGCGCGACGCCAGGGACAAGCAGCACCATCGTGGCCCTGGACTCGACCGTGCTGCCGCCGTCGATCGGGGTGCCGGTGGACACGATCGCCAGCCAGAACTCCCGGCTCGGGGTCGACGTGCAGGGCGCGCAGGCCGATAGCTATCAGACCGACCATTTCTACCCGGCCGATCCCAGCAAGGCGCTGCAGATGGTGGTGCTGGACCGGGAGACGCTCGCGCGTATCTCAAACCAGTCCTATCCAAACGACGCGTCAGGGGCAACCGCGCTGCTGAAGGCGGTCCAGGCGCTCCCGACCGGCGTTTCGGCGCCGCTGGTGATTATCACCAAACCCGATCCTGCGGTGACCGCGCCCGGGCCGGTCTCGCCGGCCGCCGGAGCGGTGATCAACCAAGCACTGGGTGTGATCGGGGTGACGGGGGTGCCGGCCACGGTTTCGCTTGGCAGCAGCGCCTGTGGCGGGCAGGGGCAGTGCAGCTCGTTCTCGGCGATCGGGGTGCCCGGCTTGCCTGCCGGGCAGGGTCAGCTCAATCCAGGATTGTCCAGCCCGCTCACCGGCGGCGGTTCCGTGCACGCCGGGGACCTGCACGGATACTTCGCGCCAGCGACAGACAACGACACGTTCGTGTTCATCAACCGAGAGCGCGTCGAGTTTGACACCGGCGACGCGAAAGCAAACCCGGCGATTGTGACCGTCGGCCACGAGCCGGGAAGCGACCTGCCCGCGCAGACGTTCACGTCGACCAAGCTCAGCGGCGCCGGCTTCTATGTGCTCGTCCTCGATTCCGGCAGCCTGCACAAGAACGCCGACGGCACGTTTACCGACGACAACAGCGGCCTGGCCGGCATGCACACGCTGCTGAGCGCGTGGGAGAACAATCCCTCGGCGCTGGTGATCATCCGCTCGATCGGCGCGGTGGCGCGGGTCAACAGCGGCACCGGCCGGGTGGGGGCGTGGGACGCGGTCGCCGGCGACGTGCAACAGCTCGGTGGCAGCCTGTTTTATTTCGACGCGCTCAACGGCGACCCTGGGCCGAACGGCAGCAGCCAATACGCCCAGGTGGGACCGGGCGGCCAGGCCCGCGGCTACCCGAGCCGGTGGACGCAGGTCGCCAGCCACGAGGCCTCGGTCCCGGGGCCGCTACCGACCGTCAACGGCGCCCAGGTCAATCCCGGACGCCTGACCGGGCTGCTCGGCCGCAACCCCAGCGCCCAGTTTTATCCCGATGAGTCCGTCCCGCTCGATAAGGCCGGCAAGCCGCTTCCGCTCGCGGGCACGTTGCCGGGTCTGATCTCCACGCCGACGACGGCGTGGCCGGATCGCACCGGGGCCGACGGCAAGGCGGTGGCCTGCATCGCCGCGCACATCTTCACGGACGGTCCCCTGCCGATGCCGCTTGAGTCCAACTACCTGAAGTCCACGCTGAGGGGTAAGTGGGACGGTTGGGCTAATCAGCTTGCTAACGGTGAACCTAGCTATCAGACGCTGACTTCTAGCCCCGACAACTGCACGGGCTTCATTGCCAAAGACCTGGCCACAGTCGAGAACGAGCTTGCCAAAGAGTTCGCCGCGGTCAACCCCGTATGGCAGATGTTCGACGACTTAGGGGACCCCTACATCGCAGCCGCCGGCAGCAGCAGCGTGGTCGGCAGCGCCCTTGCCGCGATCGACGACTCGCTCAAGCCACCCAGCCAAGCGCAAGCCAGCGGCATCAATCCCGCTTCGGTGGTCGAGGACCTCCTTTGGATTGCCAGCGGGCTTGTCCCTGGAGAGGGAGAGATCTCTTCTGTGGTGACAGCCCTCCTCAATACCGGCTCCGGCGGGATCGCGCTCGGACTCGACCTCGACGTCGACACATCCGGCGCCGCCGCCGCACCGCCTGACCTAACAATTCCCGCCGCCGACCTCGCCACCCGGCTGCAAAACATCTACAACAGCGCCGTCGCGGGTCTGATCGCGCAGCGCGACATCCTTCTCAGTGACCCAGAAAAGCTGATCACCGCCGGCCAGAACGCCGTCGGCACCACCAACGCGGTAGCGGACTGGTCATGGGGAGCCACCGGCGCCACCAACGCCCAAGTGTACACCGCCGCTACCGACCGGATCCGACTCGCCGCCACCCGCCTCGCCTACCAAACCCTGTTCCCCCTCGGATACAGCCTCTACCGGCTAAGCGCCGGTACCGGCACCCTGAATCCCCAGGACGTGACCTCGTACAAGTGCGAGATCTACACGTACAACATGTTTGATCCGCTGTATCCGACAGACAACATTTGGTACCCGTTTCGACACGTCCCGAGATACGGTGGCGTTGCCCCGACCGTATCCGGAGAGGGAACCGTCGAGCAATGGGTGTACGGCACGCCCGATACGAGCTTCCTGTCGCCTCCCGGCGCGGATGGGAACTTCCCCAAGCAAACTCTCGTCAACGGAATGTTCACCGCGTCGAATGGGACGCCACCGCTGTTCAACCCGCTGCAGTTCGCCGTCGAGGCCTACCACGACGCCAACAACTACATCCCCGTCACCCACGTGCACACCGACCAGCATGGGACGACCAACCAGACCTGCAAGGCGGGATGAGGGCTCTTGGTATCGCCCACACCAAGCGCGCATGATGCCGGCCGAGAGCTAGAGCGAGGCATGCTGAAAGGGGGGGAGGATCAGGTGCGCAGATCCGGCCGACGTGCCCGACGCCATCCAAGGTCGGGAACGCCTCGCTGGTCGCATCGAATTCGACCCACTCGTCGCAGCTGGGATTAGCGAGGTCGCTGCTCGCGGTTGTGCACCGACCAGCGGCCGTACGATGAAGTCGAAGGTGTTCGCTCCCAGCGCATGTTATGGAGGCGATCGGTGCGGTCGACCAGAACTGCCGGTTTGTCGCCACTGCGGCCACCAACTTGCGGCTTCTGCTTCAGGCGATCGCCGACCTGGAGCAGCCGTCCGTTCGCCGCCGCGGCCATCGACTGACGTCGCTCCTGGTTCGTGAACCTGTGAGCGGTCAGCGGTAGGAGGGGTCGCGTCAGGGCCTCAGCCGTCGCGCTGATTCGCGCAGCGTGGGGTCACCGAGAGATTCCTGGGTGCAGCGCGCAAACAGCCAGAGCCGAACGCGCTCTGGCTCTAGGTCTAGGAGGCCTGCCATGCGATGTGAGAGGCCGACAGGATCGCTAGCCAGGCGCTGGTCGCAGTTGAGCATGTGCTGGACGGGGTCATAGGCAGGATCGCCAACGAATGGCTTGGGATCGATGACGAGCCACGGCTCGCGCTGGGCCGACAGGACGTTCTCGGCATGGAGATCGGTGCACAGCAGCACCGTGCGATCGGCGGTGGCGGGCAGTTCTCGGAGAAGCTCGATCGCGGCGCGCGCGAGACCAGGATCGAGGCTATGGCTTGCCGAACAGCAATCACGCTCAAAGGACTCGGCCCAGTCGTCGCACATCGCCTGCAGGGACTCAAAGGGGTGGCGGGGTGGCAGCTGCTGTGTCCACAGCCGGCGCATCAGCCCCGCGATCACGAGGTCCTGATCGGGCTCAGCGAGCGCGAACTTGAGCTGAAGTCCAGGATCGCATCGCTCCAGCAGCAGCGCGATCGTGTCCTTGAGCACTCGCGCGGCGACGCAGCGCACCACGCCATCGCCGTCCCAGAGTCGCAGCGCGTCCGCCTCGTGCTCGGCCTCGTAATGGCGCCAGCCGACCTTGAGCACCAGCCCATCCGGGTGGTTCACGGGCGCGATCCAAGCGCATTGACCGCCCGGCTCGTAGGGGTCTCCAAGGTCAAGGCCCCAATCTGACGTGAAGGTGTCGACGACATCGGAAAGCGCTGCCAGCCAGCGACGCCGAGCGCTACCGTGGCGCTCATCCTCAGCGACCCTGTCGACGAGCAGTCGCGGGATGTCGATCCGGCTCACCCTCCTAGTCTGGCGCTGCCGTCGCTTACGAGCCCCCTAGGCGCCTAACGCGGCCCCTCAACGAAGCAGAAAGCCGCCGCCCCGCTACAGCGGTGCTGCTCTGTCGCCGTTGAGAAGCCTGCCGCTGGCTGCTGCTCTCGATGCCCCAGACCCAGAGCAGAAGTCGGCGCGACGCGAGCCGGCGCCCCCGAGGCCGCTGCTGGTCCGTGGAAGCAGTCGTCTCCTCCTCCCGGAGATGATGTGGTGCCGCCTCGCGTGGAAGGCGGAGTCCGTCGTTTGTCCTGCTGAGTCAGTGCACGTCGAGCACGACTTTTCCGAGCGCGCCGCGCTGCTCAATCATGCGTAACGCTTCAGCGCCGTTGTCCAGCCTGAACCGCGTGCCGACAAGCGGGCAGATCGCGCCCTCGATGGTCAGCCGCGTCGCGGTGTCTCCGATCTCCCGGGCCTGAACAGGGTGCTGGATGACCCACTCCCGCCACGCCGCGCCGACGACCCCGTGTTGTGCAGCAGCAGCCGGTTGACCTTCACCTCAGGGATCGAGCCTCCGGTGAACCCCACGACGACGACGCGACCACCTGCGCGCAGCGCGCGCAGGCTGTCCGTGAACCGGTCGCCGCCTACCGGATCAATCACCACGTCCACCCCTCCGCAGGTGAGGTCGCGCACCTCATCGCGCCACGGGCCATCTGAACGGACGACCTCGTGCGCCCCGGCCCGACGGGCGACCCGCGCCTTCTCGTCGCTGGACACAACCGCGATCGTCCGCGCGCCAAGTCCGCGCGCCACTTGCAGCGTTGCTGTGCCGAGGGAGGCTCGCCAGGAATCGGATCTCAGCTACCGGGGGATCGCCTCGAGGTCTGATGACTGAGGGACGGATGGGGGTGCCATGGTGCGTCAACCGCGGGTGAGCAGCCACCTCGGTCTTGTTCCGGGTGGCGACTCGGTGGCTCATCAAAGCTCTCGGCGACAGCAGCGCTTGGCTAGGCGGTCAGCTAGGGCTCCTGGAACCTGCTGTGAGCCCGCCGTCCCAGTTTCGTCAGTCGATATGTCTGCTTGCCATCGAGCTCGTCGATCCCAGCAGGCGCAAGAAAGCCTCGCCTGAGCGCTTCCTCCCAACCCGGCGCAAGAGCATCGTCTGGCAAACACAGCTCCCAGGCAACCAGTTCGAGGCTCGCGCCGCCGAAGGCTTCAAACTCATAGACGACGTTGACCACGCTTCTCAGAGCCGACGAGGGCACCCGCTTTTCGCTCCTAGCGTTCGTGGGCGACAGCCCGGCGACGACCCAACCCCAGTCGCCGCCGGCGCCCCCGCTTCCGCCCCAGCTACGCCTCGACAGCGCCAGGTGGCGCCAACTTAGCCGTCGTGAGTCAGAGCCTCTACTTCTGATGTTCGAGTGCATACGTTCCTCGCAAGACCGTCATAGTCCGGCCGGAAGGGAAGACAGCGCGGTGAGGCTGCCGTGGTGCGCGGGCTCGCCCGCGACGGGGCCAAGTACCAGCCGGGGCTGAAGAGTCGGCTGCACGGGCGTCGGCGGGTACGCTCGGGGCTGATCTCACCCGTCTCAGCGCACGGCCTGCCGCGCCGCCACTGAGCAGCGCACTGGAGACCGCCTCGCCCGAAGACCACCATTCCACGGCCGGGTTTCGCCGCCGGCGGCTCCGTCGGCAATGCGATCAGGCGCAGTTCGAGGTCACCGGCGACGTCGCCAATGTCGTCTTCCCTGCGGCCTCGTGCACGACCGCGACAGGGACACCCCTGTTCCTCTATTACGGCGCGCCCGACACGCGAATCGGCCTCCACCGCGCGGCGCTCACAAGGTGCTCGACTACCTCCTGCGATGCGTCTCGGCTGGGATACGGCGCGATCGCGCTAAGTGAGCCTTCGTTGACAGGCACGTAGTGCTCAAACTCATCGAAGGCGAACCGTGTTGAAGTGGTGGCCGCCTCCGAAGCTTTAGGGGTGGGTGAGCGGAATGTCGCCATAGGGATTCGTCTAGTCGCGGAGTGCCGAAGTCAAGAGCAGTGGTCCGCGAGCTGCGCGCTTTCCATTGGGCAGCAGCCGCGGTCGGCGGACTCCGGCCGTGCGCAGGACTTCCTCATAGTGCGCCATTCTTGCTAGGATCGAGTTCGTGTGTTGGTCCGGCAACGGGGTCGTCGGCCGCCGCAGATGGTTGCTGATCGGGTCCGTGATCGCGGCGCTCGCGCTCAGCGCGTGCGCGGCGCATACGACCGGGACGACGGGCGTGACGGCGACCTCGGGCGATCTGCACGCCATCGTCCGCTGCGCTGTGGGTGAGAGCTGTACCTGGTATTGGCAGTACTGGCCCGCTGCCGCTCCGCGCAGCTCGAGCCGAAGGTCGCACGTGTTCGGCCCGGCGGGGCCGACCCGCAGGGCGAGTGTCCCGTTGACCTGGCATGTCGACGGGCTGGACCCGAACACCACCTACCGGTGGGTGTTCTGCGGCTCAAACGACGGTGGCGCTGCCTATGCCTGCACCGGTCCGCACGGCCGCTTCTCTGATCCGAGCGCCGATCCACCGAGCGACTACCAACGGTTCAGGACGGCTCCCGGTGACTGGAACCTGCAGGTGGCACCCACCCCAGCCGGCGCGAGGAGTTCATCGCTTGACGGCGTGTCGTGCCCTTCGGCCTTCGCGTGCACCGCGGTCGGCTCCTACCTCAACGCTTCGGGCACCGAGATGACGCTCGCCGAGCGGCGGTATCAGCGCGCGTGGTCGGTCATGCCCACCCCGAACCCGGAGGGCGCAACGGCCAGCCGCCTGGAGCGCGTATCGTGCGCATCTCGATCTGCGTGCATCGCCGTCGGCTACTTCATGAGCAGAGGCGCCACGATCGCCCTGGCCGAACGATGGGACGGCAGCGCGTGGACGATCCTCAGCGTTCCGACCCCAGCGGGCGCCCGCTGGAGCCGGCTCTCGGGCATCTCGTGCACCTCGGTCAGCGCGTGCACGGCGGTCGGTTACTACTCGACGAGCTCGGGAGGGGGGCCGTTGGTCGAGCGCTGGGACGGAGTCAGCTGGACAATTCACCCGGCGCCCATTGCGTCGGGCGGCGGTGGCGACCTCACCGCCGTCTCGTGCCCGTCAGCCACCCAGTGCAACGCCGTCGGCTATCCGCCGGCGCTGGGCGAGACTGGGGATGGCACCAGCTGGACGCTGCATAGCGTGCCGCCGCAGGTGGGTAGTCTGCTGGGAGCCGCTTGTAGCTCAGCAAGCGCGTGCGTCGCCGTCGGTCTGTTGGCGCCGCTGACTCACCTCCAGAACACAGTCGTCACCAGGTGGGACGGCACCGCGTGGAGCGTTGACGGCAGCTACCCATCCCTGGCGGGAGCGCTTGACGACGTCTCGTGCGTATCGGCAACCGCCTGCGTCGCCGTCGGCGGGAGCGGCCAGGTAGGGCGGCCGAGCGACCGGCTCGCGCAGCGCTGGGACGGGTCAAACTGGACGACCCAGAGCGTGCAGGTTCCTGCGACCGCCTCTGCTAGCGCGCTCTACGGCGTGTCCTGCCTCGTCGGAAGTCGGTGCACCGCGGTCGGCGTCTATGGGACCGGACGCTCCAACTTCGCGTTTGCCGTGAGCTCGGTCGGCTAACGGTCACTCGGTGCGCCGGTTGACCTTGCTTGAAGGGCGCCGCGCGTCGCGCCGCTGGGCTCGCCTCGGAACAGCCTTGGGTATGGCGCGCGCGTCTCTCCGGCTCAGACGAGTTTGCTGGCGACCGCCGAGCCGGCCGACGGCCCGATCAGCTCGCTGTCGCAATCGCGGCAACGCTCGTCAGGTGCCGGCGCCGCCGGCGCGGCCGCGCCGGCGGCGAGCGTTAGAAGTAGTGCCGCGGTCCCACGGCACGTCCCGTCGCGCCAAGGGCAGCGAGTACCAAACCGATGACCAGTAGAACGATCCCGATCACAAGCAAGAAGTGAACGGCCTTGACGATGATTCCAATGATGAGCAGGATGATGCCGAGCGTAATCATCTGATCTCCCCAAGTGTTGGTGTAAAGGCCGGCGGTCTCTTCGACGGCCACCTTCGTGATCCTCTCTGCCCCGCGAACCACGCTGCGAGCTGGAGATCCTGCGCGAGGCTGAGGAGACCGACCGTCGAGAGGATCAGCTCTACGGTGACCGTCGTGGTGATGAGCTGCCCGAGGCGTTGCACACCCCGGAGGGCCGCGCGCCGCGCTAGAGGACGCCAAGCGGCGGATCGCTGAGCGCAAGGGCAAGGGCAAGGGTAGTAAACGCCAGCGCGTCGACCGAGCCGGTTGTAATCGAGCTGCATCGGTCAACGACCGGCGACGGGCGCAAGCAATGGTTTTCGGTCGGGCGCCGCCAGCTGGAGGAGCACCGCGCGTCGCAGCAGCGCCCGATCGCGCGTGACCGCGATGATCGGCTGCTGGACTGCGCGTGGCGGCTTGAGCAAAACCGGGAGGCCGAGCTGGCGGCCAACGCAGCCTACGAGCGCTGGCGTGCGGGCGCGGTTGACCGCCGCGGCCGGCGCCTGCACGGCGTCGGGATGAAGCCCTACGTCGCGCCGGAACTGCCCGCGGGGCAGATCAACGTGTCTGACCCCGACTCACGAGTGATGCGCACCCAGGGCACCCCGCCACGCCAGGCCTACAACGCCCAAGCCGCGGTCAATGATCGCCAGATCTTCCTCGCAGCCGAGGTCACCGTCGATGCGGCTGACTTCGGCCGTTTGGAGCCGATGCTCGACGTGACACTGCGCCAGCTTGATCGCCACGGCATCACCGCTCGCCCGGACGTGGTGCTCGCCGATGCTGGGTACTGGCACACCGCGCAGATGCAACGTATCCGCGACGGCGGGACCGAGGTGCTCGCTCCACCGGACGGCAATATGCGCAAAGGGATCCGCCCCGGTTGGGAGGGCGGTGCCTATCAACAGATGCGCGACACGCTCAAGACTGATCGCGGTCGCAAGCTTTACGCGCAGCGCAAGATCACGATCGAGCCGGTGTTCGGGCAGATCAAGCACAACCGCCACATCGAGCGGTTCATGCGTCGAGGCAGATCCGCCGCCCACTCGGAGTGGCGGCTGGTCACAGCGACACACAATCTGCTCAAGCCGTGTGTCACGAACGCTGAAGGGGGAGCCGTGTAAAAGACTCTTCACATCGGCGGTGCTGTGCAGGAGATGGAGGCTTGTTGGCCCTCCAGCGTCGGCCTACGGGGGCAGGCGCTAAACCGCCCTGGTGCTGCGTTGGCTGAAGACCGTCGTGGTGAGCGTCCAGGGAGAAGGCGCGGCGTGATCGCGTCAGGTGGGGACCAGGAAGACGTTCCAGAAGCGCTCGCTCGGGTGATCCGGGTGGGCGTGCGCTGTTGAGGCGTCGATAAGTAGGTCAGTTGGCATCGAAATCGAGGGACCTGAGTTTTCCCTCGGGATGAGCCTGGCGGGTGCCCGTGTATTGGCCAGGTGGTGCCCGGCGTAGAGGCGGCGTGATCCTGGTCTGCGGCTCTTGCACGGAACGTGAGAAGGCGAGCGTCGATACGGCGATCTGGGGTGGTTCTGGCCCCTGGTTGCGAGAGGGAGCGTGCCGAGGCAGAAACGCGAAGGCACTGAGTACCAGTCGCGGCGCTCGCTGGCGGACCGGCTCGTATTAGCTGTGAAGCGCCTGCTCGCTGGGGTGGGGGTGGAGCGAAGGGGCCGGCTCACCAGGAATGTCGGTTCGTTCAACCGGGGCCGCTGGTCCTGGGAGGAAGCGAAGATGAACATGCCAAAGCCCAAGGACAAGCCGTTTGTGATCCCAGGTCGATGGTCTGGGAGGCGTATCGCGGGTTGCGGCCAACAAGGGTGCCCCGGGAGTGGATGGGCAGGCGCTGGACGAGTTCGAGGCGGATCTGAGGGACAACCTCTACAGGGTCTGGAATCGGATGAGCTCGGGGTCGTACTTCCGCCTCCGGTCAGGGCGGTGGAGATCCCCAAGCCGCATGGCGGCGGGGTCCGAGTGCTCGGCGTGCCCACGATCTCCGACAGGATCGCTCAAACGGTCGCGGCCATGCAGTTGGAGCCGCTGGTGGAACCGAGGTTCCACCAGGACTCGTATGCCTACCGGCCGGGAAAGTCGGCCCTGGAGGCGATCGGGACGTGTCGGCGACGGTGCTGGGAGTTCGACTGGATCATCGACGTGGATGTCCAGAAGTTCTTCGACACCGTTCCTTGGGATCTCGTAGTCAGGGCGGTCGAGGCGGTGACCGACTGTTGCTGGGTGCTGCTGTATGTGAAGCGGTGGCTCGCTGCCCCGCTGCAGCGCCCGAACGGCACGCTTGTTGAGCGGGACAAGGGAACGCCGCAGGGTTCCGCGATTTCGCCCGATCCTGGCGAACCTGTTCATGCACTTCGCGTTCGACGCGTGGATGGCCCGGAACTACCCGGACTGCCCGTTCGAGCGCTACGCGACGACGATGCCGTCGTGCACTGCAAGTCACGGCGGCAGGCGGAAATGGTGCTGGCCGGGATCGCCGCGCGGATGAACGAAGTGGGCTTGCGGCTTCACCCCGACAAGACGAGGATCGTCTATTGCAAGGACAGCAACCGTCGGAGTGAGCACGAGCCCACCTCATTCTCCTTCCTCGGGTTTGCCTTCCGACCACGGGGGGCACGTCGCAAGGACGGCGTGTGCTTCACGTCGTTCTCACCGGCGATCAGCCCCGAGGCGCTCAAGGCCAAGGGCGCCGATCTCCGCAAACTGCGGATGCACCGGCGCACCGACCTGTCGCTAGACGCCCTGGCGCGATGGCTGAACCCCATCATGGCCGGGTGGATGAACTACTACGGCCGGTTCTACCGGTCGGTGATCTATCCGCTCCTGCGGCGCGTCAACATCTACCTGAGGCGCTGGGCTGGGAGGAAGTACCGACGGCTGCGCACCCTCACGCGGTTCAAGCGCTGGTGGGCTCGGGTGATCGATCGAGCACCCGACCTGTTCGCGCATTGGCGTTGGGTTCGCACGTGCTGACCGGCCAGTGAGAAGAGCCCGGTGACGGGAGACTGTCACGCCGGGATCTGTGGGAGACGGGGGCTGCAACGCCCCCGGCCACCCGACCACACCCACTGGATCGCTAACCCCGCCTAACCGGGGGAGCCAGCCAACCCCCGCGGACAGCGGCTATTCGAGCCGCCGACCAGATTCGCGCCCTGTCTGGATATTCCGACAGCCTCTCGCCGCCGGGGCAGAGTCGCGCTGGCTCCTGCTTCAGTGCTCGCCCTGGTCGAAGCGGAAGCTGAGCTCAGCACTGCCTGGGACGTTGAGATGGCTCAAGCTGCGTGGTACTGGAAGTCTCCGCGCCGGAGGTCGGCATCAGCGTTGTATGGTCGGTCGTTCGGTCAGCGAGCCAGACATTCGTAGGTGTCGGCTTTGAAGCGCGGGCTCATCCCGGCGCGCTCGTAGAGACGGAGCGCCCGTGGGTTGTCCGAGGCCACGCCGAGCTGTGCCTCACGCAGCCCGGCAGCGGCGAACTGGGCCAACGCCGTACTCAGCAGCCCGGTGCCGAGGCCCTGACGCTGGTGAGCGGGATGTACCGCCAAGATGTCGATGAAGCCGACGGCTTCCTCAGCGCAGCGGCGGGCGAGGAGAAACCCGGCGATCGCGTCGGCGCGTTCGGCAACGAGGCTCAGCGCCGGGTCGAGGTCATGGACGTGCAGATGCTCTGCCACGAACGTGGCCAGCGACTCCCGCTGGTAGTCAGAATTGCGCGCGAAGCTGGAATCATCGACGGCGTGCAGCGCCACCGCATCCTGCTCGAGGTCGAGCGGGCGCAGGTCATACCCGGGCGGCGGCGGCGGCTCTGCGGGCTGATCAGCCAGCGGCCGAGCCATCCGCAGATAGGTGCGAGCGACGGCGTAGCCGCCGTTGCGCAGCAGCCGGTCAGCGCGAGCATTGCTCCCCGCGACCCA
>CAWHMI010000025.1:0-166696 GCA_963830395.1 uncultured Actinomycetota bacterium
GCTGAACGGCGGAGGACTTGTCCTCCAGAGCGGGCTGTGGGCCACCAACTCGATTGCCGTGCCCGCCGGCGACGGCAGCCTGGTCTGCGATCCGTCGATCTTTCCGGATGAGCTTGAGGAGATCCGCGCTGCCACGCACCGGCTCGGGGTTGGCCCGGTCCATCTCCTGGTTACCCACAGCGACTTTGACCACGTCTGTGGGCTCCCGGCATTCGCCGGCGCGACCGTCGTTGCGGGAGCCGCCACAGCCACGGCGATCACCGACGGAACGGCACGGCGCATTCTTGACGAGGCTAGCCATGAATGGGGTACATCCTGGGATGGCGAGCTGCACGTGGACGTGGTCGTGCGAGACGAGCCGGTGCGCTGCGCGGACCTGTCGGTGGCGGCGGTCGACTGCCGTGGCCATATCGGTGACGGATCAGCGTTCGTCCTCATCGAGCGCGGACTGCTGATGCCCGGCGACTACCTCTCGGCCGTCTGCCATCCGATCGTGCTCGGCTCCGTGAGTGGTGCGATAGCCGCGATCGAGCGGCTGCTGCAGGCGATCGAGGAGCATGCAGTCACAACGATCGTTCCCGGGCATGGTCCGGTCATCGGCCAACGTGAGGCGGTGCGGATCGGACGTCAGGACATCGAGTACCTTCGCTCGCTCCAGGAGGCTGCGGCGGATGCCGTGCGGACGGGCGCGAGCGCCCACGCTGCGTTGCTCATGGCGCGGGCAGTGCCACCCCCGCGCTCCCCGCGACCGGACTTCGAGGCCTTTGATCTGCTGTCGGCGACTACGCGTTGTGCACTGGCCGAGGCGGGGCACGAGGCGTACGCATGCGCGCCAGCCCCGGCTACGCCGTGCGGCCGCCGGTCAGGTCGCCGATCGTGATGCCGGCGCGGATGCGCAACAGCAGGGCTCGCAGATCCTCCTCCGGCAGGTTGGGGTTATAGAGCGGGCTCTCGACGGGGCGCGTGATGAGGCGGCGACACGCGACCGCAATCGCCGGCTCGACTCGTGTTGACGGTGACGCCAGCTCGCGCGCGAGCGTCTCGAGCTGGGAGGTGTAGCTCGCCGCACGCACCACGAGATGAAGCTCGAGCGAGTGACCGCGCTCATGCACGAGCGCGTGAATGGACCTCGCGAGCTGGCGGCGGGCGCACGGCGCAGAGACGCGAGCGCCGAACCGCGCCACCGCCGGGATCGCGTAGGCAGCGGGGTCAAGCGCGAGCTTCTCGATTCGCTCCCGGCGGAATAGCCAGAGCATGCCGCCAAGCGAGAGCTGGAGAATCACGCCGACTGCGAGCGCGATGGCAAAGCTGGACGAGAAGGGAACGGCGGCAGTCGCGACGGCAGCGACGACGACGCTAGCGATCACACAGTGCCGCACACGGTGCCGCCAGCTCTCGATCTGCGCAGCGGCGGTGTCGACGTCGCGGGCATTCATTGTCGCGACCGTTCGCCGCGCTGGTGCCTTCCCGGCGTTGCGAGCACGGAGACCATACCCCTGAGTATGGGACGCGGGGCGCCGCGCCGCAACCGTGCGCGCTGCCTATCGTGCTCAAGAGCCACCCACCCTCGGAATGGCGGATCCGGGTGTGGGTAGTCCCGCCCAGCACGGGTCGCGGGCCCGCAGATGTTTAAGCCAGGCCAAGAAGCCAGGCAACCTCTCTGAGCCACAAGGCTGCCAGTAAGGGAGCGCGTGCAGAAGCAGCGGCCCCGGTGGCCCTCGCTGCCTGTCTGGATGAGAACAATGGTCGCGCTCAGTGCGGCGGACGACTGCATCGCCCCGGCGGTCGACAAGTCGATGCACCTCGACGTAAACGCTGCCTGAGTCGCGGTGACGCTCCGCGAGGCGAAGCAACAGCGGGCCATCGGCGTGTGCGAGGTGCTTGCTCGAGCCCAAAGATCGTGCCTTGACCAAGCGGACGGCCTGCCCGGCGGCTCATTGACAGCGACAGTGCCGGGGCGCTTCCCGGCGCTCATGCTCGCGCCCAACGCGCTCGCCTGGAACGCGGCGCTGACCGAGATCGCCGACTCCTGCATCCACGCAACCACGAGCGATGTCGCCGCCCGATTCGCGATGGTCCCGGACTTCTGCTGCGGTGCGGCTGGCACTCAGCAGCCATCGTCCGGCCAACCGACCCAGACCGGTTCGATATCGCGGAGCACGCTGGCGAGCGCAGCAACGGCCGGCGCTGTCACGGCGATCAAGCCGGTCGTCAGCCGATCGTCGCCCGGGGATCGGCGGCGAGCCGGTCGGCGGCCTCGATTTCGGCTTGGGTCGCCTGGAAGGTCGAGCTTGTCTTCGTGTATGAGCGAACCATTTCGAGGATCTCGATCGTGTAGTCATCGAGGATGTCGCGCCGACCGATCGTTTCCACCGCCCGGTGCTCGGGGTGGTTGTACCAGGCCTCCATGGCCTCTTTGGTCTCGAAGTACGCGATTGCGAGTTCGCGCCCGTCGGGGACCTCGAGCCGGTGAAGCGCGACGAATCCTGGCGATTGTGACGCGCATTCGAACATGCGCAGTCCGAGTTCGGCGTAGTGGTCGTTCTGCCACTCTGGGCGAACGCTGCCCCAGAACAACGCAACGTACATTGCTTCCGCCTTTGGTTTGGGGTTGATCAATAGTATTGACCGCGCGGGAGGCTGCGGTGCGCGGCCACATCGACTTTCGCCGTTGGCCGGGATGAGGAGCGATTCATGACGCCTGATCAGATGACACGGGCCGAGACCACGGCAACGTCCGAGCCGCGGTCCGCGGCCCGGTTTCTGGACGCGGTGGGCCGCCGGCTTGGCCGCGACGCCGTCGACGGTCGTGAGGAGACTCGCCGGCGCTATGGCACCAATCGTCTGCCTGACGGCGACCGCACGCCCTCAGGAGTCGTGTTTCCGGCCTCGACGGCCGAGGTGCAGGAAATCGTCCGCCTCGCTGCCGAGCACCGAGTGACGTTGTGGCCGACGAGCGCTGGCGAGAACATCGGCATGGGCGAGCTCAGTCCGGTCCGTGCTGGCCAGGTGGTCATGCACCTTGGGGCGAGGATGAACCACATCCGCCGTGTTGATGAGACCTTGGGTTACGCGGTCATCGAGCCCGGCGTGACTTTCCGTCAGCTGCGTCGGGAGCTTGCCGAACGGGGTGATGTGCATATGCTCAGCTCCACTTCGGGTCCCCCGAGTGGCAGCGTGCTCGGCAATGCGCTTGATCGCGGCGCTGGCTACACCCCGCACTTCGATCACTTCGGCATGCTGTGCGGGCTTGAGGTGGTGCTCGCCGACGCCAGCGTGCTGCAGACCGGCGACGATGGGGCGCCCGACTTCGGCAGCCGCTTTGTCAACAAGTCGGGCTTCGGACCCCAGCTCGTGGGCGTGTTTTCGCAGTCAAACCTCGGGATCGTCACCAGCGCCGCGATCTGGCTGCTGCCCCGACCCCTAGCGATTCGCACCTTCGGCTTTAGCTTCCCCGACGACGACGACCTTGAGCAGATCATTGAGCTTGTCCGGCCACTCAAGCAGTCCAACGTCGTGCCGTCGCTGATCAAGGTCACCAACGGCCTGTATGGCCTAGCCACCCACACCCGCTACCCATTCGATCGCACGCACGGCGCGGTCCCGTTGCCCGACGAGGTGCGCCGCGAGCTGCAGGCAGAACACGGGACGGGCGCCTGGATCGTCACTGGTGCGTTCTATGGTCCCAGCGACGATGCCCTGGCCCCGCAGATTGCCCGAGTGCGCGAGCGGTTTGAGCAGGCCGGCAAGGCCCGGTACATCAGCCACGAGGACGCTCTAGACGACCCGATGCTGAAGATCCATGTCGACACCTTCAGTGGCGAGCCGACCGAGAGCGAGCTCGGCCTGCTCGACTGGCGGCCCGGAGGAGGCGCCGTCTGGTTCTTGCCAGCCACACCCATGGTCGGCGCCACCGCGCAGATGCACCAGCAGGTCTCGCGGCGCATCATCGCCGAGCATGGCTTCGAGTACATCGCCGAGTTCGTGTGCGGGCCGCGTGCCGCCCGGGCGTTGCACATCCTCGTGTACGATCGACGTGATGCCGATGAGCGGCGTCGTATGCGGGACTGCTACACGGCCCTCACGGCAGCCTACGACGAGCTCGGATGCCCGCCGGGGCGCACGCCGACCAGTTTTCAGGAGCAGACGATGCGGCGTCTGCCTCAGTTCGAGGCGGTCTGCAATCAGCTCAAGCGGGCGCTTGACCCTAACGGTGTCATCGCACCTGGCAAGTACGGCATAACGGGATAAGCCCCGCTGTCGGCGCCGGTGAGAAACTGACCCCCTTCGCCGGTTGAGATTTGACCCCTCTGGATGTGGCCGGAGGCGTCCGGGGTGATGGTGAGCCTGGCTTGATCGTGGTGATCGAGGCCGGGAGGAAGGCGTGCTGGACGTGGAGCGCTGGGCGGAGTTGCGGCGGGAGCATTTCGTGCGGGGGGTTTCGATTGAGGAGCTGGTCACGCGCACGGGGTTGTCGCGCGGTACGGTGCGGGCGGCGTTGCGGTCCGAGCAGCCGCCGGCGTTCAGGATTTTGGAGCGGCCGTCGAGGCTCGATCCGTTTACGGATGAGATCCACCGTTTCTTGGGGGACGACCCGAGGGCTTTCGGGGTTCGGGTGCGGGAGGAGATCGAGCCGTTGGGGTTCTGCGGCGGCAAGACGATTGTCGATGACTATTTGGGTGAGGTCCGCCCGATGTTCGTGGAGCTGCGCACGCATCAGCGGACGGTGTATCGGCCGGGCGAGGTCTGCCCGTGGGATCTGTGGGAGACCAGTCGGCGGGTCCCGGTCGGTCACGGCCAGGTCCGCTGCGCGTGGGATGCCTGCACGGCGGCGGCGGCCGGCCCACCGCGGACTATGCGTCGTTTTGCGGGAGGCTGCCGGTCGGCTGGTGCTTCTTCGCGCCAGCAGATCCTCAGGCGAACACAAACATAACCGGGATGATGAGCGATCGCTTATTGCGATCTAAGGTAGTGCCAAGTGCGCCTAGTTGGACGGGAGGGCTGGCATGACCCGGAATCCGCGCCGCCAGGGTCGCCGCGCAGCACCGTGGTGCACGTGGTGTGTTGCCTTTCGCCGTTGATGGTGGTCGCCGTCACAGGCTGCTGCTCCCGGTGGGCTGGATCATGAGGTTTGGGTGGCTGCCTGGGCGGGGCTTTGCAGCGGTCGACGGGGCGGCAACGGGGAGTTTGGGTGGGATCAGGTCCGCGAGACAGGAAAGCGGGAGGAGCAGGAGCTAGGGTTTGATTGTCGGGCCTTGGCCTTGGCCTTGGATGCTGGTGCTGCGCAGTGCTTTCAGGGGTGAGTGTCGAGCGAGTCGAGCGCGCGAGGGGCACTGTCCGGCGCGTGCGCTGGCGCGACGCCCAGAACCGCCCGCGCTCGCGTGTCGTGGGGCGCAAGGGCGACGCTCAAGCGCTCGACGGTGAACTCAACGCGCCAAGCGGCTCGGGGGGACCGCAGTGATCGACAACAGCCGCGAGACCCTGGGCGAGTTCGCGAAGGTCTGGTGGCATCGCTACGCGGTCCGCAACCTCCAGCGCCACACGCTCGAGGGATACGCCTCGATGCTCGACGTCCACCTCCTCCCCCGGCTGGGCAACGCGCGTCTGCGATCGCTACGCCCGACCTCATCAGCGAGATGCGCGCCGACATGGCGGCAGCCGGCGTCGGCGACCCCGCGATCTCAAGACGCTCGTGCTGCTCCAGAGCATGCTGGAGCGGGCCGTCGAATGGCGCCGCCTCGAGGCCAACCCCGCGCGCAAACGGACCTCATCTTTCCCGCTCCCGACGGCTCAGCGTGGAACGCCGACCGCGCCCGAAACTGGCGCAAGCGCACATTCGCCGACGCCGCTGAAGCCGCTGGCGTACCCACGACCCGCCCATACGACCTGCGCCACAGTTTCATCAGCCTGCTGATCGCCCAGGGCGCCAGCGTCGTCGAGGTCGCCAGCCAGGCCAGCCACGCACCGACCATGACGCTTGACACCTACGCCGACCTGTTCGACGAGCGCGACGCCGACCGGCCCACCTCGGCCGAGCACCTGATCCGACTCGCCCGCGCCGCAGAAAGCGTCACCGAAGTGTCCGTTTTGTGTCCGCGTCCCAACCTCACCCCCGCCCCCGGAACACAAACTCCCTGGAAATCAATCGAAGCCCTCTGTCGGACTCGAACCGACGACCCCTTCCTTACCATGGAAGTGCTCTACCAGCTGAGCTAAGAGGGCGGAGAGGTCAGCGTATCGAGTCGGGCCCGGTCACGAAGGCTCTCAGTAAGCCGCGCGCAGCAGGGACATCATCGCTGGGGCGCTCGAGGATCCGATCGGCGAACCACTGGCATCGGCGAACCCGATCTCCAGGTGGGGGCCGGTTGAGATCCCGACGATCCCGTACCCGACCTCGGAGACGGTCTGGCCCTGCGCCAGGTGCGTTCCGATCGACACCCAATCGCCGGCGCCGGCGTGCCCGTAGTAGACGAAGTCGTAGCCCGACAGGGGCTGGTCGCAGTGCAGGACGGGCGTGGATGGGCCGAAGCCCCCGATGCCGTGCAGGACGACCGTGCCCGAGCACACGGCCAGCTCCGGGGTGCCGGCCGGAGCCGCGATGTCGACCCCGTTGTCCTCCGTCCAAGTGGCCGGCGGTGAGACGTCGCCCCGGGGCATCGGGAAGACGAATCGACGGTTGGCCGGCATAGCTCCCGATGGACTCGGCTGCCGTTCCCGCTGCGTCGCCTCCAGGTTCGCGAGCTGGGCGGCGAGCGCGTTGACCTGTGACCGGGCGCCGGCGAGCGCGTCGGCGGCGGACGCCCGCGCCCGGGCGGCCGCCAGTCGCCGCGAGACCAAGCCGACCCTGGCCTCGGCCAGTTGGTTTCGCTGCGTCAGCAGCTGCTCGGCCATCTGCTGCCGGCGCGCCGACAGCGTGCCCAGGCGGCTCGCCTGGGCCACCACCGCGGCCCGCGCTGCCTTGACGCTGCTGACGACGCGGCCGTCCTGGCGGCTGATGCGCGAGACAT
Source organism: uncultured Actinomycetota bacterium (assembly GCA_963830395.1). Classification (GTDB taxonomy): domain Bacteria; phylum Actinomycetota; class Thermoleophilia; order Solirubrobacterales; family Solirubrobacteraceae; genus Palsa-465. The sequence goes on from CAWHMI010000025.1 coordinate 7,008, forward strand.
ACTCCAGACGCTCGAGGAGATTGTCGAACCCGGTCGCCTCGACGACGGTGGTGACGATGTCGGGCTGTTCCTGCTCGTAGCTTCCAACCAGCTGCATGGCAAGCTCGCGGTCCATCGCCTGCTCGTTCGCCTGGAGCTGGGCGAGTCTCGCCTGGGCGGCCTGGAACCGATCTCGGACGTCCAGCAGGTCGGCGCGCTCGGCGTCGAAGCGACGCTGAAGACCGGCCACCTCACCGGTGGCCGTCGCGATCCCGGCATCGAGCTGATCGACCCGCCGGGCGGCGGCGGTGACGGCGCCGTTCAGCTTGCTCACGCGCCCGCGACCGCTTGCGAGTTGCCGCCTGAGCTGGTTTGCGCCCAGCGGGCGGGTACCCGCCCCGGCATGAGTCGTCGCCGGGTCCGGGGGGGTGGCCGCGTTCGCCGCGGCGACGCGCAGATGCGGCTCGGCAACCCCGATCCCGCCCGCGAGCACCGCTACCGCAGCGGCCACGGCCACCGCGAGGGCAGCCATTCCAACGCTCGCGCGCGACCTGCCGGGGTGTGGCGTGGATCGCTGTCGATGCCGCATGTGTGCACTCGGGGCTGGCTCGCGCCGGCGCGGTCGCCGGCGGGCCGAACCTAACACGCCGGTGCGGAAATGCCTGCAGCTGAACGGAAAGCTGCAGGCGGGAGGTCGTGGCGCCGCGTCGTCTGACGGTTATGGCGGGGGCAGGATTCGAACCTGCGAAGGCTGAGCCGCGAGATTTACAGTCTCGTCCCTTTGACCGCTCGGGAACCCCGCCAAGGGTCGCCGAGTGTAGCGTCGGGGCCTCCAACCAGGGGATGATCCGGGTCGATCTCATAGCGGGCGTAATTCGGTCCACCGAGGAGGAGCCCGCTCCCGCCCGCCCGACCACCTCCATGACCAGAACATACATTCCGGTCCGGACGGAAACCCGCTGCTAAATGTAACTTTCTCCTACGAGGCGTCCCGCAGCCGCTGCGCCTCGGGCAGCGCCTCGAGCTTCTTCAGCGTGTGGTTCTCTATCTGCCGGATCCGCTCGCGAGTGACATTGAACGCCCGCCCCACCTCCTCGAGGGTGTACGGCCGCTCGCCGGTCAAGCCGAACCGCATCTCGATCACCTCGCGCTCGCGCACCGGCAGCGCGGCCAGCGCGCGCCGCAGGTTCTCCCGCCGCAACCGATCGGCCGCCAGCTCAAACGGTGACTCGGCGGTCTGATCCTCAACGAAGTCACCCAGCGCCGAGTCATCCTCCTCCCCCACCGGTTTCTCGAGCGAGATCGGCTGCTGCGCCATCCGGAGCACGTCGCGGACCTCGCGCACCGTCGTCTCGAGCTCGGCGGCGATCTCCTCGGCTCGCGGCTCGCGGCCGAGCTGCTGGATCAGCTGGCGCTCCACGTGCACCACCTTGTTGAGCTTCTCCACCATGTGCACCGGGATCCGGATCGTCCGTCCCTTGTCGGCGATAGCGCGGGTGACCGCCTGGCGGATCCACCAGGTGGCGTAGGTGGAGAACTTGTAGCCGCGCCGGTAGTCGAACTTCTCGACCGCCCGGATCAGGCCCATCGACCCCTCCTGGATCAGGTCCAGGAAGGTGAGTCCCCGCCCCAGGTACGCCTTGGCGATGGACACCACCAACCGCAAGTTCGCCTCGATCATCTGCTGCTTGGCGAGCATGTCGCCGCGCTCGATCCGACGGGCCAGCATCACCTCCTGCTCGGCGGTCAGCAGCGAAACGCGCCCGATCGCGCGCAGATACAACCGCAGCGAGTCCAGCGACGGCTCGACGGTGAGGTCGACCTCCACGCGCTTGCGCGGTTCCGCGCCCGCGTCGCTCCCGCCGACACGATGACCCGCCTCCACGCTTTCGGCCTCGGACCGCGCCGGTCGGCCGTCGGCGCCGACGACGACGATCCCCTGCTCGTCCAGGTAGCCGTGCAGCTCTGAAAGCTGCTCCTTGGTCACCTCCACCTCTTCGAGGCACGCCTCGATCTCGGCGAAGGTCAGATAGCCACGCTCCTGGCCGCCCGCGATCAAGGGGGCAAGCTCGTCGAGCTCCCCGATCGGGGTCTCGTCGCTCAACCGAACGATTTCGTCAACGCTCACGACCCCTGAGCTCCTCCTCGGGCTGGCCTCGACCGTCCCCAAAACGAGGACAAGTCCCTCTCGTAACTCCCGATACGACCGCCCGAGTGATACCACAAAGCGGCCGGTCCCCGAAGCTGGGGGCGCCCGGCCGGCCCCGCAATCGCTCTACCCTGTGTTTGGCGATGACCACACACCCCACATCTGAGACCGGCATGATCGACGTCCAGTCCCAATCGCCGACGCTGGCGCTGAGCCTCTCCCGGGTCGGCGTGACCGCGGTCGAGAAGGTGATCCGGCTGGGCCACAACGGCACCGAGCAGCTGTTCTCGGCGCGCTTCGAGTGCGTGATCGAGCTCGGCTCCGCCCAGAAGGGCGCGCACATGTCGCGCTTTGAGGAGGTCGTCAACGATGCGATCGGCGAGGTCGTTCTCGGCGGCGCGACGTTCCGGGCCGAGACACTGGCCGAGCACATCGCCCAGCTGGTCCGCTCCCGCCAGGGCGCCCGCCGCGCCGAGGTCACCGTCGAGGCTCGCTTCCCCGAGCACAAGCCCGCCCCGGTGTCTGAGATCCCGACCCAGGAGCTGTACACGCTGCACGGCGGCGCGGTCGCGACTGAGCTCGGGACCCGCCGGCTCACCGGGGTCACCGCGCAGGGGATGACCGCCTGTCCGTGCGCGCAGGGGCTCGTCGCGGCAACCGCCCGCGCGCGCCTTGAGTCCGACGGTTTCGCCGCCGAGGAGATCGACCGGATCCTCGACGCCGTCCCCGTGGCCACCCACAACCAGCGCGGCCTGGGCACCCTGTACGTCGGCTGCACCGAGCTGTGCGAGGACGAGATCGACGCCGCGACGCTGGTCGGAATCGTCGAGCAGTCGATGTCGTCGGAGATCTACGAGCTGATGAAGCGCTCCGACGAGGCGCACGTGGTCGAGAAGGCGCACCGGCGGCCGCGGTTCGTCGAGGACTGCGTCCGCGAGATGATCGCCGGCGTCACCGAGCACTTCCCGGCGCTGGACGACGACGCGTTCGTATCGGCTCGGCAGGTCAACCTGGAGACCATCCACCAGCACAACGTGGTCGCCGAGCGGTCCGGAACCATGGGCGAGATCCGCGGCGAGCTGCGCACCGGCGAGCAGCCGCCGGTCCACACCAGTCTCCAGGCCTGGCTGGCCGCCACCCCCTGAGCGGCACGCACGCGTGCGCGCAGTCCTCCTAGTGGCGCCGGGGGAGCCGCTGCGTCCGGCCACCATTCCCGACCCGGAGCCGGGCCCCGGCCAGCTCCGGCTCCAGGTCGCCGCCTGTGCCGTCTGCCGCACCGACCTGCACCTCCGCGACCACGAGATCGAGCCCGGCAAGCTCCCGCTCGTCCTCGGTCACCAGATCGTCGGCCGCACCGAGGACGGCGCGCGCTACGGCGTGCCCTGGCTGGGGTGGACCGACGGCGAGTGCCGGTACTGCCGCAGCGGGCGCGAGAATCTGTGCGTCCACGCCCGCTTCACCGGGCGCGACATCGACGGCGGCTACGCGGAGGTGGCGGTCGCCGACGAGCGCTTCTGCCTGTCCATACCCGACGAGATCTCAGACGTTCAGGCGGCGCCGCTGCTGTGCGGCGGACTGATCGGCTACCGGGCATTGCGGCTAGCCGGCGACGGCCGGCGCCTCGGCCTCTACGGCTTCGGATCGGCGGCCCACCAGATCTGCCAGGTGGCGGTCCACCAGGGCCGCGAGGTGTACGCGTTCGCCCGCCCGGGTGACGACCGGACGCAGGCGTTCGCGCGCTCCCTCGGCGCCGTCTGGGCCGGCGGCAGCGACGCGTCGGCGCCCGAGGAACTCGATGCCGCGATCATCTTCGCCTCCGCGGGAGAGCTGATCCCGACCGCGCTGGAGGCGCTCGCCCCCGGCGGCACTGTCGTCTGCGCCGGCATCCACATGTCAGACATCCCGTCGTTCGCCTACGAGGACCTGTGGCACGAGCGCACGCTGCGATCGGTCGCGAATCTGACCCGCCAGGATGGGCACGAGTTCCTGGCGCTGGCCCGCGAGGTCCCGGTGCACACGACGGTCACCACGTATCCGCTGGACGAGGCCGAGCGGGCGCTCGCCGATCTGCGCGCCGGTCGGTTCGAGGGCACCGCCGTCCTGACCCCGTGATCCGCGTCCCCAGACCGGGCCGCTAGGCTGGATCCATGCCCCTAGTCCCCATGGTCATCGAGCGAACGGCGCGCGGCGAGCGTGAGTTCGACATCTACAGCCGGCTGCTCAACGAGCGCATCATCTTCGTCGGAACGCCGATCGACGACCAGATCGCCAACTTGGTGGTCGCCCAGCTGCTGCACCTGGAGTCCTCGGACCCGGATAAGGACATCTCCATTTACATCAACTCGCCGGGCGGCTCGATCTACTCGGGGCTGGCGATCTACGACACGATGCAGTTCATCAAGCCCGACATCCAGACGATCTGCGTCGGCATCGCGATGTCGATGGGGTCGCTGCTGCTCACCGGCGGGGCCAAGGGCAAGCGGTTCTCGCTGCCCAACAGCCGCATCCTCATCCACCAGCCGTCGGCCGGCTTCGAGGGTCAGTCGACCGACATCGAGATTCACGCCCGGGAGATCCTCAACATCCGCCGGCGGATCGACGAGATCTACGCCGAGCACACCGGCCAGACGTTCGACCGCGTCCACGAGGACATGGAGCGCGACCGGTTCTTCAAGGCCGACGAGGCCGTCGAGTACGGGCTGATCGACCGGGTCATCGAGCACCACTAGAAACGATGAAGGCGGGGTCGCATGCGACCCCGCCCGGTTGGCCGCATGCGGCCAACCGCGGGCCGCGCATGCGCGGCCCGAACGGCAGCGCTACGTCGCCGAGGCCCCCTGGATCCTCCCCGAGCCCTCGCCGCGCGTCTCCGGCGGCTCGGGCACCGTTGGCCGATACAGCGCCCAGAAGATCATCAGCGCCCCGAAGATCAGCATCCCGAGACCCGTCCAGAGATCGATGTTGATCCCCGCGGCCTTGTTCTTGATGTGGTGGGATCCGAAGATGCCGAGGGCGATCAGGATCAGGCTGTAGATCACGAACACGCCGCCGATGATGCGGCGGATGTCGAAGCGGTTGGCCGCCCGGGCCGCCGCGATCTCCTCCTCGTCGGTGGCGCCGGTCGACGCCATCGGCTCCTCGTCGGAGGAGGCGCCGGGAACTCCGAATGGCTCGTCGGTGGATGACATGGCGGGCTCCTAGGCGAAGATGATGTTCAGAGCGATGAGTATGGCGATGGCGACGCCTCCGAGCAGCCAGGGCGAGCGCCACCACAGTTTGTCACGCGGGTCCGCGTTCTCCTCCGCCTCGTCGGCGCGCGTCAGCCCCCACACGAGGCCGCGGAGATCCTCGGTCGGCTTGGGCTTGGTGAACAGCGAAACCACGATCAGCACCACGCCGCCGGTGATGAAGGCGAGGATCGCCTGCCAGAAGCTGGCGGCCAGGGGCGAGCCGAAGTTGAAGATCGTGTGATAGGCGTTGAGCCGGTTGGCCGCATACGCCGCGGCGGTTCCCGCGACGAGGCTGCAGAATCCTCCCCAGGCAGTCGCTCGGCGCCAGAACATGGCGATGATGAAGGTGGCGAACAGGGGCGCGTTGAAGATCGAGAACAACGTCTGGATGTAGTTCATGATGTTCGAGTAGCCCTTGGCGATCAGCGCCGTGATGATCGAGATCAGGATTCCGCCGATCGTCACCAGGCGCCCGGACCGCAGGTAGAAGGCGCTGTCCCGGTCCTTCATGATGTAGGGCTGGATGATGTCGTAGGTGACGACGGTGTTGAACGCGGTCACGTTGGCGGCCACGCCCGCCATGAACGCCGCCACCATCCCGGTGATCGCGATTCCCAGCATTCCCTGCGGCAGGTAGTTGCCGATCAGGTGCGGGATCGCGGTGTTGTACTGGAGGCCGATGCTCTTGCCGACGCCGAGGCCGTGGACGGTGAGCACCGCGATCAGCCCCGGGAGGATGATGATCGCCGGCAGGAAGATCTTCGGGTAGGCCCCGATCAGCGGCGTGCGCCGCGACGCCGACATGTTGCGCGCCGACAGGGCGCGCTGCACCTCGGCGAAGTTCGTCGTCCAGTAGCCGAAGCTGAGCACGAAGCCGAGGCCGAACACGACTCCGATCCAATCCGATTTGAGCGGATTGGTGACGTGGTGGATGCCCAGGCCCCGCCAGGCGTGCAGGCCGGCCACTCCGAGCGGCTTGAACGCCTTGACCTTGGCCTCGATCCCGGAGATGCCGCCGACCGAGTGCAGCGCGACGAGCGTCAGCGGCAGCAGGGCGGCGACGATGATGAAGAACTGGAGGACCTCGTTGTAAATCGCCGAGGTCAACCCCCCGAGTGTGATGTAGACCATCACCAGGACCGCCGCGCCGAGGATCGCGGTGACGATCGACACCCCCAACAACAGGTGGATGATCAGCGCCAGCGCGAACAGGTTGACGCCGGAGATCAGCACCGTCGCGATCGCGAACGTCGCGGCGTTGAACGCATGCGTCGCCTCGTTGAAGCGCAATCGCAGGTACTCCGGGACCGACCGGACCTTGGCCCCGTAGTAGAACGGCATCATGAACAGCCCCAGGAAGATCATCGCCGGGACCGCGCCGATCCAGTAGTAGTGCACGGCGGGCACGCCGTACTCCGCTCCGTTGGCCGCCTGACCGAGGATCTCCAGCGCGCCCAGGTTGGCCGCGATGAACGCCAGCCCGGTGATCCATGCCGGCAGCGAGCGACCGGAGAGGAAGAAGTCCAGGTCGGTCTTGATCGCCAGCCGCGCCACAAACCCGATCCCGAGCACGACCACGAAGTAGATCCCCAGGATCACGTAGTCGATCACGCTCGGATGGAGCCTCAGCATCCCAACCTCCCTCTCCTCATAGGTTCGCTACCTATTCGACAGCGTGCTCTATCTCTCCTAGCCCGTCGATGGCGATTTTTACCCGGTCGCCTGACTGCAGAAACTTGGGCGGATCCTGTGCCTGGCCGACCCCGTTGGGAGTACCGGTCAGAATCAGGTCGCCGGGCAACAGGGTGCACGTCTCGCTGATGAAATCGACCAGCGCGCGACACCCGAAGATCAGATTGGCGGTATTGCTGTCCTGGCGAAGCTCACCGTTGACCCAGGTGCGCAGCTGCAGATTGCCCGGGTCGGGAACCTCGTCGGTGGTGGTGATCCAGGGGCCGAACGGACAGAAGGTGTCGGCTCCCTTGGCGCGCGTCCACTGTGGCTCGCGGTGCTGCAGATCCCGCGCGCTGACATCGTCGGCGATGCAGAATCCGCCGATCTCGCCGTCCCGTCCGATCACGATCGTCAGCTCGCCCTCGTAGTCGAGGCGGCGAACGACCGCGGGGCAGCGGATCGGTCCGCCGGGCGGCGCCACCGAGCCGCGGACCTTGACGAACACGATCGGCTGCTCCGGCCGCGTAGCGCCGGTTTCGGCGATGTGATCGGCGTAGTTGAGGCCGATTGCGTAGATCGTGCCGGGTGCCGGAATCGGCGCCAGCAGCCGGATATCGCCCAGCGGCCACTCGCCGCCGGAGGGACCCGGGACGCGTCCATCGGCCAGCGCCGTGCGAACCCCGTCGGCGCCGCCGAAGGCGACCACGTGCTCGTCCTGGACCGTTCCCGCGAGCGGCCCGGACTGACCCGGGGCTTCGAACGTCGCCAGCCTCATCCGCGGCACCCTATACGCCGCCGCCCGGCCGTGGTGTCACGCCGGAGTCTGCACCTTGCTGTCGGCCTCCACGTGGCTCACCGGGAGCCCGAGCGCGCGGGTCTTGGAGACCAGGTCGAGCCGCAGCCAGCGTGATACCCGCCGCGGCAGCGTGGAGATGATGATCTCGTCGTAGCTGCCGAGGTTGATCGCATCCTGGATCGCGGACAGCGGCTCGGCGTCTCCCATGCTGCCGGTGACGGTGTCGCCCGCCGCCTCGGTCAGCTTCGGCAGCGCCTCGGCCAGGACCTCCTCGGCCTCGTCGTCGCCGGTGTCCTGCGGATCGACGACCTTGTGCATGCCGTGCGCCTGGCGCGGCACCACCAGGTGAAAGGTTGCCGGGCCGTTTCGCGCGCGGGCGCGCACCGCGTCGAGCAGCCTCGGAGTCGCCGCCGTCTGATGCGCGACGACCAGGACGTGAGCGGAATCTGACACGTCATCACCTCCCACGGTGATGCAGCTAAAACGGTGTCGACCGAGTATCCCACCGGGGGTCAGCGAGTCAACCTGCACTTAGTGGCCCCGGCGCCCACACCCTGGATAAATCGACACGTCCATACCCGGTCGCTTCCCCGGGGTTGATCTGAAAGCGCCGCCTCGCTCCGGGAGTAGGTCTGCAGTATCCGGGGGGTATGTTCATCGTGGGGGGATCCCGAGGGCGGTGCCACGAGCCGAGGCGGCGTGCCGAGCGCCGCTACGGGTCGCAGTCCAACGGGGGTTTTGCGCCAAATTCGGCAACGCGCCCCGGGTTTGTTGCGTTTGCCACGCTGGGCGGCAGGCTGGTGACAAATCCGCCGGCCCGGTCACGATTTTCCACCTTTCCCGGTCGTCGAGGCGGAGTCCTCGGGCCAATTGGCGACCGGAGCGGCACGCCCAGCCTCCGTCGGGAGGCCCCCAGGGCCATCAACATTTGTCACCGATTGCACCTCCCGCGTTGGTTTGCGCGGAGAATCCGGGCGGCGCCGTCGCCAGCGTGGCCGGGGCAGCGCCGGGGCGAGCCACGTCCCCCTCAATCCAGCCGGAGCTCCCCGCGGGCGACGATCACCGCGCTGCCGCCGACCAGGACCCGGTCCAGCCGATCCGGCGAGCCCTCGGCGCGGGCGTACAGCAACGACGGACGCCCGATCTCTGCTCCCTGGCGGATCTCGATGCGCTCGCCGAACGGTGTCACACCGTGGCGGGCGAGGTGGACCGACAGAGGTCCTGCCGCCGACCCGGTGGCCGGGTCCTCGGCCACCCCCAGACCGGGTCCGAACATGCGGGTCTTGACGTGGCCGTCGGCGACGGCGAAGCAGCTGACCCCGACCTCGCCGAGCTTTGCCAGAGCGCCCAGATCGGGCGCCAGGCCGGCGACCGCGGCGGCGTCGGGCAGGGCCACGAAGGTGTGCCGCGGCCCGTTGTCATAGACCTCGATCGGCAGCTCCGACCGTTCCACGCCCAGCGCGGCGAGCAGCTCCGCGAAGCGCTCGAACGCCGACCAGGTGGGCAGCGGTTGCACCATCTCGCCGAACACGAGCGCGCCCGACCGGCGCGACATCGCCACCGACACCACGCCCGCCCCGGTCAACAGCCGCACGGTCCCGATCGACTGGCGCTTGGCGACCACGAACGCCGTCCCGAGCACCGGATGACCGGCGAACGGGAGCTCCACCTTGGGGGTGAAGATCCGCGCCCGGTGGTGGTGTCCATCGGCACCCGGCTGCCCGGGGAGCAGGAACACCGTCTCGGACAGGTTCAACTCGCGGGCGACGCTCTGCATCGTCTCGGGGCTCAGCCCCTCCCCGTCCAGGAACACCGCCACCGGGTTGCCCTCCAGCGGCACCTCGGTGAACACATCGGCGACGACGTAGGCGCGCATCAGCTCTGAGTCATCTCCAGCAGCGTCGTCACCGTGGTCCAGTTGCGCGCGGTGGCGGTGATCTTCAGTCCCTTGCCGGCCAAGGCGTTCCACAGCTTGGAGCGGGCCACCCCGTTGGGATGCCAGGCGTACAGCTCGCGGCCATGGGCCACCAGACGCTCGGATCCGGCCGCCTTCGCCTGGAGCGCCACCACCAGGTCCCGGGTTGGCTTGCCCGCGAGGAAGCTGACCTGGTAGCGCTTGGGATCGTCGGCGACGTCGGCGAGCGGGTTGAGCTTCACGATCGCGCCGAGCTCCCGTTGCGTCCGGGCGATGACTGCCACATCGAACCCGAAGCGCTCGGCGATCAACCGCTCGGCCTCCCGCTCCAGGTCGGCCACCGCCATCGCGCTGCCGAGGACCAGGTTGCCGCTCTGCACGTACGTGCGCACGTCCTCGTAGCCGGCAGCGGTGAACAGCGTTCGCAGCTCCGCCATGGGCACCCGGCGAGTGGGACCGAGGTTGATGCCGCGCAGCAACAGGGCGTGACGCATGCCGATCAGTTTAGGTGGCTTTTAGTTTGCGAGGTGGCCGGCGCTCGTGCCCGGGGGCGGATCGCTAACCTCCCCGCGATGCAGCAGGCGCAGCTGCAGAGCGACGGTACCGGGGCCGTGGTGGCAGCCACCTCGGTGAGTCGCCGCTTCGGGGAGGGCGACACCGCCGTCACCGCCCTGCGCGACGTCTCGGTCCAGATCGCGCGCGGGCAGCTCACCGCGGTCATGGGCCCGTCGGGATCGGGCAAGTCGACCCTGATGCACATCCTCGCCGGGCTCGACAAGCCCACCGAGGGCTCGGTCGTCCTGGAGGGGACCGACATCACCCGACTTGGCGATGACGCGCTGACGCGATTGCGCCGGGATCACGTCGGGTTCGTGTTCCAGTTCTTCAACCTGCTGCCGATGCTGACCGCGCGCGAGAACATCCTGCTGCCGCTGGCGATCGCCGGCCGCGATCCGGACCCGGCGTGGCTTGACACCGTGATCGACGAAACCGGGCTCCGCGACCGCCTGACCCACCGGCCGGCGGAGCTATCCGGTGGTCAGCAGCAGCGGGTGGCGATCGCCCGCGCCCTGCTGAGCCGCCCGACCGTGGTGTTCGCCGACGAGCCGACCGGCAACCTCGATTCGGGCGCGAGCGACGAGATCCTGGCGTTGCTACGCCGGTCGGTCGACTCCGTCGACCAGACCGTGGTGATCGTGACCCACGATCCCCGTGCGGCGGCGATCGCCGATCGGCTGCTGTTCCTCTCCGACGGCCGGATCGTCAAGGACATTGCCGCCGCCGGTGAGAACCAGATCGTCGACGCGATGAAAGATCTGTGAGCGGATGCTCCGGGTCGCGCTTCGCGGATTGGCGGCGCACCGGCTGCGCGCCTTTCTCACCGCGCTGGCGATCGTGCTCGGCGTCGCCCTGGTCGCCGGCACGTTCATGCTCACCGACTCGATCACCGGCGCGTTCAATTCGATCTTCCAGACGATCTACCAGGGGACCGACGCCACCGTCACCGGACGCAACGCGATCGACTCGAGCGCCAACGGCGGCGCCGGCAGCGGCGGCGCCACGGTGCCGCCGTTCTCGCAGTCGCTGCTGGCCCGGGTGCAGGCGCTGCCCGGCGTCAAGGCGGCGATCGGCGACGTCTCCGGCAGCCTGCAGCTGGTCACCAACGGCAAGGCGATCACCTCCGGAGGCTCTCCCAACCTCGGCTTCAGCGTCGATCCCGCGCAGCCGCAGTTCAGCTCGCTGAAGCTCGTCTCCGGCAGCTGGCCCGGCCCGGCCGGAGTGGTTGTCGACACCAACACCGCCACTAAGAAGCATCTGCACGCCGGCGACGTGATCGGCGTGCAGGGCGTCGGCCCGGTCGCGCGGCTGCGGATCTCCGGCCTGGTGAGGTTCGGCTCCGCCTCGTCGCTGGGCGGCGCCACCCTTGCCGGACTGCAGCTCGCCACCGCCCAGCGGCTGCTCGGCCGGGTGGGAAAGCTCGACGAGATCCGGGCGAGCGCCAAGCCCGGAATCAGCCCGCAGCGGCTCGTCGGCCAGATCGGCCCCATCCTCCCCCGCGACACCCAGGTGCGCACCGGCGCTCAGCAGGCCCGCCAGGACTCGTCATCGACCAGCGGCTTCCTCTCCTTCTTGAGGACCTTCCTGCTTGTTTTCGCGGGGGTGGCGCTGTTCGTGGGCAGCTTCGTGATCGCCAACTCGTTGTCGATCACCATCGCTCAGCGCACGCGGGAGTTCGCCACTCTGCGGACGCTGGGGGCGTCCCGGCGCCAGGTGCTCAGATCGATCCTGACCGAATCGTTGGTCATCGGCACCATCGCCTCGGTGATGGGCCTGCTCGCCGGCCTCGGCCTCGCCCAGGGGCTGTTCGCGCTGTTCAACGCGGCCGGCCTGAAGCTGCCCAACACCGGGACGGTGGTCAAGCCGCGGACGATCATCGTCGCCCTCCTCGTGGGCATCGTCGTCACCGTGCTCGCCAGCCTGCGCCCGGCGATCCGCGCCACCCGGGTCGAGCCGATCGCGGCGGTGCGGGAGGGCGCCACGCTGCCCGAGGGTCGGCTGGCCAAGTACCGCACGGCGAGCTCGGCCGCGGCCGCCGCCCTGGGCGTGGTCGCGTTGCTGCTCGGCCTGTTCGTGGCTCACGGCACCGGCGGCACGCTCGGCCTGATGGGCGCCGGAGCGGTGCTCATCTTCGTCGGTGTCGCGCTGCTCTCGGCGCGCATCGTGCCGGTGCTGGCGACCTGGCTCGGGTGGCCGGCCACTCGAATCGCCGGCGCCATGGGCCGCCTGGCTCGCGACAACGCCCGCCGTAACCCGCAACGGACGGCGTCGACGGCGTCCGCGCTGATGATCGGCCTGGCGCTGGTCACGCTCGTGGCGATGCTCTCGGCCGGGATCATCGCCAACCTCAGGGGCGCGGTGGACGCGCAGTTCACCAGCGACTACGCGATCACGGCCCAGAACAACTTCTCGCCGATCCCGATCTCGGCCGGCGAGGCCGCGACCCGGACGCCGGGCGCGGTCGCCGTCGGCAACGTGCGGGGCGGCGAAGGGCGCGTGTTCGGCGCAAACCAGGGGCTGACGGCAGTCAACCCGGGGATCGCGGCGGTCCTGCACGTGCACTGGACGCACGGCTCCCAGGCGGTGTTCGCCGCCCTCGGGGCGGACGGCGCCGTCGTCGACTCCGGCTACGCCTCCAAGCACCACCTGTCGATCGGCTCGCCGCTGGTGGTGACCACCCCCACCGGAGGTCACGTGCCGCTCGTCGTCAAGGGGATCTTCAAACCACCCAGCGGCGGCTCGGCATTCGGCCCGATGACGATGTCGGCGGCGACCTGGGACCGCTACTACCCGGACCCTCGGAACCTCTACACGCTGGTCAAGATGTCCGGCGGCGAGACCGCCGCCAACCAGGCGGCGCTGCGCCGCACGCTGGCCGCGTTCCCCAACGCCAAGGTGCAAACCCGCCAGAAGTTCATCGACAACCAGATCTCGGCGCTGTCCAGCGTGCTCAACATCCTCTACGTGCTGCTGGCGCTGTCGATCATCGTCAGCCTGTTCGGGATCGTCAACACGCTGGTGCTGTCGGTGTTCGAGCGCACCCGGGAGATCGGCATGCTGCGGGCCGTCGGGACCAGCCGCCGCCAGATCAGGCGGATGATCCGCCACGAGAGCGTGATCACCGCGTTGATCGGCTCGGTCATCGGGATCGCCCTGGGGATCGCCTTCGGCGCGCTGCTGGCGGCGCGGGTGGACGCGATCGCGTTCACGATCCCGGTCGGGCGGCTGATCGTGTTCTTGATCGCGTCGTGGATCGTGGGGCTGGTGGCGGCGATCTTTCCGGCGCGGCGTGCCGCCAAGCTCGAGCCCTTGCAGGCGCTCGCCTACGAATAGAACAGGGGATCCTGCCCCGGGAGCTCCGCGCCGCCGCCGCCGCGCCGGCCACGCGGCGTGTGGAGGCCCAGCGCCACCGCCATGTCCTGAGCGATCGCCCCCTCGGACCGCGAGGCGACCAGCGGCTCGTCGATCCCCTCGACGTGCACCAGCGTCCGGCGACCGTCGCCGCGGTCGGCGCCCTCCAGCGGCACCAACGCGTAGATGCGGTCCGCGCGGGCGAACTTGCCGTAGCCAAGAGCGACCAGCGGGGCGAGACGGGCCATGACCCGTGCCATCGTACGCCCCGGGGCCGCTGTCACCGCCGCGCTCGGCCGAGACCGGGACCGGCGGCTCAGGCCGCTCAGGCGGCTCAGGCCGCTCGGGCGGCTCAGGCGGCTCGGGCGGCTCAGGCGGCTCGGGCGGCTCGGGCGGCTCGGGCGGCTCAGGCGGCTCAGGCGGCTCAGGCGGCTCAGGGGGGTCGGGACGCGACGGTGATGACAATCACGCTGCCACAGACCACTATTGTCATCACCGTGGGGTTGCCAGGCCCCGCCGACCCACGGGCCGCCGCTAGCCAGCGCGCCACGCCCGAGTCGCGGCTAGCCGGCGAGGATCAGCTGGAGCCGGGCCTCGAGCGCCGCCGCCAGCGTCTCGCGCACCGAGCCCGGGGGGAACCGCTCCACCAGCGCCGACAGGAAGCCCTCGATCACCAGCCGCTTGGCCTCGGGTTCGGGAAGGCCGTGGGAGCGCAGGTAGAAGAGCTGCTCGGGATCCACCTGGGCCACCGCCGCGGCGTGGGTGCAGCGGACGTCATTGGCCTGGATCTCCAGGCCGGGGATAGCGTCGGCGTGGGCGCGCTTGGAGATCAGCAGGTTGCGTGACTCCTGGAAGGCGTCGGTCTTCTGCGCGCCGGGGTCGACGATGATGTTGCCCTTCCAGACCGCGCTCGACCGGCCCTGGAGCACCCCGCGGAAGGCGAGGTCCGAGGTGGTGTTGGGCGCCGCGTGCTCCTGGGTGGTGTCGAAGTCGATGTGCTGGCGGCCGCGGCTGGCGTAGGCGCCGGTGACGCGGGCGTCCGCGCCCGGGCCGGCCAGCCGGGTCTCCATCCGGACGTGGCCGCGGGCCGATCCGAACCCGAGCGCGACCCAGTGCAGCGCCGCGTCCCGGCCGACCTCGGCGCGCTGGGCCCCGAAGATCCAGCTGCGCTCTGACAGGGCCTGGCCGCAGATGTAGCGCAGGTGGGCGTTGTCGGCGAGGACGAGCTCGGTGACGACGTTGAAGACTCCTTCGACATCCTCGGCGCCGGAGAGGAACTGCTCCCACACCTCGGCTTGCGCGCCCTCCTCGAGCACGATCAGCGTCCGCTGATTGACGAGCGTTCCGGTCCGGGCCTGGACCGCGGCGAGCGAGATCGGCGCCTCCAGCACGACGCCGCGGGGGACGTAGACGAGCGTCCCACTCCGGGCCCCGGCGTCGTTGAGGGCGACGAACACGTCATCGGCGCCCGACACCAGCGAGCCGAGGTGGCGCTCGATCAGCTCCGGGTGCTCGCTCGCCGCCGCCTCGAGCGTGGTCACGATGACGCCCGCGGGAAGCTCGGCCCCCTCGGTTGGGGGCTCGAACAGCGGCCTGGCGCCACCCAGCTCGTCAGCGGTCACCCGCTCGTACGCGGCCAGGTTCAGCTCCGAGATATCGGTGAACTCCCACCCCGGCCGCCCCTTGAACCGAGGCAGCTCCAGCGTTTCCTCGCTAGCCAATCGAACCCTCCATCTGCAGCTCGATCAGCCGGTTCATCTCCACCGCGTACTCCATCGGGAGCTCCTTGGTGATCGGCTCGACGAAGCCGTTGACGATCAGCTTGGACGCCTCCTCCTCGGAGATGCCGTGCGACATCAGGTAGAAGAGCTGGTCGTCGCCGACCTTGGAGACGGTCGCCTCGTGGCCGACGTTGACGTCGTCCTCGGAGATGCGGATCGTCGGGTAGGTGTCCGACCGCGACTGCTCGTCGAGCAGGAGCGCGTCGCAGACGACCTTGGAGCGGGCGCCGTGGGCGCCCTTGGCGATCTCCAGCAGCCCGCGGTAGGAGCCGCGCCCACCGTCCTTGGAGATCGACTTGGCGAAGATGTTCGACGTCGTGTTGGGAGCGGCGTGGATGATCTTGCCGCCGGCGTCCTGGTGCTGGCCGGCGCCCGCGAAGGCGATCGACAGGATCTCGCCGTGGGCGCGCTCGCCCATCAGATAGACGCTCGGGTACTTCATCGTCAGCTTGGAGCCGAGGTTGCAGTCGACCCATTCCACGGTCGCGTCGGTCTCGGCGACCGCGCGCTTGGTCACGAGGTTGAACACGTTGGTCGACCAGTTCTGCACCGTCGTGTAGCGGATCCGCGCGCCCGGCTTGGCGATCAGCTCCACCACCGCCGAGTGCAGCGAGGACGCGCTGTAGGTCGGAGCCGTGCAGCCCTCGACGTAGTGCACGTAGGAGCCCTCGTCGGCGATGATCAGCGTCCGCTCGAACTGACCCATCGACTCGGTATTGATCCGGAAGTAGGCCTGCAGCGGCATCTGGACGTGGACGCCCGGCGGAACGTAGACGAACGAGCCGCCCGACCACACCGCGGAGTTCAGCGCGGCGAGCTTGTTGTCGTTGGGCGGGATGATCGTGGCGAAGTGCTCACGCACGAGCTCTTCGTGATCGCGCAGCGCCGAGTCCATGTCCAGGAAGACCACGCCCTGCTTCTCGAGCTCGGCGTTGACCTGGTGATAGACGACCTCGGACTCGTACTGGGCGCCCACCCCGGACAGGAACTTGCGCTCGGCCTCGGGGATGCCCAGGCGGTCGAAGGTGTTCTTGACGTCCTCGGGCACATCGTCCCAGGAGCGTTCGGCGCGCTCGGACGCGCGCACGAAGTAGTGGATGTCATCGAAGTCGACCTCGGCCAGCATCGGCGAGCCCCAGGTCGGCATCGGCCGCGCCAGGAAGTGCTCCAGTGCCTTGAGGCGGAAGTCCCGCATCCACTGCGGCTCGGACTTGAACTCCGAGATCTTGGCGACGAGCTCCGCGCTCAGTCCCTTGGGCGCCTTGTACAGATAATTCTCGGCGTCATGGAAGCCGTAGCGCTCGGTGTAATCGGCGTTGATCCCGCGCAGCTTCTCGTTCTCGGTCAGCACGGGCGCATCGGTGGTGACGGTGTCAGGAGTAGCCATTACATGACCTCCAGCTTGATCGTGTCGTCCTCGATGATCACCGGGAAGGTGTCGACCGGAACGTATGCGGGCAGTGTCTTGGGCCTACCGGTGGTGACGTCGAACAGCGAGCCGTGACGCGGACATTCGACCGTGCACGCCTCCGGGTCGAATTCACCCTGCACCAGCGGGCCGTCGTCATGGGTGCAGCGGTCCTCGATCGCGTACACGGTGCCGCCGCAGTTGAAGACGCCGATCTCCAGGTCCTCCCACTCGACCAGGCGCTTCTCGCCGGGGCGCAGCTCGGAGACGGAGCAGACATCGATGACCTGAGGCACGTTGTTCGAAAACCTAGTGTGGGGATCGGATTTCAACATAAGTCTAGCTGGACGGCCATTGGATCATGCTCACGCCGCGGCGTCCTGGTCCTCGCCCGGCGCACCCTCGGCGCTGCTGGGGGGCGTCTCGGGTTCCCAGCCGGCGGCGTGGCCGAGGGAGGCGCTCTTGATCACCTTGAGCGACAGCAGAGCGCACTTCATCCGCTGCGCCGAGATGTCGATTCCGAGCAGCTCGAGCACGAAGTCGCGGTCCAGGGCGAGCACATCGGAGACCTTCATCCCCTTGATCTCCTCCGACGTCATCGACGCGGCAGCCTGTGAGATCGCGCAGCCATGGCCCTCGAAGCGCACCTCCTCGATCCGCTCGTCGGCGCCGACCGCCAGCTTGACGGTGAGCTCGTCGCCGCACAGCGGGTTGAGGTCGTGGAACTGCAGGTCGACGCGCGGAAGCTCGGGCTCCGGCGGAGTCCAGTTTTGCGGGCGCTTGTAGTGCTCGAGGATGTTCTCTCGGTAGAGGTCGTCCATGTCTGGATATCTACAACTGGAGTACCCGGGCGACCGTTCCCAGCGCCTCGAGCAGGGCCTCGGTATCTGCGACCGTGTTGTGGACGGCATAGGAGGCGCGGGTGGTGGCCGGGGTCCCGAGCCGGCGCATCAGCGGCTGAGCGCAGTGGTGGCCGGTGCGCACCGACACGCCTTCGCGACCGAGGATCTCCCCGACGTCGTGGGGATGGGCGCCCTCGATCACGAACGAGACGAGCGCGCCGCGGTCGGCGGCATCCGCGGGGCCGTGGATCTCCAGGCCGGGCACCTCGGCCAGGCGCGCCAGGGCGTCGGCGACCAGCGCCTGCTCGTGGGCCCGGATCCGCTCGATGCCGATCGATCCGATCCAGTCCACGGCCGCGCCCAAGCCGATCGCCTCGGCGATCTGAGAGGTGCCGGCCTCGAACTTCCACGGCAGGTCGGCCCAGGTCGACTCGGTGTCGCCCACCGTGCGGATCATGTGGCCGCCGCCGATGAAGGGTGGCATCCGCTCGAGCAGCTCACGGCGTCCGTGGAGAACTCCGATCCCGGTCGGCCCGTAGGCCTTGTGCCCGGTCCAGGCATAGAAGTCGGCGTCGAGGGCACGCAGGTCGACGGGGATCTGCGGAACCGCCTGGGCGCCGTCGACGACCACCACCGCGCCGGCCGCGTGCGCGCGGGCGACGATCGGCTCGATCGGATTGATCGTGCCCACGACGTTGGAGACGTGGGTGAGCGCCAGCAGACGCGGGCCGCGCGCCAGCAGCCGGTCCAACGCCTCCGCGTCCAGCTGACCGTCGTCGAGGACCGGGACGTAGGCGAGCTCGGCGCCGCGCTCTGAGCACAGCAGCTGCCAGGGGACGATGTTGGAGTGGTGCTCCATCTCGGTGAGCACCACGAGGTCGCCGGCGGCCACGTTCTGGCGCCCCCACGTGTAGGCGACGAGGTTGATCGACGCGGTGGCATTCGCGGTGAAGATCGTCTCCTCGGGAGTCGATCCCAGGCAGTTGGCAATCCGGCCGCGCGCCCCTTCAAACAGCTCGGTGGCCTCCACCGCCAAGGGATAGACGCCACGGTGCACCGACGCGCGCGACTCGGTGTAGTACCGCGTCATGGCGTCGATCACCGGCTGGGGAGTCTGCGAGGTGGCAGACGAATCCAGGTAGACGACCCGGTGACCGTCGAGCTGGCGGCGCAGAACCGGGAACTCGGCCTCGACCTCCGGGATGGCGGCGAGCGTCGACATACCGGCTAGGCGACCGCTTCCTGGAGCGAGTCGGTGATCCACGCGTAGCCCTTGGCCTCGAGCTCGGTGACCAGCGACGGGCCGCCCTCCTTGACGATCCGCCCCTGGAACATGACGTGCACGTGGCTGGGCTGCACGAGGTGCAGGATCCGCTGATAGTGAGTGATGATCAGGACGCCGAGATCGGGCCCGGCGACGGAGTTGACGCCGTTGGCGACGACGCGGAGCGCGTCGATGTCCAGGCCCGAATCGGTCTCGTCGAGGATCGCCAGCTCGGGCTTCTGCAGCGCCAGCTGGAGGATCTCCATCCGCTTCTTCTCGCCGCCGGAGAACCCTTCGTTGAGATAGCGGCGGGAGAACTCCTCGGGAACGTCGGTCAACTGCATCGCGGCCTTGACCGTCTGGCTGAAGTCGCGCAGCGAGACGGGTTCCTCGCCGTTGGCGTCACGGTGGGCGTTCATCACCGTGCGCAGGTACTTGGTGACCGTGACCCCCGGCACCGACACCGGGTACTGAAAGGCCATGAACAGCCCCATGCGGGCGCGCTCGTCGGTGGCGGCCTCGGTGATGTCCTCGCCGCCCCAGATGACCTGACCCTCGGTCACCTCCAGGTTGGGATGGCCCATCACCGCGTTGGCCAGGGTCGACTTCCCGGAGCCGTTGGGGCCCATCAGGGCGTGGATCTCACCCTGGCTCACCGTCAGATCCACGCCGCGCAGGATGTCCTTGTCCCCGGCGCGCACGTGAAGGTTTCGAATCTCTAGGTCTGGCATCTCTCTTCTTTGGCTCTCAAGTGTTTCTAGTTACCGGAAGTGGCACTGCCTGCGACGACCATGGGCTCCGCGCCGTGACGGGACGAGAACTCGACCAGCTCAGCCAGGGTGGTGGTCTGCAGCGAGCGGATAATGCCTCCCTGCACGCGGGTCCACAGCAGCTTGGTGGCGCAACCGCGCCCCGCATCGGGCTGATGGGAGCAGAGCACGCGCTCGGTGTGGTCGTGGACGAAGCACTCCATCGGGGCGATCGATCCCTCCAGCGCCTGTACGACCTCGTCCATCGCGATCTCCTCGGCCGGACGCGACAGCCAGTAGCCGCCGTGGGCACCGCGGGCGCTCATCACCAGGCCGGCGCGGCGCAGCCGGGCCACCACCTGCTCCAGATAGGCCAGCGGCAGGCCCTCAGCATCGGCGATCGCCTTCAGGCTCGTCGGGTGCTCGGGCTGCTGACGACCGAGCTCGATCATCAGCCGGACGCCGTACTCGGCTTTGGAAGAGAAGATCATCTCGGCTAAATCCTACCAGGGGGGTCGGTTTAGATTGACGGATGTACGCGCCCGGGTAGGGTGCCGCCCATGAATCGGACCTCGCCCGTCGCGCTCGCGAGCTCAGCGGACATCGCCGGCGCGGCCACCACGGCACGAGCCTCCGGGCGGCTGGGAATTGACACCGAGTTCATGTCAGAAGGGCGCTATCGCGCCCTCTTGTGCCTGGTCCAGGTGGCAGTCGACAATCCCCAGCCCGGCGGCGACCCGCTGATCTTCCTGGTCGACTCGCTCACCGACATCGACGTCGGGCCGCTGTCGCTGCTGCTCGCCGATCCCTCGGTGCAGATCGTCCTCCACGCCGGGCGCCAGGACGTGGCGATTCTTCGCCGCGCCTGGGGCACCGAGCTCACCAACCTGTTCGACACCCAGATCGCGGCCGGATTTGCCGGGGCGAGCGCTCAGGCCGGGTACGGCAATCTGCTCGGATCGGTGCTCGGTCAGCGGGTCGGCAAGACCGCCAGCTACACCCGATGGGACGCACGGCCGCTGACCACCGAACAGCTCGGCTACGCCGCCGAAGACGTCGCCCATCTGCTCGCGCTCGCGGATGAGATCCAGCGCCGTCTGCACGCCAGCGGGCGCCTCGGCTGGGCCCGGGAGGAATGCCGACGCCTGGAGTCGGCCACCGACGAGCGCGATCCGCAGACCGCCTGGGAGCGGCTGCCGCGCGTTGGCCAGCTCGATCCGCGCTCCCGCGCGGTGGCCAGGGAGCTGGCTGCGTGGCGCGAGCGTACCGCCGCCGAGCTGAACCGGCCGGTGGGCTCGATCGTCGCCGATCCGGCGTTGGTGGAGCTCGCCAAGCGGCGTCCATCGTCGATCTCCGGCCTCGAGCAGATCCGCGGCCTGCACCCGCCGACGATCAAGCGGCGCGGCACGGCGATGCTCGAGGCGATCGCCCGCGGTCTGGAGCTGCCGCCGATCCCTCGGGACGAGGCGCGGGCGCGATCGGAATCCGGTGACGCGCCCCTGATCGCGCTCGCCGAGGCGCTCCTGCGGGCGCGAGCGCTGGAGGCCGGTCTGGCCTACGAGCTGATCGCGTCGCGGGCCGAGCTCGAGCTGATCGTCGGCGCCGCCCGGCGGGGCGACCCGGAACCCGACGTGCGGACGCTGACCGGCTGGCGGCGCGAGCTGGTCGGGGACGATCTGCGTGATCTGTTGGCCGGCCGCAGCGCCGTGTCGGTCGGAGCCCGCCGGCGACTCGAGCTCACGAGGACCCCCGCTGCAGCATGAGCGAGATCGCCGGGGCGCGATCGAACACCGCGTCGGACAGCGCGCGGGCGACCGGGCGGCGGCGCTTGATCCAATTCGAGTCGACTCCCAGCAGGTCGTCGTAGGCGGTGGCGTAGGTGAGCCGCAGCCGGTGGCCGGGCGACTCCGCCGCCATCTCGTCCCCATCCGCCCCCTGAGAGCTGCTCCAGCCAAGCTGGGCCAGCTTGCGCATCTCGCGGTCCAGCAGCGCCATCGAGGTGCGGTAGCGCTCGCCGATCACCACCAGCTGTTGTGCGCAGTAGGCGTTCGCGCCCCGGTCGCAGGACTCGACGTGGGTCGCGATCCGCGTCCCGCCCGGCAGCGGCACCCCGGCGAGGTCGACCTGCCGGGCGCCGCCGCCTCCGCAGCCGGCCAGCGCCACGCATCCGGCGGCGAGCGTCGACGTCAGCCAGGACCGGTGCGGGCTCATCGGCCTCGCGAGTGTAGTCCCGCCAACCGAGCTCGGGATCGCCTCGGGGCTGGCCACTAAGCTCTCGACCATGGCCACCACCGCGGACAATCTCGCCGATCCCCAACTGCTCGAGGCCGCCTGGGACCTGGCTCCGCTGGTCGACGGCGATGAGCACGACGGCGTCATCCGCCAGCTCGACGACGCGCTGTTGCGGGCCACCGCGTTCGCCGACACCCACGCCGGCAAGGTGCACGAGCTCGACCCCGCCCGACTGGCCGCCGCGATGCGCGAGCTGGCCGCGATCAACGAGCTCGTCGGCAAGGCCGGCTCCTATGCCTCGCTGCGCTTCTCCACCGACACCGCCGACGCCGCCCGCGGCGCGCTCCTCCAGCTCGTGCAGGAGCGAGCCACCGAGATCGAGACCCGGCTGCTGTTCTTCGAGCTGGAGTGGGCGGCGCTGCCCGATGAGCGCGCCGACGCGCTGGTCGCCGGCGAGGACATGGCGTTCTGCGCGCACTACCTGCGCAGCGCCCGCCGCTACCGGCCGCATCTGCTCACCCAACCGGAGGAGACGATCCTCGCCGAGAAGGCGATCGCCAGCCAGAGCGCTTGGGCCCGGCTGTTCGGCGAGCTCACCGCCGCGCTGCGGGTGAACGTGGACGCCGACGAGATCCCGCTCGAGGTGGCGCTCAGCCGGCTGCTGGATCCCAATCGCGACACTCGCCGCAGCGTCGCCGAGGCCGTGTCCGGGGCGCTCGAGCCAGGCCTGCGCACGCGCGCGTTCATCTACAACACGCTCGTCCACGACAAGTCGGTCGACGACCGCCTGCGCTCCTACCCGAACTGGCTGGCCTCACGCAACCTGGCCAACGAGGCCTCCGACGAGTCGGTGATGGCGCTGATCCAGGCGGTCCGCGGCCGCTACGACATCCCTCAGCGGTGGTACCGCGTCAAGGCCAAGCTACTCGGCGTCGACCGCCTGGCCGATTACGACCGCTCAGCTCCGGTGCTGCCCGAGGACATCACCTTCTCCTACCCCGACGCCCGCGAGCTGGTGCTCGACACCTACGACGCGTTCTCGCCCGAAGCCGGCAGCGTGGTCCGCCGCTTCTTCGACGAGCACTGGGTCGATGCCCCGGTCCGTCCCCACAAACGGGGCGGCGCCTTCTGCGCCTACACGGTGCCCAGCGTGCACCCGTACGTGATGCTGAACTTCACTGCCCGCCGCCGCGACGTGCTCACCATGGCCCACGAGCTCGGGCACGGGCTGCACGCGGCGCTGGCCCAGCCCCAGGGGGTGTTTCATCAGTCGACGCCGCTGACGCTGGCCGAGACCGCGTCGGTGTTCGGCGAGGCGCTGGTGTTCGCGCGGATGCTGGAGGCGGCGACCGACGAAGACATGCGGCTGAGCCTGCTCGCCGACCGGATCGACGGCGCGATCGCCACCGTGTTCCGCCAGATGGCGATGAATCGCTTCGAGCATCTGATCCACACCCGCCGGCGCAGCGAGGGCGAGCTGTCGATCGACCGGATCGGCGAATCCTGGTACGAAAGCCAGGCCGAGCTGTTCGGTGACTCGGTGCAGATCACCGACGGCTACCGGATGTGGTGGTCCTACGTGCCTCACTTCATCAACACGCCCGGCTACGTGTACGCCTACGCCTACGGCCAGCTGCTGGCTCTCTCCGTCTACAGCCGCTACGTGCAGGTCGGTGAATCGTTCGCATCTGAGTACCTGAAGCTGCTAGGCGCCGGCGGATCACGCGGCCCCGAGGAGCTGGGGGCGATGGTCGGCATCGATCTCGCCGATCCCGGCTTCTGGGATGCCGGACTGGATCTCGTCGAGCAGCAGCTCCGCGACGCCGAGGCGCTCGCCGAGCGCCGCTGACTCCCGTCGCGTCGTCCGCGGGGAGGCAAGCGTCGCTTGCCAACCGGTGCGCTAGCGCCCCGGCTGGTGCTGCTTGGCCCGCCGCGTCCGGCTGCGCTCCTCCTGGCGCTCCACTACGTTGGCGATCAGCTTGAGCACCTGATCGATGCCGGTTGCCTTCGCCTCTCCCTTGGCGAACGCCTCGCGCCAGTCGCGGATATGGCCCTTGGTGGCCAGCTCGTTGAACTGGGCACGGGGGATCTCCAGGCGCACCTTGGCGTCAGGGGCGATGTCCTTGGTCACCCGGGGCCCCGGCAGCTCGACGCGGTACATCTGCACGTCGCCGCGCCCGCGCAGCTCCACGCCCGCCACGAGCTTGAGCGGCGCCAGCGCCGGCACCTCGTCCATGAAGCGCGTGATCGCGGTCTCGATCAGCGTCTTGGTGTCGGAGGGTGAGGACAGAGGCGAGAGTCTATTCGCCGGCCCCGGCCCGCGGCTGGGCTACGGCGTCCGCGGAGAGATGGCGACGCCGCCGTCGTAGCCGGAGACGACGGTGGTTCCGTTCCTGGCCATGAACGCGTGGACCAGTGTCTGCCGCGCCGAGGTGGCCGCCGGCGCGATCGCCGCCGCGGCGACCAGGGCGACGGCTGTGAGGGCGGCGCGGCGGCGCAGACTCGCGCCGGGGGAGGTGATGGAAGCTGGTAGCGCCATGCGCAACAAAGTTACCTCACGTCAGAGCTTGTGGCGCGCCAGCAGCTTGCGCCCGATCACCATGCGCTGGATCTCGCTCGTGCCCTCGCCGATCAACAGCAGCGGCGCATCCCGGTACAGCCGCTCGATCTCGTACTCCTTGGAGTAGCCGTATCCGCCGTGGATGCGGAAGCTCTCCTCGACGCAGAACCGACCCGCCTCGGAGGCGAACAGCTTGGCCATTCCCGCCTCGATGTCGGAGCGCTCGCCCGCGTCCTTGAGCCGCGCCGCCCGCTGGGTCAGCAGCCGCGCCGCGTCCACCTGAGTGGCCATATCGGCAAGCTTGAACTGAATCGCCTGGTGCTGGGCGATCTCCTTGCCGAACGTCTTGCGCTGTTGGGAATAGCGCAGCGCCAGCTCCAGGGCCCGCTGGGCGATGCCGACGCCCCGGGCGGCGACGTTGACGCGACCGAGCTCGAGCGCGTCCATCATCTGCGGGAAGCCCCGGTTCAGACCGGCCGCCTCACCGCCGAGGATGTTCGGCGCCGGGCAGCGGTAGCCGTCGAACACCAGCTCCGTGGATTCGACGCCCTTGTACCCCATCTTCTTGATCTTCGGGGGGATGTCGAACCCGGCGTAGTCACCGGTGTTCTCGGAAACGCCCGGCTCCTTCTCGGCGATGAAGCAGGTCAGCCCGCGGTGCTTGGGCTCGGCGTTCGGATCGGTCCGCACGAGCACGAACACGAGGCCCGACAGCAGGCCGTTGGTGACCCACATCTTGGTGCCGTTGATTTCGTAGGTGTCGTCGTCGACCTTCTTGGCCGCCGTCTTGATCGCGGCGACGTCGGAGCCCAGTTCGGGCTCGCTCAGCGAGAACGCCGCTCGAAGCTCCCCGGTCGCCATCCGCGGCAGGTAGTTCTGCTTCTGCTCCTCGGTCCCGAACTTCATCAGCAGGTAGGAGCCGATGAAGTGAGTGTTGACGATCCCTGAGATGCTGATCCAGCCCCGGCTGAGCTCCTCGACGATCATCGCGTAGGTGCTCAGATCCAGTCCCATCCCGCCGTACTCCTCGGGGATCGTGACCCCGAACAGGCCGAGCTCCTTCATCTGCTCCACGATCGGCTCCGGGAAGCTGTCCTCGTGGTCGTAGTGCTCGGCGTTGGGGATGATCTGCTCGTCGGCGAACTGGTGCACCATCTCGCAGATCGCCCGCTGCTCCTCGGTTAGGTCCTGCAGTCCGGTTTCAACGGCCATGGTCTATGGGCGCTCCTAGGTTGCTGGAGGGAGCCGAGAATACCTGCGTGCGGTTCAGCGACCGGCGGGTGTGGCGGGCCTGACCTTCGAACTCCAGGGCGATTCGGGACGCTCCTGGAGCTCGCCATCGAGCTCGATGTCGACCTTCTCGTTGAAGAAGCACAGCAGGCCCGCGATCCGGCCCACCTCGGGCAGAGGGTGGGTGTAGTACCAGATTAGGTCCTTGCCGTCGGCAGCCGACGGCCCGTTGCCGCCGCCGGGGTTGACCGAGTAGTAGCTCGCGGTGCCTTTGTAGGGGCAGCGAGTGACCGTATCGGAGGACTGAAGTTCGGCGACGATGTCCTCGCGCGGGATGTACCAGCGGGGCGGCAGGTTGGATTCGAACAGCGCCAGCGCGTTGTCGGTCTCGGCGAGCAGCTGACCGCCGGCGCAGATACGGATGTGGCGGTCGGTGCTGACCACATCGATCCGGTGATACGGATCGCGCGGGTGCACCCCGATCTCCTCGCCCTCCTCCAGCCACCGCCCCATCCGGTCGAAGTAGAAGGCGATCAGGTCCTTGATGAACGGAGCCTCGGCGAGGGGCTCCGGGTAGTACCAGGCCCCGTTCTCCACCGTCTCGGCGCCGGAGGTGATCGTGTAGTAGGAGGCGTCGCCCTTCTTCGGGCAGTGCGTGCGGCGGTCGGTGGCCGTGAGCACGTCGGCGCGCACGTCCTGCGGCGGGAAGTAGTACGTCGGCTGCAGTCCGGACTCGTGCAGAATGAAGGCGTTGCGGCTGTCGGCGATCACCTCACCGCCGACCTCGACCCGGATTCGCTTGGGCGTGGGCTCCAGGTAGATCGTCCGCCCGGGCGGCGGGGCGTCGAAGTTGAACTGTCCCGCCGGGTTCTTCGAGAGCGGCCCGTCGCCGGTCATCCATCCCATGCCTCGCAGGGTACCAACCACCTTCTGCCTGCCAGACTGCGCCGCCGATGAACTTTGCGCGCGATGTCGTCGACGCCGCCCCGCCGGACGACCGGGCGCTGGTGGCGATCGACCGTGAGGGCCGTCGCCGAGAGTGGAGGTTCGCCGAGGTCGCCGACCGCTCGGCCCGGCTGGCGGGCACGCTCATCGCCCACGGCGCGCGCCGGGGCGACGTCGTCATGACGGTGATCGGGAACCGCCCGGAGTGGGTGCTGACGATGGTCGCGTGCTTTCGCGTCGGCGCCGTGGCGCTCCCCTGCAACGAGCAGCTACGGGCCAACGACCTGCGTCGGCGCCTGGTCGCCGCGAACCCGAAGCTGGTCGTCGCCGACGAGCGCAATGCCGGCGAGCTCGCGGCCGCCGGGACCGTCTCGTCGGCCACGCGCCAGATTCTGATTCCCGACGAGTCTCTATTTCACGCCGAGCCCGCCCCCGCAGTCGACCTGCACCCCACCGACCCGTGCCTGATCACCTTCACCAGCGGCACCACCGGCGAGGCGAGAGGAATTGTCCACGGTCAGCGCTACCTCCCCGGCCAGCGGCTGCAGGCCTCACACTGGCTCGGCGCCGGCGCCGGCGATCTGGTCTGGTGCACGGCCGCGAGCGGCTGGTCCAAGTCGGCGCGCAACGCGTTCATCGCGCCGTGGCTGAATGGAGCCGCCGCCCTGCTCCACGACGCTCGCTTCGACCCCGAGCAGCGCCTCGAGGTCCTCGCTGCCGAGCAGGTCAACGTGCTGTGCATGGCGCCCACCGAATACCGGGTGATCGCTAAGCGGGCTCAGCTGGCGCCGGTGCCCTCGCTCCGGGGGCTGGTCGCCGCCGGCGAGGCGCTCAATCCCGAGGTGCTGCGCGCCTTCCGGGAGGGCACCGGCCTGGAGATCCGGGACGGCTATGGCCAGACCGAGACGGGCCAGCTGACCGGAATGCCGGCCGGAGCCGCCGTCCGCCCCGGCTCGATGGGTCGTCCGCTACCCGGGGTCGCACTTGGAGTCGATGACGGCGAGCTGGTCCTCAGCGATCCGCGGACCGATCCCACGTTCTTCGTCGCCTACCTCGGGGGTGCTGGCGCTCCGGACGGCGAGCCGTGGCGGACCGGCGACCGGGTGACCCAGGACGACGATGGTTACCTCTACTTCGAGGGCCGCGCCGACGACTTGATCATCTCGGCCGGCTACCGGATTGGTCCGTTCGAGGTCGAGTCGGCGCTGGTCTCGCACGACGCCGTCGCCGAGGCGGCAGTGGTGGCCGCGCCCGACGACGAACGGGGCGCCGTGGTCCGCGCCGTGGTGGTGCTTCGCGACGGTTTCGTCCCCAGCGGCCAGCTCGTCACCGAGCTTCAGGACCATGTCAAGCAGGTAACCGCGCCGTACAAGTACCCACGGATCGTCGACTTCGCCCCAGAGCTGCCCAAGACCGCCAGCGGCAAGGTCCAGCGGGCGCTGCTCCGCGATGGCTGACGCCTCGGGGATCACCTCGCGCCGTTGACCACCGGGGGCGCCGCTAGCCTGAGCGGCGATGAGCGACACACGTCCGGCCATCGGGATCTGCACTCCGGTCAATGACGCCAGCTACGGTGTCTGGAACCAGCAGGTGGCGCTGCTCCCCACCGGTTACGTTTCGGCGATCTGCCGGGCCGGCGGACTGGCGCTGATGGTCGCCCCCGATCCTCAGCTGGTGGAGGATCCCGACGAGCTGCTGAGTCGCATCGATGGCCTGATCCTCTCCGGCGGCAACGACGTCGACCCGGCCTCGTATGGCGCCGACCGACAGCCGGAGACTCTGGCCACGACCCCGGACCGTGACGCGTTCGAGATCGCTCTCACGCTGCGGGCGGTGGAGTTGGACATGCCCGTGCTCGGCGTCTGCCGCGGCATGCAGGTGCTCAACGTCGCCTTCGGCGGCACGCTGCTCCAACATCTGCCGGACGTCTTCGGTCACGAGAACCACCGCCGGGTTCCCGGCAGCTTCGAGGGCGCCGATCACGACGTCTCGCTGGTGCCCGATTCGCTGGCCGCCAAGGCGGCCGGTGAGCTCCTGCACACCTCTAAATCGCATCATCATCAAGGCGTGGACGTGATCGGCGAAGGCCTGGTCGTGACCGGAACTTCGGTGATCGACGATCTCGTCGAGGCGATCGAGATCCCCGGCCGCCGCTTCGTCCTGGGCGTGCAGTGGCATCCGGAGGCAGACGAGCGCAGCCGCGTGATCGGCGCTCTGGTGCAGGCCGCAGCGGAGCGCCGGGCGGCACCGGCTGATCGGGCTGGGGCGGAGCGCCACCCGGCACCCACCCCGGCGTGACCGGCGAATCCCGGCCGGCGGAGATCGGTTACCGGATCACGCGCGGCTCGGCATAGCCCGCCTCGCGCACGGCGCACCGCACCTGGTCGGCGTGCTCCGAGCCCCGGGTCGCCAGTACGAGCTGCACCGCCGACTCCCGCACGTGCAGATCAAAGCCCTCGCGGATGTGCTCGACGTCGAGCAGGTTGGCGCCAAGGCGGCCGACCAGTGACAACAGCACCGCCAGTGCGCCGGGCCGGTCTGGCAACCGCGCCAGCAGCACGTACCGGCGACCCGCCTGGCTCTCGTGCCGGCTTGCGATCTGGGCGAGCAGCCCAGGATCGACGTTCCCGCCGGACAGGATGACGGCGGTGGTTCCGCTGTCCGGCGCGCCCACCCGCCCCGCCAGCAGCGCCGCGACCCCAACCGCGCCCGCGCCCTCGACCACGAGCTTGGCCCGTTCCAGCAAGAACACCATCGCCTCGGCGACCTCGTCCTCGCTGACGACGACCA
This sequence comes from uncultured Actinomycetota bacterium, assembly GCA_963830395.1. Lineage (GTDB taxonomy): Bacteria > Actinomycetota > Thermoleophilia > Solirubrobacterales > Solirubrobacteraceae > Palsa-465. Next base: position 36,461 of record CAWHMI010000025.1, read on the forward strand.
GCCCGTCGACCCAACGCTCGATCAGCGCCAGGGTGAGCTCGCCCGGCCGCTTGACGGCGATTCCGTCCGCGATCGTCAGCGCCGAATCGACCGCGACCGGCTCACCCGCCACCAGCGACGCGGGGACCGAAGCGCAGGCCTCGACCTGGACGCCGATCACCTCCACGTCGGATCGCTGCGACTTGACAGCGATCGCGACGCCGCTGATCAGCCCGCCGCCGCCGACCGGGACGATCACCCGGGTGAGATCGGGGACCTGGCGCGCAAGCTCCAGGCCGAGCCCGCCCTGGCCCGCGATCACGACGGGGTCATCGAACGGATGCACGAACGCCGGTCCCTCCGCGCCGGCCCACTCCTGGGCCGCCGCCAGCGCCGCGTCCACCGTCTCCCCCTCCAGGTGCACGCGCGCGCCGAGCGCGGTGCTGGCCTCCAGCTTGGCGATCGACGCCGACACCGGCATGAACACGTCGCAGCTGCACCCGCGCTCGCGCGCCGCGTAGGCGACCGCCTGAGCGTGGTTGCCGGCGCTGGCGGTGACGACGCCCGCCTCGCAGGCGTCGCCCAGCGACGCGATCTTGGCCGCGGCGCCCCGGATCTTGAACGAGCCGGTGCGCTGCAGGTTCTCGGCCTTGAGCGCCGCGCTGACCCCGGTCTGCTCAGCCAGGGTGCGCGAGCTGACCACCGGCGTCTCCCGGATCAGCCCGGCGCCCGCGGCGTGCGCGAGGGCTACGTCCGCGGCGGATGGAGCGCCGGCTCGGTCGACGGAGGCCCGGTCAGCCGCCAAGCGCCACCACCGCGTCCATCTCCACCTGAGCACCGCGCGGGAGCGCTGCCACCCCGACCGCGAGCCTCGCCGGAGGACTGGACTCGAAGAACGACGCGTAGACCTCGTTGACCGCCGAGAACGCCGACATGTCGGTCATGTAGATCGTCACCTTGACGGCGTCGCCCAGGCTCGCCCCGGCCGCCTGGCAGACCGCGGCCAGGTTCTCCAGACAGCGTCCCGCCTGGTCGGCGGCGTTGGCGCCGACCAGGTCGCCGGTCCGCGGATCAAGCGGTATCTGCCCAGAGCAGAACAGCAGCCCGCCGGCAGCGACGGCATGGACGTACGGGCCGATCGCGGCCGGAGCGTTCGTAGCGGTGATCGGTTCTCTGGCGTGCGGCAAATCGTCTCCCTTTCTCGCTGTCGGCAGTGCCAACAACCATATTGCCCTGCTCTGAGCGGGGTAGCCTCAGCACCGTGCCCAATCGCCTCGCCGACGAGACCTCGCCCTACCTGCTCCAGCACTCCGGCAACCCCGTCGACTGGTACCCGTGGGGCGAGGAGGCGCTGGGCCGTGCACGCGACGAGGACCGCCCGCTGCTGGTCTCGATCGGCTACTCCGCCTGCCACTGGTGCCACGTGATGGCACACGAGTCGTTCGAGGATCCGCAGATCGCGCGGCTGATGAACGAGCGGTTTGTCTGCATCAAGGTCGATCGCGAGGAGCGCCCCGACATCGACGCCGTCTGCATGGAGGCGTGCCAGGCGATGACCGGCCAGGGCGGCTGGCCGCTGAATGCGTTCCTGACGCCGGAACAGGCCCCATTCTTCGCCGGCACCTACTTCCCACCCGAGCCCCGCCACGGGATGCCCAGCTGGCGCACGGTGCTCGAAGCGGTGGCGGAGGCGTGGGCGGATCGCCGTGGCCAGGTGCGCGAGCAGGGCGCCAGCGTGCTGCGCTCGCTCGGCGGCGGGTCGCGTCTGCCCGCATCCGACGAACCGATCACCGCCGCCGTGCTCGACGATGCGCTCGCCGGTATCGGCCGCAGCTTCGACCGAGCCGCCGCCGGCTTCGGTCGGGCGCCGAAGTTCCCCCAGGCGTCGCTGATCGAGTTTCTGCTCGCCCGGGGGGAGCGGGATATGTCGCTGGCCACGCTGCGCGCGATGGCCACCGGCGGGATCGACGACCAGGTCGGGGGCGGCTTCTCGCGCTACGCGGTCGATGCCACGTGGACCGTGCCGCACTTCGAGAAGATGCTCTACGACAACGCGCTCCTGGCGCGGGCGTATCTGCACGGCTGGCAGGTGTTCGGTGATCCGCTGCTGCGCCGGGTGTGCGAGCAGACGCTCGACTGGGCGCTGCGGGAGATGCGCAGCGACGACGGTGGGTTCTATGCGGCGCTCGACGCCGACTCCGAGGGCGTGGAGGGCAAGTTCTACGTATGGACGCTGGCGCAGCTGCGCGCCGCGCTGGGCGAGGAGGCACTGGCCGACGAGGCGATTGCGTTCTTCGGCGCCACCGAGGCCGGCAACTTCGAGGGGGCAAACGTGCTGGAGGGCCGCGGGCCGGTGCCGGACCGTCTGCCCGAGATCCGTTGCCAGCTCTACGGGGCCCGCTCCGAGCGCGTCCGCCCGGGCCTGGACGACAAGCGTCTGACGGCATGGAACGCGCTGATGATCTCGGCGCTGGCCCAGGCGGGCGGCGCGCTGGAGCGTCCGGACTACGTCGCCGCCGCGGTCGCGTGCGCCGAGTTTCTGCTCAGGGCGCACCGCGACGACCACGGACGGCTGCTGCGGACGGGCTACATTCCCGCCTATCTGGACGATCACGCCTACCTGGTCGAGGCGCTGCTGACGCTGTACGAGGCGACGTTCGATGCGCGCTGGTTTCGCGAGGCGCGCAGTCTTGCCGACACGATGATCGCCCGGTTCGCCGACCAGGAGCGGGGCGGGTTCTTCACCACCGCCTCCGATCACCGCTCGGGGTTTCCGCGCCGGAAGGACCTCGAAGACTCGCCGGTCCCGGCCGGCGCCTCGGCGGCGGCCTTCGGCCTGCTGCGGCTGGCCCGGCTCACCGGCGAGTTCGAGTACGAGCACCGTGCCCTCGGGGTACTGCGAGTGCTGGCGCCGATCGTCGGCGAGCATCCGCACGGGTTCGGCCACGTTCTGCAGGCGATCGATTTCTACCTGGGGCCGACCCGCGAGGTCGCCATCGTCGGCGACGCCGGGGACAGCGCAGAGCTCGTCCGGGTCGTGCGCGGTCGCTACCGGCCGCACGTCAGCCTCGCCGGAGGCGCCCCGGACGGGGTGCCGCTGCTTCAGGGGCGCGGCACCGTCGGTGGCCGGGCTGCCGCCTACGTCTGCGAGCACTTCGCGTGCCGCGCGCCGGTGATGACACCGGAGGAGCTGGCAGCGTCCCTCTAGCCGGAGGGTCAGCCGGGCGGTGGGCCAGAGCCGGCGACAGGGCCGGCGACGACGATCGTCACGTCACAGGGAGCGTGGTCGGTGACCTGCTGCGACACGCTCCCGAGCAGGAACCGCTTCGGCCCGATCAGCCGTCGGCTCCCCATGACGATGAGCTCGGCCTTGACCTCGGCGGCGAGGTCTAGCAGACCGACCGCCGGCCCGGTGTGGGCCGTCCTGGTCTCGACCTGCTCCGGCGTGAGCCCGGCCTCGACGCACAGCTGCATGGCCTCGGCCAGGATCTCAACGTCCTCTTCGTCTGGACTCAGCTTGGCCACCGCCTCATCCGGCGATCCATGCGGCCGGGCCAGCCGGTGGCGAGGGGTTCCGGGCTGGTAAGCGTGGAGCACCACCAGTCTCGAACCCAGCGCGGCGGCGAGCGATGCCGCTCGCTCGACGGCCAGCACCGCCGTCTGCGATCCATCGGTGCCGACCACGATCGTGCTGTACACGAGTCCTCCGCCTTCTTCATTAGTCTCCTACGGGCCCGTTGAGCCTGGTGGCGCCAGCCGAGCCGACCCCGGCTGAGACTACCGAAGCGACGATCCCGGACCTGCGCGCGACCGGCAGCGTGCCCGTCCGCCGGCGGTGCCCGCCGGCGACGGTATCTGACCGTTGGTCAGGCGCTGTCCTCGGCGTGCTCGGGCGGCGTTGCGCCGGACGGCTCCACGGGCGCGGACCTGTCCCGACCGTGCCGGCGGCGCCGGCGGGCGGTGGGGAGCCGTTCGGCGCGGAAGACCATCGGCGAGTTGCTGAGCAGGATCACGCCGGTCATCATGATGGCCAGGCTGATCAGCGCGAGGAGGATCGCGATCGGGCCCGAGCGAAGGTGCTCGCCGAAGAGCCCGATGCCGATCAGGATGCTGGCCAGGGGATCTATCCCGCACAGGGCGGCCTGAGCCGCCGCGACCGAGCCGCGTTCGAAGGCCTTTCCGGCGAGGATCACTGCAATCGCACCGGTGACCGCGAGCGCGTAGGGCCTCCAGGAGGTCAGCAGGGCTACGACCCCGTGGTAGGTCAAAGTGTCGACCACCACCTTCACCAGCGCGGCGGTGAGGGCGAAGGCTATGGCCGCGGCAACCCCGAAGTACATCGCCGGCCGCGAGCCGTAGCTCATCCGGCCCAGCTGCGCGGACACCAAGATGATCGCCGCCGCGATCACGCCGGTGATGACCCAGGCCGGGGCCCCCGCGGAGTCACGACCCCCCGACGGCGCGCTGGCAAGGAGGAACCCGCTGACGCCGATCACCAGCCCGAGACCGCCCAGCCACTCCTGGCGGCCGAGACGTTGCCCAAACCAGGCGACCAGGATGGCAAGCACGAACAGGAGCTCAGCCGCCATCACCGGCTGGACGGTCGCCAGCTCCCCGTGGGCCAGAGCGGCAGCTTGCAAGAGGAACGACCCGATCATGGTGAGGATCCCGAACAGCCACACCGGCTGGCGAGCCAGGTCGACGACGAAGCCGAGTCCGGATCCCCCCCGGGTGGGGACGCCTTGGGCCCCTTCCTTCTGCAGGATCGAAGACACGGCATTGCACAGGGCGGCAGCCAGCGCGAGCATGATGACCATGACCACGACTCAACCCGCCCTGTGTGACGGCCCCACGTGCGCGGCCGCGACACCGCCTCGCTGGCTGTACCAGCTAACGCTCACGCCGGATCAGGATCCCACACCTGAGATGTTGGGATGTTACCGGCACGACGGCGGGCCCGCGACCCTCCGACGGCCGCCAAACGCCACGCTCGCGGGTGGCGCCGGTGTCGAGCCCGGGCGCCGCGACGGGTCGCGATCCCCCGTCCCGAGGCGCATCGCGAGCATCTCAGGGGTGCGTGGTTGTGTTACCGTCTGCTCGGTCTAGCCGCCGGTTTGACGATGCATAACGTCTCGACGCTGAGAAGGGTGATGACGTCACCATGGCACCAGAGCCTTCCGTGACCAGGCTGTACCGGCGGCTCGGGGTGGTGATCTTGGCGCTGATGGCGACGGCGGCCACCGCCGCGACGACGGCCGTCGCCGCGACGACGACGGCGGCCACCACCACGACGACGGCAGCGGCGGCGGCGGGCAGTCCGTCCGTGACGCTGACGCCGCCTTCGTCGGGTCCGGTGCCCAAGACAGTCAACGTGTTGGTCAAAGGGTGCGCGTCGGGCCCGATCAAGATCACCGACAGCCTGAACGGCGGTTCGCAGACGATCGCGCGCAACCGGGCTCCGGCCACGGTCGTCTCCCACGGAACGCCCGGCACGTACACTGTCACCGCTACCTGCTCGAATGGGGCCGCCGCTCGTGCCCTGTTCATCGTCACCCGCAAGAAGCTGGCGGTGAAGCTGAGCCCCTCGACGAGTGGCCCGGTGACGAAGACGATCAACGTCTCGGTGATCGGTTGCCCTCCAGGATCGATCAAGATCACCGACACGATCAACGGCGGTTCCCAAACCATCAAGCACGACGGCGCTCCGGCCACGATCGTCTCGCAGGGGACGCCCGGCAAGTACAAGGTCACCGCCACGTGCACGGACGGGGTGTCCGCGCATGCCGGGTTCGTGGTTAGCCGCGGCAGTGGACCGAAGGTGAAGCTGCGCCCATCCTCGTCGGGACCGGTGACCAAGACGATCAACATCTCGGTTACCGGCTGTCCTCCGGGGTCGATCAAGATCACCGACACGATCAACGGCGGTTCCGAAACCATCAAGCACGATGACGCCCCGGCCACGGTTGTCTCGCAAGGCCAGCCGGGCAACTACACGGTGACGGCGAAGTGCGCCGACGGAACTAAGGGACACGCCGCGTTCGTGGTCACCCCCGACGGGCCGATACAGACGGGCGACGGCACGACGTCGCGGCCCGGCGGCCCCTGGGTCCCGCTCGGCATCGCTCTGGTGATCCTCGGCGCCGCCGGCGGCACCGGCCTGTGCTTCCGCCGGCGGGGGGACGGCCGCCGGCTGGGCGGATGAGCTCGGACGCGGACCGTCGGCTGGGCGGATGAGCTCGGACGCGGACCGTCTGGCGAAGACCGCCAAGAGGATCGCCGGCAGCGCACGCGAACACCCCTACCGCTCTGCCGCAACCGTGCTGTGCGTGCTCTCGATCTGCCTCGGTGCCGGCTTTGTCGTCTTCGGCGCCGAACACGAGCCGACCCCACCGCGGCCGCTGCCGGGTCCGCTCGGGACGGTCACGGCGCCCGCCGCCGCGCTCATCAGCCACGTCCGGAACGCCCAGCCGTACGTTGTCGCATCGGGTGACCAGCGCGGGTCGCGCAGCCGCCACCGGTCCACCCCGCGTGCGCAAGCGCCCGCTCCATCGCCGGCCGCTGCACCAACCACCCCGGCGAACCCCGATCCCTCGCACAGCACCGCGGTGGCACCTCGGGTGAGCACCCCGGCTGCCGCTGCCTCGCCGGGACGCACAGCGCGGCCATCAGCCGGCTCGCCGCCGGCCCAACCGCCGCCCACCACGACCGGGCCCGCGAACAGCTCGTCTCGCTCGCCGAGCGCCATGTGGATCGACATCCCGGCGATCGACGTGCACGCTCCGGTAGTCACGGTCGGAGTCAACTCAGACGACACAGTCGCCGTCCCTCCGCTGGACAAGCCGCACGAGACCGCCTGGTACAGCGGTAGCGCCGTGCCCGGTCATGACGGGGCGGCGGTCATCCTCGGGCACGTCGACTCAGCTGCGACGGGGCCGGCCGTCTTCTATAACCTGTCGGAGATGCGACCGGGGGAGGTAATCAAAGTGACCCGCGATGCGCGGATCGTTGCCTACCGGGTCGACGGCGTTCGGGAGTACCGCAAGACATCTGTGCCACTCACGCAGATCTATGGGCCGATCCCCTACCCCGGGCTGCGCTTGATCACCTGCGGCGGTCAATTTGACTCACAGACCGGCCATTACGTCGACAATATCGTCGTCTACGCCAGCCTGGTGTCCGGTGGTGGCTCAGCGTGACGACGAACCTCGGTCTGCGCGGAGCGCACCGACTTAGTCTCCACTCAGTTGCTCGGTCGGTGCCGGCTCACATCTCGCGTGTCCACCGAGTTCCCCCCCGAGGATCGAGGAGCGGACCAGTTTGGTGAGAGGATGCCTGGTTGCCGTCGGCGTCGTCGCGTTGGTCGTGATCGGCATAGTCGTCTACTTCGCGGTCCGGGGTGTCAGCGACGTCAATGCCGCGTCCGTCAACGGAGCGGCACTGGCCACTATCAGGGTGGGCGACACCCGCCAACACGTGCACCAGGTGCTCGGCAAGGACGGGTCAGACGACACCGCCGCCTTCGGCACCGGACACCCGGAGCCGGCCGGGACCACGTGCCGGTACTTCATCGCAAAGTCACAAATCCACGTGGATCGCCTGCCGATCCACCGGCTGTGCTTCTCCAAAGCCACCGATCGCGTCCGATCGATCACCGTCTACCCGGAGAGGACCTAGGCGCCGGCTCGCGGGGATGCGCCCGCCCGATGGCCCGAATCCAATCCGGATGCGCCCGCCCGATGGCCCGAATCCAGTCCGGATGCGCCCGCCCGATGGCCCGAATCCAATCCGGATGAGGTAAGGGTTATCCGCCTCTGGACGGGGTACGGTCCTGGTATGGAAGAAGAACCTCGTCACGGTGAAGGCAAGCCCGAGGACGCCCGGCGAGCTCCGGAGGATCAACCCGATGAGCCCGGCGCCGAAGGCGGATCGCCTGATACCGACGTCACCACTCCGTTCTCCCCCGACGAATCCGACGACAGTCCGCTCGGGGATACCGATCAGCACTCGACCAGCTGAGGAGGCTCACTGAAGCCCGGCGCCTACAGCACCGGCAGGTAGCGACCCAGCTCCCAGGGAGTCACCTGCACGCGGTAGTCGTCCCACTCCTGCCGCTTGATCTCGATGTAGCGGTTGAACATGTGCTCGCCGAGCGTGCGCAGGACCAGCTCTGACTGGGAAGTCAGCTCGATCGCCTCGCCGAGCGTCTCCGGCAGCTGATCGATCCCCAGCCGGCGGCGCTCGTCGGGCGACAGGTGATACAGGTTCTTCTCCATCGGGTCCGGAAGCTCGTAACCGTGCTCGATCCCCTCCAGCCCGGCCTGGAGAAGCACCGCGAACGTCAGATACGGGTTGCACGCCGGGTCCGGGCAGCGCAGCTCCATCCGAGTGGCGCGCTCCTTGCCCGGGTGATACAGCGGTACTCGGACCAGCGCCGAGCGGTTGCGTCGTGACCATGCGACGTAGACGGGCGCCTCGTAGCCAGGCACCAGTCGCTTGTAGGAGTTGACCCACTGAGCGAACAGCGAACAGATCTCGCGCGCGTGGCGGAGCTGGCCGGCGATGAATGCCTTGCCGACGTCGGACAGGAAGTAGGGATCGTCGCCATCGTAGAACGCGTTCTGCTCGCCGCGGAACAGGGACTGATGAGTGTGCATCCCCGAGCCGTTCTTGCCAAACAGCGGCTTGGGCATGAAGGTGGCGTGCAGGCCGTACTTCATCGCGTATTCCTTGACCGTGATCCGGTAGGTCATGCAGTCGTCGGCCATCTTCAGCGCGTCGGCGTAGCGCATGTCGATCTCGTGCTGGCTGGGACCAACCTCGTGGTGCGTGTACTCGGTGTGGATCCCCAGCTGCTCCAGCGCCAGCACCGTCTCGCGCCGCAGATCGGACCCGGCGTCGAGCGTGGTCAGATCGAAGTAGCCGCCTTCGTCCAGGACCTCGGTCGACTTGGAATCCCGAAAGTAGAAGTACTCGAGCTCGGGGCCGACGTAGAAGTGGTCGAAGCCCATCCCCTGCGCCCGCTGCATCGCCCGGCGCAGCACGTGGCGCGGGTCGCCCTCATACGGCGTGCGCTCCGGCGTCAGGATGTCGCAGAACATGCGGGCGACGCCGGCCTCGTTGGGCCGCCACGGAAGCGCCATGAACGTGCTGGGGTCGGGCATCGCGATCATGTCGGACTCCTCGATCGCGTTGAAGCCGGTGATCGAGGACCCGTCGAAGCCCGCCCCGCCCTCGAAGGCGTCGGCCAGCTCCGTGGCGTTGATCGAGAACGCCTTGAGCTGGCCGAGGATGTCGGTGAACCAGAGGCGGATGAAGCGGATCTCGCGCTCGGCGGCGAGCGCCAGAACGTCGGTAGCGGTGAGCGACGGCTCGAGCATCGCGCGGGAACGTTACTGTCGGTGGCTGGCCGGGGCTATGTGGCGTCGTCGTATTTGCGAACGAAGCCACTAGGCGCGGTGGGTGCTGGGCGCCCGGCCCCCCAGCCAGCGCCGAGCCCAGCTCTGGATCTCGATCAGCGCCGGCTCGAGCTCTGAGCCCATCCTGGACAGCTCGTATTGCACGCGCAGCGGAGGCCCTGGAATGACGGTGCGCTGCACCATTCCGCGCGCCTCGAGCTCCTTCATGCGCTCCGACAACAGCCGATCCGAGAGCTCCGGTATCGCCTGGGCGATCTCCGAGAAGCGCAGCGGGCCGTCCATCAGCACTCGGAGGATGGCGCCGGTCCACCGCCTTCCGACCAGCTCAACCGCTTCGTGGTAGAGGGGACAACAGTTTCCGCGGGCCGGATCCTCGTCGGAGGTCTGCTCGTTCGCGGCCATCATGACTAGAAGCTTAGGCGGCCTCGAGCGCTCGGGACGCCTCGGTCGACCCATCTACGGGGACATCGCCCGCAACATTGACCATCGCCGTGAAGCCCTCGAGCGCGACGGCGGCAATTGCCTCCAGGATCTGCTCATCGTCCCACCCGACCTCGCGAGCCTCTTCGTGCAGGTGCATGGCCGGACGCCCCTGCTCCAGCAGCGCGCGGAGATAACGAAGCAGCGTCGCCTCGCGCTCGTCGTGCGAGTCGAACTGCCGTGCCAGCGCCACCTCGTCAAGCGCCAGACCGGCGGCACGCGCCGCCCGCGAGTGCATCGCGATCCCTGGGTCGGAGTGATAGTGCTCGGCTACGGCCAGCGCGATCCGCTCCAGCGTCGGCAGCGTCAGCTTGCCGTGGCGCAGCTCTGAGCGGAAGCGGGCGTAGCCGCGGAGAGCCGCCGGAGAGCCGGCGAGCACACCGAGGAAATTGGGGAGCTGGCCGCCGGAGGAAAGCGCACCGCGCAGCACCGTCGCGGAGCCCTCAGGGGCCGTGAGGTCGTCGTGGATCTGGAACCTGCTCATTGAAATCTTCATGGTTGACCACCGGGCTAAAGATGAAGCAGGGTCTGGCGAACCCTGCCCTTCACTTTCAACATGCGCTTACGCAACATAAGTGTATCTTCGCTACTTCCCACCTTCAAGAGCGCGAAACACGCGTTTCCCGCTCGTTCACAGATGCCGCGGCGACGCGCCGTTGACGAGTGCTACGCGGACGGCGGTGCGGGAGATCACCGCCGCCGGGGGCGCCAGACCAACTCGGCTGTCCCGGCGCCTCCTCGCGGCGCGGCGACGTGACGCGGGGACGCGCCGCCGCGGCGCGGCGACGTGACGCGGGGCGCGCCGCGCCCGCGGCGGGCGAGCGATCGACGTCGCCGGCCGGGCGATACCTAGTGAACGTGCGCGAGGACCGCGGCGTGCGCGCTCATCGCGGCGATGAGGATCATCAGCACCCCCAACAACACCGCCCACATGGCGGCGCGATCGGGACGGAAGCCGGAGCGTTCATAGCGCCGCTCCGCCGGACGCCGCGAGCTCGCAGACCGCCGCGGCACGTAGCGCTCGGCGCCCCGCCCGCGAATCGTCACGGTGCGGCGCCCCGACACGCCACCGGACGGGGCGTAGCCGTCGCCCGACCGGCCGCGGACGGGCTCGCTCGGCCCGGGGCGCGGGCGATCGCTCACCCGCGCGCGGGAGGCTTCCACGCGGGGAGGCAGCTCCCGCTCGGCGCGGTCGCGCCGAGCCCCCCGCTCGTCGTAGCTGCTGCGACTACCCCGGGTCACAGCCACGCCTGATCGCGGCATCTTCTGATCCTCTTTCTCGTGGCCTACGGGGTTAGCTGACGGGCTCGCGCCGAAAGAGCGGCGCTACGCGAGACGCGATTAGCCCCAACAACTTGGTTCCCCCGCTTCCGTTCCGAACCACCGGCGGCGGGCGTGGATTGGAATTCAGCTATTTGGGTGACAGGAACCTATCAGTGCTGGCGGCGGGTCAGCACCCCGAGCTCTTCGCAAATTCCGGAAAAGCTCCGGCGGCGGCCAAGTCTCTCGCGCCGTCACTTCTTGGTGATCACCTTGCCCGCCGACGAGATGACGTACCAGTTGCCGCCGTTGAGGTTGATCGCCTGCCCCAGGTGGGAACCGGGCTTCGTGTCCGCCACGTACCCGTAAAGCGGCCAGCCGGCGTAGGTGACCACCTTGCCGCCGCTGGGATCGGGCTTGCTGCCGAGAAGCGACGCCTTCACCCCGCCCGACGGTGTCGGCTTGGCCCCGGCGGCGATCTTCACCGGCGGCCAGACCGCCGCGCAGCTGCCGACGCAGGTCACCTTGCTGGCCTTATCGGGGGCGAAGGTGTAGAGCGTGCGGCCCTGAGCGTCGACGAGCACCGAGCCGAGGCCGGGAATCTTCGTGGCCGAGATCTTCACGGCGGATGACTTGCTGCTCGGCGGCGCCGCCGAGGACGACGATGATGGGCGCTGGTCGTCGTGGAGCTGGTCGTCGTGGAGCTGGAGCTGGTGGATGTCGTCGCCGAGCTCGAGCTTGGCGTGGAGCTGGGGCTGCTTAGCGCCGTCGAGGCGCCGGTGACCGTGGCCACGAACCTGGCGACATCCTCGGCATCGCTGCCCTCGACCACGTCGGCGGGCATGACGCCCTGCCCGAGGCAGGTTTCGGCCGATCCCTTCGGCGGATTCGGCAGGCAGCCGTTGTTGATCGTGTGCAGGACGATCGAAGCGGCAGGTCGGAGCATGTCCAGGTTCGGTCCAACCTTGCCGGCGGTGCTGGCCGCCGCCAACGTGTGGCATACGCCGCAATGCTGACCGAACAGCTCGCGGCCGTTCTTCTCGGAGGCGGTCAGCTTGATCCCGGTGACCTGGGCGTTGGCGTTGCCATGGTTGCCGGTGAGCATCAGCAGCGGCAGCCCGACTCCGAATACGGCCGCGGTGATCACGAAGAGCGTGAGCACCATCCGGATCCCGGTCCGGGACGGGCCTCGCGCGGCCCGCCGCTCGCTGCGTGTGCCCCGGGTGGCAAACAGGAAGATCCCGAGGGCGATCAGAACCCAGAAGGCGACGAATGCAGCGACAGCGAGCACGCGGGCGAGACCTTACCGCGCCGATCGCCGGCATGGGCCGCTGGATCGGCGCCCGGTAGTCGTCTTCGAGCGAGGACTCCGGGCACCTCATCTCCGTCGTCCCGAGGCGAAGCTCATCACCGGAGGCGCGACCGCTCGGAAGTCCTCGGCCTCTCCGTTGGCGCTTGCCTCCTGCGCTGCCAAGCCGCGCCGGACCTGCTCGTCAAGCATCGAGAAGTCCTTGATCTCGGCAACCATCCGATCGGGCGCGTCGATCGACCCGACGCGGTCGACGAGGATGTTGATCGCCCCGCCCGCCGCGGCGAGCTTCTCCAACTTGCCCTCTACCAGCATCAACGGCTCGGTCCTGACGACCAGGCGATGGCGTTCGTAGATCTGCGGCGGCACGACCAAGTTGATCGTCCCATACTCGTCCTCGAGCAGGATGAAGACGATCCCGCTGGCCGTCCCCGGTCGCTGGCGGGCGACGACCAGGCCGCCGATTCGGACCCGCTGACCATGCTCCAACTGCTCCAGATCGCGGCTGGTAACGACCTCCCCCCCCATCCGCTGCCGCAACAGAGCGAGCGGGTGCGCACGCGTGGTCAATCCGATCGAGCCATAGTCGGCGAGCATCCCCTCCCATTCGGATAGCTCGCGCAGGGCCGGCGGCGCCGGCAGATCGAGCGGGAGCGCCAGCTGGGTACCACCGGGCACGCTTCGACCCGGCGTCATCACGCCCAGCTGCCACAGCGCCACCCGCCGAGCCAGCCCGGGTGCCAAGCGCTGCTCCCCGGGGCCGGACCGGGAACCTTGGCGAGAAACGGGAGCAGGAGTCCCGTTAGACAACAAGGGTCCAGACGAGGCGTCCGGGGGCGGGGGTGAGCCGGCCAAAGACGCGCCGGCTCCGGAGGGGACCGCCAACGACTCGCCGGCTCCGGAGGGGACCGCCAACGACTCGCCGGCTCCGGAGGGGACCGCCAACGAGTCGCACGCTCCGGACCAGGCGAGCAGCTCGAGCGCGGCCGCGCCGCAACCTGCGCGCGAGGCCAGGTCCGAGAGATTCCGAAACCGTCCGCCGCTCTTCCGAGCGGCGACCAGCGCGGACACGTCCTGTTCACGCACGCCCCGGACGTAGCCCAACCCGATTCGCACGCGGTTGCGGGATGGGTGAGCATCGACCAGCTGGTGCCCTCGATCGTCGGATCCGTTGGGGTCCGATTCGATCTCACAGTCCACTCCACTCTCGTTCACGTCCGGCGGCTGCACCTCGATTCCCCGCCGCTGCGCCTCGTGGACCAGCGCATCGGGCGGATAGAAGCCCATCGGCTGCTCGTTGAGCAGCGAGCACAAGAACTCTCGGGGGTGGTGCACACGCAACCAGGTCGACTGGTAGGCGAGCAGGCCGAACGCGGCGCCATGAGCCTTGGGAAACCCGAACCCGGAGAAGCCCTTGACCATCTCCCACACCCGTTCGGCGGTCTCGACGTCGACGTCGTGCCGGCGCCGCGCCCCCGCCACGAAGCGGCCGTGGTAGGCCTCGATCGCCGCTTCCGAGCGCTTGCGGCTCATCGCCCGCCGTAGCCCTTCCGCCTCCCCGACGCCGAAGCCGGCGAAGGCGATCGACACCTCCAGCACCTGGTCCTGGAAGATGATCGTCCCCAGCGTCTCATCCAGCACCGGCTTCAGCGATGGATGCTCGTAGGGGATCTCATAGCCGGGATCGACTCGCATCAGCTGGCGGCGCGCGATGTAGGGGTTGACCGCCCCGCCCTGGATCGGGCCAGGACGCACGATCGCCACCTGGATCGTGATGTCACGGAGGTTCTCCGGTTGGGTGCGGCGCAGGGAGGCCATCTGTGCCCGGCTCTCGATCTGGAACACCCCGGTCGTGTCGGCGTCCTGGATGCACTCATAGGTGGCGGGATCGTCATAGGGGATCCGCGAGAGATCGACCCGCTCACCGCGGGTCTTGGCGATCATCTCCACCGCCCGCTCCACCGCCGACAGCATCCCCAGCCCCAGCAGGTCGATCTTCAGAAAACCCGCATCCGAGCACGAGTCCTTGTCCCACTGGACGATCTGCCGGCCCTCCATCGCCGCCGGCACGATCGGGCAGCAGTCGATCAATGGCTGGGTGGCGATGATCATCCCGCCCGAGTGCTGGGAGAGGTGACGCGGCAGGCCATGCACCTCGCCCGCCAGCCGGGCCAGCCACGCCCAGCGGCCGGTCAGGCGGCCGGGACCGTGTCCCGTGCTCTCGATGTCCTTGCCCACCTCCCGCGCGTCCCAGCCCTCGCTGCCGCGAGCCACCCGCTCGATCTCCCCCGGTGCCAGCCCCAGCGCCTTGCCGAGCTCGCGGATCGCCCCCCGCGCGCGATAGGTGGGAAACGCCGCGACCAGCGCCGACCGGTCGTGGCCGTAGCGCTCGTGCACGCGCGGGATCAGCTTCTCCCGGATGTCCCGGGGGAAGTCGAGGTCGATATCGGGCAGCGACGTCAGCTCCTCGTTGAGAAATCGCCCGATCAGCAGCTCGTTGGCGATCGGATCGACGTGCGAGAGCCCGGTCAGAAAGCAGACGATCGAGGAGACGCTCGAGCCACGACCGCGTCCCGGAGGCAGCAGCGCCCGGGCGCTGTCGGCCCCGCGCACCTCCACCGCCACCTCGCGCGCCAGCTCCAGCATGTCGTGGTGCAGCAGGAAGAACCCGGGCAGACCCAGCGAGTCGATGATCCGCATCTCCTCCTGGAGGCGCGCTCCGGCGCGCCGGCGGATCTCGCCGGGCTCCTGCTCGTAGCGCAGACACAGGCGGTGATTGCAGAGCTCGGTCAGCTGGCGCATCGCGCCGCCGTCCTCGGCGCCCGGATACCGGTAGCCGAGATCACTGCCGAGGTCGAAGTCCAGCATGGCGGCGAGCCTCGACGTCTCGGCGACCGCATCGGGGTGCTCGGCGAAACGGGCGGCCATCGCCTCCGGCGACGCCATCACGTGGCTGAAGTTGCCTCGCCGCTGCGGTTCGGAGGCATCGAGCGTGGTGTGCAGGCGTACCGCCACCAGCGCATCCTGGAGCGGAGCTCGCGCCCGGGTGTGCGCGTGCACGTTGCCGGTGGCCACACAGGGCACTCTCAGCCGGCGGGCCAGCTCCGCCAGCCGGCGGTTGCGCGCCCGGTCGTCGCTTAGGAACGGCCGCTGCAGCTCGACTCGCAGATGTTCGGACCCGAACGCCTCTAGCAGCCGTTGCAGGGTCGGCTCGTCGTGGACGCCCCGCAGCGCACACCCGCTCAGGCAGACCAGCCCGGAGGCGTGCTCGAGGATCGTCTGCAGTGCAGTCAAGGGATCGGACGGCGGCGCGCCGGGACGGCCCTCCCGGGTGTGAGCGTGGGCCCGGGTCAGGATCCGGCACAGGTTCGACCACCCGCTTTCGTCTGCGACCAGGAGGGTCAGGTGGCGCCCGTCGTTGAGATCGATCTCGGCGCCGTGGATCGGTCGGAGTCCCAAAGCCCGCGCCGTGACGGCGAACTCCATCGACCCCGATACCGAGTTGTGGTCGGTCAGCGCCAGCGCCTCATAGCCCAGCTCCAGCGCGGTCGGCACCAGCTCATCGGGAAGCGACGCACCGTCCAGGAACGAGAACGCCGAATGGCAGTGCAGTTCGGTGTACATGTTCGAACACATGTTCGCACCCCACGCCGACGGACTTGGAAGCGCCCGATTCCCCTTGACATATTATTAGCGGCTGCTAATCTCAGCTTACTTAGTGGTTACTAATAATTTTGTCACGCATCGAGAGGTCGTTATGACTGCTGCTCGCCGGAGGGGTTGGACCCTCGCCATCGTTTCCATCGGACTGTTCATGGTGGTGCTCGACAACCTGGTCGTGAGCGTCGCCCTGCCGAGCATCCACCGCGATCTCGGCGCCTCCATCCAATCGCTGGAGTGGACCGTCAACGCCTTCACGCTGTCTTATGCCGTGCTCCTGCTGACCGGCGCGGCGCTCGGCGACCGATTCGGCCGCAAGCGCATGTTCATGGCGGGCATCGCCCTGTTCACGGTGTCCTCCGCGGCCGCGGCGCTCGCGCCGACGATCGGCCTGCTGATCTTGGCCCGCGCCACGCAGGGCGCCGGCGCGGCGATCGCCACCCCGCTGACCCTGACCCTGCTGGCCGACGCCTTCCCGCCAGACCGGCGCGGTATGGCGCTCGGGGTGTGGTCGGGAGTGAGCGGAGTCGCCGTCGCCCTCGGCCCGCTCGTCGGCGGCGCGATGGTGCAGGCCGCCTCCTGGCACTGGATCTTCTGGATCAACGTCCCGATCGGAGCGGCGCTGGTGCCGCTGGCGGCGCTGCGGCTGGTCGAGAGCCACGGCCCGGCCAAGCACCTGGACCTGGCCGGCCTCGGCCTTGGCTCGGCCGGCCTGTTCGGGATCGTGTTCGGCCTGATCCGCAGTCAGTCCCTGGGCTGGGGCAGCCCGCAGGTGATCGCCTCGCTGATTGCCGGCGTCGCCCTGCTGGTCGCCTTCATCGCCCAGGAGCGCCGCGCCCAGGCGCCGATGCTGCCGCTCGAGTTCTTCGCTCGCCGCGGATTTGCCGTGACCAACGTGGTCTCGCTGGCGATGTACTTCGGGATGTTCGGCTCGATCTTCTTCCTCAGCCAGTTCCTCCAGAACGTGCTCGGCAACTCGCCCCTGCAGGCCGGAGTCAAGCTTCTGGTCTGGACCGGTGCGATCATGGTCGTCTCGCCGCTGGCGGGCTTCTTCTCCGAGCGCTACGGAAGCCGTCTGTTCATGGCGGCGGGGCTGGCGCTGCAGGCGATCGCGCTCGGCTGGCTGGCCTCGCTGGTGAGCGTGCATCAGACCTACGTGAGCATGCTGGCTCCGTTCGTGCTCGGCGGCGCGGGCATGGCGATGGTGTTCGCGCCGGCGGCGAACGCGGTGCTGGCGTCGGTCCGCACCGATCAGGCCGGACAGGCGTCGGGCGCCACCAACGCGATCCGCGAGCTGGGCGGCGTGCTCGGCGTGTCGGTGCTGGCCACGGTGTTCACCAGTCATGGGGGATATGGCTCCCCCCAGGAGTTCGTCAACGGACTGGCGCCGGCGATGTGGGTCGGCGCCGCGGTGCTCGGCATCGGCGCGCTGGTCCCGCTGCTGCTCCCGTTCAGCACGCGGGCGACGGCGGTCGAGCAGGCGTCGGTAGAGGCAGCCGAGCGCGAGCAGGCGATGCCGGCGCTGTCCTCGGTGACGGCCTGAGGGTGGCGTAGCATCGTCGCTTGATAACGCCATGGCCACCTCCGCAGAACCGACCAAGACCACCCGTCAGCGCGTCCCGGCGGCCGAACGCCGGGACGCGCTGATCGAAGCGGCGATGCACGAGTTCGCCCGCGATGGCCTGCACGGCACGCCGGTCGACCGCATCGCCCGTCGCGTCGGCGTGGCCCAGCCCTACGTGTTCAGTCTGTTCGGCTCCAAGCGCGATCTCTTCCTGGCCGCCGTCGAGCGCTGCTTTGCACAAGTGGAGGAGCTGTTCACGCGTGCGGTCGCCGAATACGACCCGACGATCGCGCCCCCCGACACCTCCGTGCTGCTGGCCATGGGCGATGCCTACGTGAAGATGCTGGCGACCGAACGGGACCGGCTCATGCTCCAGCACCAGGCGTACGCCGCGTGCGACGACGAGGTCATTCGCAAGCAGGTTCGGCGCAACTACGCCCACCTGGTGGCGCACGTCGAGCGTTTGTCGGGCGCCGATCAGGATCGGATTGACAATTTCTTCCGTTACGGCGCGTGGCTCAACGTCGCGGCGGCCATGGGGGTGGAGGATCTGTCGGCCGGCTGCGAGTGGATCCGAGCCGAGCAGGCCGACCCGGCCGGGGACCAGGCCGTCTAGCGCGAAGGCTGAGCCTCGGGGAAGCGCGGGAGACCGTCCTGCGGAATCGGCTCCCAGGCGGCGGCGTAGGCGACGTACTGGCGCGCGGTGGGCCGGATGCCCGGGTCCCCGTCGATCGCCCCCAGGCGAACCCCGACGTTCGTGGTGTCGGTCCGATTGCGACTGAACAGCGCCGAGCCGCAGTCCCCGCAGAAGAACTTCTCCGCGCCGATCTCCGGCCTCCACGACCGGATCCGATCCTCTCCCTGGAGAATGTGGAACGCGTCGCTCACCGCACGCGCGTTCGCCGACGCCGCCGTGCCGGTTCGCCGCTGGCAGCGCGTGCAGTGGCAGTACACCGAGCCGACGAATGGCTCGGTCACCTCGAAGCGGACGGCTCCGCAGACACAGCCCCCACTGATCGGTTCGATCATCGCCGTTGGGTCCCGCTCACGCGGCGACCTGTCGTGAGAGGTCGCGCGCAGGATCGATCCGCCATCGCTGCGCGACCACCCCGAGCCGGTCGCTCATCGTCCAGCGGTCGGGCAGGTCGTCTCCGGAGTGGTCGGGCGAGGCGCCCTTGAGCGCCATGCAGCCGGTGTTGTCGCCGAGCCGGCGAATCGTCTCGACGTCGGCCTCGGTCAGTAGCTGGCGCACCGGGAGCGCGGCGAGCTCGGCGCGCTTGTCCTCGATCATCCGCGCGCCGGCGCCCACCTCCTGGATCAGCGTCGGAGCGGCGCACGCCACCGGGCGGTGGGCAAGGTTCCACTGGCAGGCGAGCTGCATCATCGTCAGGCCGGTCCGGTCCGCGATCGGGCGCATCGCGTCGAGCCGATCGCGGCCGGACTCGATCCACCCCGCGGGGCGAAACCCGCGGTGATCGCCGGTGGCCAGCGCCTGACCGGGACGCAGGTCGTCAAAGAACAGGCCGCCGTAGTCGACCACGCGGGTGATGAGCTTCACCTCGGCCGCGGCCGCGGCTTGCAGACACAGCTCGCCCGGCCACGGCTCCAGCGGGTTGAGGATGATCATCGCCCAGTCGATGATCGAGCCGAACCGCTCCAGGCAGTCGATCAGGTCCAGGGTGAAGCCATTGGCGGGCCCGGGGGCGACGCCGATCAGGCGGGTGAGGCCTGAGTCACGCAGCGCCGCCATCCCATCCCAGACGCGCTCGCTGGTGTAGCCGGTCCGGTCGGGGTTGTGCAGTAGCAGCAGGTCGAAGTTGTCAAGTCCGCAGCGCTCGAGGCTGCGCTCGGTCGCCATCTGGAGATAGTCGCGGTAGCCGTCCGGCCCGCGCAGCGCCGGATCGGTGAACCGGGGAAACCCCTTGGGGCCATTGCGCTGCCCCGCGTAGAAGTCGTGCCCGACCGCGCCGACGATGCACATCCGCTCGCGGTCGCGGCCGGCGATCGCCCGCCCGAGCATCCGGTCGGCATCGCCCGTCCCGTACACATCGGCGGTCAGCACCGTATCGATCCGGTCGTCGGGAGCGATCAGCGCCAGGAAGCGGTCGTCGTCGATCGCTTCGCCGAAGTGCATGAACCGTCCACCGCTCCACGTTCCGACCGCGACCCGTCCGGGATCGACATGGGAGCTCGGCTGAGACATGGTCGTGAGTCTAGTGTTCCGTCCGGTGAGTTCGTTGGCACCAAGAGGCGTCACTGGCGGATGCATGGCAAGGACGCAGGATCCGACGTGTGGCAGCGCCACACGAGGATCCGAGGACGCCGCCAGGCGTCGCCAGGAGCGTCTCGACTGCCGACGAACTTGCCTGACGGGACACTAGGGCGCGGGGATTGCGATCGGGCGCGACCGGCTCAACGCTGGCGCCACCACCTCCCACTGAGCAGGTCGTGGAACACGACCTCGTCTCGCCCACACGTGGTGACCACCTCCCAGTAGCGCCGCCGCAGCGGCGTCTGCGTCCACCAGCGGTCCTCGATCAGCCACGACTCCCGGACCGCGTCCACCGTCCGCTGGTCGACCACGGTGGGACGACCGTCAGGGTCCGCGGTGACGGCCACCCGGCGCGGCACCGCCAATCGCCGCGGTCCGGTCATCAGTCAATACGCACTTTCAGTGAAATGACCACACACCTCATCCCTCAAACGGCGCCAGAACCGCCCGAGGTCTCATCCCTCAAACGGCGCCAGGACCGCCCGGCGCTCGGGAAACCGCGAATCCGGATCGACTTCGAGCACTCGCAGCGCGGCATCGGGACCAGCGGCCACCCGAGCTTGCCGGATTGCTTCGCGCAGCCGTACGGCGCGCGCGTCCGCGGGATCCTCCAGCAGCGCCCGCTGGTCTGAGGCCAACGGACCGAAGCGCTCCACCGCCAGCCGCAGCAGCTCCGCCGGCGCGGGCATCACCGCCAGGCGCGGCGCGAGCGCCAGACGCATGCGCACCGGGTCGCTGAGCGCCTCGCGAAATACCACCGGCTCCCGCCAGGTCCCCCCCTGCTCGACCAGGACGGCAGAGATCACAACCGCCCGCAACGTTCGCCCGCGACGCTCGCGACGAGCCAGCAAGCGGTCGATCAGCAGGCCCAGGCCGCGCTCCAACTGGATCCCGGAAGCGGCTTCGGGCAACTCCAGCGCCTCACGCAGGAACTCGCTCGCCGGCCGCGGGCGCAGCGCACTGTCGCCACCGCAGGCGAGCTCATAGGCGAGCAGGCCGTCGCTGCCGAAACGATCCGCCAATGCGGTCGGGGACAGGCCCGCGAGCTCACCCAGCGTCCTGATGCCCAGCCGTTCGAGTGCCTCGGGCAGATGGGCGAGAGCCGGGCGGGCGCGCAGCAGGGCGACCGGCAGCGGTGCCAGATAGCCCCGGGCGAGATCCTTGCCCTGGGTCCTGATCTGAGCACCGTGCAGCCGAGCTGCCTCACCCCCGGTGGACAAGATGCCGCTGCCGCGAGCACCGGAGCCTCGCCTCCCTCCACCGACGATCTCGGGACGACGGACCCTCGCTCTGGTCGCCGCGGCGACCGCGGCGAACCGCGAAGGCGCGACACCGAAGCGTGCGGGGAAGCGCAACGCCCTGCGCGCCGCTGCCAGCACCCCCTCGATCCCTCCGTGCAATCTCAGAAGACCACGCGCGTCGAAGCACGCCAGCCCCGGGCGCTCGGGCTCGACGGCGGCCCCGACCGATTCCAGGCGCACGAGCAGCCGCTCCCAGGAGTCGGCCACGCCGGCCGGATCGGGTGCCACCAGCTCCAAGCGAGGACAACGCGCCAGCGCCTCTCCCAGGCGCATGCCGGGATGGACACCGAACGCCTCCGCGGCAAGCGACACCTCGCCGACCTGCTGTGTCGCGCCCGGCTCGGGCGCGAGCGCGATCGGGTTCTGCAACAGTTCGGCGCGATCGCCGATGGCGGTGGTGAGGGCAAAACGCGGGATCAGCACGCAGACGATCATTCGAACATATGTTCTCATGCGTGCCGGATGGACGCGCCCCCCGGCCAAGCCGGATCGGCGACGGCGCTATATGCTCGCGGCCGCGTGCCGCATCTCACCGCGCCAGGGACCGCCCAGTGCCGTATCTGACCGTGCCGGAGGGCACCTAGTGGTCGTCCCCGTAAGTACGGTCGCACCGAGAGAGGTCTCCGGCGGATGACTAGCGAGGACGCAGGAGGCGACGTGCCGCAGCGCTGCACGAGCCTCCGAGGACAGCTGGATGACTTGGGTCCCGCCCACCCGGCCCGATCAGGCGAGGCTGGATGCCGAGCGGGCCGCAAGCCCGAGCAGGCGCCGCCGGAGGCCGCTCGAATGCGAGTGTATTTGCGGGGGCGGCCACTAGCCAGCGTGTGGGTCCAGTGCCGGATCTGACCGACATGGCCATTGACGGCGTCCGCACGTTGCGGTCGCTCAGCCACCGGATCCCGTTCGGCGGCGGGATTCTCGCTCCGTCGCTGAACGACGCGGTCAAGGGGCGCACGATCTTGATCACCGGCGCGTCGTCGGGCATCGGCCAGTCCACCGCGATCGCGCTCGGTCGGGCCGGGGGGACGGTGCTGCTGGTGGCGCGCACGCAGGCAAAGCTCGAGGTGGTCGCCGATGAGGTGGAGGCCAACGGCGGGACTGCCTACGTGCACACCTGCGATCTCTCGGACCCCGACGACATCGACCGGATGGCTCAGGACGTGCTGGCCAGCCACCGACACGTCGACATGCTGGTCAACAACGCGGGCAAGTCCATCCGCCGGTCGGTCGACCGTTCCTATGACCGCTTTCACGACTACCAGCGGACGATGGCGCTCAACTACTTCGCGCCGGTCAAGCTGATGCTCGATCTGCTGCCGGTGATGCGGCAGCGCCGGTCGGGTCACATCATCAACATCTCGACGATCGGGCTGCAGATCAACACGCCCCGGTTCGCCGCGTATCTGGCATCCAAGGCGGCGCTCGACGCTTTCTCGCGGTCGATCGGCCCCGAGGTGATCGGCGACGGCGTGCACATAACGACTGTGTACATGCCGCTGGTGCGCACGCCGATGATCGCCCCGACCAAGGTCTACGATCGGCTGCCCACGCTCCGCCCCGAGCAGGCCGCCGGGATGATCACCGAGGCGATCCGTAAGCAGCCCAAGAAGGTGGCGACCGCCCTGGGCAACCTCGGTCAGCTGACCTACGCCATCGCTCCCGGGGCCCAGGACCTGGTCGTCAACCGTGCCTACCAGCTGTTCCCCGAGGCGGGCGAGCCCGTCGACCGCCGCACCGAGGCCGAGCAGCGAGCGTTCGCGCAGGCCACCCGCGGCGTTCACTGGTAGCGCCCGACAACCTCACTCCGACATCAGCGCGGCAAAGGCGCCGGCGCCCACGTTGCCCCCGGAGACGACCACCCCGACCCGCAAACCCGCCACCGTCACCGCGCCGGCCAGGATCGCGGCCAACGCACAAGCCCCGCTGGGCTCCACCACCAGCTTCAGGCGCTCGAAGCAGAACCGCATCGCGTCCACGATCTGGGCGTCGCTCACGGTCACCACGTCATCGACGAGCTCCCGGATCACGGGCCACGTCAGCTCCCCGGGGGTCGGCGTCTGCTGGCCGTCGGCGATCGTCCGCCCCACCGTCACCCGCTCGCGCCGGCCGCTGGCCAGCGACCGGGCCACGTCGTCGGACGCCGCCGGCTCGACCCCGATCACGCGCGCCGCCGGCAGCAGCGACGCGCACGCCGTCGCGCATCCGGAGATCAGGCCGCCGCCGCCAACCGGCACCACGAGAAGCTCCAACCGGCCCGTCTGCTCCACCAGCTCGAGCGCGACTGTCCCCTGCCCGGCCATCACCAGCGGGTCGTCGAAGGGGTGAATCAGCTCGAGCCCCCGGTCGGCGGCCAGCCCCCGCGCCAGCTGCTCACGATCGTCGCGGTAACGATCGAACGGGATGACCTCCGCCCCATAAGCTTCGGTGGCGGCGCGCTTGAGCGCCGGGGCATCCGACGGCATCAGGATCACCGCTCGGGTGCCGCACAGCCGCGCCGCCAGGGTCACCGCCTGAGCGTGATTGCCCGACGACACCGCACACACGCCGCGGGCCAGCGCTGCCGCATCCAGGGACGACACCGCGTTGTAGGCGCCCCGGAACTTGAACGCGCCCCCCCGTTGGAACGTCTCGCATTTCAAGAACAGCGAACCCTCGACCCGCTCGTCCAGCGTGCGCGAGGTCAGCACTGGTGTCCGGTGAGCTACGCCCGTCAGGCGTGCGGCGGCACCCCGGACATCGTCGATGGCGATCGCCGCGGCCGTGCCGTCGGTGCAGGCGGTTGCCGAGCGCGGAGCCCGTGCGTCAGCAGCCGGCGCCGGCGGCGCCCCACCCGGCAGACCCTCAGGCCGGCCGGTCGGCGTCATGCAGCAGCCGCCCGACGGGCACGGCCGCGAGATGGTCCTGGCGCAGCCCCGGCAGCAGCAGCTTGTCCAGCACCGCCACGAACTCGCTGGGGCTGGCCACGCTCACCTCCACCACCTCGCCGGCACGCAGCACGCCGAGCGAGTCGTGGGGATCCTGAAGCTTGACCGCGCCCTGGACCAGGCTGCCGCCGGCGCCGTGGGCGACCAGCCACTGCCCGAGGCTGGGCCCGCTCGACACGTACAGGAAGTGATGGTGCTCGCCCATCAGGTCGAGCAGCCGATCGAGCTGGCCGCCGGCGCCGAGCCAGCGCACGAGCCCACCGTTGGGCAGGCGCGGCAGCGGCTGATCGTGCTGGCTCGCGACCGTCGTCACCAGCGTCCCCGACGGCCTGCCGACGGCGAACGAGGCATGGATGCCGTAGCCGGACAGGGTCCGGGCCAGCGTGGGGATGTCAATGGTGGGGGCGTCGACCAGAACGCCCACCTCCGGACGGTTGGTGGCCACCGCCGTCACCGGCGCCATGTGCACGATGTGCTTGGCCAGCGAGTAGGACGCGCCGGTGGTCAGGATCCAGCCGGCGACGAGGACGGCAGCCGCCGTCGACAGTCCCGCCCGCACCGTGCGCAACCGCCACGCGGGCAGCGGGACGACGCGACGATGGTTGCCGAGGATCAGCGATGCGGTCGGGGGTCGGCGGGCGAACGAGCCATCGGGTCCAGGCCGTTGCTCGAGCGCGTGGGCGATCTTGGGCGAGAGCTCGCTCTCGGAGTGAGCGACCTGCGCGAGCGAGAAACGCTCGAGCGCCTCGTTGGAGGCGCGCACGTGGCCATAGCCGAAGCCGTAGGAGACCAACGGGCAACCGCGGATGATCGCCTCCAGCACGGTCAGCCCGGCGCTGGAGTGGACGAGCACGTCAGCGGCGGCGAGCACGTCGCCCATCCGGTCGGTAAACCCCATCACCCGCAACCGGGGCTCGGCGCCGAACCGGCGCACGACCTTCTGGCGCAGCTTGTCGTTGCGGCCACACAGGCACAGGACGGTCGCGTCGTTGACCCGGAGCGCCGCGGCGGTCGCGCCCGCCAGGTCACCGACCCCCCAGCCGCCGCCCGAGATGGCGATCACCCGGCCGGCAGCCGGCAGTCCGAGTGCCCGCCGGGCATCGCCACGCGAGCGCGCCGCCAGGAACGCAGGCGCGGTCGGCGGCTTGGCCCAGCGGACGCTGCCGGGGCCGGCGATCCGCTCCACCTCCGCGGCTGACTCGGGATGGGTGATGAAGTGCATGTCGATCCCCGGATGGGCCCAGAATTGAAGCCCTGCCAGGTCAGTGATCGATGAGTAACAAGGGACATTGAGCCGGCGTTTCCGGCGCAGCTCGCCGAGCATGGCGGTGACGCCCGGATAGGTCGAGACGATCACATCGGGGTCGTGGGCCTTGATCATCCGCATCAGCCCGCGGCGCCCGAGCGCCATCAACAGCTTGCGCGACAGCCACCGCGTCGGCGCGAAGTTCATGAACAGCCGGTACTGGAGATCGAACAGCCACGGCACGAACGTGAACATGAAGGCCGAGTTCTCACGCAGGATCTTGGTAAGGATCGGCCCCATCGCCGGGAGGCCGTTGACGATCGAGATCTGAGCGTCGGGATCCTCGTCGCGGAACTCCCGGGCCACGGCCCGCGCCGGCAGATCGTGGCCCTCTCCGATGTCGGCGGAGATGATCAGCACCTGGCGTGGCTTGGCCTCGGCGTCGGGCTCCCCCGCCGGGATCACCGCCTCCGCCTCCGCTTCGGCGGCGTGCGTGGCCTGCTCCAGGCGCCAGTCGATGTACCGGCCGACCCCGACCGAGAACGGCGTCGCCGCCGTCCACCCGAGCTCCCGCTCGGCCCGCGCCGAGCACACGATCTTGCCGCCGAAGTCGCCGGGCCGCGCCGGGGTGTGGACGATCTCCACGTCCCCCATCCGCTCCCGGATCTCCTCGGCGATCTGCTTGATCGTGACGGTCTCCTCCGACGCCAGGTTGTAGACGCGGTTGACCGCGACCTCGCTCAACCCCAGCGCCACCCCATCGGCGAGATCCTCCACGTAGACGAACTTCCGCGACTGCGAACCGTCCCCCGCCAACGTCAGCGCGTCGCCGGCCAGCGCCTTGTTGACGAACGCGGGGATCACCGCTGCCTCCCGTGCCCGCGGCCCGTAGGGGATCCCGAACCGCAAGATCGTGTAGTCGATCCCGTACAGCTCCTGATACGCCTTGCAGTACAGCTCGCCCGCCAGCTTGGTGCTCGTGTACAGGTGACTGGGGGCCGGCAGGAGCGTCTCCTCGTCCACCGACTCGCCGGCGCAATCCGAGTACACCCAGATGGTCGACGCGTACACGATCCGCTTGACTCCGGCCCGGCGCGCTGCCTCCAGCACCGCCACCGTCCCGCGGGCGTTGACTCGCTCGGCATCCTCGGGCGACGCATGCACGTCGTTGACATCCGCCACCGCCGCCAGGTGGGCCACCGCATCGCAGGAGTGCAGCGCCCGCTCCAAGCCCTCCCGGTCGGTGATCGAACCCAGCACCGTCTCCACCGCGCACTCCGGGTCGGTGTGCCACGGCGACGGGCGCAGGTCGTAGATCACCGGCTCGTGGCCCCGCGCCCGCAGCCGGTCGACGACGTGTGAGCCGATGAAACCCGAGCCGCCGGTGACGAGAACGCGCATCTCAGGCCTCGGGTCGGTAATACAACGGGACGCAGGAGTGGTTTTCCGCCACCCAGTCGGAATTGCGCAGCACGACATCGTGGCCCATGATCCGGTGACACGGCTCGTCGTAGACCCGGCCGGTCGACCGCTCCAGCCAGTCGAGCACGATGTACTTGTACAGGCCGGAGACCATGCCGTCGGGGAGCTGGAGCCGACCCGGGTACTCGTCATCGAGCCAGGTGCGCGCCGTCTCGTTCTTCCAGGCGACGATCTCGGGCAGCCGTTCTATCTGCACCAGGCCCAGGGCTGCGGTGAACTCGCTCATGCGGAAGTTCAGCCCGGCGATGTCGTAGCTGGGCTTGCCGTAGTTGCGGAACTTCCGGGCGTGGGCCAGCACCTCGGGACGCCGCGACACCATCACGCCCCCCTCACCGGTCGAGATCGTCTTGGTCGCGTACAGCGAGTACACCCCGGCGTCGCCCCAGGTACCGGCCCGCCGGCCGTTCCACGAAGCCCCGTGGGCGTGGGCGCAGTCCTCGATCAGGAAGATCCCGTGCTCGGAGCAGTAGTCCGCGATCGCCGCCACGTCGAAGGCGATGTGGCCGCCGATGTGGACCAGCACCACCGCCCGTGGCTTGAAACGCTCCGCCGCCCGTTCGAAATCGGCAAACGACATGCACAGGTCCTCGCGGTTGCAATCGACGAACTGGACTTCGGCGCCCGAGTGGATCGCCGCCAGCGGCGTCGCCATGAACGTGTTCGACGGGCACAGCACGGTCTCCCCCTTGACGCCGGCGAAGTCCAACGCCGCCAGCGCCCCACCGGTCCAGCTGGACAGGGCCACCGCGGGCGCGTCGTTCCAGGCCTCCCAGGCGGACTCGAAGCGGGCGTTCATGTCGGCCTCCGACCACCGCTCGGAGTCCAGGACCTCGTCGATCAGCGAGTGCAGCCGCTCTCGGTCGCGGTGGTGAAAGCCGATCGCAAAACGCGCGAGGTCGGGCGCGGCTTGCTCGGAGGCGGAAGCGGAAGCTGGATTCATGGATGTGTGTGCGCCCTGTGCGCCCATCTGACGCTGAAGGCCCCCGGCCGGTGGCGTCGCTTGGCGCATGCGGAAAGTCATGCTAGCCAGCGGCTAGCGTGTCAGACACGGAGGACGGTACCGGGTTTGCGCGCGCAAGGACGCCTCGCCGGCGCAAACTGCACCGTCCGGGCGCCTCCCGAGGGCGGTTAACTTCAGGCGTGGCGCCGGACCTGGACAAGTGGCTGGACGAGCCCGCGCTGCGCGTGGCCCACAGCCGCCAGAGCCGGGCGTCGGTCGACGAACTGTGGCGGGCGGCGGGTCAGGTGCGCCTCGGCGACACCAACGTGCTCGGCCGTCTGGTGCGCTGGCGGATCCCCGGACTGGGCCGCGACGTGAGCTTTGACCAGCTGTTCCGCCAGCCTCCGTTCATGGTCCTGGAGGAGAGCGAGCACGCGCTGGTCTCGGGCCTGGTGGGGCGGATCTGGACGCTGCGGCGGGATTACCCGCACCTGGGCTCCGCCGCCGAGTTCCGGGACTGGTCGCAGACCGGCACTGCTCGGGTGGTGATCGCCAACTGGGCGCAGGGCAACGGCGCCGGCCGCTCGCGCCTGTCCGCCGAGGCCCGGGTGGAGCCGATCGGCCCCCAGGGCAGGATTGGCGTCGCCGCCGTTCGTCCGGTGGTGCGCGGCTTCCAGCACCTGGTCGGCAGCGACGGGATCAACGCCGCGGTGCGCCGCGCCGAGCGGGTGGCTGATGGAGATTGATGGGACGGCCGGCTTGCGCCGGCCGATGTTTGCCGGCGTAGCACAGACACAGGCGGCGCCTCCGGGGACCACGGTTTGTGCCAACTCCGTCACCGCGGACCCGCGTGTCCCCGCGCGGGTCTAACTTCCATCCTTGCACTATGACGTTCGACGACGAGGTCACCGTCCGCTACGTCAGGTACGCCAACGAGCAGACCGGCTGGGCGGTGCTCGAGGCCGCGGCAGCGGACGGGAGCCCGGTGGCGCTCGTCGGGCCGCTGGTACATCTCGAGCGGGGCGAGCGGGCGCGGATTCTCGGCGCGTGGGTCAACGACGGCCGCTACGGCCGGCAGGTCAAGGTGGCGCAGGCGCGCCCGCTGCCGCCAGAGGATCTGGAGACGCTGGTCGGTTACCTGCGCCGGATCAAGCACATCGGGGCCAAGCGCGCCGTGGAGCTCGTCGAGCGCTTCGGGCTCGCGGAGGTGCTCGACGCGATCGACCGCGACCCGCCGGCGGCGTTTGCCGCGGTCGGGCTGTCGCGCCACCGGGCCCAGGAGGCGACCGAGTCCTGGCAGGGGCTGCGCGTCACCCGCCGGCTGCATCTGCTGCTGGCCCCCCACGGGTTGGCGTACCTCGCCGGGCGGATCCACGAGCACTACGGCAGCGAGGCCTACGCGCTGCTCAGCGACGACCCGTATGCGCTGACCAGCGTGTTCGGGGTCGGCTTCGCCATCGCCGATCGAATCGCCCACGCCACCAGCGCCGCCGCCAACCCGGCCCAGCGCGAGCGGGCGGCGATCGTCCACGTCCTCGGCGAGGCCGAGCGCAGCGGCTCGAGCTGCCTGCCGCTCCCGGAGCTCCTCGCCGAGGCGCAGGCCCTGCTGGGCTCGGAGGTCGACGGCGAGCCGGTCGCCACGCTGGTCGCCGACGGCCGGCTGGTCCGCGATCAGGAGTGGATCTACCGGGCGGCCACGGCGGAGCTCGAGGCCGAGCTGGCCGAGCGGGTGGCCGGGCTGATCCGCGCCTCGCCCTGCGATCGGCTGGCCGCGGCCCCCGCCTCGGACGCGCCGGGAACGCTCACCGGCGAGCAGCGCGCGGCACTGGCGGCGGCCTTCGCCCACCGGCTGTCGGTGATCACCGGCGGGCCGGGCACCGGCAAGACCGCCTCGATCAAGACGATCGCGGCGGCGGCCACCGCGGCCGGGGCGCGGGTGCTCCTGGTCGCCCCCACCGGGCGCGCCGCGGTCCGCATGACGGAGGCGAGCGGCTTGCGCGCCCGGACCGTGCATTCGGCGCTGGGCTGGATCCCCGGCGAGGGCCCGACCCACGACCAGCACGATCCGTTGCATTGCGACCTGCTGATCGTCGACGAGACGTCGATGGCCAATCTCGAGCTGCTCGTCACCCTGCTGCGCGCGGTCGGGGGCGAGACCCACGTCGTCCTGGTGGGCGATGCCGATCAGCTGGCGCCGGTGGGAGCGGGCAAGCCGTTTGCCGAGCTGGTCGCCTGCGAGCTGGTCGCGGTGACCCGGCTGACCCACATCTTCCGCCAGGCAGCCGGGAGCATGATCGTCCAGGGGGCGCACGCGATACGCCGCGGCGAGACGCCTGCGTTCGCCGGGGGTGAGGGGATGCGGCGGGACCTGTTCCTGATCGAGCGTCCATCCCCAGACGCGGCCCTGGCGGAGATCGTCTCCCTGGTCGCCGAGCGGCTGCCGGCCCACTACGGGATCGACCCGGTCCGCGACATCCAGGTGTTCGCGCCCGTCTACCGCGGCGAGCTCGGCATCGACGCTCTCAACCGCGCTCTGCGCGCCGCCCTGAACCCCGACGGGCGGCCGGTGGGCGGCGGGCGCCTGCGGATCGGCGACAAGCTGATGATGACCGGGCGCAACCTGCACGACCTGGGGCTGATGAACGGCACGGTCCTGCGGCTGCTCGACGAGATCGCCGGCGGCGACGTCAGCGAATCGGATCCTGCCCGCCCGGCGCTGATCCTCGGCGCCGACGACGCGGTCTTCCGGCTCGCCGCCGAGGATGCCGAGCGGCTGGCGCCGGCGTACGCGTGCTCTGTCCACCGCGGCCAGGGAATCGAACTGCCGGTGGCGGTGATCGTCGCCCACCCGGCGGCCGGGGCGTTCTTCCTGCGCCGCGAGATGCTCTACACCGCCGTCACCCGCGCCTCGATCGCCACCGTGATCGTCGGCAGCCGGGCGGTCGTCGCCCGGGCTGCCCGGACGCCGGACACCGCGCGCCGCCACGGCCGGCTCCGGGAGCGGCTGGCCGGGGCCTGCGCCGAGGCGCCTAACCCGGTATAGCTCCGGGCGTGACCGAGCTCGATCGCCTCACCGCCGCCGAGCGCCGCCGGGTCGTTGCCGCGCCGGCCCCGACCGAGGCCAAGCTGATGAGGGCGGTGCTGGACCGCCAGAGCTTCAGCGACCCGGAGTGGATCTACGAGCGCAAGCTCGACGGGGTGCGCTGCCTGGCGATCCGGACGGGCTCCCGCACCAAGCTGCTGTCTCGCAACGACCTCGACCTCGGCGGCCGCTACCCCGAGGTGCGCGCCGCCGTCGCCGCCCAGCCCAGCGACGGCTTCGCGATCGACGGTGAGGTGGTCGCCTTCGTGGGACCGCAGACCAGCTTCGCCCGGCTCGCCCAGCGCGGTCAGCAACCGGTGCCGATCTTCTTCTACGTGTTCGACCTGCTGTGGCTGGACGGCTACGACGTCACCGACCTCGGGCTGCGCACGCGCAAACGGTTGCTGCGCTCGGCGGTGCGGTTCACCGACCCGCTGCGGTGGACGGCGCATCGCAACCGCGACGGCGAGGCGATGTTCACCGCGGCGTGTCGCCGGGGCTGGGAGGGCGTGATCGCCAAGCGCGCCGACAGCCCGTACCGAGCGACCCGCTCGCGCGATTGGCTGAAGTTCAAGTGCGAGGCCGGCCAGGAGCTGGTGATCGGCGGCTACACGACGCCGCACGGGTCGCGCACCGACTTCGGCGCGCTGCTCGTCGGCTATCACGCCGACGGCGAGCTGCGTTACGCCGGGAAGGTAGGCACCGGCTTTGATCAGGCGACGTTGCACTCGCTGGGTAGCCGGTTGCGCGCGCTGGCGCGCGAGCGCTCGCCGTTCGCCGACCCCGGCGCGATCCGCGAGCGCGGCGTCAGCTGGGTCCGGCCGGAGCTGGTCGCGCAGCTCGGATTCACCGAGTGGACCGCCGCCGGCCGGCTTCGCCACCCCCGGTTCCTCGGGCTGCGCGACGACAAGGCGGCCTCCGAGGTGGTGCGCGAGCGATGAGCGCCACGTTGTCGATCGGCCGGCGCGCGGTGGCGTTCAGCCATCCCGACAAGCACTTGTTCACCGATCCAGCGATCACCAAGCGCCAGCTGGCCGAGCATTACGAGAGCGTCGCCGGCGCGATGCTGCCCCACCTTGACGGCCGCCCCCTGGCGCTTCAGGCCTTCCCTGACGGAATCGACGAGCCGGGCTTCTTCATGAAATCGGTGCCTCGCTACTTCCCCGACTGGATCGCCACGGCAACGGTGCCCAAGAAGGGCGGGACGCTCACCCAGGTGCTGGCTCAGGAGCCGGCGACGCTCGTCTACCTCGCCGGGCAGAACGTCATCACCCCCCACGTGTGGCTCTCCCGCGCCGACGAGCCGCGCCGTCCCGATCGGCTGATCATCGACCTCGATCCCGCCCCCGGCGTCCGCTTCGCGGAGATCCGCGCCGCCGCTCGCGATGCCGGCGACCGGCTGCGGGCGGCCGGGCTGGTCACCCATTCGCGATGGTGACCGGCTCGCGGGGCGTCCACGTCGCCTGTCCGGTGCGCCGGGGCCCCTCATTCGGCGACGTGCACGGGTTCGCGCGGACGCTGGCCGAGGCGATGGTCGCCGACGACGCCAAGCACCTCACGCTGGAATGGCGGCGCGAGGATCGCGGCCGCCGCATCTACCTCGATGTCAACCGGATCAACTACGCCCAGCACGCGGTGGCCCCTTACGCGGTGAGGCCGAGACCGGGGGCGCCGGTGGCGATGCCGATCGCCTGGGAGGAGCTGTCGGACGCAAAGCTCAAGCCCGATCGCTGGACGATCCGCACCGCCGCGGCCCGGCTGCGCAGCCAAGGCGACGCGTGGCAGGGGATCGCCCGGCGGGCGCGCAAGCTGCCGGGGTGGCGGGGCTGAGCCCTCCGGCGGAAGCCCCGAACGATTCAGGGGCCGCCGGTAAGCCCGCGAAGCAGCGCCAGCGCCGCCCCCTCCAGCTGCTGTATCCCGGCGCCGAGCTCCCGACGAGCCCGGTGGATCGCGACCGGGGCGATGGCGCTGAGGATGAGCTCAGCGATCACCGACCCGTCCAGGGTCGGGTCGATCTCGGCCACCAGCACCGACACGTGGAGCAGGAAGGTGGCATAGATCGGAGGTGCCGTGACCTCGGAGCGCCGGGCCGCCAGGACAAGCTCGAGATGGGCGTCTTGGAAGTGCAGCAGGGCGCAGATGAACGCCTCCAGGCGCTCGGCGGCGGGCGCCCCCGGGCCCAGCGGCGGCGGGCCGGAGAGGAACGCGTTCTGCAGTGAAATCGAGTACTCGTCGAGCAGCGCCCGGGTGAGACCGTCGCGATCGCCGAACCGCCGGAAGATCGTCCCCTTGCCGACTCCCGCCGCGGCAGCCACGGCATTCATCGTCAGGCCCTCGGCGCCCTGGACGGCGAGCACTCGCTTGGCGGCGCACAGGATCCGTCGCCGATTCGCCGCCGCGTCCTTGCGCTCCGGCGGCTGATCGAAGATCGGAAGCGCGAACGCGAGCTCGCGAGCTGAGGTGGCCACCACCTGACGATACCCGCGCAATGCAGCGGCGGCTCAGGCGCTGGGAGCTGCTGCCCCCTGAGCGCGGGGAGCTGCTGCCCCCTGAGCGCGGGCGGCGATCGCCTCGGTCAGCTCGGTCAGCGAGACGACCAGCTCCTGGGCCAAGTCGGCGTCCGAGAGCTCTCCCGACTCGTGGAACTGCTCGTGGGCGGTGGGCACGGGAAGCTCGCGATCCAGCACTCGAGCGCCGATCGCGCTCAGCACCTTGCGCGTCTCGGCCTGCGCCCACACGGCCCCGAACATCCCGGTGGAGGCGCCGATGACCGCCACCGGCTTGTTGCGCAGCGGACTTGAGAGCAGCGGCCGCGAGAGCCAGTCCAGCGCGTTCTTGAGCACGCCCGGAATTGAGCTGTTGTACTCCGGGGTCGAGATCAGGACTCCGTCGGCCTCGGCGATGGCGTCGGCCAGCGCCTGCGCCGCCGCCGGCCGCGGCTCGAGCTCGTCCTCGTTGAAGGGCGGGATCTCGCTCAGGCGGGCGTACAGGGTCAGCTCCACGCCGGGCGGCAGCAGATCGGCTGCCGCCCGCAGGAGCGCGGTGTTGTGAGAGTCCCGGCGCAGCGATCCGGAGATCGCCAGGATCCGCATCGTCTCAGCCGACCTTGCCGAACTCCAGCGCGACGCTCAGCGTCACCTCGTCGGACAGCGCCTTGCCGCCCTTGGGGAGGTCGGCGTTCCAGTTGAGGCCGAAGTCGGTGCGGTCGACCGTCGTCTCGACGGTGAAACCGAGGCGGGTGTTGCCCATGAAGTCCTCGGTCGGTCCCTCCACGACGCCGACGGCATGCACCGGCTTGGTCACGCCCTTCAACATCAGCTCGCCGTCGAGGGTGAGCGTGTCGCCGTCGATTCCGAGGATCGTCGACTTGAACGTGATCTCCGGGAACTGCTCGACATCGAAGAACTCGGGGCTCATCAGATGGCCGACGAGGTTCTCGTCCTTGACGCTGATCGAGGCGACCTTGGCGGTGCCGATGAGAACGCCATCCTGCAGGGAGGCCTCGACCTCACCGAAGCTGCCGCGGAACTTGGCGACGAGGTACTTGACCGAGAACTCGGCCGAGGAGTGCGTAGCGGCGAACCGCCACGTGCCGGCGATACGTTCGGGCACGGTGCCTACGGACATTGGGTGCTCCTTTCGTGGGACCTTATGACGTGACGGCGCTTTGATGACGACGCGCCGTACGGTTGAGCACTCAACCTATCATAACCGGACCATCGGTCCTATTCCGACAGGCTCGCTGAGGCTCGCGGGCCGGGAGCTGGCCGGTGGTGGCGTGACCCCTGCCCGGAGGGAGGGATCAGGTGTCGTCGTCTTCGACGAGGCGCAGCTGAACCGTCCGCGAGGCGATGCGCGAGCTGCACCGCCTGCTGGCCGCCCTCGAGGACGGCCAGCTCGACAAGGTCGTCCTCACTCAGAAAAACCAGATGCGCGCCGTGCTGGTCAGCGTCGAGCGCTACGCCCAGCTCGAGCACGACTCTGTATAGAGGACAGCTCAGCGCCGGTCAGCTGGAGGACGCCCAGCGCGTCGCGCCGGCGCGTCCTGAATGGGCCGGTACGTCGTCGAGTCTCTCGACGACGTCGCGTTTGAGGCGGTGGACGGTCAGAGGCAGCCGCCCTGTTGGCCCGTTCGTAATGGATGTCAGTCGTCTGCCTCGCGTCCTTACCCGTCAGCCGGCAAACGAGAACACCGAGTCCACCAGAGGTTCGGCGCGTCGCTGTGGCCGCACCGGACCGGCGATGACGATATGGGTTGGCGTCGAGGCGGGGCTGGTGGTGCCTTGCAGGGTGAAGCGATCGATCTCGAACGGCAGCGAGTTTGACGTCAGGATATCTGAGCCGTCGTGGATGCCGAAGTGAAGGTGTGGAGCCCCGCTGTTGCCGGTGTTGCCGAGCCTGGCGATCGATTCTCCGGTGCGGAGCTGCTGGCCGGCTCTGACCGTCACGGAGCCGGTTTGCAGGTGCTCGTAAGCCGCGTACACGCCCGATCTGATTCTCTCGACCACCTCGTTGCCGCCGAAATCCTTCGGCGTGTGGACTGTCGGGTTGCCGCTCTCTGGCGCGAACGGGGGCACCTCAGGCCGGTCGGTGATCGTCGAGATCACAGTGCCGTTGGCCACGGCGTAGATCGGGGCGCCGAAACTCGGCCAGTCGCTCAGCTGCTTGCCGTCCCCGCTAAACAACGAGCCGTGGGCGATTTGCACCCAGTCGATATCGAACATCTCCGGGGTGACGTACGTACCGTTGGCCGATAGCACTGCGTTGCGGTGACGCGACGTTGGATCTGCGCAGCAGCCGTTGCCGTCCAGCCACCCTGACCCGCGCACCGGAGAGGCGATCAGCACCGGCGCTCGCCGCGTGGTCTGCAGCACGGGGCCATGGACCGTGGTGCTTCCGATCGCCTCCCGGAAGAGGGCCCCCTGGGGGATCGTGTAGTCGATCCTGTTGGCAAGCCGGCGTGGCACGGTCCGCCCGGCGGAGCGAGGCAACACCACGTCGACCAGCGTCACCACCGTCGAGGAAGCGGGGATCCGCGCCGACGGCTCACCGGCGATGATCTGATGCGTGTGCGCGGCAAGTGCCTCGCCGGTGAGCTCCAGCAACCTCCTACCGGGGCCCGTCACCGTTAGCGACTTCAGCGTGATTTCGGCCGTGAACGCGTTGGTGATCACCAGGTCGTAGTCGACGTGCTCGCGCCCGTCGCTGCCAAACACGTACCGCGGCGGCCCCGGAGCGGTCACCTGGATCGCGGTTACTTCCGCAGGCGGGCCCTCCGGCGGCGGGATCCGCGCCATCGCGCCAGCGGGGACCACGCACAAACCACCTGCGATCAGCAAAGCGAACATCCCGATCCGAACCGCGCGTCTGCCCGTCATTCGGTTCCTCCCAATTGTGTTTTGTCACCACCCCGCCTGGCCCCGCCCTTCCCCGGCGCCAGGACAGAAACCATACGCGCCGTCAGCGCGAAGCTGAAACGGCGAGCAGAGCCTGCGGTTCCAACACGACGAGCGGACGAACTCTGAACTGTCCGTCGCCGGCGAGATGATCACGTTTGTAGACATAAAAGTGATCATTCCGTCCGGGGGCCTGGAAGATCACGGCATGAGCCCAGATCGCGAAGTCAAAGACGGTCCGCCGAGGACGCTCGCTGAGAACGACGAGGCACCAGCCGCCACCCCGGGCACGCAGCACACGAGCTCGTCGCGGGGTCGACAGCGGTCATCGCCTCCCCGGCCCGGTTGAGGACCCGCACGCGTATGGCGTGGCTTGCCGTAGCGACCGACCCCGAGTGATTCGAGGGCGGGTCGGCCGAGGCCGATCGCGCACTCCTCGCGGCCGTCGAGCGATCGTCGCGGCCAGCGAGCCCAGGCCTCCAGGGCCGACCCACACGCGAGCAGCCAAGCCGGTGCCAAGGGCGCGTAGGAGGTCGAGCTCCAGCCAGGTGCCGCGTAACCGTCGGAACCGACCTCCCGATGGCATCCGGTTGCTCCGAGACTTGCGCCGCACCCCGACCCTTCAACAGCGCCCACGCCCCCGATCCCCCTCGACAGCGCCCTACGCGCCCCGAACGAGCAGGGCGCGCCTAGTAATCTCGAGGGCATGGCCTCGCTCCCCACCCGCCCACTTGGTCACTCCGGTCTGGAGACCTCGGTGGTGGGATTGGGCTGCAACAACTTCGGGCGCCGACTGGACCTCGACGGCACCCGCGCCGTCGTCGACGCCGCGCTGGAGGCGGGCGTCACCTTCTTCGACACCGCCGACACCTACGGCGATAGCGAGGAGTATCTCGGCGAGGTCCTCCAAGGCCGGCGCGACCAGGTGGTGCTGGCGACCAAGTTCGGCATGGACCGAGGCGACGGCGAGGGTCCCCGGGGCGCCCCCGACTACATCCGCGGAGCGGCCGACAGGTCGCTGCGGCGGCTGCGCACGGATGTGATCGACTTCTACTGGTACCACCGGCCCGACGGGGTGACCCCGATCACCGAGACGCTCGAAGCCCTTCACGACCTCATCCAGTCGGGCAAGGTGCGCTCGATCGGCGCGTCAAACTTCGATGCCGCTCAGATCGAGGAGGCCGATGCGGCCGCCCACGAGCACGGGTTCACGCCGTTCAGCGCGATTCAGAACGAGTACAGCCTGCTGAAGCGCGAGGTGGAGCGCGACGTGCTGCCGACCTGCGAGCGGCTCGGGATCGGATTCGTCCCCTATTTCCCGCTCGCCTCGGGACTGCTGACCGGCAAGTACCGTCCCGGCGAACAGGGACCATCCGGGGCGCGTCTCTCCGGTCGTGATCAGATCGCCTCAGACGACCAGTTCGAGCTCGTCGCCGAGCTCGAGGCATACGCCGAGGAGCGAGGGATCTCGCTGGCCGACGTCGCCATCGGCGCCCTCCTGGCGCAGCCGGCGGTGTCGTCGGTGATCGCCGGCGCCACCAAGGCCGAGCAGGTCCGGTCAAATGCCGATGCCGCCGGCTGGACTCCGAGCCAGGAGGACCTCGCCGCCCTCGGCCAGGTTCTGTCTGGTCACAGCGGCTGACAGCAGACCGGGCGGCGCTCGAGCGGCCCTGGCAGAGCAGCGGCTGGAAGCAGACGGCGCGGCGCTCGAGCGGCCCTGGCGGGGCAGCGGCTGAGAGCAGACCGCGCGGCGCTCGAAGACGGCCGGCCGGTGTGGTCGGGTTCGGTAACGTCGATCTCGCCGCACTCGTGTCCCACACCTCACCACAGCCGTCTCCGCACCCCCGCGCGCGCGTCCCGATGTGGGCGCGATGGACGATGTCGCTCGGGGTCGGCGTCATCCTGCTGGTGGCGCTCGTGGTGTTCGTGGGCAACCACAACTCCGACAATCTGGCGACCCAGAGCCCCAAGGCGCTGGCACGCGCCAACCGAGAGGCCGAGATCGTCGTGGCGCAGGATCAGGCACCGCACGTGATCAAGCTCGCCTCATCCGCCGATCCGCACGGGGCAATCGTGGACGTCGTCCGCGCAGACATCAAGCGGCGGATCAACCAGGGGATCATCGACGGAACCCTCCAGCGCGTCATCTGCCGGGCCGCCGGCGGTCCGGCGGCGAAGCCCGGGTTCAGCTGCACCGCGACGGTGAGCGACGTCAACTACCAGTTCCTGGGGGTCGTCAATCGGCCCGCGGACAAGCTCACGTACTGCAAGCGCGACCCCCCGCCGGTGCCATCTCAGAACATCC
Organism: uncultured Actinomycetota bacterium; assembly: GCA_963830395.1. Classification (GTDB taxonomy): domain Bacteria; phylum Actinomycetota; class Thermoleophilia; order Solirubrobacterales; family Solirubrobacteraceae; genus Palsa-465. The sequence continues at coordinate 75,077 of CAWHMI010000025.1, forward strand.
CGGTCAGCCCCCGCTGCCGAGCCTGACGAGCCTGACCGCTATCCGCGCCCGTCCGGCCGCGCTCCGCGACTTCAGCGCGCACGGGGCTCGATGGACTAGTCGCGGTCTACCTGACGCGGCCCTGCAGCGGCGTCCCTGAGATCCGGCTCGCGGCCGGCGGGTGCTTCCGAGGCGCCTCCATCGCTCACGGCGTCGGCTCGCTCACCGCCACCGGGGTCGATTCCGGACTCCGTCGCCGGCGTGTCGGAGCCCGTGGTGGCACCGAGCACGGCGCTACCCAGCTCCGGGTCGTCGTCGAGCATCTCCCGGGGCGCGTCCGAGCCACCCAGCTCCGCCGGGACCACTCCCTCCTCGGCCCTCGCCGCCCAGTCGCCCTTGGCACGCGCCTCCTCCGCCCCCGGCGTCGATCCACCTCGCTGCTCTGTCGGCTTCACATCCGGCTCGTCGCTCATCCCGGGCTCCCGCCTATCGAATGGTTCACGTTTTGCTACCCCAAGGCCGACGCCGTGAATCGCCAGCCCTGCGTATCGCGCCGTACTGCGGGTAGCCGGCTCGCAGAGGTAAATCGAACCCGATTGGAGAGACATGGCACAGGAACTGAATGGCAAGAAGGTCGCGGTCATCGCCACCGACGGCGTGGAGCAGGTGGAGCTCACCGAGCCGCGCAAGGCGGTGGAGAACGCGGGCGCGACCACCGAGTTGCTGTCCCTGGAGACCGGCGAGATCCAGGCGATGAACTCGGACATCAATCCAGCGGACACGTTCACGGTGGACAAGAAGATCAGCGACGTCTCCCCCGGCGACTACGACGGCCTGCTCATCCCCGGCGGGACCGTCAACGCCGACCGGCTGCGCTCTGACGACGACGTGGTGTCGTTCCTCAAGGAGTTCTTCAAGTCCGGCAAGCCGGTCGGCGTCATCTGCCACGGGCCGTGGACATTGGTCGAAGCTGACGTGGTCAGGGGCCGTACGCTCACGTCGTACCCCAGCCTCCAGACCGACATCCGCAACGCCGGGGGCAACTGGGTGAACGAGGAGGTCGTAGTCGACGCGGGGCTGGTCACCTCGCGCAACCCCGACGACCTACCCGCGTTCTGCGCCAAGGTCGTGGAGGAGTTCGCCGAGGGCAAGCATCCGGTCGCACCGGCTGGCGCGACCAGCAACGCCTGATACCGGTGACCGAGCCCGACCCTGTTCGGGCTCGGACCGCGGCCGCGCCGGCGGTCGGCTGGCGCGGCCGCCTCCCGGCGAGAGATACTTCGCCGATGGCCTACGACGAGGATATCGCCAACCGCATCCGAGAGCTGGTGGCCGCCGAGCCCGGCGTGGAGGAGAAGAAGATGTTCGGCGGCCTCGCCTTCCTCATCGGCGGCAACATGTCGGTGAGCGTCAGCGGACAAGGTGGCCTCCTGCTCCGTGTCGATCCGGCAGAAACCGAGTCGCTGGTGGCCAAACCCCATGCCGCGCGCTTCGAGATGCGCGGGCGCGGCATGGATGGTTGGGTTCGAGTGGCTCCCGAGGGCGTTGCCAGCAAGCGCCAGCTCGAGCGGTGGGTCAAGCGCGGGGTGGACTACGCCAGGTCGCTCCCGGTCAAGGGAAGCTGATCCGCAGGCAGGGTCGGTCCGGGTCGCGCCGGCGGATCTCCTGGACCACGACCCATCAGTCCGCGTCGCGGCGGCGGATCTCCTGGACGACCCGGTCGACGGGCAACCCGTCGCCGAGCTCTCCCTCGCCACGCTCCCGCAGCACCCGGACGGCCCACTCAAGGGGGGTGCCCGGCTCGCCGACCGGTTTGGCGTGTTCCTCGACGAACGCAGCAACGTCGCCGGGATCGAGCTCGGGGGCGTGCTCGCTGACGTAGTGCGTCAGGTCCGGGTCGGGATGCGCATTCGTGTTGTTGGTCATCAGCTGATCTCCGTTGGGTCGCTCGCGGCCAGCTCTCGATGCTAGTGGCAGCAGGACTTACGGACGGAACCACTAGACGGGTCCCCGCGGTGTCGATCTGCCCCGATTCCGTTCGTATAGAGGGCGACAATCACCCGCCAACGGCATCGCGATGCCAGGAGGAGCAGACCATGAAGCACTATCTACTGACCGTCGTTCAGCCTGCCGGCCCCGTCCCGGACCCCGCGTCGCTGGACAAAATCATGCGCGACGTCGAGGCGGTCAACGATGACCTGCGCGCCGCCGGAGCGTGGGTGTTCGCCGACGGCCTGCACGATCCCAGCACCGCCACGGTGCTGCGGCCCAACGGAGATGACGTGCTGATGACCGACGGGCCGTTCGCCGAGGGCAAGGAGCACATCGGCGGCCTGACGATCATCAAGGCCGCCGACCTCGACGCGGCGCTGAACTGGGGACGCCGGCTGGCCCGGGCGACGACGCTCGCGATCGAGGTGCGCCCGTTTCGGAGCGAGGTGGCCTGAGGGCGGCGACGCCGGTGGTGCGTGCCAGCGACATCGAGCGTGTCTTCCGTGAAGAGCACGGCCGCGCCGTGGCCGTCCTGGTCGGCCGCTTCGGCGACATCGACCTCGCCGAGGAGGCCGTCCAGGACGCCTTCACCGCGGCCGTCGCCCGCTGGCCGGCCACCGGCCTACCGCCGAGCCCGGCCGGGTGGATCATCACCACCGCGCGAAACCGGGCGATTGATCGCTTGCGGCGCGAAGGCTCGCGTCACCAGCGCCACGCTCAGGCGATGCTCCTCGCCGATCACGACGAGCCGCTGGAGACCGGACCGGTGCACGACGAACGCCTGCGCCTGGTCTTCACCTGCTGCCATCCGTCGCTGAGCTCTTCCGCCCAGGTCGCACTGACGCTGCGGCTGCTCGGAGGGCTCACCACGACCGAGGTCGCGCGAGCGTTCCTGGTGCCGGAGACGACGATGGCGCAGCGGCTGGTCCGGGCCAAGGCCAAGATCCGCGATGCCCGGATCCCGTTCCGGGTTCCGCACGAGAGTGACCTTCCCGACCGCGTGGCGGTGGTGCTGACGGTGGTTTACCTGATCTTCAACGAGGGCTACACGGCCAGCTCCGGGCAAGACCTGGTCCGGGACGACCTATGTGCGGAGGCCATCCGCCTGGGCCGACTGCTGGGCGAGCTGATGCCCGACGAGTCCGAGGTGTGGGGGCTGCTCGCTCTGATGTTGCTGATCCAGTCGCGCCGCGCGGCCCGCACCGGGCCTGCCGGTGATCTCGTGTTGCTGGCCGATCAGGACCGCGGCTGTTGGGACCGTGCCCTGATCGCGGAGGGTCAGGCGATCGTGCGGCGATGCCTGGCGCGCAACCAGCCGGGGCCGTACCAGATCCAGGCGGCGATCAACGCCGTCCACAGCGACGCGCCAACGGCAGCGGACACCGACTGGGAGCAGATCCTGACCCTGTACGACCAGTTGGGCGCGCTCGCGCCGTCGCCGATTGCCGCGGTTCATCGTGCCGTCGCCCTGGCCGAGGTGCATGGGCCCGATCAGGCGCTGGCCGCGTTGGCCGAGCTCGATCTGGCGTCGTATCACCTGCTACACGCCGTCAGGGGCGACCTGCTGTCGAGGCTGGGCCGCAACGCTGAGGCGACGCTCGCCTATGACGAAGCGATTGCGCGGACGGGCAACGATGCCGAGCGCGACGCCCTGGTGCGCCGCCGGGACCGGGTCAACCCCGATCGCAGCCGTGGCTGAGAGCCTCGCGCCGCCGGCCGATCACCCCGATCGGATGAGGCGGGCCCACCCACCCGTGATTCAGACTTGCCGTCGCGGCGCGGATCGGCCGCTCCGGCCCCGGATGTGGATAATCACGGCTGATCGTCCACCGAGACCCGGCCGGGGAGCCTGCGCGGTGCGGCGATGGCAATATCAACGACAGACGGAGTGAACTATGAGTGACCTGGTCGCGATCGCTTACGACAGCGTGGCCACCGCGCGAGAAGTGGCGGACAATGTAGTGCAGCTGCAGAAGGCGCACGAGATCGATCTCGACGACATGGTCGTCGTCGAGCGCCAGCAGGACGGGAAGGTCAAGCTCCATCAACCATCCGCGGCCGCCGGCGGCGCCGTCGGCGGGGCGTTGTGGGGCGGGCTGATCGGCCTCATCTTCTTCGTTCCCCTGTTCGGGATGGCGATCGGCGCCGCGACCGGCGCGGCCGCAGGCGCCCTGTCGGACTACGGCGTGGACGACAACTTCATGAAGGACCTGGGGAGCAGGCTGCAGCCGGGCGCCGGCGCGCTCATCGTGCTCGTCCGCAAGGTGTCCGTGGACAAGGTGCTGCCCCAGATCAAGGTGCCCGGAACGATCATCCAGACCTCGCTGGACAACGAGACCGAGCAGCGGCTGTCCGAGGCGCTCGCCGCGGCCGGCCAGAGCTGAGCCGACTAGTGGGCACCACCGAGCGAAACGCTCCGGCAAGACCCACTAGCTGAAGCTGGGATCCCGGCGGCACCACGGTTGTCGCCGGGTCGCAGTCCGCGGCCGTGGTGAGGGGCGGTCTGCCCCGCGGGAGGGCGATCACACCAGGTTTAGGCGCTTGGCCCGGCGTACCGCCTCGGTCCGGGTGCCGACGCCGAGCTTGCGGTAGATGTTCTTGGTGTGCGTCTTGACCGTGTTGACCGACACGAACAGCTCCGCGGCGATCTCCGCCTTTGACATCACGGTGGGCAGGTAGCGCAGCACCGCCTCCTCGCGATCGCTGAGCGGATCCAGCAGCTGATGGTGAGCGTCGGCGGTGTGACCCCGAATCGCGCCCCGCTGCTGCTCCAGCGTCTCGATCAGGTCGCCAACCAGTGCGCGCTGGGAGGTCCCGGCTCGGATCCGCCGCTTGAGCAGTTCCGGCAGCGGCGAGCCGACGATCAACAAGGGTCGGCGATGTCCCTCCTGCTGAGCCGATGAAAGCGCCTCCTCGAGCAGGTCGAGAGCTCCAGCATCGTCGTGCAGCAGATGCTTGCACGCGCTCGCCAGCGCCAGCGCCTCAATGGTGCTCGCCGGGTCCAGCGGCCTCGCATCCCCGCCGAAACTCGGCCCCAGCGTGCGCAGTGCGTCGGCGGGAGCGTGATCAGCGAGCGACAGCCGGGCCCGGATGAGCGAGCACTCAACCGGCGCGGCAGCGGTGAGCCAGCTCTCCACGCTGATCGCCCGCGCGGCTTCGCTCTCACCGAGCTCGGCGAGCCCAGACGCCTCGAGCAAGCGGGCACGCACGGCAAGCGCCTGGGGCAGACGCCGCTCGCCCGCTAAGCCCCGCGCCGACCGCGCGATCCGCACCGCCTCGGGCAGGTCCACGGATGCCGTCAGCGCCGACCGCGCGAGATCGATCAGGCAGCGGATGGTTGACTCCGGGGAGTAGCCGGCGGCGCGCGCGGCGCGGCTCAGGTCCTCCCGGGCGACATCGAGACGCGCGCGCTGAAACTCGACGAGCGACAGCGCGAGATATGCCGGAGCGATCGTGCCTCGCTCGTCCCAGCCGTTGCGCAGCGCGACCGGGATGGCCCGCCGGGCGCAGCTCTCAGCCTCACGCAACGCGCCCGCCAACGCGCGGAACATCGCCAGGTGGCTGAGACAGCCGACCGCGATGTACTCACCGCAGCCACGCCCGGCGAGTTCGAGCGCTTCCTCCAGCCGCGGCACGCCGCCCCCCTCAGTGAGCAGCCATTCCGCCGCGACCCCGAGGTGCAGAGCCGCCAACGCGCGAAGCTCGCCGGAAACGCCTGCCAGTTGCTGCCCCGCGTAGACCTTGTGGGCGGCATTGCGGACCTCCCGGAAGTTGCCCTCGGTTCGCGCCTGCAACATCTTGACCACCGATCGGGAGAGGGCGAACCGCGCGCGCCGCTTGGCCGGCACCAGTCCGGCTCGGGCATCGGCAAGCCCGAGAAAGCTGAGCGCGTAGTCGTGGTTGCCCAAGTCCAGGGCGGCGCCAGCCGATGCGATGGCGAGCTCGGGGCTGTCTGAGACCATCCGCCGCGGTAGGCCGTCCACCCACGTGGCCAAATCGTCCGCGTTGCCGTTGACGAGCAGCGACAACCAGTGCTCGCGCAGCAAATCCGTCGCGATCGCCAGATCACCCGCAGTCATCGCGTGCCTAACGGCGTGGGTCGCCGAGCCGTTGGCGGCGAACCAGCGGGCGGCCCGCCGATGCTCGAGCACGAACAGATCCGGCATCCGGTACCGGAGCTGGCTACGCAGCAATTCCATGAACATCGGGTGGTAGCGGTAACGGTGGCGCCGCTCGCTGACAGGCAGCAGGAATCCGTTGCTGCGATGCAGCGCCTCGAGGACCCGCGCACCGTCGTTGCGCCCGGTCAACGCGTCGGCCAGTCCCGGCTCGATGGCATCGACGATGCTGGTGCGAAGCATGAACTCCCGCAATTCGGCCGGCTGCTGATGCAACACCTCCTCCACCAGGTAATCGGCGACCGTGCGCTCGTCACCGGCGAACGTACGCACGAACTCGTCCGGATCGGGGTGGCCGCGCAGCGACAGAGCCGCCAGGCTGAGCCCGGCGATCCAGCCTTCGGTTCGTTCGTGCAGTTGTCGCACCTGATCCGCAGTTACAGTCACGCCGGCGACCGCGAACAGCTCAACTGCCTGCTCCGGCGTGAGGGCGAGGTCGGTGGAACGGATCTCGGTGAGCAGACCTTCGAGCCGCAGGCGCTGGAGCGAGAGGCCCGGATCGCGGCGGCTGGCGATCACGATCCGCAAGCCGCCGGGCCGGCCACGCAGCAGCTGGTCGACGTCGGAAGCGATGCGCTGAGAGTGCAACTGCTCGAAGTCGTCGAGCACGATCACCACCGGCTCCGAGAGGGAATCAAGCGCATGCGCCAGGGTCCCGATGAAGTCGCCACCACCGATCTGCGCCGGGTCGGGCAGGCCGATAGCGCCCGCGTCGGCCACCTCGCCGATGAGGTTGAGAAGCTCGCTCCAGAACCGCGTGTACCGGCCGTCCCGGGCCTCGAGCGAGATCCACCCCACCGGTCGCGCGGGCAATCGGCTCGTCAGCCAGGTAGTGAGGAGGACCGTCTTGCCGGCGCCCGCGGGTCCGGTGATCAGCGTCAGCGGGGCCCTGATCCCGGCATCCAGCCGGTCGAACAGCTCCGGCCGCTGGACCGCGGCGCGCGGCCGCGGTGGCGCGTGCCTGGAGATGACCGTCGCCCGGTGTGCGTCCATCACATTGCCGGAGCGGTCGGCTGACCACTCCCCGAATGCCAAGCCCACCCTATCCGCCCGGTGCGGTGGCGCTTTTGTCAATCTCGGAACCTCGCCCGCCACGATACTTGTTCGTCCGGGCATGCGTCCCGGGGCCGGTCGACCGATCTCAGGTGGTGTTGGTCTTGACGGTTGTCGTGCTGGTCGTCGTCGTGGTGGTGGTGACGGTGGTCGGTGTGGTCACCGTTCGGACGGACCCTGTGACGGTGGTTGTCGGCTGCGTGACCGTCACGCTCGAGCCCTTCGATTGGGTCGTGGTGACGGTGCGGGTGTGGCCCTTCCCGTGCGAGGTCACCGTCTTGGTGTTGATGCCGGCGGCCACGGAGACGATGAAAGCGACCGCCAACCCGGCGATGAACGCGACAACGCCGATGATCCAGGGAGTCGCGCCCCCGCCCGTGAACCTGTGTCCGCAGTTCGGGCAGAAGCTGCTTCCCGGCGGCACCGGACTGCCACAGTTGGGGCAGATCCGTTCCGGTGTGCCCGGTTCCCTGTCGTAGCCTGGTTCCTGGCCGTAGCTCATCGCATCCGCACCCAATTCACCAGCGTAATGACATCACACGGACCGGACGAATGTCCACAAGGTGCTCGCTCGGTACGATCGTCACCACACCTCACATCGCCTCGGGCTCCGGCGCCTCGTCGCCCCGCACCTGGCGGATCTCGATCAGCTCCAATCCGAGCAGCTGGATCCGTTCGAGCACGCCGTGCAACTGCGCCTGATCGGTGATCCTGCCGCGTAGGATCGTCTCTGCGGGGCGCACCGCCGAGTCCATGTCCTCGAACGAGGCCAGCACGCTGCCTCCGACCCGGCCCCGGATGCGGATCTCGTAGCTCGCCATCGGTGAGGCGACGATGTCAGCACGCGGGGTGAGGCTGCTTCACCCGCGGTGGGTGAGCCGGGCTCACCCGATCGACGGCCAAGGTCCGGTCGGCGATGGGAAGGCGATGGGTCAGATCTTCCCTCTTCATTAGCGAGGGGCAAGGGCGTCACGGGATCTGCGCCGGTGGTCGTCCGGGTAGGGTCGTGAACATGGTCGGCCGGCTTCACAATGGGCGTGTGAGCCAAATGTCAGCGCTGGGGGTTCTGGAGGGGGACCGCGAGGATGAAGCCGTCACGGTGGCGGCCCGGCAGGTAGCGGCGGTGCGGGATGATCCCGGGGCGCGGCTGGCGTTGGCCGGTGTCACCTATCGCGGTCCGACCGGCCGTGCGCCGCACCATCTTCCGTTTCGCCGTGCCGCGTTGTCGTTCATGCGGTGGGAGGTGCTGCGGGGCGCGCTGAATCCTGTGGAGGGCGATCGACCAGGGAGCTTGTGGTGGCGGGCGTTGAACGAGCGGCTGTTGCGTGATGGGTGTGAGGCCGTCGCGCGCGCCGGTGGGCGCGGCGGTCGGCACTCGTCATCGACGATCGCACTGTGGGGGACCTTTGTGCGCACGCCGACGGCCCGGCATTGGTATCGCGCGCACAATGCGAGCATCGTCGCGGCGTATCTGGAGCATCGCGATCTGGCGGAGCTCGAGAGTCGGGCGGAGCGGTTCTTCCTCAACGTTGTGCTGTTGCGAGTGCTGTACGCCCACGCGCTGGTAGGCGCTCCCAGCTTGGCGCTCGGCCGGTGTGGCTCGCTCGGGAGGCTGTTGGGCGATCCGCGCTTGGGGATGGCGGGGGCGTTCCTGTCGCTGGGCCGGGTCCTACCCGCGCAGTATCCGATTCGGCGTCGGCTCGAGGACGTCCTGCCAATCGAGCACGACCTGGGCCGGATGCTGGATTACGCGGTGATCCAGCCGCGGTTGACAGCTTTGTATGAATGGTCGGCAGAGGAGCTTGGACAGCCCGGGCTGCGCGCCCTGATCCACGACGGCGTGCCGGCCTACGTGTGGCCGCACGAGGAGCGGGGGCTATGGGATCCGCCGGCGCTCAGCCTGGCGGCTCGGATCCTCGGCGTGGCGACGAGCGCGCGGGTGTCCCGGCCGGGGAGGGTGGGGGCGGATCGGTGATGCGGCCGAGGTGGTGGATGATCCGCCGCGCGGTGTCGTCGTGGTCAGGCCAGGGGAAGCGCATCCGGGTGGCACGCAGCGTGGCCAGGCCATGGAGGCCTGACCACAGCGCGACGGCGTCGGCGAACGGGTCGGTGCTCGCGGAGCGTCCGGCGGCCGCACAGTCGGCCACGCTCTCGACGAGCGTTTCAAATGCCGCGGCGCCACTGCCGCCGAACCCCACACCGCGCGTCCTATCCGTAGCGGGTCGCTCGTACCGAAACAGGAGTGAGTAGCGGGCGGGGCGCCGCTCGCAGTAGCTGAGGTAGGCGCGGCAGGTCGCCTCGAGCCGCTCCACGGGACCCATGGCGGCGTCCTGAGCGGATTGGATGGTGGCGGTGAGCTCCTCAAAGCAGCGGGCCACGACCGCAGCAAGGATCTGCTCGACGTCGGCGAAGTGGTCATAGATCGAGGGGGCGGAGATCCCGGCTTCGCGTGCGACCGCGCGCAACGTCACCTCGGAGCCGGCGTCGATCAGCCGGGTCGCGGCGTCGACGATCTCCTCGCGCAGCCGGACTCCCTGGCCGCGGGCGTTGCGCTGACGGGTCTTGGTGCTGGCGCTCACGAAGTTGACTTTACATGTGTGAGGCGATCATGTATAACTCACAGATGTAAGGCAACTCTTGTAAAGTCAGGAGATCGTCGTGACCACCATTACCTCCCCCACCACCACTCAGCCCTCGCTCAGGCTGCCGCGGGCTGTGGGCAGCGACCGCGTCAGTGACGCCGATCGCGAACGAACTGTCAACACGTTGAGGGCGGCGACGGCCGCCGGGGCGCTGGAGATCGCGGAGCTCGAAGAGCGCTTGGAGCGCACGTGGCAGGCGCGGACCTACGCGGAGCTCTCGGCCGTGACGGCCGACCTCGGCACGTGGCTGACCCACCGCAGCCGGAGCGCTCGGCAGCTCGCCTCCGCGCGATCGGCTCACGCCGCCATGCGCCGTGCCGGTATCGCGGTCGCGGTTGCGATCGCCGTCATGGCGTTGATCTGGCTACTCACCGGCGCGGTCGCCGGCTGGCTGATCTGGCCCGTCGCGGGGGCGGCGCCCTGGTTGATCGCGCCCTCACGGGGCCCGCGCCATCACACCCAACGCCACCTGCGCTTCACGGCCTGACAGCAGACATCCGACCACAGAACTCCGCTCACTCGAGCCACAACAGCCCACTCGCCCGCAAGGAGCACTCGTCATGCCCGCTCAGAACCCGAACTCGCCAGCATCCTGGCGCCTTTTCCCGATCGCGACTCGACACCACCGAGATCGCGATCCATGGCAGATCCTCACCGACCGCGGCATCGAGGTCGTCCGGCATGCGCCAGTATCTCGGCTCCCAGCAGGTCCGACAGATCGTGCTGGCGATGTGGCCGCGCCAGGCGCCGGTACGGCTGAGACCGGGCCGGGGCGCACCACCCCGTTCGTGGTCACCGACGACCGGCTCATCACCGCCCGCTTCCCCGGCGCCGCGAACGTGTTCGGCACGACCTTCGCCGACCACGTCCAGCGCTGGCAATGCCGCGCAGCGCCCCACGTCGTGACAGCCGGCGACGCACCGTCCGCGCAGTTCCGACGGCTATTGGCCAGTCACGTCCGCCAATTCGCCGCGGCCCGGCGACTCCGTAGACCCGGACTCAGTGACGCCGATCGCGAGCCGCCCGGCGGCTCGGCACCCACAGCGCCACCAGCCGCGCCACCACCGTCACGAGGAAGAGCTGACCGGTCAGCGCCTCCAGCATCGACAGGGCGCGCGACAATCCGGTGGCGGGGACCAGATCTCCATAGCCGGTCGTAGTCAGCGTCGTGAAGCTGAAGAACAGGTAGTCCGACAGCGAGTGGCTTCCGGCGGGAGTCAGCAACGGCGACGACTGCACACGCGCCAATCCGGCGTACAGGAACGTGTAGATCAGCCCGAACAGCACATAGCAGCACATGGCGCCGAGCAGCGTCTGACTGGAGACGTGGTCGTGGCTGGCGATCCGGCGGATGATCGCGGCGAGCGTGCTGATCAACAGGATCGCGCTGATCAGCTCGGCGACGCCGCCGCCGGTCCGGCCCCCGACGATCGCCGAGATCAGCGCGATCACCACCAGGACGGTCACGACGACGATGGCGTTTCGCCGGCGCGCCGGCGGGGTCTGGGACGCCGCCAGCGCGACGATCACGGTGAGCCCCTGCGCCGCCGCCAGCACCGCCCGCCCCCAAGCCCCCTCGGGGAGCACCGAGAGGAGCACGTAGGTGGTCAAGAGCAGGACCAGGACCAGTCCGTAGCGGTCGGTAGCCCTCCGCACGGAGCGCTCCAGCGTCCCGCCTCGGGATGCGGGCGGGGAACCTTCCGGCGACGTCATCGTCCGGTTGTCCGACCCTGCGTGAGCCGCGCCACGGCGGCTGCCACCTCCTCGACGGTGAGCGCCCCGGCGGCGTGCAGTGCCGCGAGCCGCTCCAGCGCGACCGACGTTGTGTCAGCGACCGGCGCGTCGCTCGGCCCAGCAGCGGTCGGCCCAGCAGCGGTCGGCCCAGCAGCGGGCGGCGCAGCCGCGGTCAACCCAGCAGTGGGCGGCGCAGCCGCGATCCGCGGTCCGGCGCCGCCGGCGATCCGCGGTCCGGCGGGAAACTCAGTCGCCATCTGCCGGCGCAGCAGCTCGGTGCCGAGGAACGCGAGTACCGAGTACACCACCATCCCCACCCAGCTCCTCGTGGAGGGGATCGGCTGCCAGATGAAGATCAGCAGCAGCGCCGCGGCGACGGCCGCGTACATGGCGACTGGATAGCTGCGCACGAATGGGGCGATCACGCGGCGACCGCGGACCGCCAGCCGGGCGGGCCCGGCAACCCAGCCGGCGACGATCGCCACGACCCCGATCAGGATCACGGCGCCCGCGATCTCCGGCAGCATGGTGGTCGCTATCGAGACCACCGCGCGCGCCGCCGGGCGGACCGAGTCATCGTTGACGAGTCGATTGGCGACCACCGACACCGCGATTCGCCGCGCCAGGAGGACGACCAACCCGGCGACGACTCCGGAGACGCCGACCCACAGCAACGTCCGTTGTCGCCTCCCCTGCGCGATCACGATCGCCAGCGCGTAGAGCAGCGGCACGAGGATGTAGAGCACGATCGCCAAGCCGCTCAGCGCCTGGCCCACGTCCTGGACCAACCCCAGCTGATCCGAGCGCATGATCGTGATCCTCGCCGCCGACGGCGGCAGCTTGGCCGCCAGATCGACGGACACGCCGAGCCGGGAGGCGATGTCGTTGAGGACCGTTCCCAGGTCCAGCGTCACCGTGCCGTGGTCGATCGTCACGTGACGATTGCCACCGTTGACGATCGTCTTCAGCGACTGGGCGGCCGCGCGATTGGCGACCGCCCACGCGTCCTGCACGAACGGCCGTCCCAGCGCCTCCCGGACCCCGTCCACCGCCACCCCGCGCAGCGCGCCCGCGGCGGGACCGGCCAGCCCTTTGAGCGGCGACGGCAGCCCGGAGCCGATCAGCTGCTTCACGTTCACGTTGGCGTAGAGCTGATCGACCAGGAAGCTGGCGGTCTGGTCACGGATCGGCTGGTTCTGGAGCAGCTTGGTGCTGGTGTGCGACCAGTTGTCCGGGTCGAGCATCTGCCGGTTGGCCCAGATCGCCAGGATCGCCACCACGGTCAGAAGCGTCGTGAGCGTGAGCAGCACGTCGGTGACGATCCTCCGGGCCGTCCGGCCAGAGGATCCAGCCGTCACCGGTCGCTCCGCCGTGTCCGCCGTGGTCACCACCCGCAATATTGAGGACCGCCGGGTGACGGGAGGTCACCCGGTCCGGGTGAAATTCACCGACTGGAGTTGCTGGCAAGGCTTCGGTCGGCCGTTGATCGGTGGAGTCGGGCGGGCGATACTGCGACGCGGTGCCGAACCCTGCCTCAGCCGCCGCTCGTCCGGATGACGTCACCCGGCGTACCTATCTCGCGGGCGAGCGGACCTATCTGGCCTGGTGGCGGACCGGGCTCGCGTCGCTGGCCGCGGCGATCGGCGCGGGCCGGGTCGTGCCCGCGCTCACCAAGGGCGCCCAGTGGCCGTACGCAATCGTCGGGGCCGGCTTCGCCGTGCTCGGGATCGGCTGCATGGGCTACGCGTACGTCCGCCACCGTGAGATCGAGGAGGCTCTGGCCCGCGGAGAGTTCATCCCACCTGATCGGCGGGCAGTCGCCGCTCTGGCCGCGGCCGGCGTGCTGCTCGGTCTGCTGGTGCTCGCGATCGTGGTCGTTACGTCCTGAAGGGCAGGCCGGAAGCGGAGCCGGGTCGCGGCACATCACCCGAGCAGGGTGAGGTGTATTCACCCGCAAAGCGCGATGATCCCGTCAACCGGGTGGAACCGAACGACCTCCCCTACCTGCTGCTGGGAGCGGCGGCGGCAGCCGAACGGCGCTCTCGCGCCGCCGTCACCATCGGCGCCCGCGCCGCCGAGGGCGCAGCCTGGCCGGCCATCCGCGTGTGGCGGATGCGACTCGCCACGCCCGCGCGTGACCGGGTGGGCCGGACCGGAGCAGCACTGGTCCGCGACGGCCACGATGCGCTCGAGCGCTCCCGAGCCGATGCCCAGGCCGCCGGAGCGAGGCTCCTGCGCCGGCTCGCCGATCAGCTGGTCGGTTCGGGGCTCGCCGACGAGGTCGTTGACCGGCTGCTGCGCAGTGGCGCCTTCGATCACGCGGTGACGGTGGTGATCAATCACCCTGCCGCCGAGACGCTGATCGCCGGTGTGCTCGACGACCCGGGACTGGACCGGCTGATCGCACGCGTGATGGACAGCCGGCTGATCGACGAGGTGACCGCTCGCCTACTGGCCAGCGAAGAGATGCAGATGATCCTCAAGTACGTGATGACCTCGCCCGAGCTCCGGGCCGCGCTCACCGAGCAGACCGCCGGGCTCGCCGACGACATGGCGGTGGGTGTGCGAGCCCGCACCTTGGGAGCCGACGATGCCGCGGAGCGGTTCGCTCGGTCGTTGCTACGCCGCCGGCGGCGAGCCACGGGCTGATGTCCGCCGCGCCGGTCACCGGAGTCACCACGCAGCCCAGCGGCTACGCAGGCCTGGTGACCCGAGCCGTGGCCTTGGTGGTCGACGCGGTTGTCATCGACGTGATCGCGCTGCTCGTCGGGGGCGCGGTGAGCCTGGTCGCCTCGGCGCTGGGAAGCGGAGCCTCGGTCGATCTGGTCGGGGCGATCCTCGGCGGCTCGGCCTGGTTTCTGTGGTCCGGCGCCTATTTCGTGGGGTTCTGGTTGGTCACCGGGCAAACTCCTGGCAGCCGACTGCTGGGGATCCGGGTGATGCGCGCCGACGGTGGTCAGATCGGCTTCTCGCGGGCGAGCCGCCGTTTCGTCGGGCTCGTGCTGGCCATGCTGCCGTTGGGCGCGGGCTTCATCCGGGTGCTGTTCGACGACCGGCGCCGCGGATTCCACGATCGCCTCGCCGGAACCGTAGTGCGCTGGGACGATGGCACGTTCCCCGAGGTGCCGGTCCCCGAGACCGAGCCGCTCCTCGCCCACCCGCTCGATCACGGGCTGCCGACCGCCTGAGCCGGCGAGCGGGCGGTCACCACTGGCCGTCGGCCGCGAGCCGAGCCAGCGTCCTCACCCCCGACCAGGCTCCCGCCGGAAGTCCTGCGGAGGGCGAACAGCCCGGGTACGCTGGGAAGGACGCGTGATACTCCCGAGGGCGACGATGCACTACTCCCAAGCCGCCGAGATCACCGACGATCGCCGAGGGTGGCTCGGGGAGGTCGAGCGCCTGGATGGCGCGCTGTATGCCGCGGTGGCCAGCACCGAGACCCCCAGCCTGGACCGAGCGATGCGGAAACTCGCCCAGGCCGCTGACTACTCGCGACTGTCGATCGCTGTCTCGGTAGGTCTGGTCCTCGCCGGAGGCCGCGACGGTCGCCGGGCGGCGACCGGGGGACTTGCGTCCGTTGCCGTCACCTCGGCGGCAGTCAACTTGGTGGTCAAGCCACTGGGCCGCCGCCGCCGTCCCGATCGGGTCTCGGTGCCGGCGGACCGCCGGCTGCCGATGCCGAGCTCGCGCTCGTTCCCTTCCGGGCATGCCGCTTCGGCGTTCGCGTTCGCCACGGGGGTCAGCCGGCACCTACCGGCGGCGAGCGCGCCGCTGCACGCGCTGGCGGCCCTCGTCGGCTACTCACGGGTGCACACCGGGGTTCACTTTCCCGGCGATGTGATCGCCGGCGCGGTGATCGGAAGCTCAGTCGCCGACCTCACCGTCGGTAGGCTCATCCACCGACACAGCTGAGCGTCACAGTCCGGCCTCACGCTTGGCCGAGTGCAGCGCCAGGGCCAGACCGAGCTCCAGCACCGCCCGCAGCAGCAGGTAGATGCCCACGAACAGGGCCAGTGCGGTCAGACCCAGCTTCGGCGCGAACAGGAACACCAGCCCGGCAACCAGCTCCAGCCCCCCGAACACCAGCTGGTAGCGCTCGCGTCGCACCTGCGTTCCGGTCCACAGATGCACGGCTCCGGCGATCAGCAGGTAGATCCCGAACACGATCCGCACGCCGTGCACCGCCGACCCCGGGCGCGCGATGACGAAGATCCCGGCGACGACGGCGAGCAGGCCGATCCCCACCACCACCAACCGGTCGGCGGTTCGTGACCATCCTGCCAACGCGATCAACAGCCCGACGATCACGAGGTAGATGCCCAGGACCACCGCGATCGCGAGCAGGCTGTTGTGAGGCTCGGTCAGCACCACCAGCGCCGCGATCAGATTCAACAGGCCCCAGACCAGCGGCACCCACCACGCGCTCAACAGCGCCTGCAGGTCACCCGAGGCCCGCCGCGTCGTTCGCGCGGGACCACGACCGGAAGCCGGATCGGTCACCGGCGCAGTGTCGATCGCCAGCGGGTGAATCCGCCTCACCCGGTCGGGGTGACCCTAAGTGGTTTCAGTTCGTAAGACGGGGCCACTAGATCAGGGCCGAGCTCACCGACCGCGTGCCCGAGGCCCGGCCCGCCGAAACGCGCGCTCACGATCCACTCGACGGCCGCTCCCCGGCGATGACCTCTCCCAGCGTCCGGCCGCTGAGCACCGAGCAAGGGGCGTCGACGGCGATGTCGGAGCCCGGGCGCGCCGCGTCGTCGCGGCGCTTGATCAGCAGCCACTGCGGCTTGGTCTGAGATCGGGTGCGCTGCAGCGCGAAGCCGCCGTGAAGCTTTTCCCCGTGCAGGACGAAGACGGCGTGTCCCCGTTCAAGCGCCTCGGGCCAGGGAACGCGACCGCCCTGCTCGTAGGTTCCGCGATCCCAGACGATTACCCCGCCGCGGGAAGTCGGGCCCTCGAACGAGTTGTGGTCTAGCGAGTGATCCTCCACCTGGACCGCGAAGCGCTTGACCGCGGGATCGAGCGAAGGGCCCTTCGGCACGGCCCACGAACGCATCGCATCGCCGACCTGGAGGCGAAAGTCGAAGTGGTGGGCGGTCGCCTGATGCTCCTGAACTACGAACACCCCGGCGCTGACTCCTCGCACCGCGAACTGCTCGTGACCCTCGGCTGCCACCGCGGTCATCTCCAGCGCTTGGTCAGCACCCGCCTGCTCGCGCAGAAACGCGGCCAGCGCCGCCACCGGCGCTGCGGCGCCCTCGGCGTGGACCAGCACGGTGCCGTCCTCGGCGTCTCGGACCCATCCCGCCACGGGCAACTCTTGCCCCCGGCGAATGATCGCGTCGCGCAATTTGCCCTCCCGCCGGTCGCCTCGGATCGTCGCTCGGATCGCCTCCATCGGCGGATTGTCCTGGATGACACCCCCGCGATCGATCGTGGCGGAGACGCCCGGCGAGGCGGTTCCGGTCACCGCCGGAGACCGCTCGAATGTCGACGCATTCGCGAACTAAAAGCCACTTAGCGTCGCCCTGGCGGGGCGCGTCGTCGGCAACGCCCCACCAGGGCTCGAGGAGGGAGGAGGAGGAGGGACTCCCTGCTCGATCGGCTGATCCATCACGCCAGCCGGTCCGGAACCCGATCAATGCCACTTGCGGGCGGCTTCGCTCGGCCGGTGCGCAGTTGATACCCCGTACAGGGCCTACTTGAACCAATGTTGTAGAAAATACTCACCTTTGGTTGTGAATCAACGCGAGAGGGTCAGCTGGCGGGCAGCCGGTTTCGGATGAGTGGCGGACAGGGGAGTCTTGTCGACATGGACGATGGTGTTGAACCGGCGCTGAGCATCGGCGACGTCGCGGAGCGCGCCGGGATCGGCGAGGGCACACTGCGCAGCTGGGAGGCTCGCTACGCGTTTCCGAAGCCGCGGCGGCTTCCCAGCGGACATCGTCGGTATTCCGAGCTCGACGTTAAAGGCGTCAACGCGGTTCTGCATGCCAGGGCCGAGGGGCTGTCGCTGCCCGGCGCCATTCACCGCGCCCGTCGGGCCCAGACCGAGGCGCGCCCCTCGGTCTACGCAGCGGTCCGCGAGCGCTTCCCCCACCTCCACCCGCAACTGCTACCCAAGCCGGCCCTGCTGTGGCTGAGCCATGCGATCGAGGATGAGTGCGCCGCGCGCGCCGCGCAACCGCTGCTCCTGGGGTGTTTTCAGCGCGAGCGGTTCTACCGCCACGCCGAACGACGCTGGAGCGAGCTGGCTCGGACCGCCGGGCGCGCGGTCGTCCTGGCTGACTTTCCACGGTTTCGAAAGCCGCGCCACGGGCCGGTGGAGGTGCCGATTCCGCCCACCGAACCGGTTCTGCGCGAATGGGTCCTGGTGTGTGACGCTCCGCAGTTCTCAGGCTGCCTGGTCGGCTGGGAGCGCCCCAGCGGCGGTCGGACCCCGCGGCGGTTCGAGACGGTGTGGACGGTTGAGCCGGACATCGTGCGAGAAGCAGCACATGCCTGTTGCGACATCGTTCACCGCAGCCAGCCGCCGCTCGCCGATGACCTCCGCGATGGCTTGTCTGTTTCGCCGGTAGGCGGCGCCTCCGGCCAGCTCAGACTTGCCGTCGACCTGGCGACGAGGGTCACCGTCTATGCCAGTGGCCAGTGCCGCGACTAGGGCCGCACCTGCGGCCCGCCCCCCGCGACGGACGCTCTGGCGGCGGCGCTCACCGCGGGGCACGGCCGGGCGAAAACGGGTAGTCGGCGAGGATGGAGCTGACCCCCCGGCTCGTGGACGTGGTGGTACCCGAGCAGCCGACCGCCATCGTGTTGGTGCTGCACGGCGGCGCCCGGCGGCGGGCCCACTTGATGGTCAGCCCGACCCAGCTCTCGGTGCTCCGCATGATCCCGATCGCGCGCCGCATCGCCCGGATCGGGGACGGGCGGCTCGCCGTGTTCCGCGTGCTGAACTCGGCCCGGGGCTGGGACGCCCACCACACACCGGCGCAGGATGCCCGCTGGGCGCTCGATCGCGCCGCCGAGCAGGTCGGCGCCACTCTGCCGGCCTGTCTCGTCGGGCACTCACTCGGTGGCCGGGCGGCGCTGCTGACGGCGCCCCGGCCGGAGGTGCGAAGCGTCGTCGCACTGGCGCCCTGGGTCTATCCGACCGATGTCCCCGCCGGGCTTCGTGGCGAGCGGATCCTGATCATCCACGGGTCAGCAGACCGGATCGCCAGCCCGTCTCGGTCCGCCGAGCTCGCCGAGCGGATGAGTCCTCAGGCTCGAGTCGGATACATCAGCGTCGCCGGCGCCATGCACTCCATGCTGCGGCGGCACACGGTCTTCGACGGGCTGGCGGCGCAGTTCGTCGCGACGACGCTGCTGGGGATCCCGAGCAACGGACCGCTGGCCCGGATCGACGCCGGAGAACACCGCATCGACGTCTAGCCGCGTGGCGCTGGTGCCGAGGCGATGACCGACAGGGGCGGGCAGGTCGCTGACCGTCTCCCAAGTGGTCTTGGTTCGTAAATGCGGCGCCACCAAGCCACCGCGAGTGCCGCCGTGAGTGGAGAGCCTGCAAGTTCTCCACGGCTCGAGGCGCGAGTCTCGGTCTGCTCGGCCTGACAGTGTCCCCTGGTGGTGCACTTGACAATAGAAGATCATGTAGCTGCGGTGAGAAGGGCATCTTGGTGTCATCGGCAGCGGTCGCGGTCGCGGGCGAGACCTGTCTTCGGTCTCGCGCTCGCGGGCTGCCTGGTGGCCCTGGTCGCCTTGCCCGCCGCGGCCACGGCCAATGCGTTTGCTTTCACCGAGCTCAGCCCGGCGTTTGCGCCGCGGGGGGATAACACCGCGTTGAGCGTGGTCACCGGGGATTTCGATCGCAATGGCAAGCTCGACGTCGCTTTTGACAACGGGGGTTTCGACGCCACACCGCCGGGTTGTCCGGTCGAAGGTTGCGTGAGCGTGCTGCTCGGCAACGGCGATGCGACCTTCACCGGCCCGGTCAACTACCCAATTGACGGGACCCCCGCCAACGGGACGGCATCGCTCGGCGTGGGCGATCTCAACGGCGATGGGAATCCGGATCTGGTGGTGGCGAATGTTTCCTGCGACGCCGGCGGCTCTGGGTGTATCTCGATCCTGTATGGCAACGGCGACGGGACGTTCCAGGCACCGGTGCAGATCACCGCCGGCAGGTATCCAGACGCTGTCGCCGTCGGGGACTTCACCGGCGACGGGCGCCAGGACATCGCCGTCGCCAACGGCGGCGACGAGACCGTCTCGGTCCTCTTGAACACTGGTAACGATGCTCAGGGACACGCCGTGTTCACGCCGGCGCCCGGCTCTCCGTTGGCCCTGGACCCCTCCACGAACGGGATGATCGAGGGGATGACGGTCGCCAACCTCACCGGGCACGGGAACTTCGATCTGGTCCTGTCGACCAGCCCGGGGGAGGGGGGCGGCGCGCCGTGCGGGACCTCCAGCTGTGTGCAGGTGTTGACCAACGCCGACGACGGCACCGGCGCGTTTGATCCGGTGTCAGCCTATCCGGTGGCCGGCCAGGGGCAGGTCGCGGCCGCCGATCTGCGGGGCAAGGGGATCGACGACGTGCTGGTGCCGGCGAGCATCCAGGGAGACGTGCCCGGGACGGGGGGCTTTCAGGTGCTGCTCAACCAGGGCGACGGAACGCTCCAGGCGCCGGGTGCGGCGATGACGTTCACCTATCCGGGCTCAGTGACCCCTCGAGGGCTGGTCGTCGCCGACTTCAGCGGCGACGGCACGCCCGACGTGGCGATGGCTGATTACGACTCGTCGATCACGGCGCTGTTCCGGGGCAACGGCGACGGTACGTTTACCTATGACGACACCGTGGCCGACCCTCAGGGCCTGCAGGCGACCGACAACGCGCTCGCCGCGGGCGACTTCAATGGCGACTGCATGCCCGACCTCGCCGTCGGCAGCTTTGACGGCGGGCTGATCGTGATGCGCAACGACACCCCGCCCGTCCGCTCGGCCTGTTCCCAGCCGCCTCCTCCTCCTCCGCCGCCGCCGCCGACTACGACCACGACAACCACATCGACGACGACTTCCCCCCCGAAGCCCAAGCCGCCGAAGCACAGGCCACCCGCCAAGAAGCCCCGCGAGCCGCGCGTTACCCAACAAATCCGCATCGCCGGCGCCCCGCAGCCGTGCACGACGGCGGCGGCGCACCTGCGAATCGCCATCGTGCTCTCCCCCCGAGCAGTCGCCGGCCGCCGTATCGCTCACGGAGCGTTGGCCGTGGCGGTCGTGACCGTGGTCAGGCTCGACGGCCGGCGAATCGACATCAGCCGGCGGCGCCGGTTCTCGCTGACGGTCCCTTCCAGCCGACTGGCGGTTGGCGGCCACCGGCTGACAATCACCACGACCACGCGGGGGACGGGTATCCATGGCTCACGCAGAACCCGCACGGTGCGGCTCAGCTGCGTTGCACCGCCTCCCTTCACGGGCTGAGCGGCTCACTGACGCACGCGATTGGCGAGGCACCCGCTCCGACCGGCACCCCCCAGCACGCCCATCCGCGCCGAGGCCACAGCTCCCGTCGGCACAGAGTCCCCCGCGCCCCTCACCTCCGAACCCACCGCTCCCGCCGACCCCGAGCCCACCGTTCCCGCCATCACCCAGCCCACCGCTGCCGCTAATCCACTCAGCGAGTGGCCACGTATACGAAATAACACAAGCGGCAGGAGCGCGGGGACGAGAACATGCACGTTGCAGTGCTGACGAAGGCCCTCGGCAAGAACGCCATCAAGAAGCCCCGCTTCGACTTCCACGGCGACAATGCCCACTACGGCCGCTTCCTCACTGCGGGATTCACGTTTGAGAACGAAGGCGTGCAGGCGTATTCGGGCCAGGCGTTCAACATCAAGCACCCGGCGTATCTCGCGGCGGTGCTCCTGATCGTCACGGTCGAGGCTCGCCACGCTGCCGTGGTCGGTCTGATCCCCAACCAATCCGAGTACGGCATCACCTCTGACGGCGCGTTCGAACTCCCAACGTCGCCACCATGGTGCTCAAAGACATTCACGGACGCCGGTGGTGGATTTCACGGACACCGAGTGATCCGATTGCCGGCTTCCCAGCGAATCGTTGGTGTGCGCATGAGATCCCTCCTCCTCCCCGCGACAGCCGCGATCGTGGTCGCCGTGGTCGCCGTGGCGCTCGCCCACCCCGGGACCGGAGTGTCGCGCCCGCGGCCAAGCGCAGCGCTGGTCGCCAAAGCGGGTCCCGTCACGATCGCGATCCGCAACTACGGCTACACCCCCGACACGCTCACTGTGAAAGCGGGAACGCGGGTCACCTGGACCAACCACGACGCGACCGCACACACGGCCACCGCCGACCAGGGTGGGTTCGACACCGGGACGATCAATCCGGGGAAGAGCAAGACGATCGATTTGCGCCTTGCCGGGAACTATCCCTACCACTGCTTGTTTCACGCATTCATGACCGGAGAGGTCAAGGTGGTGGGCTAGTGGCCGCCCTGCGGGAACACCGAGCCGTGCCCGCGCTCGATTCAGGAGTTCGCGTTCGAGCGCTCGCGGCGGGGCTGGTCGCGGTGATCGCCGGGATCCATTTTCAGCAGTATGTGGCATTCATGAGCCTGGTCCCGACGGTCGGTGTGCTGTTCCTGCTGAACGCCGCCGGGGGCGCCGGGCTTGCCTTCGCGCTGGTCGGCCGCGACCGGCGCCTGCGAGTGCTCGCATCGGTCGGGGCCGCCGGTCTTGCCGTGGGGTCGCTGATCTCGCTTGCGATCGCGCTGCTCGGCAGCTTTTTCGGCTACTCAGAGCCAACCCTCCGACTCCCGATCGTGATCGCCATCCTCGCTGAAGTAGCCGTGCTTCCGGTGCTGGCCAACCTGCTGCGCCACGAGCTCAAGGCTGATCGCGCGGAGGGGGATGGCCACGGCGGGTAGTCCGGGGCGTCTACCCGGTGCGCAGACGCGGCGGGTAGTCCGGGGCGTCTTACCCGGTCTGCAGGCGCTGGCGCACAAAAGCCTGGATCTGACGGGCCTCCGGGATGCGCATAGCCAGCACGAGCCACGCGTACACCGCGCCCGCGACAGCGATCGAGACGCCAACCGAGACGATCTGGGCCGGCACCGAACGGCCGATCGCTTGATCGATCACGACCCACAGCCCCCACGCTACGGCGGCGGCGATCGCCGAGGCCAGCGCGATCCGCACGGTGATCATCAGCGTCTGCGTCCCCTCCAGGCGACCGCCGAAGCCGACTCGCAACCGGTGTAGCTGAAGGCCGGTCATCACGGCGTTGGCCGAGGCCGTGCCGATGACCAGCCCCGCGATCCCCAGCGGCTTGTACAGGGCGACGCTCACGATCACGTCGACGGCCATGTTGATCACCGCCAGCCGGGTCGCGATCCACGGACGCTTGAGCGCGAAGAAGGCGCGACTGAGCAACAGGTTCACGCCGGCGAATGGCAGGCTGAACGCGTACCAGAACAGCGCCGTCGAGACCAGCTGGGTCGAGTACGCGTTGAACGCCCCCCGCTGATAGATGAGCCGGGTGATCGGGGTCGCCAGCACCAGCAGTAGCGCGGCGCACGGAATCATCAGCAGATTGATCTGGCGCATGCCGTTGCCGAGCGCGCGGCGCAGCCGTTCCGGGTCGCGTCTGACCACGAGGCGGCTGAGCGTCGGGAACAGCACGGTGGCGACGGCGACGCTGAACACTCCCTGGGGCAGGATGTAGATGCGGAAGGCGTTGTCGATGGCGCGAGGCACCTGCGGCCCGACCAGCGCGCCGAATACCGCGTTCAAGAAGCCGTCGAGGTTGATGATTCCGATGCTGATGGTGACCGGGAGGAACAGGATCAGCACCCGCCGAACCAGCGGGTCGCGCCAGTCGACCCGGAAGGTGAAGTGAAAGTCGACTCGACCGAGCGCGGAGGCGACCATCAGCAGCTGGACGACGGTGGCCACGAGCCAGGCAATCGCATACGCGTAGAGCGCGTCGTCACCGTGAAAACGCGAGTGCAGGACGACGAGCAGGACCAGGATCACCAGGTTCCAGACGGCGGGCGCCAGCGCGGCAATCGAGAACTCGTCGTAGGACTGCAGGATGCCGACGAACAGCCCGGTGAGGCTCAACAGCAGCACCACCGGAAACAGCACCCGGGAGAGACCGACCGTGAGGGCGACCGCCGATCCGTGAAGATCGCCGGTGAACAGCGGCACGATCAGCTCGGCGGTCAACATCCACAGCACCGTCACCGCGCCAAGCGCGATGGTGATGATCCAAAACAGCGCAGAGGCGAGCCGGAACGCGTCGCGCTTGCGCCCGTGGTGCAGCAGCTCGGTGAACACGGGCACGAACGCGGCCGACAGGGCCGCCTGCGAGAACAGGTTGGCCACCAGGTTGGGCACCTGCGCGGCGATGGTGAACGCGGACGCGGCCGCCGTTGTCCCAAAGAAGCTGGCGGCGACGATCTCCCTGCCGAGTCCGGCGATCCGCGACAGTGCGGTGGCGACGGCGAAGATCGCGGTGCTCATCGCAACGCGTCGTCGCCCCGGGGGTGGCGGCGGACTTTCGAGTGGCGGCTCGGGGGAGGCGTTGCTCGTTGACATCGTGCCGCGCCTAGGGTGCCGGCCGCCGCGGCCCGCCGCCGCCGCTCGCGCTCATGGCCGGCATGAGCCCGCGAACCAGCCCATCGCCCGATCGCCCCGTACCCAGAGGGTGGCCGCGGGTTCGAGGCGGTCTACAGAAGCGATCAGCCGGGATCCGCGAAGCCGCCCACGTCACTACCGTTGACCCGCGATCGCGCGTGGCGGGCGCCGCGCTCCGACTGCTCGAGAACCCGTTGCAGCACCCCCTCGTGAGCCCGCTTCTCGAGCTCGTCGTCGAGCGGCTCGAGCCGTAGGCCGGGATCACGCCGGCGCAGCGCCGACTCGATCAGGTGATCGGCCAGCGCCGGGTTCTTGGGCAGCACCGAGCCGTGGAGGTAGGTCCCGATCGCGTTTCGATAGACGCAGCCCTCCCAGCCATCCTCGGAGTTGTTGCCTTCGCCGGCGAGGACCCGCCCCAGCGGTTGCGCCCCGGGGCGCAGATAGGTGCGACCTCCGTGGTTCTCGAATCCGATCAGAGTGCGGTCCTCCCACTGCACGGCCAGGTTGCCCACCGAGCGCACCGCCCGCGCGTCGCTGATGCTGCGCAGCCGGCTTCCGATCTGGTGAGCTCGGTGGACCGTGTAGGAAGGGAACATCCCGAGACCGGGCAGCTCGGTGCCGTCGTAAGCGCGGTAGAACTCGCCCCACAGCTGATAGCCACCACACACCATCAGCGCGGCGGCTCCTTCCTCGATCGCGGTCTTCACTGCCTCGCCCTTGACGTTCACCATGTCCTCGGCGATCAAGCGCTGGTGCGAGTCGGCGCCGCCACCCATGAGAAACAGGTCGATGCGATCGGCATCGACCGCATCGCCGCGCTCCAGATGCTTGATCTCGACCTCGATGCCACGCCACTCACAGCGTTTGCTGAGAGTAATCACGTTGCCACGATCTCCGTAGTGGCACATGACGCTGGGATAGAGATACCCGACGGTGAGCTTCGGCATATGGCGTTCAGCTCTTCCAGAACGTCGCGACGTGGCCTTCACGAGCGAGTCTCTCGCGAAGCTCCCACATCGCCGTGTAGGTGGGTAGGACACTGAGGGTCTCACCGTCGCCGAGCTTCGCCAACCCGAGGTCGAACGCCCTGTTGACGTCGGGCTCGATGAGCACCTCCGGCGGGGGTGTGGCGCGAGACAGTTCGGCGTATTTGAGGCGGAGGGCGAGGTCCTGCGCGCGTCGTCCCGTGCAGATCACGAACCCCACCCGGTCACGACACCGCTCCAGATCGACGTCCCAGATCCAAGACACGTCCCGTCCGTCCGGACCATCGTCGTTGAGCGCCAGCACCAGTCCCCCGGATGGCTCATCGGAGAGGAGCAGACGCAGCACTTCGTTGAAGCCGCTCGGGTTCTTGACCAAGGCCAGGTAGGCGCTCTTGCCGTCGATGGTGACGCGCTCGAGTCTGCCGAAGGCGGAGCGCGCCGAGGCGACCGCCTCGGTCACCGCCGAAGAGTCCAGGCCGAGTCCGCTCGCCACCGCAGTTGCCGCCAGCGCGTTGTAGGCGTTGTAGAGCCCGCCGAGCGGCAGCACCAGCTCGAGCGCCCCCGACGGGGTCACGGCCTCGATGCTGCTCCTTTCGATCCCCTCGAGCTCGATCTTCCAGGCGGAAACTCGCGGATCCGGCCGGCTCCAGCCGCAGACGGTGCAGCTGTAGTGCCCCAGGTGGGCATAGAAGACATGGGCGTACTGAAGGTCGGCCCCGCAGCGCAGACAGCGACGCGAGTCGGAGATGTGCTCGAGCTCCGGTAAGGCGTGACGGGGATCCTCGAAGCCGTAGTAGAGGACGGGGTTGGGCAGATCGGCACCGAGGTACGCCACCTGCGGGTCGTCGGCGTTGAGCACCACCGTGCTCGACGCCGGCAGCGACGCCAGCGCCTCCCGCCACAGGTGAGCCGTCCAGTCGATCTCAAAGTAGCGGTCGAGTTGATCGCGCAGCAGGTTGGTGAACAGGACCAGCCGAGGCTGCACCGCCTTGATCGCGGGCAGCAGGTGGCCCTCGTCGACCTCGAAGATTCCGATAGCGCGCTCACCGACTCGGAGGGCGCCGCGGGCATCGGAGTGGGCGACCAGCGTGGTCGCCACGCCGTTGGTCATGTTCGAGCCTTCTCGGTTGGTCACCGGCTCCATACCCGAACGGCGCACGGCATCGGCGAGGATCCGGGTCGTGGTCGTCTTGCCATTCGTCCCGGTGACGAACACGCACCCGTTCGGCATCGCGGCGGCCAGATCCGTCAGCGCTTGGGGATCGAGGCGCTGCGCCACCAACCCCGGGTAATTCGTTCCTCCACCCTTGCCGAGCCGCCGCGAGAGCCATCGGGTCGCCTTGCCGGCCCCGACGGCCAGCGTTTGCCGCGGGCGGATCGCGGTCTGCGCAGTAGGGCTCATTACAGCGGCTTGCGGGCGAACAGTGACAGCCAGTACGGCCGCACGATCATTTCGATGACATGACACTGGTCGGCAAACGGCAGCTCCCGGACACGTTCGATGAACGCCTCGCTGGTCGAGTGGCGGGCGATGTCGAGCGAGATCTCCTGGTCGTAGTAGTCGGTCATCCTCAGCACCTCCAGGCCCTCACCCTCGAGCCAGGTGACGACGTCGCGAAGGCCGAGGTGCTTCTCCCAGACGTGCAGGAACTCATCCACCACCCATGTGTCATCGGACAGGTCGACCGGTGGCGCCGTGTAGTAGTTCCTGAAGTTACGATCGCCACTGGCGAAATCGCGGACCGCCGCGATCTGCTCGGTCAGGTCGTTGCCGTTGCCGTTGACGTTGCCGTTGCTGGGAGCGCCGATCGTGCGAACTACCTCCTGCTGAATCCGCCGCTCCCAGTTGCCGTAGAAGCCGTAGATGCCGGTGCGGAGCACGCCACCGGGCTTGAGCGCCCGGCAGAGGATGCGAACCCCCTCCTCGGCGTCGGGCAGATGGTGGATCGTCCCCCACGACAGGATGTAGTGAAACTCGGACTCCAGGTCGAGCTCCATGATGTTCTGTAGCTGGGCCTGGGCGTTGGTGACGTTCTCCTGGCTCAGTGCCTCGTTGGCGCGATCGACCGACACTTCGGTGATGTCAAAGCCGGTGAAGCGGGCTTCCGGAAACTCCTGTGCGTAGTCGAGGAGAATCAGGCCGGTGCCGCACGCGATGTCTCCAAAGCGCTTGCCCGCCGGATCGATGCCGAGCTGCTGCAGGAACTCGCGCACATGCGCGGCGTGGCGCCTGTACGAGTGTCTTCGCTGCGGGCTCGGAAACGGGTAACGGGTGTACATATGCGCGACACGCTGCGCAATGTCCTGTCCGGTGCTGGTCATTGGACGTTTGCTCTCATCGATAGCTCGCGGGGTGCTGGTTACACGACGAAACGCTGATGGCCCGGTCGCGTTTCCGGAGAGCCGCGCAGGCTAGCAGCCGACCCGGCGGAGCCGGCGATTCGGACCCTCAGTGCGCGACGCGGGAACCTGGGCGACCCTAAGGTAGCTGCGTCTCGATCCACTTCTCGAACGCCGGTCCGCTCTCGAGGCTGACGATCAGGGCATACCGGACGCCCGGACCGTGGTGGTAGCCACCGTGGTAGAGCAGCTCGGAATCGACCACCGCCTGCTGGTAACGCGGCAGCGCGATCTTGACCTCTGAGCTCTTGTCGAACTGGTGGCGCCGGACGACGAGCGCGCTCGACTCGTCGTCGGTCAGCTCGATCCAGAGCCGAACGACCCAACCATTCTCATCGGGGTCGTTCTTGGCGTTGTTGTTGTCCAGATGCAGACCCCAGCGGCACTCGCGCATGGTGTTGGGCTGCATTCTCAGCAGCTGGACACGCCCGAATCGCGCTCCGATCGACTCGACCCAGCCGACGATCGTGGGGCATTTCTTGGCGTTCTCGGTCCACACGCCGTCGAGGTCGGCCCGGCCGTAGGCCTCGAATCCCTTCAGCTCCAGCTCGCCATTCGCCGACGTGATCGGGGCCAGGTTGGTCGTGGGGTCGCTGGCATAAGTGGTGTAGATGAGATCCTCGTACTCGCTTTTCGGGATCTCGGGTCCGTTGTACTTGTTCAGCAGGAGGTAGCCACCATTCGCCTGGACTTTCGGCATCCGGTAATGCGGCGTCTGACGCTGGGTCAGCGAAGGCCGTCGAATTCCCGTGGCGTGGAGGATTCGCTTGGTGTGCTCGTTCTTCAGAGCGGAGGTGAGAGTGGACACGGGCTCCAGTGGGGTAGTTTGCGTCTTGCGGCCGCATTCTTGCATCAGCGGCGGCGTCGTTAGGCTAGCGATCCCGGCGAGGCGAGGCGGACTCCCGCCCCGGCGGCCGCGGGCGGCCGAAGTTCAATCGACCACGGCGCCGCGGCGCAACCCTCGCCTGACGCGCGATCGCGTGTTAGCGTGGCTCGTGGCTGTCTTCGCCGGATCGATTCGGCCGCAGGCAGCGCAAACCGGTGGCCGAGCTTGGCGCCCGGCCCGGATCGTGACCCGCCACCTATGTCGACGGCCAGAAAACGCTCGAACGATGCCGGCAGGATCTCAGTCGCGCCGGCCGGGCGCACATGCGGCGCGTCGCGCGCCGAATCGGGGACACGCCGACGCCTGTGTCGCGGCGCCGTCCCGCTGATCGTCGCGCTGGGTCTCGCCGGGTGCGGCACGACGAGCGTCGTCGCCGGCACCTCGACCAGCCCGCCGACCAGCGCGCCCGGCCCCAGCTCGACGGCAACGTCGGCGAGTACGTCCGCCAGCGGATCCGCCGCGCTCCCCGGAGCGCGTCCCCACGCGATCGAGCCCAGTGCGGGCGCCCAGGCGCCGACCGTCCCAAACGGCGTCCCAGTGGGGGACGTGCACGCGCACGCTCCACCGCTGAGTGAGGTCAGAGCCGAGCTGCGACTCGAAGTGATCGCCGCGCGGAAATCGAGCGCCACATACATCAACCCACTGCGCTACGTGACCGTCTGGGAGCGCACCGATCAGGGCGTCGATGCCAATCTGCCCGTCGGAGCGCCGATCCTCGCGCCCTGCAAGATCAAGGTTCTCGCGATCATCCCGGACTGGTATGCCGGTCAGCCGCTGGTGTACTTCGAGCTCCTGGATGGCCCCGACGCCGGCAAGGTGCAGTACGTCGCCGAGGAGATCACGGACATCGCGCCGGGCGGCAGCATCCTGAGCCAGGGACAGCCGGTCGCTCGCTACGCCGCCAGCGGCACCGGGATCGAGTACGGCTGGTCGACCCTGGATGGGGTCACGCTCGCGAGAGCCACCACGGGCTACGGGGAAGGCGAGGCCACGCCGGCCGGTAAATCGATGCGGGCATGGCTGAACAGCCTGGGCGCGAATGCGGGAAGCGGCTAGCCGCTGATGAACGCGGGAGGCGGCTAGCCGCTGATGAACGCGGGAGGCGGCTAGCCGCTGATCAACGCGGGAGGCGGCTAACCGCTGATCCAGCGCAGACCCGACCGGCGGCGCCGCGCCGGTCAGGTCTCTGGCTGGCGGTTTCGGTTACAGACCCGGCGGGTGGCGCACGACGTAGTCGCCGCCGTCGGCGAGATTCCCGGTGGGATTGCTGCGCCAGCGCGGCCCGGTGCCGGCGGGGATGTTGGGCCCTCCGAAATCGGCGGTGTCGAAGGCGCGTCCGGCGATCACGGCGAACACGTGCTGGGAATCTGCGTAGACGGTGATCCATCGCCCGGGACCGGGAGCTCCGTAGCCCTCGAACTGGACCGCCAACGGCGCCGACAGAAGGCCGCCACCATGCAACGCGTAGCTGACCGCGCCCGAGCAGTCGTAGCCGGGAGCGTTCCAGCTGGCGTGGCCGCCGGCGTAGATGTAGGGCTTGTCGATGATCCGATTAGCCGACGCGATCACCGCCTTGACGGCCGGCGGTGCGTCGGCCGGAGCGGTCGCGGTCCCGTTGGAGTTGATCGTCGCCCTGCCGACGGCGCCTCCAACTATGGGAGTCGCCTTGCCCACGTTGCCTGCGGCCGGGGCCGCCGGGGCGGCCGCCACGACTTGGCGCAGAACGCGCGACTGGGCGTAGGTGACGACGCCGTTGGCGGTGAGCTTGTGAGCCTGTTCGAATGCGACAACGCTCGCCTTCGTGGCCGGGCCGAACGCGCCGTCGATGCTCGTCGGGAAGCCGGCGACGGTCAGATAGCCCTGGAGAACGCGAACGTCGTGACCTTTCATCCCCTGCCTTAGGGTGCGCTCCCCCAGATGCTGCGAGCCGCCGTCCTGCTTGACCGGCGCAGTCACGGGGTTGCCGGCCGCCGGGCTCGGGTCGTTGTTCGTCTTGCTCTGGGTCGCGCTGACCTTGACCTCGGTCTTGGCCTTCGGCTTCGGCTTCGCCTTTGTCGTGGCGGCGCCTATGCCGCTTCCGCCGGTGGGGGTGGAGGCGGCGGATGCGGAAGCGGCGAACACAATCGCGACCGCAAAGGGAGCGATGCCCGCGTAGCGGGCGACGCGTCGAACGCTCGAGTACGGCAAAAGCAACCCCTTCTCTTTCTTCGCGCCTACGGGGTTAGCTGACGGGCTCGCGCTGAAAGAGCTGCGCTACGCCGGAATCCGGCGACTCGCCCCCAGAGCCTTGTGGGGCTCTCGTGGGTTCCCCCGCTCCCCGCGCGACTTGTCGCCCGGGGACTCGGCTGGGTCTTTTCGATCGCCGGCGAGGATAACGCAACCTCACGACGAATGTCGACAGGCATCTTGCGTCCGATGGCGGCCGCTCTCCGGGCTCTCTGCGCCGGCCGAGGCGCCGGGATCCGGGCCCGACGCCTGGCAGCGGCCGGCCGGCGGCCCGCGGGGGGCGGCGGCGCGGCGGCGCGACCAGGATGCGGCGCGCGATCCGCGGTCGCCCCGCCCTCGCGCGGGTCCATGCTTTCCCTGCTCTTGCAAGTTTTCTTGCACCCCCTACCGACGAAGGTGAGCCCAGCGCCAGCCGTGTTAGCGTGGCGCGCCTCGTGAGTCCGTGGCCGCCCCCGGCATTAGCTGAGGTGCAGCTGAGTGCGGCCGCCATCGGTACGGCCGATCAAGATCATGTCCAGCCAGAACAAGTCATTCATCCCCGCCGCCGGCGCCACGTTCGTCGTGCTCCTCGCGGCCGCTGGAGTCCTCCTGCTGGGCTGGTGGTCGCCGGTGGCGCGGGCGGCGAGTCCGGGCGCGCTGCAGCAGAGGATCGGCGCCGGCGAGAGCCGCATCTCCGCCCTCTCCAACGCGGTCGGCATCGCTGACGACCGCCTGCGACAGCTGGATTCGAGCATCGCGCAACTGCAGGCAGAGGTCGCGCGCATCCAGTCCAACCTCGACGTCCAGCTGGCTGCGCTGGCGCGCCTGCGCAGCCAGCTGAATGCCGCCACGGTCAGGCTCGCTGCGCTGCAGGCCCAGGAGCGCACCGCCGAGCGCGTGCTGTCGCAACAGCTGGTCGCCAGCTATGAGAGCGCGCCGCCGGACATCGTCAGCGTGGTGCTCGAGTCAAACGGCTTCTCCAACCTGCTCGAGCGCCTGTCGTTCGCCCGGCGGATCAGAGACCGCAACGCGCAGATCGTCGCCGCGGTGAAGCTGGCTCAGCGACAGGTGGCCGCCCAGGTCATCCGCCTGGGCCGGCTGGAGGTCCGCCAGCGGGCAATCGCCACCCGGGTCCTCAGCGAGCGAAACCGGGTCTACGCGGCCAAGGTGACCTTGGTCGACCAGCAGATCGCGGTGGCCCGCACGCGCGCCACCAAGGCAGGCCAACTCGCCACCAGTCGGCGGCAGGTCGCCTCGCTGCGCCGCCGGCTGGCCAAGCTCGAGGCCGCTCAGGCCGCTGCGGCGGCGCAGGCCGCCGGCGTGTCCTCGGGTGGGGTCGCGCTCATCGGCCCCAGCACCCACGCTGGTTCAGATCCGATCCCCGGCTTTACGATCGGGCGCGATGACATGGGCGTCGATGCCACCGCAGCCCCCGGGACGGGAATCTATGCGCCCGCCTCATCCACCCTGGTCCAGGTATTGCCCAACTGGTATGCGGGACAGCCGCTACTGCTGTTCCAGTTCGCCAGCCAGCCGTCGGGCGCGCCATCGGACTACTGGTACGTCGGCGAGGAGATCGATCCGGTCACCACCACCATCGGCACCAGGTTTGCGGCCGGCGCCAGGGTGGCGTCGTTTGCCGCCAGCGGCACCGGCATCGAGATCGGATGGGGGTCAGCCACCTCAGACTCGCGCACCCTGGCGGGGGAGACTGATCCGGGCGCTGCGAGTCCGCCGGCAGGGGCTCCCACCAGCTGGGGTGAGACGTTCAAGGAAGCATTCGGAATCGGATAGGCGGCGGCTTGGTGGCCCACTCAGGCGATCTTGCCCGGGTTCAGGTGCCGTCCTGGATCGGTGCCTTCAAACAGCGCGCGCACCATCGCCACCCCGGGACCGGAGATGTCGGCCTCGAGCCACTGGGCGTGCTCGGTTCCGACCGCGTGGTGATGAGACAGGGTGGCGTCGTTGTCGACGAACGCCTGCTGGACCGCCGACTTCACGACGTCGTACTCGGCGAGCATGTCGCCGTCGGGCGTCTTGCGAAACGCGAACGTGAAGTACAGACAGGCACCCGAGTGGTAGCTGTGAGACAGGTGACACATGAGGTAACCCTGTACGCCGAGCTGCGCGAACGCTCCGTAGCCGGCGGCGATGACGGCCTCGTAGACGGTGGTGAGCCGGCTCCACGGCATCGCCGTCTCCGACACGTCACCGGCCGCCCCGCGGTCGAGCAGGAAGTCGCGGATGTACGGGGTGTCGAACTTCTTCTGGTCGTACAGCGCGCCGGGGCCCGATCCGATGCACAGCCCCCTATGGCGCTTGACGATCTGGCCGACCGCCTTGCGCTGCCTCCCCACATGTCCTGAGGTGCCCTCATAGCCGATGAACGAAAGCGCCATCTGGTCGATGTCGTAACCAAGCCGGCGCCGCAGGAAAGTCCGCAGCGCAGCGGATTGCGCCTTATCAGACCAGGTGGGGGCCTTGCGCGTGGCGAACGAGAACTGGGTCTCGCGCGCGTCCGAGACGCGTGTCACCGACACCGAGGACTCGCTCGCGGCGATGTCGCGGACGGCAGATAGGCCCGCCGCGAACGTCGGGAACAGGTAGCCGAGAATGGTGCGCCGTTCGGGCAATCGGCGCACCTGTACGGTCGCCTCGGTGATGATCCCGAGGCGCCCCTCGCTGCCCAGCACCATCTCGCGCACGCTCGGACCCGTCGACATGACCGGGATGGGTTGGACCACCAGCGTTCCCGCCGGAGTCACCACCCGCAAGCCCTTGGTCATGTCAGCGATGTCGCCGTAGCGATCGGACTGCATGCCGGAGGAGCGGGTGGCGATCCAACCCCCGAGGGTCGAATGTGTGAATGAGTCCGGATAGTGACCCAGCGTGTAGCCCCTGGCCGAGAGCTGCTGCTCCAGATGCGGACCGAAGACGCCCGCCTGCACCCGCGCCAGGCGCGAGTCGGCATCGATCTCCACCAGCTTGTCCAGGCGCGTCAGATCGATCGAGATGACCGGCCGAGACTCGTCGGCGGGCGCCTCCAGCGAGCCAGAGATCGACGAGCCTCCCCCGAAGGCAATGATCACGGCGTCGGCGGCGAGCGCCGCTCGCAGCAGATCGGTGATCTCGCGCTCATCGCCGGGACGGACCACGACGTCGGGAAGGCGCCCGAACTGGCCGCGACGCTGCAGGACGAGGTCCCGGAACGACTTGCCCCGGGCGTGGACGACGCGGTCCAGCGGGTCGTCGCTGACGAACCGCACGCCGACGGCGCGCTCGAGCGTCTGGCGCAGGTCAGCGCCCAGCGCCGGCGCGGGGACGTTCAGGTCCTCGAACTGGGGTGGCCGCTCGTTGACCCGCGCCACGTCGACCCCGAGTACCTTGGCGATGAAGGGCCCGAGCTCGGGCTTGCCGGCATGGGTGAACTCCACGCCCTCAAGGCCCCAGCCCCACCATTTCATCGCGGTCATCGCTTCCCCTCATGAGTTCCCGTCGCCGGCTTCCCGGGCCGCGACATCGCTGTGAAGCGTTGACCATAGGCGATGACCTCGCAGGGCGATCGCGCCGTCGCGGTGGGTGGTTGCCGGCGGGGGACGACCCCCACCGCGTCGGCGCCGGCCCGACGCTAGCGAGCGGTCGGGACCTGCGCGGCGGCGGCCGCCGCCTCGTCGGCCGGATGCTCGGAGGCGGGCGCGGCTCGTCGCGCGAAGCCGGCGGCGATCGGCCCGGCGCTTACGCCGTGGAGCATCACGCTGAGCAGCACGGTGATCACCATCACCTGATCGGTCAGTGAGCTCGCGGTGCCGCGCAGCGCGATGACCGCGAGCAGCCCGAATACGAGCGACGCGAGGCCGCGGGGGCCCATCCAGCCAATGAACACCGCCTCCCGCCGGCTTATACCGGTTCCCCGCAGCGCGATCAGCACCGGGACGATCCGCACCGCCGTGAGGGCGAGGATGGCGTAGATCACCACCTGCAGACGAACCCCGGCGGCGAACACCTGATCGACCGCGAGCCCGAAGATGAACCACACGCACAGCGACAGGAGCGTTCCCACATCCTCGGTCAACTGCAGGCTCTCGGCGGGCAGGCCACGATTGCGCAGCGCGAACAGCAGGCCGGCGACGAAGGCGGCGACAAAGCCGTTGCCGCCGAGCGCCACGGCGAGCGCATAGGTCATCACCGGCAACGCCAGCACCCCCAGCCGAAGCGCCGACGGCTCTGACCAGTTGCGTTTCCAGGACCAGCTGAGAGCGGCCGCGCCAATGAACCCGACCGCGCCCCCAGCCCCCACGGCGATCAGGATCGCGGGCACCGCATTCTCCAGCGCCGAGAGTGCCGGCGTGTGCTTGGCCGTCGCGCCCGCCAGGCAGAACAGGAACAGCGGCGCCGCCAGGCCATCGTTGAGGCCCGCCTCGACGTTCATGATGTCGCGCAGCCGCCGCGGGATGCGGCGATCCCGGAGCATCGCGACCGCCGGCGCCAGATCGACCGGCACCACGATGATCGCCAGCACCGCGAGCAGCCAGGCGTCGCGCTCCGAGAACAGGGCGAACCCGGCGACCCAGGCGATGATCAGGCTGAGCGGCAACGCGATCACCAGCAGCCGGGTGAGGACCCCCCGCTCGCGGGCGAGGATGCTCCCCGGTACCTCGTTGGCATCGACGAACAACAGAATGGCCAGCACCAACTCGACTCCCCGCTCGACGATCGCAGTATCGAGCTCGATCCGAATCACCGGGTGCCGGCCCGCGGTCAGGACCATCCCGACGATGACCACCGCGATCGCCGACGTGATGCTGAGCTTGGCCAGCCGTCCGGCCAGAAGCGCCCACCCGACCACGACCAACAGCAGCACCACGATGCCGAGCACATGGGGATCGTGACAGCCGCCGCCGGCAGCTGGGCGCGCAAAGTGTACGAGGGATGCTGGGCACCGATGGTCGCGCCCCGGCAATCGGCCGATGGGGGTCGTAGGCTTTCGCACCATGACCCGCTTTCGCATGATGACGCCGGCGATGAGGGGGCCGACGCATGCAGCGGATTGAACCCAGCGGCGTTGTGTCGCGGATCTGGGAGATCTACCGGGAGAAGACCGCGGTCCTGCTGGGAACCGCCTTCGTTCTATTCGCGCTGCAGTTCGTCGTGCTCCTCTTGATCCCGAGCGCATCGATCGCGCTGGCGATCCTGTTCTTTGCCCTCAGCGTCCTTTATCAGGGGATGGTCGTGGAACTGGTGCAGGACGTGGAGACCGAGCGGGGCGGTCACTCGGTCTCGGACCTGCTGAGGAGCGTCGAGCCGGTGCTGTTGCCGTTGATGGCGGTGTCGATCCTGTTCGCCATCGGCGTGGCGATCGGCTTCGTCTTCCTCATCGTCCCCGGCCTGATCCTGTTGACCTTCTGGTCCGTCGTCGCGCCGGTCACCGTGCTGGAGCGTCCCGGAGTGCTCGCCGCCTTCCGACGCAGCCGGGAGCTGGTGCGAGGCAACGGCTGGCCGGTGTTCACCGTCATCGTTCTCGTCGGCCTGGCCGTCGTCCTGGTCAGCCTCTTGGCCGGCTTGGCGGCCGCCCCGCTGGGGTCCGTCGGCCGCGCGCTGGTGCAGTGGCTGGTGAACTCCGCCATCGCCCCGGTGAGCGCGCTCAGCGCCGCGGTGCTGTATTTCCGGCTGCGCCGCTAGCAGCGCGGGCGGGATTGTCTGACGGCCGGTCGTCCGTCACTGGACGAGACAGTTCGCGCTGGGAGACCGGCCCCGCGGGAATGCCGCGACCAGGCCCTGGGCGATGTCGTGGGTGCGGGCGATGTAGCCCGGCGAGTAGTAATGGATCCCGTCGGAGATGAACCACTTGCGCCTGGCCCGATCGGCCCAGTCGTAGACCCGCATGTTCGGGTAGCGCTGACAAGCCGACAACAGGTCGTGGTTCCAGGCCTGCATCCCCGTCTCGGAGTACTGCCCAGAGCTGAGCAGGGTGATGGCGGTGATCCACATCACCGGCTGGTGGCCGATGATGTGCATCATGTGGTCGATGCGCCACTTGATGCCGACCGGGGAGGTCGTCGCATTGGCGACGTCGTTGGTCCCGAGCGCGAGGATCCAACAGCCCTTGTACCCGCTGGAGATGTGGGTCTGAGCCACGGTTGCGGCGTTCGGATAGCCCTCGTAGGTCTCCACGATCGACCGCGCGCCCGAGATCTCCGGATAGACCGTCTTGACCCCGACATCGGAGAGCTGCGCCGGGAGGCGCTTGCGGGCGTCGGGAATGTAATCGGTGGAGATCTCTCCCTCCGAGGTTGAGTCGCCGATGTAGACCACCGACCGGCACGAGCTCCTGGTTGCGGGCGGGAGTCGGTGCTTGGCCGGCGTCGTGCTCGCCGCCGGCGAGTTCGTCGGCGACCCAGACCCAGACCCAGACAGCTTGGGCGGCAGCTTGGAGATCTTCTGCGGCACCGTGTCGCCGTTGGACATGGCGGGGAGTGCGCCGGCCAGTCCGGCGACGACGATCGCGATCACTCCCGCCGCGCTGGCGGTCAGCGCCAGCACCTGCCGGCGGGCGCGCAGCACGGCGGCGTGGCTGCGCGAGCGGGTACGCAGCCGGCGCAGCGCCCCCTGGCGGATCGGCTCCTCGACATATCGCCACGACAGCGCGGCCACGACCATGGTGGCGGCCACCTGGAGCGCGGCTCGGCCCCAGTGAACCCCGACCTCCGCTCTCCCCCAGAGCACGATGATCGGCCAATGCCACAGGTAGATCCCGTAGGACCGGACGCCGATCCAGCGTAGCGGCGGGCAGCCCATCACCTCACCGAGCATGCTCGAGGGATTCACCACGGCGGCGATCGCGGCCACCGTCGCGACCGACAACAGCACCAGACCGGTGGGATACAGAAACGAGCTGAGCGAACTGGTGCGCCACACCAGGAGCAGGATCACCACGATGCCGACGACGCCGACCGTGTCCAGCAGGCCGGGGCTACGGATCGATCGGCGCAGGCTCAGCCGGGAGATCCGGGTCGGCCACACCATCGCCAACGCGGCGCCGATCAGCAGCCCGAAGGCCCGGGTATCGGTGCCCTCGTAGACCCGCGTCGGGTCGTACCCGGGGTGGTACAGGCGTGCCATCACGAGCGCCGACGCCGCCGCTCCGACCAGGGTCACGAGCGTCAGCGCGCGACGGTTGCGGACCAGATACAGCAACGCGGCGAGCAACCATGGCCAGACGAGATAGAACTGCTCCTCGATCGACAGCGACCACAGATGGTCCAGCGGCAGCGGCGCGGCGAACCGCGAGAAATACGAGCCGTGCGACGCGATCGTCGACCAGTTGGCGAAATACAGCGCCGCCGAGACCACCTGGCGGCGGACCTCGGACAGCTGGGACGCGTCGAACAGCGCGACCCAGATGCTCACAACGATCAGCATCACGAACAGCGCCGGCAGCAGGCGCCGCGCCCGCCGCAGCCAGAAGTTGCCCAGCCCCAGGTTGCCGAAGCGGTCCGCGTGCCCGAGCAGCAAGTCGGTGATCAGGTAGCCCGACAGGGTGAAGAACACCCCCACGCCGAGCAGGCCGCCCTTGGCCCAGGGGACGTTGAGGTGATACGCGATCACGCACAACACTGCCAGCGCCCGCATGCCGTCCAGGCCGGGGACGTAGCGGTGGCCGGATTCAGTTGGCTCGGGCATCCACGGCCATCGTTGGGTGAATCCTTTTCATCGAGACGCTTTGCTGCGCGACCAGCGAATGCACGCGGCCGATTCCGGACCCGCGGAGGACAGGTGGTTCGGCGGCTACCGCGGCTTGGTCAGATCGACTTTTCGACCGTGGCCCTCCTTTAAGTCCTGCCGGCGCCGGCCTGCCTGAGACCTGACCCGCCCGCGGAACAGTACAACCAGATCTGCCGCAGCATAACGAGTGGCTCGGGGGCGGGCGCCTGTCACGACGCGAAGAGGAGAAGCCGCGCTGAGGCGCCTGAATTCGCGTCCGCTGTGGGCCGTTTGGCGAGGGCCGGTGGGTCGCCTTTCCGGGAGCGCACTAGTGGTCCCGTCAGCTAGGCGAAGACCTGGCGGCTGAACGCGTCCATGAGCATCTGGCAGTCCGCACTGAGCGGCCGGGGGTGGGTGACGGGGGGAAAGCTGATGCGTATCTGTTGCAGGAGCGAGCGGAGGGCGGGCGGCGGCTCGCGCTCGTCGGCGTGCAGCGCCTGGGAGGCGATGGCGGCAAGGACGGCGAGAGCGCCATCCAGACAGGCTCCAACCGCCGTCGCTTTGCGCCAAGCGAGGAAGTTCAGCGCGGGCACGTCGTTCTGGCCGAATCCGCCAAGCGAGAGAAGCGTGGGACTGGCGCTGGCGCGGGCCTCCTCGGCCCAGCCATTTTGGGCCATGTGCAACGGCTTCACCGTCCACTCGTCGCGACCAATGAGCGGCGCGGTGGTCGGATTCGCAAACAGGTGATCGGTCAGCCGCTGCGCGAGCTGGCAGAGGTCGGCCTGGGCGACAGCCAGCCCGTCGATGGCGGGCGCCGCTTGCGCGTTGTGGTAGCCGCCGGTGGAGTAGACCTCGCCGAGCGGCGGTCGGCTGTCTGGCGGCAGGTAGACCGGATTGTCGGTGACAGCGCTCAGCGAGACGGCTGCGGCGCGTTCGCTCGCCGCCTGCGCCCGCCGTGCCGCGCCAAGCACTCGGGGCAGGATCCTGAGGGACACAGATGCCTGATGGCGCTGGCGGACGCGACTGCTGTGCGCCAGCAGCTCGCGCAGCGAGCGCAGCGCGGCGGCCTCGTGCTCATCTCCCCACAGCTGCTCGAGCTCGGGCGCATAATGTTCATCCGGGACTCCCGCGACCTCGGCCACGAGCGCGAACACCGACTCGGCGAGCTCCGTTCGCCGCCGGCCCGCCAAGGCCACGTCGGCGATCAGCGCCGCCGCGCACGGAGAACCGTTGATCAGGGCCATGCGCTCCTTGGCCGTCAGCGACAGCCGGGTGCTCAGCTCGAAGAACAGGCTTCCCAGTGCCAGGATCTCGCCCGAGCCGCCGTTCGCCTGCACCGGCACCACCGGCAACCGGGTGGCATCGAGCATCTCGACGACAGCCTGCGCAACCTGACCGCGAACGGCGGCATGGCCCTCGACGAAGTTCGCCAGTCGCGCCACCAGAATCGCTCGCACCACGCGCTCAGGCAGGTGATCCCCGAACGACATCGCCGTCCACAACCGAGACGGCCGCTCGATCGTTCCCTGATCGCCGAGGGCGGCGGCTGCGGTTCCCTCATCACCGAGCGCGGTGGCCGCAGCATCGCCCGGAGCTGAGGTCACGCCATAGATCAATGCCTGCGGGTCGGCCTTGATCCGCGCAGCGACCAACGCCGCGAATGACTCGTGGCAACGATCCATCCGCTCGACCGCCTCGGGCGCGATCTCGACACCGTGCCCGCGCCACGCGACCGCGTGGACGGCCTGAACGGTGATGTCCCGCCGATTGCGCACGCGCACTCGCATCGCCGCAGTTTGGCGGCTCTGGGCTATCCACTTCGCTACCCCGGTCGGCCTCGGCGGCCCGGACCGGTGCATCCGGAGCCGCGGCCCCGGGAATCGCGTGACGTTTGACCCGTGAGGGCGCCGGCGGTGGCGCCGGTGCAGGGACGCCGCGCCGCTCGCTTATCGGCGACAGGGGTTAGGCAAGTAAGTGACCGCCGACGCCCTTTAGTTCCCGAACCCCCTATCCCGGACCGCCGCTCTGTGGAGTAGGGGGAGGAAAGGGTGGATAGCCCACTGGCGGCTGATCAGCGGAGCCTGAGGCGCAGGCCGTCGATCCGGGGGAGCTGCTCGATCAGCCGGTCGCCGCGCTGCCGCTATCGGTGCTGGTCGTCGGCACCGTGCTAACCGGCGCCGGCTGAGTCGGGGTCGTCGATGGCGTCGGAGTGGCCGACGTCGTCGTGTCTGCCGGAGCCGACTGCGCGGGAGGCGCCGGCGTGGTCGACGCGGCCGGTGCGGAAGCCGGAGTTGTAGCGGCCGGTGCCGCCGGCGTGGTCGACGCGGCCGGTGCGGAAGCCGGAGTTGTAGCGGCCGGTGCCGCCGGCGTGGTCGACGCGGCCGGTGCGGAAGCCGGAGTTGTAGCGGCCGGTGCTGCCGGCGTGGTCGACGGCGGCGGTGCGGACGGCGCTGCCGGTGCCGCCGGCGTGGTCGACGGCGGCGGTGCGGACGGCGCCGCCGGTGCCGGAGTCGTGGCGGCGGGAGCCGGAGTCGTGGCGGCGGGAGCCGGAGTCGTGGCGGCGGGAGCCGGAGTCGTGGCGGCGGGAGCCGCCGGGGTGGTCGACGCCGCCGGAGCGGGGGCCGGGGCCGGCGCTGGAGTCGGCGCCGGAGTGGCGGCCTGGGCTGGAGCCGCAGCCGCGGCCGGGGCCGGAGCCGCAGCCGGAGCTGGAGCTGGAGCCGGAGCCGCAGCCGGAGCCGCAGCCGCAGCCGCAGCCGCAGCCGGAGCC
The DNA here is from genome assembly GCA_963830395.1 of uncultured Actinomycetota bacterium. Taxonomy (GTDB): domain Bacteria; phylum Actinomycetota; class Thermoleophilia; order Solirubrobacterales; family Solirubrobacteraceae; genus Palsa-465. Next base: position 116,250 of record CAWHMI010000025.1, read on the forward strand.
GCAGCCGGAGCCGCAGCCGGGGCCGGAGCCGCAGCCGCAGCCGGAGCCGCCGGGAGCGCAGCCGCCGCCGGAGCAGGAGGCGTCCGCTGACCGGCGGGAGCGCTGCTGGTGGCGGTCCGCGCCGAGACGCTTTGGTGCGTGACGGTCAACGCCGTACCGCTGCTCACCTGCGGCTGCTGACGCGACGCCTTGGTCGCGCTCGAGGCGGCGCGCCGGACCACGGCGACGGTCCCCACGCTTGAGGAACTGGGCCTGGCGGCGACCGCAGCACTCGCCTTGACCAGCGTGGTGTGCACCGTGGCGGCCGTTCCAGCGGTGGACGGGGCGCGTTCCAAGACGCGCGTGGCGCTCGCGGTGGCGCCCCAGGATCTACCGGTCGGGTGAGCGCGAAGCAGGCCGTCGATGATCGAGAGCATCCGAGATCCGGCCCCCATTGGACCCGGCGGATAGACGCCGATCTCCAGGTGCGGGCCGGTCGAGATGCCGACGATCCCGTAACCGACCTCGGTGATCTGCTGGCCGGCGCGGACGTGCTGGCCGACGTGCACGAGATCGGGGCCGGCGTGCCCGTAATAGACCTCGAGTCCCTTCAGCGGCCCGGAGGTGATCCGAAGGACCGGCGCGTTCGGACCGAAGCCGCCGATCCCCTCGCCGATGATCACTCCGTCACCCATCGCGTACTCGGGCGTGCCACCCGGCGCCGAGTAATCGACACCTTGATCGACGGAGCCGTTGACGATGTAGTTGCGCGGAAGCGGCAACGCGACGCCGTTGACGAGGACGTAAGTCGACGGTGTTGGACGTGGCTTGGGTGGCGCCACGACCCCGACATGGGTCGAGGGCACTCGATGTGGCTTGGGTGGCGCCACGACCCCGACATGGGTCGAGGGCACTCGATGTGGCTCGGGTGGCGCCACAACCCCGGTCTGGGTCGAGCCCGCGGGCGCGCCGGCGACCGGCGATGAACGAGGATGACCCGCACCACCGTCCTGTGTGCCGTGAGGAATGCCGCCCCGCCCCGAGGGCGAGAGGCTGCCGGGCGGTGTCGAGACGGTGACCGACGAGCTGACGAGGGCGGACTGCCTCGGTACCCCGACGGCACGGCCTGGGCCAGCGACGACTGTGCGCGAGCGCGCCTTCAGCGAAACACCCGATGCCGGTCGCGGAACCGCTGAGGAGCTGGCGTCGACGGTCGGAACGCCTGCCGGCGCACCGGATTGCGAGAGCAGCAGCACCGGGGCATCGAACAACAGTGCCCACGTCCGCGCATCGATCGAGCCGGTGGCGACCAGGCCATGTCGAAGCTGGAACTCGACCACGGCCGCGCGAGTGAGCGGGCCGAAGATGCCGTCGACCCGGAGACTGGTCAACCCCAGCACCTGGTTCAACCGTCGCTGCGCGGCCGCCACTAGTCCGCCCTGACTGCCGACATGGAGAACTACCGGGCTGCTCGTCGCCTCGAGTGGACCAAGCGAATCGTTGTCGGCACTTCCCGTCGCTCCCGATGCGGAGCCGGCGGCGATGGCGGTGCTCAGTTCCGGAAGCACCGGAGCGGCGACCAGCGCTGCGCCGACCGCCAGCGATGCGCCCTTGCGACGGCGCCGGGTGCGGCGACTGCGCTCAGCCAGGCGCCGGCGCTGCTGCGAGCGCGTCAGCGAGCGCTCCCAAAGCTCGGTGGACCCAAGATCACGGACGGAATACACGTCGAGGCGCGTAGTCGACACTCGGTGCTCCTTTCGGTTTGTCGCCTCCGAGGTGAGCTGTCGGGCTCGCGTGAACCGATCACGCTACGCCGCACTCTGTCGGCGATTCGCCCCCGCGACTCGAGTCGCAATGGGTCCCCCGGTCTCTCCCCACAAATGGGCAGAGATTCGGCGTTTCAGGCTGCGCGGCAGATTAGCGGAGCAACCGGCGGCAGGCGAGCCCGCCGCCGGCGACCGCCTGCCGCAACGCCGCCGGCGACCGCCGGCCGCAACGCCCGCCGGCGACCGCCTGCCGCAAACGATCTCCTTGACCGAGGCGGGCCGGATCAACGCCGCACCGGTCGCAGAACCGGCTGGCCTCACCCCCGTAACGCTGTTATCGCGGCCGATTGACCAGTCAGTCAGGCGAGCATCGACCTGCCATATGGCGACACGTGCATACCCGGTCGCTTCCCCGGGGTTGATCTGAAAGCGCCGCCTCGCTCCGGGGGGGGTCTGCAGTATCCGGGGGGTATGTTCATCGTGGGAGGATCTCGAGGGCGGTGCCACCAGCCGAGGCGGCCGCCGAGCTCCGCTACGGGTCGCGGTCCCCCGGGGTTTTGGCGCCAAACTCGGGAACGCGCCCGGGTTTGTCGCGTTACCCACGCTGGACGGCAGGCTGGTGACAAAGCCTCCTATGTCAAGAGCAGAGCGTGACGGGCACCAGGGTTGGGCTGTGAAGGAGGGTGAAGACGCGGCGGACGAGGTGTCGTTTGAGGCAGCGGATGGCTTCGCGGGATGTTTTGCCGCTGGCGCGTTGGCGGGCGATGTAGGCGGCGGTTTGGGGGTCGTTGGCGAGCTTGGTGAGCGCGAGCATGTGGATGGCGTGGTTGAGCTGGCGGTTGCCGCCGCGGTCGAGGCGGTGGCGGCTGGTGTTGCCCGAGCTGACGGGGATCGGGGCGCAGCCGGCCATGCGGGCGAGCTGGGCGTCGGTTTTGAAGCGGTCGATGCCGGCGATCTCGCCGATCAGCTTGGCGGCGATCAGCACCCCGATGCCGCGCTCGGCCAAAAGCTGGGGCGCGAGTCCGCGCACGAGCTTGGCCAGCTGCTCGTGCAGCGTGGTGATGGTGCGCGTCAGCTCGCGGACGCGAGCGATGAGGTCGCGGGCGATCTGCACCCGGGCGCTGGCTGGAGCGTGAGCGAGGCGGCGAGCGACCCGGGCTTGCCAGCGGACGCCGATCAGCGCCCGCGGGGGAATCGCAAACTCGGGCCACAGGTCGTGGCATTGCCAGCGCAGCTCGCAGATCAGCCGGGTGCGCTGATCAACGAACCGCTGGCGATGCACCACCAACAGCCGGACCTCGAGCTCGGGGCCCGCGAGACGCGCCGTGGGGAGATTCTCGATGCCTTCGCGCAACGCCGCGCGCGCGACCGCCAGCGCATCGATCGGATCAGACTTCCCCCGCTCGCGCCCCCCGGTCCGCGCGCCGGCCATCAACTGCGGCGCGAGGCGCACCACCGTCTCGCCGTGATCAAGCAAGAACCGCTCCAGGCCGCCCGACAGGGCCCGGCAATCCTCGATCACCCACACCCGCTCGCCGTCACCCAGCCCCCGCGCCCAGCCCACCAGCATCCCGAACCCCTCCGCCCGGGCTGGCTCCGTTCGCGTCGCCACCTGGCGAGCGACCTCATCAACCGCAACCGCGCAATGGGCCTGCTTGTGCGGATCAACCCCGATCGTCAACATATCCGTCGTCCCTTCACTCGATGGCTGAAGCGGACTCCTGGCGGACATATTTCAGTCGGGGCGATGCCACGCTCCTATCAGGTCACGCCAGCGGTCCTCAGACGGCAGCGGGCGACAGCTTTGTCGCAGGTCAGCCAACGGCGACCAATCCGAAGTGAGTCAGCCCGCCGCCGCTGAGGACCATCCACTACGCGCCCCTCAAAAGCAAGACGCGCTCGATCAGCCTCTCACTGAAATCCGCAGGCCCGGTCACGATATTCCACCTTTTCCCGGTCGTCGAGGCGGAGTCCTCGGTGGCGGCTGGCGCTGCTCGGGCCGATTAGCGACCGGAGAGGCACGCCCAGCCACGAAGCCTTCCGACGGAAACGATCGGGCATGCACCTGGCGACAGATTCAGATCCGCCGCCGAATTGGGCGCGCGATGCACGTCTGGCATGGTTCTAGGGACAAATCGTGTGGCCCGATCCGAATCTGTCGCCAAAGCCAGGTCGGCGGCAGGGATGGACGCCAACCATCGTGATCATGTCGTCGACTCCCTCGAGCCCGGCGCCATTCGCGCTTTGCTCGCCGCCGTCGACAGCTCTGCGGCTTTCGCCAGGGCCTGGTCGGCTTCGGCGAAGATGTGGACCTCCTCGACCTGCCCTTCGCGCACTCGGGTCGCGTTGAACGTCCGCCACTCGACGGCCCCACCCGTGGCGCGATCGATTCCGCTCCACGAGATCGCGACCGCCATCGCTCCGGGCTGCACCTCGAGCAGCTCGACGCTGGCGTGCGCTCGGTCCAGCAGCCGGCCGGTCTCGAGGTAGAACTCGCGGATCTCGGCTGAGTCGACGGCATCGTGCAGATGCAGGGGACGGTGGTCGGCCAGCCGCGCCTCAGGGTGGAAGACGGCCATCAATCGCTCGATGTCCGGCTCGTCGGACTGGTAGCTACGCATCAACTTCAGCGCGGTCAGCCATTCGCGCGCCCACTCCTCGTCGCGCAGCACGATCGCCTGCGCGAGCCGGCCAGCGCGCAGCTCGGCGACGATGAGCAGCGGCGAGTCGTCGTCGCGGCGGATGAGCAGGTGCTCTCCGTCGACGGCCAGCACCGAGCCGGGCGCCGCGGACCGCAGCAGTGCGCGGTACGCCTCGGGGCCACGGGCGTCGGACGTCTGGAGCCCCCGCCGATCGCGCACGAGCACGTCTGCGGCCACCAGCTCGTCGACCAGAGCATCGAGATCGCCGTGGCCGAGCAGCTCGTCGTGACGCGCCAGCCAGGTCGCATGGTCGGGCGCGGGCTTGGTCTCGGGATGTGGGGCAAGCCTGCCGCCGAGCTCGCGGTAGCGCGCCATCAGCGCCTGACGGTCGTCGTGGTCGTAGAAATCCGACGAGATGATGAGGCCGTCTTCGAACGCGGTCACATAGCCCATCCGCAACTCGAACTCCCCTCCCCCGTCGGCCCCGGTCCCGCGGAACGTCACGGCGGCGGCGACCAGACGATCGTCACTGGCCAGCACCTCGTCGAGCTCTTGCCGGATGTCCGGCGAGATCGAAAACGCGGAGCCGTAGAAGCGCTCGACCTCGGCAAGACCTCGCAGCGGCTCCCAGCCGAGCTCGCGGTGGTCGACGTAGCGCACACGCTGGTGGTGGCGCGCCATCAGACCCTTCAGATCGTGCGCGTTGTAGTAAGGGATCCCCTCCTCGTGGACTATCTCGGCCGGCGGCCGCTGCGCCGGACCCTCGCCCCGAGACAGCTCGGCGTAACGCGCCAGCATGGCCGCGCGGTCATCGGACTCGTATTGCTCCCAGCGAACCAGCCGATCGGACTCGATCACCGCCACGATGCCGCTGGCAAGCGCGACCCAACCGCCGCCCTGCGGCGGCTTCGGGGTGCCCTGCCACTGCACCCGCATGGCGAGCACCCGGTCGTCGCGCGCCAGCACCTCCTCAACCTCGAAGTGGCGGTCTTGCGCCGCCGCCCAGGTCGACTCGATGATCGCCGCGGCACCCTGCCGGCCTCCGGTCGGAGGCCATGCCTCACGGTGGTCGATGAGGACGCAATCCTCCGCGAACGACACCAGCAGCTGATCGAGCTCGCGGCCGGCGAACAACCTGGCGAATCGCGCCCACCAACGCTCTGGAGGGCGCTCGCCCAGCGCGCCGAGCCCGCCGCCGAGCTCCGCGTATCGCGCGATCATCGCCTGGCGGTCGTCCGGCTCATAAATGTCATCGCTGACGCGGCGGCCGTCCTCGATGACGCACACCATTCCCCACGCCAGCTCAAACTCCCCGCCTCCGTCCCGCGCGGTACCGCGCCAGGCGCCGCGCAACGCCATCACGCGGTCGTCGCCTGCCAGCACGTCGTCGATATCGACTCGGACGTCATCCGATCCAGCGAACGCCGAGCGCAGGAGCTCGATCAGGTGCTCCCGGCGACCACCAGCTCACCGGTGTTGACCCCGGTGCGCATCTGCAACCGCACGCCCCAGGGGCGTTCCAGCTCCTCGTTCAGGAGAGCGAGCGCATCCCGCATCGCTGCGGCGGCCCGCACCGCCCGCAACGCATCGTCCTCATGCAGCCCCCGAACGCCGAAGCTGGCCACCACGGCGTCACCGACGAACTTCTCCACCCGACCGTCCTCGCCCTCCACCGCGCCGGCCATGACCTCGTAGAACCGGGCCATCACCCGCCGGACCGACTCCGCGTCCAACGCTTCGTGCAAGGCCGTCGACCCCTCCAGATCGGCGAACACGACACTGACCACCTTGCGCGCCTCGGCGCTCCCCGGATCCGCCGGAGAAACCGGCGCCCCGCACGCGTCGCAGAACCGCGCCGCCGCCGGCAGCTCGGCGCCGCACGACCGGCAGGCGACCGCCAGAGGGCCTCCGCAGCCGGCGCAGAAGCGTGCCGCGTCCCGGTTGGCCAGCCCGCAGTGTGGGCAAATCAATGACATAGCCCCCAGTGCATCTTCGCACGAGGAACGCCACCGCCAAAACCGCCGGCCGCCATCCTCCTGGGTGCCCATTACCTCTGGCCGCTCGTGAAGGAGAATCGATGAAGCTCGAAGGCGTGCACCACATAACGATGATCACCGGCGACGCACCGCAAAACGTCGCCTTCTACGCTGACGTACTCGGTTTGCGGCTGGTCAAGAAGACCGTCAATTTCGACGCGCCGGAGGCCTACCACCTGTACTTCGGCGATGAGCGAGGCTCGCCCGGGTCGATCTTGACCTGGTTTGAGTTCGCCGGCGCCCGGCCTGGTCGCGCCGGCGCGGGGATGATCCACACCATCGCGCTCGGCGTCGCCTCGCAGCCATCGCTGGACTTTTGGGCGCAGCGCCTGACGGCCGGGGGATACGCAAGCCGGCGCGGCGAGCGGTCACTGACCTTTCAGGACTACGACGGGCTGGGGCTGACGCTGGTCGTAGTCGATGATGACAACCCGCCGCTGCGCGCGGAGCACCCTGAGGTGCCGGCGGCCCACGCGATCCTGGGGGTTGAGGGCGCGCGCGCCTACATCGCGAGCCGCGTCGACGCCGACCGTGCGCTGCTCAGCGAGACGCTCGGGTTCACCGAGTTGGGGGAGGGCGAGTACCGCCTCGACGGCGAGTCCCGCCATTTCCAGTGGACATACGACCCCGCGACCGAGCGCGGAATCCCCGGCGCCGGCACCGTGCACCACATCGCCTGGCACTCGAGCGACACGGACCACGTGCACTGGCGCCAGCGGGTCGCGGGGGCGGGGATGTCTGTCACGCCAGTGATCGACCGCGAGTACTTCCTCTCGGTTTACTTCCGCCAGCCACAGGGGATCCTGTTCGAGCTCGCCACCACGTCTCCGGGATTCACCGTCGACGAGGACGCCGATCACCTCGGCGAAGAGCTGCGCCTGCCCCGCCAGCACGAGCATCTGCGCCCCCAGTTGGAGCGCCTGCTGACCCCGCTGACCAACCCGCGGGCCGCGGCGCGCCTCAGGAAATGAGTCTCAGGCCGAGTTAGTGTGCCCCAGCCCGGCGGGACGGGTGTCCAGGCCGAGGTAGTGTGCCCCAGCCGGCGGGACGGGTGTCCGGAACATGACGGATAGTAACTATCCGTTAGTACTATCTTGGCTCCGATGGCGTCTCAGATGCGGCTACCGCGTCCCGTCCGCACCCGCGCGAAGCTGCTGGCCGCGGCTGACGAGTACCTCGCGCAGCGCGGCATGCCGATCGCGTTCAATGAGCTCGCTGCGTTTGCCGGCGTCGGCGTCGGCACCGTCTACCGCCACTTCGCTTCCCCGGCGGCGTTGGCGGACGAACTGATCGACCAGCGGGTCGACGCGGTCGTCGCGGTGCTCGACCGCGCCGGAGCGCTGGAGGACCCGGTCGCGGCTCTCCGCCAAGCGGTGATCGGGGTCTGCGAACTCCAAGCTGCCGACCGGAGCCTCGCCCAGGCGCTGGCCGGTCCGCACTTCGACCCGATACGGGAGCGGATCCTGCCGGTCACCCGACGGATCGTCGAGCGTGCGGAGGCCAGCGGACGGATGCGTCCCGAGTTCTCGGGCACCGACTTCGGGGTGCTCGTCTGGCTCGGCGACGCGCTGCATCGATACGCCGGCCACGTCGACCAGCAGCTCTGGCGCCGGTACGTCGAGGCGCTGCTGGACGGTCTCATCGCGTCCGGCGAGCCGCGGCGGCCGCTGTCGGTGCCCGCCCTGGACTTCGAGCGGATGGACGTCGTCGTCCGCCACAGCGAACCCGCGCCGACTCGGCGATCCTCGACCCCGCAAAGGAGCGATCAATCATGAGCTCACCCGTGCGTCCGCCATCCCCCGCACCCCAGCGCCGAGCGACCGATCGCCGTGGCCGGCGCGACGGGAGAGCAAGGCGGCGCGGTGGCTCGCCATCTGCTGGCCCGCCGCCTGCCCGTGCGTGCCCTCGTTCGCAATCCTGACGGCGAGGGAGCGCGGGCCCTCGCTGTTGAGTGGCGGAACTGCACTCCCAGTCATCGCCCTGAGCGGTTGGGTCAGAGGCCGAGCAGGAGCGCTGGGAGCATGTTGGTGACGGAGTGCAGCAGCCAGGCGGGGCCGATGCTGTCCGAACGGGAGCGCAGCCACCCGAGGACCCACCCGGCGACCAGCTGCAGCGGGAGGATCGGCCACAGCGAGACCGCAACCAACAGCAGCAGGCAGTGGGGGGCAACGAACAACAGCGCCTGGAGCACGTTGCCGAGCGGGAAGCCAAAGCGCCTGAACAACAGCCCGGCGAGGAAGCCACGGAACAGCATCTCCTCGGCCAGCGCGAGCAGGACAATCGCCACATAGTCGCCGATCGTGCTCGGCGCGCCGACGAGGTTCTTGGAGTGCCCGTGAAGCACCCCGCTGGGGATCACCTGCAACAGCGCCACCGCGACCGCGGTGACGGGGACGATCAAGATCAGGGCGACGACGTAGTCGGGCCGGCGGCCCGCCCGCAGGCCGATGGCGCTCAGCGTCTGAGCCCGGGAGCTCCCGGAGCGTCTGAGGCGGCGGGCGTAGATCGCCGACGGCAGACTGAAGATCATCAGCTCGAGCAGCGCGGAGCCCATCTCATTGCTCCCCCGCCGAAACCTCGCCGGGCCGCCCCGGAGCTGACCGCCCGGATGGTTGTCTCAGGGGCGCCTGCGGGCTCGCGATCTCGCTCCCCGCGAGGTACTCGAGCAGCTCGCCGGGCTGACATTCGAGCTCGCGACAGATCGCCTCCAGCGTCGAGAAGCGGATCGCCCGCGCCTTGCCGGTCTTGAGGATCGACAGGTTCGCGAGGGTCAGGTCGACGCGTTGAGACAGCTCGGTGAGGCTGAGCTCGCGCTCGAAGAGCAGCCGGTCAAGATGCACGAGGATCGCCACGATCGATCGCTCAGACGGTCATCGCCTGCTCCTCGGCAAGCTCGGTGCCGACCCTGAACGCCGCCGCCAGGGTCAGCACCAGCAGCCCGAGAAGCAACACCGGGACATCGAGCCCGAAGTGCGAGCGCACCCGCAGGCCGCGGACGACCAACGCGTGCTTCAGATACACCGTCCCGCCCCAGACCGCCACGGCGTGCATGAGCTCAAAGCCGATCACCCCGGCGCCGATTCGCGCCAAGCGCACGGGATTCTCGCGCGCAAACGTGTCGCCGCGGTGGAGGCTGGTCACCAGCCGCCGCAGCTGATGCAGGATGAACAGCCACCAACCCGCGATCACCGCGAGGATCCCCGCCGCCACGAGCACGAACCCCAACCGCGGCCGAGGGAAGCTGACCTGGCCGTTGAGCACTCCCACCCCGCCAGCCGATGGGCTCAGCGCAGCCGCGGAGACGTGGTACAGGCGCGCGGGAAGCTGAAAGTAGGAGTCGAGCTTCAGCTCGCCCCCTCCGGACGCGTGGGCGGCGAGCACCGCCAGCAGAACCGTCGCTACGACCACCCCGACGATCGATGTCCACCACACCACGTCGCTCACCAACACCAGCCATCCTGCCCTTGATCTCGGCATCGCCACCGATCCTCTGCCGCTCCAGTAGTAGAGGCCTCATCATATCGATAATCGATATCAAGGGGGAAGCGGTATCCGAGGTGGTTTCGCAGGCCCCGCGAGGCTCAGACCAGCAGCAGTCCTCAATCGGTCGCCTGCGTCGTCGCCCTCCTGCCGTAGCGCATGATGGTCAGCGGATCCCCCGCGATCGGCTCCATCGACGGGGGCGCCCAGCGCGACATCAGCACGACGCCGACACACATGACCAGTAGCGCAAACACAGCACCGATGAGAGCGGGAACGGTGCTGTCGAGGCGCTCGCCGAAGATCAGCATTCCGAGGATGATGCTCGCCAACGGGTCGACGATCAGCAGCGCGGGCTGAGACGCCGAGAGCGGGCCGGCATTGAAGGCGGCCTGGGTGAGCACCGCACCCAGAATCCCGCTGACCACCAGCGCGTAGAGCGGCCAGTGGTCAAATGCCCCCAGGAGGCCATGCTGTTGCAGCGTGTCGGTGAGCTTCTTGACAAAGCTGGCGTCCACCGACCACACCACGGCGGCGGCGGCGGCTATGCAGCCCGCCCGCCGCGCCGGCGACCCGCGCTGCCCGACCACCAGCAAGGCGCCGGCGACGATGCTCCCCGCCGCCAGTGCGATCGCCCACTCCACCGCCTTGGGCTCGCGGGTGCCACCGTGGAAGCTGGCCGCGACCAGAAACGCACCCAGCCCGAAGCAGATCAGGCCGGCCGCGTACCAGGACTTGATCGGGATGACGTCGTGCAGGCGAAACTCGCGCAGCGCCAGGGCGAAGATCAGCTCCATGACGAGCAACGGCTGCACGACGGCCAGCTCACCAAAGTACAGCGCCACCCCGCTCAACACGAACACCCCTACCGCGAATGCTTGTCCCACCAGCCAGACCGGCTGGTGGACCAGGTACCACCCCGTCTGCCAGCGGGACTGGCCCTCAGGCGCCGCCACGCCGGCCAATCGCGCCATCACCGCCCACGACGCGTTGCAGAACGCGGCCCCCAAGGCGCAGATGACGGTGAGCACGACGACCCTCCTCAGTTCCGGCGGGGCCCGTCTCGGGACCGCAGCTCCGAAGGCGAGACGACCCTAGCATCCGCTCCGGGTTCAATCGAACTCGACCCGCGCGAATAGAAACAGCTCGCCAGCGCGACCGACCGGCGAGCCGGGCTGGCGTCTCTTCCACCGAGGGTCGGGAAGGGCGCCCGGCAACCTCGGCGTCCAGGTGCTCCACCTGGCGGCGGTGCGATACACCTATTCGGCTTCGTCAGGACTCTCGTCTGCGGCGCGGCCGGGGGGTCTCGTCGTCGGGGGCAAGCTTGAGACGGGTCGCGATCTGGCTCGGGGATTCGGCCAGGCCCGCCTCCAGCAGGCGCTGATCAGCGCTGATCAGCGGCATGCCCAGTTCGGCGGCGGTTGCTGCCCAGCTTGCGTCGTAGAACGACACGCCATGGTCCCGGGCGAGCGTCGCAGCGTCCCGTAAGCACGCAGCGGTCATAACGAGAGGCGGGCCGACAACAGCGCGCAGGTCGTCGAGCTGATCGGCCGCCTCGGCTGCCTCCCACCACAGTGCCGAACGAGCACGTTGCCGACCTCGTACATCGCGAGATCCAGGACGTGCGCGTCGAGCTCGCCGGCAACGTGCGCGCGCGGGCCTCCGCCAGCTCGCCTTCCCCTTCCCAGTGGAACCACTTGATCAACACCGAAGTGTCGACCAGCAGGTGTGTCACCGGCGCGAATCTCGATCGGCACGAACGAGATCCGCGGCTTCAAAAGTCACCGGGGTTGCGGAAACGCCGTTCGGAGCGCTCGATCGCTGCTCTGACGCGGTCGGGGTCCCGGCGCGCTAGCTCACGTCGCACCGCCATGGCAAGGAGAGCGCTCCGACTCGTCGACCGTCGTGCAGCCTCGGCATCGAGCTCCGCCAGCAGGTCGTCGGCAAGCGACACCATCACTTGGACATGCCATGAGTAGAGCCTCTGGTATAGCCGATCATCCCGGGTGCCGATGCCCATCGGACACTGAGGCGAGCCCATCTGCGTCGGCGCTCGAAGCGGGCCGAAGGTGCGCACTGACCGTGACTGTGGCGGGGGTCCGGATGCCGAAGCGGGCGTAGGTCATGCCGAGCTGGCGCTGATCGATGGTCATCTCGGCGTGCACCTCGAGCCGGTCGTCTGCGAATCGAACGGTCGGCGTCAGCTCGATCTCGAGGGGGCGGCCCGCGGCTTGGAGCTCTCCGGCGACCTGCCAGCGGCCGTCGGATCGTGGCTGGACGCTGGTGGATTGAAAGCGGACATGTGGATGCTGGTCGGCGGCGAAGAAGTGAGACGAGCGCAGGTGCCGGTCGCGCAGAGGGTTGCCGGTCCGCACGCTTGCCGCGTCGATCGTCATCTCCATCCGGCCGTCGGGCGACAGCGACCCGCCGATTGCCGCGAGGCGGCCGCGGACGGTGGTCAGTCCCCAAAAGCTCTTGACGCGGAACTCGGCGATGGTCTGATCGGGCTCGAGTTGCCAGGCGCGGCCGTTGCGGCGGTGTGGGGCATTGTCGGTGGTCGTGCTCAACGCGGTTCCTTCCTCATTAGTGGTGGTGGATCGGGTGCCGTCTGGCGGGGGCTCTCTCGTTCTCATGGGCCGTCGACGGCGCAACACGCGGGAGTGCAAAGCGCGGGCTCGGTCGGCGACGACGGCCCGGACGGGAGCGTCCGTGCGCGCCACGCCGTCACCGCTGCCGCGACCGCGCACGCGCTGGCGCCCAGCGCAAACGCGGCCGTGGGCCCGATGCGATCGATGAGAACGCCCGCCGCCGCCGCCCCGCCGGCGTTGCCAACCGCGATCGCGGTGTACAGCCAGGAGAATGCTTCGGTGGTCGTTCCGGCGGGCGCGGCCGAGTCGACCATCGCGTACGCGGTGGCCTCGGTGGGCGCAATCGCGGCGCCGGCCACCAGCAGGACGACCGCGAGCCCGACGAAGCTCCCGGTGACGGGAATGAGAGCGAGATGCCCGACGGCAAGCGCGGCGAGACCGAGGCTCAGGCCACCGGCGCGGCCCCATCGGCCGCCGAGGCGACTGACGAGCAGCCCCCCGGCGAACGATCCGGCTGCCCACACAGCGAGCAGCGGCCCGGAGGACGCCGTGGTCCCGCTGAGCGTCTTGGCGGCGGCGGTCACGGCGACCTCGTCGGCGCCGAGCAGGATGCCGAGCGCGAGCAGGGCAATGGTCAACGTTCGCATCGCCGGCGTGCGCAGCGCGCCTCCGCGCGGGTGCTCGGGAACGGTCACGGGCTTCCGTGCGCGTGAGATCGGCTGTGCCGCGAAGGCGATCGTCGAGACGAGCAGGACGAGGCCGGCACTCGCAAGCGCGCCGCCAGTCGACCACAGCGCACCGAGACCGAGCACAAGCGGTGGGCCGCCCACCCACGTGAGCTCGAGGATCGAGGTCTCGAGCGCGTAGGCACGGCCGAGGGTACCCGGGTCGGAGATCAGGGAGGGGAGTTGGGCGCGTAGGCAGGCGCCGACCGGCGGGGTGGCCAGTCCAATGCCGGCCCCGAGCAGAACCGGCAAGAGCAAGGGCGCTCGGTCGGGCGCGAGCGCGATCGCGACGAGCAGGGCGGTCTGGAGGCTCGCGGACGCCACGAGCACGAGCGTCTGTCCGCGCCGGTCGATCAGCCGGCCGAGCACCGGGCCGCTGAGGCCGACCGCGAGCCCGTAGGCCGCCGCGACGACCCCCGGGGCGGCGAAGGACCCGGTCAGGTGCTGGGTGTGAACGAGCAGTCCGATCCCGAGCATCGCCTCGGGAAGCCGGGCCGTGATCGAGAGCGCGAGCAGACGCCGCACTGCCGTGGACGGGCTGGTCGATCGCATGCGCCGATGGTAGGCTCGTACTGGTGCATATAGAAGATCCACTTCTCTGGTGCTAGACGAGTCCAGTCAGCCGATCGAGGTGCTGCTTTCGGTGAGGCGCGACGGTGCGCTGAGGCTCGGGAGACAGATCGAGGATCAGCTTCGACAGGCGATCCGCGATGGCGCTCTGCGACCCGGTGCGTGGGTGCCGTCGACCCGCGACCTGGCACGCCAGCTCGGGGTGTCGCGGCGGACTGTGGTCGACGCCTACGCGCAGCTTGCCGCGGAGGGGTACCTCACCCTGCGCCAGGGCGCCCGACCCCATGTCTCGGAGACCGCGGTGAACGCGCGCCGGACGGTGGCCACGCCGCCCGACCCGGCGCTGCGCCCGCGGTTTGATCTGCGTCCGAGCCTGCCTGACGTGTCGATGTTCCCGCGCCGGGCGTGGCTGCGCTCGGTCCGGGAGGCGCTGCGCACCATGACCGATGAGGATCTCGGCTACGGCGACCCGCGCGGGGTCCAAGCGCTGCGCTCGGCGCTGGCGGACTACCTCGGCCGCTCGCGCGGCGTGGTCTGCGATCCCGAGCACATTCTCATCACCTCCGGCTTCACCCAGGGCCTGGGCCTCGTCTGCCAGGCGCTCGCTGAGCGCGGGGCGCAGCGGATCGCGCTCGAGGATCCGAGCAACCCCGAGGACCGGATCGTCGTCGCTCGTGCCGGTCTCGAGCCGATCCCGGTCACGGTTGACGCGTCGGGGCTGCGCACGGGGGAGCTCGCACGGTCTGACGCCGACGTGGTGGCATTGACCCCTGCCCACCAGCATCCGACCGGCGTGGTGCTCAGCGGCGAGCGAAGGACCGAGCTGCTGGCCTGGCTGCGTGGTCGACCCGCGTTCGCGATCGAGGACGATTACGACGCCGAGTATCGCTACGACCGCGCCGCGGTCGGCGCGCTCCAGGGCCTCGACCCCGAGCGCGTCGTCTACGCCGGTTCGTTGAGCAAGACGCTGGCTCCCGCGCTGCGCATCGGCTGGCTCGTCCTGCCCCCCGTCCTGCTCGACGCTGCCTGCGGCGCAAAGCTCCGTAACGACCGCGGCAGCGACCGCGTCGAGCAGCACGCGCTCGCCGACTTCCTCGCCCGCGGTGAGATGGACCGCCACATCCGCCGGATGCGAGCCCGGTACCGCCGGCGACGCGACGGGCTGCTCGATGCGCTCAGCGACTCGCTGCCGGGGGCGAGCGTCAGCGGTGTCGCCGCCGGGCTTCACGTGACCGTCAGCCTGCTCGAGGATGACGATGAGCCCGCCATCCGCGACGAGGTCGAGCGCCGGCGCATCGCGCTTGAGACGATGAGCGACTTTCGCTGGGGAGCGCGGCAGCGAGCGCCCACCCTCCTGGTCGGCTACGGGCAGCTCCCCGAGCCCGCGATCCCCGCCGCCGTCGATGAGCTCGCCCGCGCGGTGCGCGTCGCCCGGGCGCGCTCTGCCACCCGCAGGTCCGCCGGGTCACGGTAGCCGGCGGCTACGGTGGGACGCGGGAGGCACGCGGCGCTCCCGGTCCGAGACGGAGCTCGATCTCGCCGCTCCTCACCTGTCGGCCACAGCCGTTGCAGCGCAGGTCGGCGCCCACCTCGCCACCGCATCCGTCGTGCAGCGTGAGCCGCGGCGGACCGCCCCGGGTCGGGTAGTACCGGTCGCCCCACTTCATGAGGACGAGCAGCGCGGGCGCGAGCTCGCGGCCCTTGTCGGTGAGGCCGTACTTGGGACGGCCGGGACCCTCCGGGTCGGAGACCCGCGCCAGGACGCCTTCGTCGCACAGCAGCTTGAGCCGATTGGTCAGCACGTTGGACGCGACCCCGAGGCTGTCCTGGAACTCCTCGAAGCGCTCCGCTCCGGTCACCGCGTCGCGCAGGATCAGCAGCGTCCAGCGCTCGCCGATGACCTCCAGCGATCGAGCGATCGAGCAGACCTGGCCCGGATATGCGCGTTGCAGCACGAGCGAAACATAGCTGACTTGCTTGACAAAAGTCGCAGCGTTCTTGCCAGCGTAGCTTGCGTCCTCGAACACCGTGGCATCGCGCTCGGCTTCGTGTCGCTGAGCGGGGAGCCGGACTGTGTCTACTCGTCGTCGGCTTCGTCTGCCGCGCGGCCCCGCGGGCGCCCGCGACTGATGTCGCCCAGGTTCCCGGCTAGCAGCAGGAACGCCGCGGCTGCGAACAACACCGAGAGCGCGATCCGCCAGTGGTACTGAAACAGCGAGACGAAGCCGATCAAGGCCGCGACGATTGCCGCGAGCAACAGCGTGCTGGCCACAAAGGACAGAAACCGCCGGCGAGCGAACGCCTCGACCCCGATGAACAAGACGGTGAGCGCGATTAGTGTGGTGATCCAGGTGAGGGGCTGCGCCAGCAGGATCACGGGCACGATGCCGAGCAGCAGCGGAGTGCTGACCGCGGCCCAGAAACGGAGGAATCGCGCTCGGCGCTGTTGCTCCTCGGCGCGTGGCCCGTATCGCGTCTTGATGTGGTCCTGCGGCTCTTGGGTGGGAAGCGGCCGTCTGATGGTGTCCCGGTGGGCGCGCAGCTCCTCGTCCAGGCTGACGCGGTCCGCGATCGTGTCATTGAGCTTGTTCTCGAGCTCGTCGCGTTTCGCCGCGGACTCGCGCGCGAGTCGGCGGGTGTGGTCGTGAGCTTCGAGCGAGCGGACTGCGGCGCTCATGCGGCGCAGCTCGGCGCGCTCGTCGGCGATCCGGTCGTCGAGCTGGCGCAGCCGGTGCTCGAGCGCCGCGATCCGCTCGGCCAACAGCCCCCCGTACCGGTCCCCGTCGGGCGATACCTTCTGAAGCCCCGCCCAGCCCAGCGGGTTTGCCCAGGCGCGACGGATCGCTCCGTCGCGCTCGTAGCGCGGACCCGAAGGGGCGCGTTCGCCGCCGAAACGATCCTCGGTGTCGAGGCCCCACAAGCCGCGATAGTCGTGCACCCACGGCGTGTCATCGTCGATCACCGTGGCTGTCCATCGCGTTGGCTGTCCTGGCCCGATGACCTTCCCGTCCCCCCGCGCGTAGTCGACGAAAGGGATGCCAAGTCCGGCCAGCCCCGTGTCCTCTCGCCACGGAGCCAGCGCCCGCCGCACACGACGAACGCCCGCCATCACCTTGCGCAGCTGGGGCGGATCGACGGTGATGAGATAGTCGCCCGGGACAAACGCCCCGGAATGCGATCCAGCTCCGGCAAACAGCACCGGGTGGTTACCTTCGCGGCGCAGCTCGGGGTCGTCCCAGCGTCGACGCAGATCGTCCCCGTGGTGATCGTGGGAAGCAAACGCGACCCACGCGGGACGGGGCGGACCGCCGGTTCGCTGGGCGAGGTACACGGTGGCCATCTCCCAGTCGGCCTCGTGATCGTTGACCCCGCTGAACGTCGAGCGCCAATCATTCATCGCGTAAAAGAACCAGTACTGCAGGCACACGTAACCGCCCGTCCGGACCACCCGTCCGTAGTACACGAACCGGTCGGGCTCAAGCTTGTCGCGATACGCGATCTCGGCCGCCGCGGCGAGGCCCGCGGCCACCTTCCCGCGCAGCAGCAGCGAGGCGCGAAAGCCGGCATCGAGCAGACGCCCGAATATGCCCGTCGTCGTGAACCTGAGCGTCTTGACCAGCCGCGCGCGTGGCTCGTGGCGCCACTGGCGATACTCGGCACGAGTCAGCGGCGCCTCCACGAAACGCAACGACAGCTGCTGATCGCGTCGGGCCACCGCCTCTTCCTGCAGGCGATCGAGCGACAGCCCGCCCGCCGGGACGACGCACACCGAGCTTCCCTCGACCTTTGACCACAGGCTGCACTGCCCCACATACGGGCCCACCGCCGTCGGAAAGAACAGCTCGCCTTCAGAAAAACAGAGAATCGGCTCGTGGGCGCGCAGCAGGTCGAGGTCAGACGACGCCAGTTGACCGTCCGGTGCCGGGGCGCCCGCAGGCAGCGGGGGCGAGATCTCGGACTTCTCGCTCACCGCGCAACCCCGGCCATCACGACGCCCATAGCTCCAGCCATGAGCCGATTTATAGCCGAGGGACTCGCTCCACTCGCCGGCGCAGCCGGCGTGTCAGCTCGACGCCCGAGGCTCCTGCAGCGCCGCGCTCAAGCGGGGGAAGAGCTCGCGCACGCTCGGATAGATCTCGCGGTACACATCGAAGAGCCGCCCGTACAGGTCCGCGCGGCGCTCATCCGGCTCGTAGCTCGCGCCCTCGCCGGACATCGCTTCAGCCGCCTCCGGGATCGAGTCAAACCAGCCGATCGCCGCGGCGGCGTGCATGCCGGCGCCGAGGCTCGTCGTCTCGACCTCGCGGCAGGCGATCACCGTCCGGCGGGTCACGTCGGCAATGATCTGACACCAGAGCGCGCTGCGCGAGCCCCCGCCGAGCGCGAGGTAGACGTCGATCGCCTGATTCAGCGCGCCGGCCACCCCGTCGGTCATCAGTCGCTGCTCGAACGCGATGCCTTCAAGGATGGCGCGGAAGAGGTGGCGCTTGCCGTGGTGCCCCCGCAAGCCCAGGATCACGCCGCGGGCGTAGTCGTCCCAGTACGGAGTCTGCGACTGATTCCAGTACGGAATCGCCAGCAGGCCATCGGCGCCCGGCGGGACACGCGAGGCCGCGGTCTCGAGCACTTCCTCGTCGGACAGGTCGAGTCCGAGCCGCAGGGCCTCCGTCCCGGCGAGCTTGTTCACGAACCATGAAACCGTGTAGGTGCCGCCCTGGAGCAGGGTCTCCAGCGTGTAGGTCTTCGGTATCGGGCCGCCCAGGGTGCGGAACTCGCGTCCCCATGCGTACTCGTCGCTGTAGGTCCCGGAGACCACGGCCGTGCCGAGGTTCAGGTACGCCCGGCCCGGTTTGGTGACGTTGGCGCCGAGACCCGCCGACTGCCCGTCCCCGGCACCCCCGACAACGGGAATCCCCGCCGGTAACCCCAGCTCGGCGGCGACGTCTGAGCGCAGCTCTCCCATCACCGCCCCGGGTGCGGCCAGCTCACACAGCTGTCCGCGCTCCAGGCCCGCCTGGCCCAGCACTTCTTCGGACCAGTCGAATGTCTCCATGTCGACCAGCCCCAGCGGATCGGCGCACGCCCAGGTCGTCCGCCACTCCCCAGTCAGGTGCTTGACCAGGAATGCGTGAACGTCGACGACCCTGTTGGTGTGCTCCAGTACCTCGGGCTCGTGGGCCCGGAGCCAGAGCAATTTGTAGAACGCGGGAGTGGTGTCCGGGGGCTTGCCGGTGATCCTGTGGATTTCCTCGCTGCCGTGCTGCTCCACCTCTTCGCCCGCACGGGCGTCGAGCCACAGCATCGCTGGACGCAACGGGGTGTCGTCCTCGCCAAGGCAGGCGAACGTCTCGCGCTGATGGGTCAGTCCGATCGCTTCGATCTCGGAGGCCTTGACGCCCCCGGCGGCCTGCCGCAGCGCGGCCGCCGTCGAGCGCCACCATTCCTTGGCGTCCTGCTCGTGCCACCCGGGGTGTGGCATGACGAGCTCGAACTCCTGCCTTCCCTCGCTGACTGCGTTACCGTCGCGGTCCCACACCACTGCCTTGGTGGCGGTCGTCGAGCTGTCGACTCCGATGACATAGGTCACGGCCGTCTCCGTCCCGGCCGCGGATCCGCGGGCACGATCTCTGGCACCGTCCGGCGATTTTCGTCAACAACAGTCACTTGGCGCGAAACCTGGCGTCCACCTCGTTCATCTTCTCCACCTTCTCGGTGGAGCCGCCGCCCTGGAACTCTGATGCCAGCCAATGGTCGAGCACCTTCTCGGCCGCCTGGGGCGCGATCACGCGCGAGCCCATGGTGATCACCTGCGCGTCGTTGGACTTGCGGGCGCGCTCGGCCGAATAGGCGTCGTGTGCGGTCGCGGCCCGCACGCCCGGGATCTTGTTGGCGGTGATCGCCATCCCGAGGCCGGTGCCGCAGACCAGCACCGCGCGGTCGTGCTCGCCTTGTGAAACTGCTTGCGCGACGCGCGATGCGACATCTGGATAGTCCTGCTCGGTACCGTTGCCGTAGTCCTTGATGTCGTAGCCGCTCTCTTTGAGGTACTCGGCGAGGTGCTCCTTGAGCGGTGCTCCGGCCTCGTCGGCGCCGATGGCGATCGGTTGCATCTGGTCCTCCTCTACTTTCGGTTTCTCAGGGCTCCGCGGGCTCGTCGCCGGCGACCGCCTCGACAACGCGGTGAATCAGGGGTCGCATTGCCGGATAAGCCTCCGCGTAGGCGTCGACAAAGAACTGATATCGCTCGTGCACGTCCGGGTCGGGCTCGATCGTGTCGGTCTCGTGAACCATGCTGTCCACCGCCTCTGGGATGTCGGTGAACAGCTCGGCGCCAACCGCAGCGAGAATGGCGCCCCCCAGCACGACCGCGTCGCCGATCTCCGTCAACGCGATCGGCACGCCGCTGACGTCGGCGTGCATCTGCATCAACTGCGGGCTGTTCGTAAAACCGCCCGCCGCGACGAGCTTCTCCACCTCGAAGCCGGCTTCGCCCATGGCCCGCAGGATGTGCGCGGTGCCGTAGCAGATCCCCTCCTGGATCGCGTGGTATACGTGCGCAGGGGTGTGATGAAGGCCCAGACCCCAGACGATCCCACGGGCAAGCGGGTCCGTGTACGGGGTCCGGTTGCCTTGCCAGTACTCGTTGACGATCAGCCCATCGGAGCCGGGTGGGATGGCAGCGGCCCTCTCGTTGAGGACCTCGTAGGCGCTGGTTCCGCGGCGCTCGGCCTCCTGCGACGCGTCGCCGCAGAAGTTGTCCACGAACCATCTCAGGACCGAGCCGGTTGATACCTGCCCGCCCTCGACCGTGTACTGACCGGGGACGACGGCGTCGGTGAACGCGCCAAAGAAACCCGCGCCGCTGATCGGTTGGTCGCTCTGGCCGGAAAGAACATGCGAGGAGCCGGTGATCAGCGCCATCCGGCCAGGTGTGACCACGCCCAAGCCGATCTGGCCGACCCAGGCGTCACCACCGCCCTGCGCGACGGGCGTGCCCGCTTTGAGGCCCAGTTCATCGGCGGCCTCCCGCGAAAGTCCCTCAACCGGACAGCCGAGATCGAGCACCTTTCCGGCCAGCTTGTCGAACACGTCGTCGAGCCCGATTTCCTCGTAGAACGAGACAGGCCAGCCTCCGTTGTCGCGGTCGTGGTAGCCGCGAACCGCGGCGGTGTTGATGTTGGCGCTGATCACACCGGTGAGCCGAAACGTCGCCCAGTCCGGGGCATCGACGAAGTACTTGGCATCGCGGTAAGTGTCGGGCTCGCGCTCCTTGACCCACAGCAGCTTCGACGGCAGCCATTCGGCCGAGACCGGGCCCCCGCCGTTGTACTTGCGAGCGGAATGCTCCGATTCTCCGATGCGGCGCGCCTGATCGGCGGCGCGCACGTCCATCCACATGATGGCGGGCCGCAGGTGTCGCCCCGCGCCGTCGAGGGCAACGACGGTGCAGGTCGTCGCATCCACGGAGATGCCCGCAATCGAGTCGCGTTCTATCCCGGCGGCGCGCATCGCCTTGCCCACTGACTGCACCAGCGCCGACCACCACTCGTCTGGATCCTGTTCGGCCCGTCCCGGCCGTGGATGCTGCAGCTCATAGGTCGTGGCCTCCACGGCGAGGCGGCGGCCGGAGGGGTCGAACACCCCAGCGCGACAGCTCTCGGTGCCGAAGTCGATCCCAAGCAGGTATGGACCACCGTTGGTGGATGAGCTCACGGCGCCTCCCGATCAGTTTGTCGGCACCCGCGGCCGGGCATTGTCTTTGCTATGGGTCGGCTGAATCGCACGCGTCGTACCGAGGTACATCTACCCGTTTGTCCCCGCCGGCACAAATCTCTGGCCCGCAGATGACGAGAATCGCGGTGCTCGGATCCGGGGTGATGGGCTCGGCCCTCACCGTGCCGCTCGCCGACAACGGCCACGACGTCTGCCTGGTCGGCACCCACCTGGACCGCGACATCATCGACAGCCTCCAGGCGAGCCATGTTCACCCCGGCCTCGACGTTGAGTTGCCGGCTTCCGTCAAGCCGTTTCAGTTGGAGGATGCGACGGAGGCATTCGCCGGCGCAGAGATCGTCCTCAGTGCAGTGAACTCGTTCGGCGTCCGGTGGGCCGGCGAGCAACTCGGGCGGTTGCTCCCCGAGGGAGCGCTGACGATAGCCATCGCCAAGGGGTTGCAGGCCGATGCCGACGGCGAGCTGCGCATCCTGCCCGACACGCTGACCGAGTCCTGGCCCGAGCCCCAGCGCGGATCCGTGTCGGCGATCACCGGTCCCTCGATCGCCGCCGAGGTCGCCGTCCGCCGCGACACGTGCGTCGTCTTCGCCGGCCCTGATCAGGCGACGCTCGACCACCTCGCCGAGACGTTTGGAACCGAGAGCTATCGCGTCTGGACGTCGACGGATCTCGTTGGCTGCGAGGCGTGCGCCGCGCTGAAGAACTGTTACGCGCTCGGCGTAGGGCTCGCGGAGGGCGTTCTCAAGGCCCGCGGAGGGTCGGAGAGCTCCAAGCGCATGCACAACTACGAAGCCGCCCTGTTCGCGCAGGGCGCCGCGGAGATGCGGCGAATCGTCACCCTGCTCGGCGGCGACCCAGACACTCCCAACTGGCTTCCCGGCGTCGGCGACATGTACGTGACCAGCACCGGCGGCCGCAACGTTCGCGTCGGCAGGCTGTTGGGTGCGGGAGTCGGGTTCGAGGAGGCGTCGGCTCAGCTGGGTCACCCAACGCTCGAGGGCGCGGCGGCGATTCGCGAGATCGGCGGCGCCCTGGCCAAGCTGGGCGAGCGCGGGATCCTCGACCCGGAGGACTTCCCGCTGCTCCGCCACCTGTATGAGGTGATCGAGCTCGAGCGACCGGTGGACATGCCGTGGAGCTCGTTCTTCGGAGGCGAGGCGAGGGTCGCGTCAAGTCATGGATGAGCACCGCGTCGACGAGGCGCTGCGCGAGGCGACCGACACGGAGCAAGTGGTGATCGGCGAAGGCACCCTCGACGCGGTCGCAGACGTTTTCGAAGGCAACTTTGGCGACCGCCCGGCGGTCGTCGTCGCCGACGAGAACACGTTCGAGGTGGCCGGCGCCACGGTCAACCGGACTCTCGAGGCATCTGGGCGCGATGTGATGGAACCGTTCGTGTTTGGCGGCCGGCCCACCCTCCACGCCGAATACGAGAACATCGAGGCGGCGGTGCAGTCCCTGCGCCGGCATCAGGCGATTCCGGTGGCGGTCGGCTCGGGAACCGTCAACGACATCGTCAAGCGGGCATCACACGAGTGCGACCGCCCGTACATGAACGTCGCCACGGCGGCCTCGATGGACGGCTACACGTCGTTCGGCGCATCAATCCTCAAGGACGGCTTCAAGCAGACGTTGGAGTGTGCCGCGCCTCGGGCGCTGGTCGCCGACCTCGCGGTGTTGACGAGCGCGCCCGCGCCAATGACTTCAGCCGGCTACGCGGACCTGCTTGCCAAGATCACCGCCGGCGCGGACTGGATCGTCGCCGATGCCCTCGAGGTCGAGCCGATCGAAGCCAAGCCGTGGTCCCTGGTCCAGGAGCAGTTGCGCGAGGCGACCAGTCGCCCACATGAGCTGCACGAAGGCGAGCCGGCGGCGATGGAAGATCTGATCCAGGGTCTTGTCATGTCGGGGTTGGCAATGCAGGCCGCATCGTCGTCTCGGCCCGCCTCCGGCGCCGAGCATCAGTTCAGTCACCTATGGGAGATGGAGGGGCTCGGCGAGAACGGCGAGAACGACGAGCCGCCCCTGTCGCACGGCTTCAAGGTGGGGGTGGGCACCGTGTCGATCGCGGCCCTGTACGAACGGATCCTGGAACGCGACTTCGCCCGCCTCGATGTCGACGCCGCCGTCCGGGCTCGGCCTCCGTGGGTGCAGGTCGAGCGCCGCGTTCGCACTGCCCTCGCGGGAACTGGTCTCGACGACGCCGCCCTTGAGGAGACGCGCGCGAAGTACATCGAGGCCGACGAGCTCGCCCGGCGACTCGAGCTGCTCGCGGAGCGCTGGTCAGATCTCCGGGCTCGCGTCCGGGAGCAGCTCATGCCCGCGGGAGAGATACGGGCACTCCTGAAGCAGGCCGACTGCCCCACCACTCCGGCCCAGATCGGTCTGGACATCGATCGCTTCAAAGCGACCTACCGCACGGCGCAGATGATCCGTCGCCGCTACACCGTCCTGGACCTCGCCAACGACTCCGGCGTGCTCGATGATTGTGTCGAGGAACTGTTCGCCGGGGACGGGTTCTGGGCCAGCCGATGAGATCCTGCGCCCCACCGTGGCGTCACGGGGAGGCGAGGCGAGCTTGGGTGCGAGGCCTCGAGTCCTCGTTCTGAGCGAGCCCGGTGGGCTCGGCGAGGCCCTTGTACGCAAGCTCGAGCAGGCAGACGCGAGGGGCGAAAGCGTTTCGCCTGACTCAGACACCGAGCTCACGAAGGTGGTGGCTGGCGACTGGGCCGCGATCGCGGTGGTAACGCGCGACGATGTCCTGGCGCTGCGACTGACGCTTCTGTGCGGGCACGTGCGGCCCGACATTCCGCTATGGGTCACGCTCTTTGACAGGACTCTGATTCACCGGCTGCGTGAGTTGGTCCCGTCTGTGAACATCGTCTCATCGGCGGAGCTCGTCGCCCGCGAGCTCGCCGACCACTGCTGTGCGGTGACAACTCGGACACCACGGTGGCGCCAAGGAATCCGGGTGGTCGATGGTGCGCTGCGGCTCCTCATCGGCGCCGGCACGGGACTTCTCGTCGCATTGATAGTGCAGACCGCCATCTCGATGAGCGCGCTGCACGAGAACGTGCTCAACGGTGTCTACTTCAGCACGCGAGCGATCGCGACCGTAGCCGACGCGCCGGCCAGCCGGTTCGCCCCGGCGTGGTTCAAGATCGTCTCCTCCGTCAACATCGTGGCCGCGCTGGCGCTCGTCGCCGTGTTCACCGCCGCGCTGGTACGCAGGCTGAGTCGCCCCCGGCTCACGACGATCGTCGGACGCCGCGCCGCGCCCGCCCGGGGTCACGTTGTCCTGGTTGGGGTCGGGCAGGTCGGCGTTCGCCTTGCCCAGACACTCCGAGAACGCCGTATCCCGGTGACCGCAGTCGAGTGCAACCCGGACGCTCCTTACGTGCGGCTGGCGCACGAGGACGGCTTTCCCGTCGTCATCGGCCGTGGCGACGACCGCGCGACGCTTGAAGCCGTCGGCGTGCGCCACTGCGCCGCGGTGGCGGCCGTGACCTCGGATGACCTGGTCAACGTCGCGGTTGGACTCGCCGCCAGCGATCTGAAACCCGATGTTGCACTCGCCCTGCGCCTCGGCGATGGCGGGGTCGCGTCAGAGACGGAGTCTCTCCTCCACCTGGGAAGGATCTCCGACGCACATCACCTTGCCGCCACCACGCTTGCCGACGCTATCTGCGCCAGGGTCTTGCACCGGGACATGGGCGTGCCCGCCGCCCGGTTGCGCGGGCGCGGCGAGGCGAGCGAGGTTCAGGAGCTGACGTCGGGCCATGATCAGGTCGCCGATTGAGAGCAGCGGTGCGATTACTCGTCCGCGCCGCGTGACGATCTTGAGCAGCAGCCGAGTAGCTGGGCCCTCGGGGACGAGCACGTAGGACATGACCGCGCCCATGATCTGTCCGGTGAGATGCTCGCCCGGGGCCACGGCGATGATGCGGCCGAACCGGCGCCCTCCCAAGGCGGCGGTAAACGACTCGCCGACGACCGGATCTGGCAGCCCTGAGAGGCGCTGCGGCGAGCGTCGCCCAAGATTGTCGATCCGGTCGTAAGAGTACGGCGCTAGCCGTATCTGTGCCACCCATGGCCAGACGTCCTGAGCTTGCGCTCGCACCGTTACGCCCCGCCAAGCCTCCCATACGGGCTCCGGCACAACCTCGTCACACGGATAACGGCGCCGGATTTCGGCCAGCGTCACCCCCCAGCGATCGCCGATCACAAGCACCCACCAACCGAGTCCGACACGGAGTCGCCCGACTTCAACGACGGCGTGGCGGACGAGCTCGGCGCTCCAACGCCGAGCAGTTCAAGCACAACACACCATCAGGCATCGCTTTCAACCGACCGGGAGAGATCGGTCCGCCACACTCATCGCACATGCCGTAGGTCCCCTCGTCCAGCTTTGTCAGTGCTCGCTTGGTGCGTTCCAACCCACGCTCGAGTGACTCGCCGACACCGATGTCCGTCAAGCGGCTCACCGCCTCTGAGGTGCCATCGCCGATCCGCTTCCCGAAGCTCACCGCAGTGCCACGTTCGGGACGCTGTGCCAGGACCTCCAGACGCTGGCGGTCACGCTCCCGGCGCGCTTCCAGCTCAGCACGTACCGCATCGAGGTCGAGATCATCGAACGCCATCACTCCTACCGTACGCGCGGGCGCAGTCGCCCGCAAGGGCTCGGGTCGTCGGCCTGGCCAAGTGAGTCACGGGCAAGGCGACCGTTGGCCGGCTCAGGCCGTGAGGATCTCACGGTGCAGATCGAGCAGCTTGGGCACATCGTCGGCGGCCACGCGTCCCATCCCGCACTCGGTACAGATCCCCCACTCGCGCCTGCCCGCCGAGGACCGATCCAGCGCGGTGTCGATCTGCTGGGCCTGCTCGGCGGTCGTGCCGTCGGCTTGGTCGTCTGGGTGGTAGGGAACGAGTGCGAAGTACAGCTCGGTCTCCGGTCCGGCCGTCAAGTCGTGCAGCGGGGCGAAGTAGCCGGCGTCCTTTCTGGCCTGGGGCACCGTGAACGACGCCCAGTTGACCGGTCGATGCGCGGCTGAGACGACGGCGTTGACAAGCCCCACCTGCATCTGGACTGACTCGGGCTGCTTAAAATGTTGGTGGCCGTAATCGCCGTAACAGAGGTGCAGGCCGACGGGGACGTCTCCCGGCACGCGGTCCACGCAGCGGAGCAGGCCGGGGGTGACCTGGTCCATCGGTATCGCCGAGCCGGGTCCCATCGCGCCCTCCAGAAGGCCGAACTCGACAGCGACATCCCACTGCACCGCGCAGTGGTCGTGAGGCAGTCGCTCCAGGACTTTGTCGAGGTCGGCGAACAGCGCCGTCTCGTAGGACGCGGCGACAGCAGTCAGGTCCTCGGGCACGATCGTCCCCGCCATCGACGCCAGCGGGGTGGGGTACTGCATCTGGAAGCGCACGCCACCCGGGATCGTCCCGTCCTTCTGCAGCCGGTCGAAGATCTCAAACGACTCGGCATATGCGTCGGCGTAGCCGAGGTTGGGCCAGTCGATCGTGTCGGCAGAGGCACCCTCGGCAAGACGGAGCTGGGGCATCTCCGGCGCATCCGGCGAGGTCTCGTACGCCTGCCCGACCATGACCGACTCAAACTCGGGCATCTGCACGAACTTCCGAATCTGAAACAGGATCCAGTAGCCACGCTCCCCGGTCTCACCGTCGGTCATGCGACGAACCCCTGTCGGGATGCGCGAGCTGATCTCCCGCATCACGCGCTCGGCGTCGGGCAGATTGACCGAGCCATTGAAATGAACGCTGGTCGGCGGCATCGCAATCCTCTCCGTTCTCCTCGCTGAGCTTCCGACCCGCCTCCCGGCGCGACATGCGACGGGCCGCGGATCCCCGCGAGCTATCCGATCCGGCATCGTAATACCCGCGTGGTTGTGGCGCGCGCTGACCGACATGGCGACCCAGCCGTCGCAACCTGCTGCGCGAATGTTGTAGGAGTGCCTGCGTTGGCGTGGTGTGGATGGCGGAAGGAATGACCTCTATCTCGCCGACCGCGAACGTCCCGGGACGTGCTGGCCTACGTGCTGGCCTACGCGCCGGCACCACGGTGCCACCGAATCAGGTAGTCGACCAGATACTCGGGTACATCGCCGACCAGCCGCCTCGAACCTCGACCGGTGACGCGTGATGACGAACGCCGGTGAGCGCGGTTTTCGCATCGGATCGCGCAGGCCGAGCAGGTGCGCGGACGCGGCACCGGTGGCGAGATCAATCCCTCAGCTCACCGCTTGCTTCACGAGCGCGCCGATCCGGGACTCGTCGGCGGCGGTCAGCTTTCTCAGCGCGAACGACGTCGGCCACATAGCGCCGTCGCCAAGGTTCGCCTTGTCGCTGAAGCCGAGCGTCGCGTACCTCGTCTTGAACTTTTGCGCGCTCTGGAAGTGGCAGACGACCTTGTCATCCTTGGCGTACGCGGGCATCCCGTACCAGGTTCTCGGTGACAGCTCTGGCGCGCTGGCGGTGACGATGGCATGGATCCGCTCGGCCATCTCGCGATCCGCCTTCGGCATCTCGGCGATCTTCGCAAGCACGTCGTTTTCGCCGTCTGCCTTGCCCGCGCGTGAGCCGCGGCGCGAGGCAGCCTTGATTTCTCGGGCGCGCTCCTTCATCGCGGCTCGTTCCTGGGCCGTGAATTGCTCGGACTGCTTGGCGGTCGCGGTGGGGCTCTTGGCGGACCTGTGCGTGTCTTTCGGTGGGCTCATGGAAACCTCCTCATTGCTGTTGACATCATGTGGGCGAGCAGCGGACGGCTCGCCGCAATTCCTGGATGCGGATCAGGTGGCCTGCGGGATCGCGGCCGCCACAGTCGCGAAGGCCGCGCGCGGTAGGCCGCCCGCCGGCTCCCAGGCGAACCCGTCCGGATCGGTGAAGGGCCCGGCATCGCTGCCGATGACGATCCGGTGCGAGCCGGTGCCGTCCGGGGAGACGCCGGCGTCCTTGGCCAGCGCGGGGCGCCCATAGAGCGCCAGCTTGACCTGCGCGGTGGCGAACTGGACGTACTTGCGGCCGAAGCTTCTCGCCACCTCCAGGCCGCGGTCGACGTAGAACCGCTTGCTCGCGACCACATCTGCGACGCCCAAGAGGAGCACGATCTCGTCGATCTGCCGAGTGACCGGGCCGGTGTCCTTCTTCGATGAGGTCGCGATCTTCCAGATCGTCCCGTCCGGGGCCTGTATGACGCCGCCGTAGCCCCAGAACCCTTTCTTGGCGAGCTTCAGCGGCGTTGCGCCGGCGTCGAGGGCGGCGCCGACGAGTGCGTCGACGGTGGCTGGCTGGGACACCACCAGCGACAGGGTGAACCCGCGAAAGCCGGTCGTTGGCGTGTCCGAGGCGCGTAGGGCCACCTGATTCTCCATGCCGAACGCGGCGGCATAGAAGGCGTCGGCGGCCGGAGGGTCGGCCACTTCGAGGATGAGAGATTCGATCGAGGTCACGGCGCGTCCTTTCGTAACGGAGCTTTGGGCTCCCTGGATGACGAAAACCATGGTACAACACTATGATGGATGTTGTCAACCATTGTATTGCTCCACTGCATCTGCCAAACTCAGGCAATGTCAGCGTCCGTGTCGACCGACTTCGAGGTGGCCGAATTCGCCGGCCAGCTCTTCTTTCGGCTGTGGCGTGCCTCGCATACGCGAACCGCAGAGACGCTCGACGCGATAGGCCTGACGCCCGCGCTGTTCGCGCTGCTCAACGTGCTCGGCGCCCGCAAAGGGGCGATCCAACAGCAGCTGAGCGCCGATATGAGCATCGATCCAAGCGCCATGGTCAAGCTGATCAACGAACTCGAAAACGCGGGGCTGGCCGAGCGCCGTCGGCGTCCACGCGATCGTCGCGCGTGGGAGGTATCGATCACGCCCAAGGGCCGCCGCACCCTGGACCGAGCCAGACAATCCGTCACGCAAGTGGAGAACGAGGTGCTGGGCGGACTCACCGCCGCCGATCGCCGTCAGCTGCTGATGCTCCTCCGACAAGCACTCGCCTCAGCGCCTCCTCAACCTCCGTGGCGCCCCGAGGAGGGCGACTGAGCTGGATACGGCCGCGATGAGCCTCCGCGCAGGTGTGAGTCCCCGCCCATGCCGACGTCAGCGGCGAAGAGCCTGTCTCCCCGGCCCGGACTGTCCTGGTGGAGCCGGCTTGATGGCCGAGCTAGGCAGCTGGCTCGGTCGGTGATCTCCATGACGCTGAGCGAGAACGTGGGCACGCCGTCATAGGTGATCACGCACTCGCTCACCCGGAGATCGCCACCATCCAGGATCCGGCGGACGGTAAAGTGGCGTTCGGCCGCCGGCGGCTGTCACAAGACGCTCATGAGCTCACCCTACGACGACCTCGGGCGCGGGACATCCGGCGACGGTCACAAGTGCTCCGATCAAGACGGCAACCGCGCAGCGCACCCTGCCAGATGCACGAACCCCGAGACGTCGCGATCCGCCGGCGTCGCCTTCTGCTCCGGCTGGTTCGAGCAGGAGAGCGGCAGCCGCAGCGAGGCTGCTCCAGGGGCGACAAACGAGGAGTCTGGGCGGTGCGCGGGAGACTGCTCGTGATCGATCCAAGCACGAGTGCGGGAGGTCGCGACCTAAGATGACACGCGACTTGCGGTCAACAGGGTTGAACTCGTGTTGACTCCTGCAGCCTCTCGATATACGGTCGCTGGAACGACCGAGGAGGGCAGATGGCGACATATATTGTGTTCGGCGACTGGACTCAGCAAGGCGTCGCGAACTTCGAACAGACGGTCGACCGGTATGACGCCGGGCTGAGTCAGATGGAGGCATTAGGGGTCAGCGTCAAGGACAGATACTGGACCCTGGGAAACCACGACCAGGTGAGCATCATCGACGCGCCCAACGAAGAGACGCTGGCGGCCGCGATGCTAAAGGTGACTTCCCTGGGCAACGTTCGCACCACCACGGTGCGCGCGTTTTCAGCCGACGAGATGAGGGCCCTGATCGCCAAAGCCAGCTGACTGGGCACGAGTCAAACACCATGCGCGGGCGGTCACTCGTGCGGCGCAGGTTTGCCGAGAGCGCGAGAGCGCTGCATGTAGCACCGCGAGCGCCTCCGGAAGGCGGGCCCGACTCGCGACACCAATTCTCACCAGGTCGCAGTCGCAACGGGCTACGAGATCGGCGGTCGGGTGTTCGCGCGTGCTGGCGCGCGGTCAGGACCCCAGCTTGATTACGGGTTCCCCGGCGTCAACTGCATCAGCGTCAACGACGAAGCTGTTCACTGGATCCCGAGCAGGCGGCGGCTGCGCAACGGCGACCTGGTCAAGCTCGACGTCACCGCCGAGCTGGACGGGTTCTACGCCGACACGTGCCTTTCCGTGCCGGTCGGGGACATGACGCCATCCGCTCGCCGGCTCGCGGCCACCAGCCGGGCGGCGCTGAACCGCGCGCTCGCGACGGCACACGCGGGCGTCCCGATCAATCACCTCGGACGCGTGATTGAGGCGACCTTCACCAAGCACGGCTACTCCGTCTGTCGTGATCTGATGGGTCACAGCATCGGTCGTTGGATCCATGAGGCTCCCCACGTTCCCAACTACAACGCCCCCGGTTCTGTCCCGCTCACCGAGGGCTTGGTCATCACGATCGAGCCGATCATCGCCGCCGGCGACGGCGCAGTCCGCAAGACCGGGGACGGATGGACGATCAAGACCCAGACGGCAGCTACAGCGCTCACACCGAGCACACGATCGTCATCACTCCGGGAGCCCCGCTGGTCCTCACCGCCTGAGGGCGGCGAGCGGCGCGGCCGCTGGTTGGGGCAGGCGTCAGAGACCTCAGCGCTGCTGTGGCGGGTGCCCGCGGATTGCGAGAGCAGGTGCCGGCGCTGCTGGCTGTCTCTGCGGCAGGCAGCGCATCGTGTGAGCCGGCATCGTAGGTCGATGGCGGTTCGGTGCCCAACTCTCGGGGAACATGGACGTGCGATCGCGGGGTGCCTTCCGCGAGTGTGCCGGTGCAGCGCGAGGCGCGACGGGACCTCGCGAATTAGGGTCAAGGTTGGTGGGGCGCGTGCGCTCCTGGAACGTCGAGCCAGCGGTTGAGCTCGTCGAGGATGTTTTCCACGATCGGGTACAGCTCGTCGGCGATCTGGGTCTGGCTCTGGCCTTCGCGGGTCCGCCGGCCGGCCTCGTTGATGATGATCTGGAACACGCCGGCGAGCGCGGTTCCTTGTAGCTGGGCGATCTCCGGCCGGACGTCGGTGGTCTCGCGGATGGCGCTAGCGAGGGCGGTGGCTTGATGGTCGATCAGCTCCAGCGCCAGCCGGTGGACGGTTGGACTTATTGCCGCCAGGTAGCCGAGCTCGCCACGCGCGGTTTCCGGAGGGGTGCTGCGAATTGCGGCGACGTCTTCAAGGACGAAGTCCCGGATGGCTGCGGCCGGAGTAAGGCCGGGCGGTCGAGAGCGGATCAGTTCGCCTAGCCGGTCCTGAATCACCTGGTCGCGGTCGGTGACGAGTTGCTCCTTGGTCTGAAAGTAGTTGTAGACGGTCGCCTCGGCTACCTCGGCCTCGCGCGCGACATCGCTGACGGAGACGTGCTCGTAGCCGCGCTCGGCGAATAGGCGGGCAGCGGTGTCGGCGATGAGCTGTCGGGTTTGGGCCTTCTTGCGCTCGCGTAGTCCGGGACCTGGCACCCCAAGCAGTTTAGCAAGGCCTACTCCAAGTTTCTTGTCATCATTAGTTTGGGGTTTATGCTAATATCATAGTTGACGCTAAAGTTTCTACCGAGTACGGAGAAATGGTTGGCCCTGATGAGCTCGTTCGCCGAAACCGTTGCCCGACCGCCGACTTCCCGGCGCGCCCTCTCGTTGGACACGCCTCGCGCGAAGAACTTCGCGCTGGCGCTACTAGCGGTGACGCAGTTCGTGATCGTGATCGACGGGTCGATCGTCAACGTCGCGTCGCCATCGATCGGCGCGCATCTGCACTTCTCCAGTACCGATCTGTCCTGGGTGATCAACGCCTACGTCCTCACGTTCGGCGGCTTTCTGCTGCTGGGCGGTCGACTCGCCGACCTGCTCGGACGCAGACGCATGTTCATGCTCGGACTGATTGTGTTCTCGCTGGCGTCGCTGGCGGCAGGTGTGGCCCAATCCGAGGCATGGCTGCTCGCCACCCGCGCCCTGCAGGGCGTCGGGGCGGCGATCGTGTCCCCCGCGGCCCTGTCGATCCTGACCTCGACGTTCGCTGACGGTGCCGAGCGCAACCGGGCGCTGGGGATCTGGGGTGCCGTGCTCGGCGCCGGCGGTTCGGCCGGGGTGCTGCTCGGCGGGGTGCTGACCAGTGGGCTGAGCTGGCGGTGGGTGATGTTGGTCCCGACCACCCTCGCTGGGATCGGCTTCGGCTTGGCGTTCGTACCGATCACGATCGCCGCGATGGCCGGCACCGAACCCCAGGAAGCCGGTCTGGGCTCGGGGCTGATCGACATGTCCCAACAGATTGGCGGCGCGCTCGGCGTTAGCCATCCTGGCGACGCTCGCCAACAGCCACACCCAAAGCCTGATCCACGCCGGCGGCCGTCACACCGCGCCCCCCCTCACCAAGGGATATGACCGCGCCTGCGCCGGATTCGCGCTGACCGCCGCGATCCTCGCCGCCGTACTGATCAAGACCCATGACAGCCGCCAACGCTCAAACGCCGCCCGCACCGCCACGGTCACGGCCACCGCGGCCGTCAACCAACGCCTCACCAACCAACCACCAAAGGAGCCACCATGGCTACCCACACCTCGACCGACCGCGTCACCTACAACCTCAACCTCATGAAGAAGGGCGACGACGCGTTCAACGCCCGCGACGTCACAGCGATGAACGCGATCCACCACCCGGACATGACCGCGCACGTCATGGGCAACGCAGAACCGATCAAGGGACGGGCAGCGCACGCCGCGATGATCGAGCAGATGATCCGCATCTTCCCCGACGTCCACGTCAACAACGATCCATACCCAATCCAGTTCGGTGCCGGCGACTGGATCACCGTGGTCACCCGCGCCACCGGAACCTTCACCGGAGAGATGATCCTGCCCGACGGCAACATCATTCCCGCGACCGGCAAGGCCTTCGACCTCGACTTTGCCACCACCGCCAGATGGGAAGGCGACCAGCTCATCGAAGAGTACGTCTTCTGGGACTCCGCCTTGCAGGCGCAGCAGATCGGCCTGGCCTAGCCCCAAGAAGTAACAGCCGGCTCGCGGCGATGGATCCGCGGGCCGGACGGGCGCGTCTCAAGCAGACCCAGCAGCCACCCGACACCGGCCAGGACCACCGCCATTCCAACCAACCGCAAGTCCCGAAGGAGAAAGCCATGAACCCCGCCTCACCCCCCGCCACCGTCATGCACGAGGTCGCTACCTGGCCCGGTATCAGCATCGAAACTACCCCCCGGGGCGCCACCGCGATCACGTTCGACGGTCACGAGCTTGGCCACGTGCACCCAGACCGCGGGACCCTCGACCTCCCTCTCCCCGATGACCGCCGCGCCCAGGTGCTGGACTCAGGCCGGGCCAAGGAGTGGTACTCCAACTGGGTAAGCAAGTCGCTCGCGAACGATGCAGACGCCAAAGACGGCATCGCGCTGCTGCGCGAAAGCTACGAGCAACTGAGTCGCTCATGACCGTTTCACGTTGGGACTCAAATGACGTGCCGGACCTGTCTGGCCGTGTCGTGCTGGTGACCGGCGCCTCCGGCGGCCTCGGCCGGCAAACCACCCGCGTGCTCGCCGGCGCCGGGGCGCATGTCGTCCTCGCCGTCCGCGACCTTGACAAAGGCCAGCGGGTCGCCGCGGAGATCTCCGGCGATACCGACGTGCGCACGCTGGATCCTTCAGATCTGGTGTCGGTGCGTGCGTTTGCGAAGAGCTGGGAGGGCCCGATCGACATCCTCATTAACAACGCCGGAATCATGGCCGTCCCCGAAGGGCGCACCGCAAATACGACAAGATGCGGGCCTACTCCGATTCCAAGCTGGCCAACCTCCTCTTCACCTTCGAGCTGCAGCATCGGCTCCGCAGGGCCAGCAGGCGGGTAAGAGCGGTGGCGGCACATCCCGGTGGTGCCCGAAGCCGGACACTACCCTCAGTCACAGCAGCCCGAGCAGACTGGCGAGGCGATCGTGCGCTTCCTCGCGAGCGTGGAGGCAGATGCCTAGGGCAGGCCTCACCGAGACGAGGTGCCCGAGGACGCAGAGCGACTGGCTGACGAGGTCGGCCTGTCGGAGCTGACCCTCGCTGCCCTGGCGGCGCACCTCGGGTAGTAAGGAACACTATCTGGGCCTCGCCGCACGCAGCGGTCACAGGATCGGTGGATTGGGGAGTGGTTTCCCGAAGTCCGGGTCAAACGGCTGTCGATCGGCGTGGCATGTTTGCCGGCGTGCGGTGGCGGGCCGGATCAGATACGCGCTGAGCGCGTGATCGATGCACACGCTGGGGTCTTGGGCGCTGGTGTGGCCGTAGCCGTCGAGGGTCAGCAGCGTGGCGTTGCCGAGCACGCGCGCAACTCGGCGGACGCCTGCGTAGGCGGTGAGTGGGTCATACCGGGTGCCGATCACCAGGACCGGGTTGGGGGTCGACCTGTTCCACGGTCCGCTGTAGCGGTCAGCGTTCACCAGCGGCCAACCGGCGCACGGCACCGCGAACCACCAGCCGGGCACCGCCAGAAACGGGCTGACCCGCGTCAGCCGGCCGATTATGCTCGGCCACGCCTGCGGGCCCAGCCGCGGTCGCGGCTTGTCTGCGCACTGCAGCGCCGTCCCTGAATTCAGCATCGACTGATACAGCGGCCTTGCTTGTTGTAGCGCCGTCTCGATGGCTGATCCGTTGCCGCTGGCGGCCTGCTCGAGCCCGGCCGCGATCTGTGGCCAGCTCGCGGGCTCGCCGAGGTTCGGGAACACGTAAAGCAACAGATCGCCATAGCTGAGCCGATGCGGGGCAGGCGCTGACGGCGCCGGGATCGGCCCGTGGCGCAGCCGCGCCAGCAGCCCGCTCACTCGCGCTTTGACCGACCCGTGGCCCGCCAGCGCACAACGCGCCGGCCCCGCGGACTGACATAGCGACTGCAACTTGGAGAACACCAGATCGAAGTCAGCCGCGAAGCTGCCAATACCCGCCTGGGTGGAGGTCGTGAACGGGACCGGATTAACGGCGCCGTCCAACACCATCGCGCGCACACGCCGCGGGAACATGTTCGCGTAGGTCTGGCCGATAACGGTGCCGTATGACACGCCTCGGTAGTTCAGCTTGCGGTCGCCGACCAGCTTGCGTAGATAGTCAAGATCGCGGGCCGTGTCGGCGGTCGAGTCGTGCGCCAGCAGACGGCGGCTGAGCGCGACACAGCGCTTCACGAACGCCAGCGCCTTTGGCAGATAGCGCACCGACTCTGGCCTCGTGGTCGGGACCGACCACCCGGGCCCCCAGAACCTGGCCTCGGCGCGGGTGCTCGCGAAACACCGAACGTGCGTGCTCGCGCCGGTGCCGCGCGGATCCCAACCAACGACATCAAACCGCCCGTGACCGAGCCTGTCCAGGTCCGCTCCGCCGGCCTTCACAATCGGTACCCCCGCCACGCCGGGACCGCCGAAATTGACGAACAGCGACCCGATCCGCTGCCCCGGCCGGCTCGCCAAGTAACGAACCACCGCCAGCGAGATTGTGCCCAAGCCCGGCCGAGCCCAATCCAGCGGAACCTGCACCCTCGCGCACTGCAAGCGCTTGCCGCACCCCTTCCACACGATCCGCGTAGTGACGCTTGAAGACGCCACGACCGACGACTCCGCTGCGCTCGCCACCCCGGTCTGGATAAGTAGCGCTCCCGCGACGGCGCACGCCAGCAGGGTCGCCGATGCCCCTATGCCTTTCCTTGTGCGTCTCACCTGTCTGCCTGTCGTGATTGACATTTGTCTGCCTTCCGTAGTTGGGGGTGCGGGTCATCTATCCGTTAGGGAACTGATCGCCGGGAGCTGGTGGTAGGCAGTTGGCTCGCCGGCCAGTGGCTTGCCGAAGGTCGAGTCAAAACGGTTGGCGATCGCGCTGGGAGAACGGTCCCGCGCGCGGCGGGGTGCGGAGGTGGGCGAGGCAGCGGACCCACCACTTTCGGTGCACTGGCTCGGATCCTGAGGCTGCTGGTGCGCACCGCTGCCTGGCTTTATGTCTGGCCGCTGACCGACTGCCCTCAAACCGCAGGCGGTCAGCTCACGGTGCGACGAAATCGCAACCGCAGCCACCACCGTTACCGCTGCACGGCTGGCGGCGATCCTCAGCAGGTAGCGTTCGGATCGTGGGCTCCAGAGGTCTAGCGACCGAGGGCGAGGCAGCGTCATGCTTACATTCCGCACAAGGCGGGTCGATCTGGCCTCACGTCGAGACGGGACGTCTTCTGCGTCACACGCGCTTGCCTAGCGTCCACGAAAAAGTAGATGGGCCGCGGCTCACCCGGAGAAAGGCGCTGCGCCTGGAGGGAAGGTGACCTCGTCTCTTTCGAGTGGGAGCTGATCGCGGCGGACCAGCGGCGCTGCCGCAGGGCCAATGTCGAACTGATCGGTGGCTTTGTCGAACCCCACCGCTTGGCCGGTTAGCGCAAAGCGCGCGAACACATACGGTTGCCCGTTGGAGATGACCGCATTCGGCCCATCGGTGACCTGAAAGTGCAGATGCGCGGCGGTTGAGCTGCCGGTGTTGCCGACTCTTCCGAGGAGCTCTCCGCGATGCACGCGCTGGCCGACGTGAACGGCAACGCTACCCGGCTGTAGGTGGGCGTAGGCTGCGTAGCGCCCGCCACCCAGCGCCTCGGTGACGCGGTTGCCGAGCGCGTTTTGCACGTTCAGATTGGCCAGCGGATGCGGCGGGGTGTTCTCGGGCAGGTCGTTGCGCGTGTCAATCACCACCCCCGACGCGGCCGCGATCACCGGGTCGCCGAAGATGACATAGCTCTCGTTCTTGCCCGGGTCTCCCACGCGCGAGCGGCCATGACGGTTGAGCCGAAGCCAGTCGGTCGCGTAGCGCTGGGCCAGATAGCGCCGCCCATCAATGGGCAGCAGCGCCCTCGTGTGCGCGCTCTCGCCGCAGCAGCCATTGGTGTCCAGGTAGCGGGCACCGAGCAATGGCGGTCCCAACACGACCGGACCGCGCGAGCTCACCATGGTGCGCCCGCCGTTGACCGTCTCTCGACGCGCTGGCCGGGAGAGGTCGGTGAACTCGATCCGGTGCACCAGGTGGCTGGGGATACGAGCGCCTCGGGAAAACGACACATCGAGCCACAGCACCCCGCCCCCGCTGGACGGCAGCTCGTCTGTGGGCTGGTGCAACTGCGCGGCGTTGCTCATGATCTTGCGCACCGCACCGGCGCCATCGTAAGAGGCGATCACCGACCGATCCGCCGCGTCAAGCACCTGCACCCGGTCGATCCGCTCCCCCGACGCGGCCACGTTTAGCAGCGAGATCTCATACACCAGATGCCGGCGCTTGTCCGTGCCAAGTACGGGCGTAGGCGCGGCGATTACATTGGCGGAAAGCCCGACCAGCGCCGGCAACGGTTCCCCCGGCCCAGCACCGGAGCTCCGCCCCCGTGCCCAGGCTAAGCCAGCACCGGCTCCGACCACCAGCGCACCCAAGAACGCAACACCAAAGCAGCGGATGACAAACAACCTTCCCCGGAGCAAACCGCCCCGCCAATTAGCGCGTCTGTCCAAGAAAATCACCCTCTCCAGGTGCGCAACCGACGCCGAGCCGGCCACAGCGAGGTGACCCGATGCCGTGTCTAGAGGCGACGTTGCGGCAAGCATACCCAAACCTCCAAGCCAGGGGGACATCGACACCCCCCTTCACGCCAGCCGGACCCCCGCTTACGCCAGCCTAGGACGCATCGGTCCGCTGAGGCCTGCACGATGCGGCGCGTCCGCCCTCCTTTCCGCCCAACTCGATCTCAGGCTGGTGCCGGCGGGATGGCTGCGGGAGAAGGAATGCGCATCTCTCACCGCCGGGCGCGGCGTGTTAACTCGGCACCACGTGCAGGTAGCGACGGGTGGCCAAGCGGTAGGCCCTGAAGTGCTCGTCGAGGGTGAAGATCGTGCGTAGGTCGCGGGCGTCCGCAAGCGCCACAAGCGTGGCATCGGCGAGGTCCATCGGATGATCGCGGTAGCGGCCCATTAGATCAGCGCTGTGAAGCGCGAGTTCGAGATCGAGGTCAGCGAGTGTCAGCGCGCCTCGTCGGATCATCGTCCATAGAGCGTCTTGCCCGGGCCAGCCGGCGGCTTGGCCCAGCAGGTAGATCGCTTCCGTGAACGCCGGCCAGGTCGTGAGGAGTGGAAGCTCCAACCTCTCCAGCGTCTCACGACAGCGGTCGTGATCCGGTTCGCCGGCGTCGATCAGGGCGATCAACGGCCCGGCGTCGGTGAGCATCACCGCTGCTACCCACGGCGCGTTTGCAGCAGCTCACCGAACGCGGCTCCGGTCCGTCGCGCCACTCCCCCCTCGGTGCGCACGGCACCGAGCACGTCGTCCAGCTGGTCGCGAGCGCCGAGCGTCCGCCGCGCCCTGTCGGCCGCCGCGCGTCGCATGAACTCGGACACCGAGGCCCCTTCTTGTGCGGCAGCGCGCCGTACGAGTTCGTCGAGCTCGGGATCCAATCGGACACTTCGCATGGAGTGAGCGTATCACAACCTATACAATCTGTAGTACGGTTGCCGGCGGAGATCGGCCGGCTTCGTATCGCCCATCTCAGGGGACTCGCCATCGAGGTCCAGATGCGCGTCGCGCCAGCAAGGAGGAGCGGCGCCAGCAGGCACCCAGAAGCGCCCGGCGCCGTTGCTGCTTGCTGAGGCGAGAACACATCAACGAGCGACTCCCGGATGCTGCTGCAATGAGAGGAAGCGCAGCGCTGGGCTAAGAGACCAATATCGGTGACGGGTCGGTCGCAGGTGGCCTGGGGCTCGCGACCAGCGAGGGTTACCCTGCCGACGCGTTGAGCGCCACGCCCGGCAGTTCCAGGCCGCCATCGACGCGGTAGTCCCCGGTGGCGCGCTCAACCAGCTTGCGCACGGCCTCGCGGT
Organism: uncultured Actinomycetota bacterium; assembly: GCA_963830395.1. Taxonomy (GTDB): domain Bacteria; phylum Actinomycetota; class Thermoleophilia; order Solirubrobacterales; family Solirubrobacteraceae; genus Palsa-465. Next base: position 155,857 of record CAWHMI010000025.1, read on the forward strand.
CTGGCTCGGGCATTGCCAGCAGGACCATCGCGATCCCGCCCGCCAGCTCCGTGACGTACCGCCAGTGCGCGTCGCAGTCTGCAAAGCGCCAGCGCACCTCGACGTCGTCGAGTCGCGGGTCGGCAAAGCCCGCGTCCTGAACAAGCGAGCAAACTCGCTCGGGGTCGGCCATCGCGAAGATGCCTGGGTCTTTCGGGTTGGGGTAGGGACTGCCGACCTGCGCCATCCAGGAGCCGATGTTGATGATCGTCCCGTGGCCGCGGGCGGCGGTCTGCCCGCACCGGTCCCGAGGATGCTGATCACGTTGACCCACAGCAGATCGTCGTGCTCCGTGGGCTGCTTCGGGGGCCCTCGCTCCCCGGCGTCGCCCGGTCGATGTTCGCCGCCGCCTGCGCGGGCGAGGCGTGCGTCCGTGCCGCGGCGAACGCGATGCTCGGGAAGAACACATAAAGGAGCAGCGCTCGCGACGGTCAGGCGATCAGCTGAATCGCGCCGGTATATAGGGGGTGAGGTCCACCTCCTCTGGCCGGCCGAGGATCGCGTCGGCGATCAGCCGCCCGCAGTAGGGACCGATCGTCAAGCCCTGCGGGCCTGCGCCTGTGGCGGCCCACAGCCCCGTGCAGCCCGGAATCGGTCCTAGGATCGGGTCGCCGTCAGGTGTCGCGGGGCGCAGGCCAACCCGCAGCTCCCGCAGCGTGGCATCCGCGAGCCCGGGCGCGACCCGCAGGGAGTCCTGGAGGACACTGGCGACACCGCCGGCGGTGAGCCGCGGGTCAAAGCCCGAGCGGCTCTCGCGGGTCGCCCCGACGACGAGGCGCCGGTCGGGGAATGGCAGCAGATAGTGGTCGGCATCTAGCGGCTGCACGACCGGCATCTTCGTTGTGTCCTGGCGCACTCCGAGGTGCAGGATCTGCCCGCGTTGCGGCGCGACGGCGAGGGTTAGCCCCGCCGGGGCGACGAGTTCCGCCGACCACGTCCCGGCGGCGACGACCACATCACCGGCGGCGATCCGTCGGCCCGCGATGACGACGGCCTGTACCCCGCAAGGACCACACACCAGCTCGGCGCGGCCGGGCACGACCTCGGCGCCGCACGCGGTGGCGGCGGCGATGAGCCGGTCCCGGATCGCGTCACCCTGCACCCGGGCCGTCGTTGTCACGTGCAGCGCAGCGAGTTCCGGGGCCAGATACGGAAACGCCGCTCGCGCCTGCTCAGGTTCCAGGCGTCGCACCGGCCCGACGGTGCCGCCAGCCAGCGCCTCTTCGGACTCGTCGAGCAACCGGCCTGGGGGGGCGACGAAGATCTCGCCGACGACGTCGAGGCATGCGCCGACGCGTGCCGCCAGCTCGGTGTAGGCCGCGACGGCGTGACGGCGCAGCTCGAAGATCGGAGGGCCGGGATCGCGCCACGGCCACGCCACGATCCCCGCCCCCGCGTACGTCGCCCGTCCTTCGCGGTCGTCGTCGACCAGCACCACCTCGGCCCCGCCATCGGCGAGATGAAAAGCCGCGGACGCCCCGACGATCCCGCCACCGATCACGACTACGCGACGCCCGTTCGACACCGACGCCAGCCTATCGGCGAGACACCGGGAGCCACCGGTCCGGCTTCTCCTTGGGCCTGGCCGGATCAAACGCAGCAGCCCGCAGTCCGGTTGCCGCGGCAGCCTGACGAGCGCCGTCTCCCCAGTCGCGGCATCTGCATTCGCTGATTGCAGCATTGGCCCACCGGATAGCGCTGCTCTCGCAACCCGTCTAACGGGGCGGTCTGGCTCGAGCCGTTCGAGTTGGCCGCCGGCATGGCGACGCGGAAGCCAGCGCGTCACAGGAGTGGCGCCATGCGTATCTGCGCAACGCCCGCGAGAGCGTTCGTTTCGGCCCGGGTGAGATCCTTGCCGCCAGACACTCCCGTGTCGACAGTCGCGCCCGTAACCGCGGACCGCGTCTCACGTAGCCGTGAGACTGTTTGGGCGCGACCGCGACCAGGGGGGCGCGACTTGCGAAGCGGGCCGGCAGCCCGGGCTGGCTGCCGGCGCATCGCTTCCGGTCAGGCAGGCGCCCCGGCGGCTAGCGCCTTGACGTCCTCGGTGCTCAGCGGCTTGCCGCCGATGCCCCAGTCGCCGCTGTTGACCTCTTCGACGACGACCCAGGTGACGCCTCGCATGTTCTCTCCCTCGATGGAGACCATCGCGTCGGTGAGGCGCTCGACGATCTGCCCCTTCTGCTCTGGGGTGAAGACGTCCTCGATCAGCTTGACGTTGATGAGCGGCATTGCGCTCCTCCTTCTGTGGTTGTGGCGTTCATCGCGCCGGCGGCGCGATGTTTTGGTTGGTGTGGAAGAGGTTGTCGGGGTCGTAGGCAGCCTTGACCTCGGCCAGCCGCTGGTAGTTGTTGCCGTAGCTGGCCCGGACGCGATCCTGGCCCTCGTCCATGAGGAAGTTGACGTAGCCACCACCCGCCGAGTAGGGGTGGGTGGCGTCCCAGTACTCGACTGTCCACTGGCGGATCGAGTCGGCGTTCGCCGGCTCGGGGTCGACGCCGACGATCACTTGCGCCCAGTTGGCGTCGCGGTAGCTGAACGCCGTCTGCGCCGGGGCGACGTCGTGGGCGGCGCCGTCGATCGGGTAGAGGTGCATGGTCGAGTGCGGAGTCGGCAGGCGCGCCCCGAACTCGGCGTGACATTCGATCGCCCGGTCAGACAGCTCGCGGACGAAGTCAGCCCGCCAGTACCACTGCAGGCCGGGCGGGTAGAGCCCGTCGAACATGCTCTGACAGCCCGGGTACGGCATCGGGCCGACGGCGTGCATCAGCGGCTTGCCGACGTTCAGCATCGGCGCGAGCGCGTCCGGCGCCTGCTCGGCGGGACCGAGGTAGCACCAGACGATCCCGCAGACTTTGCGCAGGTGCAGCTCCTCGGGGAAGGGCAGCACGGGCGGGACGGTCAGCAGCGCGAGAAATCCGTTGAGCTCGCGCGGTGCGGCGGGCAAAAACTCGCGGTAGGCGCGCATCACCTCGTGGGTCTGCTCCAGTGGCCAGAAGGTCGGCCCGGCGAGCACCGTGCTCACCGGATGCAGAGCAAACCGGAACGAGGTCGCGACCCCGAAGTTGCCGCCGCCGCCGCGGATCGCCCAAAACAGATCGGTGTTCTCCTGGGCGCTTGCCCGGGCTTGGCTTCCGTCGGCGAGCACCAGCTCGGCTTCGAGCAGGTTGTCGATCGTCAGCCCGTAGCGCCGCGTCAGGTAGCCGATCCCGCCGCCGAGCGTGAGGCCGCCGACGCCGGTGGTCGAGATGAAGCCGCTGGGGGTCGCGAGACCGTGCGCGTGCGTGGCTCGGTCGACCTCGCCCCACGTGCAGCCACCGCCAACGCGCGCTGTGCGCGTCTCGGGGTCGACCTCGATCTCACGCAGCAGCGAGAGGTCGGCGACGACGCCGTCGTCGCAGATCCCGAGGCCGGCGCCGTTGTGTCCGCCGCCGCGCACCGCCAGCGGCAGGTCATGCTCACGGGCGAAGCCGATCGTGCGCGCGACGTCCTGGGCGTCGGCGCAGCGCGCGATCACGGCGGGTCGCCGATCGATCATCGCGTTATAGACCTTGCGCGCATCGTCGTAGTCGGCGTCGTGGGGAGATAGAACGAAAGATATATGTAAGTCAAGAGAATGTTTGGCAGCGATCGATGTAGGAGTAGATGAATGTTTGTTTGTTTATGAAGAGTTGATAGAAGTTGTAAAAGGATAAGAGTAGATAGTTTGATGATTGATGATCCCGAGAATACCAGAAGAGAAAGAGTTAGAATAAAGAAATAAGGGTGAAATGTAAGGTGATAAGAGAGTGGAATAGATAAAGGTGATATAATCGAGTTTGTAGGTGAAGAAGTAGTCAAGAAAGAAGTGTAATAGATGATGAGAATAAATATTAAAGATGAGTTTGAGAAATTCTAAGAACTCGTATAGAAGTGACGATAATAAAAAAGAACATGAAAATGAAAATCAAGAAATATAAAGAGATGAAAAAGATAATAATATAGTTAAGTTTGTAATAGTGGGAGGACCCAGAAGTAGACCAGAAGAAAGAAAGATAAGATGAGTGCAACGAAGAACCAGAAAATAAAATTTTTAATAGAAGAAAAAAAAAAAAGAGAAGAGAGAAGAGTATATATATAAGTAGACAAAAAAGAGAAAATAAAAAAATAACTTAAGAAAGGTGAAAAATAAACGTAAAAACAGAAAAGAATGCACAAGAAAAGAGAAAAATGAACGCAAGAAGATAGAAAACGAAAAAAAGAGATGAATAAATAACAACCAGTAAAAAAAAGAGTGAAAGCCAATAAAAGAAAAAGAAGAAAAAAAAGTAGATAAGAAAAAAAGAGAGAAAAAGAAAAAATAGAGAAGATAAAAAAGAGAAAAAAAAAAAAAAAAAAAAAGAAAAAGAATAAAAAAAAAGGAAGAGAAAAAAGAAAAAAGAAGAAAGAGAAAAAAAAAGAGAAAAAGAAGAAAAAGAAAAAAAAAAAAAAAAAGAGAAAGAGAGAAAGAAAAAAAAAAAAAAAAAAAAAAAAAAAAAAAAAAAAAAAAAAAAAAAAAAAAAAAAAAAAGAAGAGAAAAAAAAAAAAAAAAAAAAAAAAAAAAAAAAAAAAATAAAAAAAAAAAAAAAAAAAAAAAAAAAAAAAAAAAAAAAAAAAGAAGTAGAATTCTAGCAGCTGCCCCGCAAACCCGCTCGGTAGCTCCTTCGCGCCGCCCCGGTCGTGCTCTCGTTTGGTGATCATTTCGCTGGTCCCTCCGGTCCGGTTGAGAGCAGACTGCACTACGACCATCCCAGCGAGCGTCACAGCATCCGTGAAAACTCGTTATCGGTGAGACGGACGCAGCGATAGGCTTGCCAGCATGCTCCGCATCCGCCTGCTCGGCGAGCTGGCGGTCGAGACCTCGACCGGACCGATCGAACTCAGCGGCTCGTGGCGTGCGCGTTCGCTGCTCGCCTGGCTCGCGCTCAATCCCGGCACTCACCAGCGAGCGGAAGTCGCAGCGCGATTTTGGTCCGAGGTGCTGGACTCGAGCGCCCGCGCGAGCCTGCGCAACGCGATCTGGGCGCTCCGGCGATCGCTCGGCACCGAGGCACGCCAGGCGCTGCTCGCCACCCGCGAGCGCGTTGGGCTCGGCGGCCCCGGCGTCTGGATCGACGCTGCCGCGTTCCGCGATCACGTCGAGCACGACCGGCTCGAACAGGCGCGTGAGCTATGCCGAGGCGAACTGCTCGCGGGGCTTGACGAGGAGTGGGTCTACGAATATCGCGACGCGCATCGCGACCGTCTCTCCGAGCTGCTGGAGCGCAGCGCAGCGCAAGCCGACACCCGACGTGAACCCGCTGCCGCGATCGCCCTCACGCGCAGGCGCGTGGCGCTCGATCCCCTGGCCGAGGACGCCCAGCGGGCGCTGATCGCCCGGCTCGCCACCGCCGGCGACCGTGCCGGCGCCCTGGTCGCGTACGCGCGGCTGCGCGATCGCCTCCGGCGCGAACTCGGGATCTCGCCGGCTCAATCAACGCGCGAGCTCGTACTCAAAATCCGTGACGAGGTCGCGGCGGACGAGGCCACGGGCTCGGGCGCGCTTCCCCTGGCACAAACGACCGCCGCCCACGCCAGCGCCGGCTGGGCACCGGGCGCCCCCTTCCCGCTGCCACCTGCGCTGCGCCAGCCGCCATCCGCCGCGTTCGTCGGCCGCGCCCGCGAGCTGGCGACCCTGCGGGGGCTTTGGTCGCGCGTCGGCGCCGGAGAGGGCGCTCGCGTCACGCTGCTTACCGGGGAGCCAGGAATCGGAAAGAGCCGCCTGGCACGCGAAGTCGCCCTCGAGGCACGCGAGCAGGAAGCGATCGTGCTCCACGGCTCGGCAAGCGAGGACCTGCTGATGCCCTACCAGCACTTCGTCGAGGCGCTCAAGCACTACCTCGCCGTCGCCGACGCGCGCGAGCTGCGGCGTCGCGTGCAGCCCCGCGCCGCCGCGCTTGAAGCGGTCACCCCCGGGCTTGCCCGAGGATACGGCGAGCATCGGCAGGATCCGGCACGCACGGAGAGCAGGCGTTATCGACTGTTCGACGCGGTCGCCTCGCTGCTCGCGGAACTGTCCACCGACGCACCCGTCCTGCTGGTGCTCGATGACCTCCAATGGGCTGACCAGTCCTCGGTGGCGCTGCTGCGTCACACGCTCGAGTCGCGCCCGGAGATGCGCCTGTTTGTGCTCGCCACCCAGCGGCTGACCGAGATGCCGCCTGCAGGCCCGCGCGCGCAGGCGCTGCAGCGCCTGACCCAGGCGGGACTGCTTGCGCGCCTGACGCTCACCGGGCTGCTCGACGCCGACGTCGCGCAATTGTCTCGCAGCCTCGCTGATCGCGAGCTTCCGGCCGAGCTGGTCCACGCGATCCACGACGAGGCTGCCGGCAACCCTTTCTTCGTGCAGGAGATCGTTCGCCACCTCAGCGACTCCGACCGTAGCGCCGGGGCGCTCTCGCTCGCGCGCGCCGACCTGCCCGAAAGCGTCCGCGAGGTCATCGACCTGCGGCTCGCACCGCTCGGAGACGCCTGCGTCCGGCTGCTCACTGTCGCCGCCGTGATTGGTACTGAGTTTGAGCTCGAGCCGCTCGCGCGGATCAGCGACCTGGAAGGCGAGGACCTCGCCGCGGCGCTCGATGCCGCGCTCGCCGCCCAGCTCGTGCTCGAGCTGCCCGACAGCGACCGCGAATGGTTCGCGTTCTCGCACGCCCTCGTGCGCCGCACGCTTCTGGAGCGCCTCAGCCACGCACACCGACGCCGGATCCATGCCCGCGTCGCCGAAGCCCTGCAAACCTGCCAAGGGGAGGCGGCGCTCCCACAGATCGCCCACCACCTGTGCGAGGCGATGCCCACGGTCAACCGCGAACACGCGCTCGACTACGCCACCCGCGCAGCCGAGCAGGCGACCGCCGATCTGGCCTACGCCGAAGCCGTAGACCTGTTCACCCGCGCGCTGTCGCTACTACCCCCCGAGCATGAGCGCCGCCGGATCCTCGCGCTCAAACGAGCGCTGGCCTACCAGGCCCTCACGCACCTCGTCATGGACACGGCCCGGCCGGAGACGCGAACCGATCCGATCACCACCTCACCGACCACCGACAGCGTCAAAGCTTGACCTCCTCGGGGGTGATGTCCCCGACGATCTCGTAGACGTCGGTCACCACATGACCACCCACGCGCTCAGCGTGCTCACGAAGACGATCGACACTCGGCGCGCTGTACACACAGAAGCTCTTGATCGCCCCCTTGTCGTCGCTGCAGACGTGACTGTGCTCCCACTCGATGTCCGGAAAGTGCTCAATCCCGGTCGCCTTCGATCGCGCAGCAACCTCCTGCATCTCCTCCTCGCCAACCAACCCAAAATCACGCTCAATCACATACCGGGGCACGACACACCTCCTAAACACAGAGAACGACCCGATCCTACGCCGCCGGGCAAGCCCGGGAAACGCTGCGGTCGCGGCTCAGCAATCTCGACAACGCGCCGAAGGAGGTGCCGAGGCGACCGCTCAGCCATGGCGGCGAGAGCCTCACCCAGCAAGGACGACCTTCGCCCGGAGGCACCTGTGGCCGGCGACGGCGCCGGACGATCCCTCGTCCTCCCGCGGTCATGCCGCGGACGAGCGCGTTGGCGACAAACGCGCGCGTCTGCGGGAGCGATCGGCTCAGACGCGCCGTTGTTGGAGCTGAAGGTAGATAAGTAGGACGATGATCGAGCCGATGATGGAGCCGATCCAGCTCGACGTCTGGACGAAGCCGTGACCGTGGTGAAACAGCAGCCGGCCGAGGAAACCGCCGACGAACGACCCGACGATCCCGAGCAGGATGGTCTGCAGAATGCTCATTGACTGCTTGCCGGGAACCAGCGCGCGAGCGATAAACCCGGCGACCAGCCCGATGATGATCAATCCGACGATGGTGCCGAGCACGAGCTCGCTCCTGTTTGAAGGTTGAACGCCGTTTACTGGCGTGCGCGGTATGGCCTGGTTTCGCCGAGTCTCGTGCGTCCTCCTGCAGCCGGACGGGCGATCGCTTCCAAGCCACCGCCTGGCCCACCGGGTGCAACTGCGTTGGCGACATCTCGGCGGTGGCAGCGGCTGGGGCCGGACTGCTCCCATTCTCGTCGATCTCAGCAGTCAGGATCAGCGGCCGCGAGGGGCGTCGTGTCCTCAGTTGAGCTGACGCCAGCTGAACTGCGGTCGGTAGCCGAGGACATCGCGGGCATGGGAGATATCGAGCAGGGTGTCGTTACCGGTGACCTCGTCGGCGAGCACGACATCGGGGTACACCTCGGCCATCAGCTCACGGCTGGGCCGCTGCATCACGGTGTCGGCGGCGGCGATGATGAAGTTCTCCGCGCCCGCAATCTCGGCCTCCAGAGCGCGACGGACGCTCTCGGCGACATGGCTCTCATCGACGTAACCCCACAGATTCCACTTGCGCAGGTGAGGGTCATGCTGCCAGCCGGCAAAACGGTCGTAGTCAGATCGAACCATCACATTGGAGAAGCGCAGTCCGATGATTGGGATGCCGCTCCAGCGGCTGAACTGACGAGCCATCTCCTCGCCCACGACCTTCGAGAGCGCGTAGCTCGTCTCCGGGTAGACATGGGCCTCATCAACCGGCGCGTACTTTGGCGGAGAGTCGAAGGGTAGGCCGAGCGTGGTCTCACTTGAGGCCCACACGACCCGCCGCAGGCCGAGACGTTGCGCCGCGGAGAACACGGCGTAGGCACTGGTGACGTTGGTGCGAAACACCTGATCGGGCGTCGCGTGCGCCGGCGAGGGAATCGCGGCCAGATGCACCACCGCCTCCACTCCCGGCAGGGTGTGGCCGCCACTCAGCGCTTCCAGAGCCTGTCCGAAGTCGGTGACGTCGGCACGCAGGAACGGGATCGGCCCATCCTCGGGGTGGTAGGACTCGGGCGAAGCGACGACGTCGATGTTGAGCACGTCGTGCCCGTGAGCAGCGAGGTCGCTGACGACGACCCGCCCCGCCTTGCCGCTGCCTCCCGTAACCGCGATCCTCGTCACAGGTCATAGCTCTATCAGACTGCGCACGCCAACGGCCACACCACACCAGGCAAGTCCTACGCGCACGTCGTATAAGACACTGACGTTCACGATGCCCATCCGCCTGTCGCCGCCGACTCTCATCGGCGCGTAACCCGCCCCAAGACGCAGTGCGAAGGGTTATCGTGCGCTCGGCCGTGGTATCGCGGGATCAGATTCGACAGCTGGCACTGGCTCTGCCCGAGGTCGTCGAGCAAGAACATCACGGGCGGCCATCATTTCGCGTGGCGGGCCGGATCTTCGCGACGCTGTGGAACCAGGAGCACATGAACGTGATGCTCGATGAGGCCGGGATCCGCACCGCGGTCGAGGCCCGGCCCGGCGTATGCGAGGAGTTCTGGTGGGGAAACCGGTTGCGCGCCGCGCACGTTGATCTCGCCGTCGCAGACGAGCAGCTCATCCGTGAGCTGCTGGCCGATGCCTGGGAACACAAGGCGTCCAAACGACTGCAGCAAGATCGGATCGCGGATGCACCCGCCGCGCCGTCGCCGATACCGGCACGATCCCTGGCGCTGGCGCGCAAATTCCGGCTGGGCGAGGACGACCTGCGCGCGTGGGAACAGTGCGGGCTGCCGGAGGAAGCGTTCGATGATTGGCTGACCGATCGCGTCGCCAGACGCCCCGCTGGCCGGCGAGCTCGCGACACCTATGGCGCCATCCACGTGCACGACTTCGCGCGCCGCGCGATTCTGGGCGCGCTACGACTGCGAACCGACGATCGCCTGCTCGAGGTTGGTTGCGGCGGGGGCTTGTTGCTGCGTGACGCGCTCGCCTCCGGCGCGAGTGCGACCGGCCTTGACCACAGCGAGGAGATGGTCAGCCTCGCGCGCGAGCGCGAGCCCGACGCTGAGATCGTGCTCGGCAGCGCCGAACAGCTGCCATTCCCGGACGCGTCGTTCACATGCGTGGCGATGTCGATCGTCTTCTTCTTCCTGCCCGACCCGCTGTTAGCGCTTCGCGAAACCCGTCGTGTCCTCGCGCCGGGCGGCCGGATCGCGATCTACACCCCGTCGCCCAAACTACGCGGCACTCCGGCCGCGCCCGAACCGCTTGCAAGCCGAAGCCACTTCTACGAGGACGACGAGCTGGTCGCGCTGGCCGACACCGCCGGCTTCGACAACATCGCGGTCAGCGATCACGACGGCGGCCAACTGCTCACCGCGAACACCTGAGCTGATCCATGCGGCGCGCGCGTCGAACGTAACGGCGGTCCTGCGTGTTGCCGGTGCGTGCGTACGGTTGCCGTGGGAGTCGGCCTTGCATCGCGGCGGCGGCCCGGGCGATTGCGCCGTAGGGAGTCGCGCGCCGGGTCGCCGCTACGAGGCGAGGCGCCCGGTCGGGTGGCCGGGACGCACGGCTAGCACCTCGTGCGGGAGAGAAACGAAATCGAGAGCATGCCCGCGGTCATCGCTGATCTCTACCAACGTGCGCTTCGAGTCGGCTTCGACCCCCGTGCCGACCATCGAGCACCTCGGCGACGGTCATCGGCGGGTCGGGAGAGAACGGCCGCCTGTTCGTTCAGCGCCGCGCGAAGGCACCGGTGACCTGGACGGTTTTCGGCGGGCTGGCCACGTGCTGGTCGACGCGGTGGCTGATCACCTGGAGTCGCTGTCGGGAGGGCCGGTGTGGCAGCCGCTGCCTGATGATCTGCGCGCGGCGCTGGTGGAGCTGCCGCTGCCGGACGGGCCGACCGGGCTTGAGGCGTTGGCGGACAGGATGGCGCGCGACGT
>CAWHMI010000026.1:0-34227 GCA_963830395.1 uncultured Actinomycetota bacterium
CCGCCAAGTCCAAGCAGATCCGCGGCGCCACGCTCCAGGACTGCATCCACACCGCGATCGTCAAGCCCTACGCGTACATCCCGGCCGGCTACGCCGCAGGGGTGATGCCGGCCAACTTCGCTCAGACACTGAAACCGAACGAGATAACGGCGCTGGTCAACTACCTATCGTCGGCTGCGAAGTAGGCTCCGCCTCGGCGGGCTGTGCCGCGCGCTCGCGCAGGCGCGCCCACAGCTCCTCACCGCGCCCGGCCGCGACCGCGCGCTGGGCGCGCCGCTCGTCGAGCTCGAGCCCGTGCGCGCCGGCGAAGTCCATCAGCTCCTGACGCTGCTCGGTCTGACGCGCGACGCGGAGGAACAGCCAGCAGAACAGGCCGATCGTGAGCAGGCTCTCCTCCACCATCATCAGGCCGCCGGCGGCGACCTGGTCGGCGACCGGGCTGATGTGCCAGTGCGCGTCGCCGGCGAGATAGTACGGGTAGAACACGCTGCCGCCGAAGATGAGGACGTTGGCGAGCACGGTGCCGACCAGTCGGACCGCGACGATGAACACCAGACGGACGCCGTTGCTGAACCACTGCGGCTTGGGCAGCGGGCCGAGCAGCGCCATCCAGACGGCCATCCCGAAGGTGAGGAAGGTGGCGTGCTCGAGCGCGTGCACGGCGTCGTGGCGCAGCGCCGCCTGGTACAGGAACGGTATGTGCCAGGCGTAGAAGTTGGTCCCCCAGACGACGATCGCGACGACCGGGTGGGTGAGCACGCGCAGCCGCGACAGCACTGGGTTGCGCAACAGGGGCGCGATCAGCGGCCCGGTGAGGCCGAGGACCAGCAGGAGCGCGGCGATGTCGCCGATCAGCAGGTGCTCGGCCATGTGGGCGACGAGCAGCTGGTCGGACAAGGTGTCGACCGGCGGGCTGACCGCGATCTCCAGCACCGCCAGGCCGGCGATGAAGCTGCCCTGGCGCCACCCGGGGACGGGCCGGAACTCGCGCGCCAGCGTCCGGGCGCGCAGGTGGTAGGGGATCCACGCGAGCACGACCAGGATCGGGAAGCCGATCGTCTGGACCGGCGCGTCGGCGAGCAGGAGCGTCGGCAGCGGCACCCTCAGCATGGTCCCACGACTGCGCCCGACATGATCCAGATCTCGGCCGGGGCGCCTCGGGCGCTGGGCGCTACAGCGCCCGGATCACCAGGACGATGATCACGATCGCCGCCACCGCGCCGACGAACCAGAGCAGGAACGCGAATGCGTCGGCCTCCGAGTGCAGGGGGTTCGGGGGGCCCTTCATCGCCCGATCAGTTCGGTCCGGCGCCCACTACAACACATAGACCGTCGTGTAGACGATCACCCACATGATGTCGACGAAGTGCCAGTAGATGCCCGGCACCTCCATGCCCCGGTGGCTGTCCGGGGAGTAGTGGCCGCGGAAGGAGCGGATCGTGACCATCAGCAGCAGGCACAGGCCGATGAACACGTGGCAGCCGTGCAGCCCGGTCAGCCCGTAGAAGACCGAGGCCTGGGCCGCGTCGTGGGGGGCGAAGCCGACGTGGATGTACTCGTTGACCTGAATCGCCAGGAACGCCAAGCCGAGCAGAAACGTCGACAGCATGCCCGCCCGCAGCCCGAACCGGTTGCCCTTCTTGATCGAGGTCAGCGCCCAGTGCAGCGTCAGCGAGGAGGACAGCAGGATCGCGGTGTTCACGCCCGTGGCCGCCTCGGGCAAGACCATGCCCTTCGCCGGCCACGGGTCGTGGCTGACGATCCGGATGAAGAAGTACGCGGTGAAGAACGCCCCGAAGATCATCACCTCGGAGATGATGAACAGGAGCATGCCGAGGGTCGGGGCCTCCACCCGGGATGACTGGTGGGCCGGCGGCGGCCCGTGGTGCTCGGCGGTGGCGGCGTGGGCGATCGAGGCGGCTTCCATGGCGTTGCCCGCGGTTAGGCGGCGCGGACCGGGCCTTGGTGAACGATGTGCTCCACGTCCTTCTGGCTGGCGTTGCGCACGCGCTCGATCAGGTCGACCCGGAGCCAGCCCGACTTGGTCTCGGGCAAGGTGGAGATAACGATGTCATCGACGCGGAAGTACTGCAGCGCGTTCATGATCGCCGTGTACGGGTCCGGGTCGCCGATCATCCCGGACGCGGTCAGCCCGGCCTCGCGCAGGCGGCCGAGCACCAGCGACAGTCGGGTGCGGGCCCGGTGGGCGAAGGCGCCGCCACCCCCCTCCTGGGGGACCACGATGATGAACAGCCGGTCGCGTCGATCGGCTTCAGCCTGGGCCTTGGCCTTGAGCGCCTCGAGCAGCTCGTCGCTGGCGGCGGTCCGGTTGGCGACCGCCAGGGTGATGTGAAAGGACAGGCCCTCGGTGTCGATGTCGGCGACCACGTGCTCGACTGGGAGCCCAGTCGCCTGGCGGATGCGGTCGACGAGATCCCCGCGCTGCCAACCCGAGCGCGGCTCAGGAAAGGTCGAGATGATGATCGCGTCCGGATCGTATTCGCGCACTGCGTCAATCGTGGCCGCATAGGGGTCGGGATCGCCGACCTCGCCGACGGCCTCCACCCCCTCGGAGCGAACGAAGCCGACCGCCAGATCGACGCGGGTCTGGGCGGCGTCGAACACGGAGTCGTCGTAGATCACGTACCCCGACCGGGGCCGCGTCTGGGGCACGCAGAGCACGAACCGGGTCTCCTCCTCCTCGGCGTGGGTGCGGACCGCCTCGATCAGCGGCCGGCCGCCGATCGTCTCGTTGGCGACCACCAGCACGGTCCTCATTCGTGGCTCCGGTCGCCACGGGAGCCGGCGGAGGCGCCGGCGCCGGCCGGGACCGCCACCGGCCTCGCCTCAGTGGGCGGTTTGAAGATCCCGTGCACCGCCCCGGGGACGCCGTACTCATAGGGGCCACCGACCACGGTGGGGAGCGTGTCGAAGTTGAAGATCGGCGGCGGCGAGGAGACCTGCCACTCCAGCGTCATGCCGCGCCACGGGTTGGCGGTGGCGCGCGGGCCGGACCGCCAGCTGGCGACGATGTTGTACAGGAAGATCAACGTGCTGGCTCCGAGCACGAACGACGACAGCGAGATGAACAGGTTCCAGGCCGCGAACTTCTCGGCGTACTCGGCGACCCGCCGCGGCATCCCCTGGATGCCGATGATGTGCATCGGCCCGAAGGTCAGGTTGAAGAAGATGAACGTCGTCCAGAAATGCCATTTACCGAGCCGCTCGTCGAACATCCGTCCGGTCATCTTCGGGAACCAGTAGTACACGCCGGCGAAGATCGTGAACAGCGAGCCGCCGTAGAGCACGTAATGGATGTGGGCGACGATGAAATACGTCTGGCTGACGTGGATGTCGAACGGGATCATCGCCAGCATGACTCCGCTGATCCCGCCGAGCGTGAACGTGCTGAGGAAGCCGAGCGCGAACAGCATCGGCGTGTCGAGGTGGAGCACGCCGCGCCACAGCGTGGCCAGCCACGAGAAGATCTTGATCCCGGTGGGGATGGCGATGATCGCGGTGGTGATCATCATCGGGATCCGGATCCATGGCGCCATCCCGGAGACGAACATGTGGTGGGCCCAGACCGTGAACCCGAGCACGACGATCGCCAGCAGCGAGAACGCCATCATCCGGTAGCCGAAGATCGGCTTGCGCGCCTTGACCGCGATGACCTCGGAGATGATCCCGAAGCCGGGCAGCATCATGATGTACACGGCCGGATGCGAGTAGAACCAGAAGACGTGCTGGTACATGATCACGTTGCCGTTGCGCCCGGCACCGACGAACGCGTCGAAGAAGTGGAAGTGCAGCGCCGTGTCGAGCAGCACGAAGAACTGAGAGGCGGCGATGAACGGGGTGGCGATCACGACCAGCAGCGAGGTCGCGAAGTTCGCCCACACCAGTAGCGGCAGCCGGAAGAAGCTCATCCCGGGCGCCCGCATGGTGATGATCGTGACCAGGAAGTTCAGCGCGGTGGCGATCGACGAGGCGCCGGCGAACTGGACCGCGATCGTGAAGAACAACTGCCCGACGGGCATCGTCGTCGACAAGGGGGCGTAAGCGGTCCAGCCGGCGGCGAACGAGCCGCCCGGGGCCAGGAAGCTCATCAGCATCAGGATGCCGGCCACCGGCAGCATCCAGAACGAGAGCGCGTTGAGTCGCGGGAACGCCATGTCCGGTGCGCCGATCATCAGCGGCAGCACGAAGTTCGCCAGCCCCGCGAACACCGGGATCACGAACAGGAAGATGAGGATCGTGGCGTGCACCGAGAAGACGCCGTTGTATTGCTCCGGGGTCAGGAACTGCATCCCCGGCTTGGCCAGCTGAGCCCGGATCAGCATCGCCAGAAGCCCGCCCACGAGCAGGAAGAAGAACGAGTGGACGACATACTGCACCCCGATCACCTTGTGGTCGGTGTTGGGGCGGAAGTAGTCCCGCCACGTGTGCGCGCCGTGCTGAGAGTGGTCCTCGGGGCGGGTCGGACGGCCCGCCGCCCAATAGAGCCAGTAGTCGGCGGTGCCGAGCCCCACCAGGAAGAACAGCGGCACGGCGATCATCGCCACGATCGTGATCGCCTCGCCGTCGATGACAGGATGCTGGTGCATCAAGAAGCGGATCAGCGCGACCAGCCCGATGGAGAAGCCGAGGCCGAGAACGTCGAACAGCGCCGCGCGGTACCAGCCGGGCGCGCGGAGCTTTGCCGGCAAGGGCACGCGCGGGCTCCGCTGGGCCGCTGTCGGCGGGGGTGCGGTTGCCGTGGCCATCAGCTCTCCTCCTTCGCGTCGCTGTCAGGCGGCATCATCAAATGTGGTGAGATCGTGGGGTGGCTGCCGGGGTGGAGTCGCCGGGCACGCCCGGCTGGACGGCGGATTTGGGAGGGACGCCGATCGGAGGCGCGGTATCGGGCTTCTGCGACCCTATCCACGTCTGGAACGCCCCCGGGGTGACCACCTTGACGGAGGCCCGCATCAGGCCGTGGCCGGCGCCGCACAGCTCGGTGCACTCCGCGGGGTAGCTCCCGAGCCGGGTGGGGGTGACCCGCAGCGTCGTCGTGATCCCGGGCACGGCGTCGAGCTTCTCGGAGAACTGGGGCACGAAGAAGCTGTGGATGACGTCGAGCGAGCGCAGCTTGAAGACGATCGGCTGGCCCCGGGGCAGATACAGCTCCGGAGAGACGATCTGCTTGCCGTCAGACCGGGGGTAGGAGAACTCGAACACGAACTGGCGCTCGGTGACGTTGACGATCATCGCGCCGCGGTGGCTTTGCTCGTTGGAGCGCAGCACCGAGTAGGCGTACGCGCACAGCCCGACGATCAGCACCGCGGGCAAGGCGGTCCAGATGACCTCGAGGCGGGTGTTGCCGTGGATCGGCGGGCCGTCCTTGTCCTCCTCGCCGGGTTTCATCCGGAACTTCCAGACGGAGTACAGGATGACGGTCTCGACGAGCACGAAGATCGGCACCGTGACGATCAGCAGAACGTCGTACAGCGTGTGGATGTTCTGCGCCTGGGTGGAGGCGTCGGCCGGAAACCAGGGGATCGCCAGTCCGCCGGCGATCAGGAGCGCGCTCGCGACCACGCCGATCGCGATCATCTGCACCAATGGACGATTACGCACGTTGCCCTCTCATCGCCGTCTCGCATCCTATGACTTCTGAACGACGAACGACCCCGGCCGTCGGTCCCGCGCGATAAGCTGACACGTTGATTGAGGCAATCGTTGCAATGTAGGCGGTGCACATGCAGGTATCAGCAGGAATGAGCGAAATCGTTCTCACCATTGGTCCCGGGCATTCTCTGCGCGAGGCGGCGGCGGCGATGTGGGACCGCAAGGTGGGCGCCGCGGTGGTCGTGGACCCCGAGGCCCCCGGTCCGGGGGTGATCACCGAGCGCGATATCCTGCGTTCGGTTGCCCGGGGCGAGGATCCCGACGCCGAGCGGGTCGCCCGTCACCTCACCGCCCGTCTGACGTTCGCCCAACCCGACTGGTCGCTGGAACGCGCCGCCGCGACTATGGTTCGCGGTGGCTTCCGTCACCTGGTGGTAGTCGCCGGCTCTGAGCTGGTGGGCATCCTCTCGATGCGGGACATCGTCCGCGTCTGGTGCGGCGAAGGCGCCGCCTGCGACGTCCCGGCCACGCCGGCGGGCGGATAGGCGCCGGCGTCGCTCCCGCGCGCAAGCCAGGTCCTAGTGATGCTCCTCGGGTAGCTCGGCGATGTCTCGGCGCGTGTCGCGGATCCACAGCGCCGTCGAGATCACGAACACGACCAGGCCGATGATCGAGAACAGCCAGTTGATCGTCGTTCCGATGACCATGAGCGTGATCCCGGCCGCGCAGACGAGCGGCAGGGCGGTCGGTCCAGGTAGGTGGATCTCCTCGCCGACAGGCGGAGTGTCGAGCTCGCTCCTCTGGGCTTCGCTCGCCATCACGGCTCGCCAAGCTCGAAGCCCAGAGGAGTCATCCGGCTGCTCACGGGTGGACGTAGAGCGCCGCGGCGACGAAACTGATGCCGAACATGAACAGACAGGTGATTGCGGCCAGCAGGCCGGTGCGGAGGTTCTTGCGGGCAAGCTTTCTATCCATGAGGCTCCTGAATCGTAGTGTTTGGAGTCGCGGATAGCTACAGCTTGGCGTCCAGCACCATCGCGACGAACAGCAGTGCCAGGTAGAGCATCGAGTACAGGTAGAGCCGCAGCGCGGTTCGGCGGTCGGCGCGGCGATACAGCATCACCGCGCCGGCGATGAAGGCCAAGCCGAGCACCAGCGATGCCGCCAGATAAACGCCGCCGAACACGCCCACGCAGAACGGGAGCTGGGTGACGGCGTAGAGCAGCAGCGAGTAGAGCAGGATCTGGCGCCGGGTCTCGTGCTCGCCACGCACGACCGGCAGCATCGGCACACCCACTTCCCGGTACTCGTCCTTCATCAGCAGGCTGAGCGCCCAGAAATGGGGCGGCGTCCAGTAGAACACGATCGCGAACAGATAGAACGCCGTCCACGACAGCGAGCCGCGGACAGCCGCCCACGCCACCAGGGGCGGCATCGCGCCGGCGGCGCCGCCGATCACGATGTTGTGCGGGGTGCGCCGCTTGAGCCAGATCGTGTAGACGCCGACGTAGCCGACGAAGCCGGCGAGGGCCAGCGACGCGGCGAGCACGTTGATGGTCAGCGACAGCAGCAGGAAGGAGAGCACCTGAAGCCCGATGCCGAAGCCGACCGCCGCGGCCGGGCTGACCCGCCCCGACGGGATCGGACGCGTCGCCGTGCGCGCCATCCGGGCGTCGATGTCGCGGTCCCAGTAGTGGTTGATCGCGCCGGCCCCGCCCGCCGACAGGTATCCACCGACGCAGACGAGGGCGATCCGCGAGACCGACGGGTTGCCGGCCACCTCCATCGTCGTCACCGTGGTCAGCAGCAGCAGTGACTGGACCTTGGGCTTGGTCAGGTCGACGTAGTCGCCGATCAGCTGACGGGTGCGCGAGGTCCCGGACGCGGTGACAGTGGACGCCGTCACCCGATCACCCGCCGAGCGCGGTCGCCACGACGGCCACCGGAAGGGCCGGGCTCATGCTCCGGCCCGCGCGAACCGTTCGCTGCCGCCGGTCTTCTGTGCGACCCCCGTCTGCCGCTCGACCTGGCGCCGGATGTCGCGCATCGGCTCCACCGAGCGAACCCGCGGGATCTCGTCGAAGTTGTTGACCGGAGGCGGGGATGTCGTGAACCACTCCAGGGTGTTGCCCTTCCACGGGTCCGGTCCCGCGATCTTGCCGACCTTCAAGCTACGGGCCACATTGACGATGGTCAGCACGACGCCGACCCCGAGGATGAACGATCCGATCGTCGAGATCAAGTTATAAGTCGACCAGCCCAGGCCGGGCGGGTAGGTGTAGATGCGCCGGGGCATGCCCGACAGCCCCAGGGCATGCTGGACGAAGAAGGTGGCGTTGAAGCCAATGAACATGAACCAGAACGACAGCTTGCCCAGGCTCTCGCTCAGCATCCGCCCGGTCATCTTCGGGTACCAGTAGTAGATCCCGCAGAACACCGTGAACACGGATCCACCCATCAGCACGTAGTGGAAGTGGGCGACGACGAAGTAGGTGTCGTTGAGCTGCCAGTCGACCGGGAACACCGCCAAGAAGACGCCGGTGATGCCGCCGACGAGGAAGTTCGCAATGAAGCCGACGGCGAAATAGAGCGACGTCGTCATCACGATCGAACCGCGCCACAGGGTCGCGATCCAGTTGAAGATCTTGACGCCGGTCGGCACGGCGATCAGGAACGAGCTGAGCATGAAGAAGCCGAGCACGACGATCGGCACCGGCGAGGCGAACATGTGGTGCCCCCAGACAAGCAGGGCGAGGAAGGCGATCACCGCGGTCGCCGCCGCGATCGCCTTATAGCCGAAGATCGGCTTGCGGCTGAATACGGGGATGACCTCGGAGATGATCCCGAACCCGGGCAGGATCATGATGTAGACCTCGGGGTGGCCGAAGAACCAGAACAGGTGCTGCCACAGCACCGGGGAGCCGTGCGCCGACGGGTCGAAGAAGTGGGTTCCGAAGTGGCGGTCGGTGAGCAGCATCGTGACCGCCGCGGCGACCACCGGCAGCGCGATGATGAGCAGGATCGCGTAGACCAGCAGCGTCCACACGAACAGCGGCAGCCGGTTCCAGGACATGCCCGGCGCGCGCATGTTGACGATCGTCGCGTAGAAGTTGATCGCGCCGACGAGCGAGGAGATGCCGGTGATGTGGATCAGGAAGATCCAGGCGTCCTGGCCGCCGCTGGGTGAGTACAGCTTCTCCGACAACGGCGGGTAGCTCCACCACCCGGCCGAGGGCGGGTGCCAGAACAGCGTCGCGTAGAAGACCACGCCGCCGAACGCCAGCAGCCAGAAGGAGAGCGCGTTGAGCCGCGGGAACGCCATGTCGCGCGCGCCGATCATCAGGGGCAGGAAGTAGTTGCCGAATCCCGCCATCACCGGCACGACGAACAGGAAGATCATCGTCGTCCCGTGCAGCGTGAGCAGCTGGTTGTAGTGCTCGGAGGTGAGCAGCGTGTTGTTGGGAACGCTGAGCTGGAGGCGCATCAACAGCGCCTCGACCCCGCCCATGCAGAAGAACACGAACGTGAGGACCAGGTACATGATCCCGATCTTCTTGTGGTCGGTGGTCAGCACCCAGTCCAGCCAGCGCTTGCTCTTACGCGGGGTGGTCACCCCGTGCGCGATGACCTGCGGAACCGGTCTGAGGGCTGTTTGCGGGGGCGTCGTGGTCGCCATGGACTCAGCCTCCTAGGTCGCCCTGGGCGGTGAGCATCGAGCGCAGTTGGGTCACCTGCGCGTTCTGCTGGGTGATCATCTGCTGCTGCTGCGCGGCCCACGTCGTGTACTCGCTCGGGGTGACGACGTGCACGAAGGCGATCATCGCGGCGTGGTTGGTGCCGCACAGCTGGGCGCACTGGCCGCGGAACGTGCCGGTGTGCAGCGCCTTGAACCAGCTGTAGGTGGTATAGCCGGGAACCGCGTCGGTCTTGCCGCCCAACGAGGGGATCCACCACGAGTGGATCACATCGGTGGACTGAATGTCCAGGATCACCGTCGTGTGCTCGGGCACGACCATCGTCGTATACGAGTACGGCAGCTTTGAATTGAAGGAGTTGTTCAGGCACTGATTGCCGTACGTGTAGCGCCAGATGTACTGGCGGCCCTGGATGCAGACCGTCAGCCTCTTGCCGTTGGGCGGCGTCGGACGGTTCACCGACGCCGACAACTGAAGGCCGCCCGACCCGGAATTGGGCGGGTTGACGATGCTGGGCAGCTTGATGAAGGTGACCACGGTGAGCACGACCAGGATCAGGGCCGCGGCCACCGTCCACCCGATCTCCAGCTGGGTGTTGCCGTGGATCTGGGCCGCGACCGGGCTCTTCTTGGCGCGGAACTTGAAGACCGAGTAGACGAGCGCGCCCTCCACGACGACGAACACGAATGCCGCCACGTACAGGACGATCTTGTACAGCGACGCGATCTGGTTGGCGTTGGGCGAGCCGCCCGACTTGGGGGTGATGAAGTTGGCCAGCGCGTCGGGGGCGAGGACCAGCCAGCCGGCGAGCACGACACCGAGCATCGGAATCGCCTGCAGGCAGATGCTCCGCGCGCAGCGCCGGCGGCGGGAGTTGGCGGCGTTGGCGTCGTGTCGCAAGGCGCGCGGCATTCTATCTATCGGGGGGCTTGCCGGGTTCACCCGCGTGAGGTCGACACGATCGTCACGAGCGCGCCCCCGGGAGCTGGCGGAACTCCACAAGCCACACCACGGCGGCCGGTTTACCGGCCGCTTCAGACGTATTCCCGGGGCCCCTTCTTATACTCCCGCGACTTGCGCGTCTTGCCGGCCATCAGAGCGGGTGCCTTGGCTCTGGTCGCTGTCGGGGTCGCCGCGCCGCTGCTGCGCCGCCGCGTCAAGCTGCCACCGGCCGGGGTGCTCGCCGCCGCCGGGCTGGCCGTCCCGGCGCTGGCCGTCGCCGTCCCGCGCACCCGCGCCCGCGACGCCGCGCTGTGCATCCTGAACATGTGGGCCTACCTGGCCGCCTACGAGCTGCCGCACGACGATCACGAGCGCCAGGCCGCGCGGGTCCAGGTCGGCTATCCGATCGCGGTTGACCGCGTCCTCGGGCTCGGGGTGCCGCCGACGGTGCGCCTGCAGGCGCTCGCGGACCCCGACCACCTCAACCGTGTCGAGCGGCTTCTCGTCTGGTGTCATTGGGTGTGGTTCGCGGTGCCCCACGGCAGCCTCGCCTACGTGCTGTGGCGCCATCCCCAGAGGTTCTCGTCGGCGGCGGTGCGGATGTACGCCGTGTTCGACCTCGGCGCCGGCTTCTACTGGACGATCCCGACGGCGCCGCCCTGGTACGCGTCCCGGCAGGGGCGGCTGCTCGGAGCCAAGGGGGTGGCCGTCCGCCGGATGATGATCGAGTACGGGGAGCGTTTCTGGGGAGACCGCTGGACCGACCTCTACGATGTCCTCGCAGGCAATCCGCTTGCTGCCATGCCATCGCTGCATTTCGCCACATCGCTGATGGCCGCCCACCTGCTCGGGGAGGTGGGGCCGGTGGCGGGCGCCGTCGGCTGGTCCTACGCCGCCCTGCTCGGCCTCGCCTTGGTCTACCTCGGCGAACACTACGTGGCCGATCTGTTGGCGGGCGCGGCGCTGGCCGAGGTCGTGCGCACGCAGGCCCCACGTCTCACCCCCGGGGCGCTGGCCGTCGCCCGCGGGTTGGGGTCGCTCGAGCGGAAGCTGGCGGCCGGCTGACGTGGCCACCTCCACCGCAGGCGCTGACGGACGTGACGTTAGGTCGCCGCCCACCGAGGAGATGCCGCGGGTGGTCCTCACCCGCCGGCGGCTGTGGGCCTCGCTGATCTTCGTCGCCTCCACGGTCGCGTTCCTGTACTTCGTGCTCCCGAAGCTGCTCGGCTTGCGCGACACCTGGAACCGGCTGCAGAACGGCAACGACTGGTGGCTGATCCTGGCGGCGATCCTCGAGTGCTGCTCGTTCGTCGGCTACGTGGTGCTGTTTCGGGGCGTGTTCGTTCGCGGCGACACACGGATCGGCTGGCGGGCCAGCTACCAGATCACGATGGCCGGACTCGCTGCCACGCGGCTGTTCGCGGCGGGTGGCGCCGGCGGCATTGCGCTGACGGCGTGGGCGCTGCGGCGGGCAGGAATGCAACCGCGCCTCGTCGCCTGCCGGATGATCGCGTTCCTGGCGGTGCTCTACGGGGTGTTCATGGGTGCCCTGGTGGTGGGCGGTCTCGGACTCTACGTCGGCATCTTCCCCGGTCAGGCGCCGTTTGCGATCACCGTCGTGCCGGCGATCTTCGGGGCGATCGCGATCGCGATCTTCCTCGCCGTCTCGTCGCTGCCTTCGGACTTCGACCGGCTGGTCGCTCGCTGGGGTCGCGGCGGCCGGCTGGGACGGTTGGCCCAGCACGTCGCGGCGGCGCCGGCGGCGGCGGCCAGCGGGGTGCGGATCGCGATCGGTCTCCTGCGCGCGCGTAACTGGTCGCTGCTGGGCGGCGTCGCCTGGTGGGGCTTTGACATCGCCGTCCTGTGGTCCTGCTTTCACGCCTTCGGTGGCTCGCCCCCGCCGGCGGTGGTGGTGATGTCGTATTTCATCGGGATGATCGGCAACGTGCTCCCGTTGCCCGGCGGGATCGGCGGCGTGGACGGCGCCATGATCGGTGCGTTCTCCGCCTTCGGGATCTCGGCGCCGCTGGCGGTGGTGGCGGTGCTCGCCTACCGGGCGTTTGCCTTCTGGCTGCCGACGATCCCGGGTATCGTCGCCTATCTGCAGCTTCGCCGCACCGTGCAGCGGTGGCGCACCGAACGAGCCCCAAGCTATACTTAATGAAGTGATGGAACAGCGTATCGAGAACGTGATCATCGTCGGCAGCGGACCCGCCGGATACACGGCAGCGCTCTACACCGCCCGCGCCGAGCTCGATCCGCTGGTGGTCGAGGGCTTTGCCTGGGGCGGACTTCTGCAGCAGACCACCGATGTCGAGAACTACTCCGGCTTCCCCGAGGGGATCACCGGGCCCGAGCTGATGCAGCACATGCGCGACCAGGCCGAGCGCTTCGGTGCGCGGCTGGAGACCGACGACGTCACCGGCTTAGAGCTCTCTCGTGACGGCAGCGAGCCACACAAGGTGTGGGTGGGCGACGATCTGCACCTCGCCCGAGCAGTGTTGCTGGCGATGGGTGCCCAGCACCGCAAGCTGGGCGTGCCCGGCGAGATGGAGCTGTCGGGCCGTGGCGTCAGCTACTGCGCCACCTGCGATGCCGCGTTCTTCAAGCAGGCTCCGACATTGATCGTCGGCGGCGGGGACTCCGCGATGGAAGAGGCGATGTTCCTGGCCAAGTTTGCCGCCAAGGTAGCGATCGTGCACCGCCGCGACGACTTCCGGGCGTCGAAGATCATGCTCGAGCGGGCTCGCGCGATCCCGAACATCGAGTGGGTGACGCCCTATGTGGTGGAGGAGTTTCTCGCCGGCGACAACAAGTCGCTCTCGGTGGCGCTCTTACGCAACACTGTCGACGGATCCGAGCGCCAGCTTCAGATCACCGGGGCGTTCATCGCGGTCGGCCACGATCCCCAGTCCCAGCTCGTCGAGGGCCAGATCGAGACCGACGACGGCGGCTACGTGATCACTCAGGGCCGCTCGACACTGACCAACGTACCCGGGGTGTTCGCGGCCGGCGACCTCGTCGACCACACCTACCGCCAAGCGGTCACCGCCGCCGGTTCGGGCTGCCAGGCGGCGCTCGACGCCGAGTGGTACTTGCGCGACACGGCGCCTTTTGACAGCGCGGCGCGGGTCGCCGCAAGCTGATACAGCGCGTCTGAAGTGTCTTGTCGTTTGAGAGCCTTCTCGAGGACTTGGTAAGCGGTCTTGGTCCAGACGAACGGGGCGGCGCGTTCGTTGTAGCCGTCTAGCGCCCACCTCCGGACGGTGGGTGCCGGCCGACGCCTGGTTGATGCAATGCCGGGGCCACGGTCCTCAGCAACAGCACCGCCGCTCCGGTCCGGCCCGCCACACCAGGATCCACAGCGCGTCACGTGTTCACTCCTGGGAGTCGAGCGACGACCGTGGATCTGGGAGCAGCCCCTCGAGCATCTTCAGGAGGCCCAGCCAGCCGGAGAACTCTCGAGTGGTTCCATCACTCGCGCGAGCGCGGCCGATGAGCGACTCGTCGATCACCTCTACCTCGAGCAGGATTCGGACCGGGCTGGCGGCCATGTGGCGATGATGAATCGGCCGATGCGACGGCGCAACGGGTGCGTCCCTATACCGACCCCCCATGGTTTGCTCGAGCCGGCCCCCGCGCGATGCGCGCGACGCTGCCCCCGGTCACCCGTACCACACCGAACGGGTACTCGCGCTCGAGCTCTCGACCCTGGGCCGAGCACACCTCCAGGCCAACCTCGGCCGCCCGCCGTCGGCACTCCTCGATCAGCCGGCTCTTTCCGATCCCCGCCGGCCCCTCCACCAACGCCATCCCCGCCCCGCCGGCGCTCACCCTCTCGATCAGCCCGGCGAGGGACGCAACCTCCCGCTCTCTCTCGAGCAGGAGGCCTGGGGGCGCTGTCCCCACCGCCGCGGCTTCACGTTCCCGGTCCTGAGCCACGGGCAGATTATGGGTGGTCGGTATAGAGGCGCGCCGGGCGCGGTGCATTCGCTGGGTCGTGGGGGCTCGGGCCGGACGGCGTGCTCCGGCAAGCTCGTCGCAGGACGGTCGAGTGCAATGCCTCCCGGGCTACGGTGCGCGTAGCCACCGCCGCCGGGTGGTCTACGCCACCGGAGCGAGCGGGCCCACGGCTCATCGCGGCTCTGAGCTGCTGGTCACCGACCGCCGGGCCCTGAGACGTGGGGCGTACACGCTGACCCTGCGCCACCGGCGGGGGCACCGCCTGGTCACCCGGCGCGTGAAGAATCCTGCACTGAGTCTGCAGACGCTCAGCCGGACCGGTAGGGGCAGCCGTCGGCCGGTCCCCGGTGACGCGACGCTGGCCGCTGCCCCAGCCGCAGCCCGAAGTCCTCAGTCCAGGTGCCGTGGCTGCTCCAGCCGGTGATCCCGTGGGTGCTGACGCCCGTGCCGATCTCGCGGAAGCTGGGATCCAGGATGTTCCGGCAGTGATCGGCGCTGGCCATCCAGGCGGCCACGACGGCCGCTGGGGTGCCGTAGCCGGTGGCGATGTTCTCGCCAACGCTTGACCAGTGAAACCCGGTGGCGGTGATCCGTCCGGCGAAGTCGGCGCCGTGGCCGAAGATGCCCTCGGCGACCATCGTGTCCGTCCACCCCTGAGCCGAGCGGTTCAGGCGGGCGTCCTCGGTGAGCGCGGGCAGACCGCGGCGGCGCCGCTCTGAGTCGACCAGGCAGACCACGGATCGCTGCAACGTGGCGCGAGCGGCTCTGGCGATCGGCGTGCGCGCACCGACACACCGCGGAGTGCGCGCCAGCGCGGCGGGCACCAGCGCCAACGTGGCCACGATCGCGCTGAGCAGGATGAGTCGGTGACGGACGGCGTTCATGGGGTCAGCACAATCTTCAGCGCCTCGTGGCGGTCGTAGATCTCATACGCCGCCGACGCCTGGTCCAGTGGCAGGTGGTGGGACACCAGCGGGGTCGGATCCAGCGCGCCGGAGGCAAGCATCCCGAGGACCCGGTCGACGTGCGCGATCACGTTGGCGTGGCCGGCGCGGAGGGTCAGCGCCTTGAGCCAGACCAGCCCCATATGGATCTCGCACGGCTCGGCATAGACGCCGACCGCCACCACCGTGCCCGCCTTGGCCACCAGCCGGATCGCCAGTCTCAGAGCATCGGGGTGCCCGACGGCGTCGACCACGGCGTCGACACCGCGGCCGCCGGTGAGCGCCTTGGCCACGTCGCGCGGGCTCTCCTCGGTCAGGTGCACGGGGATCGCGCCAAAGCCGCGGGCGACCTCGAGCCGCTCGCCGACGCTGTCGATCGCCAGCACCGGACCCGCGCCGGCGGCGACCGCCACCTGAACCGCGCACAGACCCACCGGGCCGAGCCCGAGCACGGCAAGGCTGTCCCCCGCCCGCGCGCCCGACTCGCTCACTGCGTGATACCCGGTGCCCATCACGTCGCCGGCGAACAGCGCGACGTCGTCCGAGACCGACTCAGGTACCGGACGCAGAGTCAGGTTGGCCATCGGTACCAGCGCCTGCTCGGCCTGGGTGCCGGCCAGGCCGCCCAGCGCCTTGCCGTGGCCGAACACCCGCATCCGGTCGCACTTGTGATAACTGCCGCGCAGGCAGTAGAAGCAGGTGCCGCAGGCGGTGTGAAAGCAGCCCAGGACGCGGTCGCCGACCGAGACGCGGGTGACGTCGTCGCCGGCGGCGGTGACCGTGCCCACGAACTCGTGGCCGATCGTGAACCCGGGCTCGACCGGCACCCGGCCGTGGTAGATGTGCAGGTCAGAGCCGCAGATTCCGGTTGCCTGAATCCTCACCACCGCGTCGTCGCGGGCCGCCGGCTCGGGGGCCGGGCGCTCATCCACCCGGACCTCGCCGGGAGCCTGAAAGGTGACCGCTCTCATTGCGGCTCGTGGGCGAAGAACCCCTCGCCGGTGCTGTGACCCAGCCGGCCCGACAGCCCCAGCCGGCGCAGCAGCGGCGCCGCCCGGTAGCGCTCCTCGCCGCGTTCCAGCGACAGTCCGTCGAGCACGGCGAGCACGTGGTCGAGCCCGATCTCATCCGCCCAGGCGAGGATCCCGCGTGGGTAGTTGAGTCCGTGGGTCATTCCGGCGTCGATGTCCTCGGCGCTGCCGACGCCCTCGCCGAGGGCGAATGCCGCCTCGTTGACGACCTGACAGACGATCCGTCCCAGGACGAGGCCGGGGGCATCCTGCACCCATTCGGTGTGCTTGCCCAGCGTGGCGAAGAAGCGCTCCGTGGCCGCGGCGGCCGAGTCGGCCGAGTCCGGTCCCCGCGTCAGCTCCACCAGAAGGACCGCATCTAAAGGCGGCAGAGCATGGAAGCCGACCGCCGAGCCGGCCGGGTCCAACGCGACCAGGGACCCGGCGCTGCAACAGATCGCCTGGGGCGCTCCCTGGAGGGGGGCGTCGGGGGCCTCGCCGCCGGTCAGATCGAGGATCAGGAACGGGGCCGGGCCGTCGACGGCCTCGGTCGGCCCGACCACCTCCCAGCCCGCCGCGCCGGCCGCCGCCTCGAGCTCCAGCGCCAGCCGCGACTCGCCGGCGATCACCACCACCCCGTCGCCGCCGCCCACCGGGAGAGGGTCGGGATCGGGCTCCCGGTACCCCCCCGACTCCGGGTAGTCGTAGTAGCCGCGCCCGGATTTGCGCCCGGTGCGCCCGGCGGCGACGGCCTTGACGGCGATCGGGGAGGGCCGCCAGCGGGGCTCGCCGAAGCTCTGTTCGTAGAACGAGCGCGCGACGTCGAGCCCGACGTCCACTCCCACCAGGTCCATGAGCTCGAACGGACCCATCCGGAAGCCGCCCCCGAGGCGGCAGACACGGTCGACCTGCTCGATCGTGGCGACGCGCTCGCCGAGCAGCCGGAGCGCCTCCAGCCCGAACGGCCGGTTGCAACGGTTGACGATGAACCCGGGGCCGTCGACGGCCTCGATGACCTGCTTGCCCATCGCCTCGCCGCACGCCCGACCGGCGCGCAACGCCCGCGCGGCGGAGTCGACGCCGGCGACCAGCTCCACCAGAGCCATCACCGGCGGCGGGTTGAAGAAGTGCATGCCGATCACCCGCTCGGGGTGCGCCGCTGCGGTGGCCATCGCCGAGACCAGCAACGAGGAGGTGTTGGTGGCGAGCACGCATTGCACCGAGACGACGTCCGAGAGTCCGGCGAGCAGCTCGCGCTTGACCTCCAGGCGCTCCGGCGCGGCCTCGATCACCAGCTCGCAGTCCGACAGCTCTCCCAGGGAGGGCGCCGGTCGCAGGCGGCGCCTGGCCGACTCGGCATCGGCCTCGGACCTACGGCCACGGGCGACGTCACGATCCAGCCGGCGGCCGATTCCGTCCAGTCCCCGCTGCAGCGCCTGCGGATCGGGATCGTGGAGGAGGGTCGTCATCCCGGCCACGCACCCCAGCTGAGCGATCCCGGCCCCCATGGTGCCGGCCCCGGCGACGCCGATCACCGCCGGCCGGTCGCTCACCGGTTCGGCGCCGGCCGGTGTGCTCACGACGGGACCAGCGCGTTGATGCCGGTCAGCGCCCGTCCGATGATCAGCTTCTGGATCTGCGAGGTCCCCTCGTAGAGGGTGGTGACACGCACGTCGCGGAAGTAGCGCTCCACCGGATGGTCGTCGACATAGCCTGACCCTCCGTGGACCTGGATCGCGGTGTTGGCGCACTTGACCGCGGCCTCGGTCGCGTACAGCTTGGCGATCGAGGTTTCGGTGGTGCTGGGCTGGCCGGTGTCCTTGAGGTAGGCGGCGCGATAGACGAGCATCCGCGCCGCGTCGGTCTCCACCTTCATCTCGGCCAGCATCGCCTGCACGAGCTGAAAGCTGGCGATCGGCCGCCCGAACTGCTCGCGCTGCTTGGCGTAGGCGACGGAGTGATCGAGGCAGCCCTGGCAGATGCCGACACAGCCGGCGGCCACGCTGTAGCGCCCGGAGTCCAGCGACGTCATCGCGATCTTGAACCCATCGCCGACCTCGCCGAGCATCCCGTCTGCCGGAACTGCGCAGTCGCTGAGGGAGATGGATGCCGTATCCGAGGCGCGCAGTCCCATCTTGTGGTGGATCTCCTGGGGTTGATAGCCGTCGTTGCCCTCGGTCGCCACCAGGAAGCAGGCCAGGCCGCGGTGGGCCTGCGCGGGGTCGGTCTGGGCGAAGATCAGCGCCAGCTTTGCGTGATTGCCGAGCGAGATCCACATCTTGGCCCCGTTGAGTACCCACCCGCCCTCGGTCCGCCGTGCGCGCGTGCGCTGATTGGCGGCGTCCGATCCGGTGTCGGGCTCGGTCAGCCCGAAGCAGGCGAGCCACTCTCCGGAGCACAGCTTGGGGAGATAGCGTCGCTTCTGCTCCTCGGTGCCCCACCGCATGATCGCCGAGCAGACCAGCGAGGTCTGCACCGAGACAACCGTCCGCATCGCGGAGTCCCCGCGGCCAATCTCCTCCACGATCAGGCCGTAGCTCAGATAGTCCAGGCCGGCGCCACCGTACTCGTGCGGCACGATCGCCCCGAGGTAGCCCTGCTCCGCGAGCTTGGCGACGAGCTCAGTGTCGAAATGTTCGCTGCGATCGTTGTCGCGGGCCCGTTCGATGATCTCGTTGTCGGTGAACGCGCGGGCGGTCTCGCGAATCAGGCGCTGCTCGTCGGTGAGGGCGAAGTCCACGGCGGGCACGCTACAGGAGCGCTCGCGCCCGCGGGGATGGCGGATTCCCGAACGCACGACCGGCCCCCGCCGGGCTGCGACGGGGGCCGTGAACGCGCTGCGCCCCTTCGGTGATCAGCCGGTCGGCAGCGCCGACAGCGGCGGCTGAGTCACGTCGATCGTGACCGGCGCCGAGGCGCCGCCCACGTTGGCCGGGCCGCCGGTGATCCGCGCGCGGAACTCCTTGGTCCCCGCGGTCCCGAACGTCCAGCCGAACTGGAACGTCGAGTTGCCGCGCACGAAGCGGATCTCGACCACGTGCCAGTCGTTGTCCTTGCCCAGCTTCTCCAGGTAGATCACATGCCCGGACTTGTCCGGGGCGACGCTGCCGGAGAAGGTGATCCGCCCGCCGACGGTGGAGGTCGACGAACTGGCCTGCATGGTCACGACGTCCTGAACGCCCTCGAACAGGACCGCGGTGTGGCGAGCAGGCGCGAACGTGGTCCGGACCTGATACAGCTCATTGGTCGTCGAGACGAGGTTGGCGAAGCTGTAGCTTCCGTCCGATCCGGTCGTCGTCGTGGTCCGCAGGCGGAACCGGCCGCTGGTGGGCTCACGCGCCCACAGGCTGACGCTCGTGTTCGGCTCGGCCGTGGTGGTACCGGGCTGATCCAGGATCCCCGAAATCGTCACCGGCTGGCCGTTGGCGACGATCGGGTCCGACGTCTGGATGGTGAAGTCCGGGATCTCCTTCTGCTGGATGACCACCGAGATCACGTCTGAGGTCGCCGCGGTGTTCCGGGCGTCGCCGCCGAAACGGACGCGTGCGTCACGCGCCCCGGGCACCCGCCAGGCGTAGGAGATGTTGTAGTTCGAGGCGCCGTCGACGACCCCCCGCTTCACCGTGGTCCAGTCGTCGCTTGATCCCTTCTGGACCTGCAGCGCGACGACGCTACCGGCGTGGTCGGGGGTGACGTGACCCGAGAACACGATCGGATGGCGAGTCAGGCCGTTGGTCGAGCTGGCTGACAGGCTGACCAGCGCGGCGACGCGCTCATGCACGGTGCGGCTGTGAGTGAGGCCTGGTCCCCGGACAAACCAGCTGCGGTTGGTGAGGACGACGCCCTCTGCCCGCAGGAACGCGTACTCGCCGGCGGAGTCGGTCCGGGTCGTACCGATCAGCGAGAACCGCGGCTGGGGGTTGATCCGGTGATACAGGCGGATCAGCTGACCGCCGTTATCCGGGCCGTTGAGGTGCCCGAAGATGAACACGGGCTCACCGGCGATGATGTTGGGGCGGACGGCGTGGATCGTCAACCCCCGATTGTGCACCGGCGCGGCGCCGGCGCCAGCCGGCACCAGGGCGCCCACGGACGCGGCAACCGCGCACGCGAGCAGGGTGAAGCGAAGACGCATGAAGCCTCCTTGACCTACAGGTTGGATATGCCTCCGCTGGATGCCGGCCCGCCCAGACGGTGACGATGGGACGCCCGCATAAACACGGCGCCGGGCGGAGAAGTTGCGCCGTCGATCGCGGACGGATCTCCGTCGGTCCTTGGCGGATAGTGTGCCCGGTTTAGAATCCGGCGCGATGGACCCGTTCGCGATCGCGCTGGTGGCCGGTGTGGCGGGTGTGTTGCTGTGGGCGTGGGTGATCGGGCGGACCGATCAGGGTCGGGGCACGGAACCGTTCGGGCTACGCTCGGCGAGGCAGATCACCGAGGACCGGGAGGCGCTCGAGGCCGAGGACCTGGCGCAGATGCTCGAGGCGCACAACGCTCGCCGGCGGCGACGTGGCGAGGACGACATGTCGGTGGGCGACCTGGAGCGTCGGGTGATGGAGGATGTCAGCGACCAGCTGCGTCATCGCCAGACCTACCTCGCCGACCGCGATCTCGATCAGCTGCTCGAGGCGACCAACGCCCGCCGGCGCGCCCGTGGCCTCCCCGAGCGCACGCGTGATGACGTCAGGCGCGAGTTCGGGCCGACCGCGGGCCGGGCCGCCGCCGGCCCGGCTGCCCCCGGCGCCTGACCCGCTGCCGGGTGGCGCGTTGCCTGATCATCGGTTGCGGCTGCCGCGGCCAAGCCCTCGCGCGTGCGCTGCGCGCGAGCGGACACACGGTGCGGGGAACGACACGCGACCCGGGCCGGAGCGCGGAGATCGAGGCGGCGGGCGCTGAGCCATACGTCGGCGACCCCGATCGGGTGGCGACGCTCAGTCCGGCGTTCGCACACGTTGGCGTCGCCTGCGTGCTGCTCGGCTGCGCAACCGGAACCGACGAGCAGTTGGCAGCGCTGCATTCCAGCCGGCTGGAGATGCTGGTGGAGCGAATGCTCGACACCACCGTGCGCGGGATCGTTTATGAGGCCGCGGGCGCTGTCGATCCGGCGCTCCTACGCGCCGGGTCCGAGCGGATCGGCCACGGCTGCGAGCGTTCGCTGATCCCGTACGAGCTGCTGACAGCCGACCCCGCCGATCATCGCCAGTGGCTGCAGGAAGCTCAGCGGGCGGTGGAGCGGACGTTAATGGCCTAGGTGGTTCCGTTCAGCCGGGCCCGGCTGGCGATCAGCTGGGGCCCGCCGCCCGGCTGATCATCATCTGGGCTCGGCGCCGAGCCAGGATCCAAGGCGATCGAACAGGTCGCCCAGGATGCGCGCCGTGGCTCCCCAGATGAGATCGTCGCCGACAACGTAGGTATC
The DNA here is from genome assembly GCA_963830395.1 of uncultured Actinomycetota bacterium. GTDB lineage: Bacteria > Actinomycetota > Thermoleophilia > Solirubrobacterales > Solirubrobacteraceae > Palsa-465. Next base: position 21,584 of record CAWHMI010000026.1, read on the forward strand.
GGTGCGGATGGCCACCCCGCGTCGCAGCAGCCGTCGCCGCCCGTATCCCGCCAACAGCTCGGCGAGGGGGAGCTCCAGGACCGCGGCCACCTCGCGCGCGCTGAGTGTCCACGTGACTCCGGGATCGATCATCCCGACGAACGGGTACACCGCGTAGCCGGTGACGATCGTCGGAGTCGGCTGCAGCGCGCCGAGCACACGCACCCCTGAGGGCGGTAGCCCGATCTCCTCCTCGGCCTCGCGCAGGGCAGTCGAGCACAGGTCAGGGTCGGTCGGATCGCGGCGTCCCCCGGGAAACGAGATCTCGCCCGGATGACGCCGCAGGTCCTCGCGCCGTCTGGTGAACACCGCGTGCGCCCGGCCCGAGTTCAGGTACAGCGCCACCAGCACGGCGGCGTCGGTGCGGCCGCGCACTTCGAGCGCCTCGGCGGCCTCGCGAGTCAGCAGCAGGCGGCGCAGCCGCTCCGCGAACACCGTCGAGGCGGACGCCGGCACCGTCCGCGCCTTCAGCGCAGCGGGTTGAACAGGAGGCCGGTCGGGACCTTCGGGAAGAAGTAGGTGGACTTCGGCGGCATGCTCTCGCCCGCGGCGGCGACCGCCCGCACCCGCTCGATCGGCGTCGGCGTCATGAAGAAGGCTGCGTCGTAGTCCCCGTCTTTGACCAGCGCGAGCGCCTGGTGTGAGTCCCGCGCGTAGTCGAGCCCGCTCAGGTGATCGACGTCGTCATCGGTCATGCCCAGCGCGCCCTTGAGGATCACTGCTTCGAGCACCGCGGTGTCCAGCCGGCGGTACGGCTCGGCGCGGTCGGGCAGGGCGCGGTCGGCGATCGCCGGATCGCGCAGCGTGAGCAGGCTCGGCACACCGAAACGAGCGTCGATGTAACCGATCTGGAGGCGGTCGCCGGCGGCCGGAACCAGCCGGCTGGTGTCGGGCAGCTCTTCGATCTCGAAGTCGCGGCGTAGCGCCGCTGCCAGCGCCTCCTGCTGGTCGGAGCTCAGCCCCCGCACCAGGCGGTGGGTGGGGAAGACGGTCAATCCCGGGTCCTCCAGTGCCACCAGGCACATCAGGACATACCGGTGGGGCCCGTCGCCGCCGATCTCGTCGGCATAGACGCGGGCGGTCTCGTAGCGATGGTGACCGTCGGCGATCAGCAGCTCCTCGCCGGCCAGCGCCTCCTGGACCGCGGCGATCGCTTTCGGGTCCTGCACCATCCCCAGCTGGTTGACCGTCCCGTCGGCATCCGTCGTCTGCGCCCATGGGGTGATCCCGACGCGGACGATCGCATCGCCGGTGACCCCGCGCGGATCGGAGAACAGCGAGAAGATGGGGGAGAGGTTTGCCCGAGTGGCGCGCGTCAGGCGCAATCTGTCCTCGCGCGGGCCGGGGTGGGTTCGCTCGTGCGGCCGGATCCGGCCGGGGCCGTAGTCCTCGATGCGCACGCGCGCGAACCAGCCGTCGCGGCGGCGCGACTCGCCGTCCGGTCCCGTGTAATCCTGCGACAGCGTCCACAGCGCCGGACGGTCCTCGAGCACGATCACGCCCTGCGCTCGCCAGTCCGCCAGCAGCTGCGCGGCGCGGTCATAGCGGCCCTCGCCGTCCCGGGGCAGATCGATGCGGACCACGTTGTAGGGCGAGCGCGCCTCCAACGCCGCGCGCTGCTCCTCATCGATGACGTCGTAGGGCGGCGCGACCACGTCCTGCAGCCCGCCGGTACGGTCGAGGTCGTAGCGCAGCGCGCGGATGGGCTGGATCTCGGCCATCGCCGGTTCGAGGCTACTTCACCGTCACGGGTCTCCGGGTGCCGGGGCTCCGGGTGCCCGGGCTCCGGGTCAGGGCGGGCGCGGGTCTTGCGGGCCCGGGGGAGAGCGTGGATTACACTCCTGCACCTGCGGGGCGTGGCGCAGCCTGGTAGCGCGCCTGCTTTGGGAGCAGGAGGTCCCCGGTTCAAATCCGGGCGCCCCGATGTCTGTCGCATGTGCCCGCGTGGAGTGCCTTGCGCTCGCCCGCGGATTTCGCAAACTGAATTGCGCGACGGTGATGTACCTCCTGCAGACCGGGATCCCCAAACCAGGAGGTAGTCGTGAAACGCATCATCGTCGCGCTGCTTGCGGTCGGCGCGCTTGCGGTTGTGGCCGCGCCGGCCGGGGCATCAGCGAGTGCGTCGTCCAGCAAGAACATCGTCCAGATCGCGGCGGGGTCATCCCAGTTCTCGACTCTGGTCACGCTGGTCAAGTCCGCCGGGCTGGTCAAGGCGCTGTCCGGAAAGACGAAGCTAGCCCGGATCTTGCAGTAGGCGTCTGGGTGTGACTCGCGGTGCTGGTTTTGGGGGTACTCCGGCCTGCCCGAGGGGCGGATCAGGCTGTGAGGGGGGCTGGCGGAGTGTTTTGCGTTGAGGCGCTGCGGGGTTGCGGTGTGGTTCGGGGTGGCGGTGATCGCGGCTGGTAGCCGGGCGGTCTGCTGAGGGCTTGTGCGGGCCGGGGGTTGTCAGCCGGTGGCGGCACTCGCGCTCGAGCTCTCGACCCTGGGCCGAGCACACCTCCAGGCCAACCTCGGCCGCCCGCCGTCGGCACTCCTCGATCAGCCGGCTCTTTCCGATCCCCGCCGGCCCCTCCACCAACGCCATCCCCGCCCCGCCGGCGCTCACCCTCTCGATCAGCCCGGCGAGGGACGCAACCTCCCGCTCTCTCTCGAGCAGGAGGCCTGGGGGCGCTGTCCCCACCGCCGCGGCTTCACGTTCCCGGTCCTGAGCCACGGGCAGATTATGGGGGGTCGGTATAGAGGTGCGCCGGGCGCGGTGCATTCGCTGGGTCGTGGGGGCTCGGGCCGGACGGCGTGCTCCGGCAAGCTCGTCTCAGGACGGTCGAGTGCAATGCCTCCCGGGCTACGGTGCGCGTAGCCACCGCCGCCGGGTGGTCTACGCCACCGGAGCGAGCGGGCCCACGGCTCATCGCGGCTCTGAGCTGCTGGTCACCGACCGCCGGGCCCTGAGACGTGGGGCGTACACGCTGACCCTGCGCCACCGGCGGGGGCACCGCCTGGTCACCCGGCGCGTGAAGAATCCTGCACTGGGTCTGCAGACGCTCAGCCGGACCGGTAGGGGCAGCCGTCGGCCGGTCCCCGGTGACGCGACGCTGGCCGCTGCCCCAGCCGCAGCCCGAAGTCCTCAGTCCAGGTGCCGTGGCTGCTCCAGCCGGTGATCCCGTGGGTGCTGACGCCCGTGCCGATCTCGCGGAAGCTGGGATCCAGGATGTTCCGGCAGTGATCGGCGCTGGCCATCCAGGCGGCCACGACGGCCGCTGGGGTGCCGTAGCCGGTGGCGATGTTCTCGCCAACGCTTGACCAGTGAAACCCGGTGGCGGTGATCCGTCCGGCGAAGTCGGCGCCGTGGCCGAAGATGCCCTCGGCGACCATCGTGTCCGTCCACCCCTGAGCCGAGCGGTTCAGGCGGGCGTCCTCGGTGAGCGCGGGCAGACCGCGGCGGCGCCGCTCTGAGTCGACCAGGCAGACCACGGATCGCTGCAACGTGGCGCGAGCGGCTCTGGCGATCGGCGTGCGCGCGGCGACACACCGCGGAGTGCGCGCCAGCGCGGCGGGCACCAGCGCCAACGTGGCCACGATCGCGCTGAGCAGGATGAGTCGGTGACGGACGGCGTTCATGGGGTCAGCACGATCTTCAGCGCCTCGTGGCGGTCGTAGATCTCATACGCCGCCGGCGCCTGGTCCAGTGGCAGGTGGTGGGACACCAGCGGGGTCGGATCCAGCGCGCCGGAGGCAAGCATCCCGAGGACCCGGTCGACGTGCGCGATCACGTTGGCGTGGCCGGCGCGGAGGGTCAGCGCCTTGAGCCAGACCAGCCCCATATGGATCTCGCACGGCTCGGCATAGACGCCGACCGCCACCACCGTGCCCGCCTTGGCCACCAGCCGGATCGCCAGTCTCAGAGCATCGGGGTGCCCGACGGCGTCGACCACGGCGTCGACACCGCGGCCGCCGGTGAGCGCCTTGGCCACGTCGCGCGGGCTCTCCTCGGTCAGGTGCACGGGGATCGCGCCAAAGCCGCGGGCGACCTCGAGCCGCTCGCCGACGCTGTCGATCGCCAGCACCGGACCCGCGCCGGCGGCGACCGCCACCTGAACCGCGCACAGACCCACCGGGCCGAGCCCGAGCACGGCCAGGCTGTCCCCCGCCCGCGCGCCCGACTCGCTCACTGCGTGATACCCGGTGCCCATCACGTCGCCGGCGAACAGCGCGACGTCGTCCGAGACCGACTCAGGTACCGGACGCAGAGTCAGGTTGGCCATCGGTACCAGCGCCTGCTCGGCCTGGGTGCCGGCCAGGCCGCCCAGCGCCTTGCCGTGGCCGAACACCCGCATCCGGTCGCACTTGTGATAACTGCCGCGCAGGCAGTAGAAGCAGGTGCCGCAGGCGGTGTGAAAGCAGCCCAGGACGCGGTCGCCGACCGAGACGCGGGTGACGTCGTCGCCGGCGGCGGTGACCGTGCCCACGAACTCGTGGCCGATCGTGAACCCGGGCTCGACCGGCACCCGGCCGTGGTAGATGTGCAGGTCAGAGCCGCAGATTCCGGTTGCCTGAATCCTCACCACCGCGTCGTCGCGGGCCGCCGGCTCGGGGGCCGGGCGCTCATCCACCCGGACCTCGCCGGGAGCCTGAAAGGTGACCGCTCTCATTGCGGCTCGTGGGCGAAGAACCCCTCGCCGGTGCTGTGACCCAGCCGGCCCGACAGCCCCAGCCGGCGCAGCAGCGGCGCCGCCCGGTAGCGCTCCTCGCCGCGTTCCAGCGACAGTCCGTCGAGCACGGCGAGCACGTGGTCGAGCCCGATCTCATCCGCCCAGGCGAGGATCCCGCGTGGGTAGTTGAGTCCGTGGGTCATTCCGGCGTCGATGTCCTCGGCGCTGCCGACGCCCTCGCCGAGGGCGAATGCCGCCTCGTTGACGACCTGACAGACGATCCGTCCCAGGACGAGGCCGGGGGCATCCTGCACCCATTCGGTGTGCTTGCCCAGCGTGGCGAAGAAGCGCTCCGTGGCCGCGGCGGCCGAGTCGGCCGAGTCCGGTCCCCGCGTCAGCTCCACCAGAAGGACCGCATCTAAAGGCGGCAGAGCATGGAAGCCGACCGCCGAGCCGGCCGGGTCCAACGCGACCAGGGACCCGGCGCTGCAACAGATCGCCTGGGGCGCCCCCTGGAGGGGGGCGTCGGGGGCCTCGCCGCCGGTCAGATCGAGGATCAGGAACGGGGCCGGGCCGTCGACGGCCTCGGTCGGCCCGACCACCTCCCAGCCCGCCGCGCCGGCCGCCGCCTCGAGCTCCAGCGCCAGCCGCGACTCGCCGGCGATCACCACCACCCCGTCGCCGCCGCCCACCGGGAGAGGGTCGGGATCGGGCTCCCGGTACCCCCCCGACTCCGGGTAGTCGTAGTAGCCGCGCCCGGATTTGCGCCCGGTGCGCCCGGCGGCGACGGCCTTGACGGCGATCGGGGAGGGCCGCCAGCGGGGCTCGCCGAAGCTCTGTTCGTAGAACGAGCGCGCGACGTCGAGCCCGACGTCCACTCCCACCAGGTCCATGAGCTCGAACGGACCCATCCGGAAGCCGCCCCCGAGGCGGCAGACACGGTCGACCTGCTCGATCGTGGCGACGCGCTCGCCGAGCAGCCGGAGCGCCTCCAGCCCGAACGGCCGGTTGCAACGGTTGACGATGAACCCGGGGCCGTCGACGGCCTCGATGACCTGCTTGCCCATCGCCTCGCCGCACGCCCGACCGGCGCGCAACGCCCGCGCGGAGGAGTCGACGCCGGCGACCAGCTCCACCAGAGCCATCACCGGCGGCGGGTTGAAGAAGTGCATGCCGATCACCCGCTCGGGGTGCGCCGCTGCGGTGGCCATCGCCGAGACCAGCAACGAGGAGGTGTTGGTGGCGAGCACGCATTGCACCGAGACGACGTCCGAGAGTCCGGCGAGCAGCTCGCGCTTGACCTCCAGGCGCTCCGGCGCGGCCTCGATCACCAGCTCGCAGTCCGACAGCTCTCCCAGGGAGGGCGCCGGTCGCAGGCGGCGCCTGGCCGACTCGGCGTCGGCCTCGGACCTACGGCCACGGGCGACGTCACGATCCAGCCGGCGGCCGATTCCGTCCAGTCCCCGCTGCAGCGCCTGCGGATCGGGATCGTGGAGGAGGGTCGTCATCCCGGCCACGCACCCCAGCTGAGCGATCCCGGCCCCCATGGTGCCGGCCCCGGCGACGCCGATCACCGCCGGCCGGTCGCTCACCGGTTCGGCGCCGGCCGGTGTGCTCACGACGGGACCAGCGCGTTGATGCCGGTCAGCGCCCGTCCGATGATCAGCTTCTGGATCTGCGAGGTCCCCTCGTAGAGGGTGGTGACACGCACGTCGCGGAAGTAGCGCTCCACCGGATGGTCGTCGACATAGCCTGACCCTCCGTGGACCTGGATCGCGGTGTTGGCGCACTTGACCGCGGCCTCGGTCGCGTACAGCTTGGCGATCGAGGTTTCGGTGGTGCTGGGCTGGCCGGTGTCCTTGAGGTAGGCGGCGCGATAGACGAGCATCCGCGCCGCGTCGGTCTCCACCTTCATCTCGGCCAGCATCGCCTGCACGAGCTGAAAGCTGGCGATCGGCCGCCCGAACTGCTCGCGCTGCTTGGCGTAGGCGACGGAGTGATCGAGGCAGCCCTGGCAGATGCCGACACAGCCGGCGGCCACGCTGTAGCGCCCGGAGTCCAGCGACGTCATCGCGATCTTGAACCCATCGCCGACCTCGCCGAGCATCCCGTCTGCCGGAACTGCGCAGTCGCTGAGGGAGATGGATGCCGTATCCGAGGCGCGCAGTCCCATCTTGTGGTGGATCTCCTGGGGTTGATAGCCGTCGTTGCCCTCGGTCGCCACCAGGAAGCAGGCCAGGCCGCGGTGGGCCTGCGCGGGGTCGGTCTGGGCGAAGATCAGCGCCAGCTTTGCGTGATTGCCGAGCGAGATCCACATCTTGGCCCCGTTGAGTACCCACCCGCCCTCGGTCCGCCGTGCGCGCGTGCGCTGATTGGCGGCGTCCGATCCGGTGTCGGGCTCGGTCAGCCCGAAGCAGGCGAGCCACTCTCCGGAGCACAGCTTGGGGAGATAGCGTCGCTTCTGCTCCTCGGTGCCCCACCGCATGATCGCCGAGCAGACCAGCGAGGTCTGCACCGAGACAACCGTCCGCATCGCGGAGTCCCCGCGGCCAATCTCCTCCACGATCAGGCCGTAGCTCAGATAGTCCAGGCCGGCGCCACCGTACTCGTGCGGCACGATCGCCCCGAGGTAGCCCTGCTCCGCGAGCTTGGCGACGAGCTCAGTGTCGAAATGTTCGCTGCGATCGTTGTCGCGGGCCCGTTCGATGATCTCGTTGTCGGTGAACGCGCGGGCGGTCTCGCGAATCAGGCGCTGCTCGTCGGTGAGGGCGAAGTCCACGGCGGGCACGCTACAGGAGCGCTCGCGCCCGCGGGGATGGCGGATTCCCGAACGCACGACCGGCCCCCGCCGCGCTGCGACGGGGGCCGTGAACGCGCTGCGCCCCTTCGGTGATCAGCCGGTCGGCAGCGCCGACAGCGGCGGCTGAGTCACGTCGATCGTGACCGGCGCCGAGGCGCCGCCCACGTTGGCCGGGCCGCCGGTGATCCGCGCGCGGAACTCCTTGGTCCCCGCGGTCCCGAACGTCCAGCCGAACTGGAACGTCGAGTTGCCGCGGACGAAGCGGATCTCGACCACGTGCCAGTCGTTGTCCTTGCCCAGCTTCTCCAGGTAGATCACATGCCCGGACTTGTCCGGGGCGACGCTGCCGGAGAAGGTGATCCGCCCGCCGACGGTGGAGGTCGACGAACTGGCCTGCATGGTCACGACGTCCTGAACGCCCTCGAACAGGACCGCGGTGTGGCGAGCAGGCGCGAACGTGGTCCGGACCTGATACAGCTCATTGGTCGTCGAGACGAGGTTGGCGAAGCTGTAGCTTCCGTCCGATCCGGTCGTCGTCGTGGTCCGCAGGCGGAACCGGCCGCTGGTGGGCTCACGCGCCCACAGGCTGACGCTCGTGTTCGGCTCGGCCGTGGTGGTACCGGGCTGATCCAGGATCCCCGAAATCGTCACCGGCTGGCCGTTGGCGACGATCGGGTCCGACGTCTGGATGGTGAAGTCCGGGATCTCCTTCTGCTGGATGACCACCGAGATCACGTCTGAGGTCGCCGCGGTGTTCCGGGCGTCGCCGCCGAAACGGACGCGTGCGTCACGCGCCCCGGGCACCCGCCACGCGTAGGAGATGTTGTAGTTCGAGGCGCCGTCGACGACCCCCCGCTTCACCGTGGTCCAGTCGTCGCTCGATCCCTTCTGGACCTGCAGCGCGACGACGCTACCGGCGTGGTCGGGGGTGACGTGACCCGAGAACACGATCGGATGGCGAGTCAGGCCGTTGGTCGAGCTGGCTGACAGGCTGACCAGCGCGGCGACGCGCTCATGCACGGTGCGGCTGTGAGTGAGGCCTGGTCCCCGGACAAACCAGCTGCGGTTGGTGAGGACGACGCCCTCTGCCCGCAGGAATGCGTACTCGCCGGCGGAGTCGGTCCGGGTCGTACCGATCAGCGAGAACCGCGGCTGGGGGTTGATCCGGTGATACAGGCGGATCAGCTGACCGCCGTTATCCGGGCCGTTGAGGTGCCCGAAGATGAACACGGGCTCACCGGCGATGATGTTGGGGCGGACGGCGTGGATCGTCAACCCCCGATTGTGCACCGGCGCGGCGCCGGCGCCAGCCGGCACCAGGGCGCCCACGGACGCGGCAACCGCGCACGCGAGCAGGGTGAAGCGAAGACGCATGAAGCCTCCTTGACCTACAGGTTGGATATGCCTCCGCTGGATGCCGGCCCGCCCAGACGGTGACGATGGGACGCCCGCATAAACACGGCGCCGGGCGGAGAAGTTGCGCCGTCGATCGCGGACGGATCTCCGTCGGTCCTTGGCGGATAGTGTGCCCGGTTTAGAATCCGGCGCGATGGACCCGTTCGCGATCGCGCTGGTGGCCGGTGTGGCGGGTGTGTTGCTGTGGGCATGGGTGATCGGGCGGACCGATCAGGGTCGGGGCACGGAACCGTTCGGGCTGCGCTCGGCGAGGCAGATCACCGAGGACCGGGAGGCGCTCGAGGCCGAGGACCTGGCGCAGATGCTCGAGGCGCACAACGCTCGCCGGCGGCGACGTGGCGAGGACGACATGTCGGTGGGCGACCTGGAGCGTCGGGTGATGGAGGATGTCAGCGACCAGCTGCGTCATCGCCAGACCTACCTCGCCGACCGCGATCTCGATCAGCTGCTCGAGGCGACCAACGCCCGCCGGCGCGCCCGTGGCCTCCCCGAGCGCACGCGTGATGACGTCAGGCGCGAGTTCGGGCCGACCGCGGGCCGGGCCGCCGCCGGCCCGGCTGCCCCCGGCGCCTGACCCGCTGCCGGGTGGCGCGTTGCCTGATCATCGGTTGCGGCTGCCGCGGCCAAGCCCTCGCGCGTGCGCTGCGCGCGAGCGGACACACGGTGCGGGGAACGACACGCGACCCGGGCCGGAGCGCGGAGATCGAGGCGGCGGGCGCTGAGCCATACGTCGGCGACCCCGATCGGGTGGCGACGCTCAGTCCGGCGTTCGCTCACGTTGGCGTCGCCTGCGTGCTGCTCGGCTGCGCAACCGGAACCGACGAGCAGTTGGCAGCGCTGCATTCCAGCCGGCTGGAGATGCTGGTGGAGCGAATGCTCGACACCACCGTGCGCGGGATCGTTTATGAGGCCGCGGGCGCTGTCGATCCGGCGCTCCTACGCGCCGGGTCCGAGCGGATCGGCCACGGCTGCGAGCGTTCGCTGATCCCGTACGAGCTGCTGACAGCCGACCCCGCCGATCATCGCCAGTGGCTGCAGGAAGCTCAGCGGGCGGTGGAGCGGACGTTAATGGCCTAGGTGGTTCCGTTCAGCCGGGCCCGGCTGGCGATCAGCTGGGCCCGCCGCCCGGCTGATCATCATCTGGGCTCGGCGCCGAGCCAGGATCCAAGGCGATCGAACAGGTCGCCCAGGATGCGCGCCGTGGCTCCCCAGATGAGATCGTCGCCGACAACGTAGGTATCGGTGCGGATGGCCACCCCGCGTCGCAGCAGCCGTCGCCGCCCGTATCCCGCCAACAGCTCGGCGAGGGGGAGCTCCAGGACCGCGGCCACCTCGCGCGCGCTGAGTGTCCACGTGACTCCGGGATCGATCATCCCGACGAACGGGTACACCGCGTAGCCGGTGACGATCGTCGGCGTCGGCTGCAGCGCGCCGAGCACACGCACCCCTGAGGGCGGTAGCCCGATCTCCTCCTCGGCCTCGCGCAGGGCAGTCGAGCACAGGTCAGGGTCGGTCGGGTCGCGGCGTCCCCCGGGAAACGAGATCTCGCCCGGATGGCGCCGCAGGTCCTCGCGCCGTCTGGTGAACACCGCGTGCGCCCGGCCCGAGTCCAGGTACAGCGCCACCAGCACGGCGGCGTCGGTGCGGCCGCGCACTTCGAGCGCCTCGGCGGCCTCGCGAGTCAGCAGCAGACGGCGCAGCCGCTCCGCGAACACCGTCGAGGCGGACGCCGGCACCGTCCGCGCCTTCAGCGCAGCGGGTTGAACAGGAGGCCGGTCGGGACCTTCGGGAAGAAGTAGGTGGACTTCGGCGGCATGCTCTCGCCCGCGGCGGCGACCGCCCGCACCCGCTCGATCGGCGTCGGCGTCATGAAGAAGGCGGCGTCGTAGTCCCCGTCTTTGACCAGCGCGAGCGCCTGGTGTGAGTCCCGCGCATAGTCGAGCCCGCTCAGCTGATCGACGTCGTCATCGGTCATGCCCAGCGCGCCCTTGAGGATCACCGCTTCGAGCACCGCGGTGTCCAGCCGGCGGTACGGCTCGGCGCGGTCGGGCAGGGCGCGGTCGGCGATCGCCGGATCGCGCAGCGTGAGCAGGCTGGGCACACCGAAACGATCGTCGATGTAACCAATCTGAAGGCGGTCGCCGGCGGCCGGAACCAGCCCGCTGGTGTCGGACAGCTCTTCGATCTCGAAGTCGCGGCGTAGCGCCGCTGCCAGCGCCTCCTGCTGGTCGGAGCTCAGCCCCCGCACCAGGCGGTGGGTGGGGAAGACGGTCAATCCCGGGTCCTCGAGTGCCACCAGGCACATCAGGACATACCGGTGGGGCCCGTCGCCGCCGATCTCGTCGGCATAGACGCGGGCGGTCTCGTAGCGATGGTGACCGTCGGCGATCAGCAGCTCCTCGCCGGCCAGCGCCTCCTGGACCGCGGCGATCGCTTTCGGGTCCTGCACCATCCCCAGCTGGTTGACCGTCCCGTCGGCATCCGTCGTCTGCGCCCATGGGGTGATCCCGGCGCGGACGATCGCATCGCCGGTGACCCCGCGCGGATCGGAGAACAGCGAGAAGATGGGGGAGAGGTTTGCCCGAGTGGCGCGCGTCAGCCGCAATCGATCCTCGCGCGGGCCGGGGTGGGTTCGCTCGTGCGGCCGGATCCGGCCGGGGCCGTAGTCCTCGATGCGCACGCGCGCGAACCAGCCGTCGCGGCGGCGCGACTCGCCGTCCGGTCCCGTGTAATCCTGGGACAGCGTCCACAGCGCCGGACGGTCCTCGAGCACGATCACGCCCTGCGCTCGCCAGTCCGCCAGCAGCTGCGCGGCGCGGTCATAGCGGCCCTCGCCGTCCCGGGGCAGATCGATGCGGACCACGTTGTAGGGCGAGCGCGCCTCCAACGCCGCGCGCTGCTCCTCACCGATGACGTCGTAGGGCGGCGCGACCACGTCCTGCAGCCCGCCGGTACGGTCGAGGTCGTAGCGCAGCGCGCGGATGGGTTGGATCTCGGCCATCGCCGGTTCGAGGCTACTTCACCGTCACGGGTCTCCGGGTGCCGGGGCTCCGGGTGCCCGGGCTCCGGGTCAGGGCGGGCGCGGGTCTTGCGGGCCCGGGGGAGTGCGTGGATTACACTCCTGCACCTGCGGGGCGTGGCGCAGCCTGGTAGCGCGCCTGCTTTGGGAGCAGGAGGTCCCCGGTTCAAATCCGGGCGCCCCGATGTCTGTCGCATGTGCCCGCGTGGAGAGCCTTTCGCTCGCCCGCGGATTTCGCAAACTGAATTGCGCGACGGTGATGTACCTCCTGCAGGCCGGGATCCCCAAACCAGGAGGTAGTCGTGAAACGCATCATCGTCGCGCTGCTTGCGGTCGGCGCGCTTGCGGTTATGGCCGCGCCGGCCGTGGCATCAGCGAGTGCGTCGTCCAGCAAGAACATCGTCCAGATCGCGGCGGGGTCATCCCAGTTCTCGACTCTGGTCACGCTGGTCGAGTCCGCCGGGCTGGTCAAGGCGCTGTCCGGATAGACGAAGCTGGCCCGGATCTTGCAGTAGGCGTCTGGGTGTGACTCGCGATGCTGGTTTTGGGGGTACTCCGGCCTGCCCAAGGGGCGGATCAGGCTGTGAGGGGGGCTGGCGGAGTGTTTTGCGTTGAGGCGCTGCGGGGTCGCAGTGTGGTTCGGGGTAGCGGTGATCGCGGCAGGTAGCCGGGCGGTCTGCTGCGGGCTTGTGCGGGCCGGGGGTTGTCAGCCGGTGGCGGC
>CAWHMI010000027.1:0-120155 GCA_963830395.1 uncultured Actinomycetota bacterium
GATGTGGACCCGGAGATCGTCACCGAGGGTGGCGCCGTCGGCCCCGAAGCGGCGCAGCGTCGTCTTGCCCTCCTCGAGTAATCCCTGCGCCTCGCGGGAGACGTTGCTGTCGAGCAGCTCGCCGGCGTGCAGCGATCCGTACAGCCGGTCCTCGATCACCGCCAGGCGCGTGCCGGCTCGCGGGCCGTCGAGCAGCGTGGCGACCGCCGCCGGCCGGCCCTCGGCATGGGACTGCAGCACCGCCCGCTCGACATCGGCGATCTCCCCGGCCAGCTCCGAGACGAAGATGTGGACGATCCCACCGCACATCAGGCCGACCGTGCCGGCGAGCTCATCCGAGATGCCGTATCGCAGAAGCTTGCCGGCGCCGGCGGGCGGGTCCGCGCTCAGCAGCGCCTCCGCCTCGCTGACGACGGCGCCCTCCACGCAGCCGCCGGTGAGTGAGCCCTCGATGCTCCCCTGATCGTCGATGACCATCATCGCCCCCACGGGAAGCGGCGCCGAGCCCTCCGCCTCCACCAGCAGCGCCTGGACTACCCGGCGGCCCTCGGCCATCCAGCGAATCGCCACGTCCTGGGTGGCGTTGACCACACCCGAGTCGATCACGATCGCAAACGATATCCATCCGCCGCCGGGCCGGATGGGGGCGCCGGGATCGGCGAGCCGGGCGGACCGGATGGGGGCGCGGGGATCGGCGACCCGGGCGGACCGGATGGGGGCGCGGGGATCGGCGGCCCGGGCGGACCGGATGGGGGCGCCGGGATCGGCGGCCCCGGCGGATCGAGGACGTCCCGGCCGGTGGGCGCCAGGTCTTCGTCGAGCTCGAGCTGCCAGTAATAGCGAGTGAAGGTGACGCCGGCCCGGAACTCACCCACGTGCGGTTCGATCCGCTCGCCCCCGGCGATGCGGACGATCAGCTCCGGGTAGGTGCGCCCCGGCGGCGCCGCGTACAGGTGGGCCGGACAGGCGCCGCCGAACCGGGTGTTGACGTCGGTGATGCGCAGACCGATCTTCCAGTCCCGGAACGCCTGCACCGTGCACGGCCCGCGGCAGCCCAGCGCCTCCACCGCCCGGCGGCCGAGATCGACGAGCTCGGCGTCGGCGATCACCGTCCCTTTGATCGACTCGCCACCACGGGACTCGATCATCGTCCGCGGGATGGCGTTGAGGCAGCGCCCATCCAGATCGGACAGGCAGTCGATCGAGAACTCCGGACCCTGCATCGCGGATTGCAGCATGGCCGGCTCGCGGATGTAGGCGGCGAGGAAGTCGGCCTCCCGTTCGTCCTGGGCGAGGAAGATCGACCGCGCCCCGGATCCCCAGCGCGGCTTGACCATCACCGGGTAGCGCGCGACGGGCTCGCCCGGCAGCACCGTGGGCGGTGAGGGCAGCCCGAGGCGCTCCAGCAGGAGGTGGGTCTCGAACTTGTCGAACGTCGCCCGCGCGATGCCGGCGTCGGGGACGAATGCCGGCAGCGGGCGGCGGGGATCGGCACGGGCGTGGCCGAGGATCTCCAGATCGAGGTCGGTCAGGGGGACCACGGCGCCGACGCCGAAATCGTCGACCAGCGCCTGCAGCGCGGGGACGTAGCCCGGGTCGTCGAAGCGCGGAACGGCGCGCCGGTGGTGGGCGGCGTACTGGGCGGGGGCGAGCGGGTTGGGATCGGCGGCGATCGTGGTGGCGTGCTGCGCGAACGCCGACACCAGCGTGTAGCGCTTGCCGACGCCGGTGAGGAGGACGGCTACGTTTCGCTCGGGGGCTGCCATCCGCCCGTCGCTCCCTTGTAGATGCCGCTGCCCCGGGCCACCAGGCCGAGCGTGCGCCGGAGGATCTTCAAATCGAGCGCGGTGGAGCGATGCTCGACGTACCACAGGTCGAGCTCGATCCGCTGCGGCCACGGCAGCGACGCGCGCCCGTTGATCTGCGCCCAACCGGTGATCCCGGGCTTGACGGCGAGCCGGCCGCGCTGGCGGGGCGTGTAGCGCTGCACCTGCGCCGGGAGCGTCGGCCGCGGGCCGACGACCGACATCTCGCCCCGGACGACGTTCCACAGGTTGGGCAGCTCGTCCAGCGAGTAGCGACGCAGCAGTGCGCCCAGGCGGGTGATCCGGGGATCGCCCTCGGCGATCGCCAAACCGGCGCCGGTGAACTCGGCGCCGGCCACCATCGTGCGCAGCTTGTAGATCGCGAACAGCCGGCCGTCCAGGCCGACCCGGGTCTGGCGGTACACCGGATCCCCCGGCGACTCGAGACGCACCGCCAGCGCCAGCACGGCGACCAGCGGAGCGGTCAGGACCGCCAGCGGCAGGGCGACGGCGACATCGATCGCGCGCTTGGTCGCCGCGTCGACGCGGCGGGCCCACCGGTCGCCGCGGCGGACGCTCCCCCGCGTCCGGCGGATCATCGCGTGCCCTCGGCGGGCTCCCAGCCGACCTGCGTGCCACGGACCAGCCAGTCCCACAGCCCGGCGACCAGCGACGCCATCGTCAGCACGTAGTACCGGGCGATCAGCAGCGGCCGGAAGGGGACGGCACCGGCCGCACCCGCCGCCAGCAGGAGGCTCAGCTGCAGCGCGACCGCGGCGGCGTACACCCAGCCGTCGCCGAGCAGCGCCAGGCTGGCGGCGAGCGCCGTAACGTGGAGGAACGGGGAGACGTAGCGCACCCCTCGGTGCGAGACGATCATCGCGGCGTACACCGGGTCATAACCGCGGGGCGAGAGCAACCCGCCGCGGAGGACGATCGGCCATCCGTGGCTCATCATCCGCCGCTTGCGGCGAAACTCGCCCTCGATCGTCGGCACCATCTTCTCGCGGGCGCGGGCGCCGGGAGCGTAGACGGCGCGCCACCCACGCTTGACCATGTTGAACGGGAACGACAGGTCGTGCCCCATGACCGGATCGACGACGAGGTAGGAGCCGCGCCGGGTCGCGTATATGGCACCGTTGCCGCCGGTAACCGAACGCACCCGGGACTCCAGCGCGCGCACCCACATCTCATAACGCCAGTAGACGCCCTCCTGGTTGGTGGCGCTGTCGTTGACGAGCCGCACGTCCCCGCAGACATAGCCGATGGCCGGGTCGGCGAATGGCCTCACGAGCTCCCGGAGCGCGTCGGCGGCCCAGCTCACGTTCGCGTCGGAGAAGGCGACGATCTCCCCGCCGGCCAGCTCGACGCCGGCGTCCTGGGCCCGGACCTTCCCCACCCGGGAGAGCTTAAGGATGACGTCGGCGCCGGCCGCCTCGGCGCGGGCCGCGGTCTCGTCGGGCGAGCCGTCGCAGACGACGATGACCTGCAGGCGATCGCGGGGATAGTCGAGAGCGTCCAGGTTGACGACGCGGTCGGCGATCACGGCCTCCTCGGCGTAGGCGGCCACGATCACCGACACCGAGGGCAGCCCGGCGTCCCCGGGCGTCGCCTGCCGCGGGCTGTCGCGGCCGGCGCGGGCGCGTGCCAGTGCGGCGAGAGCCAGCGGGTAGCCGGCGTGGGTGTAGACCAGCAGGCCGGTCGAGCCCCAGAAGAGAGCTTTCAGGAACGTCACGGCGCGGGATTGTGGCGCAAGCGGGGGCCGCGGAGGTTGGCGGGCGAAGCTGGCATCCTCGGATCAGCGGGGCACGGTGGCGCCGGCGAGGACCGCGACGACCCCGAGCGCACCCGCGGCGAGCAGCGTCGCGACGACGCCGCGACGCAGCGCGAGCAGCGCGACGGCGGCGGCGGCGCAGATCGCGAACTGCCAGACCTCGGTCAGCGCGCCGGCCAGGAGGATCGCGGCGCCGATGATCGCGCCGATGGCGGCCGGCCCGGCGCCATCGAGAAAGGCGCGGGCGTTGGCGTTGGCGCGCAGCTGCTCGAAGTGCCGCCCGCCGAGCAGGACGAAGGCGAAGGAGGGCAAGAAGGCAACGGCGGCGGCCAGCAACCCGCCGAGAAGGCCGTGGGCGGCATACCCAACGGCGGCCACGGTCGCCACCACAGGCCCCGGGGTCACCTGCCCGAGCGCCACCGCATCGAGGAATTGCGGGTTGCTCATCCAGTGGTAGGTGTGCACGGCGTCGGTCTGCATCAGGGGAATGATCACGAACCCGCCTCCGAAGGAGAGGGCGCCGACCTTCAGCGCCGTCCAGACGAGCCCGCCGATTCCGCCCACGGAGATCGACGCTGGCGCCAACAGGCCCCACGAGGCGGTCGCGCCCCCCACCGCCCGACCCCGGAGCGCGAGCTCGGTCAGCCCGCAGGCGAGCAGCGCGAGCACGACATACGCCCCCAGCAGCCCGGCGGCGGCGGCGCCGGCGACGAGGTAGACCAGCCACCGGGCCGTGCGGGCACGATCAGCGCGGACGCGCTGCAGGCTCGGGCCGATCAGCCCGCGAGCGGCGGCGACGGCGACGGCGGCGACGGCGGCGCCCGCTCCAGCGCCCGCTCCCCGGACCCACGACGGCGGCGAGTGACCGAGAAACAGCGTCGACAGGGCGAGGATCAGCACCACCGCGGGGACGATGAACCCGAGGCCACCGACGATCGCGCCAGCCGGACCGGCGATCCGGTAGGCACTGTAGATCGCCAGCTGCGTTGACGCCGGTCCTGGCAGCAGCCCGCAGGCGGCGTTGGCGTCCTCGAAGGCGCGCGCGTCCATCCACTGCATCCGGTCGACCACGAGCGTACGGAGCAGCGCGATGTGAGCGGGAGGACCCCCGAACCCGGTGATCCCGATCCGGGTCCACTCACGGCCAACCGCCGCCAGTGGAACCTCGCGGGTGCATCCCAGCCCGGTCTCGTCGGTCATCCGAGAGCTTTCTCACCGTTCGATTAGCGACCTGTAACCGCGCCGGCGCAGACTCGCCGGTCATGCTCGGCGAAACTGACACCCGCCCGCCCGGGGCCCGTTCCGCTCCCGCTGCCCGGCGAGCGGCACCCGAGGCCCCGCGACCGCGCCGCGCGGCCGTGACCGGCGGCGGTACCGATGGCAACGAGCGTCTCACGGTGCTCACCGGGCTGTTGCTGGTCGTGCTCCTGGCGGTCCTCGGCGTGACCATCCTGCGTATCGGCCAGCTGCTGTGGCTGCACCTGTTCCTCGGTCTCGTGCTGCTCGGGCCGGTGGCGCTCAAGCTGCTGAGCACCGGTTATCGGTTCGCGCGCTATTACACCGCGGATCGCGCCTACGTGCGCAAGGGACCACCCGCTCCGGCGCTGCGGCTGCTGGGTCCGCTCGTCGTGCTGTCCACCCTCGCGGTATTCGCCACCGGCGTCGCCCTGCTGGCGCTCGGTCCGGGCTCGCGCCAGCCTCTGGTGCTGTTGCACAAGCTCAGCTTCTTCGCGTGGCTCGCGGTCGCCGGTCTGCACGTTCTCGGACACCTCCCGGAGACCTTGCACTACCTGAGGACAGGGTCCGCGTCGCGGCGAGCGATGATGGCTGTGCGGTCGCCGCCCCCCGGCACCCCTGCCCCCCGCCGCGCTACCCCCGCGCTGCCCGGCGCCGCCGGCCGGGCGGCCTCGCTGGCGGTGGCGGTTGTCGCCGGCCTGGTGATCGCGGTGGCGCTGCTGCCGCAATTCGTCCCGTGGACGCATTGAGCGTCTCCTCGGCGCGGAGGCGCAGTGCCAGCGTGGGACACGTCTTGACGGCGCGCTGAGCCAGGCTCTCGAGCTCCGGGAGAACAGCGGCGCGATCGAGTATCGGGTAGCCCCAATCATCCAGGGTGATGTGCTCGGGCAGGAGCTCGGCGCACAGGCCGTGCCCCTGACAGGCGGTCGGATCAAGCTCCAGGCGCACGCGACTCCATCCTGGCTAGACCGCCGCCAGTCGGTACGCCGGGGTGGGCAGGATCGCCGGGCCATCGCAGGCGTCACAGGGGCCGTAGCGGAGGTGATCCTGCAGCTCGTCGGCGAACACGGACAGGGCGCTGAGGACGAATCGAGTGGTGCCGTCAGGGTGCGCGCAGGCCCCCCGACCCGCCACCTGACCCGACCAGCGCTCGATGTCGCGCAACCGGTCCGGGGAAGCCGTGCCCCGGCACGCCGCCGCCACGCCGTCGGCGATGGCCGCCAGGCCGTGCTCGCAGGGGCCGCACTGGCGGGCGCTCTGGTCGGCCAGCCAGCCCGCCACCCTCGCCACCTCGGCGGCCGGGCAGGCGCTGTCCGGGAGCGCGACGATGATCCCGGCGCCCAGCGAGGCGCCGACGGGCCGCAAGTCGGCCCGCGACAGCCGGAGCGGGGCCGCCGCTGCGCCGTCCACCCAGCTTCCCGCATAACCGCCCATCAGGAACGCCCGGACGGACTCGGAGACGCCCCCGGCGGCGGCGATCAGCGAGCTCAGGGTGGAGCCGTACTCGATCTCGAACACGCCGGGGTAGCGAACCGCGCCACCGAGGGTGACCAGCGCCGAGCCCGGCTCCTCGGCGGTTCCCAGCTGACGAAACCAGCTCGCCCCGCGGCGGGCGATCAGCGCGACGTGGGCCAGGGTCTCGGGGTTGGCGACCAGCGTGGGCCGGCCGGCCACCCCACGCTCGGTCACACGCGGGGGGATGTGAGTCGGGAGGGCCGGACCACCGTTGATGAACCTGACCACCGCCGTCTCCTGGCCGCTGACATAGCCCGGGGGCACCTCCACGATCGCCGGCCGCACCCCTTGGCCGAGGTCCCGTCGGTCGGCGAGCGCCCGCTCCACGGCGTCGCCGGCCCGGACACAGGTCTCGTCCAGTGCAATGAGAACGTCTGCTGTGCGGAGCGTCCGCGCGCAGCACAGCGCGCCGTCCAGGACCAGGTGCGGCAGCGATTCCAGCAGCAGCCGGTCCTTCACGCTCATCGGCTCACCCTCGCAGCCGTTGACGACGATCACCGGCGCGCCACGAGCCCCTCGCACCGCGTCCAGCTTCTCCGCCAGCGGAAACTCTCCACCGCCCCGACCCCGCAGCCCGGCGCGGGCCAGCTCGATCAGCAGTGCGCCGCCGCGATCGGCCACCGCCGGGAGCGGGCCGTGGATCTCCTGGTGGCGCCGGTGGGAGAGCACCTCACCGTCGGGGCCGCTGAGCAGACGAGGCAGGGTCACCTGGCTCAGGCCCCCCCGCCTGCCGGCCGGGACGTCAGCAGCGACGGAGGCGTGCCCGACCGGCGCGCCCAGTTTCGGCCGAGAGGACCGCCGGGCAGCCAGACGACGAGTCCGAGCGCGAATGCCGCGGCGCCGACGAGCGCGCCGAGACGCAAGCGTCGGTGCTCGGGCCAGCCGATCAGCGCCCGAGCGACGACGGCGATCAGCACGGCGGCGATGCAGCCGACGTTGATGGCCATCATCCAGGTCAGCTGCGCGTCGCTGCCGGTGCCGAACCCGTGGACCACCGCGATCGGCCAGGCGAGATAGGCCAACCAATGCACGGCGCGCCATTCGTGGTAGCCGATGCGCATCCGGAGCAGGCTGGTCACGGTGACCGCGACCAGCAGATCGAAGCTGACCGCCCCCAGCCCGAGCCACAGCGGACGGTAGGCGCCGGCGAACGGGATGATCGCGTCCAACCAGCCGATCGGCGCGAAGCCGTCGAGCACGGCGGTGACGATGTGGACGACGAGGAACACCACCGCCAGCAGGGAGCTCGTGCGGTGCAGGCCGTCGACCGCGAAGCGGGGCCAGCGCGACGTGCGCCACCGGCCGATGGCGGCCACGCCGACGACCAGCGCCAGGGTGAGCAGGATCAGCGCAATCGCGCCGGTGGCCCGGGTCAGGTACCAGTAGGTGCTCGGGCCGACGATCATCGCGGCCACCCGCCCTGGACCCGGACGCTGCCGTCGTGGGCGACCAGCCGCGCCGCCAGCCCGTGCTGCGCCAGCCATGCCGGGCCCTCGTCGCCGAGGACGATCGCCGCCGTTGACGCGATGTTCGCCTCGGCGCAACTGGCCGCGGTCACGCTCACCGTCCGCCACGGGGAATGCACCGGCTGCCCGGAGCGGGGATCGAGGATGTGGTGCATCGGCTGGCCGCGATGCTGCCAGCGCCGGACGCAGGTGCTGGACGTGGCCACGGCGCCGGAGCGGATCGTGATGGTCTGTCCAGGGGAGTCGGCACCGGCCCGATGATCGTCGGTGACGTGCACCGCCCACCCCTCGGCCGGCGCCCGTCCGGCGGTGGCGAGATCGCCGCCCAGCGCAACCAGCACGCCTCCGGTGTGGCAGCGGGCGACGGCCCGGCCGGCGCGGTCGGCGACCAGGGCCTTGGCCGTCGCGCCGAGGTCGAGGGCAACGCCGTCCGGGATGCAGACCGCCGGAGGATGCCTGGACAGCCCGACCGCCCGCCATGCCTCACAGACACGCGGGGCCGTGTGACGGTGCGCCGGCGCAATTGTGACGTCGGCCGCCGGCGGGGCCAGCCGGCGCCAGTCGCGGTCATAGCCCGCATCGATCAGGTCGCGGCCGAGCGTCGGGTCGACGGCCCCGCCCGACACCGACGCGGCACGCAGGCCGAGGGCAATCGCCTCCCACAGGAGCGGGCTGATCGGCACCCAGCGACCGGGCGATCGATTCACCCGGCTCAGCTCCGAGTCGGCGCGGAAGCGGCTGGCGGCGCGGTCGATGGCGGCGATCTCCCGACCCACCATCCGCCGGGCCAGAGCACCGGTCGCCGCGTCGGCACGGTGCAGCAGGAGGACGGCGGTCGTGCCCAGGGCGTCCCAGGTCTCGGTCACGAACTCCGGCGGATCGGAGACGGCGCTCACGACCCGCCGGAGACGACCGTGGGCGCCGAGGCCGCCGGCGGGGCGGACGCGGTCGTCGTAGGCGCTGCCGAGGCCCGCTTTGGAGCCTGCGCCGCCGGCCGCAGCCGGCGCCCGCGGTCGTGATGGTGGTGGCGGGCACCGCTCGCGCCCAGCTGCCGCGTCGATTGACGCTCGGACGCCGTGGCCCGCACGAGCGTCACCCGGCGCTTGTGACCATGAAACGCGTGGGACGCCAGCTCGGCGAAGACCAGCGTGAGCACGAGCATCGCGACGATCAGGAGTCGATTGACGGCCCGAAGCCGTCTCATACCGGCGTCCCGCCGCTCAGGGGTGAGCGCTGGTGAGCCTCGGGTCACACCCCGACTGTCGGCGGGCTCGCTAAAGCCGTATTTACCTTCGGATGAGAACTTCCTTTGAGCCGTTTGCCGCAAGCGAACGGCATTTTAGGATGGACGGGTGGGTCAGATCGTTGTCATCGAGGACGAGCCCGGCATCATCGACTTCATCTATCGCGGCCTGCGCGCCGGCGGCCTGGAGGTGCGGTGCGCGCTGGACGGCGAAACCGGGCTGGAGATGGCGCTGGCCGAACGCGTGGACCTGGTCGTCCTGGACCTGATGCTCCCCCGGCTCAGTGGCGAGGCAGTCCTCGCCGAGCTGGTCAAGGAGCGGCCCGGCCTACCGGTGATCGTCCTCACCGCGCGCGGCGAGGTCGAGGATCGGGTGCTGGGCCTGCAGGCGGGCGCGGTCGACTACATGGTCAAGCCGTTCGCGCTCGCCGAGCTCCAGGCCCGGATCCAGGCGCAGCTGCGCGTTGCCCGTCAATCGCCGCCGACCACGCTGCGACACGCCGGCCTGGAGGTCGATCTGCTGGCGCGGCGGGTCAGCTGGCAGGGCGCCCCGGTCCGCTTGTCCAACACGGAGTTCGACCTGCTCGTCTATTTCATGGAGAATCCCGGCCGGGTGCTGACGCGGGAACAGATCCTCCGGGCCGTGTGGGGCTATCAGCACGATCCGGCGACGAATATCGTCGATGTCTATGTCGGCTACCTGAGACGCAAGCTGAGCAGCGACGAGCGGCCGGCGCCGATCAGGACGGTGCGGTCGCTCGGCTACCAGCTCGAGGATCGGATGTGATCCGCCGCTCGAGCGTTCGCTGGCGCCTGGTGGCGTGGGTGACCGGCGTCCTGCTGATCGCCTGCGCGGCCATCTTCGTCGTCATCTACGAGCGGGCGACCGCCGAGCTGCGTTCCCAGATCGATTCCGACGTCGCCGGTGATGTCGCGCAGCTGTCCCAGGCGGTCCGCGGCTTGCGCGGAGATTCTCCGCCCGCCCTGGCCACCGCGATCGCCCGCTATCTCCGCGCGCAGCCGTTCACCGCCACCTCATCGCTGCTGTTCGCGGTGGTGCCGGGCCAGGGGACGGTGAGCAACCATCCCGAGCTGCTCGGGGCCTTGCGACCCGACGATGGCGAGACGGTGTCCGAGCAGGCCCGCGAGAACCAGCAGGGGCGGGCCCTGGTGACCGGCCCGCCGCAGCTGTCGACCCACACCGTGCCCGACCTCGGCCAGGTGCGCGTGCAACAGCGCGTCGTACCGGTCGGTGACCTCCGGGTGCGAGTCGGGGCGGGGGAGCCGCTGATCGTGGTCGACCGCGCCGGACGCAGCATCATCCGCTCGTTCGTCCTCGCCGGCGCGGTGGCCCTGGTCCTGGCGCTGATCGCCTCCTACCTGGCCGGAGCGTCGGTGTCGCTGCCGCTGCGCCGGATGGCGAGGGTCGCCGCCCGGGTCGACGACGGCGACCTGCACCCGCGGATGCATCCGCCGGACATGGCGAGCGCCGAGATCCGCGTGCTCGCCGAGTCCTTCAACCACATGCTGGACCGGCTCGAGGCGGCGTTCGCCGCTCAGAAGGAGTTCGTCTCCGATGCATCCCACGAGCTACGCACGCCTCTGACGGTGATCGCCGGCCAGGTCGAGGTACTGGCCGCGCAGCGCAACCCTTCGTCCGAGGACCTGCAAGCCGTGCACCGGCTGGTGTCGGCCGAGATCGCCCGCACGTCCAGGCTGGTCGACGACATGCTGCTGCTGTCGCGCTCGGAGCGAAGCGACTTTCTGCGTCCCCGGGTGATCGAGCTGCCGAGGTTCGTCGCCGATCTGTGGGCGGGGATGACCTCGGGCGTGGAGCGCCGCTTCCAGCTCTCCGCGGTCCCGCAGGCGACGCTGGAGGCCGACCCGGACCGGCTGGCGCAGGCGTTGCGCAATCTGATCCGCAACGCGATCGAGCACACCGCCGATCCCGTCGGTCTGGTTTCGCTGCAGGTCGACCGGCTGCCAGGCGACTGGGTGCGGTTCACCGTGCTCGACGACGGCCCCGGGATCGACCCCGAGCAGCGCGAGCGAATCTTCGAGCGCTTCCATCGGGTCGACGCGGCTCGGGACCGCGCCAGCGGAGGCGCCGGGCTCGGCCTGGCCATCGTCGCGGCGATCGCCCATGCCCACGGGGGGCGGATCCGGGCCTCGGCGGCGGTTGGCGGTGGCGCCGCGCTCGAGCTCGAGCTGCCCCATGCAGTGGCGAGCACCAGGCCGATCCCGGACGGCGCCGGTCTGACCGAGACGACGCCGGGCCCTCGCGCGTCTGAGCGCACTACGTCGCCGTAGTGGTCGTCCCCGTAAGTACGCTCGGTTTAAGGGCGCCATTGGGCTAACCGGTTTACCACCCGTACTCCGTGAGATCGCGGTCCGGGGTGGGGGTGTGGGAACTACGGTGCCCTCTGGGGTCAGTTACTTCCATAACCTCTGCCGGCGATCACGAGAGCGGCGCGGCTCTGCGTCACTCGCGCTCGGGTCGTCGCCGGCGTCCCAGGGCGGAGTTCGGTAAGCGGTCCGAATGGGTGTGAGCGGGCACGATAGTTGTCCCCGCAACCAACTGCTATGGTCAGCGACATGGAACTCGGGCTCGCCACCTTCGCCGACCTCGGCTCTGCGATCAGCCCCGAGCAGCGGATGCGCGACCTCCTGGAGGAGGCCGAGCTCGCCGAGCAGGTCGGCCTGGACGTGTTCGCGATCGGTGAGCATCACCGGCCGGACTTTCTGATCTCCTCGCCGGCGGTGGCACTGGCGGCGATCGCCGCCCGCACCGAGCGGATCCGACTCTCCAGCGCGGTCACGGTGCTCAGCTCCGATGATCCGGTGCGAGTCTTCCAGCAGTTCGCCGAGCTGGATCTGGTGTCCGGCGGCCGCGCCGAGATCATGGCCGGGCGCGGCTCGTTCATCGAGTCGTTCCCCCTGTTCGGCTACGACCTCGACGACTACGACGAGCTGTACGCCGAGAAGCTGGAGCTGCTGCTGGCGATCCGCGACTCCGAGCGAGTGACCTGGAGCGGCCGCCTCAGGTCGCCGCTGCACGACGCCGGCATCTATCCCCGGCCGGTGCAGGACCCCCTCCCGGTGTGGGTCGCGGTCGGTGGCTCACCGCAGTCGGTGGTTCGCGCCGGCGCGCTCGGATTGCCGCTGACGCTGGCCATCATCGGCGGCCAGCCGGAGCGGTTCGCGCCCCTGGTGGCGCTCTACCGCCAGGCGGCGACCGAGGCCGGACACGACGCCGCCGGCCTCCCGCTGGCGATCAACACCCATGCCTTCGTCGGCGACAGCACTGAAGACGCCAACGCCGCGTTCGCCGCTCCCTACCTGGCGATGATGAATCGAATCGGGCGCGAGCGCGGCTGGCCGCCGTCGGGCCGCCCGGAATACGATGCCCTGCGCTCCCCGCGGGGCGCGCTCGCCGTCGGCTCCGCCGAGCAGGTGACGGAGAAGATCCTGTTCGAGCACGAGCTGTTTTCCAACAGCCGCTACATCGGCCAGATGAGCGTCGGCGCCGTCGCCCATCGGGACGTGATGCGCTCGATCGAGCTGTTCGGGACGGTGGTCGCGCCCGCGGTCCGCGAAGCGGTGGGGCGGCGCCAGCCGGTCAGCGTTTGAGGCGCTCGTAGAGCGCCCGCGTCCGCTGCGCCGCCTCGTCCCACGAGTACGGGCCGGCGGCGGCGGCGGCCGCCGCGGCGCTCATCCGCTGCCGCGCCGCCGGGTCGTCGATCAGCTCCGCGAGCACGTCGCGCAGGGCGCCGCTATCCCCCGCGGGCACGAGCCGTGCAGCGCCGGTGGCGGCGATCTCCGGGAAGCCGCCGATATCCGACAGCACCGCGGGGCGACCCGCGCCGAGCGCGGTGGCGAGGACCCCCGACTGGTCAAAGCGCTCGGTCCGGGTATAGGGCAGGACGACGATGTCGGCGCGGCGGATGAGGGCGGCGCCCTCGCCCGCGGTGACGAAACGCGGGACGAGCATCGCGTCCGCCGGGACCGGTGGCAGCTCCATCATCGGCCGCCCGACGATCCAGAGCTGCGCGGCGGCGATCCCCCGCCAGGCGGCCAACAGCGTCTCGAGCCCCTTGTAGGGACGCAAGAGGCCGAACAGCAGCACCACCGGGCGGCCGTCGTCGGCCAGCTCGGCGGGCAGCGCGTGCGGCGTCCCGGGATGCAGCGCGCCGTGGTGGACCACGTGCACCTTGGCCGCCGGGATCCCCAGCCCGCCAATCAGCCGCGCGCGGCCGTACTCGGAGTGGACGATCACCGCATCGACGCGCTCCAGCAGCCGGCGCTGGGCCGCCACCTGACCGGGGCGGGGCTCGCGCGGGAGCAGGTCATGGGCGGTCAGGACCAGCGGGCGGTCGGGCAGCAGATGGACGTCGAGGACGGGCACGGTCAGCCACTGGAAGTGAACGACGTCGGCGGCGAGCGCGGCGTGACGGTAACGGAGCATGTCGGGCACGTGCGCGGCCAGCTTGCGGTACCGGCGCAGGGCCGAACCGGGGGCGCCGAGCGACCGGCGATAGAACAGCTGCCGCATCGCGTACCCATCGGGCTCGGGCACCTCGCCGTAGGCAAAGCGGCTGGTGATCAGCTCCACCTCGGCGCCGCCCCGGGCCAGCGCGGCGGCCAGCGCGTGGTCATAGGGCGGCGTGAACGCCGACGGGTCGACGATGTGGACACGGGTCACGGGTCCAGGCGGCGGCCGGTCAGCCGCGCCAGCCGCGCCGCGCCCGTCCGCGCCGCCGGTCCCCCGAGCGGATGCACGCGTGCACCCGGGTCGCGCTTCAGGCGGATCACCGCCGGGGCGATCGCGGCCAGACCGGGCGCGCCCGGCTCGGCCCGCCAGCGAGTGAGCAGATCCCGGGCGCAGCGCCACGGATGCCGCACGAGCAGCCGCAGGAACGCTCCGGCGCGAGCGGCAGCGCCGTCGTCCTCGCGGTAGTCGACGACCAGCCCGTGCGCCGCCGCCAGGTGCACGACCGCGGGCCGGGCGGTCGCCTCGACGCGGGCGTCGGCCAGCGACAGGGCGAAGTCGGCCAGTGGATCGCCTCGGGCGGGGAACCGATTGGCGACGAGCACGACCGCAATCGGCCCGTCGGGACGACCACCATTCCCGCGGGGCCGGTTGGAGAGGGTGAGGCCGGCCAGCTCCTCGAACCCAAGGAGCGCGTCGATCGCCAGGAAGCGACCGCGGTCCACGGGCCCGATCGGCGTGCCGTCAACCGGCCTCGCCGGCTCAGGGCGCGGGTGCTTGCGGCGCACCACGCGGCCGGCGGAGCGGCGAAACGCCGACTCTGGCGCAAAGCCGTCGTAGCGGCGGCCCAACCACGCCCGCCCGGCGGCGTAGCCCCGCCACTGCCGGCGCAGCGCGCCGAGGCTGGCGCGGTAGGCGTGCTCCACCCGCGCCTCGGGGCGCGACTCGAGGTGCCAGCCGGCACGTTGCAGCCGCCAGCTGAAGTCGGTGTCCTCGGCGGCGCGGATGCCCTCGTAGAAGCCGCCGATCGCCTCAAACGCACTGCGCCGCACCAGCAGGTTGGCGGCCACCGCCCGCGGCATGAACCCATGGCCGAGATGAACGTCCTGATCCAAGAAGCTCTTGGCGGCGCCATAGCGCGCGGCGACGCCGACGGCGGCCGGGGCGGGCGCCACGGCGCCGGCGAGCGCCCCGACGTCGTCGGCCACCGGCTCGGCCAGGAAACGGTCCAGCAGGTTGGCGGGGGCGCGGCAGTCGGCATCGAGGAAGAGGATCCAGTCGCGAGCGGCGCAGGCGGCGCCGGCGTTGCGGGCGCGCGACGGGGATCGCTCGCCGGCGGCACTGACCACCCTGACCGCACCGGCGGAGGTGGCGGTCCCCGAGTTGTCGGCGAGGATCAACTCGTCCTCGGGACCCGTCCGCAGCCTGGCGAGCGCGGCGACGGCGAGCCCCGCCTCGGCCTCGGTGCCGGCGAACGGCATCACGACGCTGACGCCGGGGCGGCTCACGACTGGCTGCGCACCGGACGGGGATAGGCGCGCCGGACCCGCTCGAGCAGCGCCCGCGCCTGGCGCAGCTCGGCGGCGTGAGCGAACCCGGTGGCCAGCAGCACCGGCGGGATGGCGGCGAACACGGCCAGCCGCGTCACGAAGCCGACCGGCCCACTGGTGGGCAACAGCACATCACCGGCGGCCGCCAGGCCGCCTACCAAAAAAATCACCTGGGCCAGCCGTCGCCATTCGAAGTCCACCGCAAACGCCCGGCGGGTCAGCAGGTACATGACGGTCAGCATCACCGCATAGGCGCCACACAGCGCCAGGCCGGCACCGGCCAGCCCGAGCGGCCCGACCAGGAGCACGAGCAGGACCACGTTGGTGGCCAGGCCGGCGAGCGCGGCGGGAAAGTTGCGCGTGGTCACCTGGGCGCGGCCGGCGACGACCAGGAACACCACCCACAACCCGTACATCGCCCACCCGAGTGACACCCACGGCAGCGCCCGGTAGGCGTCAAAGAACGACGGCGCCGTCAGCAGACGCAGGATCCAGCGCCCCATCAACGCCAGCCCCGCCACCGCCCAGCCGCTGACCAGCACGTAGTAGGTGGTGACCAGCCCATACAGGCGGCCGGCCTGCGCGTCGTCTGCGACCGAGTAGGCCAGCGGCGGCCACGCGTACTGGAACGCTCGGACGATGAACGCCACCGCCCCGGCCAGCTTGACCGCGATCGAGTACAGCCCAGCCAGCGCCGGGCTGCGGTGGTGAAACAGGTAATAGCGGTCGATGATGCTAAGCGCGTATACGGACGCCTCGGCGGGCACCGTCGGCAGGCCGAAGCGCATCAGCACCCCCATCCGCTCGGCGGCGCCGGGCCGGGGACGGAGCCGGTGGCGCAGCGCGAACCAGAGCGCGATCAGGACCACGGTGGAGGCGCCGTAGTTGCCCAGCAGCAGGCCGAGGGCGCCGTCGCCCAGCCCGACGACGAGCACCACCGAGGCGGCGATCGTGAGCAGCACGTTGCTCAGCGATGCCGCCGCGTACAGGGTCAGCCGTTCGTCGACGCGGAGCAGCGCGTAGGCAAGCTCGAGATTGGTGAACGCCCACAGCCCGAGCACGGCGACGCGCATGATCGCTGCGTCGGGGTACCCGAGCACCACCCGGCTGACCGGACCGGCGGCGGCGGCCAGCACGGCCGACACGATCGTGGTGATGGCAAACAGGAAGGCGATCGCCCGCCGCGCCAGGGCGTCGCGACGATCCGGGTCCTCGTCGATGAAGTAGTAGCGCAGGAACGCCTCGATGATCCCGAAGCGGACGAGGATGCTCACGAAAATGACGCCGTTGCCGAGCAGCTCGACGACGCCGTACCCGGCGGGATGGATGTACCGGGTGTAGACCGGCAGCAGGAGGACGGCGATGAACTTGGAGACGACGTCGGCGACCTGATAGGCCGCCAACGAGGAGACCAGGCGCTTGAGGTACGAGGTCACGGCGCTGACAACGGTACGCGGCTCAGGGGCGCTAGCGGACCGTCACCACCGCCTGCGGCGCCGCCGCCACCGTCACCGGCACCGGATACTGGACGCGGTTGCAGGTGCGATCGACCAGCCGCAGTCTCACCAGATACCTACCGGCGGCGGCCGGGCGGCCATGGACTTCGCCGTCCCAGGCGCTGGTGCCGGAGCGAGATGTGGCCGCGTAGTTCTTGACCTGGGTGGCGCCGGCGCCGGAGGTCGTCCGGTAGATGAGGATCCGCGGGCGCACGCCGTCGTTGCCCGCGTAGTGGATCGTCACCTGGCCGGGCGCGCTGAGCGTGCTCGGAGTCACCCCGGTCACCACCAGGTGGGGCGGCTTGGTCTGGACGGTGACCGGCTCGGCCCCCGAGTTGTTGGAGATCAGCAGCGTGCGCCCCTGGTGCACCAGCGACACCCGCACGTAGTAGACGCCGTCGGGGGCGACCCGTCCATTTTGCTCGCGTCCGTCCCAGACGAACTCCTTGCGAACCTTGACGCCCATGTGGCCGCCGGAGCCCGGCAGCGTGGCGACGATCGTGCCGTCGCCGTCGACGATGTAGACGTCCACGTCGTCGGCGCGATTGAGCAGGTAGAACGACACCTTCATCTCCCGGAAGCTGACCGGCTCGAGCATTCCCGTCGAGTTGCGAACCGGGCAGGTGCCGCCGTTGACGGGATTGATGTAGCGCGGCACCGGGGCGGGAAAGCCGGCCAGCAACGGGGTCGTCACCTTCAGATGCTGGGTGACGAAGAACGCTGCGACGGTGGCGACCACCAGCGCGATGAATGCGACGCAACGGCCACCGCCGTCTCACAACGGCACCACCGCCACGTTGCCCACCTCGAAGCCGTGAAACGCGTCGAGACCGCGCGGGTCACGCGCGCACAACACGACCCGAATGCTGCCGCCGTGGCAGACGACGAGCGCCGGTAGCCGGCCGGTGCCGTGAATCTCGGCGAGCGACGCCAGCACTCGCCGCTGGTGCTCAAGTAACGACTCGCCGCCGGGAAATCGGAACTGGGGACCGGCTCGTCGCCAGGCGGCGTAGAGCTCGGGCTCGTCGCGTTCGATATCGACCATCAGGTGGCCCTCCCAGCGCCCGCGGCAGCCCTCGCGCAGGCGGGCATCGAGCTGGGGCGCCATGCCGATCCGGGCCCCGACGATCTCGGCGGTCTCTCGCGCCCGGCGCAGGTCCGATGACCACAGCGACACGATCCCGTCCCCCGAGACCTTGTCGGCCAGCCGGTGTGCCTGACGCAAACCGGTGTCGTTCAGCGGCGTGTCGGTGAAGCCCTGGAATCGGAACGGCTCCAGGTTGTCGTCGGTCTCGCCGTGGCGCGCCAGCGAGATGCCGGTCAGCCGGTCTGCGTCAGGCGATGTGGTCAGCCCCTCCGGATCCATCGTCTAAAGGCGCGCGGGCGCCCTCAATCGTGTAGATCGGCGACCGCCGTATCCGAGCGCAGTCCCACTCGGATCGTCTCCAGCGAGAGCACGTCCTCCGGCGTTATGTTGCCGAGGTTGACGTCGGGCCCGAAGCGGCGCACGAACCACACCTGCTGGTCCTTCTGGGGAGCCTCGAACAGGATCCGGTCGGCGTCCACGGCGTGAACGATCTCGTCGATCAGGCCCATCCGGACCTCGCCGTCGTGGCGGAAGATCCCGACGGTGCCGCTCTCGCGGGCCTCGGCGATCACCTTCCAGGCGCCCGCCTGCAGCTCGGACTGAATCTGCTCCACCCAGCGGAACGGCGCCATGATCCGGGTGTCGTCCTTGGACCCGACCTCGGAGAGGACGGTGAACTCCCCGGCCAGCCGGGCGATCAGCTCGAGCTTGCGCTCGTGCTCGATGTTGATCGTCCCGTCGGAGAGCTCGATGTGATCCAGTTCGAGCTCGTGGAGCCGTCCGACCAGACGGTCGAGCCGGTCCTGGGCGATGGCCAGCTCGGTCAGGGTGCCGCCGAACATGACCGGGATTCCATGCTCGCGATACCGGGCCAGCTTGGCCGTGAGGTTGCCGGTGGCCACCGCGGTGCCCCATCCGAGCTTGACCAGGTCGATGTAGTCGCCGGCGACCTCGATCAGGCCGTCGACCTCGGCCACCGCGAGGCCGCGATCGAGCACGTGGGTGATCCCCTCCTGGCGGGGTTTGCGGGTGCGCTCGGGCAGCTCCAGGAGATCCTTGATCGCAGACATCGGTCGGAGAGACTAGTGGTTCCGGTCGTGAACATGGCGACACCGAGAGTGGTCGCCGGTGGATGCCTGGCGCGGACGCAGGATGCGACGTGCAGCAGCGCTGCACGAGCATCCGAGGACAGCTGGATGACTTGGATCCCGCCCACCCGGCCCGATCAGGCGAGGCTGGATGCCGAGCGGGCCGCAACCCCGAGCAGGCGCCGCCGGAGGCCGCTCGAATGTCGTCGTATTCACGAGCGGGACCACTGGCCGGTGGGCGCAGAGCGGTGCGGCGGCCTCGGCGGCGCCAGATTCGTCACGCCGCCGACGCGAGATCGGCACCGACCGTGATCACGACCTGCGCCGGGCAGTTGGTGGGCGTCGTGCTGCAGGCGACCGCCTTGTCGCTCTGATCGACGCCCTGGACCGAGGCCGAGCCCAGGTTGAGCGACTTGGCCACCGCCAGCGCGTCGTTGCGATAGGCGGGCTGGGTGTACCCGACGATCGTCGACTGAAGCGTCTGGCCGGAGGGCGCATTGGTCGTGCCGCCCGGCTTGTAGCCGGCGCCGGTCAGCTTGGCCATCACGTCGTGGGCGAGGTTGGCGGTGGCGGTGGCGTTGAGCACCGCCACGGTGACGTCGGAGGGCGTCACCGAGACCTTGGCGGCGGCCTTCGTCCGGTGGTGAGAGCCCGCGCTGGCCGAGCTGCGGTGCGCCGCGGACGCGGCGGAGCTCGGGCCGCTGCTGCCGCTGGTCACCACGAGCACCACGACGATGGCGGCGGCCACGGCGAGCACGGCCACTGCCACGGCCACGAAACGTCTGACCGGCCGTCCACGGTCACCCCCGTTCAGGTCGCGCGCTCCGGGCAACGGCCGCCCGGGGGCGCCCCCCGCGGAGCGCGGCGACACACCGGCGGCGGCGGGCGCTGGGGGAGTGAGCGACCCGGCAGCGACGGCGGCCGGGCGCGCGGATCCGTTCCCGGCGGCGGCGGTCGATGGCGGCGGGCTCGCGGATACGGCGGCGGTGGCCCCGGTCGATGGCGGCGGGCTCCCGGACGCGGCGGCAGTGGCCCCGGTCCGAGCCTGCACCGCCTCCCCGTTGCCCGAGGAACCCAGAGCACGGTCCGACCTCGGCTCGTCCAGAGCAGCGATCGGGATCAGCCGGGTGGCGGAGTGCAGCGCCGGAGCCCCAACACCGGCGGGAGCCGACGGGGCCACGGCCGGAGCGCTCGCCGGCGCCGGGCTGCGGGTGGCGAGGCGCGACGCGGCCGCGGGGGCCGCCGCCGGGTGCGCGGCGGTGTGGGCGGCGGCGGGCGCGGGTGCGGGCGCGGGTGCGGGCGGGTGCGCCGCGGTGCGGGCGGCCGCGGGCGCGGGCGCCACCAGCGGCGCCCCGGTGGCCGGCGCGGACGCCGCAGCGGGGGCCGCCGACATCGACCGGCCCCGCTGCTCCAGGTACATCCCCTGCCGCTCCAGCAGCTCCTCCGCCGCCTCGGTCCGCCGGCGCAGCGACGCGGTTTCGCGCGCCTGAGCGAAGAACAGCAACACCAGAATGGCGAGTCCTACGATTGCGGCGAAGCCGGCATATGCCCCCACCGAGGTGATGATGTGATGAACGGATAGGGCGAACGGAATCGCTGCCATAATCACGGGCGCAAGTCTAGGGGTCCGATGGACGCATCATCGCTCGCGGACAGGGTGACACGGGCACCGGAGAGCTCGGAGACGGTCTTCGCCAACGTCGTCGCGTCACCTTCGAGGACGAGCAGGTTTATCTCCTCGAATGTGGACTCCACCCAATCGGGATCGAGACGGTCGTGTGTGGCGCGCTGGATCCGCTGGGCGGGCGTCGGCTGGGCATACTCGTGGGTGTCGAACAGCTCCTCGTGGAACTTCTCGCCCGGCCGTGCGCCGACGATGTCGATCGCGATGTCCCGTTCGGGCTCCAGCCCCGACAGACGGATCATCTGCTCTGCCAGGTCGATGATCTTGATCGGCTCGCCCATCTCCAGCACGAAGACCTCGCCGCTCGGCTGGTCCCGCAGGGAACCGGAGCGGATGATCAGCTGCACCGCCTCCGGGATCGTCATGAAGTACCGGGTCATCCGCTCGTCGGTGACGGTCACCGGTCCGCCGGCGTCGATCTGGCGGCGGAAGATGGGCACCACCGACCCTGAGGAACCGAGCACGTTGCCGAACCGCACCGTGGCGTAGCGGGTCCGGGGGTGCTTGGTCGCCTCCGCCTCCACCGCCCACTCCGCCAGCGCCTTGGACGCCCCCATCACGGTCGCCGGATTGACCGCCTTGTCGGTCGACACCAGGACGAACGTCCCCACCCCAAGCTCGCCGGCGATCCGCGCGACCAGCCGGGTGGCAAGCGCGTTGTTGCGCACCGCCTCGACCGGGTTGGCTTCCATCATCACCACGTGCTTGTAGGCGGCGGCGTGGAAGATGACCCCGGGGCGGTGCTCGAGCAGGACCTCGCGCATTCGCTCCTCCTCCTTGCAGTCGGCCAGCACCGGGATCGACGTGCGGACATGGCGCTCCTCCTCCAGCTCCCGGCGAATCTCGAACAGGTTGTCCTCGGCGTGGTCGACCAGCACCAGCTTGCGCGGCCCGACGCGGGCGATCTGGCGGCAGAGCTCGGAACCGATCGAGCCGCCGGCGCCGGTGACGAGCACGACCTGTCCGGCCAGGTAGGCGCCGACGCGGGCAAGCTCCTCGCGCACCGGCTCGCGGCCGAGCATGTCCTCGACGCGGACCTCGCGCAGTTGCCGGGTGACCCGCAGCTGACCGGAGCCGTCGCGCAGCAGCTCGAACACCGTGGGCATGGTGCGCACGGGGATCCCGCGCTCACGACACGCGGTCACCACCCGGGCGCGCAGCTCGCCCGGGGCCGAAGGGATCGCGATCACGACCTCGTCGGGCTCGACCTCGTCCAGCACCCGCCCGAGATCCTCGTTCGACGTCGTCCCCAGCACCTTGAGGCCATGTTCGTCGCGGATGCCGAGCAGCCGGGGATCGTCGTCTAGAAAGCCCACCGGGCGCAGTCCCAGGAGCGGGTTGCGCGTCAGCTCCCGGACGACGAGGTGGCCGCCCTCGCCGCCGCCGACCACAAGCACCTCGAGGCCGCCGGTCTTGGCGGTGATGCTCCGGATCCTGCCCTCGGTGAGCAGCTGGACGACGAACCGGGCCCCGACGAGGAGGGCCAGCGTGAGGAGGAAGAACAACATGATGACGCTCTTCGGCGGCAGGACCCCGGCCCGCGGACCGGGGACGGCGACGTACTCCTCGTGGTACTTCACGGTGCGGACTCCGGCCGCCACCACCGGATGGAGCACGGCGATCAAGCCGACGACGACCACCGTCGCCACGAACACAGCCTTCAGAACCGCCTCGTAATCCCGCCGGCCGACGAACCGCCACAGGCGCTGGTATTGCCCGAACGCAGCCAGCGAGATGAGCGTGACGACGACGACGCCGGCGATGGTCGTCGTCAGCAGCCGGAGGTAGCGCTGGTCGTCGGCGCCGAAGCCGCTCTCGAAGCGGAGCCAGAAGGCGAGGAAGTAGGCGAGCGCGACCAGCAGACCGTCCACCACCAGCTGGGGGACCGCGTGGCGATGTACGGGAAAGGCCGCCGATCTGATTCGTCGGCGCATGCGGCGGAGATTGTAGGGGGAAACCCTGACCACCGATAAAGGTGGGACGGGTGGTGGGGCCTATTTCGGGACCAGCACTCCGCCGGGGTGACGGGCGGTGGGCACGTAGAACGACTTCAGGCTCGTGCAGGCGGTGTTGCCGTGCTGATGGTAAGGGGTCAACGCCCACCCGTTGGGGAACGAGGCGAACAGCATGATCGGGTGCGGCTTGCGCAGCTCGTAGGTCGGCCGATAGCCGATCTGGCCGGTGTTGAGGTGGGCGTACCAGGCAAAGATGCTGACGTACTCCACGTTGAGCACCGGGTGGCCGCAGCCCAGGACCTTGCTCGGCCCTCCGAGCGCGGCGATCATCGCCCCGAGCTTGTTGATCTCTGCGGTGCGGGCACGCTCGTGATAGATGTCCTTGTGCTCGGTCCGGGCCTGCGAGATCGCCTGCGGGATCATCACCGCCACCAGGACCACCGCCACCGGAATGCCGGCCCACCCGGGCAGTGCCCGGTGCCAGCGGGCGACGTCGAGCAGCAGCCAACCGATCCCGATCCCGGCCAGCACCCCCGACAGCCCGCCCGCCTCGAACACATACCGGGGCACGCCGGGGAACCCGTGGAGCACGAATGCGATCTCGATCACGATCCACCCGGCCGCCATCCCGGCGAGGGCCACCACCGTACGGTTGCGACGCAGCAGCGCCAGCCCCAGGGCCAGCAGCGCAGCGATCCAGATCGGAACCACCTGGAGCCCGACGAACCGGTCGACGACGCAGCTGACCTTGCTGGTGGAACACTCGCGGGGGGACCTGAGCGCCAGGGAGCCGGCGATGTCGGGCTTGCCGTTGGTGATCGTCGGGATGCCGAACCACAGAAACAGCGTGATGACGGCCCCGGCGAAGACCATCCACCGCATCGACGGGCGCTTCAGCACCAGCCAGCCGCTGTAGGCGGCGAGGAACGGCCAGACCTCCGGCCGGCCCAACCCGGCGAGGACGCCGAGCCAGAACGCCCAGCGCAGCCGACCGCACAGATACATGTCGATGGCCGCGAGGCAGGTCGTCACCAGCATCGGGTCAGATTGGGCTGAGAGTATGTAGTGGAAGTACTGCTGAATGCCGAGGACCGCGGCACCGCCGACGACCGCGGCGACGATCGCGGCATACGTGGCGCGGGCGGAACCAGATTCCCCGGCCTCGCCGATCGTCAGCCGGTAGGCGATCCGGCCGCCGAACACGGCGCCGGCCAGTGAGATCGACACGGCGGTGAGCATCCACAGGTACAGCGCGTAGTGCCCCAGCACGGAGTAGGGCACGGTGAAGACGTAGGCGAACGGCTTCCACGAGGGCGCGCCGCCGAGGTTCAGGGTCCCCCGTAGCGTCTGATAACCCCAGTCCAGCCAGCCGTAGGGGTCATAGCCGGGGCGGGTGTCGGCCCACCGCAGCAGGACGGCCGCGATGACGACGACCGCGAGCGCCACCAGCCACCACGCGTGGCGCAGGACGAAGCTTCCGGCCCCCCGGTCCCGACTGCCGGATCCGGAGGATTGGTCGCTCTGCGGGCGCGGGCGCGCAGGGGTTTGGAGGGTGGTGTCAGACACGAGGCGCCAGTGAAGGTACCAGCCCCGGGCCACGGCATCGTCCGCCCCCATTTCCCGTGTTAGCGCTGCGTTTAGGCGCCATTGACGGGGGTTGTGAGCAGGTCGGCGAACACCCCGGGATCGCGGCGAACCCGCTGGGCCTGGACGGCGGCGGGGTCGCGCTTGACCAGGTGGATCTGGTCGGCTCGTTGCAGGCGGGCGAGCCTGCCCTCGGCCATCAGCCGCTCGTCGACGGCACCGAGCCGGCCTTCGAACACGGTGAACACCGGGGTTCCCAAGGCCACCGCCTCGCGGTTCATGGTCCCCCCAGCGGACACCACCAGGTCCGCGTAGGCGATCAACGATTGGGCATCGATCGCCTCCTCGGGAACGATGAAGCCCCCGGCTCGCACCAGCTGGGTCCGCTGCTCCGGAGTGCGCGGCAGGACGACCGTCTGGGCGTCCCGCAGCCTGCGCAGCACCTGCGCGAACAAGTCGTTCTCGAACCGGTGATACAGGGACACCGTGGGAGGCGTGCGCACCACCGCGACCGGCGCAGACCGGTCCAGTCCGAGGTCGGCGAGAGCCGCCGCGTCGGGCTCGAAGTCGGCCAGGTAGTACTCCTCCTTGAGACCCGGATACCGCTGGAGCTTGCCGCGCGCGCCGTAGCGATACAGCCGTTGCGGGGGAATCGCCTGCGGCACCACCACGGTCTGGGCCAGGCGGCAGTTGACCGAGTGCTGGACGGCCGCCCACTCGTAGTCGAACGTCGTGGAGCAGGGGATCCTGAGCAGCGCCGCCGCGACCGTGATGTCGTTGGAGCCGTGACCGATCGCCAGGTCGAAGCGGCGCGGACGGGCCCAGCGGGTGAGCGCGCCCGACCGCGACACCAGCCCCTGCGCCTTGTCGGCCAGTCGGGCGCCCCGGTGGCGGCCGACCGCGGTGTAACCGATTTGCAAGCGCCGGCACAGGGCCAGCGTCTGGGCGAAGTCGCGGGCCGTCACCTCCACCTCGTGGCCCTCCCGGCGCAGGCGCTCGATCACCGGCCGGAGCACGAGGACGTGGGGGGAGTTGGTCAGGTCGACCCAGATTCGCACCGGGCTCACCGTATAAGCTGGCGCGCCGGCGGACGCTTGCCGACGGCGCCGGTGCGTCGCCGCCAGCCGGGACCCCGCGTCGCCGCCAGCCGGGGGCTCCCGTCGGCCGCTACGCTTGCCGCTGTGCCAATGCTGCTGGCCTCGGTGACCGGCCCCCTCGTGTCGGTCGCCACCCACCTGATCGACACGCTCGGACTCGCCGGCGTCGCCCTGCTCACGCTCACCTCGGGTGTTATCGGGGTTCCCGGAACCGAGCCGACGATGCTGTTCGCCGGCTTCGACGTGTTCCGGGGCACCCTCAGCTTGCCGGGGATCATCGTCGCCGGCGTCGCCGGCGACGTCGCCGGCGCTGCGCTCGCCTACGCGATCGGCTACTTCGGCCAGCGCGAGCTGCTGGAGGCGCAGGGCTCAAAGCTTCACGTCAGCGGCGCCGGCCTGAACCGCGCCCATCGCTGGTTTGAGCGCTACGGCTCACCCGTGGTGTTCGTCTCCCGTTTCCTGCCTTTGATCCGCGCCGCGTTTCCATATGCCGCGGGGGTGGGGCGTATGCCCTTCGGACGCTTCCTCCCACTGACGGCATTGGGCTCGCTGGGCTGGATCGGAGGGCTGGCGGTGCTCGGCCGAGCGGTCGGCTCCAACTGGGAGCAGTGGCGACATCACCTGGAGTACGTGGACTACGTCGGCGGCGTGATCCTGGTCGCGGCGGTGGTGTACCTGATCGTCCGGTGGCGCCGTTCCGAGCGCCGGGGCGCGGCCGAGCCGGCCGCCGATGATGGACGGGGGAGTACGGGCGAGCCGACCGGCAACGTCGGGCACGAGCGCGCAGCCGAGCCGGCCGCCGGCGATGTCGTCCCCAAGTGAGCGGCTCGGCGCGCAGCCTTCCGCGGAGCCGGCCGTGCGGCCGTACCCGCTCCCCATCGGTCAGGCGCTGATCCTCGGGGCGCTCCACGGCCCCGCCGAGCTGCTCCCGATCTCGTCGTCCGGTCACACCGCGCTGATCCCCTGGCTGGCCCGCTGGGACTACGCGGACGCCGACCCCGAGCTGCGCAAGGCGTTCGAGGTGGCGCTGCACGCCGGCGCCGCGGCCGCATTGCTGATCAGCCTGCGCGGCGACGTACAAGCGGCCGTCCGCGAGTCCAGCCCACAGTTCGCCGAGCGGATCACCCTCTCCGTCCTGCCCCCCGCCGTGATCGGCTTCGTACTGGAGCGGCCGATTGAGCGCCACCTGGGAGCCCCGGCCGCGATCGCTGCCGGTCTGGTCGGTG
Source organism: uncultured Actinomycetota bacterium (assembly GCA_963830395.1). GTDB lineage: Bacteria > Actinomycetota > Thermoleophilia > Solirubrobacterales > Solirubrobacteraceae > Palsa-465. Next base: position 26,296 of record CAWHMI010000027.1, read on the forward strand.
GATCGGTCGCGATGGCGCTGGCGGACCGGATCCCCCAGGAGCGTGATTGGCGATCGGCGGCGGCGATCGACGCGCTGTGGCTGGGCGTGGCTCAGGCGGCCGCGCTGATGCCCGGGGTGTCACGCAACGGGGCGACGCTCACCGCCGCGCGGATGCGGCGGTTCACCCGCGCGGATGCGAGCAAGCTGTCGGCGCAGGTGGCGGTGCCAGTGATCGCCGGCGCCACCGTGCTCAAGTCGTTTCGCCTCGCCCGCCGCGGGCTGCCGCCGGGCAGCCTGACTACGATCCTGGCCGGGACGCTGGCCTCGTTTGCCTCGACGCTCGGCTCCACGTGGCTGGTCCGGCAGCTGGAGCGAGACCGCTCCCTGCTCCCGTACGCCGCGTACCGGCTGGCGATCGCGGCGACTGTGGTGGCGCGCCTGCGCGCCAGCGAGACCCGGACCGCCGCACCGTCCGCGGCGTGTCCGCGTCAGCCCGGGCCGTAACCGCCAGGTCGGTGTCCGCGTCGGTACGTTGCCCAACCGCCGGGTCCGAGCCATGTACGACAATGGAGGCGTGACCGACACCGACGCCTACGCCGCCGCCGGGGTCGACACGCAACAGGCCGATCGTGGCGTTGCCGCGCTGGTTGAGGTCCTGCAGTCGATCGAGACGGGGCGCGAGCGGCTGTCGGTGCCGCTGCCGGGTCATTTCGCCAGCGTGCTGCGGATCGCCCCCGGATTGGGGATCGCGCTGGCGACCGACAGCGTCGGCTCCAAGGTGATCGTGGCCGAGGCGACCCAGCGCTTCTCCACGATCGGCATCGACTGCGTGGCGATGAACGTCAACGATCTGATCTGTGTCGGCGCGCAACCGCTGGCGGTCCTGGACTACCTGGCGGTCGAGGTGGCCGCCCCGGGCCTGCTGGCCGAGATCGCCGCCGGGCTGCGCGTCGGTGCGTCCGAGGCCGGCGTCGAGATCCCCGGTGGAGAGGTGTGCCAGCTGCCAGAGGTGATCCGCGGTCACCCGTCGCCCTACGGCTTCGACCTCGTCGGTTCGGCCTTCGGCACGGTCGCTCTGGACGCGATCATCGACGGCCGCGCCTGCCGTCCCGGCGACGCGCTGATCGGGCTTCCGGCCTCCGGCGTGCACGCCAATGGCCTCACCCTGGCCCGCCGCGTTCTCATCGACCAGGCGGGCTTCTCGCTCGAGGCCCGCCCGCCCGGGCTGGATGGAGCGAGCGTCGCCGATGCTCTGCTGGAGCCGACCGTCATCTACGTGCGGGCGATCCTGGAGCTGCTGCACTCGGACGTCGCGGTCCACGGCCTTGCCCACATCACCGGGGGGGGCCTGCTCAACCTGCTGCGGCTCGGCGAGGACGTCGGCTTCGAGATCACCGCGCCGCTGCCGGTCTCACCGGTATTCGAGCTCATCGCCCAGCTCGGCGACGTCACCGCGGCCGAGATGTGGGAGGTGTTCAACATGGGCTGTGGCTTCTGCGCGGTGGTTGCGCAGGCCGACGCCGAGCGTGCCGTCGCGCGCCTCGCCCGGCGGCATCCGGGAGCAGCGGTGATCGGCCGGTGCACCGGCGCCTCGGGGCACGTTACGGTTCCCAGCGTGGGGATAGAGGGTTACTCAGGCAAGCTGCGCGTCGCCTGAGAAGCTTTTCGGTCAGGCGGCGTCATGCCGGCAGCCGGTGTCGCAAAATACGACCGTCTACAGGCTGTGACTGAAATCATCCGATGAGCACGCTCCTGGGCACCAGCCTCAACGGCCGCTACCGTCTGGAGGCGAGGATCGCCTCCGGTGGGATGTCGACTGTCTACCGCGCCCTGGACGAGACTCTCGAGCGCCAGGTGGCGGTCAAGCTGATGAATCGGGAGGTCGCTTCCGACTCCGATCAGCTGGAGCGGTTCCGGCGCGAGGCGCGGGCGGTGGCGCAACTGTCCCATCCGCATATCGTCGGGGTGATCGACGCCGGGGAGGACGACGGACGGCCGTACATCGTCTTCGAGTACGTCGAGGGGGAGACCCTCAAGAACAGGATCCGACGCATGGGCCGGCTGCCAATCACCGAGGCGGTCGCCTACGCGATCGAGATCGCGCGCGCCCTCGGAGCCGCCCACGCACGCCACATCGTCCATCGTGACGTCAAGCCCCAGAATGTCCTCATCGACCCGGAGGGCTCGGCCAAGGTCACCGACTTCGGGATCGCCCGGACGCTCGAGGAGGATGGCCTGACCGCCGATGGACGCGTGCTCGGCACCACCGACTACGTCTCCCCCGAGCAGGCGTTGGGCCAGCCGGTCACCGGTCAATCCGATCTTTACTCGCTGGGCGTGGTGCTCTACGAGATGCTCACCGGGGAGGTCCCGTTCAAGGGCGAGAGCCAGGTCGCGGTGGCGATGAAGCACGTGCGTGAGGACATCCCCGACGTCCAGCAACAGCGCCCGGAGGTGTCGGCGGCGCTCGCATCGGTGCTGGAGACGGCCACCGCCAAGCGTCTCGACGAGCGCTACGCGGACGACGCGGAGGTGATCGCCGACCTCGAGGACGCGCTCGCGATCGAGACCGCCCGCGCCGGCAGCGCCACCGGCGAGGTCACCTCGGTGCTCAAGACGCTGCCCTCGAGCAGCCGGCGACGGCTGCCGCTGCGGATGCGCCAGCCGGCCGTGGTGATCGTGGTGGTGACGCTGCTGCTGGCGGTGATCGCCGGCGGCAGCGTGTACCTGGCCGGGCGCACCCATCGGGGGACGGGGGCCGCCCCCCAGCCCCGGCCAAGGCAGACCCATCGCCAGGTCTCGCTGTGCGACACCTGTGCCACCGACTACAACCCCGACGCGCTCAGTGGCCCCAAGAATCAGCATCCCACCGAAGACGGGCTGGCCGTCGACGGGGATCGCAACACCGCGTGGACCACCGAGACCTACTACGACAACGCGCTGGGCAAACCGGGGGTCGGCCTCTACGTCGATGCCAACCCGGGCGTGGCCGCCCGCGTGCTGACGATCGACACCGACACCCCGGGTTACTCGGTCACCATCTACGGCCGCAACACCACTCCCAATCCCAACACGTTCGACACCGGCCCGACCGGCTGGGTGAAGCTGGGGGCCAAAGCCGACATTCACTCCACGCAGCCGATCTCGCTCAAGACCGACGACGTCAGGTACCGGTACTACCTGGTCTGGATCACCAATCTCGGCAACCACGACCAGGTGGCGATCAACGAGATCCTGCTCTACACCTGATTGATTGGGTTCAGTGCGTGTGGGCGCGCTCCGCGGCGTGACGCTCGAGCGCGAGGGTCACCAGCCGGTCCAGCAGCTCCGGGTAGGGAATCCCGCTGGCGGCGAACAGTGACCCGAACACGCTCGTCTCGGTGAAACCGGGCATCGTGTTGAGCTCGTTGACGAGCACCTCGCCGTCGCGGGCGACGAAGAAGTCGACCCGTGCCAGGCCGGCGCAGTCGGCGCGGGTGAACGTTTCCACCGCCAGCCGCTGCACGCGCTCGCGGGCCTCGGCGCCGATGCGCGCGGGAACGACGAGCCGCATGCCACCCGGCGAGTACTTGGCGGCGTAGTCATACCAACCGTCCTCGCCCGCGGCGAGGAGGATCTCGCCCGGCTCGGAGGCGATCGGCTCGCGATTGCCGATCACCGAGCACTCGACCTCCCGACCGGCCGCCAACGCCTCGACGATCGCCAGCGGATCGTGCGAGAACGCCGCCCTCAGCGCCGCGTCCAGATCGCTGGGCGACGTCACCCGGGCGATGCCGACCGATGAGCCGAGCCGAGCCGGCTTGACGAACACGGGGTAACCGAGCTTCGCCACCGCCCGGGCCACGCCGGCCGGGTCTAAACGATGCTCGGTTTCGGCCACCGCGCGATGTTGCACCTGGGGAACCCCGGCCTGCGCCATCAGCTGCTTGAACACGACCTTGTTCATGCACAACGCCGAGCCGAGCACCCCGGCTCCGACGTAGGGGACGTCGAGGCACTCCAGCAGCCCCTGGACGGTGCCATCCTCGCCGAACGGCCCGTGCAGCACGGGAAACACGACCTCACAGCCGGCCAGGCCGGCGCCGGGGGCGACGGAGATGGGCTCGCCCTCCCGGCGCCACACGCCGTCGCGGCCGATCTCGATCTCGGTCACCTCGTGGCCGCCGGCCCGGAGTCCGGTCGCGACCGAGGCGCCCGAGGCCAGCGAGACCTCGTGCTCGGACGAGCGGCCGCCCCGCAGCACCGCGACGCGATGCGATCTCATGGCGCGGGGCTGCTCTTCGACGAGGTGGTCGACGGCGAGGGCGACGTGTTCGACGAGGTGGTGCTCGAGCTGGTGGTGGAGCTCGTCGTGGAGCTGGTGGTCGTCGAGGTGGAGACGAAATCGCCGACGGTGATCGTGACCGTGCTGCCCTTCTTGACCGTCGCGCCCGCACCAGGAGATTGCTGGACCACGATCCCGTTCTTGGCGGAGTTGGTGACGGTACGGGTCGTCTGCGTCACCCCCAGGCCGGCGGAGCGCAGTGCGCTGATCGCGCCCGCCACCGCATCCCCGGTGACCGACGGCACCGTAGTGGTGGTCGGAGCGGTGGCGACCACGATCGTCACCGTGAAGCCCCGAGGCTCGCTCACCCCGGCTCCGGGCTCCTGGTCGATCACGTTGCCCACCGTCACCGTGCTCGAGGCCTGGTTGCGCTGGTCGACGTTGAAGCCGGCGCCGGTCAGCTCCGCCCTGGCCGCCGTCTGGCTCTCGCCGGTGACGTTCGGAACCGGTACCGTCGCCGGACCTGAGGAGATGAACAGCGTCACCGGGGTTCCGCGCGGAACCGAACGGGTGACGCCCGGGTTGGTGCCGGTGGCCTGACCGGCTGGGAACCGCTGAGATGGCTGGGTTACCACGTGGGCGACCTTCAGACCGGCCCGCCGCAGCATTCGGGTCGCGGCGACCTGCGACAGTCCCTGAACGGTCGGGATCGAGACCTTGCCCGGTCCTCCGGAGACGGTCAGCGTGACTGTCGACCCCTTGTCGGCCTTGGTGCCGGGGTCGGGGCTCTGGCCGAGCACCGTGCCCGGCGGCTTGCGGTTGGCGACGTGGATCGAGTCCACCTCGAAGCCCTGAGCCTCGATTGCCGGGCGAGCCAGGCTGAGCCGCTCGCCGGTGACCTTGGGGACGAGGGCCTGATCCGGTCGGGTCAGGAAGTAGGCCGCGGCTGCGGCCCCTGCCACCAGCAGCAGTACCAGCGCCGCCAGTGCCCACGGCACCCAGCGTCGCGCTCGTCGCTCCGGGGACGCGGCTACTGCCGCCATCTCGCCCGAGCCGTTCGTGGTCGGATCCGCGGCCAGTGCCGATCCGGCGATCGCCGCGCCGGCGCCGGCGGCCGCCCCGGCGGCGGCCACCGCGGCCATGCTGGCGGTGTGCTGACCCGCGCCCGCCGACCTCAGCGCCTCGCGGCAATGCTCGAGGACGGTGATCAGCTGGTCGGCGTCCACCGGCCGGTCGGCCGCATTCTTGTTGAGTACCCACAGGATCGTCTGCTCCAGCTCCAGCGGGATGGCGGGATTGATCGCTCGCGGCGGGAGCGGCGGCTCGGAGATGTGCTTGAGCGCGATCGTGACCGGCGACTCGGCGTCGAACGGAACCCGGCCGGTGAGCATCTCGTAGAGGACGATGCCGACCGAGTAGAGGTCCGAACCGGGGGTGACGGGGAGCCCCTGCGCCTGCTCGGGCGACAGGTACTGGGCGGTGCCCATGATCGAGCCGGTCTCGGTCATGTCCGAGGCGCCGGCGCGGGCGATGCCGAAGTCGGTCACCTTGGCGATGTCGGCGTCGTCGACGATCACGTTGTGGGGCTTGAGGTCACGATGGATCACTCCACGGCGGTGGGCGAATCGCGCCGCGTTGAGGATCTGGATGGTGATGTCGATCGCCCGCAGCGGCTCCAGCGGAGCCTCCTGGCGGATCAGCTGCTTGAGCGATCGGCCCGGCAGGTACTCCATCGCGATGTAGTAGGTGTCGTCGTACTCGCCCCGGTCGTACACGCTGACCACGTTCGGGTGCGCGAGCCCGGCCGCGGCCTGGGCCTCGCGTCGGAAGCGCTCAACGAAGTCCGGGTCCTCGGCGAACCGGCGGTGCAGGAGCTTGAGCGCCACCTTGCGGCCCAGCTGCTGGTCCTCGGCGAGGAAGACGTCGGCCATGCCGCCGGCGCCGAGCCGCGACAGCACTCGGTAGCGCCCGTCGATGAGAGTGTTGACGAGGGGCTCGGCCATCACCAATCTCCTCCGCGAGCCCGTTCGTGGCACCGGTGGGCGACCACGGCTACTTGCCCTCGTCGAGCAACGTCTGCAACCACGGCTACTTGCCCTCGTCGAGCAACGTCTGCAACCACGGCTACTTGCCCTCGTCGAGCAATGTCTGGACAACTTCCTTGGCGATCGGGGCCGCCACCGTGCCGCCGAACCCGCCGTTGGTCTTCTCCACCGTCACGGCGATGGCGACCTTGGGATCGGCCAACGGGGCGAAGCCGATGAACCACGGCTGGGTCTCGTTGAGCCCGGCCGGCCCGATCGACGCCGTGCCGGTCTTGCCCGCGAACTGGACACCGCCGCCGAGCTGCGCCGGCGTGCCGGTCCCCTCGTCGACGACCGTCTGCATCATCTGCGCCACCTCGGAGGCGGTCGTCCGCTTCATCACCTGGCGGTAGACCTGCGGAGCGAACGTCGCCACCGTGCGACCATCCTGGTTCACCGCCCTTTCGCTGAGGCGCGGCGCCATCAGCTTGCCGCCATCGGCCACCGCCGAGGCGACCATCGCCATCTGCAGCGGGGTCACCAGCAGGCCTCCCTGACCGATCGCGATCCGCCCGATGTCCTCGTCGGGACTTCCTGGCGGGTACGGCCGGCTCTTCGGGGAGTAGGGCTGACTGGTGTCCACCTCCCCGCTCGGGAGATCGATCGGCGGCTTGGCGTAGAAGCCGAAGCGCTTCATGTACCTGGTCATCGTCGATCGCCCGAGCGCCTCGGCGACCTGGGCCCACACGGTGTTGACCGAGTAGGTCAGAGCGGTCGTCAGGCTGATGTCCCCGAAGGGCTGGTTGTTGTCGTTGGACAGGGGAACGCCGGAGATGTTCACCGGCGAGCTGCCGTTGACGACCGAGTTCGGCGTGTACCTTCCGCTGTCGATCGCGGCCGTCGCTGTCACCACCTTGAACGTAGACCCGGGCGGGTACTGCCCCCGAGTCGCGCGATTCAGCTGGCAGGCATCGCTGCACGGCGCGTTGGGATGATTGTCGTTGTAGGACGGGTCCGAGTACATCGCCAGGACGGCGCCGGTCTGGGGATTCAGGGCCACCACCGACCCGGGGCGTCCGGCGAGCGCGGACTCCGCGACTTGCTGGGCCTTGGGGTCGAGCGACGTGTACAGGTCGTCGCCGACATGCTTGATGGCGCCGCCGAGCGGGCCAAAGACCGAGGACAGTCCAGTGGGGGTCCCGCTCAGGTACTTGTTGCGTGAGACCTCCAGGCCCGCCGCGTTGCCGGCCTGTCCGGTCCAGTACCCGACCGACTGCGAGAACAGCGAGCCGCTCGGGTAGGTTCGCCCCCAGAAACCGCCCGAACGCGGCACCGGGCGCGCCAGCACCGAGTCGTCTCCCGCCAGGATGCGGCCCCGCTGGGTCTTCAGCTCGGCGATCAGCGTGCGGCTGTTCAGCGGGTTGGCGTTGAGCGCGTCGGCATCGAGCACCGTCCACCGCGTCGTGAACACGATCAGCAGCCCGAACAGCACCACGACGAGGCCGAACAGCTTCAGGATCTGAGAGTTCACGACGCCGGCCTCCGCGCCCGGTCGGACACCAGCAACAGCAGCGCCAGCAGCACGAAGTTGGCCACGATCGACGAGCCGCCGTAGGAGATGAACGGCAGCGTCACGCCGGTGAGCGGGATCACCCGCGTCACCCCGCCCACGATCACGAACACCTGGAGCGCGAACACCGAGGACAGCCCCACCGCCAATAACTTGGAGAACGAGTCGCGAGCGAGCATCGCCGCCTTGAAGCCGCGATAGACGAACAGCAGGTAGGCGACGATGAGCGCGGTGGCTCCGAACAGCCCGAGCTCGTTGGTGATGACCGCGTAGATCATGTCCGTCTGCGGATACGGGATCAGCGACAGGATCGACTGACCGAAGCCCTGCCCGAACAGCCCGCCGGCCGCCTGGGCGAAGAGGCCGTTGGCCAGCTGGAAGCTCCCCAGCGGCGCGTGGTACAGGCGCGAGTCAAACGGATGCAGCCAGGCCTCGACGCGTCCGTTGACGTGAGCGATGTGAGTGCCCAGATACCAGGCGCCGAGCGCGAAGGCCAGCGCTCCGATGACCACGAACGACAGGCGCCCGGTGGCCACGTACAACATCGACAGCAGTGCCCCATAGAACATCAGCGAGGACCCAATGTCGTGCAGCGCCAGCAGGATCACCATCGCCACCCCCCAGATCACCAGCACCGGGCCGAAGTGCTTGACCGGTGGAATCGTCACGCCGAGGATGCGTCGCGCCCCCAGCACCATCACCTGGCGGGTGTCGCGCAGGTAACTGGCGAGGAAGACGACCAGGCCGACCTTGGCGAACTCGGTCGGCTGGAACACGATCCCGCCCGGGAGGCGGACGCCGAGGTAGGCGCCGTTGACCTGGTTGCCCACCCCTGGGAGCCGGGGCAGGAGCAGCAACGCGAGCGACGCGGTGACGATGATGTAGCGGTAGCGCTCGAGCTTGCGGTAATCACGAAACGCGATGATCGTGACCACGAACAGGACCAGGCCGAGGACGAACCACTGCGCCTGCTGACGCGCGTCGACGGAGTCGATCCGGTAGACCATCACGATCCCGAAGCTCGCCAGCAGCGCCACCAGCGGGAACATGTACGGATCGGCGTTGGGAAGCGTCATCCGGATGAAGATGTGCCCGCCCAGGCACAGGCCCAGGAAGATCGCGCCATAGGTGAGCGACGCGTTGGAGAGGACGTTCTCGCGCTGGATGAACACGCCGGCGAAGCCGGCGGTGACCAGCAACGCGGCCGGGATCAAGCCGAACAGTTCTCGGTTGCGAGCGCTCATCGACTCAGCTGGCCCAGCTCGGCGGCGTGCACCAGGCTGATCGAGTTCGCCTGCGAACGCAGCTGGTGGTTGAGCAGCTGCGCCCGCCGGTCGGCCGGAACCGCCGAGATCGGGACTCCCGAGACGTAGACCTGTTCGTACATGTGGATCCCGAGCGGCAGGTCGTAGGGGAATCCGCGATAGATCGTGACGATCCCGCTGGAATTGGTCCCGATGAAGAAGTACTGGCGGCTGGCCAGGTAGGCGCCGCCCCCGACGACGAACAGGACGATCGCGATGGCGATCAAGGCCGCCGCCGTCTTGATGAATCGCTCCGAGCGGCGCCGTCGGGATCCGGACCCGCCCGCTCGCTGCGGACGCCCCTGGGTCCGGGCCAGACGCGGCGCCGGGGGCTGGCGCCGCGCCGACGGCGGCGCCGCCGTCAGGGTTGCCCGAGCGCCGCTCGGTCCCGACCGGTCCGCGCCATCGCCCGCCGCCGGAAGGCGTTGCGTCGGCGCCACGCCGACCATCGTCGGCTCGTCGCCCGCGGTGGCGCCACCAGCCTGCTCCAGACGGAACAGGACGACGGTGATGTTGTCGCGACCGCCGGCCTCGTTGGCGGCATCGATCAGGCGGTCCCCGGCCCGGTCGAGGCTGGACTCGGCGCCCAGGATCTCGGCGATCTGCTCCTCGTCGATCATCGAGGTCAACCCGTCGCTGCAGAGCAGCACCACGTCCCCGGCACGAGCCGGATATGTCCAGGTGTCCACCTCGACGTCCACCTCGATCCCGAGCGCCCGGGTGATGATGGAGCGCTGGGGATGCTCGGCCGCCTGCTCCTCGGTCAGCTTGCCCTGTCGGAGCAGCTCCTCCACCAGGGAGTGATCCTCGGTGAGCCGCGTCAGGGTCCCGTCGCGGTAGGTGTAGGCACGACTGTCGCCGACATGAGCAACCGCCAGGTGGTCATCGCTCACATACACGGCGGTCAGAGTCGTGCCCATGCCCGCGTGCTCGTGCTCGGTCTGCGACAGCTCGTAGATCCGACGGTTGGCCGATCGAATCCGAGCGATCAGCCGCTCCTCCGGGCTGCCCCGATCGGGCAGCGCCTGCTGAAACTCCTGCACGGCGAGCGCCGACGCCACCTCACCCGCCCGGGCGCCACCCATCCCGTCGGCGACCACGAACACCGGTGCGCGGACGAACGCGCTGTCCTCGTTGTCGGGGCGTGCGCGCCCGGTGTCGGTCTTCCAGATCGTGTCGGCGGCGCGGAGCATGGTGGTTGGCGGGGTGTCGCTGGGCGGTTTGGCGTCTATTGGAGGTAGGAGAACTCGCTGTCGCCGATCCGGATGCGATCGCCGTCGTACAGCGGCTGGGGGCCGGACAGCGGCTCTTCGTTCAGATAGGTGCCGTTGGTGGAGCCGAGGTCCTCGATCAACAGCGTCCGCCCCTCGCGCGAGATCCGGGCGTGGCGTCCGGACGCGAACGGATCCTCGAGCTTGATCTCGACGTCTCCGCGCCCGAGGGTGGCGCCATCCATCAGGTCATAGGCGATGCCCTCGTCGTGCCCGACGGCATGCTCCACCACCAGTCGCGGCTCGAATCCATCGACCTCGCCGAGGCCGCCGGCGGCGTCGTACATTCCGGTCTCGTCCCGCGCCGGAGACCGTTGCGGAGCAACCGCGCCACCCCGCGGGCGGCGCAGATCGCGGATCGCCGACCACGCCACCCACATGAGGAACAGGTAGAGAACGGCAAGAAAGCCGAACTTGAGTCCGACCGAGACCGGTTGCAGCACGGCGCGACGTCCTCCTACTCCAACTCGAACTTCAGCAGCGTGGTGCCCAGCTCGATCTCGTCACCGGGTTTGAGCACCTCGGGGCCCTCCAGTCTGCGGCCGTTGAGACGCGAGCCGTTGGTGGAACCAAGATCCGTAAGCACCCAGGATCCGCCCCGGGGACGGATCTCGGCATGGGCGCGAGAGACGTTGGGGTCATCGACCTGGACGTCGGATTGCCGGCTGCGCCCCAACGTGACCCCCGCCGGCCCGACGACGAGACGTTTGCCGCCCATCAGCAGGAGGGCGGACTGCGCCCGGGAGCGGGCCCGCTCCTCTAGCGGCTCGGCCACCCGCTCGGCGGTGCTGTAGATCATCGTCCGTCCGGACTCCACCGCGACGGGCTCGGCCTCAGGAGAGGCCTCGGGCTCCGGACTGATGACTCGAGTCTGGATCCCGAATTCGCCCAGGCCGAGCTGGTCATCGGTCGCGAACTCCACCACCGGCCGCGACATCAGCACCAGGCGCTCGCTGCGGGCGTGCTCCAGCAGATAGCCGGTCAGCTCACTGGTGAGAGCGTCCTCGTAGTCGGCGAAGCGCTCGCGATCCCTCGGCGACAGATAAACCCGGTACTCGTTGGGGACGTAGGTGCGCGACAGCGAGTGGGTCTTGTGCTCCTCCATCTCGCGCGCGAGCTTGCGCGCGATCTCGACCGGGCGCACCTCGGATCGGAAGGCACGACTGAACGTGCCCTCAACGAGGCCGGCGATCTTGCTCTCGAGGCTCTTGAGCACACTCATTGGTCGCCCCTCCGGGCGGATCCATGCTACGAAACTATGGCCCGAGAGCCACCCAACCGCAATGCCTCGCGCCACAGCTTCATCGCCAGCGGGGCGAGGGCAAGCGCCGCCCCGGCCATCGCGCCGATTACGGCGTCGGGAGCCGCGCCGACCCGACTGGCCCCATGGGTGGCGGCGATCGCCACGCCCGTGGCCGGTACCACGATCGCCGCCCACGCGACCACTCTGACCAGATCGACCGCGGCGGACCGGCCACGGACCAGCCACGGCACGGCAACCGCCGCCAGGGCCCAGACCAGCGCCGGAGCCACCGCGCCGGCACTGAATGCTGCCGGGAGCAGGTGGTGCACGGTCTCGGGCAGCGAGCCGGCCCACACGCCGGGTGAAGGAGCCCCCGGGATCCGGGGGAGATAGAGGACCCGTGCGGCGATCGCGGCGGCCGCCAGCAGCCACATCCAGCCGAGCGCGCCCACCGCGGCCCGCCGCCAGGCGGTGCCGGCTCGGCCGGCGATCGCCGGCCAGGCGCCGGCGAGGCCGATCAGCCCCAGCGCCGGGGCGCCCGCCGCCACCGGCCACAGCGTCGGGCGGCGGGGGAGCAACGCTACCGGCGCCAGCAACCCGATCAGGATGACCAGGGCGGCGCCCTCTCGGTGCTGGGCGGCGGCAGCCGTGCACAGTGCTGTCGTGATCGCGGCCCAGCCGAGTCGGGGCGCCACCAGGGTCAGGCCGCCGGCGAGAAAGCCGATCAGCGCCGGCGCGACCGGGGCCGGCGCCAGCGCGGTGGCCGCCAGCCAAGCCGCGACCGCGGCGGCACCGACCGCCGCCAGTCCCCGGTCGGGCCAGTGCCGGCTCAGAGCCGGTCCCGGCACGGGCTCGTCGGCGGTCCGCCGGTGAGGTGGATCGGACGGCGGGTCGGCCGAATCACGGACGGCGGTCCACACGCCGGTGACGACCCCCGCTTCGGCGGTTTCCCGGATCGTCGTCCACGGGCCGGTGACCACCCCCGGCTCGTCGCCCAGATGATCCCGCGCTGCCTCCAGCGCCTGGCGCAGCAGTGCCACGGAACCGCGCTCGCGGGGGCGGGGACGCAGCGCCAGGTCGATGCTCTGGCCGAGCACGCGGGGGAGGTCGCGACGCTGGCGGCGCAGCGGCGGCAGGTAGGCGCCGAGGCGACGCGACCGTCGGGTGGCACCCGCGGCGACCGGGTTGACCCCGCTGAGTGCCTCGTAGATGACCAGCGCCAGCGAATAGAGATCGGCCGCCGGACCGGCCTCGAGACCCTCGGCCTGCTCGGGAGCCATGTAGGCGAGCGTGCCGAGCACGTCGCCGGTGCGCGTCAGCGAATCGCCGCCGACCACGCGCGCCACGCCGAAGTCGGTGAGCTTGGCGACCTGGGCGCAGCTCACCGGCGTCTCCGGGACGAGGATGTTGGAGGGCTTTACGTCCCGGTGCACGACCCCCTGCTGATGAGCGTGGGCGAGGGCGTCACAGAGGACGACCGCGATGTCGACGACGTCGCGGTCAGACAGCCGCCCCTCGGCAAGCAGCTGGTCCAGGGTGGATCCCACCACCAGCTCGGAGACCAGGTACGCGCCGGCGTCGTCGACGGCGGCTTCGTAGAGGGTGACGATCGCGGGGTGCGCGAGCCGGGCGGCCGCCCGGGCCTCGCGTTCGAAGCGCCCGCCCAGCACCCGCTCGGCAGCCAGGATCTTGACCGCGACGTCGCGCTGCAGGCGCTCGTCGCGGGCCATCCACACGGTTCCGAACGCGCCGCCCCCCAGCCTCCGCGTCAACCGGTAGCGGTCCAGCACCAGCGGGGCCGGCGGGGCCGAGCGCGACCGGCCTCGATCGGCTCGGGTGACCGCCGTACTCAGCCGCGCCTGGGCCGTGCGCAGCTCGCTGGAGCTCATGCGACGCCTTTCCACGTCGCACGATCGGTCCCTGCCCGGACACGGGTGTCGTGGGCGTAGCGGCGGCCAGCGAAGCCCTCCCTTAAGCTGCGTTTCTCTATCCAGCCGCGGCGGCGGTCATACTGGTCGCTTTCACCAGTACGCAAGGAGCGATACCGCTTGTCGTTCTTCGACGAGGTGCAAACGCCTCCGACAGAGAATCGTACGACCCCTCGCGCGACCAGTCGCACCGCGCCGCGCCGGCGCCGCCCGTCGGGCTCGGCCGGGCGCGGAAGCGGATCCCGCCCGCCGCGGCGTCCTCCCGGTCATCGCCAGACGGTCCAGGTCCGTCGCGCGGTCGCCTTTGGAGCGCTGCTGGTGGTCGTGCTCGTGATCGCCCTCGGGATCCACAGCTGCCAGGTCAGCGCCACCAACAGCGCGCTTCAGGACTACACCGACAATGCGTCATCGCTGATCCAGCAGTCGAACTCCACCGGGAAGAGCCTGTTCGGCGTGCTGTCGACGGCGGCGGCAGCGGGCAACCCGACGACCGTCCAGAACCAGGTCAACCAGACGCTGCACACCGCGAACACGGTGCTGACCCATGCCAGGAACCTCAGCGTGCCGGACCAGGTCAAGGCCGGCAACCAGCCGCTGGTACGGGCGCTCCAGATGCGCGCCGACGGGATCTCCAACATCGCCGCTGACATTCAACCCGCCCTGGGGACGACGGTGAGCAAGACCGCGATCACCTCGATCGCCGCCGAGATGGCCCGCTTCTACGCCTCCGACGTGCTCTACAAGGACTACGCGGCGCCCGAGATCTACGGCGCGATGCACGCCGCCGGGACCCGCTTCTCGGGGCTGCCGGCGGGCCAGTTCGTTCCCAACGTGCAATGGCTGATGCCGGACTTCGTCGCCACCCAGCTGCACGCCTCCGTGCCCGGGCTGGCCTCGACCCAGGTCGCGCCCGGCCTCCACGGCCACGCGCTGAACTCGGTCAGCGTCGCCGGGACCACGCTGCAGACCGGATCCACCAACACCATCCCGTCCAGCCCCGCGCCCGCCTTCACGCTGAACTTCACCAACACCGGGACTAACAACGAGACCAACGTCGTCTGCAAGGTGTCGGTGACCGGAACCGGGGTCAGCGGACAGACCATCGTGCCGCAGACAATCGCGGGCAAGAGCACCACCTGCTCGGTCAAGCTCACCGGGACGCCCCCCACCGGCAGCCAGACGGTGGTCGCGACGATCGAGAAGGTTCCCGGGGAGCAGCATCTCGCCAACAACTCGATGTCGTTTCCGGTGACCTTCCAATAGCCGGACGACCGGCCGACACTTCGGCGCCGGCGTGATTCCCTCCGTCGGCGCACGACCCCGACCTGTCGGCGCTGGCCTTATCCTTCCAGCGGTGCACGACCTCAACAGCACCGTCGGCATCGTCGCCCTCGCCGCCGGCGGCGTCGCCGTGGTCTCGCTGCTCACCACGCTCGGGCTGGCGTTCCGGCTGAGGCGGGTGCGATCCGAGCAACGCACAGTGCTCGGTGATCGCCGCCAGGACCTCGTCACCCATGCGGCGACCCTGCAGAGCCAATTCGAGGCGCTGCACGACTACGTGGAGGACCTCGCGGCTCATCTGGACCACCGCATGGGCGACGCCGAGGCTCGCCTCGACGGCGCGATCTCCTACTGGGCGCTGGTGCGCTACGACGCCTACGGCGAGATGTCCGGGCGCCAGTCGGTATCGATCGCCCTGCTGGACGTCACCCGCTCGGGCGTCGTGCTCTCGTCGATCGCCCACCGGGAGCAGGCCCGCGTATACGCCAAGCAGGTCCGGGAGGGTCAGGGCGAACTGGAGCTGTCGCCCGAGGAGGACGAGGCGGTCAGGATCGCCCTGGAGGGCGGCCGCCAGCCCCAGTCGGGCGCCGGGTCGCCGACCGGCACCCGGTGAGCGGATGCGGGCGGGGTACTTCGGGCCCGAGGGGACCTATACGCAGGAGGCGCTGCTCGCCGACACCGCGGGGCTGGAACTGGAGACCGTCCCGCTGCCGACGATCTACGACACGGTGATGGCGGTCCACGACGGAACCGTGGACCGCGCCCTGGTACCGATCGAGAACTCTCTCGAGGGGTCGGTGAACGCCACCCTCGATGCCCTGGCGATGGAGACCGACGATGTCGGGATCGTCGGTGAGGTCGTGCACCCGATCCGGCACTGTCTGATCGCCCGGTCAGAGCTGGAGCTGCCCGACATCGAGGCGGTCGTCTCCCACCCACAGGCCAACGCCCAGTGCGCGCGCTTCATCCGGACGCGGCTGCCGAACGCGCGGCTGCTGGCGGGAAGCTCCACCGCCGACGCGGTGCGGCTGGTGGCCAGCCATGACGGCCCATGGGCCGCACTCGGCAACCGGATCGCCGCCGAGCGCTACGGCTGCGTGGTTCTCCGCGCCGGGGTGGAGGACGTCGCCGACAACGAGACCCGGTTCGTGTGGCTGGCGCGCGCCGGGACCGTGCCCGGCGGCCCGGCCTCCTGGAACGGCCGCGCCGTGATCGGGGCGTGGAAGACGGCGATCGTGTTCTGGGGCGTCGGCTCCGAGTCGCCGGGATGGCTGGTCGCCTGCCTGTCGGAGTTCGCGCAGCGCGGGGTGAACCTGACCCGGATCGAGTCCCGCCCGCGCAAGCAGGGCCTGGGGCGCTACATGTTCTTCGTCGACCTGGAGGGTCGCGAGCGGGATCGGGACGTGTCCGAGGGACTGGCCGGGCTCGCGGCGCGGGTGGAGCGGCTGCGCGTGCTCGGGTCGTTTCCGTCGGCCTGACGGGAGCCGCGGCTACCGTCACCGCCCCGCACCGAACGCCCCGGCGTGGCCGCCAGTCGGGGGTCGCGGCTACCGTCACCGCACCGCACCGAACGCCCCGGCGTGGCCGCCAGTCGCCTCGGTACACTGGCGCCGAGCAACGCCATGGCCACCTCCGCACCAACAGAGCCATTGGGGTCCGCGCCGCATTTCCAGCACCAGCGGCGCGGGCGGGAGGTGGGTCGGGTGCTTGTGTTGAACGCCACTTACGAGCCAATCAACGTGTGCACGGTACGGCGGGCGGTCGTGCTGCTGCTCAAGGACAAGGCCGAGCTCATCGAACGCTCCGACTGGCAACTGCACTCGGCCACCGCGACGATCGCCCGGCCCGTCGTAATCCGGCTGGTCAGCTATGTCCGGATCCCGCGGGATACGCACCGCCGCAAGATCACCCGGCGCGCGATATTCGCGCGCGACGACTGGACCTGCCAGTACTGCGGCTCGCGCTCCAACCTCACCGTGGACCACGTGGTCCCGCGTTCAAAGGGCGGCCCGTCCAGCTGGGAGAACATCGTCGCCTCGTGCGCGCCCTGCAACCGGCGCAAGGGCAACGCCCTGCCCCGGCAGGCGGGCATGAGACTGACTCGCGAGCCTCGCTCGCCCAACCCCCACGTATTCATTCAAGTGGCCAGCCCGACGATCCCAGCGGCCTGGCGGGCCTACCTGGCCGCCTGAGCGGTCGATTACCCGCGCTCCGCCCGGCGGTCGCTCACCCGCGCTCCGCGCGGCGGTCGCCTACGCCGCGTACCGGTCGGCAGCGCGAGCCCGCGCCTTGGTCGCCTCGACCTCGCGATCCTTGGGCGGAGCCGTCGTCGTCAGCTTGCACAGAAGGTCGGCCGAGGTGGCGGTCACGGCCTCGACGGCCTGTGCAAACGCCGCCTCGTTCGCGCGCGAGGGCTTGGTGAAGCCGCTGATCTTCCGCACGTACTGCAGCGCGGCCGCCCTGATCTCTGCCTCTGTGGCCGGCGGCTCGAAGTTGTGGAGCGTCCTGATGTTTCGGCACATACCCCGAGACTACTGGGCCGGTCCTTAACGAGTGAGGGCGCCGTCGACTCGGCGCCCTCACCCAATCTGGCTGCGTACCACCGTGAGCCAATTAATGCCGGAGGGACAAATCCCGGGCGCTCACGGACGGCGGTGTCTCGGGTTGGACTCCGCTAAGCGGGGTCAGCCTCCGACCTAGCGGCCGGACACCTCCAGGGTCCCGCAAAAACTGTCAGACAAGCTCGGACCACCTCCTTTCTCTGGTACCCATCAGGTTATCGAATCCGTCCGGCGGAATCGGGTCCGGATTCGCCTCTCC
Source organism: uncultured Actinomycetota bacterium (assembly GCA_963830395.1). Classification (GTDB taxonomy): domain Bacteria; phylum Actinomycetota; class Thermoleophilia; order Solirubrobacterales; family Solirubrobacteraceae; genus Palsa-465. The sequence continues at coordinate 43,982 of CAWHMI010000027.1, forward strand.
TCGCCGGCCCCCGGCGATCCATGCGGCGCGGCGGCTCCTCGGGGCAAAACCGGGCACTTCGCGACCAAGCTTGACCGCCTTGGCGAAGCGTGGCCTCGGCGGTCCCGCATAGCGGGCCTGACCAACCACGCGCCCCCGGGATGACTCGCGTGGTCGCGAAGTGCCCGCTCACGCGCGAGATGCCGACGACGCCTGGTAGGAATAGTGTCCCGTTTGGACACTGGGTCCGATGGGCGCACCACCTCCAGGCAGAATGATCGACTTCGACGCCGTCGACCCCAAGCTCCTGCGTCGCCGGCGGAGCTCGAAATGGGCGACTTACCCCGCAGACGTGCTGCCGGCCTGGGTGGCCGAGCTCGACGTGATGCTCGCCGAGCCGATCCGGCGTGCGCTGCGCCAGGCCGTCGAGTTGGGCGACACCGGGTATGCGCTGCCGGGGGCGCTGCCCGAAGCGTTCGCCGGGTTCGCCGCAGACCGCTGGCAGTGGGTGATCGACCCGGCCGATGTAGTGGTGGCGCCCGACGTGATGACGGCGATCGAAGATCTGCTGCGGGTCGCCACCGCACCGGGAGAGGGCGTGATCCTCAACCCGCCCGTCTACCCGCCGTTCTTCGTGCGGCTGGCCGAGCTGGGGCGCAGGGCGGTCGAGGTGCCGCTGCTGCGATCTGGCCAGGGCTGGGATCTGGATCTGGAGGGGCTGGCGGTCGCGTTCGCCGCCGGCCACCGCGTCCTTCTCCTGTGCAGCCCGCACAACCCGCTGGGGCGGGTGTGGCCGGTCGAGACCCTGCGGGCTGTGGCCGAGCTCGCTGAGCGCCACGGCGCGTTGGTCGTGGCCGACGAAATTCACGGCCCGCTGACGCTACCGGGTACGACCCACACGCCGTATACGTCGTTGGGCGCGGCCGCCGCCGGGCACGGCATCGTCGTCACGTCGGCGTCGAAGGCGTGGAACCTCGCCGGCCTGAAGTGCGCCGTCGCGGTCGCCGGGGGCGATCGGGGCCGAGAACTGCTGCGCCGGTTACCCGATCAGTACGTCGACCGCGCCAGCCTGCTGGGCGTGTACGCGGGCGTGGCCGCGTACACGCAGGGTCGGGAATGGCTTGACGCGCTCCTGGCTCACCTGGACCGCAACCGACGATTGGCCGGTGAGCTGCTGGCCGAGTGGCTGCCCCAGGTCGGGTACCTACCGCCAGAGGCCAGCTACCTGGCTTGGCTGGACTGCCGCCGCCTCGGCTTTGGCGACGATCCGGCCGCGGAGTTCCTGCGTCGCGGCCGCGTGGCGCTTACGTCCGGGCCTGAGTTCGGCCGACCGGGCGCCGGCTTCGCCCGCCTCAACCTCGGCACCTCCCGCTGTCTGCTGACCGAGGCGATCGGCCGGATGGCCACCGCTACCGGCGCGGCTAAATGAAATCGTTGCCGGTGAGAACGTAAACGAAGGGGACGAACGGGACGATCGAGGCGATCGCCCAGGTGAGCTTGGCGACCAATCCGATATCGCTGCGGATGGCCAGGTTGATCCAGATGAGGATCACCGCAATCGGATGCAGGATGCACAGGAGGAGCTCGATCACTTTCTTCATCAGTGCAGGGATACCCCGACCCGGATGAGCCAGACACAACTCCGGTGAGCGCGGGGAGAGGCTGGCTTAGTCGGTTTCGACGTCGAAGTCCCATTCCGCCAGCCATCGGCCGCCGGACGGGGCGTAGCGGAGCTTGCCGTCGCCAATCGAGATGGTCGTGCGCAGCTCCAGCGTGAGCGGGCGGCCCGCCGGGACTGTCTTGGGCAGCCGAGCGGCGGCGGCACTCAGGCGCGGTCGGAGCAGGCTTCCCTGCTCGTCGGCGATCGTGAACCGGCTCGCCGCGATCGGGATCGTGCCGTGCACATCGGCAAAGGTCAGATCCCAGGTCGCCGGAGTATGTAGGTCGCCACTGCCCTGGATGCGATCGGGCACGTCGGGGCCAACCGCTGTGGCCAGCGCGCTGCCATGGGCAAGGTGCAGCTTCACGCCGTTGCCCTGGATCGCGACCACCGGATGCGTGGCGGTGGCGCTCAGCACCTGACCCGGCGCCGCGTTGGGCCCGGCGGCCGAGGCGAGCTGTCCGTAGTTCGGGTCGCTGTCGAGGTTGCCCGAGTAGTCGACCGACCCGGTGATCGCGTCGTAGTCGGGACAGTCGGCCTGGTCGTCGGTGAGGGGCGCCTGGCCACCCACCAGCGACAGGTAGTTGTCCAGCGAGAAGTGCCCGGTGCTGTGGTAGTTCTTCAGCAGCACGCCCTGCGACGGCAGCGTCTTCCACAGGTAGGTGTTGTTGTTCAAACCGATGAACGACGCGTCGTAGGACTTGTTCTCGAGGATGATCAGCCAGACGTACTTGATCTTGCCCGGCCGGACGCCGAGCCCGTCGAAATAGGAACGGCCCTATAGACATCGTGTCCGATCACCCGCGACCGAGCCGCCGCCGGGAGCCTGGCAATCGCCGCCGAATCCCCATTGGCGCCGACGCGCGTGGCCGTGTGGGCGGCAGCCGCCGAAGAAACGGCGAGCGGTATCGCGACGCCCAGCGTCGCCAGTGCGCCGACGCCGACGCCGACGATCCGGCGGCGCTTGCCTCGGTGCGCCGACAGAGCCGGGTTCTCCGCGCGCGAGCGCGCGGAGAAAAAGCGACGAAGCATCACGATCCTTTCGTTGGCTTGACCAGACCCCCGAAGCGCGAAGTCTTTCGGGCCAGCCGCCGGCTGTTGTGCTCATCCAGTGAACATTCGGCCCGGTCGTGCCCGCTGCTTCACATCGAGTGCCGGCCGCGCAAATGCGGCCCGAGCGCCCCGCTACGGCAGCGCTACGTCTGGGCGGGAGGCTCGCCGGCGCCGCCGTCAAGCGGAACGTCCACCGCCGAGTCGGTCAGATCGACCGGAGCATCATCGGCGAGCGCCGGAGCGGCGGTGGCCGCCTCGGACTCGACGACGAGGGCGACGGCACTGACCTGATCATCCTCGCGGAGGTTCATCAGCCGCACCCCCTGGGAGCTGCGGCCGTAGCGATTGATCCCGCGGACCGAGGTGCGCTGCACCATCCCGTTCTGGGAGATGAACACCAGCTCCTGGTGCTCGCGGACGACGAGCGCCCCGGCCAGCCCCCCCTTGTTCTCGGTCAGCGTGATCGTCTTGACGCCCATCGTCCCGCGGCCCTTGACCGGGTAGTCAGGAATCGGGGTGCGCTTGCCGTAGCCGTTCTGGGTCACGACCAGGAGCTCCTGGTCATCGCGAGCGACATCCATCGCCAGGACCGCGTTGTCGCGCTGGGAGACGTTCATGCCGCGGACGCCGCTGGTGTCGCGACCCATCGCCCGGACCTGATCCTCACCGAACCGGGCGGCCTGGCCGGAGCGCGACACCATGATGATGTCGTCGCGGCCGCCTGTCCGGCGAACGGCGATCAGCTCGTCTTCGTCGCGGATGTTGATCGCGATGATCCCGTCGGCCTTGATCGGCGTGTTGTAAGCGAGAAACTCGGTCTTCTTGATGATCCCCTCGCGGGTGGCGAACACCAGGTACTTGCCCTCGGTGAAGTCCCGCGTCGAGAGAACCGACTGGACCCGCTCGCCCTCGCGCAGCGGCAGCAGGTTGACCAGCGCGCGTCCCTTCGCCGTGCGCGACGCCTCGGGCAGCTCGTAAACCTTCAGCCGGTAGACCTTGCCGCGGTTGGTGAAGAACAGCAGGTAGTCATGCGTCGAGGTCACGAACAGGTGCTCGATGTAATCCTCGTCCTTCATCTCCATGCCGGTGACGCCGATGCCGCCGCGGCGCTGCTGCCGGTAGGTGGACAGCGGCAGGGACTTGATGTAGCCGGAGTGGGTGATCGAGATCACCATCTGCTGATCGGCGATCAGATCTTCGATGTCGATGTCGCCCTCGGCGTGAGTGATCTCGGTCCGGCGTTCGTCGCCGTAGGCGTCGGCGACCTCGGTCAACTCGTCCTTGATCAGCTGGAGAACCCGACCCTCATCGCCGAGAATCTCCCGCAGCTCCTTGATCCGCTCCGTCAGGTCGGCGTGCTCCTGCTTGATCTTGTCGGCCTCGAGCGCGGTCAGGCGGCTCAGGGTCAGCTGCAGGATCGCCTGGGCCTGGATCACCGTAAGCTCGAAGCGCTCCACCAGCCCGGTGCGGGCCTGCTCTGAGTCGCGCGAGCGCCGGATCAGCGCGATGACCTCGTCCAGGTTGGCCAGCGCGATCAGCTGGCCCTCGAGCACGTGGGCGCGTTCCTCGGATCGGCGCAGCTCGTACTTGGTCCGGCGGACGACGACGTCACGCTGGTGGTCGACGTAGTGGCCGATCACCTCGCGCAGCGAGAGCGTGCGGGGGACGTTGTCGACGAGCGCGACCATGTTGACGCCGAACGTCATCTGCATCGCCGTGTGCTTGTGGAGCTTGTTGAGCACCACCTTGGGGATCGCGTCGCGCTTGAGCTCGATCACGAGCCGCATCCCGCGCCGATCCGACTCGTCACGGACATCGGTGATCTCCGGGATCTTCTTCTCGTGAACGAGGTCGGCGATCTTCTCGATCAGGCCCCCGTCGCCACCCTTGCGCACCTGGAAGGGCAGCTCGGTGACGATGATCGCCTCCTTGCCCTGGCCGATCGGCTCGATGTGGGCCTTGGCCTGCACGCGTACCCGGCCGCGGCCGGTGGCATAGGCGTCGCGGATCCCGTCGCGCCCGAGAATCGTCCCGGCCGTGGGGAAGTCCGGGCCCTTGACGTGCCGCATCAGACCCTCGACGTCGATCTCCGGGTCTTCGATATAGGCGATCGTGGCGGCGACGACCTCGCGCAGGTTGTGAGGGGGGATGTTAGTCGCCATCCCGACGGCGATGCCGGAGCCGCCGTTGACCAGCAGGTTGGGAAACCGGGCCGGCAGCACGACGGGCTCCTGGCGCGTGCCGTCGTACGTGGACACGAAGTCGACTGTCTCGGCGTCGATGTCGCGCAGCATCTCGGTGGCCAGGCGTTCCAGCCGGGCCTCGGTGTAGCGCATCGCCGCCGCGCCCCAGCCATCGATGTTGCCGAAGTTGCCGTGGCCGTCGACCAGCGGATAGCGCATCGAGAACTCCTGCGCCATCCGGGCCAGCGTGTCGTAGATCGCAGAGTCGCCGTGAGGGTGGTACTTGCCCATCACCTCGCCCACGATCTGGGCGCACTTGACGTGCTTGCGCGTCGGCTGCAGGCCAAGCTCGTTCATCACATGCAGGACTCGGCGGTGGACCGGCTTGAGCCCGTCGCGGACGTCGGGCAGGGCGCGCCCGACGATTACCGACATGGCGTAGTCCAGATACGCCGAGCGCATCTCCTCCTCGAGCCCGCGAGGCTCGATGTTGCCGCCGCCGATGGTGTCGATCGCAGACATCGTCACCCTCCCTTAGATGTCCAGGTTCTTGACCAGGCGGGCGTTGTCTTCGATGAACGCCCGCCGGGGCTCGACCTGATCGCCCATCAGCATCGAGAACACGAGGTCGGCCGAGGCGGCGTCCTCCATCGTGACCTGTACCAGAGTCCGGCTCTCCGGGGCCATCGTGGTCTCACGCAGCTCGTCTGCGTCCATCTCACCCAGGCCCTTGAAGCGGTAGTAGTCGATGCCTTTCTGGGCGATGGCCAGCACCTGGTCGTGCAGCTCCGCGAAGCTGGCCGCATCAGTTCTGCTGTCACCGAGCGCAACCGTAAACGGCGGGGTCCCGGTGAGCGCCACGAGCTCGTGGTGCACCTCGGCGAGACGGTGGTACTCGTTGGCCTCGAGCGCGGTCCGCTGGACGCGGTGGGTGGTCGCCAGTCCCGTCTTGGCCTCGTGGGTGAGGACAACGATCTCCTCGGGGCCTTCCTCCATCAGCTTGAGCTTGTAGGCGTGGCCGTCGCCGTTGCCGTCCTCGTTGCCGAGGTGTCGCAGGAGGCTCGGCACATCGGTGATCTCCTCCTCCAGCAGGCGTGCCTGCTGCATGAACGACACGACGCCATGCCCGTGGGCGGCCCGCAGCGCCGACGCCCAGCCGTCGTAGCGCTCCAGCAGCCGGGTGAACCGCTTCCACCGGGCCTCGGTGAGCTTGAACGCCTTGCCGTCGTTGTCGGTGATCTCGAGCTTGTCGAACTTGTCGCCGAGCAGGATGTCCTCCAGCTCGGACTCGCGCTCGATGTAGCGCGGTGTCTTGCCGCGGGTCAGGCGATACAGCGGCGGCTTGGCGATGTACACGTAGCCGGCCTCGATCAGCGGCTGCATCTCCCGGAACAGGAGCGTCAGCGCGAGCGTCCGGATGTGGGCGCCGTCGACGTCGGCGTCGGTCAGCAGCACGATCTTGTGATACCGCGCCCGCGCGATGTCGAACTCGTCGCGAACCCCAGTGCCGATCGCCGTGATCAGCGCCTGGATCTCCGTGTTGCCCAGCACCTTGTCGATCCGGCTCTTCTCGACGTTGAGGATCTTGCCCCGCAGCGGCAGGATCGCCTGGGTGCTGCGGTCTCGGGCACTCACCGCCGAGCCGCCGGCGGAGTCTCCCTCGACCACGAACAACTCGGCCAGCGACGGATCCTTGACCGAGCAGTCGGCAAGCTTGCCCGGCAGCGTGGAGTTCTCCAAGGCGGACTTGCGGCGCGTCAGATCCCGGGCCTTGCGGGCCGCCGTGCGGGCGCGCTGGGCGTCGATCGTCTTCTGGATGACCGTGCGCGCATCACGCGGGTTCTCCTCCAGGAACTCGGCAAGGCGGGCGTTGACAACCGACTGCACGAACCCGGCCATGCCCGGGTTGCCGAGCTTGGTCTTCGTCTGTCCCTCGAACTGAGGATCGGTCAGCTTGGCGCTGATGACCGCGGTGAGACCCTCGCGGACGTCCTCTCCGGAGAGACGCTCGTCCTTGTCCTTGAGCAGGTCCTTATCGAGCGCGTAGCGGTTGAGCACGCCGGTCAGCGCCGCGCGAAAGCCCGACAGGTGGGAGCCGCCCTCCAGGGTGTTGATGTTGTTGGCAAACGAGAACACCGACTCCTGGTAGGAGCCGTTCCACTGCATCGCCACCTCGACGGCGCCCTCGTCGCTCTCCCCCTCGAAGAAGATGATGTTCTTCTGGATCGGGTCCTTGTTCTGGTTCAGATAGGCGACGAAATCTCTGATCCCGCCCTCGTACTGGAACTCGGCCCGCTTGCCGTCGCCACGCTCGTCGACGATCGTGATGTGCAGTCCACGGGTCAGGAACGCGGTGTCGCGCATCCGTTCCTCGATCACCGTGAAATCGACCTCGAGCGTCTCGAAGACGTCGGCGTCCGGGAGGTAGGTGATCGTGGTTCCCGTCTCGGAGGCGGCCTCGCCGCGCGCCAGCTCGGTCACCGGTCGGCCGCGTTCGTAGGTCTGGCGGAATACGTGGCCGTCGCGCCGCACCTCGACATCAAGCCGCTCGGACAGCGCGTTGACCACCGATACGCCGACGCCGTGCAGTCCGCCCGAGACCTTGTAGCCGCCGCCGTCGCCGAACTTGCCGCCGGCGTGCAGCACGGTCAACACCACCTCCACCGCGGGGCGCTGCTCCTTGGCCATGATCCCCACCGGGATGCCGGCGCCGTCATCGACCACCGTCACCGAGTTGTCGGGATGGATCGTGACCGTCACCGCCGAGCAGCGTCCGGCCAGCGCCTCGTCAACGGAGTTGTCCACGACCTCGTACAGGAGGTGGTGTAGCCCGCGGGGACCGGTCGAGCCGATGTACATGCCGGGCCGTTTGCGGACCGCCTCGAGTCCTTCGAGAACGGTGATGTCCTGCGCGTCGTAACTGGGTTTGTTGCTGGCGCCCGCGGGGGTGCCGTCGTCGTTCGCCACGATCCTCCGATGACGTTGAGACGCCCCGGCCAAACGCGCCGTGTCAGGCGCACCGGAGCGGAGATGATGTTGATGAGAATAGCACAGGGACCGGTCGGATTCGCCCCCCCGGCTCGGTGCTTTTGCCTGCAAAGCACGGCAAAATCATTATGTCACGAGGGCGTCAGCGACCGACCGCGACGCACCGCAGGCGGGCCACCGCCCCCGTTGCCAGCGAGCCGTTGAGGCGTTCGATGATCTGCGGGGCCATCAGATCGAGTTCCTGAGCCCACACCGACGCCGCGCACGAGATCGTGACCACGCCGCGCCGTTCTGCCGTCGGTTGGGCCTGGGCGGCGATCGCGGGCCCCACAGCGGCCGGCCACGCCCGTTGAACATCGCCCAGCAGCGTCTCGGGAGCGAGTTCGTCGGCCAGCATCGTGAGCGCCGCTTGCAGCGGGCGAGGCCCACGCCGGTAGCTCACGCTGGCCTCCGCTCGCCATCCGGGCTCGCCACTATGGGGGCCGCGTGAGTCATCCGGCTGCTGCCACCGCCTCGAGCAGCACCCGGCCGTCGGCTACCGCCAGCCGGGTCACGCCGGTCTCGCTGGCTCCCGGTACTTGATCGAGATCCGTTGCCGTGACCACCGACTGACCACTGGCGGCGCGCAGCAGGCCCACCAGCGCCCGACGGCGGTGGCGATCCAACTCGCTCATCACGTCGTCGAGCAGCATCAAAGGCGCGGTCTGGCGGTGTCCGGTCAGCGCGTCGCGCTCGGCCAGCAACAGGGCCAGCAGCGCCAGCCGCTGCTGGCCCTGAGAGCCATACGCTCGCAACTGTCGGCCCTCGCGGGTGGCGACCAGCTCGTCGCGGTGCGGACCGTGGCCGGTGAAGCCGCGCTCCACGTCCCCGTCGATACGGTCGCGAAGCTCCCCCGCCAGGGCCTCCGGCGTGGTCGCCCGCGAACGCGGTCGATAGTGCAGCGCGAGATCCCCGGTCAGCCCGAGGCCGGCACACCAGCGGGCAAACGGCCCTCTGATCGCGTCTACCGCGGCGCGACGGTCGGCCATTAGCTCGATCCCGAGGCGGGCGAGTTGTGCGTCCCAGCTGTGGAGCGAGTTGCGGCTGGCAGCGCCGGAGCGGATCCGGCCGATCAGCGCGTTGCGTTGAGCCAGCGACTGGGCGTATCCGCGCCGGGTGCTGACCCGCGCGGGCCACATCGCCGCCACAAACTGGTCCAGGTGAGCTCGGCGCAACGCGGGGACGCCCTTGATGAGCTCCAAGCGATCCGGGTCAAAGACGCTCACCAAGGGCCGCTCGGTCACCTCCACCAACCGCTCGACGGCAACCCCGTCGACTCGAATCCGCTTGGGCTCTCCGGGCGCGAATCCCACCGAGAGCTCGTGAGCTCCGGCCTCGGACTCGGCGCTGACCACGACGCGGGTCGACGGCTGCCCGAACCGGACCACCTCTCGCTCGTTGGTGGTCCGGCAGGAGCGGCCGGTGCAGCCAAAGTAGAGCGCCTCGATCAGGTTCGTCTTCCCAGCGCCGTTGGCGCCGGTGACAACGGTCAGGCCGTCTCCCAGCGGGGCGCTGGCCTCCCCGTAGCTACGAAAGTCGCGGACGCTGATCCGCACTACGCGCACGTCGGACTCGCCTCGGGTTAGTGGCCAACTCAGACGTTGAGTCGGATCGGCATGATCAGATACCGGAATCGGCTCTCGTCCGCGGCCTCGATCAGGCCCGGCCGCAGCGGGCTGATCAGCTTGAGCAGGACATCCCCATCGTCTATGGCTTCGAGGCCGGCCCGCAGAAACTCGGGATTGAAGCCGATCTCCAGCGGCTCCCCCTGGAACGCGACCGGCATCGCCTCCAAAGCCTCGCCAACGTCGGGCGTCTGCGCGGAGACGGTCAGCTCGCCGGGGGCGAAGGCGAGGCGCAGCGGCGCATTCTTCTGGGCCAGCAGGCTGATCCGCCGCACCACGTCGGTGAACTCTCCGCCGGCGAGACGCAGCTCGTGCTCGAACTCCTCCGGCAACAGCTGGCGATAGTTGGGGAACTGACCGTCAATCAGCCGCGACGAGAGGACGACGCGGCCAAGAGTGAACAACACCTGGTTCTGGCGCACGCTGATGCGCAGCGGCTCGTCGTCGCCCGCGGTCACCAGACGGGCCAGCTCCTGAAGCGCCCGAGCGGGCACGTTGACTTCGAAACCTGCTTGCAGCGGCGTCTCCAGCGTGGTCTCCTTCACGCTCAGCCGATATGAGTCGGTGGCGACCATCCGCAGCTCACGCTCCGAGGCGGAGACGAGGATGCCCGTGAGCACCGGCCGGGTCTCATCACGAGAAGCCGATCCAGCGACCTTCTGCGAGGTGGACACGAACGCTGCGGCGGGGATGGTGACCGCACCTTCCGAATCGGGCTCCGGGAACGGGGGGAAGTCATCGTTGCGCAGCGTGCGGATGTGAAACCTGGCGTTGCCGGACGCGACCTCCACGTCCTGCTCGGCGGACCGCAGCTCCAGGCTGACCTCATCCGCCGGCAGTGACCGCACCACGTCGAGCATCAGCCGAGCGGGGAGCACCACGGTGCCCTCACGCACGACCTCGGCAGTGAGCGGCACACGCAAGCCAACGTCCATGTCGGTGGCGCGCAGCTCACACCCCGAGGTGTACGCCGACAGCTGGACTCCGGACAGGGCTTGGATCGCACTCCGGGTCGACGCCACCCTGCTGGCGGTCTGCAGCTGTCCAAGCAGAACGTCGCGGGCAAGTGAGATCTTCACGATGAATACCTCTGAAGGAAATTAGAAGTCATAGAGCGAACAGAACCTGTGGAGAAGCGGGCGATCGCTCGCAGATAGCGGGATTGTTGTTGCTGCGGGGCGACGGACAAGTCTCTCAATAGTCGCGGTCGGTTTGATCGCCCGACGCGATCGCCGCCAGCGCCGCGATTTCGTCGACAGCGTCGTGGTCGTCCCGGAGTCGTTCGGAGACGCGCCTGCAGGCGTGGAGAACGGTCGCGTGGTTTCGGCCAAAGGCCCTGCCGATCGTCGGCAGCGACGCGCCGGTTAGATCACGGGCGAGATGAATTGCCACCTGGCGGGGCCAGGCCACCCGTCGTGTCCGGGTGGCCGACGTCAGCTGCTCGACGGTGAGATCGAAGTGACCGGCGACGATCGCCTGGACCTCGGCGATCGACGGCACGCGCGGCCGCCTCCCCGGGTACATCACGTCGAGCACCTCAGTGGCCAGGGCGTGGTCGATCGGCCGCTGGGTCAGAGAGTGCATGGCGACCACCCGGATGAGCGCGCCCTCGAGGGCGCGGACGTTCTCGGTAACGCGATCGGCGATCAGATCGAGCACGGTGGGGTCGGCCAGCACCACCCCGTCCAGGGCCGCTCGCTTGCGCAGGATCGTCACCCGGGTGGCACGGTCCGGTGGCTGGATGTCGGCGACCAGACCCGCCTCGAAGCGTTCCCTGAGCCGCTGTTCGACCGACACCAGCGCCCGGGGGAGGCGGTCGCAGGTGAGCACGAGCTGGCGGCCGCGCTCGTGCAGCGCGTTGATGGTGTGAAAGAACTCCTCCTCGGTTCGGGCTTTGCTCGCGAGAAACTGGACGTCATCGATCAACAGCACGTCGACATCACGGTAGGCGCGTTTGAACGCGTCCACCGACCGTGATCCGAGCGCGGTGATGAAGTGGTTGGTGAAGGCCTCGGCCGTCGTGTAGCGAACCGTCGCCCCGGCTCCGAACGCGAGTACGTAGTTCCCGATCGCCTGGAGGAGGTGGGTTTTTCCCAGGCCCGGCGGGGCGTACAGAAACAGCGGGTTGTAGGCCTGGCCGGGAAGCTCGGCGACGGCGAGTGCCGCCGCGTGGGCCAGCCGGTTGCCCTCGCCGATGACGAACTGCTCGAAACGGTAGCGCGGGTGCAAGACGGTGGGGGCGGTGTGCGCTGGGCGGCCCGCTGGCGCGCCCACCGGTTTTGTGTCAGCCGCTGAGGCCCCGGCGAACGCGACTTGGCTGCGGGGGCCGAACGCCTCACGCGCGCAGTGCTGCAGGACGGGCCCGAACCGGCCGGTGAGCCACTTCTCCGTCGCCTCGGGCGCTCTGACCAGGAGCAACTCGCCGTCCCAGGATTCGAGCTGGAGGGGGGCCAGCCAGATCTCGAACGCGGAGTCTCCGACCAGACTCCTAAGCTCGGATTTGAGCGATCGCCACGCGGTCGCGGCGTCGGGTTGCTCGGGCAGCGCCAAGCCGTTCCTCCCCCGAGGATCACTGGAAGCTATTGAGAGGCCCCAGGCGACAGTCGCCGGGGGCGGCGAATATACCAACGCCGTCTGGGGGCCCTGGCGGCCGGGCGGGGCCGTTGGCGCAAAGCGCGGGAAAAACTCACGCGCGGCGCGTTGGGCTCCCCAGGGCCACAGAGGCGGCAATCCGCGTGCGTATACTGCGTCGTTCGTGACGGGGCAACCGTCCGTGTCCGGATCCTGCGATGAAACGTACTTACCAGCCCAAGAAGCGTAAACGCGCCCGTACCCACGGCTTTCGTGCCCGAATGCAGACGCGAGCGGGGCGAATGACCCTCAAGCGACGGCGCGCAAAGGGACGTAAGCGCCTCACGGTGTGATGTCCCCCGCGCCCGGCTCGACACAACGGCCAGGGCGAGGGCGACTCTCGCGCAGCGCAGAGTTCGACCGTGTCTTTCGCCACGGCCGGTCGCACGCCGGTCGGGATCTCGTACTGTACGTATTCCCGCACGGGGCGGGGGTCGGAGCGCCGCGCTTGGGGCTGTCGGTGTCGCGAAAGGTCGGCGGGGCGGTCGAGCGCAATCGAGTCAAGCGACTGCTGCGCGAGGCGTTTGCGCGCGAGAGCGTGCGCCTCCCACCCGGCACCGATGCGGTCGTCATCGCCCGCCAGGGGGCGAAGGAGCTGGCCGTCCGTCACGGCCTTGCCGGAATCCAAGCGGCGCTGGGTGAGTTGATCGGCAAGGTTCCAGGCACGACTGCCCCGGAGGATGACGCGTGGGCAACCGCCGCCCCGGCTGACGACCCGCTGGGCCCGCCCGCCTCGGAGGATGGCCCGCTGGGCCCGCCCGCCTCGGAGGATGACCCGCGATGACATTCATGCGGCGGATCGCGGTGTTGCCGATCCGGGTCTACCAGCTGCTGCTCTCCCCGCTCGTCGGCGAGCGGTGCAAGTACTACCCGTCGTGCTCTGAATATGCCGCGCAGGCGATCAGCAGATTCGGCATACTCCGCGGGCTCGTCCTCGCCGCCTGGCGGTTGCTGCGGTGCAACCCCTGGAGTCGCGGCGGCTTTGATCCGGTAGACGAGCAGCGGCTGTTCAAGCCGCGGGTGACGGTCCCGACCGCCTGAGCATGTTTCTAGACGCGAACATCTTCCAGCCGCTCATCGACGTGTTCGAGGCGGTGCTCAAGTTCTTCCACAACAGCGTCGGGGTGTCTTGGGGCTGGTCGATCGTGCTGCTGACGATCGCGGTGCGTGCGGTGCTGGTCCCCCTGACCGTGCGGCAGATCAAGTCGATGGCGCGGCTGCAGCAGCTGCAGCCCGAGATGAAGGCGATCCAGCAGAAGTACAAGGAGGACAAGCAGCGCCAGCAGCAGGAGATGATGAAGTTCTACAAGGAGAACAACGTCAACCCGCTCGGCTCGTGCCTGCCGATGGTGGCGCAGCTCCCGGTCTTCATCTCGCTCTACTACATGCTGCGAGAGAGCCTGCGCGTCGACATCTGCCCGCAGATCCAGAAGACCTACCAGGCTGCCTACGCCGCCCGCCATCACATCTCGCTCCACGCCGCCGCCGGGCAGACGACGGCCTGCGGCCCTCACGGCGGAGCGAGCTTCCTGTTTATCCCCGACTTGACGAACAAGGCCAGCGGCGTGGTGCTGGTCGTCTTGATCGTGCTCTACGTAGGCACCCAGCTCGGGTCGAGCCTGATGATGTCCGCCGCCACCATGGACCCGACGCAGCGAAAGATCATGCTGTTCATGCCGCTGATCTTCGTGCTGTTCGTGATTCGCTTCCCGGCCGGCGTGCTCGTCTACTGGATCACCACGAACCTGTGGACGGTCGGACAGCAATACATCGTCAAGCGCCGCATCGGACCCCTCCGAGCGGCGGCTGCCGGCGTGGGTGACGGAGGCGGGGGCGGAGGCGGAAGCGGAGGCGGCTCGGGCCCGGGTGCATCGCTGCTCCGACCCAAGCCCGACGGGCGCGGGCCGGCCCAGGCCCAGCCCAACGGCTCGGGCGGCGGACTCGCAAGTCTGATCCGGAGGCCCAAGGCGGCGGAGGCCGACCCGCCAGCCGGCAGGGCGAACCCGTCAACCGCCAAGAGCACCAAGGAGCCGGTCGCCACCGGGGCGCGGACAGCCCCTCCGAAGCCCCCGCGCAAGAAGAAGAAGCGCTCCGGAAGGCGGAGGTAGCCGTGTCGGCAGTGGGGCACGGTCCGATCGAGCGTGTGCGCGAGCTGATGGAGCGGATTGCCACGGCCGCAGGCGTCGACGCCACCGTACAGGTGCACGACGACCCCGCCGGGCTGCACGCGGAATACGTCGGCGACGACCTCGCGGTGCTGATCGGACGCCATGGGCAGACGATCGACGCGATCCAGCATCTCGCCTACCGAGTCGCCACGCGGGGCGATGGCGAGCGCATGCCCGTCCTGGTGGACGCCGCCGGCTATCGAGAGCGCCGAGCCGTGACGCTGCGCGCCACCGCCGACCAGGCGGCGCAGACCGCGGTGAGCAACCGCCGGGCGGTACCGCTGGAGGCGATGAGTCCACTCGAGCGCAAGGTGATCCACGAGCATCTGAAGGACCGGCGCGAAGTGGAGACGTACAGCGAGGGCCAGGAACCCTCGCGGCACCTCGTTGTCGCGCCGCTGCTGGATTAGCCGCCTCACGCGCTGCTGGCCAGCCGTTTCACGTTTTTCTTTACGGTGAAACACGCGAGTCGCTAGAACTTCTGGTGTGACGGATCTCTCGGACTTCGACCGTGGCTTCCTGATCGGACTGCTCGTCGGCGAGGGCTCGTTCGGCGGTGACGGGCGTCAGCCGCAGGTCGTGCTGCGCATGCACGTCCGTCACGAGGCGCTGTTTCGCTGGTTGGAGGCCCGCTTCCCGCGCTGTCGTCTCTACGGTCCGTATCACCACGGCGGACGGTCGTACTACCAGTGGATGGCGCGCGGACGTGCCCTGGTGCAGGACGTGCTGCCGCTGCTCGAGGTCGAGCTTCTCAACGAGCGCGACGGCCACAGCGCCGAGCGCTTCCGGACGATGTGCGAGCGGTACGCGCCGTTCATCGCCCGAGAGCAGCAACGGTTGCGAGCCAGCCCGGGCGTCGCCGATCAGGATGGGGGGACTGGCGTCCCGTGATCGAATCACTCGGGCGACGTTATGGGCTGTCCGGGGCTTCGACTCACCAATTGGAGACGCTTGCCGATTTCCTCACCACCGGTGAACGGGCCCCTACCGCGGTCACCGATCGCGCTGGGATCCTCCGGGATCACATCGCCGACTCCCTGGTCGCGCTGGCGCGAGATGACGTCCGCGACGCCTCGGTGGTCGCCGACCTGGGCTCCGGGGCGGGGTTCCCGGGACTGCCGCTGGCGATCGCGCTGTCCCAGAGCCGGGTGCATCTGGTCGAAAGCAACGGCCGCAAGTGCGCGTTCATCGTCCGAGCCGCCGAGCGGTGCTCGATCACCAACGCGGTCGTCGTGCACTCTCGGGCCGAAGACTGGCGGACCGGGCTGGGAACCTGTGATCTGGTGACCGCGCGGGCGCTCGCCCCACTGGCGGTGGTCGCCGAGTACGCCGCCCCGCTCCTGCGGGTCGGCGGGGTGATGCTCGCCTGGCGCGGACGGCGTGATCCGCCCGACGAGGCGGCGGCCGCTCGAGCGGCGCGCGAGCTCGGGCTCGAGGTGCTGGAGCCGGTCCGGGTCGTGCCGTACCCGGGAGCCGCGCACCGCCATCTGCACGCGCTGGTCAAGGCGGGGGAGACCCCGGAGCGATTCCCCCGGCGCGCCGGGATCGCCCGCAAGCGACCGTTGGGCGATTCTGGGGCGTCTGACCGTGCCCGGCGCTAGCTTCACGTCGATGGGGACCGTGTATGCCATCGCCAACCAGAAGGGCGGCGTCGGGAAGACGACCACCGCCGTAAACCTGGCCGCGTGCATCGCGGAGGCCGGCTACGAGTCGCTCCTGATCGACATCGATCCCCAGTCCAACGCCACGCTTGGCCTCGGGCTGAGCAAGTACACGACGCCGACGGCGTACGACGCGCTGGTGAGGGGGCTGCCGCTGGAGGAGGCGGTGGTGAGCACCGAAATCGTGCATCTGCACGTGGTCCCCGCCGGGCCGGATCTCGCCGGCGCGACCGTGGAGTTGCCGCGGCTGACCGGATCCGAGAACCGACTCCGGGAGGCGCTGGCACCCATCCGGGATCGATATTCGTTCGTGCTGCTGGACTGTCCCCCCTCCCTCGGTCCGCTCACCGTCAACGCGCTCGTCGCCGCCGATCGCGTGATCGTGCCCGTGCAGGCGGAGTACTTCGCGCTCGAGGGCCTGGCCGGCCTGCTCGACACGCTGTCGCTGATCCAGCGCGAGCTGAACCCGAGACTGACCGTCGCCGGCATGCTGTTGACCATGCACGATGGCCGCACCCGCTTGGCCCAGGATGTCGAGAACGAGGTTCGGCGGCACTTCCCGGAGCTCGTCTTCGAGACGGTGATTCCGCGCAACGTCAGGGTGGGTGAGGCGCCGAGCTTCGGAAAGCCGGTGATTCACTATGACCCGCACTGCGCGGGCGCCGATGCCTATTTCGAGCTCGCCAAGGAGGTGGCCGCACGTGGCTGAGCGCCAGCGGGGCATGGGGCGCGGTCTGGCCGCGATCCTGTCGGTCGCTCCCCGCGACCAGCCGGAGGAGCTGCGCCGCATACCCGTCGACATGATCGCGCCCAGCCCGCATCAGCCGCGCCAGAGCTTCGACGAGCCGAGCCTGGTGGCGCTCGCCGACTCGATCAAGGCCCGCGGCGTGTTGCAGCCGGTGCTGGTGCGTCCGTTGCCCGACGGTGGCTACCAGTTGATTGCCGGGGAGCGGCGCTGGCGCGCCGCCGTTATGGCCGAGCTGGAGGACGTGCCCGCGCTGGTGCGCCATCGCGACGACGCGGCCTCGCTCGAGGTCGCACTGATCGAGAACATGGCTCGCCAGGACCTGAATCCGATCGAGGAGGCCCGGGCCTGCGCGGCCTTGACCGAGGAGCTCGGGCTCTCCCGCGAGGAGGTCGGCCGCCGGGTCGGCCGCAGCCGGGTCTCGGTCTCGAACCTGATCCGCCTGCTCGACCTGCCGGACGAGGCCGTGGAGGCGATCCAGACCGAGCAGTTGAGTGAGGGTCACGGCCGAGCGCTCCTCGTGGCGCGCGACAACGACGATCGCCGACGCCTGGCACGGTCCGCCGTCGCCGAAGGCTGGTCCGTCCGCGAGCTCGAGCGTCAGGCCCGGACCACCCACGGCACTGACCAAGCGCGGTCCCGGCGCCGCGGTGCACGTGCGCTGCACCCCGACCAGGAGGCGACGATCGCCCGGATTGCTGATGCCTTGGAGGCGGCGCTGGGCCGGGAAGTGGAGGTCACCGCGGCCGGGGATGGCTACCGCGCCCGGCTCAGCGTGGCCTCGCTCAAGGAAGCACTGGAGCTGGCCCACAGCCTGAGAGAGCGACGCTTAGGCTCTGCTTGAGAGTTAGCCGAGAGGGGGGTCGCAGCGCCGTTCAGCGGGCCGTCGCGAGCCAACGCCGTTAGAATCGCCCGACGGAGGGCGATTAGCTCAGTCGGTTAGAGCGCTTCTCTGATAAGGAAGAGGTCCCAGGTTCGAGTCCTGGATCGCCCACTTGGAATCTGCAAGGGTTTTGCCTCCGGCTCCAGGTTCCTCCGAAGCACGCGGACACAAAACGGACACTTCCCGGACACCCTGAGTCGCTCGGGCAGCGCGAATCAAGTCCTCGGCGGACGCGCCGGGATTGCCAGACTGCTCGTCAAATAGGTGGGCGTAGGTGCTCAAGGCTAAGGTCGGACTGTGACCAGCTTGCTGAGCGACCTCCACGACGCTGGCCCCCTGAGCGATCAGGAGGCTGACGAAGCTGTGGCGTAGGTCGTACGGGCGAGCTCCGCTCTCGCCCACAGCTCTGGTCGCGTCGGCGAAGATGCGATTGCGCCAGTTATTGGCGCGGTCGTGGTTCCACGGCGTGCCGTCGGGAGCCGGAAAGACGAGATCGGTCACGGCGGCTCGATCGGTCACGCGGCGCCATCCGGCCAGTGTCTCCGCGAGAGGGCGCAACAGCCTCACCGTGCGGATCTTTCCGGTCTTGGTTGACTTGAGCTTGCCAAACGCGACCGCGCGCTCGACCAGGATGGTGTGCGCGCGCACGTCGTGCCAACGCAATCCCAGCGCCTCTCCGGGGCGGAGGCCGGCGTACGCGAGCACCGCGATCAACGTTGCGTCCAGCACGTGGTCTTCAGCGATCAGATGCGCACGCATCGCTTCGATCATCTCGGGGGGCATAGGCCGCACGACGCGCACTCGGACCTGGCTGGGCTTGCGAATCAGGCGGGTAGGGTTGGAGTCGATACGGCGCCACTCGACTGCTCGCTCAAGCACGCTCTGGAGAACCACCAGCGTCTTGCGAATGGCAGCATCACCAACGCCGTGGGCCGCCATCTCGGCCCGCAGCTGAGCTACGAGTTCCGGCGTGATTGACCGGAGCCGGACGTCCCCGAGCGCGGGGAGGATGTGGACATCAAGCATCGAGGCATAGGCAAGCTGGGTGTGGCGCGCAAGGTTCGGGACGACGTACCGGGTCCACCAGACGCGGGCGAAAGCCGCCATCGTCTCGCGGCTGGGGTCGATTGGGGCGACTCCGCCCAGCCGCTTGGCTCGTTTAAGCTCGACGTCCAGGGCCTGAGCATCTCCCTTGCGACCGACCACGCGCGAGTGGGGGTGGCCTTGCTCATCTCGCCACCGCACGCGCCAGACAGCTCCGCCCGCCCGCTGCACCTTCTCGACGCTCATGCCGAGATCCTCGATTCGGAAGCGTCTCGTGCCAACGCTCGGAAGGTCCCCTGAGGAACACGCCGCGCCAAACGCGGCGCCGGTGTGGAGACGGATCGGACGCCGGGACTCCGTCGCTGCCCGACGATCCAGGCATCGAGATCCTCGGGTGAGATTCTGACGCGGGACCGGAGCTTGACCGCTGCCAGCTCGCCGGCGTCGATCGCGCGGCGAACTGCCTTCTCGGAGAGTTGGCAGGCGTGGGCGACCTCTTTGATGGAGAGGAGATGCCACTCCACGCCGTTCACGGCCGTAGCCGGAGGGGGCGGGGACGCCGGTGAGGCTGCGGGAGACTCCGTATTGGAAGTACAGCTCGTTCGCGTACGCATTCTGTGGCCGGCTGTTCGTCTCGCTGCTGAGATCCTAGCGTAACACATTCGCTACGTCACGTGCAAGCGGTACGGGAGATAAACTTGACTGGTGCGACCCGAAACCGTCACCAGCGCCGCCTTGCTCCGCGAGGCGCGCCTGCGGGCCGGCCTTAGCCAGGAGGCACTAGCGGTTCGGACGGGGAAGCCGAGGCCACAGATCGCTCGCTGGGAGGCCGGCGCGGTGGCTCCGAGTCTCGACACCCTGCTGGAGCTGGTGCGGGCGTGTGGGTTTGATCTGCAGCTTGAACTCACTGAGCCACCAGCGCTCGCCGAGGATCGCCTCCGGCGACTGCAGCGGCTGTCGCCGGAGAAGCGCCTGGACTCGATGCTCAAGCGCGTCGCCGACGGCGAGGACGCCTGAGACGATGGCCGGCGTCGAGTTTGAGCCGCGGGCGATGCTCGCCGTCCTGGAGCGCAACTATGTCAACTACGTCCTGATCGGTTCGCTGGCGCAGGTGATCCGTGGAGCTGATCGCACGACCCACGGCGTCGACATCAGCCCACAGGCCTCGTCCGACAACCGAGAGCGACTTCGAACGGCGCTCGATGAGCTCGATGTCCGCGCGTCCGACGCCCACGGGCTCGACTTCGAAAGGTGGTTCGAGCACGAGGTCAACGAATTCACAACCGGTGTTGGCCAACTGAAAGTCGTCTTCGCTCCGGCCGGCGCCGGCAGAGGCTTCACCGATTTGCGCCGCGCCGCCACCCAGGAGCATCTCGGACGCGGACTGCGGCCGCTCGTCGCGTCGAGTGGCGATCTCGCCCGGATGGCGGCCGCCCTTCACCGCGAACAGGACGTGGCCCGGCTGCCAGAACTCCGTCGAATCATGGAACTCGAAGCCGACCGAGCACAGTCCAGCGTCCGCTACAACCAGTCAGTCCAAGCTCTCCGTCGCGGAGCTACCCGCGGAGGGCCGACGATCAAGCCATAGCGACCTTCATCGGCAGGAGGTCGCTCAGCTTCACCGGCTTCAAACCGGACTTGCGCTGCGCTCTCGACAGGCCGTGCCGGCGAACAGCAAAGCCAACACACCACGTGCACCCACGGTGCAACGCTCGGCGCGGCCCTGGTCTGCGGCCGGTCCCGCGCATCCCTGGGTGACGCCGTCCCGCCCGCCTGCAGGCACCCGCCCGTGGCGACGATCAGAGAAGTCGTCGTTCCACCTGGTTGTTCTGCTCGCCACAGGGCGCAAAGCTGTGCCTGCGGACGCTTCCGGATTCGGACGCGAGCGGCAGTGTGATCGAGACTGCCCGGTTGGCGACGAAGGAGAAGTCTCGTCTGACGCCGGCGAGTCGACCTGGGTCTCTATTGAGTGCCGAGCGCGACGTGGAGTCGTTGGGCGTGGCTGAGTTCGTGGTCGGGGTTGCTGGCTTCGTCGCCGATGTCGATCTCGACCCAGTTGACCTCGCCGGTGAACTGGTTGCCGGTGGGGCCGTAGTCCTCTGAGACCGGGGAGCCGTATTCGGCGCCGACATCGCAGGTCTCGTCGGCTGAGAACAGGATCGGTTCGGTCTTCTCGACACGTCCGCTACCGATCGGCTCACCGTCGATGTAGAGCGTCGCGGTCCCGCCTTTGGCGAGACCGCCGCCGTCGTAGTCGAACTCCATCCGCACCTGGTGGGTGCCCGCGGGGAGGGGTTGTTCGCCGCGGACGTAGTAGCGCTCCAGACCGAAGAAGTTGTACGTGTAGGTCGCCTTGCCCTCCTTGACGTACAGGCTCCAGCCGCCGGTGACGCCGCCCTGAGCGACGATCACGCCGTCTGCGCCGCCGTCTGGGACGACGATCTCGGCGGTCACGGCGTGGGACTTGTTCTTGATGTTGAGCACCGAATTCTCGGTCAGCCGGCCCATCCCGGAGAACAGCAGCTGGCGGCGTCCCTGGACGAGCTGGGGGCGACGGGCGATCTCGGGGTTGGCACGCTCGGCGAAGCGGTCATCCAACGGTAGGCAGTTGTACTTGACGGCCTCGATCAGCCACAGCCGCTGCAGGTCGTGCAACCGTTCGGGCTGCTCGGCCGCGAGATCGTGAGCCTGGGTCCAGTCATCAGGCGCGTAGAGCTCCCAGACGTCGTCATCGAATGCGGGCAGCTCCACTGAACCGGTCTCCCACGGCGTGCGATGCTTGGTGACCGCGGTCCACCCCTGGTGATAGATGCCGCGGTTGCCGACCATCTCGAAGTACTGGGTGCTGTGACGCTCCGGCGCGTCGGCGCCGTTAAACGAGTACGCCAGGCTGGTGCCCTCGATCGGATGCTGTGCGACGCCGTGGACCATGATCGGGTGCGGCAGCCCGGCGACCTCCAGCACGGTCGGGGCGATGTCGATCACGTGGCAGAACTGCGTGCGGACCTCCCCGCCGGCGGTGATCTCCTTGGGCCAGTGCACGATCGTTCCGTTGCGGGTGCCGCCCCAGTGCGAGGCGACCTGCTTGGTCCACTGATACGGCGTGTTCATCGCGTGCGCCCACCCGACGGCGTAGTGGTTATAGGCGTCCGGGCCGCCGAAGTGATCGATCCGTGACGACATGAACTCAGGGGTCTCCAACGCCCCGAAGCCCTGCAGGGTCACCATCTCGTTAAACGTTCCCTGCAGCGACCCCTCCGCCGAGGCGCCGTTGTCGCCGATCATCAGGATCACCAGCGTCTCGTCGAGGATTTCGAGATCCTCCAGCGCGTCGAGAAGCCGGCCGATCTGGTGGTCGGTGTGCTCCATGAACGCGGCGTAGATCTCCATCTGACGCGCCAGCACCGGCTTCATCTCATCCGCGACGTCATCCCACGCCGGGATCTCCTCATGACGAGCGGTCAACTCCGCGTCGGGGCCCAGCACGCCCAGCTGCTGCTGGCGCGCGAATGTCTCCTCACGCAGCCGGTCCCACCCCTGATCGAACTTGCCCTTGTATTTCTCGATCCACTCCGCAGGCACATGATGCGGGGCGTGCGTCGCCCCCGGGGCGAAGTACGCGAAGAAGGGCTTGTCGGGCATCAGCGCCTTCTGCTGGCGCATCCACTTCATCGCCTTCTCCGCCAGATCCTCGGTCAGGTGATATCCCTCCTCGGGACCCTTCGGGGGTTCGACCGGGGTGGTGTTCTCAAACAGCGCCGGGTAGTACTGATTGGTCTCGCCGCCGATGAACCCATAGAAGTACTCAAACCCCCCGCCCGGCGATGGCCAACGATCAAACGGGCCCATCGGACTGGTCTCCCACACCGGCACCTCGTGGCACTTACCGAACTGCGCCGTCGAATAGCCGTTTAGACGCAACGTCTCGGCCAACGGCGCGCACGTGTTCGGACGCACCGAAGTCTGCCCTGGCGCTGACGTCGCGGCCTCCGTGATCCCGCCCATCCCGACCGTGTGATGGTTGCGTCCGCTCAACAGCGCCGCCCGCGTCGGAGAACACAGCGCCGTGGTGTGAAAACGCGTGTACCGCAACCCACCGGCCGCGAGCCGCTCGGCGTTCGGGGTCGCGCACGGACCACCGAACACGCTCGCCGAACCGAAACCGGCATCGTCGATCAATACCATCAGCACGTTCGGCGCACCCTCTGGCGGGCGCAACGGCACGATCGGCGCAAACGACGTGTCCGGGTCCTTGGCATTAAACGTCGTCAACCCCATCGGACGCCGATCAGGGATCGGCAACACATCCCGACCCGACACCACAGGCTTGCTGCTCATCCGCGCTCCGATCCTCGACAAGGGCTCTGACCACCATCCCGGCTCCCCGAAAAGTACCGACCACCCCGCGGGCGTGATCCCGTACCCCCGCCCACGACGCGCCGCCGGTGTCCACCAACGCACGAACCGGCCAGCAGCCCAACACCGACCCACACCCAACAACGGCTCGGCCCGGGCCGGTGGGCCCGAAAGACCACTGCTTTCACGCAGCTCCGGTCGTCTCGACGTCGCCCGCGACGGCCCGTGGCTGCCGCTTCGGGTCCGGGACGACCGGAGCAGAAGTGGCGATCTGGTGGCTGGTGCGGCGACGAAGCAGGCGTCTCGGATGAAGCTCAGCACAATCCGCCCCGCGCCTCCTGGTAGCACCTTTGTCCCGGCGCGGCGCTCTCTCGACAGTTTCGCGTGAGCACGAATGCGAGTCAGACCCTCCCCATTCCGTGACTCAACTTGCTCATGAGCCCGCGAGTCGGTCTCAAATAAAGCGGCTCCGCGGGTCCGCGGTGCAGCTCACGGATAGGCGAGTTGGGTGACGTCGCTGGGGCAAACGGTTTCTCGACTCGATCAAATCCGGCTCACGTTGTCATCGCACGCGGGTCGCGCGCGTACGTCTGAACCCTCAGTCAGCGTGACCCCGCCGCGCGCGGGGCGGTCGGATCCGGGACCCCAGCGTCTTGCTGCTCTCGAGCGATGAAGTCCTCGATGTCGGCCTCGTCGCCTTGAGAGCGTTCGGCGACCCGTAGGAGATTCGTCATCGTCGCGACCTCCTCGATCTGCTCGCGGATGAACCACTGCACGAACTGCTCAGAGGTGTAGTCGCCCTCCTCGCGGGCAGTCGCGGCGAGCGCGTTGATCTGCCCCGACACCCGCTGCTCTTGATCGAGCGCCAGAGAGATAGGTTCGACGACGTCACCGAAGCGCGCGACCGGCGCCTCGATCCCCGGGACCGTTACCTCACCGCTGGTGTCGAGCAGGAACCGGATCATCATCATCGCGTGCTCGCGCTCTTCGAGCGCCTGGCGGTAGAAGAAACCGGCCAACTGCGGCAGCGCCTGAGAGTCGTAGTAGACGGCGCAGGCGACGTACTGCTGATGGGCGGCGAACTCGTTAGCGATCTGTTCATTGAGCTTGACCGCGAACGCCGGAGTGAGAGTCATGATCCGCCATCGTACATAGTGGGGCTCCCGAATATTCACCGTAATCGCCAAACGCGTGACGACAGCTCCGCGGCACCACGGCTTCCGCTCCCCCGAACGACCAAGCACGAGACGCGCCGGCTGGACCGCCCCCGGTTTGGACGACACGTCTTGGCTGTTGTAGTTGTTGTTTGTATCAGCGAGCATGTTCGGTGACTACTCGTCGGAGAGGCCACCCGTTGGCGGTCGTCGCTTGGCTGCCGTCGGTCGCGGCCTGAGCGAAACCGGTTTGAGCAGCGGGGGCGTTTCTCCGAGGCATTGAGCTGTTGGCGGCGAAATCGACGCCGACCGTTGAGACGCGACGCGTTCTAAGCCCGTCTGCGGCGCTCGGTGAGATCGCCGCGACCGATCCGTTGTCCGAGTTCGAGGCCTCGAGCGCCGGTTGGGCGAGCTCGGTGTGGTGTCGCTCGAACTGGATCGGGGAGAGGTAGCTGAGCGTGGAGTGCCGGCGGCGGGGGTTATACCAGCCCTCGATGTAGGTGAAGATCGCGGTGCGTGCCGCGGCCCGGGTGGCCACGATTGGCGGTAGATGCGTTCCTTCTTGAGGGTTGCGTGGAACGTCTCGCAGCGGGCGTTATCAAAACAATCGCCTCTCCTGCCCATCGAGACTTCGATCCCGGCCTGGGCGCAGCGCTTGGTGAACAGCACCGCGGTGTATTGCGCAGGATTCAACTGGTCCTCGCAACGCTTGATCTGGGAGGGTTGCGATGGGCAGGCCTGCTGGGTGGATGAAGGAGCTGACGGGGAGGGCGTCGATGAAGTCGCCCGGGAAGCCGTCGCTGCGTCGGGATGTGGAGCGGTTGTTTTGGCGTGAGATC
Organism: uncultured Actinomycetota bacterium; assembly: GCA_963830395.1. Taxonomy (GTDB): domain Bacteria; phylum Actinomycetota; class Thermoleophilia; order Solirubrobacterales; family Solirubrobacteraceae; genus Palsa-465. The sequence goes on from CAWHMI010000027.1 coordinate 68,990, forward strand.
GCGAAAGGCTTGAGCAGTGAGGAAGCTGCGCTTGGTGTGGGTGCGTCCCAGGCGGCAGGCAGCCGCTGGTTTCGGGAGCGTGGTGGGATGCCAACGTTCATGCTTGCTTCACTCTCGGGCCGGTATCTGTGCTTCGAGGAGCGGGAGGAGATCGCGCTGCTGAGGGCGCAGGGTGTCGGGGTTCGGGAGATCGCTCGGCGGGTTGGGCGATCGCCGTCGACGATCTCGAGGGAGCTGCGTCGCAACGCGGCCACTCGTGGTGGAAAGCTCGAGTACCGTGCTTCGGTCGCGCAATGGAAGGCGGAGCTGATGGCCCGGCGTCCGAAGACGGCGAGACTCGCTGACGACGACCGGCTCCGCGAGTATGTGCAAGAGCGGCTCTGCGGCCAGGTTCGCCGGCCGGATGGAACGGCGGTGCCGGGTCCTGCAGCGGCACCTTGGAAGGGCCGGAACAAGCCGCGACGCCAGGACCGCCGCTGGTCGGCCGCGTGGAGTCCGGAGCAGATTTCTCACCGGTTAAAGGTTGACTTCCCCGATGATGAGTCGATGCGGATCTCCCATGAGGCGATCTACCAGTCGCTCTACGTGCAGGGCCGCGGCGCGCTGCGCCGCGAGCTGACCGCGTGCCTGCGCACCGGGCGGGCGCTGCGAGTTCCGCGCAGCCGGACCCGGCGCGGGAAGCACTTCGTGACTGAGCAGGTACTCATCAGCGAGCGTCCCGCCGAGGCGGAGGATCGAGCGGTGCCTGGGCACTGGGAAGGTGATCTCATTCTCGGCGTGGGGAGCTCTGCGATCGGGACGCTGGTGGAGCGCACGACCCGGTTTACGATGCTGCTGCACCTCCCGCCGATGCCCGGCCACGGTGGGCCGAGGGTGAAGAACGGGCCGGCGCTCACCGGTCACGGCGCCATCACGGTCCGGGATGCGATCACCGCGGCGATCACGGCGCTGCCCGCGCAGCTGCGCCGGTCGCTGACCTGGGACCAAGGCGCCGAGATGGCCCAGCACGCCCAGCTGCGGGTCGAGGCCGGGCTGCCGGTCTACTTCTGCGATCCGCAGAGCCCGTGGCAGCGTGGCACCAACGAAAACACCAACGGGCTGCTGCGCCAGTACTTCCCCCGGGGAACTGACCTGGCCAGGCACACCGCCGACGATCTCGCTGCGGTCGCCGCGACGCTCAACGGCCGGCCACGCAAGACGCTCGGCTGGCGAACCCCCGCCGAGGCCCTCAACGAACACTTCACAACCGGCACGGCCAGCTCGCCCAGATGCACTGCTCGCCCCGAGCGATCCCGATGAGGTACGACCCCTTCGGGGCCGTCTCCGATACTCGGTACTAGACATTCACAGACACTGATAGAAAGTCATTGGAACTACTGAACACCCAATGGTGTTGCGACGACCAGTTGAATCCGCCTTGGCAGCCCTGGTCGGAGTGGTGAATCAGGCCCGAGTCGGGACGGCGTTGCCCGCGGGCCATCTCAAGCGCTGAGATGACGAGCTGTGCGCGCGGGTGGTCGGCCATCGACCACCCCACGATCCGTCGCGAGTACAGGTCCTGGACGTGCGCGAGGTACAGAAACCCCTCCCACGTCGAGATGTAGGTGATGTCCGCCGACCAGGTCTGATCAGGACCGGTCGGGTCAAAGTCACGCTCGACCAGGTCGCTGGCAGCCCGGACACCGGGCAGCCGGACCGTCGTGCGCCGGCGCTTACGCGCCAGCAGCCCCGAGATACCAGCCGCTTTCATCAGCCGCTGCACGCGCTTGCGCCCCACCCGGATCCCATGCTCGAGGCGCAGCTCGGCATGGATCCGCCGGGCGCCATAGGTGCCATCAGACTCGGCGTGGATCTGCTTGACCTTCTCGGTCAGCCACGCGTCGCCGAGCGCTCGATCAGACGGCGCGCGACGCTCCCAGTCATGAAAGCTCGTCCGATTCACGCCCAGCGCGCGGCACGTCACAGCCACCGGATAATTGGCCTTCTCCGCGGCAATCAGCGAGAACACCTCGCCTACGGCTCGTCGGTCTCCCGGGCGAAGAAGGCCGCGGCTTTTTTTAGGATCTCGCGCTCCATCCGCAGCGTCTGATTCTCACGACGCAGCCGCGCCAGCTCCTCGCGCTCATCGGTCGAGAGCCCGTCCGGGCGCTTGCCCTCGTCGCGCTCGGCCTGCTTGACCCAGTTACGCAACGTCACATCCGAGATCCCGAGATCCTCGGCGATCTTCCGTTGCGGCCTGCTCGAGAAACGAACGAGCTCGATCGCCTCGCGACGAAACTCCTCCGGATACGGCGGTCTGGTTCGAGGCACTTCTCACCTCCTGACCCTGGTCTTTCGACCAAAGCCCTCAGGTGTCCTCGAAACCGGGGCCACTCCAGTTCTGCTTTGACCCGGTCGTTAGCACCGGACCTGTTAGCAGGCGGGCAGACGCGTGCTCGCTTTCCGCGCACAGCAGGGAAGCTTGGGCTGCGGGGGTTGCGTCCCTTTGCCGCTGTAAATTCGCTGGCGGTTCAGGTTCCCGGGGGGAGTCTAAGCGGCGGTCACCTCCTCGTCGAACGTGTCGGGGTCGGCTTGGTGGTACTTGATGCGGTAGAGGTGTTGGCGGTCAACGTCGGTGAACGTCGCGCCGTTGCTGGCGTGGCTGAAGAACAGGTCGAGCACCGCCCAGACGAGTGACAGGCAGCTGGTCTCGCCGGGAAAGCGGCCCATCACCTTGGTGCGCCGGCGGACCTCACCAAGCGAGCGCTCAAGGAGGTTGGTTGACCGCCATCGTTCCCGGTGGCGTAGCGGGTAGCGCAGGTGTGCGACTAGGGCGTCGAGGTCGTCTGCGAGACAGCGAGCGGCCGACTGGTAGCCGTCATGTTCGAGTTCTGAGATCAGGACCTGGAGGCGGAGCTTGCCGTCCTTGGCTGACGTCGCGTCGGTGAGCGCTGCCCAGTAGTTGAAACGGATCCGGTCGTGCTCTGACTTCGGGAGCTTGGCCTGGAGGTTTCTGAGCCGGTGAACGGCGCAGTGCTGACGGTCCGCGCGCGGCCAGATCTCCTCGATCGCCGAGGGCAGCCCGGCCGCGCCATCAGCCACGACCAGGCGCGGCGCGGGGAGTCCGCGGGCAATGAGGTCGCGGCCGAGCTCGAGCCAGTCCTCCTTGGTCTCCCGCATCCCCAACCGGACCGAAACCAGCGCCCGCTCACCGTTCTCGGTGATCCCCCAGGCGCAGATCACGCCTTCCTTCGGGCCGCTGGGGCGGACCGGCAGGTAGATCGCGTCGAGGAACAGGACGACCAGGTTGACGTCATAGAGCGAGCGGCGCTTGAACGCCTCAAAGCGCTCGTGTAGCTCTGCACACACCCTGGACACGGTCGACCTCGACGTCTTCCCGAGCCCGGCCTCCTCGCAGAGAGACTCGATATCGCGCATCGACAGGCCGCGCACGAACCCGCCGACGATCAGCGCCTTGAGCGGATCGGTCCGCAGCAGCCGCTTGCAGTGCCACTTCGGAAACAGCTTGGAGACGAACGGCATCACCGCCTCGCGAGCCTGCGGAATCTCGATCCGCAACTCCCCCTCCGCCGTTTGTACGTGCCGGGGCCGAAACCCGTTGCGCAAGCCGCGCTGGCGCTCTGGTCGGCGCTCATAGCGAGCACGACCAAGCCAGCTGTCGAACTCCTCCTCAACGGCTCGCTGGATGATCAGCCGGGCACCGAGCCGGGCCAGCTCAGACAGCATCTTCTGCGGATCATTGACCATCCCCTTCGACATCAGCTGGTCGATGCTCGCTTGTATCTCCGCCGACGGCGGTACGGTGCGTCTCACGGCGTAGGCCTCCTTCATCGTCTGCCAGGACTTGAGGGAACCTACGCCGTCGCTATGACAGCACCACCCAACTATTTACAGCAGCTGTGGGACGCAACCGCTGCGGGCGGAGATGCCCGTCGCGCGAGAAAAGCAGGTGCGGTGGGCCGGCTGCGTCTCGCCGTCGGTCAGCCCGATGCCAGGTAACTGGGTCGAGGCTGGGTGAGCCTGCCCCGTGTAGGGTGGCGGTTGTCGGTTTGAGTCGAGTCGGAGGAGCAGCGGTGAGCACGAGCGTTCAGGTGAGGACTGCTGAGGAGTTGCAGGAGGCGATCGGTGCGTGCGCTGCGGAGATCGTTGTCGAAGGGGTGATCGCGGGTTCTCCGTCGATCACGCTGCCGGAGGGCACGACGCTGCGTGGCGGAGAGCTTGCCTTTCTGGCCAAGGGTGTCCGGCTGACGCGGAACAACACGCTGTGTGACATCACGATCACGACGATTCCGTACGAGGTGGCGGTCTATAACGACACGTCGGTGGCTGACGCGGGCACGTTGCGCTTCGAGAACGTCTCAACCGTGGGGCAGGTGTATCTCGTGGCCGAGAACGCGACGACCCGAGTGCGCGTCGAGGCGATGGGCTTGCACGTCAGGGAAGCCGACGTGCGGGGTCGCATCGAGCAGCCGCACGGCTACGGCGTCGACGTGCTCCAGGGCGGCGTGACCCTCTGGAACCGCCAGCAGGACCCCGCGGCGAAGTTCACCGCGACGCTGCGCGACGTGTCTGTCGGAACAGATCACACGCCGGTGCGCGGCTCGGGCGTGTTCGTCGCGGGGTACGCAGACCGGGAGGGCAAGCTCGCCGGCGGCGCGTTTGAGGCCGACCTGATCGAGACTGGGAACGTCGTCACCGATGGCGGGATCGCGCCAGGTACGCCGGACAAGATCACCGGCGGTGTGTTCGTGGCCTCGGGAGCGACGGTGGGGAAGATGCTCAACGCCGGCACGGTCACCACGCACGGGCAGAACGACATGGTTCTGGACAACTGGGGTTACGTCATGGAGTGGGTCTCGACCGCCGAGATCACCTCGACGGGACTGTCCGGGATCGGGTTCGTCAATTTCGGGGACATCGACAGGCTCGACATGCAGGCGCCGATCCTCACCACCGGCCCAGGCGCCCGCGGGTTCAACCTCTATGACGGATCTCTGGCGGAAGCGGCCTTCCACTCGATCAAGACCACGGGCGACGGCTCGGTCGGGGTTCAGGTCTCAAAGCCGCTCGGGACGCTGATCGTGCACCACGATGTCGAGACCACGGGCGGGGAGGGGCTCAGCCTGGTCAAGGGCGTCCAGGTGAAGCTCAAGGCGATCGCGTTCTCGGTCAAGCCCGGCGGGCAGATCGACTCGGTCACGATCGGCGGCTCGCTGCGCACGCGTGGCGATGACGTCGTGACCTTCGAAGTCGACGAGGGCGCCACGATCCACGAGCTCACGATCGGTGGCAGCGTCGAGGCCGAGGGGAAAGGGTCGACAACGAGCGCGATCTCGGGCAGCGTTCCCGCCGTTTGACTCTCGCCGCTGTCTCGGCGCTCACGCTGTCGACTTCGGGCCGACTGAGCCGCCATCGGCGCCGTGCGTGCCGCCCGCGAGCAGAGTGCGCTGGAGTCCGCGACGCGCTGATCGCGGCCCTGAGAGTCGGCTGGTGCTTCCACCGCCACCGCGTTCAATCGCAGGAAAGCCCTTCATGGAAACACGAGCAGCCACCTGGCGCCGCGACCCGCGCGGGATATCCCACGAACCCCGAACCAGGGCTCGACCCTACAGGCTGGGTCCGCCCTCCTGTTCGCCAGGCGGGGGTGGCCTCGGGTCGCCCGACAACACACGCCCGAGCCGACCCGATCGCCCTTTGAGCTATCGCCTCATCTGCAGGCCGGCGCTGGCCGAGATCGTTGGCGATGGCCGGCCATGGACGGTGCTGATGATCTCGCTGCTGTCGATGCCTTGGAGGTAGATGCTGGTGATGCCGAGGTGAGCGTGTCCAAGCTGGCGCTGGATCACGACCAACGGGACACCCTCGTGCGCCATCTCGACCGCATGAGCGTGCCGCAACTGGTGAGGCGCAAACCGGCGTCGTACACCCGCAGCGGCCGCCGCATGATGCAGTTGCTTGCGCGCGGCCGACGCCTCCCACCGCCGGCCTGCTGTTGGTCCGTGGATCACGCACAGCACAGCCCCGATCGGTAGCTCGCGGCGGGTTTCGAGCCACGGGTCGAGCTGCTCCCAAGCCCAGCAGTCCATCCCGACCTCGCGCCGCTTGCCGCCTTTGCCACGCCGGACGAGGACCGCGCCGCGAGAGCGATCCAGGTCGCTCTCTTGTAGCGACAGCGCTTCGCTTATCCGGAGCCCAGCGCGCCATAGCAGCACGATCAAGGTGCGGAGTCGATGGCCCTCGGCGCGGTCGCTTATCGTGCGCATCACGGCGACGATCTCCTCGACGGTCGGCGGATCGGCCGGGTACTCCTCGCCCTTGTTGCGTGGCGGGCGGCCTCGGTGATAGCCAGGCAAAGTCGCGGGCGAGCGGCGATGGCCGGCGGCATCCAGCAGCACGGATTCCATACGGATCCTCCTCAGTGGGTTTGATGATGTGCTGCTACTCCAACGCACTCGGCCACACGACACGACTCCACAGCCGCCTATCCCCGCAATCTTCGAATTCGCGCTTAAGGGGTTCCCGCCGCGAACCGGCCCAAAGGGCCGCTAGGTAGGCAAAGAAAGTCTCGGCTTGCGGCTACTTCGCTGCTCGAAGCGATCGGGTCAGCGAGGGTGTTCGCGGCGGGCAGGCTCCCACCGGCGGTTAAATTGCGCACATGACGGTCCGACGGATGGACAACGTAGGCATCGTCGTCGAGGACCTACCGGCGACGATCGAGTTCTTTCGCGAGCTCGGCCTCGAACTCGAAGGGCGAGCCACGATCGAAGGAGAGTGGGCTGGGCGCGTCACTGGCCTGCGAGACCAGCGCGTCGAGATTGCCATGCTCCGCACGCCAGACGGCCATAGCCGGCTCGAGCTCTCGCGATTCCTCACCCCGGCTGCGGTTGCCGATCACCGCAACGCCCCGGTCAACGCGCTGGGCTATCTGCGCGTCATGTTCGCCGTGGACGACATCGACGAGACGCTCAGCCGGCTTGGCAAGCACGGCGCGAAGCTCGTCGGCGAGGTCGTCCAGTACGAAGACGTGTATCGGCTCTGCTACATCCGCGGGCCGGAAGGACTTCTCATAGGGCTCGCGCAAGAACTTGGCTGAGCACCCGGAACAGATCAGGCAGCGCTTCGACCCGGCGCTATCGCGGTCGCTCCTCGCGGTCGAGAGCATAAGTGTCTCGCCATCGCCCTCGAGATGCACGCGGGGACGCGATAGCAGGGGCCGACCAGAGCGCTGGTTGGGACCGACGGACCGCGTTGAGGCCGTGACGCTTCGTTCGGTCAGGTGGGCGGCCCGCCGCGTGTTGCATATGCACCCACCGCAGCACCGACGGTCACGGAGTGTTTCCGCCTTCGGCGTGGGGGCGGAGTTTGAGGGCAGGTGTTGGGCCGGGAGGGACGCACGGGGCAGCGGCAGGTCCGCTGCCGGGCCCGGGCGGCCGGTGAAGCCTGCTGGGTCGTGCGCGGCGGCTTGGGGGGCGGACCGATGTGGCTCGTATCCCTGGACGTCGATGGTCGGCGTGCCGAGTTTCGGGGCAGCGAGGTGAGGCAGCGGCGGGCTGAGCGCGGCCGCTCGCCTGCGAGCCGCGCGGTCGACCGAGCGCGCGGTTGGCTGGGAAGGGGCGGCGTTGCGCCGGTGCGGCCAGCGGGTGCTTAACGGGGGGCGGGCGGTATTGCGGCTCTTGTCGGGGCTGCCGGGGGCTGGAGCACGTCGTGCAGATACCGACCGGTGAGGCTGTTGGTGCTGTGGGCGATCTGCTCGGGTGTGCCGGTGGTGGTGATGCGCCCGCCGTCGTCGCCGCCGCCGGGGCCGAGGTCGATGACGTAGTCGGCGTTGGCGATCATGTCGAGGTCGTGTTCGATGAATACGACGGTGGCGCCGTTGTCGAGGAGGCGTTGCAGGACGGTCAAGAGGACTCTGACGTCGAGGGGGTGCAGGCCGACGCTCGGTTCGTCCAGGACGAACAGGGCGTCGTGCTGGTCGCGGTCGAGTTCGGAGGCGAGTTTGAGCCGCTGGGCCTCGCCGCCGGACAAGGCGGGGGTGGCCTCGCCGAGGGTGAGATAGCCCAGCCCGAGCTCCGCGAGCGTCTCCAAGCGGGAGCGGACCTTCTTCAGGTCGCCGGCGTGCTCGATGGCCTGGGAAACGGTGCAGGACAGCAGCTGGGGAAGAGTCAGCCCCTCGCCGGTGTCGTGTTCGCGCTGGGTGCGGCGGACCTCATCGGCTTCAGGGGCGTAGCGGGTGCCGTTGCAGTCGGGGCAGACGATGTCGACGTCGGGGAGGAACTGCACGTCGAGGTCGATCTGGCCGGTGCCCTCGCAGGTGGGGCAGCGCAGGCTGCCGGTGTTGTAGGAGAAGTCGCCCGCCGTCAGTCCTCGTTCCTTCGCTGTCGGGGTGGCGGCGTAGGCGCGGCGCAGGTCGTCGAGGACGCCGCTGTAGGTGGCGACGGTGGAGCGCACGTTGATGCCGATCGGTGAGGCGTCGACGACGTTGACACGAGTGATGCCCTCGGGGCTGATCTTCCGGATGTGCTCCGGGGGCTTGCGTCCGGAGGTATGGGCGCTCAGCGCCGGTACCAGGCTTTCCAGTACGAGCGTCGTCTGGCCCGAGCCGGAGGGGCCGGTGACCGCGGTGAGGCGGCCGCGGGGGATATCGAGGTCGAGCGCGTGGACGGTGTGCAGCGGTCCGGTGCGCAGGTGGATGCGCCCGGGCGTGAACACGGCGTCCGGGGCGGGCCGGGAGCGGACGAGAAGGTCCTCGCGCACGGTGAGGAACCCGGCGATCCGGGAGGCGTCGTTGCGGCCAATGTCGTCGATCGTGCCGGAGGCGATGATGGTGCCGCCGTCGCGTCCGGCGCCGGGCCCGATCTCGATGAGCCAGTCGGCCTGGCGCAGGACCTGGATGTCGTGGTCGACGATGACGATCGAGTTGCCGTCGGCGAGCAGGCGGCGCACGACGCCGAGCAGACCCTCGACATTGGAGGGGTGAAGGCCGATCGAGGGCTCGTCCAGCACATACAGAACGCCGGTGGTCCGGTTGCGCACGGCGCGCGACAGCGCGACGCGCTGGCGTTCCCCGGTCGACAGTGTGGCGGAGGTACGGTCGATTCGTGCTCACGGAGCAAGAGACGGTCGCGCCCCCGGGGCGAGCTGATGGCCCTTGTCCGTTGCGCAAGCGGCTTGCGTGCTCCGACGCGCATGTTGCGGTGGGCCGCGGCGGCCGAGCGTCGGGCGTGCTGCCTCCCTCGAAGCGTCGGTCCCTTCTTGTGGTTATTCGGCTGCGAGCGTCTGGGCGATTGAGCGGTGAGCGCCGATGTGGACGGGGATGGCGGTGAGAGCGGCGACCACGAGCAGGGTCGCGGGGATAACCGCGAGTAGCCACAAGGTCGGCGGGTTCGCAGCGGTGTGCCCGCCGGCCAGGATGTAGAGCCCAAGCCCCGCGGGGATGCCGAGGCCGATGCCGGCCAGAGCCGGGAGCAGCTGGGCGGTCGCGAGTCCGGCGCTGATCTGCCCGGGTGTCGCGCCGAGGGCGCGGGCGAGTGCGGTGGCGCGTTGGGCGTCGATCACGGTCGTCCAGGTGGTGACAATTGTGTTGATGGCGGCGAGGATGACGAGGATCGCGCTGAGGATGGACGTCCGCGCTCAAAGCGTCGGACATTCTCAGCGATGTCCGCCCCGGTCGAGCCCCCTTGCGTACCGGACACGGATGTTGCCGAACGCGCACACCATTTCGGGATGCGCGGGAACCAGAACAGGCCGCGGCGGCTTCTCCGTGCTTATGCATCGTCGCCGACCGGGTTGCGGCTGCGAGGCTTCTGCTCTGGCCGCGCGCCTTCTCGAGCAGGAAATAGCGCCCGCAACGGCGAGCGCCCCGACAAGGTCTCGGCCACCCAGCAGTCGAGCGCTGCGAACCGCTGCGCGATCCAAGCGTGGACGTCGCGATCGTCGTGGACCAGCCGCGGAATGGAAGCAGCACCACGGCCACCAGTCGTGGTGTGCCGCCGACGGCCTTGAGCAGGCCGACGCGCCGGGTCTGCTCGGCCATCCGGCCTCCGACCAGGACGGCGATGCTGGCGATCGCGAGCATCGCGAGCAGCCAGCTGACGATTATGAGCACCTGCTGCTCGATGGCGATGACTTTGCCGTCACTCTTGCGGACTTGCTGCCATGGCTGTAGGAACCAGGCTGTGTCCGAGGGGTAGCTGTTGGCGAATGTCGGTGCGGCCGCGGGGTTTATGAGCTTCAGGTTCAGTACGTAGTTGAGCGGTTGGCTCTTCGCCGCGAGCGGCGTCGTATCGGCGCGCGTGAGCCAGACCAGGCCCGGGGTGCTCTCCGGGTAGAAGGCTTGGCTGGTCGTGAGTGCGATGCCGGTGACCTGGAAGGGCCGCGCGTTGAGGCGGATCGTGTTGCCGACGTGGACGCCGAGCGCGTCGGCAAGGGCCTGCTCGATCACCACTCCCCCTCGGCGAACCCAGCTGCCCGCGGTGATGAGTGGCTGATCGACCGCGACCGGCGCGTGATCGCGACCCTCGGCTTGGACGAGCACACGGATCCCGCGCCACGCCAGCTGGATCGGGAAGGCGAGCGGGTACGGGCCGGATGAGTCGATCACGTCCCGGGCGCGTCGGAGCGTCGAGAACTGTGTGAATGTCCCGGCGTTGTAGCCCGGGCCGGGGGTGAAAATCGCCACGACGTCGGGCCCCTTCGTCGCCGCGCGGGTGCGCGCCCACGGACTGTCGGCGGCGCCGCGGATTGCGAGCCCGAGTGTCAAGGTGGTGGTCGTCGTCACGATCATCACCAGCAGCAGCGCCGATTGGACCCGACGCCGTTTGATGTCACCGATCACCAGCCGGAACACGAGCAGCAGGCGGCCCACGCGCTCAGCCCTCGAGGCCGGTCATCGCGGTAAGGCTGCGAGCGGCGCCACCGGTCAGCTTCGTCTCATCGACGAAGACGCCGTCGCGCATCGAGATCAGCCGGTCGGCGGTTGCCGCGATCCGCGTGTCGTGCGTGACGATCACCAGCGTCTGACCGTTGGCGTGCAGTTGCCCGAACAGGCGCAACACGTCGGTCGCGGCGGCACTGTCGAGATTCCCGGTCGGCTCGTCGGCGAGGACGACGAGCGGTTCGTTGACAAGCGCGCGGGCGATCGCCACGCGCTGGCGCTGCCCGCCCGAGAGCGCAGACGGCAGGTGCTCCGCGCGGTCGCTCAGCCCGACCTGCTCGAGCAGCTCCCTCGCCCGTTCACGCGCTTTCCGCGGCGAGGCTCCCGCGAGTAACGACGGGAGCTCCACGTTCTCGATCGCCGTCAGCTCGTCGACTAGGTGAAACGCCTGAAAGACGAACCCGAGCGCGTGACGGCGCAGTCGCGCGAGCCCCGCCTCCGCGAGCTCCTCCAGCTGCTCGCCGGCGAGCCGCAGCGTTCCCGCAGTCGGACGCTCGAGCCCGCCGAGCAGATACAGCAACGTGGACTTGCCGCAGCCGCTGGGGCCGACGATCGCGACCGACTCACCCGGCGCGACCGCCAGGCTGACGCCGTGGACCGCCCGCACCAACGCGACCCCTTTGCCGTAGTCCTTGCGCAAGCCGTGGGCGGACACCACGGAGGCGTCGAGTTCCATCATTCTTCCCTCGCCGGGTACCAATACTGGGCGCACGCTTCGAGCCAGCGCAGATCCGCCTGCAAGCGGAGGACCACCCCTTCGAGGAGCAAGGCCGCGACCGAACGGTCAGGCTCGGCCAGCGCGGCGCGCTGCGCATCACGCAGGCCGCCCAGCAGCTCGCGGCGCTGCCGGTCCACGATCCCGACAGGGTCAGCCAGTCCGGCCGCCGCGGCCGCGACCAGCTTCAGATGGAACTCCGCCGGCGCCGGCTTCGGCCAGCTCGTGTCGCGCAACCATTCCAGGACCCGCTCACGCCCGGCCGCCGTCAGCTTGTAGACCTTGCGGTCCGGCCGGTCCGTCTGACCCACCCGCTCGGAGGTCACGAGCCCAGCCTTCTGCAACCGGCTCAACGTCACATACACCTGGCCGCCATTCAACGCGCTGGCAAGCGGACCCAATGCAAGCGCGAGCTGCGCGCGCAACTGATAACCGTGCGAGGGCTCCCTAGCCAGCAGGGCCAGCAGCACCTCCTGCACGACGCGCAACTGGTAGCCGCCAGACGACTCCGCAATAGACAGGGCCGGCTCAGGCACGACACTCCTAACGGTTATCTATGGGCAGGACAAGCTAACCGTTACGTAGGTCCTCTGTCAAGCCAGACCCCTAACGCCTGCGCGAGCGCGAATGCAGGTCTCGACTCGCCCTTCAAACCCGACTCGCTCCTCGCCAACTCGCGTCCCGGGCCGGCGCGCGGCGGAGGCGGAAACGCGAGCGCCCCCGTATCCGCGCAAGGCGGGTCAGCGCGGTCTGGCTGGTGGCGTCCAGTTACCGCTGTAAATTTCGCTCGCGGTTCAGGTTCCCGTGGGTTGAGTCTAGGCGGCGGTCACCTCCTCGTCGAGCGTGTCGGGGTCGGCTTGCTGGTACTTGATGCGGTAGAGGTGTTGGCGGTCGACGTCGGTGAAGGTTGCGCCGTTGCTGGCGTGGCTGAAGAACAGGTCGAGCACCGCCCAGACGAGCGAGAGGCAGCTGGTCTCGCCCGGGAAGCGGCCCATCACCTTCGTGCGCTGGCGGACCTCCCCGAGCGACCGTTCGAGCAGGTTCGTGCTGCGCCATCGTTCGCGGTGCCTCAGCGGGTAGCGCAGGGTGCACGACGAGCGCGTCGAGATCGTCAGCGAGGCAGCGGGCAGCCGACTCGTAGCCGCGATGCTCAAGCTCTGAGATCAGAACCTGGAGACGGAGCTTGCCGTCGTTGACTGAGGTCGCGTCGGTGAGCGCTGACCAGTAGTTGAACCGGATCCGGTCCTGCTCTGACTTCGGCAACTTCGCGAGCAGGTTGCGCAGGCGATGAACGGCGCAGTGCTGCCGATCGGCGCGCGGCCAGATCTCTCCGATCGCGCTGGTCAGTCCCGGCGCACCATCGGCCACGACTAGCCTGGGTGCGGCGAGTCCGCGGCGGATGAGATCGCGGCCGAGCTCGACCCAGTCCTCCTTGGCCTCCCGCGCTCCCAACCGCACCGAAACCAGCTCCCTGCTGCCGTTCTCGGTGATCCCCCAGGCGCAGATCACGCCCTCCTTCGGGCCGCTGGGACGGACCGGCAGGTAGATCGCGTCGAGGAACAGCACAACCAGCTTGACGTCGTAGAGCGAGCGGCGACAGAACGCCTCAAACCGCTCGTGCAGCTCCGCACAGACGCGGGACACGGTCGACTTCGACGTCTTCGCGAGCCCGGCCTCCTCGCACAGCGACTCGACGTCACGCATCGACACGCCGCAGACGAACCCCCCGATGATCAACGCCTAGAGCGGGTCCGTTCTCAGCAGCCGCTTGCAGTGCCACTTCGAAAACAGCTTGGAGACGAACGGCACCGCCGCCTCACGGGCCTGCGGGATCTCGATCCGCAACTCACCCTCCGCCGTCTGCAGATGACGCGGCCGGAACCCGTTGCGCTTCCCAGGCAGCTCAGGCCGGCGCTCGTAGCGGGCCCGACCTAACCACTGATCAAACTCGTCCTCGACCGCCCTCTAAATGATCAACCGGGCACCGAGCCGGGCAAGCTCGGACAACATCTTCTGAGGGTCATCAACCATCCCCTTGGCCAGCAGCTGGTCGATGCTGGCTTGTATCTCCGCCGACGGCGGTACGGTGCGTCTCACGGCGTAGGCCTCCTTCATCGTCTGCCAGGACTTGAGGGAACCTATGCCGTCGCTCTGACAGCACCGGCGCGTATTTACAGCAGCTGTGGGACGCAACCGTCTGGCCGGTCGTGTTCCTTTGCTGAGGCGAAAGCAGGTGTCGCCCAGCTTCGGTCGCGTTCGAATCAGGGAACGGGGCGAGGACGCTGAGGACGCGGCCAGGGGGTCGATTCCGACAAGGCTCAGCTGTCGTCCTCGCTCGTCAGGGCCGATCGAGGTGTGCTCATCTTTGCCGCTCAGTCGGACCGCGCGACCGTGCTAGCCGTACCTTGAATTCGGGAGCCTGCACTGTGGACCATTGCCTCGCTCGGTGCGACGATCAACGCCGTTGACGACCAAGGTGGTCGGCAACGAACATCAAAGGAGGCAGTCCCTATGTACAACTCGACTGAGCATCAGCAATCGACCGGGGTGGCTTCGTCCCCCGGCAGGGGTACGTTCACGGCGTTCGGGGCGCGTCATGTGAAGGGTGTGGCGGTCAGCCGATGGGTTGCCGCGGTCTGTTTCGTGATAGCGGGGGCGTTGGTGGTGGCGTTCGGTCATTGGTGGGGGCTGGTGTTCTTCGTGGCGGCCGCGCTGAACGGCTCGCTCGCCTACCTGGTCCCGCGCTGGAATCCGCGCCGGGATGCCCCGAACAACGCCAAGGTCTCGGCGTAGGTCTCGATATGACCGATGCAGGTCCGTCGGCGGCCAAGGGTACCTTCACGGCGTTCGGGGCGCGTCATGTGAAGGGTGTGGCGGTCAGCCGATGGGTTGCCGCGGTCTGTTTCGTGATCGCGGGGGCGTTGGTGGTGGCGTTCGGTCATTGGTGGGGGGCGCTTTTCTTCCTGGCGGCCGCGCTTAACGGCTCGCTCGCCTACCTGGTCCCGCGCTGGAACCTGCTCCGGGATGCCCCGAAGAACGTCGAGCGCGTGCGCGAGCTGCAACGATCCCGGGCGCTCGTGGTGGACGACGCGGCCGCCCGGCTGCGCCGCATCGAGCAGGACCTGCACGACGGAGCCCAGGCCCAGATGGTCGCTGTCGTGATGAAGCTGGCACTCGCTCGGGACCATCTCAGCACCTCGGGTGCCAGGCCCGCGGGCACCGACCTTGACCGGGCCCTGGAGCTGGTCGACGCCGCCCACCGCGGAGCGATGGAGGCGATCACCGAACTGCGTGAACTGGCCCGGGGCATCCATCCACCGGCCCTGGCCGAAGGCCTCGGTGCCGCCCTCGAGGGCCTCGCGGCACGCAGCGACCTGCCGGTCGAACTGGTCGTCGACCTGCCCGAGCGCCCGTCCCCTGCGATCGAGACGATCGCTTACTTCTGCGCCGCGGAGCTGCTCACGAACGCGGCCAAGCACAGCGGTGCCCAGCGCGCCAGGTTGGAGGTGCTGCACCAGCCCGGCCTCGTGACGATGCGAGTCAGCGACGACGGCACAGGCGGCGCCCGGCCCGAGCCCGGCGGAGGCCTGGCCGGCCTCGCAGAGCGGGTCAAGACCGTTGATGGCAGGCTGCGGGTCAAAAGTCCGGCCGGTGGCCCCACATTGGTCACCGTCGAGCTGCCATCTCACGTCCGATGAGGCGATAGGAGGAGCCTCGAATGCGGATCGTGATCGCCGAAGACTCCGCCGTCATCCGGGCGGGGCTGGTCGAGATCCTGGCTGACCGGGGACACGAGACGGTGGCCGCCGTGGGCGATGCCGAAGCGCTACGAGCGGCCGTGGACGAGCACGAGCCGGATGTTGCCGTCGTAGACGTGCGAATGCCGCCCGACTACACCGACGAGGGTATCCGGGCGGCAATCGCCATCCGCCGCGAGCACCCCGGCACAGGAGTGCTGGTCTTCTCTCAATACATCGAGACCCGCCACGCCGCCGAGCTCCTCAGCGCGGCATCCAGCCGCGGTGCCGCCAGCGTCGGATACCTGCTCAAGGACCGAGTCGGCGACGTCAGCGAATTCGTCGACGCGCTCGGCCGGGTGGCAGCCGGCGGCACCGCCCTGGACCCCGAGGTCATCACGCAAGTCCTACGGGCCACCCGGCGCACCGATGATCTCGACACTCTCACCCCTCGAGAGCACGACGTCCTCTCCCTGATGGCCGAAGGCAGGACAAACGGCGCCATCGCCGGCACGCTGGTGATCTCAGAGCGGGCGGTCGAAAAGAACGTCGCCAACATCTTCACCAAGCTCGGCTTGGCCCCCTCACACGCCGACCACCGACGCGTGCTCGCCGTCCTGCGCTATCTGGAGTCCTGACTCCAGGGAGCGCTCCAACCTGATCTGGACCCCATCGGTACTGTCACTTCAGGCGGGACTCGCCGGGCCTGACCGGACTGGGTTACGCGGCGCCGCAAATCCACCCGTCGTGCTGCTCCTTCGGGCTAATTGCGGGGGGCCCGGCCGATCGGGATGCTCGCTTGTGCTTTCCGTCCATAGGTAGCGGGTGGCTCACGAGCGCAAAGGCGAGCGACATTGCCATCGTCCGTCGCAGGAGTGCGCTCGCGTCGCGTTGCGCAAGCCGCTCCAGGTTATGGCCGCGACGAAATCACAAGCGAGCGCAGTGGCTCGAACGAATGCTCGCGTTTAGCGCAAAGGGACGATCCGGCCTGGGTCAGTTTCCCGGTCGCTGGTTGTGGCTCGATGGCTGGAGGTGCTCGCGCGGTTAGGGGACTCACCTTCGCCGGCGGTTTGGGCCCGCACAGGGTCCGGCTGCCACCGGCAACGCGCTGGGGTTACCTGAGGCGCAATGTGAGCGCGCGGTCAGTGGGCTCGCTAAAGCCCATTGTTCGGTACAGGTGCTCGGCGGCGGTAGTGGCGTGCAGGTCCACGGTGCTGATTCCAGCTGCGCGCATCCACTCCAGCAGCGCGGTGAGCGTGGCTCGGGCGTAGCCGCGGCGTCGGGACGCGGGATCCGTACTCATATTGGCTATGTAGCCGGTCCGCCCGACAAGATTATGCGTGCCAATGAGGTGCGGGTTGAGCCAGCCGACCGCTGCCGCGGCGAGCCCGCCGCTGGGTTGATCGACGACAAATGCGGCGAACAAGTCAGTTTCGCTGAGTCGCTGTCGGAAATGCAGGGTGTTTCGCCGCTGCCAATTCTCGTTAAGTAGCCTCGAGTCCCGCCCCATCTCCAGGAACATCAGCACCCGCAGGCGGCTCAGTTCCGCCGCGTCATCGATTCCGGCCCGCCGGACCTCCACGTGAGTGTTCAGTTCGGTCAAGCAACCATTGTTGCCGAGTCGCCTATCGCTGGGACAACCTCGCAGGTGGATCCCCGGCATGTCGGACCAATCGACGACCTCAGACTGAGGCCCGATGCGCACAAGTGCTCACTAAGCCGTATGGACCTGTTTTCGGTCGCGCGGAGCGCTTCGCACCGCAGCGTGCATCTAGCCGGCGATCGCTTTCCCCTGCCGGCGAGGGAGTGGAGACGCGAGCGCCTTAGCGACTAGGCGAGCGCCCCGGTCTGCAGCCCACACGACCGCGTTCGCGTGAACCGAGTAGTGCCCGTGCGCGGGACCGCCGCAGTCAGCGGGACGATCGCATCCCTCAAAAGCGATCATCCGCACGGCCCGCGAGCCGGTGATCGCGATGCCACCAGGAGGGGCCTCGTCACGCGCGGGTCCCAGCACGCCAGCATGGGCGTGACGTCCCTGTTACTCGGTGCCCGGCATACCCGACCCGAGGATGCGTGTGCTCACAAGCTCGAGCTGCCGTTGGCCGTCGCCTGCGCCATCGCGGTGGCCGCCTGTGAGTCCTCGGCCAAGCCGAGTACATGCCACACACGACGGCGCCCGCGACCGGGGCGCAAAGCGCACAAGCCCCGCGCCGGGGGCCTCGGGTTCGCAAAGTGCATGCGAAGTCACGGCGTGCCGAACTTCCCCGATCCGAAGGTCGTAAGCCGCTCCGGTAGCAGCGAGCGCGTCTATTTGCTGGGGGCGCTCGGTACGGCCTACAAGCCGGAGTCGCACCAGGCGTCGGGCAACGAGGACTTGAGCTAACCGGGGGCAAGTCCGGCCCCTCCTCCCAACCCGTGAACCTTTAGGGGGTACGCGGATAGGGGCCTTTAGGCGGGACGCGGACAGGGGCCGGCAAACTCAAGTCGGGGCCGCGGCACCGAAGCGGAGTAGGTGTGCTCCTAGTTCTCCCGCGTCGCGGCTTCCGGCGCCTGATGGTTGAACGTGCCATCTAAAACGAATAGCTCGACGGCGAGGTCGGGGTCCAGATGGTTGGCGCTCATCATCGCGAGGACGTTGCGTCCGGTGATCTCCGCGATTTTCGCGCTGGCTTCTTCGCGCATGGCTTCCTGGTATTCGCGCCGGAGCGTCAGCACGTTCTCCTGGCGTCCCTTCTGGACCAGGACTTTTTCGCCCTTGGTCAGTGTCTGTTCGAGCAGGACCACGACCAGGTTGTCGCGGATCGTCGTGCGGGCCTTGGTGGGTCCGCGGCCGGTGTACTCGCGCATCAGCCCGACGATCGCGTTTGAGATCGTCAGGTAGATCGAGCCTCCGAGTGGATGCTCCGGTTCAGTGTGAGCGGACATCGCGCTTTCCTTCCCGCCTTCCCCTGGGGTTCTGAGATCCCACGCAGGAAGAAGGGAAAGGCGGCGAATCTGCCGCGAGCGCAAGATGCCGCTCAGAGAAGCACGGACCTGAACGGGCTAAGGGAGTGTCGCAGATCGCAGCGGTGATCTGGACTCGCCGGCGGACGATCGCTAAAATGGTGCTTCTCGGGCCTGGGGGGCTGGGTCCCCTTCAGACCGATCAGGTAGGCTGGTTGTCGGACGCTTCGTGGCGGGAGCGTTCGATTCCTCCCCACAAGATGCGCTAACCGTGCGGAGGAGTGGCCATGTCTGTGAACGCGAGGATCGGAACCGCTGGAAATCCTGAATCAGCTTGAGATCGTGGTCCGTGAACAGGGCACCACGATCGTGATCGAGCTGGCCGGAGAGTGGGACCTCGCCGGCGTACCCGCGGCCCGCCATGCCATAGCAACGCATGCTGACCGCCCGACCCGAGCGCGTCGTGCTCGACCTCAGCCGGCTTGACTTCATCGACTCCAGCGGGTTGCACGCCACAATCGAGCTGGCCCATCGCTTGGCCGCCCAGGACATTGGACTGGTGATCGTCCCGGGCTGCCGAGCCGTACAGCGGCTGTTTGAGATCACAGGGCTAACCGAGCGGCTGCCGTTCATCGACAAACAACCGACGGGCTCCAGAGCCGCGAGACCCCGCATCGCCCCGGATGGCGCCGCGGGATCTGGCGGGTTCTCTCCCCCGCCCAACGGCGCCGGCCGCTGCCGCACCCCGGCGGCCGGCGCCGAACCCGTGCTCGGCCGGTCCGACTGACACGTAAGTAAACAGGTGAGGTCCTGATCGGGACCCGTTCCAGCTACTGGGGATCACACGCTCCCGTGCTGGGGATCAGACGCTCCCGTGCTGGGGCGTCAGACGCACCCTAAGGGGCGTCACACGGGAGGTGCTGGGGCCGTCAGACGCTCCGTAAAATTGCGCATGCGCCTGCACGCTCTCGGAGAGTGGCGAAAGCGTCACGGACGTCTCTAAGTCGGCCGGGCCAAGAGGCGGTCTTCGCGGGACAAACCAGTCGGCCTAGTCCCAACCCAGCTTGGGAGCTGAGGACCAGGGAGTGCTGGAGGAGGGCTTGATCAGGTCGGTCTTGGGATGGACGGGCAGGATCAGCGGTTTGCGGGGCTTCTGGTTGAAATTGAAGTCCTTGACCAGGTTGCCGAGCTGGTGCGCGTTCTCACGTACGTCGAGACGGGGATCGGGTCGGCCGTCGGTTTTGGGGTTGAGCCTGGCGCCGCCGAGGAAGTCGTCTTCGATGAATTTGGCGAAGGCGTCGAAGCTGAGCGTGTGATGGTCGACGTAGCCCCGCTTGGCGTAGGGACTGATCACGATGGACGGCACCCGCACGCCATAGCCGTTCTTGTCGATGTGGGGCGGCGCGACGTTGTCGTAGAAGCCGCCCCAGTCATCCCAGGCGAGAAAGATCGCGGTCGACTTCCAGTCCGGGCTGCGCATGAGCGTGTTGATCAACCCGGTCACGTAAGTCTGGCCGGCGCTGACCAGCCCCTCCCCCGGGTGCTCCGAGACGGTCTTGCTCGGCACCACCCAGGAGACCGAGGGCAGCTGGCCACTGTCGGCGGCGGCGAACAGGTGGCTAATCGACTCGACGTTGTTGCCCTGATGGTCGTTGCGAACCGTGTCGAACCACTTGAGCGGGTACCAGATTGAGGGGGTTTGGGGCCCGTTGGTCTGGGGCGTGCAAGACAGCGTGGCATCCGACTCGCACAGCGGCTCGAATCCCTTCCACATGTAGTAGCGCCACTTGACGTGGTGCTTGTGCAGCAGGTAGGTGAGATCGGTCCACGCATACACCGGCCGCTTGGTGGTGCCGACCCATCCGGGGGGATAGCCCGGGCTGTTGACGGCGTTTCTGCAGGTCTTGGGGCGGTTGTGCTTCGAGCAGTGCGCGGACCACAAGGAGGTCAGATACAGGTGCGAAGGCAGGCTCCACGAGACCACGGAGGAGAACATGTGGTCGTCGAGCACGAAGTGGCGCGCGTAAGACCAGTAATTGGGGATCTCCTTGCCGGTGTGGTAGCCCATCACGTCGTCGGGCGGCGTCGAGGTAAATCCGGCCGCCTCCTGCTGGGTGACGAACCCGTCCATCTTGCCGCCATCGATCTCCGCCTCGGCCTGCGGATAGTGGTACTTGCCGCCCGTGTTGACGTCGTAGCGGTCGTGAAACGGGCGCACGCACGGCTCGCCGGAGTCGGGAAGACAGGGCACCTTGCCCGGATGGCCGGCGAGTCCGGGAATCCCGTCCGCGCCCCGATAGGTGCCGAAGTAGCTATCGAAGGAGCGGTTTTCCTGCATGATGATCACTACGTGCTTGATCTTGTGGATGCCGCCGCGCTTCGCCTGACTCGCCGCCGTCGAGGAGACCTGGGCGCGGGCCACAGGCGAGCTGCGAGCGGGCTGCGAATTGCTCACCGCGGCGACGGCGACCAGCACCCCCACCGCCAACAGAGCCGCCGTTCGCGCCCCCCTCATCTAAGCCCCCCTCACCGTCAAAACTATACGCGCGGGAAACGCACGACCATCCGGCGCGCCCGCCCTCCGGTTTGCGCTTTCATGTAAAGCGTTCGCGCGTCCGATCATGCGGAATGGGAGGCCCTGAGACGGAAATGAAGACCCGCGCGGTGACCCTGATTGGGGTGCCGGCGACTGCCTTGGTCGTGGCGCTGGTAATCGCCGGATGCGGTGGTGGAACGGTCCATACCACCACTATCCGCAAGGCCGCAGCGCACACGGTGCTGCACATACATCCGCACGTCGTGCAGCCGGTCGCAGGCCAGGAGAGAGCTGGACGGAGCGCGCAGCCTCTGACGGGCCCCATCCAGAGCGTGTCGGTAGGCCCGAGCGACCCGTTTGGCGATCCCACCGCCCACGCACCCCCACTGTCGGAGGTCAGGCACGAACTGCGGCTCGAGCTGGTCTCCGCGCACCCAAATAACGCCAACTACATCGATCCGCTGCGGTTTGTGAGCGTGTGGGGGCGCACCGATCAAGGCGTGGACGCGGCCATGCCGGTGAATGCGCCGATCCTCGCTCCCTGCGAGGTCAAGGTCCTCGGCATCGAGCCTGACTGGTACCTAACTCAGCCGCTGGTTTATTTCGAGCTGCTGGTCGGACCAGACGCCGGCAAGGTGCAGTACGTGGCCGAACAGATCACCAGCATCGCCAAGCCGGGGAGCATCCTCCAGCAGGGACAGGCGATCGCTCGCTTTGCGCGCTCGGGCACGGCGATCGAGTACGGCTGGTCGACTCCGAACGGGGTCACGCTCGCCGTGGCCACGAGCGGCTACGAGGAGGGCCAGATAACACCCGCCGGGGTGGCGATGCGCGACTGGCTCAACAGCCTGGGCGCGAACGCCGGCCCGAGCCATCACTGAGCGGCGCGCCCTTCAGGCGCGCCCGCCGGCAGCCTGAGCGCTCAGACCCCTTTCGCGCAGAGCGAGGCGGCGAGACCCAGGACGAGCCGAGCTTCGGCGTCCCGAGCCCGGTGGCAAGGTCATAGGCCGTGGTTGCCGGATAGTCCCCGCCGTGCGTATGGGTGAAGTCGTTCTCGCCCTTGGTGATGTCGTGCAGCACGCCGGCGTACGAGCCCGAGGACGCGAGTTCGTACAGCGGCGGTGTCCGCGGCCCGGACCAGGGTGGTGCGCAGCAGCGCCGGCCCGGCCTTGCTCATCGGCTGGCCCTTGCGGTCGGTCTCCCCGGTCTCCGAGGCCCGCGGGGTCAGCCCGGTGAACGAGCGGAAGTGGCGGGCCGAGGGAAACCGGTGCGGATCACCGACCGCGGCGACCACCGCCGGGGCGCCGACGGTGGACAGCCCGGGCAGGCTGCGGGCGAGCTGGCCGGGATCGGCCGACCGGTAGGCGTCCTCACGGTGCGCGGCGTGGACGTCGATCTCGGCCTGGATCCCCGCAGCAGCCGGACCTCGCTGGCGACCTCGGCGGCCAGATCACTGAACGGCATCGCCGGCCAACTCGCGTAGAGCTCCACCGCCGCCCGGGCCGCCGCGCGCCACTGCGCGGCGCGCTCGGCGCCCTGGTGGCCGTGGGAGGCCTGGGCGATCCGGGCGGTCACCCGCGCCGACCCGGCCGCGAGCAGCAGGTCGGGGTCCGCCCACCGCTCGAGCACCGCCAGGTCCGCGACCCCGAGGTCCCCGCTGAGCGGGGTCGCGGGCATCAGCTGGCGCACCAGGTCCTTGATCCGCACCTTGTGCCGGGCCGCGGCGCGGGTCAACCGGTCGGTCGCGCGGACCCGCCGGTCCAACGCCGCTGCCTGCGCCCCGGGCAGCTCGAGCACCCGCAGACCCTGCGGGTCCACCAGCGGCAACCGGGCCAGGGTCTCGGCGTCGATGCCGTTGCTCTTGGCGTGCCGGGACAGGAACCGCCGCAGGTCCGCGGCCTTGGCGCTGGAGACACGATGCACCCGGTGACCACGCCCGGTGAAGAACACCGCCACCGGCAACCACGCCGGCCCGGTCGGCTCGATCACCACCTCCAACCGCGTCGAGGTCGAACACCCCTCGAGCGCTGCTGCCTCGACCCGCGCCAGGTCCTCCACCGTCGACGCGCACCGCCGGCGACACACCTGCCCCCGGCCCCATCGAGCACCCGCACCGTGTGCGCGCTCGCGATCCCCAGATCGATCCCGACCAGTCGCCGCTCCACGTCCACTCCCCGCCGTCGCCCTCTGCTTCCAGCTCCGGCCCAGTCACAGCCGCTGATCGGCCACGGCCCCAAAGGCGGCTCGCGCGTCCCTGGAGACGGCTCCCACTCATGTGCTGCAACCAGGCCCGACCTCGACCGGCGTCGGCCTACTTCCCTCATCCGGGGCACCCGGACCAGGCCAGCAGTGGCAATCAGCCCAACGAGGCCCGAACCGCGAGATCCGCCCTCAGAGCCCAAGCTTCGACGCCCCACCCACCGGACCAGCCGGGATGCGCATGCAACCCTGGAACCCCAGGCCGATCAAGTCCCGGAGCTCCTTACATGACGCCTCGTGCACACGCCCGGCTAGGGCGACCGTCGGCGGAACCGCGCGGTCGTCCCGACGACGACGGCGGCGGCGCCGGTCAGGCCGCTGACCAGGATGAGGTACGACCCGAGCCACACGTGCTTGGACAGCTCGTAGTAGCCGTCACCGAGCACGGCCAGCGTCACCACCCCGAGCCCGAGCAGCGCGGCCGCGGCGCCGACGCGCACCAGGCCGACGGTCAGCTGGTCGGCCCGCCGGACCCGCGGCAGCAGCGTCACCGCCCCCGCGACGAGGGCCGCGACCACGGTCGCCAGCGGAAGCCACCCGAAGCCGATGTTCGCGAGCCAGCCGTCCAGCAGCGCCGTCTCCGGGCCCGCCTCCGGGTACACGGTCCGCCCCTCGAAGTGCTCGGGCGCGGTGCCGCGCGGCGCCGAGGGCAGGTAGGTCAGCTGGGGGCGCATCGTCGCGGTGAGACCGTGGTCGACCATCGCCGCGAGCGCCGCCGGGTGCTCCGCCAGCAGGGTGCGCGCCGCGGAGCCGGCCTCCTCGGGCCGGTCACCGACGGCGGTCGCCCAGCCCGGGACGTCCATGCCGCCCATGACGTAGAAGCCCTCGCCGGAGTGCAGCGCGGCCCCCGGGGGCAACCCGACGGCCGCGGCCACGGTGTCCGGGCCGATCTCGGGCATGAGCGCGGTGAAGATCAGGTTGTGGGTGTTCACGGCGGCGTAGCTGCGCTCCTGACCCTCGAGGGCCTGCGCCACCGGCGTGGCCGCGACCGCCACGAGGGCGAGTGCCACGAGGGGCCCGGCGAGGCGGGCGAGCAGCCGCAGCGGTCGCCGTGGGCCCGACGTCCGCACGACGACCAGCGCGCAGCACAGCGCCGCGATCCCGCCGACGGGCACGAACCCGGGCTTGGCGGTGGCCGCCACCAGCCCACCGAGGGCGAGCAGGCCGAGCGCGACCCCCCGGGCGAGGCGGTCGGTGGGCCGGGTCCCGGCGACGACGAGCAGGCCGGTCAGCACCCACACCGTCGCGACCAGCGCCGCCGGTTCCGCATAGAGGGAGACGAGGAAGCGCGTCCACCACGAGACCGCGAGCAGCGGCAGCAGCGGGATCGCCACGAGCGCCGCCCGGGCCGGCCGCACGCATGCGAGCACCGCCGCGCCGAGGCCGACCCCGAGGGCCGCGAGGCCCGCGAGCAGCCAGGCGTAGCTGGTGAGCGACCACAGGCCGGGGCCGTCGGGGACGACGAGCCCGAGCAGCGTCGCCGACGACGAGGGCGCGGCGGTGCAGGGCGTGAAGCCGGTCGTGAACGCGGTGACGACGACGCCGCGCCACAGCGAGAAGCCGCCCGGCGTCTCGGGGGAGAGGCCCGAGGTGCAGAAGAGGCGGTAGGCGTCGCCGTTGTCGCCGACGCCGAGCAGCGCACCGCCGAGCAGCGGAATCCGGAGCAGCCCGATGCGCAGCGCGAGACCCAGGACGGTCACGGTGGCCGCGAGCCCGCCCGCGGCGAGGGGGACCGCGACGCGGCGTGGGATCGCGAGCGCCCGCAGGTCGGCGGCGGCGTTCGTCAGTGCTCCGGGGAGGCCTGCCACCGCGGGGAAGACACGGTCCCGTCGCGCGTCGCCGCGCCGCGGACGGGGGAGCGAGGTCAGCGGATCGATCCAGGAACGCTACGTCGCCCGTTCGTGGGCACCCGCACCGGGTCCCCCGGTCCCTGGTATCTCGTGGGATCCGTGTGTGACGGCGGCTCAGTAGACGACCGCGCGGTCACGCACCTGGTCCCAGAGTCCGACCGGGAGGTCGGCCCAGGCAAAGACGTCGTCGACCGCCGCGAAGCGCCCGGCCGCCCGGCGGGCCGCGACGATCCGCTCCGCCTGCACCGGGTGGATCCCGCACACCGAGGCGACCACCCGCGTGGGCGCCGAGTTGAGGTCGACGAGCCCGCCGTCGTCGTACCCGCGGGACAGGTCGGGCCGTCCGATCCGGAGGTCCCGAGCGAGCAGCGGGTCGGACGCGGCGAGGCGGCGGGCCTCGTCGCGCCGGACGCGGGCGGCGAGGGCCCGCGCGTGGGCGGGCTGCAGCGCCCGCGTCGGTGGCCGCGGCTCGTAGACCTGCGCGCGGACGACGACGAGGCCGACGGCGCCGACGATCAGGACCAGGACCATCAGGAGGCCGCCGAGGTCGGAGGCGGGCCCGACCGCCGAGCCGTCCGGGCGCTCCGGAGCGGTCCCGATGAGCAGGAACGCCAGCACGGTCGTCAGGAGCACCGCCGCCGCGGCGAGCCCGTGGCCGATCCGGCGCGACCGCAGCGCGGCGTGGGTGAAGGGGACCGCCGCGAGGATGCCCAGGCTGGCGACGTGGACCACGAACCACCAGCCGCCGCGAGTGAACCAGTGCGCGGGCGACGGTGCGGTGGGCGTGGCGGTCACGGCGGGCTCAGACCTTCTCGCGCAGCACGCGCTTGAGGAGCTTGCCCGACTGGTTGCGGGGCAGCTCGTCGACCATGTGGACGGCCTTGGGCACCTTGAACTTCGCGAGCCGCTCCCGGGCGTGGGCGATCAGCTCGCCGGGGTCGAACCCGCCGGCGTCGCGGCCCTCGCGCAGCACGACGAACGCGGTCACCGCCTCGATCCAGTGGTCGTCGGGGGTCCCGATGACGGCGACCTCGGCGACCGCCGGGTGCGTGTAGAGCGCGTCCTCCACCTCGCGGGAGGCCACGAGGATGCCGCCGGTGTTGATGACGTCCTTGATCCGGTCGACCACGGTGATGAAGCCCTGTTCGTCGATGCGCACCAGGTCCCCGGAGTGGAACCAGCCGTCGCGGAACGCCTCGGCGGTCTCCTCGGGCTTGTCCCAGTAGCCCTCGCAGAGCTGCGGGGAGCGGTAGACGACCTCGCCGGACCCGCCCGGCTCGACGTCGTTCCCGTGGTCGTCGATGACCCGCAGCTCGACGAAGAGCACCGGGCGCCCGCAGGAGTCGGGGCGCTGGTCGTGCTCCTCGGGTGCCAGCACGGTGGCGAGCGGGCCGATCTCGGACTGCCCGAAGCAGTTGTAGACGCCGAGCGCGGGGAGCTGTTCGCGCAGCCGCGCGAGGATCGGGCCCGGCATGATCGACGCGCCGTAGAACGCCTTGCGCAGGCTCGACAGGTCGCGGGTGGCGAAGTCGGCGTGGTTGACCGCGGGGACCCACACCGTCGGCGCGAGGAACAGCGCCCCGATCCGGTCGGCCTCGATGCGCCGGAGGATCTCCGGGACGTCGGGGGCCTCCATCAGGTGGTTCGTCGCGCCCACGGCGAGGTAGGGGAGCATGAACAGCTGCATCCCGGCCGAGTGGTAGAGAGGCATCGCGTGCAGCGGCTCGTCGTCCTCGTTCATCCCGAGGGCGTGGATGCCCGAGACGTACTCGTGGACGAGCCCGCGGTGGGTCATCATCGCGCCCTTGGGCTTCGACGTGGTGCCGCTGGTGTAGAGCAGCTGCACGAGGTCGGAGTCGGCCACGGTGATGTCGTCCAGGTCGGGGACGTCGCCGGTGCGGGCGGCCTCGAGGAGGCTCCCCGGCGCGTCGCGCATCGGGACGACCTGGCCGGGCCGGCTCGCGAGCGCGTCGACGTGGACCGCGAGCGACGGGTCGACGATCAGCACCCGGCTGCCGGACTGCTCGACCAGGTACGCGAGCTCCTCGCCGGTGAGCGCGTAGTTGATCGGGACGTGGATCGCGCCGAGGCGGGCCGCGCCCAGGAAGCTCAGCAGGTAGGCGTCGGAGTTCCGGCCGTAGGCGGCGACCCGGTCGCCCTGCGCCAGCCCGAGCCCGCGCAGCCACCCGGCGGCCCGGCTGACCGCCTCGTCGAGCTCACGGTAGGTCCAGGACCGGTCGGCGAAGACCAGGGCGGTGCGATCGGGCGTGCGGTGCGCGCTGCGGTGCACGACGCCGTCGACGGTGTTGGCGCGGGTGTCCACCAGGGGTCCTTCCGGGCAGGGGGTCCTCGGCCACTCTGGTCGGCCGCCGGGTCCGCGTCCAGCGCGGCAGGCGGTTCTGAGCGAGGGGCGCCTTCGGCCGGCTCTACCGGCGAGCGGCGCCCCTCACCGGTATCCGGCCGCGCCGCGGACCCGCGGACTTCCACTCGCGCACCGCCCGCCGGGACGATGACCCGCATGGAATCACCGGCGCCGACGTGCTGGGTGACGACCTACCGTGGCGTCCCCGACTTCCTCCCGCTCGCCCTCGAGCACGGGCCCGCGCACGTGGCCCGGCTGCACGAGTTCCGGGCGCGCGGGCTCGTCCTGATGGCCGGCCCGCTCACCGAGCCCTTCGACGGTAGCGCGATGGCGGTCTTCACGACCCGGGGGGCCGCGGAGGAGTTCGTCGCCGGCGACCCGTTCGTCACCAGCGGCGCGGTCGCCGAGTGGACCCTGCGGGCGTGGGCGGAGGGCCTCAGCCGGTCGTCGTGATCGTCAGCGGCAGGACGGCGGTGGCCCCGGCGCGGCGCAGCAACATCGCGGCGACGGTGAGGGTCCAGCCGGAGTCGGTCACGTCGTCGACGAGCAGCACCGGCCCGGTGGGGCTCACCGAGGACGGCACCGACAGCCGGCGGTGGACCTCGGCGAGCCGCTGGGCCGAGTTCGGCTGCTCGGGCTCCGAGTCGTCGTCGGGGTCGACGTAGCGGGGCGGCGCGTCGTCGGCGAGCGCGCCGAGCAGCGGGAGCCGTCCGATCGAGGCGATGCGCTGCGCGAAGCTCTCCACCAGGGCCGGACGCGTGCGGCTGGGCAGCCACACCACGCCGGACGGCCGCTCCGCCCAGTCCCAGGCCTTGAGGACCTCCACGGCCGCGTCGACGACCGCGTCGGGCGCGAGGTCGTCGGCGCGGAGCAGCGGGCGCAGGCGCGGTCCCCAGCCGACGTCGGTCAGCCGTCCGATCGCCCGGCCCTCCTCGGCGGCCTCCTCGGGCTTGATCCTGCCCTTGAGCGGTACGTCGAGGGCGTCCATCCCGGAGGGCCACTGCTTGCGCGGCGGGAGCGGGACGCCGGGGCGGTCCAGCACCTCCTGGGCCTGCACCCGCACGTCCTCGCCGATCGTCGGGTCCTGGCGGCGGCCGGTGCAGTTGTCGCAGCGCCCGCACGGGGTGGCGCCGGGGTCGTCGAGCTGGCGGCGCAGGAACTCCATGCGGCAGCCGTCGGTGGCGATGTAGTCGAGCATCGCCTGCTGCTCGGCCCGCCGCGCCTTCGCCAGCCCGGTGTAGCGGGCCCCGTCGTACTCCCAGGACCGGCCGGTGGCCTCCCAGCCGCCCTTGACCCGCTTCACGGCGCCGTCGGTGTCGAGCACCTTGAGCATCATCTCGAGGCGCCCGCGGGAGAGCTCGACCCGCGGCTCCAGCGCGGCCGTGGACATCGGGCGCCCGGCGTCGCCGAGCACCGACAGCGCGACCCGGACCTGCGGCTCGGCGGGGAACGCGAGCGAGGCGAAGTACGCCCAGATGTCGCGGTCCTCCGGGCCGGGCAGCAGGAGGACCTCGGCCCGCTCGACGCCACGGCCCGCACGGCCGATCTGCTGGTAGTAGGCGACCGGCGACTGCGGCGCCCCGAGGTGCACGACGAACCCGAGGTCGGGCTTGTCGAACCCCATCCCCAGCGCGCTCGTGGCCACGAGCGCCTTGACGCGGTTGGCCAGCAGGTCGTCCTCGATGCGCTCGCGCTCGGCCGGGTCGGTCTTGCCGGTGTAGGCCGCGACGGCGTGCCCGCGCTCGCGCAGGAACGCGGCGAGCTCCTCCGCGGTGGACACGGTGAGCGTGTAGACGATGCCCGAGCCCGGCAGGTCGTCGAGGTGCTGCGCGAGCCAGGCGAACCGGTCCGCCCCCTTGGGCAGTGACAGCACGCCCAGGTGCAGCGACTCCCGGTCGAGCTCGCCGCGCAGGACCAGCGCCTCGCCGGCGGCGACGCTCACGCCGAGCTGGTCGGCCACGTCGGTGGTCACGCGGTCGTTCGCCGTCGCCGTGGTGGCCAGCACCGGCACGCCGTCGGGCAGTTCGGAGATCAGGGTGCGCAACCGCCGGTAGTCGGGCCGGAAGTCGTGCCCCCAGTCGGAGATGCAGTGCGCCTCGTCGACCACCAGCAGCCCGGCGGTGCGGGAGAGCTCGGGAAGCACCTGGTCGCGGAACTCGGGGTTGTTCAGGCGCTCCGGGCTCACGAGCAGCACGTCGACCTCGCCCGCCCGGACCTGCGCGTAGACCTCCCGCCAGCCGTCGGTGTTCGCCGAGTTCACCGTCACGGCGTGGATTCCGGCGCGCCCGGCCGCCTCGATCTGGTTGCGCATCAGCGCGAGCAGCGGGCTGACGATCACCGTCGGGCCCTTCCCGCGGGCGCGCAGCAGCGCGGTGGCGACGAAGTACACCGCCGACTTGCCCCACCCCGTGCGCTGGACGACGAGCGCCCGCCGGCCGTGCGCCACGAGCGCCTCGATCGCCCGCCACTGGTCCTCGCGCAGCGTGGCGTCCGGCCCCGCCAGGCGCCGCAGGGTCGCCTCGGCGTCGGCACGCAGGTCGGTCGCTGCGGTGGGCGCAGGTGTGGTCGGCGGGGACACGGTCATGGCCCCACGAAAGCACAGGGCTCCGACAACGTGGGGCGGGCCGGGGGAATCCGATCGGACTCTTGACACCAGCCGGCAACCGAGATGCGATATTTCGCATGCCGATCCCGAGCTCCGAGGTCGCCGCGCCGCGGACGTCGCTGCGCGAGCAGGTGTTCGCCCGGCTCCGCGCGGCGATCGTCGACGGCACGCTGGAACCGGGGGAGCGGCTGCACGACGCCGAGCTCTGCCGCTGGCTCGGCGTCAGCCGCACTCCCGTGCGCGAGGCGATCGCACGGCTGGACCTGGCGGGCCTCGTCGTCGTGAAGCCCGGGAGCTCGACCGTCGTGAGTCCGCTCGACCACCGGGCCGCGCGGGACGCCGCGGAGGTGGCGGCCGCGATGCACGAGCTCGCCACCCGCACCGCGACCCCGCACCTCACTGCGGAGCACCTCGACGTCATGACGACGGCCAACGCGGCGCTCGAGCGGGCGCTGCACGGCGACGACGTCGACGCCGCGATCGCCGCCGACGACGCCTTCCACGGCGTCCCGGTCGAGGTCGCCGCCAACCGGGCGCTGCGCGACACGCTCGACCAGGTCACGCCGCTGCTGCGCCGCATGGAGCGGATGCGGTTCGCCTCCCTCACCGGGCGGACCTCGGTCGCCCGGCACACCCGCATCGTCGATCTCCTGCGCCGGGGAGAGGCCGACGAGGCGGGCCGCGAGGCCCGCGCCAACTGGCTCACCCTCACCTAGGTGTACTGACCGGACAGGTTGGTCAAGCGGGTGATCGGGGGTCGCCTGCCGGTGGCGGTGTGGGGCCGGTGGTGGTTGTACTCGTGCAGCCAGCCCGGTAGCGCCTTGCGGCGCTGGGACTCACTGAGATAGAGCCGTCGGAAGGCCCACCCGTTGGCCATCGTGCGGTGGAACCGTTCGATCTTGCCGTTGGTCTGGGGGCGGTAGGGGCGGGTGCGTTTCGGGGTGATCCCGAGCTCGCCGCAGGTATCGCGCCAGGCGTGGGACTTGTAGGCGCTGCCGTTGTCGGAGAGCACCCGTTCGACGACGACGCCGCGGGCGGCGAACCACGCGACTGCTCGGACGAGCACACCGATGGCGGTGGCGGCGGTCTCGTCGTCGTGGACCTCGGCGTAGGCCACCCGGGAGTGGTCGTCGATCACGGTGTGGACACACGCGGTGCCCATCTTGGGTTGGCGGCGGGCGTTGCGGGGCTTGCCCGGGGTCGCGGCTCGGTTCTTGGCGCCCTGGGCACGGCCGACGTAGCGCCATCCGCCCTGGTCAGGGATGTTGCCGAGTTTCTTGACGTCGACGTGGATCATCGAGCCCGGGTGGGGGTGCTCGTAGCGGCGCACCGGCTCCCCGGTGGCTCGGTCGACGTGGCTGAGCCGACTGATTCGGCAGCGGCGCAGCACCTGGTGCGCGGTCGAGGCCGCGACCCCGACTCGCGCGGCGATCTCGACCGGGCCCAGGCGCTGCTTCCAGCGCAGGTGCACGATCTTGCGCACCACCGGCGCCGGGGTCTTGGCCGGCATCGAGTGCGGGCGGCTGGAGCGGTCGGCCATGCCGGCCTCGCCCTCGAGCTCGTAGCGCTTGGCCCAGCGCTTGGCGGTCGGCCAGGACACCTGGAACCGCGTCGCGGCCTGCGAGATCGGACAGCGCTGCTCAACGATCAGACGCGCGAGCTTCAATCGGCCGCGCGGAGTCAGCGCCGCGTTAGCGTGCGTCACGGAGGACCTCCCGGTCGTGTGTGAAAGCCGTCAGACAGCTCCACAGCACTCCCGAGAGGTCCTCCCCTCAAGATCATTCAGACCGTGTCGTCACACGCGTTCAACCAACGTGTCCGGTCAGTACACCTAGGGAGACGACGTGTCACTCGACGACTTCGACCGCTACCCGCTGCTCTTCGGTCCGAGCCCGGTGCACCGGCTCGACCGGCTCACCGACCACCTCGGCGGTGCGGCGATCTGGGCCAAGCGCGAGGACGTCAACTCCGGGCTCGCGTACGGCGGGAACAAGACGCGCAAGCTGGAGTACATCGTCCCCGACGTGCTGGCCAGCGGGGCCGACACGCTCGTCTCCATCGGCGGGGTGCAGTCCAACCACACCCGCCAGGTGGCGGCGGTGGCGGCGAAGCTGGGTCTGAAGGCCCGTCTGGTGCAGGAACGCTGGGTCGAGTGGCCCGACAGCGTGAACGACAAGGTCGGCAACATCCTGCTCTCGCGCATCCTCGGCGCCGACGTCCGGCTCGACCCCGCCGGCTTCGACATCGGCGTCCGCGACTCCTACGAGCGGGCGCTCGCCGAGGTCCGCGAGGCGGGCGGCGTCCCCTACGGCATCCCCGCCGGCGCCTCGGAGCACCCCCTGGGCGGGCTGGGGTTCGCGCAGTGGGCCCGCGAGGTCGAGGCCCAGGAGACCGCCCTCGGCGTCTTCTTCGACACCATCGTCGTCTGCACCGTCACCGGCTCGACGCACGCCGGGATGATCGCCGGGTTCGCGGACTCCGACCGCCCGAGGAGGGTGATCGGCATCGACGCCTCGGCCACGATCGAGAAGACCCGCGACCAGGTCGGGCGCATCGCCCGGCACACCGCGACGCTGATCGGCCTCGAGCGCGACCTGCGCGAGGACGAGATCACCGTGCTCGAGGGGTGGGCCGGGGACCGCTACGGCATCCCCGTCGCGTCCACCCGGGAGGCCATCGAACTGACCGCCCGCCTCGAGGGCGTCATCCTCGACCCGGTCTACGAGGGCAAGTCCATGGCCGGGCTCGTCGACCTGGTCACGAGCGGGGAGATCGACCGCGACGCGACGGTCCTCTACGCCCACCTGGGTGGCCAGCCCGCGCTCAACGCCTACTCCGGCGCGTTCGCCTGAGCCGGTGAGGGCGAGCCGAACCGGACCAGCGCCGCCGCGAGGGCCCCGACGAGCACCGTCCCCGTGACGACCAGCAGGTACGACGCCAGCCACACGTGCTTGGCCAGCTCCACGTAGCCGTCGCCGAGCGTTGCCAGCAGGACGGTCCCGACGGCGGCCGCGGCCAGCACCCCGGCCGCGCGCAGCAGCCCCCGGACGGCGCCGAGCCGCCGCGCGACGCGGGGCAGGAGCACCGTCGACGCCGCCGCGAGCAGGGCGACGACGACGACCACCGGGGGCAGCCCGCGTCCGGGCAGCCCGTCGAGCCAGGCGAAGGTGACCCCCATGTGCTGGTCGCCCTCGGGGGCCGGGGGCACCGGGCGCGAGCCGCTGACGGTGACGGGGCCCGCCGTCGTGGACGCCAGGTAGCGCACCTGGGGGCGCAGGGTCGCGTCGAGGCCGCGGCGCACCATCGCGGCGGCGAGGGCCGGGTGCGTCGCCACCCAGTGCCGGGCGGCCGTGCGGATCGCCACGGTCCGGGGCCCGGGACTCTCGTCCCAGCCCGCGACGTCCCGGCCGCCGTGCAGGTAGTAGTGCTCGCCCCAGGCCCGCCAGTCCTCGGCGGGCAGCCCGATGGCCGGCAGGGCCGCCGGCCCGGACTCGGGCAGGATCGCGGTGAAGACCAGGTCGTGGGTGTTCGGGACCTCGTAGAGCTCGTCCTGGTAGCGGATCCCGGCGAGCACCGGGGACAGCGCCAGGGCTACGGCGACGACGGCCGCGACGAGGCCCGGGACGCGTCGCCACCACCGCCGGGTGCCGACCGTGACGACCACGCACGCCAGGACGGCCGCGAGCCCGACGGGCAGGAACGCCGGCTTCGCAGTGACCGCGACCAGCCCGCCCAGGGCGACCAGGCCGAGCGCCGTCGCGCGCGCGACCCGGTCCCGCGCCGGGGTCAGGGCGACCGCCAGCAGCCCCAACGCGAGCCACGCGGCGCCGAGGAGCCCCGCCGGTTCACCGTAGGCCGACACCAGGAACCGCGCCCACCAGGGCACGGCCAGCAGCGGGGCGAGCGGCGGCACGACGACGAGCAGCACCCGGGCGGTCCGGCGCCGCGCGCTCGCCCCGGCGACGGCCCACGTCGCGATCCCCGCGCCCAGGCCGAAGAGGACCGCGTAGACGTCGGCGAGCCACACCAGGCTGAAGCGGGTGGTGCCGTCCGGGGCGGGCGGGGAGCGGTCCAGCCGGGCGGCGAGCGCGACCGTTGCCTCCAGTACGACCCGGGCCGAGGTGACGGGGGCGGGGACGCGGCACCCCGGGCCGCCGGTGCGGAACTCGGTCACGACGACGCCGTGGCCCGACGCGACGCCGTCCGTGGCGTCGGGGACGAGCCCGACCACGCAGAACAGGCGGGCGCCGTCGGCGTTGTCGGCCGCGCCGATCGCGTGGTCGCCCACGAGCCCGAGCCGCGCGACGAGCCCGGCGGTGACCACGAGGGCGATCGCGACGGCGAGCAGCAGGCGCGGGACCGGGCGCAGGGCGCGGGGTCCCGGAGCGGCCGGCGCGCTCGGGGCCGGCGGGGCGTCGAGGGTGCCGACGTCCGTGCGCTGGGCCGTCATCGGCGTGAGCGTGCCAGAACCGCCCCGAGAGCTACCCGGCGTCCTCGATGGCCTCGCCGAGCGCCTGGGCGTCACGGCTGCCACGGTCCGCGGCGAGCAGGTGGCCGGCGCCGATCACGAGCGCGATGGGCCAGTCGATGAAGCCGAACACGCCCAGCGCCGCGATCCCGGCCACGTAGACCAGTTCCGGGCCCGACAGCTCGACCGCGCCGAGTCCCGGGACGGGGATCCGCACCTTGCGCTCCGGGTGGCCCTGGACCGTCGGCGCTGCCTCGGTGGTCGTCATCCTGCCGATGGTGCGCCTGTCCCCGGTGCTCCGCGCGACGACGGGGCTCCCCTGTCACCCGGTGCGGGCGTCGTCGCTGCCCGTGCATCCGTGCGGGGCTCGTCACCAGGCGGGACAAGCGGGGGATCAGCGGGCAGGATGCGGAATCCGTGGGCACCGATCCGACCGGCAGGTCGACGTTCTTCGACTCCGTCGACGACGTCGTGACCCGGCTCGCCGAGGTCGGCTACCTGGCCTCCACCGGTGTCGCGACGACCGTGTTCCTCGCCGACCGCCTCGGCAAGCCGCTGCTCGTCGAGGGTCCGGCCGGTGTCGGGAAGACCGAGCTGGCGCGTGCGGTGGCCGAGTCCACCGGGGCCGGGCTCGTGCGGCTGCAGTGCTACGAGGGCATCGACGAGGCCCGGGCACTCTACGAGTGGAACCACGCCAAGCAGCTGCTGCGCATCCAGGCGAGCCAGGGCGAAGCGTGGGACGACGCCCGTGACGACGTCTTCTCCGAGGAGTTCCTGCTCACCCGCCCGCTGCTCACCGCGATCCGCCGCGACGAGCCGACGGTGCTGCTCGTCGACGAGACCGACAAGGCCGACGTCGAGGTCGAGGGACTGCTGCTGGAGGTGCTCGGCGACTTCCAGGTGACCGTCCCCGAGCTCGGCACCATCACCGCCACCCAGCGGCCGTTCACGCTGCTGACCTCCAACGCCACCCGCGAGCTCTCCGAGGCCCTCAAGCGGCGCTGCCTGTTCCTGCACCTGGACTTCCCCGACGCCGAGCTCGAGCGCAAGATCGTCGCCTCCCGGGTTCCGCAGCTGCCGGAGGCGCTGGCCGAGCAGCTCGTGCGGATCATCGGCGTGCTGCGCGGGCTCGACCTGCGCAAGGCGCCGTCGGTGTCGGAGACGATCGACTGGGCGCGCACGCTGGTCGCGCTCGGCCTCGACACCCTCGACGACGACGCGGTGCGGAAGAGTCTCGGCGTCGTCCTCAAGCACCGCTCCGACCTGGTCAAGGCCTCCTCCGAGCTGCGCCTGAACTGATGAGCTGCACCCCGACCAGAGGTCTCCCCGCGCACCTCGTCGACTTCGTGCAGGCCCTGCGCACCCACCACGTCGACGTCGGCCCGGGCGAGACGGTCGACGCGGCGGCGGTGATGGCCGAGCTCGACCTGCTGCGTCGCGAGCACCTGCGCGAGGGGCTGGCGGCCGCGCTGCTGCGCCGGTCCGGGCAGCGCCAGACCTTCGACGCGCTGTTCGACCTGTGGTTCCCCCTGGGCCAGGGCGCGGCGCTCGGCGAGGTGGCGCTGCCCTACACCGAGGACGGCGCGGTCGACGTCGACGCGCTGCGCGAGCTCCTCGCCCAGCTGCTCGCCGACGGGGACACCGCAGCGCTCTCCGAGCTCGCCCGGGCCGTCGTCGACGGGCTCGGTGCGCTGGGCAACGGGAAGGGCAGCGGTACCGGGTCCGGCGGGACCGGCGCGGGGCAGGACGGGACGGGCGGGACGCCCTCGGGGTTCTCGTCGTACCAGGCCCTCAACAGCGTGCGTCCCGAGACGCTGCTCGCGCGGGTCCTCGCCGACCTGCGCGGGCGGCGGGAGGCCGGGGCGGACGCCGCCGACTCCCCGTTCGCCGAGGAGGTCGCACGCCGCGAGACCCGGGCCCGGATCGCCGAGTTCCGGCGCCTGGTGCAGGCCGAGACGGCCCGGCGCGGCTCGGAGATCCGCGGGCGGGAGGCGGCCGCGCGCACCGGGGTGCGACGCCAGGCCGAGCAGACCGACTTCCTGTCCGCGAGCGCGGACACTCTCGCCGACCTGCGACGGCGGGTCGCGCCGCTGGGCCGCCACCTCGCGACGCGACTGGCCGCCCGCCGTCGTCGGGCCCGCCGGGGCCCCATCGACATGCGCCGCACCCTGCGCCGCTCGATGTCCACCGGCGGCGTCCCGGTGAACCTCGTGCACCGCCGCCCGCGGCCGGGGCGCCCGGAGCTGGTGCTGCTCTGCGACGTGTCCGGCTCGGTGGCCGGGTTCAGCCACTTCACGATGATGCTGGTCCAGGCGCTGCGCGAGCAGTTCTCCCGCATCCGGATCTTCTGCTTCGTGGACGGGTGCGTCGAGGTCACCGACCTGTTCACCCCGGGCGCCGACCTCGGGCAGGTGCTCACCGAGGTGCACTCCCGCCCGGGCCTCCTCGCCTGGAGCGGGCACTCCGACTACGGGCGGGCCTTCGACCGCTTCGCCGAGCGCTGGCCGGACGCGGTCACCGACCGCAGCTCGCTGCTCGTCCTCGGCGACGCCCGCACCAACCACCAGGACCCGGCGCTCGGCGTCCTCGCGGGGATCGTCGCGCGGGCCCGGCACGCGCACTGGCTCAACCCGGAGCCGGAACGCCAGTGGGGGACCGGGGACTCGGCGGCCCGCGAGTACGGCCGCGTCGTGCCCATGCACGAGTGCCGGACGGCGGCCCAGCTGGCCGGCGTGGTCGGCGGGCTGCTGCCGGTCTGAGCCGGGCGAGCGGCAGCGACGGGACGGGATCGGGAGGGCGGGGAATGAGCAGACGCATCGGCGTGATGGGCGGGACGTTCGACCCGATCCACCACGGCCACCTCGTCGCGGCCAGCGAGGCCGCGATGCGGTTCTCCCTGGACGAGGTGGTGTTCGTCCCCACCGGCCAGCCGTGGCAGAAGTCGAAGACCGACGTCGCCCCGGCCGAGGACCGCTACCTGATGACGGTCGTCGCGACGGCGTCGAACCCGCGGTTCACGGTGAGCCGCGTCGACGTCGACCGCGAGGGCCCGACCTACACCGTCGACACGCTCCACGACCTCGCCGCGATCTTCCCCGGTGACGAGCTGTACTTCATCACCGGCGCAGACGCCCTCGAGCAGATCCTCTCGTGGCACCGCGCGAGCGAGATGTTCGAGGTCGCGCACTTCGTCGGCGTCACCCGGCCCGGCTTCACCCTCGACGGGGCGCACCTCCCGCAGGGCGCGGTCAGCCTCCTCGACGTCCCCGCCATGGCGATCTCCTCGACGGACTGCCGGATGCGCGTCGCGAAGGGGGAGCCGGTCTGGTACCTGGTGCCGGACGGCGTCGTGCAGTACATCGCGAAGCGCGGCCTCTACCGCGACGGCGTGGGCCCGTCCCGGCTGGAACACCTGAGCTGATGGCCGAGCAGCCCGAGCTCGTCGTCCCGGACGAGGCGGCCTGGCGGGAGTGGCTGCGCGCCCACCACGCGGACCCGACGGGCGTGTGGCTGGTGCTGGCGAAGAAGGCGGCGCTGACCCACCCCGACCCGCCGACCACGCTCACCTACGCCCAGGCCCTCGACGAGGCGCTCTGCCACGGCTGGATCGACGGGCAGGCGCGCCGGCGCGACGAGCTCACGGTGTTCCAGCGCTACACCCCGCGGCGCGCCCGCAGCCCGTGGTCGACGCGCAACGTGGGGCACGTCGCGCGGCTCGTCGAGGAGGGCCGGATGCAGCCCGCGGGACTCGCCGAGGTGGAGCGGGCGAAGGCCGACGGCCGCTGGGAGGCGGCGTACGCGGGGCCCGCGACGGCGGTGGTGCCGGACGACCTCGCCGCGGCACTGGCGGCCTCGCCGGACGCAGCGGCGATGTTCGGGCGCCTGACCAGCCAGAACCGCTACGCGATCACCCACCGGCTCGGGCAGCTCAAGCGACCGGAGACGCGGGTGCGGCGGATCGAGGAGTACGTGGCGATGCTCGCGCGGGGGGAGACGATCCACCCGCAGAAGGGGTGAGGGCGGGCGTCAGGTCGGGCGCGTCAGGGGTGCCCGCGTGGTCGCGGGAGTCGACGATCAGCCCGTCGCGCACGCGCACGACGAACACGCACGGCAGGCTCGACGTCGTCGTCCCCCGGGTGACCTCGTAGTGGAAGTCGGCGACGACGACCTCGGGGTCGGTCGTGTGGTGGACGACGACGTCGGCCGGCCCGAACGCGTCCGGACGGCCGAGCTGCGACGGGGCGGCCGCGAAGTGTGCGCGCAGGTCGTCCCGCGTGCGCAGCGGCGGGATCGCGGGATTCATCGGGTGCACGACGTGGGTCGACTCGGCGTAGAGGGCGACCAGGCGATCGACCTGGGACTCGTCGCCGAGCACGAGGCGGCTCACCCCGTCCATGACGGCACGGACGACGGCCTCGGGTGACGACGGCGAGGGGTGCGGGACCATCGGGGCCTCGATTCGTGGAGGATGTCCGGAGTGACGACTCCGTTTCCCGACCCTAGCGGAGTGGTCGCTCCGTTTCCAGGAGGTGCCGTGCGCGCGGATGCCGCTGCCAACCGCCGTCGGGTCCTCTCGGCGGCGCAGGAGGTGTTCGCCGAGCAGGGCGTCGAGGCGTCCACCGAGACGGTCGCGCGGCGGGCCGGGGTCGGGGCGGGCACCGTCTTCCGGCACTTCCCGACCAAGCGCGACCTCGTCGAGCACGCCCTCGCCGCGCACCTCGACGACCTCGCCGACGGGGCACGGGCGGCCGGGACCGGGGACGACGCGGTGGCGGCGCTGGAGAGGCTGGTCGCGGAGATGGCCGAGCACGCGCCGACGAAGCTCGCGATGGCGGGGCACCTGCTCGACGGGGGCGGGTTCGGCGAGGCGGCGCGGGCCGCGTCGGAGCGGGTGGGCGCCGTCGTCGGGGAGGTGCTGGAGCGCGCGCAGGCGACCGGACGGGTGCGGCGCGACGTCGGCGTCGAGGAGATCTACTTCCTGGTGCGCGGGGTCGCGCAGGCCCAGGCGTTCCTGCCGGTGGACCCGGGCGTGCGACGCCGGGCGGTGCAGGTCCTGATCGACGGGCTGAGGGCGCTCCGCGCTCGTGAGCAGTTTCCCGTGTCATGGCACGGATTAGTGCTCAGAGCGCAGCGCACCTAGTCACCGAACGCCAGCACCGACGCCGTGAACCCGTGCAGGTGGTTCTTCGAGGCCACCGGGCCGATCTCGCCGTCGGCGAAGAACCCCGCCACGCGGGGCGCGAGGCCCCGCCGGATCGCGCGGACGTCGTGGCTCGCGCCGCCGTGCACCGAGTCGGGCCCGCCGAACATCACCCGCCCGCGCCCGGTGCAGGAGAAGAGCAGCGCGCCGCCCGCCGGGCCCTCCTCCTCCGAGGCCGCCATCAGCGCGTCGAGGTCCTCGCCGGCCGTGGTCGCGTCGCGCACGTGGAAGCGCACGGTGCGCCCGACCTCGACGACGTCCCCGACCGTCACCGTGCCCGTGCTCTCGTCCGCGCCGACGACCCCGCGGATGAGGAAGTCCCCGCGGCCGTGCGCGTCGGCGTACTCGTCCATCGCGACGCCGAGGTGCAGGCCCTGCAGCGCGAGCTCCCGGTCGGCCTCGCCGAGGTCGCGCAGGATCTCCT
Organism: uncultured Actinomycetota bacterium; assembly: GCA_963830395.1. Taxonomy (GTDB): domain Bacteria; phylum Actinomycetota; class Thermoleophilia; order Solirubrobacterales; family Solirubrobacteraceae; genus Palsa-465. The sequence continues at coordinate 109,022 of CAWHMI010000027.1, forward strand.
CGAGCTTGCGGTAGGCGGGCATCCCCGCGAGCGCGTGGAGCTCGGAGCCGCCGGCGGCGGTCACCGTCATCGTCGGGCCGATCGGGCGGCACCCCTGGCTCACCAGCGTCCGCACCGCGACGTTCCCGCCGAGCAGCACCCCGACCGCGCCGCGGGTGTGCACCTCGCCGTCGAGGAACAGCCGCGCGCCGCCGGGCGCCGGGCGTCCCGGCCCGAGCGCACTCGACCCGGTCGGCGCCGTCGCGAGGCCCCCGATCAGCGGCAGCCCGCCCAGCGCGTCGTCGGACTGCTCGACGAAGCCCTGCGCGGGGAAGGTGAACGGGTCCGCCAGCAGCACCGCCACCGCGTCGTCGTCGGCGGGCACCGGCATCCCGCCCACCGAGATGCCGCCCTCGTGCCGGGCGGCCTGCAGCCGGTACGGCGTGACCCGCACACCCGGCAGCGTCGCCGCCCAGACCGCGACGGCGGGCGTGTCCTCCACGCCGCGGCCGTCGCCGATGACGCCCGAGGCCCGGCACCCGAAGGCCGTCGTCGCCCCCGCGATCTCCATCGCGCGCTGGCCCGCGCTCGCCGCCACGTCCGGGTCGGGGTGGCTGACGAAGACGGCGAGCAGGTCCGGGCGGTGCCCGTGCAGCGGCGCGGTCGCCGCGGCCACCGCGGTCTCGGCGGCCGCGAGGAGGTCGGGTCCCTGGGCGAGCCCGTCGCCGAACTCGTAGCCCCGCCGGGTCGCGCTCCGCACCGCTGCGTCTCCCATGCGTCGAGTATGGACACCCGTCCCGGGGGCGAAACCGCTCCGTCGCGTCCGGGTAGAGTCGACGGCGATGGCCGCCACCGACAGTGCGCGGCGCCTGGCCGAGGTCGCGGCCCTGGCCGCCGCCGACAAGCTCGCCCAGGACGTGGTCGCGATCGACGTCTCCGAGCGGCTCGCCCTCACCGACTGCTTCGTCATCGCCTCGGCGCCCAACGAGCGCCAGGTGCAGGCCGTCGTCGACAACGTCGAGGAGAAGCTGCGCGGCGAGGACGTCAAGGCGGTGCGCCGCGAGGGCCGCCAGGAGGCCCGGTGGGTGCTCCTGGACTTCGGCGACGTCGTCGTGCACGTCCTGCACACCGACGAGCGCGACTTCTACGGCCTGGAGCGGCTGTGGAAGGACTGCCCGCGCATCGAGCTCCCGGTCGAGGTCACCGGCCCCGTCGCCGCCGGCGACTGATCCCGGGCGATGACCGATCCCGGGGTGATCACGCGGGTCGTGCTGCTCCGCCACGGGCGCACCGCGTGGAACGCCGAGCGCCGGATGCAGGGCCGGCTCGACCCGCCGCTCGACGAGACCGGGCAGGCCCAGGCCCATGCGGTGGCTCCCCTCGTCGCCGCGTTCGACCCGGTGCTGCTGCTCTGCTCCGACCAGGCGCGCGCCCTCGCGACCGCCCTCGTCGTCGCCGACGCCACCGGGCTGGAGCCGCGGAAGGAGCCCCGGCTGCGCGAGGCCGACGTCGGGGAGTGGCAGGGCCTCGTGGACACCGAGGTCGACGCCGGCTGGCCGGGTCAGCTCGACCGGTGGCACCTCGATCCCGAGTTCCGGCCGCCGGACGGTGAGTCGCGCGTGGACTCGGCGCAGCGGGCGCTCCCCGTGCTGCACGAGCTGGTCGGCACGCCGGAGCCCGGGACGGTGGGCGCCACGGCGGTCCTCGTGGCCCACGGCGCGGTGATCTCGGCGATGACGTCGGCCTTCCTCGGCTGGCCGGTGCCGAACTGGCCCTCGCTCGGGCCGCTGGGCAACTGCCGCTGGTCGACCCTGGAGTTCCGTCCCGACCGGTGGCGGCTGGCGCAGTGGGGCGCCGGGGCGTGACGGCGGCCGCCGGGACCGGGCCGCACCTGCTCGTGCTCGGTGACTCGCTGAGCTTCCACGGTCCCCGCACCGCGCACCCCGCCGACGAGCCGAGCCTGTGGCCGCACGTCGCCGCGACCGCGCTGGGCGGCACCACCGACCTGCACGCCGGACTGGGCTGGACCGCCCGCCACGCCTGGAGCGCCGTGCGGACCGACCCGCGGGTCTGGGCCTCGGTCATGCACACCGACGTGCTCGTCCTCGGCGTCGGCGGCATGGACTCGCTGCCCTCGCCGCTGCCCACCGCCGTGCGCGAGCTGATCCCCGTGCTGCGCCCGGCCGGGCTGCGCGCCCGGGTGCGGGAGGGGTACCGGGCCGGGCACGCGGCCGCGGCGACGGCGGGTGCGCGCTGGGCCGGCGGGTGGCCCACGGCGCTGCCCGCGGCGGAGACGGTGCGCTGCCTGGAGCGGTGCCGCGTGGCGGTGACGGCGCTGCGGCCCGCCGCGCCCGTCGTCCTGCTGCTGCCGTCGGTACACCGCTCGGCGTTCTACGGCGGGGTGCACCGCCGCCGCTCGGGGCACGTCGAGGCGCTGCGGGCGTGGGCGGGGGAGCACGGGGTGGCGACGGTGGACTCGGCCGGCCTGGTGCGTGAGCACGTGCTCACCGGGCGCGGGAACGCCGACGGCATCCACTGGGGGTGGCCGGCGCACCGGGCGGTCGGCGAGGCGGTGGCGCAGGCCGTGGTGGCGGCGCTGGATGGTCCGTCCGGCGGGCGCGGTCCGGTCCGGACGGAGCAGGTGGCCGTCCCCAGCGGCACCGGGACCCCGGGTGGTCCCCAGGCGCCGGCTCGAGAGCTCGGAGGAGACGCCCGCGCGTCCCTAGCGTCGCGCCCGTGGTCCCCGACGACGCCCGCCTGCGGCTCCAGACCCTCGCCGCCCCGCCCGGGCCCGCGGCCTCCGTGCCCGACGCCGGGGCGCCGCGCGGGTGGCCGACGGCGCCCGAGGGGACGCCGGGGGCGCGACTGCGGGTGGGGGAGGAGGCCTTTGCTCCGGCTCGTGACGACGACGGGGCGGCGCCGGTCTCCGGGCGCCCCTCGCCCGCGGTGCGGAGCGCCTGGGACGAGCCGCGGGGGCTCGGCCGGTGGCTGCCCGCGTCGTGGGTGGCGGCGCGCTGGGACCCGGGCGGGTGGGGCGCGGTCGGGCTCGCGGTGGTCGCCGCGCTGGCCGCGGTCGCGGCGGCGGTCGGGGTGTGGGCGGGGCGGCCGGTGAGCGAGCCGGTGCCACCGCTCCCGGTGGTGTCGGCGGCCGCCCCCGCGCGCGGGACTGCGCTGCCGTCGGTGGCGGCGGTCCCGGGGGCGGTGCCGGCAGCCGGGGGACCGGTGGTGGTCAACGTCGCCGGGAAGGTCCGGCGGCCCGGCCTCGTGACGATGCGGGAGGGCGCCCGCGTCGGGGAGGCGGTGGACGCGGCGGGCGGGGCGCTCCCGCACGTCGACCTGACGCCGCTCAACCTCGCCGCCCGGGTGGTCGACGGCCAGCAGATCCTCGTCGGCGTCGCGGGGCCGGCGGCCGCGCCGCCGGTTCCGTCGGGGCCGCCGGCCGGCAGCGCCGGGCCCGCGCCGGGCGGGAAGCTCGACCTCAACGCCGCGACCCTCGAGCAGCTCGACGGCCTGCCGGGGGTCGGGCCGGTCATGGCGAAGAAGATCCTGGACTGGCGCACCCAGAACGGCCGGTTCACCGCGGTCGAGCAGCTGCGCGAGATCCCCGGGATCGGCGACGCCCGGTTCGGCACGCTGCGGGACCTGGTGCGGGTGTGAGCACCGGGAGACGGACGGCGACGACGAGCCGCGCCCGGCCCTCGACGCCCGGCTCGTCCCGCCGGCGCTGGCGGCGTGGACGGCGGCCCTCGTGCCGCTCGCCCTGGGCTGGGGCCCGGGCGTGCTGCTCACCCTCCTCGCCATCGGGGTCGCGGTCGTCGGGGGACGGCGACTGCTCGCGGCCCGGCAGGAGGGCGCGGCCGCCCCGCGCTGGGCGGCCGGGCTGCTCGCGACCGGGATCTGCGCCGCGGCGGTCGGCGGGGTCGCGGCCACCGCGGCCCACCAGGTCGCCGGGCACCCGCTGCGCGCCGCGGCCGACGCCGGGTCCGCCGCCACCCTCGAGGTGGTCCTCACCGACGACCCGAACCCGCTGCGCAGCACCGGACCCGCCGGGGACGCCCGGGTGGTCGTGCGGGCCGAGCTCGCCGCCGCGCAGGCCGCCGGCGCGCGCTGGCGCGGTGACGGCCGCGTGGTGCTGCTCGCCCCCGCGGCCGGGTGGGCGGGCCTGCTCCCGGGCCAGCGGGCCACCGCCAGCGGCACGCTCGGGCCGGCCGACCCGCGGCGACCTCACCGTCGCGGTCCTGCGCACCCGCGGCCCGCCACGCGACGTCGGCCCAGCGCCCGGCGCCCAGCTCGCCGCGGGCGACCTGCGGGCCGGCCTGCGCGACGCCGCCCGCGCCGTGCTGGGCGAGGAGCCCGCCAGCCTGCTGCCGGGGCTCGTCGTCGGGGACACCTCCGGGATCGCGGCCGACCTCGCCGACGACTTCCGCACGGCGGGCCTCACGCACCTGCTCGCCGTCAGCGGGTCGAACGTGGCATTCGTCCTCGGCGCGGTCCTGCTCCTCGCGCGGCTGGCGCGGCTGGGCCCACGGACGGCGGCGGTGCTGGCGCTGCTGGCGCTCGTGGGCTTCGTGGTCCTCGCCCGCCCCTCGCCGAGCGTCCTGCGCGCGGGCGCCATGGGCGCGGTCGCGATCCTCGCGCTCGCCCTCGGCCGGACCCGCTCGGTGGTGCCCGCCCTCGCCGTCACCGTGATCGTGCTGCTCCTGGTCGATCCGGCGCTCGCGGTGGACGCCGGCTTCGCACTGTCGGTGCTCGCGACGGGGGCGCTGGTGCTGCTCGCGCCGGTGATCGTCACGGCGCTGCGGCGTCGACGGGTGCCGCCGGGGGTCGCGGAGGCGCTGGCGGTGCCGCTCGCCGCGCACGTGGTCACCGCGCCGGTGGTGGCCGGGCTCTCCGGCCAGGTCAGCCTCGTCGCGGTGCTCGCGAACCTCCTCGCCGCGCCCGTCGTCGCCCCGGCGACCGTGCTCGGCGTGCTGGCCGCGGTGCTCGCACCGTGGTGGACCGCGGGCGCGCACGCCGCGGTGTGGCTGGCCGGGCCGGAGGTGTCGTGGCTGGTGTGGGTGGCGCGGCGGTGCGCCGCGGTACCGGGCGCGACGCTGGCGTGGCCGGGCGGGGTCACCGGCGGGCTGCTGCTGGCCGGCCTGGTGCTGCTCGGCCTCGTGGCCCTGCGGTGGCGCCGGGTCCGGCTGCTCGCGCTCGCCGTCGTCGTGGGCCTGCTGCTCGTGCTCGTCCCGACGCGGGTCGTGCCGGTCGGGTGGCCGCCGCCGGACTGGGTGTTCGTCATGTGCGACGTCGGGCAGGGCGACGGGCTCGTCCTCGCCACCGGGGAACCCGGCCGTGCCGTGCTCCTCGACGCCGGCCCGGACGGCAGCGCGATCGACGGGTGCCTCTCACGGCTCGGGGTGCGCTCGCTCGCGCTCGTCGTGCTCTCGCACCTGCACGCCGACCACGTCGACGGGCTGGCCGGGGCGCTGCGCGGCCGGTCGGCGGGGGCCGTGGCGATCGGGCCGGTGCACGAGCCGGTCGGCGCCCTCGGGGAGGTGACCGGGTGGGCACGGGCGGCGGGCACCCCGGTCGTCGGGCTCGATCCCGGCGCGACGCTGCGCTGGCCGGGGCTCGCGCTCGAGGTCCTCGGCCCGCTCCGTCCGCGTCCGCACGTCGACCCCGGCGACGGCACCGAGGTCAACGACACCTCGCTCGTCCTGCGCGCCACCACGCCGCTCGGGCGGATCCTGCTGCCCGGCGACGCCGAGGCCGAGTCGCAGGAGGCGCTGCTCGCGTCCGGGGTCGACCTGGGAGCGGACGTGCTCAAGGTGCCCCACCACGGCTCGCGGTCGTCGCTGCCGGCGTTCGTGACGGCGGCGCACGCGCGGCTCGCGCTGGTCAGCGTCGGGCAGGGCAACAGCTACGGGCACCCCAACCCGGCGATGATGGGCCTGCTCGCCGGGACCGGGGCCCTGGTGCGGCGCACCGACCAGAGCGGCGACCTCGCGGTCGTCCCGGCGCCGGGCGGGGGCACGGCGGTCGTCGCCCGCGGTGACCCCCGCCCGGATCCGAAGAAGCGGTGAGAGGAGTGCCTACAGCCCCAGCGCCTCGCGGACCGCCTTCGAGGTGGCGGGGACGTGCGCCGTCGGGCCGACCTGGCCCTCGATCGCGTCGAGGGTCTTGAGCCCGTCGCCGGTGATCAGCAGGACGGTGTCGGCGTCGGGGTCGAGCCGGCCCTCCTCGACGAGCTTCCGCGCGTTCGCGACGGTGACCCCGCCCGCCGTCTCGGCGAAGATCCCCTCGGTGCGGGCGAGCAGCCGCATGCCGTCGCGGACCTCGTCGTCGGTCACGTCGGTGACCGCGCCGCCGCAGCGGCGGACGGTGTCGAGCACGTAGGGGCCGTCGGCGGGGTTGCCGATCGCGAGGGACCGGGCGATGGTGTCCGGCTTCTGCGGGCCGGACGACGTCGGTGCCCTCGGCGAACGCCGTCGAGACCGGCGAGCACCCCTTCGCCTGGGCGCCGAAGACGCGCCAGTCCTCACCGTCGACCAGGCCGAGGGAGACGAGCTCCCCGTAGGCCTTGTCGATCTTGGTCAGCTGGGAGCCGGAGGCCACCGGGATCACCGTCTGCGCCGGGATGCGCCAGCCCAGCTGCTCGGCGATCTCGTAGCCCAGCGACTTCGAGCCCTCGGCGTAGTACGGCCGGACGTTGACGTTGACGAACGCCCAGTCCTCCTGCTCGAAGGCGAGCTCGGTGGCGAGGCGGTTGACGTCGTCGTAGGTGCCGTCGACGGCGAGCAGCGAGGTCTCGTACACCGCCGTCATGAGGATCTTCGCGCGCTCGAGCGAGGCGGGGATGAGCACGACCGAGTCCCACCCGGCGCGGGCGGCGGCCGCGGCGGTGGCGTTCGCGAGGTTCCCGGTCGACGGGCAGGCGAGCACGGTGAAGCCCAGCTCGCGGGCGGCGGCCAGGGCGACGGCGACGACGCGGTCCTTGAAGGAGTGCGTCGGGTTGCCGGTGTCGTCCTTGACCCAGAGGTTGCGGATGCCGAGCTCGGCGCCGAGGCGGTCGGCGCGCACGAGCCGGGTGAAGCCGGGCTCGGTGTTCGGGTGCGACTCGACGGTGCTCGGCACCGGCAGCAGGTCCTTGTAGCGCCAGATCGACTTGGGGCCGCGCTCGATCTGCTCGCGGGTGACGCGGCCGAAGTCGTAGGCGACCTCGAGCGGTCCGAAGCACTGGGGACACGCGAACTCGGCGGCGAGGGCGAGGCGGTGGCCGCACGCCCGGCACGCCAGGGCGGCGGCGGGGCCGAGGTCGAGGGACGTGCCGGCGGTCCCGGAGGCGGTGCTCGGACCGGAGGCGGTCAGGGTCATGAAAGGTTTCTCCTCATCTTCCCCGCCACCCGGCGGGTCGGAATTGGCACCGGTCTTGCTCCCCGCACATGCGGGTGCCGCCGGTTGCCGGGGTGTCGTCGGGCCGTTCCCTCTACCCCTCTGGATGAGCCGTATTCGGTTGTCCGCCCGGGTCCGGATCGGACCGGTCGGGCGCAGTCCGGAACGTTACGGCACGGTGCGCACGCCGGGCCACCGCGCGGGGACGTTGCCCACACCACGGTGTCGGGGGGTCCTGGGAGGATGTCGGCGTGCCACCGAGAGCCCGTCCCGCCCAGGGAACCTCCGCCGAGGTGGACGAGGCCCCCGTGCGGCTCGTCCTCGGCGACGAGGCGCTGCTGGTCGAGCGGGCCGTCGCCGGTGCGGTCGCCGCCGCCCGCCGTCGGGACCCGGACGTCGAGGTCCGCACCCTGCGGGCCTCCGAGATCACCGCGGGGGTGCTCGCGGAGCTGGTGAGCCCGTCGCTGTTCGCCGAGGCCCGGGTCGTGGTGCTCGAGGCGGCGCAGGACGCGAACACCGAGGTCACCACCGTGCTCGTCGACTACGCGAAGGCGCCCACCGACGGCGTCGCGCTCGTCGCCGTGCACGCGGGCGGGGCCAAGGGCAAGGCACTGGTCGACGGGCTGAAGAAGGCGGGCGCCGCGGTCAGCGAGGCCCCCAAGCTCCAGAAGTACGACCAGCGGGCCGACTTCGTCCGCGCCGAGGTGCGGCAGGCCGGCGGCACCATCACCGGCGACGCGCTGGGCGGGCTGCTCGACGCCGTCGGGTCGGACCTGCGCGAGCTCGCGGCGGCGGCGTCGCAGCTGGTCAGCGACTCCGGGGGTCAGATCGACACCGAGGCCGTGCGGCGGTTCCACCGCGGGCGGGCCGACGTCACCGGGTTCGCGGTGGCCGAGCGCGCGGTGACGGGGGACCGCGCGGGCGCGCTCGAGGCGCTGCGCTGGGCGCTCGACACCGGCGTGGCCCACGTGCTCGTGGCCGACGCGCTCGCCGACGCGGTGCGGACCATCGCGCGGGTCTCCGCCGCCGGCCGGGGCGACCCCTACCGGATGGCCTCGGAGCTCAAGATGCCGCCGTGGAAGGTCAAGAAGGCCCAGGGGCAGGCCCGCGGGTGGGACGGCCCGGGGCTCACGCGGGCGATGTCGCTGGTCGCCGACGTCAACGCCGACGTCAAGGGCGCCGCGGCCGACCCGGCATACGCCCTGGAGCGGGCGACGGTGGAGCTGGCGGCCCTCGCCGGGCACGCCCGTCGGCGCTGATCAGGAGGACCTCGAGCGCGAGGTCCGGCGCGTGCCCTCGGGTCGCGGCTGCTCCGGCGTCCGCCTGCTCCATGATCAGGGGCACGTCAGGCATCCGGGAGCGCCTCGAGACGTGCGTGGTGTGCCCCTCGACGGTGGCGGCTGCTCCGGCGTCCGCCTGCTCCATGATCAGGGGCACGTCAGGCATCCCGGGAATTCCCCGAACCGGCGTGGAGTGCCCTTCGAGGTGGCGGCTGCTCCGGCCCGTCTGCTCCATGATCAGGGGCACGTGAGGCATCCGGGAGTGCCCCGGACCGGCGTGGTGTACCCCTCGAGCCGACCGAGCGCCGCCGATCACCCTCAGACACAGCGAGGGGCACCCTCGGTCGATAGAACCGACCGAAGGTGCCCCTCGCTCAACAGCTCACGGACCGGATCAGGCCGGCGTCTTGCCGCCCTTGGCGTCGACGGTGAAGCGCGCGCCCCGGTGGGCCATGCGCGACTTCTTGTTCGCCGCCTGGTTCTTGTGGATGACGCCCTTGCTCACGGCCTTGTCGAGCAGGCGCCCGGCCTCGCGGCGGCGCTCGTCGGCGGCCGCGGAGTCGCCGGACTCGAGGGTCTCGCGGTACCGGCGGATCGCGGTCTTGATGCGCGACTTGACCGCCTTGTTCCGCTGACGAGCCTCCTCGTTCTTGCGGTTGCGCTTGACCTGCTGCTTGATGTTCGCCACGGGGCCTTCGAACCTCTGATCGATGGTGCGGATGTTCTGCGTGCGGACGCGCCCGGGAGCAGACACAGGCGTCCAGCCCGCACGGCGCAGTTGCCGCCAGATTACCAATGCCCCACATGGCCGGTGCTCCTCGGGTGCCGTGGGACCATGGAGGGCGAGCACACCCGGGCCCGAGCAGGAACGAGGACCTCGTTGACCGAGACCACCACGACGCAGCAGTCGGCCCAGACCCCTGGCCGACCCGGCACCGTGGGCTACGCCGACGAGACGTTCACGCCGCCCGAGCGCATCCGGAACTTCTGCATCATCGCGCACATCGACCACGGCAAGTCGACCCTGGCCGACCGGATGCTGCAGCTGACCGGCGTGCTGGGGGATCGGGCCTACCGGGCCCAGTACCTCGACCGCATGGACATCGAGCGCGAGCGCGGCATCACCATCAAGGCGCAGAACGTGCGCCTGCCGTGGTTCGCCGCCGGTCCCGACGGCGAGCAGCGCGACCACGTCCTGCACCTCATCGACACCCCGGGCCACGTCGACTTCACCTACGAGGTCAGCCGGTCGCTGGCCGCGTGCGAGGGCGCGATCCTGCTGGTCGACGCCGCGCAGGGCATCGAGGCCCAGACCCTGGCCAACCTCTACCTGGCCATGGAGAACGACCTCGAGATCATCCCGGTCCTCAACAAGATCGACCTGCCGGCGGCGGACCCGGAGCGCTACGCCGCCGAGATCGCCCACCTCATCGGCTGCGACCCGGACAGCATCCTGCGGATCAGCGCCAAGACCGGTGACGGCGTCCCCGCGGTGCTCGACTCGGTGGTCGCCCGGGTGCCGGCCCCGGTCGGCGACCCCGACGCCCCGGCCCGGGCGATGATCTTCGACTCGGTGTACGACACCTACCGCGGCGTCGTCACCTACATCCGCGTCGTGGACGGGAAGATCACCCCGCGCGAGCGGATCAAGATGATGTCCACCGGCACCGTCCACGAGCTGCTCGAGGTCGGGATCATCTCGCCGGACCAGAAGCCCTGCCAGGGGCTCGGCGTCGGCGAGGTCGGCTACCTAATGACCGGCGTGAAGGACGTCCGCCAGTCCCGCGTCGGCGACACGGTGACCTGGGAGCGCAAGGGGGCGACGACCCCGCTCGGCGGCTACCGCGACCCGCAGCCGATGGTCTACTCCGGGCTCTATCCCATCGACGGCACCGACTACCCGCTGCTGCGCGACGCGCTGGACCGGCTGCGCCTCAACGACGCGGCGCTGTCCTACGAGCCCGAGACGTCGGCGGCGCTCGGCTTCGGCTTCCGCTGCGGCTTCCTCGGCCTGCTGCACCTCGAGATCACCCGCGACCGCCTCGAGCGGGAGCACGGCCTCGAGCTGATCTCCACCGCGCCGAACACCGTCTACCGCCTCGAGCTCGACGACGGCAGCGAGCGCGCGGTGACCAACCCCGCGGACTGGCCCGAGGGCAAGGTCGCGACGATCTTCGAGCCGATCACCGCGGTCTCGGTGCTGGCGCCGAGCGAGTTCGTCGGGCCGATCATGGAGCTCTGCCAGTCGCGCCGCGGGCAGCTCGCCGGCATGGACTACCTGTCCGACAGCCGCGTCGAGCTGCGCTACACGATGCCGCTCGCCGAGATCATCTTCGACTTCTTCGACATCCTGAAGTCGCGTACCCGGGGCTACGCCTCGCTCAACTACGAGCCGGCCGGCGAGCAGGCGGCCGACCTGGTGAAGGTCGACATCCTGCTGCAGGGCGAGCCGGTCGACGCGTTCTCCGCGATCGTCCACCGCGACGCCGCCTACGCCTACG
>CAWHMI010000028.1:0-10451 GCA_963830395.1 uncultured Actinomycetota bacterium
CATTGAGCGGCCGGGAACGGTGGGGGGAGAGCGACGATCAGGCTTTTGTGGCCACGAACCTTCCCTGACAGATCTTGCCCTCGTGGGCGAGTTGCTGGATGAAGCCCATCTCTCCACCCAGCCCCTGCATGAGCTCCATGTCGAAGCCGATCCGCTTCAGAGCGTCGTACGTCAGCTGCATGTTGAGCATGTTCAGGTAAAGGTCGACGTGGGAGGCAAACCGGCCCGTGTCCTGCGCCGTCTGCACGCGGCAGCCGCAGTCCTCGAGCAGGGCGCTGTACTCCGCCACGTCCAGGATGTTGGGGAATTTCATGAAGCGCAGGAAGCGCTCGGCCTCTTCCCCGCTTATCTGCTCAGGGCCGGTCAGCCAGTCGGTGAAGGCGATCTGACCGCCAGCCCGAACCAGCCGAGCCGCCTCGGCGATCAGCCGTCGCTTATCGCCGACGTAACACCAGGCGTCCTCGCCCCACACGAAGTCGGCGGCGGCGTCGGGTAGGCCGGTGTCGGTGGCGTCGCCGAGGACGAAGGCGATGCGGTCCGACAGCCCCTCCGCCTCGGTCCTCCGGCGACCGCGCTCGACGATCCGCTCGGTGACGTCGACGCCGGTCATGCGCCCGACATTGCGAAGGCGGATGAGGAAGCGCATCCCAGCACCGTTACAACAGCACAGATCGACTCCGTCACTGCCTTCGGCGATGCCGGCTCGGTCGGCGAGATCCATCGACGAGCTCAGTCCGCCGATGTGGATCTGCTCGCCCATCACCAGCTCCCATAGGTCGCCCTCGGCCCCGTCGTAGACAGCTTGGACGTCGCCCAAGCTGATCTCTTGCAGCGTCTGCACGATCGACCTCCGTTCCCGGTTACAGCAGTCCGTCGTCATCCTCCCCCCAAGCGTTGGCGCGTGTCAATGGACGGCGCGCTACGGCGAGCGCTGATACGTGCGCGCTGGGTGGATTGCTGATCATCGCCGTCGCGGGCCACCACATGGAGCATGTTCTTCCCGACCGACGGCTACCGCGAGTTGCAGATCCGGGTTCGAGCGCTGCTAACCCAGCCGGCCGCGCCTGCGGAAACCCCCACGGTCGCGCAAGTAGGCCCCGAGCGGGTAGGTCCGGTATCGCGGTCGAGGCAGCTTCTCCACCGTGATGAAGCCCGGCGGTGCGTTGATCACGTCGGGAATCCGGTTGACGAGCTGCGTGCACGTGGTCATGCCCGTCGGCACCGCGGGGTTTGAGAGGTGGAGCTCGGGCTCCCCCGTGACCGTCCAGTCGTTGACGTCGGCTTCGCCCTCCAGATACAAGCGCCCGGTCATCTCGAACGTGAGCGTCATCCCCTGATCGGTGCGCACCGTGTCGATGTCGGTGAAGCCGATCACCTTGCCGGCTGCCACGGTGACCCCAAGCGCCTCAGATTCGACCGGCTGCTGGGCGACCTCGGGCCGGGTGGTGGTCGACTGCTCGGCGACTGTCACGCCCAGGTCCTCGACCAGCGCTCCGAGCGTGTTGCGGCCGAAGCTCGGCGGACGAGCGGTCTCGGCCAGCCACTTGTCGAAGTCTTCGACGGTCGTGTCCACACGCTGATCGGAGACCACCTCGGGACCGAAGTCGTCGACGTTCCAGCTCGCTTTGCCGGTGACCGTCTCGATTCGGTGCGCGGTCGCCAGGACCATGCTGACGAGGTTGACCCAGTAAACGTCCTGGTGGCCGGTGCCAGTGATCGTGACGCAGTTGCGGCGCGCCAGCCGGTCCAGCTCGGCGCTCTGCATGGGCGACGTGTTCCACGGATACAGCGCCTCCTCGGAGAGGGTAATCGCGTTGACGCCGTGCTCGGCGCAGCGATGGAGGTGCTCGTACATGTCGGTCATGTAGCTGGCGATCGCGACCACGGCGATGTCGGCCTGGCGCGTGGAGAGCACGCGCTCGGGGTCATCCTCGATCAGCACGCCGGTTTGGTAGCCGAGTCCGGCGACGTCCCCGAGGTCACGACCGACCTTCTCGGGACTGCGCGCGAGCGCGCCGACGATGTCGACCCCCTTTTCCAGCATCAGCCGGGTGGCGACCGAGTTCATTGCCCCGACGCCGTACACGATTGCCTTGATCCGCCTCATCGCCTCTCCTTCGATCGCGGGAACGGGCACCTCCCGGCGGCCCGGGCCGCAGCATAGAGCGGCGGTCAAGCGAGTCGACGGCTCTGCCGTGGCGCCCGCCACGAGGAAAACCCCCCGGGACCGACGTCTGAGCGAGAATACGATCTCAATCGGAGGAAGGACGACACATGGCAGAGAATCTCGGTGATGGGGCCGGTATGACGGCGGCGGACTCGAACGGAGAGGCTCAGGCGGAGTTCGTGGAGCGCTGGCGAGATGCCGCCTACAGCTGCTACTCGTCGGGGCACAAGTTCTGTCGTGAGGTGTGCCCCGTCACCCAGGTCACCGGCAACGAGAACCACAGCCCGACGGCGTTTCACGCCAACGTCGTGGCGATGGAGCAGGGCCTGCTCGACGTCGGCGACGTCGCCGAGGACTACGTCCACTGCACCCAGTGCGGCGCCTGCGAGCTGCGGTGCCCGAACACGCTGTTCACCGGCGACTTCTACCGCTACCGCACGCGCACGGTGGAGGTCGTCAAGGCGATGCGAGCACTGATGGTGCAGTCGGGACACGAGCAGCCCGAGTGGAAACGGTGGGTCGAGCGCCTGGTGGACGCCGGCAGCGAACCGGTGCTCGGGGAGATACCGATCGAGCAGGAGCATGTCGCCGACTGGGCGGCCGGGCTGGATCTGCCGGTCGGCGGCGAGACCGTGCTGTTCGTGGACTGCGAGGCGGCGTTCTATCGCACCTCGTACGCCCGCGCGGTTGCCCAGCTGCTCCGGGCGGGCGGCGTCCAGTTCGGGCTGATGCGGGAGCAGTGGTGCTGTGGCGGTCCAGCCGCGGAGATGGGCTACGTCGAGCGGGCGCGATCGTTCGCCGAGCACAACGTCGCCGACTGGCGCGCCGTCGGGGCGCGGCGGATCATCGCCGCCGACCCGCACGACTACATCGCCTTCACCGAGGACTACCCGAGCTACTTCGGCGACGCCTACGAGTTCGAGATCGTGCTCGCGATCGACCTCGTCGCCGAGCTGGTGCGCGACGGCCGCCTGACGCTTAAGCGACCCGTCGATCGCACGGTCACCTACCACGACCCGTGCCGGCTGAACAAACGCAAGGGCGTGCACGCGGCGCCGCGCGAGCTGTTGCGGGCGGTGCCCGGCCTGAACTTCATCGACGTCGATCACGTCACCCAGTGGTCCTACTGCTCGGGGGCCGGGGGAGGGCTCCCGATCGAAAAGCCCGAGCTGACGGCGGAGATCAGCCGCCGGCGCGTCGCCCGTGCGGCCGAGCTCGAAGTCGACACGCTGGTCAGCGCCTGTCCATGGTCCGAGCGGCCGCTGTCGGCCGCCGGCAGCGATCAGGGGATCGCGGTGATGGATCTGTTCGAGCTGGTCGCCGAGGCGGCCGGGATCGAGGTCGGCGGCCACACCGGAGCCGCGGCCGCGATCCCGGAGGGGGCACGATGAGCGTCGCCAGCAAAGCCGCCATCGACGACGGCGTCATCGACGAGCTCAGGGCGATCGTCGGCGACGAGAACCGGGTGCTGCCCAACATCAGCTCGCGCGTGAACCGCACGCGGACTCCGGCGCCGTTTCCGGTCCATCGGTGGGCGGAGTTCCTCCCCGACGTGGCGGTCCTGCCGACCACCGCGGAGCAGGTCTCCGGCGTGGTCAAGCTGGCCAACCGGCTGGGCATTCCGGTCGTGCCCCGCGCCGGGGGCACGGGGCTGGCCGACGGAGCCGTGCCGCTGCGCGGCGGGATCGTCGTCGACGTCAAGCTGATGAACCAGATCAAGGAGATCGACCTGACCGACCGGACGGTGACGGTCGGCACGGGAATCAACATGCTCAAGCTCAACGAGGAGCTACGGCCCCACGGCGTCTTCTATCCCGACGACCCCGCCTCCTATCCGTGCTCGATCGTCGGCGGGCGGATCGGGACCGGCGGCTGGTCGCTGCTCGGGGGCCGCTTCGGGCACACGCGCGACCTGGTGATCTCGATGCAGCTGGTGCTCCCGACCGGCGAGATCATCGAGGTCGGCGACGGCGGCGGGCGCAAGCTGCGCAAGTCCTCGACCGGACTGATGCTCAAGCAGCTGTTCATGGGGCATCAGGGGACGCTGGGGATCGCGACCGAGGCGACGCTCGAGCTGGTGACGCGGCCCGAGTGCGAGTTCTCGGCGTTCTTCGCCTACGACGACTACATGAAGGCGTACCGCACGATCGCGCGGCTGGCCCGCTCGGGAGTCGCCACCCTCGCCGGCGTCGTCCTGTTCGACGAATGGAAGCTTCGCTATCTGCGGCGTGACGACGAGGCGTACATCGAACAGCCCGAGGATGTGAGGGCGGCGGTCGCGGTCGCGTTGTACGGCAAGCGGTTCGAGGTCGAGCCGGCCAGCCGGCTGATGATGGAGCTGGGGCGCAGCGAGGGCGGCCGCTACCTCGGCGACGAGATCTCCGGCGGCGACTGGGCGTCGCGCCACGACCGCTACGCGACGCCGCTGCACGGGCGCCGGCGCGACGGCCAGGTGGTGCCGATGTGCTGGCACTGCGAGGACGCCGCGATCCCGTACTCGGCGCTGCCGCAGGTGCGCGAGGAGTGGCACGCCCTCGTCGCCAAGTACATGGACCGCTGGGACATCTTCGACGACTGGGGGATGTTCGCCTACACCAACGGCTCGTTCAAGCCGTGGGGGGACTACCTGGTCGAGCTCGACGTCGGAATCTGGGAGCAGGAGCTCAACGACGAGAACTGGGCGGCGTGGGTCGATCTCAAGCGCGAGATCGCCGAGGTGTCGATCAAGCACGGCGGTTCGATCACCGCCTGTCACGGGGCCACCCGCGCCGGCGACGCCGAGCTGGTCCCCACCGAGATGGGGTCGGCGTGGCCGGTGGTCAAGGCGATCAAGCGCACCCTGGACCCCAACAACATCATGAACCCGGGCAAGCAGTCGCTCGACGAGGCCTACGAGGAGGTGACCGGATGAGCATCTGGCGCCTGGGCGACCAGCGGCCGCCCGAGCCGCGCAGGATCACCGACGAGGTGGTGATGCGGCATGACCACATCTACGAGGTGGAGCCCAGCCTGATGGAGCACTTCCCCCAGCAGGACGTGCCGGCGTGGGATACCCGGCGGATCGTCGACAGCCGCTGGGAGTACCTGGACTGGATGCACAAGCACTTCGCCGACGAGGTGCTGTTGGCCGGCCTGGAGTCGGAGACCGGATTCGGTCAGGGCCCCGAGGAGTAGCGGACGTTCACCGCGGTCATATGACCTACCTCGATGCGCTGTTCGGGCTGGACGGCACGACGGCGGTGGTGACCGGGGCGACGAGCGGCCTGGGGGCGGCGAGCGCGGTTGCCCTGGCGCGCGCCGGGGCGAAGGTGATCGTCAGCGGCCGCGATCGAGAGCGCGGCGTGGAGGTCGTCTCTGAGATCGCCGCGGCGGGCGGGAGCGCGGAGCTCGAGCTCGCCGACGTCGCGGACGCGGAGGCGGCGGTCGGGCTGGCCGATCGCGTGCTTACGCGCCACGGGCCCGTGGACATCCTGGTCAACGCCGCGGGGGCGTTCCGCCGTGGCGACGCCGTCGACATCGCGCTGGAGGAATGGGAGGCGCTGGCGCGGTGCAACGTCACCAGCACATTTCTGCTCTGCCAGCGCTTCGGGCGCGCGATGATCGAGCGCGGCCGGGGCAAGATCGTCAACTTCTCGTCCACCGACGGCTTCCTCGGCGTTCCCGAGCAACTCGCATACAACGTCAGCAAAGGGGCGATCGTGGCGCTCACCCGCACACTCGGCGCGGAGTGGATCCGCCACGGCGTCAACGTCAACGCGGTCGCGCCGTGCGACTTCGCGACGCCGATGATCGCCCCATTTCTCGATCAGCCGGAGTACCGCGAGTGGATCGTGGACGCGATCCCAGCCGGGCGGGTGGGACGACCCGATGAGATCGTCGGCGCCGTGGTGTTCCTGGCGTCGCGCGCCTCGGACATGGTCGTGGGCCACAACCTGCTGGTCGACGGCGGCCGGACGGTGATCTGAGCGCCACCCCGCCGGTACACTGACCGCGATGGCGGCGCACCAGACCGAGCTCCCTCGCGCAGTCCGCCGGGGTCCCCTGATCACGGTCACATGCGAGTGCGGGGAGAGCCGAAAGCTGCACTACGGCGAGCGTTGGCGCTGCGAGAGCTGTGGTCGTCGGTTCGACACCAACAAGATCCCGGTGCAGGAATACGCGGCGATCCGCCGCGCTCAGGTGCGTTACCGCATGCTCCCGCTGATCTCGGGCCTCGTCCTGCTGGCCGCGGTCATCGTCTTCTTCCTCGAGGGCAGGGCGTTTGCAGCGTTGATCGCGGTGCCATTCCTGTTCGCCTCATGGGTCATGTTCGGCCGCCCGTTCTTTCGCTCGCGCTATCGGGCGGCGCTCAGCAAGAACCTCCCGACCTGGGAGATCAAGTCGGATTAGCGGCCGCCGGCCGTACGTGCGCGGGTGGTCGCACGGTCACCTCGACGCCGTGGACGGTTGTGCTTGCGCCCATGTCGCTCGGGGTGCCGGGGTTGAGCGCGTTGACGTTCGCCTGGCTGGCCGCTCGCTTGGGCCACCGGCCCTTGGGTGAGTAGACGACCCCGCGAGGCAGGTCGGCCGACAGGGCAACGGCGAGCGTCAGCCCCCCAACGGAGCTTTCGAGCACCGCCTCATCGCCATCGTGCAGGCCCCGCTCAGCGGCGTCGGCGGGATGCATCGCCACCGTCGCCGCACCGATCCGGCGGGCGATCTTTGGATCGTTGGCGAAGCTGTCGTTGAGCATCCACGGTGATGCTGGGGTCAGCAATCGCAAGCGACCGTTCGTCGGTCGCGGGTCGCTGTCCGGCACCGGGACGCGGGGGTGGCCGTCCGCGGCGGCGGCCGCCGACGCGATCTCCACGCGTCCGCTCGGCGTGGGAAACCGGAGGTCCGCGAACTGGACGCGCGGGTCATCACCGATCCACACGGTGCCCCGCGCCGCGAGTCCGGCAAAGTCGAGGCCGACCTCGGTACGCCGCAGGACCTCCGCGATCACGTCGGCGTCGGTCTCTCGCAGTTCTGGCTCCTCGTAGCCACACGCGGCAGCGAGGCGGCGGAAGATCTCGGAGTTCGGCAGCGCCTCCCCGAGCGGCTCGGTGGCTTTGACCTGGGCGGAAAGGCTGTGGTGGAAGTAGGAGACGACGAGGTCGTCGCACTCGAGGAAGCTCGTCGCCGGCAGCACGAAGTCGGCGAAGTCGGCGGTATCGGTCGCGAATAGGTCGACCACGACCGTGAACAGGTCCTCCCGAGCCAGGGCGCGACGCAGGCGGGCCTGCTCGGGGTTGGATGCGGCGATGTTTATGTTCCAACAGAACAGCGCTCGAGCGCGATCAGGGTCTTCCAGACGCGAGGCCAGCTCCATGTGGCTGACCGCGGGGGGGCACGCGCCTGACAGATGCGCGGCCACCAGGTAGTCCTCGTCGATTCCCCGGCTGTCCGTCCCATTCAGATAGAGCAGGCCGCTGCCGGGCTGACCCAGGTTGCCGGTGACCGCCGGTAGCAGTGCGACGGCGCGAACCGCGTTGCCGCCGCGCGGCTGGCGTTGGAAGCCCTGGCCGATCCACAGCAGCGACGGACCAGCGGCATATATGCTGGCGGCCTCCTCGATCAACCCGGCGGGCACGCCGGTGATCCGCTCGCCCCAAGCGGCGGTGCAATCACGCAGCAGCGGCACCAGCTCCTCGAAGCCGATGGTGGCGCCGGCGACCATCTCGGTGTCACACAGTCCCTTTCGATAGATCGTGCCGAGCAGGGCGAAGGCGAGCGCGGCGTCGCTTCCCGGGAACGGCTGCAGATGGAGGTCGGCGTCTCGTGCGGTCGGCGTGCACACGGGGTCCACGACGATCACGCGGGCGGGAGACTCTGGCAGCCAATGCTCGTGCTGGTGCGGCGCCGACGCCGATGGGTTGGCTCCCCACACGAGGATGCATGCCGAGTCGCGCGCGGTCCGTGGGTCGAAGCCGTCCAGCGACGTGCCGTAGACGTAGTCCAGTGCTACGTGCCCCGCCTTGTTGCAGATCGTGTCCGGATCGACCTCAGTCGCACCCAGGCGATTGAAGAAGCGCATGCCGAAGAAGTAGCCCAGCAACGCGAAGGTACCGGTGTAGTGGGCGTTGAGGATCGTGTCGGGGCCCGGATCGGCCGCGATCGCCCGCAGGCGTTGCCCGATCTCGGCGAGCGCCGACTCCCACGAGACTGCTTCAAAGCGCTCGCTGCCCTTGGGTCCGCAGCGCCGCAAGGGCGTCACGAGCCGTGCCTCCGGATCGCGCAGCACCCCGTTGTACGCCGTGGCGCACTTCACGCACAGCCGTCCACGGCTGACCGGGTGGTCGCGGTCGCCGCGCACGTGACGGATCTTGCCGTCGCGCTTGACGACCGCGACGCCGCAGGCGTCGTAACAGTCGCGCGGACAGGTCGTCAACACGACCTCATCGGTCGTTGGTCGTGTCGATTTCGCTCTCGGGGTCACGCAATCGATCCGGCCGGACGCCGCCGCCCGGCGGGGGGTCAGTGCACGATCAGCACATCGCAGTGGACTTTGTGCGCCACCGAGTCGGTCACGCTCTGCCCGAGCAGGCGACCGATCACGCCCGGTTCACGGGTTCCGAGGACGATCAGGTCGGCATCCCGGTCACGGGCGAGCTGCGCGATCGTCTCGGCCGGACGCCCGATCGCCGGGAGGTATTCCGCCTGCAGGCCCTCGCCCTCGAGATAGGCCCTGGCGTGGTTGAGCTCCTCGGTGTGCTGCGCGGGTGTGTCAGTCGGATCGATCGGGCCCGCTGAGCGCCCGATGCTGGTCATGACCGGGGCGACGCTGGTGACGGTGAGCTCTGAATCGAAGGCCTTCGCCAGCTGGGCGGCGCGCTCGAGCGCACGCTTCGCCGGGTCGGATTCGTCGTAGCCGAGGACGATCTTCTTCATCGATCTGCGGTCCGGACCCTAGCTACCCACCGGCACGGCTTCGACTGCGCCCTCGGGCGTCCAGCCGGCCTGGACGAGGGCATCCCGGTCCGCCCCCTCGGGCATCGTGGGCGTCGGCTCGTTCCAGTGGATGCGCTCCTTGTCCTGGACGACTCGCCGATAGAAGAACAGCAGGATCGACGCGATCAGGATCCCGATCCCGATGAAGAAGTCGGTCCAGGTCCCGTAGCCGTTGAGCTTCGGCGAGCCGGCGCCGACCACCAGGATCGCGATGTAGTAGATCATCAGGGCGCCGGCCATCGCCACCCAGAAGCCGCTTACCTTCAGTGGTCGCGGCCAGTTTGGACGGTCTTTACGCAACAGCAAGAAGCCGCTCATCGCCAGCACGTGGCACATCACGTAGCCGATGTTGCTCATGTACAGGATCGCCAGATTGCTGGAGATGAACAGGATCAGGCACGTGTTGACGACCAGGTCGACGGTCATCGCGCGCCCGGGAACGTGATAGCGGTTGAGGTGTCCCAGCTGCTTGATCGTGAGGCCTGCCTTGGAGACCCCGTAGAGCGCGCGTCCGGCGTCGGCGGTGGAGCTCCCCATCGACAGCAGCAGCGCGAGAATCAGGAAGATGAGCAGAACATCGGTGGCCCCGTGGCCGACGATCGCGTTGAACGCGGTGACGTAGGAGGCGTTGGAGAGGATCGCCGGCGTCGACGGTATGCCGGTGAAGCCCCCGAGGCCGAGCGGGAGCAGGATGTAGACCAGCAGCGAGAAGCTTGCGGCGCTGCGCAGCGCGATCGCGCTGTCGTGCCTGGACTTGTACTCGGGCGTGAACGTCGCGCAGACCTCGACCCCGCCCGCCGACCAGGTCATGATGAACAGCCACACCAGGGCTATCTTCACGCCGCCCCACTGGGTGCTGGCGAGCGCCCAGTGGACGTTGGAGGAGTGCCAGCGGCCGGTCACCCAGGGCCCGAACATGAGGACGCCCAAGGGGATCATCATCAGCACGCCCGTGACGTAGGTGAACCAGGCAAACGGACGGACGCCGAAGATGTTGAACACCCACACCACGACGATGCATCCGATGCCGATGAAGTTGAACAGCTGCAGGTGCACGACGCCGTCGTAGACGGTCCAGTTGGAGCCCGGGAACCACTGCGCCTGGATCAACGAGCCGATGATGTTGCCGAAGATCGAGAGCACCACCGACCAGCCGATCCAGTAGCCGAACGTGGCGACCGGGCCGACCAGCGTCGTGTACCTGCGCCAGCCCTCGTTGGCGTACAGCGAGATCCCGCCCGACCGGCCGGGGAACATCATCGCCGGCTCAGAGTAGATCCACACCGACAGCAGCGCGACCGTGGCCGCGATTCCC
>CAWHMI010000029.1:0-12435 GCA_963830395.1 uncultured Actinomycetota bacterium
CCCTTGAAGCCGATCAGCTCGGCGTAGCGGGCGAACGGGAAGTCAGGCAGGCTCTGGGTGGTGGGATTACGAGGATCTCCGGCCAGCACCCGCTGCTCCCAGGTCACCTGGTTGAGGTCGTTGTTGTGCAGGACGAGGACCACCAGCTGCCGGTTGGTCCAGCGGTCGGAGTAGTGGATGAGGTCGATCAGGCCGGAGTTACCGACCATCTGCATAGCCCCGTCACCGATGGAGGCGATCACCGGCCGGTCGGGATAGGCGAATTTGGCGCCGAGCGCGTAGGGCACCGCCGGGCACATCGAGGCCAGGTTGCCCGACAGCGCGGTCTGCATTCCGCGCCGCAGCCGCAGGTGACGAGCCCACCAGTCCGTGCACGATCCCGAGTCGCTGGTCAGGATGGCCCCATCCGGCAGACGCTTGGACAGCTCGTGAAACAGCAGTTGGGGGTTCAGTGGCTGGGCCGACTCGTGGGCCTGGCTGTCCAGGATCTCCCACCAGCGCCCGACCTCCTGCTCGATGTTCTCACGCCAGGAGCGATCCTCCTTGCGCGTCAGCAACGGGATCAGCGCGCGCAACGTGTCGCGGCTGTCGCCCACGAGGGTCAGCTCCATCGGGTAGCGGATTCCCAGCATGCGCCCGTCGATGTCGATCTGCACCGCCCGCGCCTGCCCGGATTCCGGCAGCCACTCGGAGTACGGAAAGCTGGAGCCCACCATCAGCAGGGTGTCGCAGTTCATCATCATCTCATTGGTGGGCTTGGTGCCCAGCAGGCCGACTGATCCGGTCACGAACGGCAGGTCGTCGGGCACCGCCGCGCGGCCATTGAGCGCCTTGGCCACGCCCGCCCCCAGCAGCTCGGCCGTCTCGATCACCTCGTCGGTGGCGCCAAGGGCGCCCTGCCCGACGAGGATCGCGACCTTCTCGCCGGCGTTGAGGATGTCCGCGGCGCGGCGCAGATCCTCGTCGCGAGGCCGGATCACCGGATCGGTGAACCCGATCGAGGAAAAGATCGCTCCGTGCGCTCGCGGGGGCGCCGCATACTCGCTCTCGCCCACGTCGTCGGGCAGAATCACGCAGGTCACCGAGCGCGAGGCATGGGCTATCCGCATCGCCCGGTCGATCAAGTGCTGGGCCTGCTGAGGAGCCATGCACACCTGGACGAACTCGCTGGCCACGTCCTTGTACAGCGAGTTCAGATCGACCTCCTGCTGGAAGTTGCCACCGATCGCCATGCGCTTCTGCTGACCGATGATCGCCACCACCGGCTGGTGATCCAGCTTGGCGTCGTAGAGGCCGTTGAGCAGATGTACGGCGCCAGGCCCCGAGGTCGCCATACAGACGCCGACCTCGCCGGTCAGCTTTGCGTGGGCGCAGGCCGCGAAGGAGGCGATCTCCTCGTGGCGCGTCTGAATGAACTCGAGCCCCTCGACTTCCTCGAAGGCGCCCAGCAGGCTGTTGATGCCGTCCCCGGGATATGCATAGACGCGCGAGATCCCCCACTTGACCAGGCGGTTGAGCATGAAAGCGGCGACGTTCTCAGACATGGAGGCTCCTCGAGGCTCAGGCGGACGGTGCGAGGTTCAGGCGGACGGTGCAAGCAGGTCTTCCCGAAGTGCGGGCGTCGCCAAACCGTCACAAGCACGGCAACTGGACCGCGTGCCTTCCCGGCGATCCACCCGTCGCGATGCACACCGAGGTCGCGCAGGTCGAACACCACGTCAGTGGCTTCCTCGCCTACGGAGACCCTAATGGGTATGAGGTCGGCTGGTATCGGCTTTGCGTTGCAGCACCGAGGAGCTGGCCTACGAGACGAATCTCAGGAGTCATGCTCGAGCACGGTCCAGGCGCACGCCCCAGGTGGTGGTCACGGACTCGCCCGGCTCCAGGCGGATCAGACCCTCCCCGCTGCGAAACGCGTTGGGGGGGCAGGTCATCGGTTCGGTCCCCAGCCCGAGACGCCGGCGATCAGGGCTCAAGGTGTCCCCGGTGTAGATCTCGATGATCGGATAGTGCTCGTCCACCCACAGCGCAACCTGGCTTCCGTCCGGGGCGGCCAGCCGCGCCCAGGCGCGGCCGTCCTGGTCGCGGTCCAGATCGGCGAAGGGGTAGTCGAGCTCCCGGTCGCCGAGGCGCCTGGAGGTCCGGAAGTCGAAATCGGTCCCCTGCACGCTCGCTCTTCCCGTCGGCAGCTGACGCTCGTTCTCGGTGAGGATCCGAGTGGCGGCGCCGAGCTCCAGCGTGCAGTCGTCGACCTTGCCGCTGCCCGGCGACAGGTAGGGGTGCTGTCCGGCGCCGTAGGGACAGGCCCGGTCTGAGAGGTTGGTGGCGGTCGTGGCCACCACCAGGCCCTCGTTCCCCAGCTCATAGGCGACCTGAACATCGACCGTGAACGGGTAGCCCATCAGCGGGTGCAGCCGGGTCGCCATCACCACCCGGCTGGGCTCGTGCTCGACCGCCTGCCAGGATCGCCACCGCAAAAAGCCGTGGATCGCGTTGTGCTTGTCAGGCTCGGTGAGCGCGACCGTGTGGTCGGCGCCGTCGAAGCGGTAGGCGCCGTCGGCCAGGCGATTGGGCCATGGGATCAGTGGCGCGCCGTGGGCGCCGTCGCACATGGCGTCGACGGGATAGGGGTCGAGCACGGGCCGCGTCCCCACCACGTACTCCCGGACACCGCCTCCAACCTCGACCACGCTCGCTTGCTGCGCGCCGTTGCGGATCTGAAACTGCTCACCTGACGGTGGAATTGCCATCACGTTCCTTTCGATCTTGCGATTCGTCACGTCGTGCCTCGGAAGCGATCGCGGGGGCGACGTCGCGCGGATAGCCGCGTCGTCATTTCCGCTCAGGCGGGCGTTTGGGAGCGCTCGAGGGGGCTGAGGTGTCGGCGGATCTCCAGCAGCTGGGGGGTGGGCTGGGAGATGGGATGCGGATCAGCCGCCCGTCGGCATGGCCCGCTCGATCGCGGTGCCGGCCCCGATGACCGCCAGGTGCGACAGGGTTTGGGGGACGTTGCCAAGCAGATCGCCGCTCGCCGGGTCGATCTCCTCGGTGTAGAGACCGACGTCGTTGGCATGACCGACGATTTCGTCAAACCACCGGATCGCCTCATCCAGGCGACCGGCGTGGGCGAGGGCCTCGACCATCCAGCACGAGCACGCCAGAAAGGCACCCTCCTTGGCGGCCTGCCCGCTGTAGCGATAAAGCAGCGCCTCGCCGGCGCCAAGCTCACTCTGGATC
This sequence comes from uncultured Actinomycetota bacterium, assembly GCA_963830395.1. GTDB lineage: Bacteria > Actinomycetota > Thermoleophilia > Solirubrobacterales > Solirubrobacteraceae > Palsa-465. The sequence goes on from CAWHMI010000029.1 coordinate 3,238, forward strand.
GCGTCGATTGTGGTGTGCAGGCGCGGATCGCGGCCGTCGCAGTAGCCGGTCCGGGCGGCCAGGAGCACCGCGGCGTCCAGCTCATCGGTTCCGGCATAGAAGGTGTAGGCGCGCTTGGTCTCTGACCAGCAGTGGGCCTCGATCCAGGACCTGATCTGCTCGCGCTCGGCGCGCCAGCGGCCCTGGTGCAGGCTGGTAATCTGACCGGCGGCAGCCAGGCGCAGCGCCCGGTCCAGAGCCACCCAGCAGGCGATCTTGGAGATCGTGTAGGGCTCGGGGTCGGCGAGCTCCCACAATCCGGCGTCGTCTGAGCGCCACAGCTCGCACACCCGGTCAGCCAGCCCGCCGACCAGTGTCGAGGTGGCGGTGTTCAGAGCGCCACCGGCGTGCACGTAGCGCAGGATCGCGTCGAGCAGGTCCCCGAAGCACCCGAGCTGCATCTGGTCGGCGGCGCTGTTGCCGATATTGACCGGGGGTGACTCCCGGTACCCGGGCGCGCTCGCGACGCGCATCTCGGCGCCGACCACGGAGCCGTCCAGACCGTAGAACACCCGCAGGTCCGGGGCCTGCGGGGCGACGGCGTCCAGCAGCCAGGTCAGTGACGCGTGGACCTCCTCGCTGAGCCCGAGCCGGTTCATCGCGTCGATCGCGAACGAGGCGTCGCGGATCCAGGCGAAGCGATAGTCGAAGTTACGCTCGCCGCCCACCTGTTCGGGCAGCGACGTCGTGGCCGCGGCGGCGATCGCGCCACTGGGCGTGACGGTGAGCGCCTTGATGGTCAGGGCGCTGCGCGTCACCGTCTCGGTCCACGGCCCGCGATAGGTGATCTGCTCACTCCAGCGTCGCCAGGTCGCGGCTGTGGCATCGATCCGTGCGGTGATCTCACCCGCGGATGGGACGTGCAACGGCTCTGACTCGCTGGCCAGCACCGCCAGCAGCCCCGGCTCGCCAGAGCGCGCGATGAACTCGCCGCCGACGCCATGGCTGTCGAGCAGCGGCTCGCCGAGGCCGTCGGCCACCACGGCGAGCAGGCGGTCGCCCACGAGGATCCTCACCTGCCCGGCATCGAGGTGGCACCACGGACGGATCTCGGCCAGGCCGTCCCCCGGCCGGACCGACCAGGACATCGGTACCGCCCCGTCGTCGACATCGATCCGGCGCGCCAGCTCAGACCACGGCAGCTGCCCGGCCGCGCCCCGGTTCAGGCAGTCGATGACCCGGACGGTGCCGCCGTCGGTGACGAAGGTTGTCTCCAAGACCAGCGTGTCCTCGCGATAGCACCGCGTGACCGTGAACGGAACCGCCGGCTTCAGCTCGATCGATCCTCCCCCGGCCGGGTCAAGCAGCGCGGCGCACACCGGCGGGGCGTCCATGACCGGTAGCGCCAGCCAGTCGATCGCGCCGTCGGTGGCAACCAGCGCCGCGCCGCGCATGTCGCCGAGCACGGCATAGTCACGCAGCGGCGCATAACCGTCGGTTCGGATGGGTGTCGTCGGCTGTGGCTGTTGGTTAGAAGTCAAGTTTGAGGCTCATGTTCCGTAGTCATCCTCCGTCTGGGACTTGATCCCGAACGCCTCGTGGCGCAGCTTGACCGCCCGGGTCTTGAGCCGTTTGACCGGACCCGGCCGGCGTCCGGGCGGGGGTCGGCGCCCGGGCAGGTCCTGGGTCCACCAGGCGAGCGCCGCGATCCGTCCGAACTCGTTGGCGTTGCCAACGTTCACGCTCGGGAGATCGGCCCGCACCGGCGGGCCGCCCGCCGTCACAGTCGCGACCGGCTCGGGCGCAGGGACGCGTGGCGCCGGGTCCGGGCCGGTGATGATCCGCGCGGGACGATCAGCGAACACGAATCCCGACACCCACTCGACGAGCACGCTGGCCTTGGCTTCCGGCCCCGCGGTTCGCGCGATGTGGACCAGAAGCCACGCCAGCCAGCCAGCGCGACCGGACAGCCGCAGCGGGCCGATCTGGGCGACGGCGTCCCCCCGTCCCACCGTGGCCATGGTGCCAAGGTCACGGTAACGAAACGGCTTCGCCGCCCCGCCCGCGCATTGGGCGCGGATCGAGCGCGCCGCGTGGCGCCCGGACTGGATCGCCACCTGGGCGAGCATCGGCAGCGGGCCGGCTTCACCGGGGATCTGGGCCATGTCCCCGACCACGAAGACCTCGGGGTGGCGCGGAATCTGCAGGGTCCGGTCGACGATCACCCGAGCATGAGACCCGGTGGCTGGCAGCGCGTGCGCCAGCGGGTTGGCGCGCACGCCGGCGGCCCAGACGACGGTCGCGGCCTCGACCCGCCGGCCTCCGACGATCGTCAGGCCTTCCTGATCGACGTCGGCCGCCTTGGCCCCAGACAGGATCTCGATCCCTTTCGCTCGCAAGCCACTGACGGCCCGCTCGCGGAGCTCGGTGGCGAAGGACTGGAGCGGCGCGTCGGACGCCTCGACGAGCACGATCCGAGGCTCGGCGGCGCCGATCCCGGGAAAGTCCCGATCCACGAGCTGCTTGACCAGCACCGCGAGGGCGGCGGAGAACTCCACTCCGGTGGGGCCGCCGCCGACCACCGCGAAGCTCAGCAGCCGCGCCCGCCCGGCGGAGTCCTCGGCGTGGCTGGCGGCCTCAAGGCACCCCAGGAGATGGTTGCGCAGCGCCAGCGCTTGCCCGAGGTCGTTCAGGCCGAGGCTGTGGCTGGCGATGTCCGCGTTGCCCAGATAATCGTTCATGGCCCCGGCAGCCAGGATCAGGTAGTCGTAGGGAATCGCCCCCTGGTCGGTGTGCACCCGGCGCGCCGTCGCGTCAAAGCCCGTGACCTGCACCAAGCGAAAGTCGACGTTTGCGAGCTTGCGGATCAGAGAGCGGATCGGCTGCGCCGTCCCCGAGGGCTCCAGCAGCGCTGTTGCCACCTGGTACAGAAACGGCGTGAACACGTGGTGGTTGTGGCAGTCGAGCACCGTCACGTCCACCCGCGCGCGCCGCCAGGGCTTCTCGGCCAGCGCCTGGGCCGCGGCCAGCCCGGCGAAGCCGCCCCCGACGATGACTACCCGCGGGCGGCTCATATGCCGGCCGCGTTGGCGTAGAACTGCTGGTCCTCGCGCCACCCGCCTTGACCCTGGCCGATCGTGGAGACGTCATCGACAAACTCGATCGCCCGCACCCACTTGACCATCTTGAAGCCCAGCTGGGTCTCGATCCGCAGTCGGATTGGCGCGCCGTGCTCGATTGGGAGCGGCTTGCCGTTCATCTCCATCGCGAGGATCGTCTGGGGGTGGCTCGCCAGGTAGAGCGGGATCGTGCCGTAGAAGTACCCGGAGCGTCCCTCGCCCTCGGTGATCGTCTTGTCGTCAAACGCGTAGAACGCCACGTGCTTGGCGCCGTCCAGCGGCTTGACCCGCTCCATCAGCGCGCCGACGGGCACGCCCGCCCACTGGGCGATCGCCGACCAACCTTGGATGCAGTTGTGCTTGACGATCTGGGACTCGGTGCCCAGCAGCCGCAGCTGGGCCAGCGACAGCGACACCGGATGCTCCACCAGCCCGCCGACCTCCAGGCGGTAGTCGGCGAAGTCGCCGGCGACGAGCTCGGCATAGTCGCGGTCGGGCGGGGGATAGCCGTTGACCCGGTGATACGGGGAGATGTCAGCCCACGAGTAGCGCTGGCGCGAGGTGAACGTACGCGACAGCACCCGCTCGAGCGGGTTCACCATGTGCCCCAACAGGCGCTGCGTGCCCCGCGGGTGGCGGTGGCTGAGGACGGTCGCCGCCACGCTGAGCGCGACCAGCCCGGCCAGCCCGGCGAAGCCGACGATCAGCGCCTCGGTCTGGCCCGAATACGGGGCGGCCTCGGCGTGGCCGAGCACGATCACCGTCCACAGATGCGGCAGTCCGTTGATGATCACCATGATCGTGTGCACGACGATGAACGCAACGAACGTGCACAACCCGAGGAAATGCAGGCTCCGGGCCCGCTGACGCCCACCGAAGAGCCACACGTAGCGAGGAAAGCGCCCCAGGATCGCCGGTGACATCGCTGCGCCGGTGAGGATCTGAAATGGCGCCAGGATGAACACCACGAAGAAGTAGGACAGCTGCTGGACGGCGTTGAACGGCAGTCCCGGCTGCGGCATCGGGAGATGAAACATCAAATAGGTGCCTACCGCCCGCACTGCGTCCGGGAAGATCCCCCAGCGGGTCGGCACCAGCGTCTGCCAGTAGCCCGAGATGAACAGCAACGCGATGTAGATCGCCCCGGTGACGATCCAGAACTGCAACGTCAAAAAGTGCCAGTGGCGGCCGAGGCCGAGATTCTTGCGGCCGGGAAGCGCGATCACCGGCGACCACGCCTCCTCCTCGTCCAGCGAGCTCCACGGATGCGCGGCGTCGGCGGACACCACCTTACGGGTCAGGCGCAGCCACTCCTTACCCGGCGGACAATCATCAGACAGATAGAACTTCGGCAGCGCCGACAGCACCTCCAGTCCAGACCGGCCCATGAACAGCATGAAGGACAGGTTCAGAAAATGGGCGACGACGATCCACAGCGGGAAGTCCTTGAAGTTGGTCACCGCCGGTTGACCCTCGCCCTCCCGGGCGCCCCGGTCACCGGCGCGTCTTCTCCCTGACCGTGCGCGTCTTCTCCTGGATCGTGCTGGACGCCGCCTGGTAGGCCTTGACGGTCGTCTGCGGCAGCGTCTTGAGGAAGCTCGGGGTAAAGAAACCGTACGCCTTGTCGGCGAACTCCCCCTTGGCGCCGTGGTCGGTGTGAACGTCAACGGGCTCGTACAGGTTGCTGGGCCGGTCGGGGTTGACCTTCTGAGAGGTGAGCTGGCTCTCCCACGCGCCGATGGCGGCGTACTGGTTGCCGAACCCGGGAGCGAGCTGGGCCACGAACACGAGGATCTTGTTCCAGGACCCGATGATCTTGTGCCGTCGGCCATCGAGCGCCACCTCGACGATGAACTTGGCCGGGATCTCCGGCTCGTAGATCGGGGGCGCCGGCTGGGGATGGACGTCGAAGATGGACTGACACCAGTCGAACTGCGGGGTGTTGACCGCCGGCAGATGCACCATGCTGATCCGGACGTTGCTCTTCTCGTGGATCAGCTCGGCGCGAGTGGACTCAAAGAACCCGCGACAGGCGAACTTCGATGAGCAGTAGGCCGACTGCAACGGGATCCCGATGAAGCACAGCGCCGAGCCGACGTTGACGATCTGGCCCCGGTCGCGGGGGCGCATCTTCGAAAGCGCCGCCATCGTCCCCCACACCTGCCCCAGGAACGTCACCTCGACCGCCCGCTGAAAGTCGGCGGGCTTGACCTCCCACGCGGGGGCGAACACGGTAGTCATGGCGTCGTTGACCCACACGTCAATCGGCCCCAGCTCCGCCTCGACCCGCGTTGCGGCGCTGTCGACCTGATCGAACTGGGAAACGTCAGTCGGGATGACCAGCGCCCGCGCGCCGGCGCTCCGCACCTCCCTGGCGGCCGCCTCCAGGCCGGCGTCGCCCCGTGCCAGCAGCGCCACGTCAAACCCCCGCTGCGCGAACGCCCGGGCGGTGGCGCGTCCCACTCCCGCTGACGCTCCGGTGATGACCGCTATCTGACCCATATGTCAGTCTCCTTTGCTCTGATTGGCCTACTCGAGGCTCGTAGTCGAGCCCTATCTGCTCGCCCGGTCAGAAGACCGGAAGTTGGCGACCGCGCCCGGCGGAGCGCAGCGCAGCCTCGATCGCGGCCGTGTTGGTCTGAGCCCCCGATCCCGTCGGGAGCACGGCTGACCTGGCGCTCATCGGCTCAGCGGCCGGGCAGGAACTCTTCGAGCTTCTGCTTGGCCGACTGGGCGATCATCTCGCCGGCGCTCGGGTCGCCGCGCAGCAGCGAGTACATGAACGACTGGGCCTCCTTGACCGTGATGTGCGGCGGCAGCGGCGGCACCTCGGGATCGGTGATCGCCTCGATCACCACCGGGCGATCGGCGGCCAGCGCCTCAGTCCAGGCGCCGACGACCTGGTCGGGTGAGTCCACGCGGATACCCTTCAAGCCGATCAGCTCCGCCCATTGGGCGTAATGGACGTCGGGGAGGTCCTGGGTCGTCGCCACCCGTGGCTCGCCCGCCATCGCCCGCAGCTCCCAGGTCACCTGGTTCAGGTCACGGTTGTTGAGCACCATCACGTAGAACCGCGGGTCTGACCACTCGCGCCAGTACTTGGCCACCGTGATCAGTTCGGCCAGGCCGTTCATCTGCATCGCCCCGTCGCCGACCAGCGCGAACACCGGCCGGTCGGGGTGGGCGAACTTGGCCCCGATCGCGTACGGCACCCCGGGACCCATCGTCGCCAGGGTGCCCGACAGGGTGCCCATCATCCCGGAGCGCAACTTGACGTCACGCGCGTACCAGTTGGCCGACGACCCCGAGTCAGAAGTGATGATCGCCCGGTCGGGCAGCTGCTTCGAGAGCTCGTGAAACAGCAGCTGCGGGTTGATCGGATCGGCGCTCTCGTGCGCGCGGGCGTCCATCAGGTTCCACCACTCGCCCACGTTCTGCTCGATCTTCTCGCGCCAGGAGCGATCCTCCTTGCGGTGGAGCAGCGGGATCAGCTCGGACAGCGTCTCGGCGCTGTCGCCGATCAGGTTGAGCTCCATCGGGTAGCGAATCCCGATCATCTTGCCGTCGATATCGATCTGCACGCCGCGGACCTGGCCCGGCTTGGGCAAGAACTCCGAGTAGGGAAAGCTCGACCCGACCATCAGCAGCGTGTCGGCCTCCATCATCATGTCCCAGCTCGGCTTGGTCCCGAGCAGGCCGATCGATCCCGTCACCCACGGCAGATCGTCGGGCAGCACCGCCTTGCCGAGCAGCGCCTTGGCCACCCCGCAGCCCAAGAGCTCGGCCACCTGGGTGACTTCGGCGGAGGCGTGCAGGGCGCCCTGGCCGACCAGCATCGCCACCCGTTCTCCCGCGTTGAGGATCTCGGCCGCCGCCCGCAGGTCTGCTTCCTGCGGGACCGCCCGCCCCCGCAGGTACCCCGGCCCGGAGTGCACGGTCCCGTGGACCCGGGGCGGCTCCGGCACCGCCTCTGACTGCTGGACGTCGACAGGCACGATGATCGCGGTGACGGTCCGTTCGGTGAGCGCGATTCGCACCGCGCGATCGACTAGGTGGCGCGCCTGCGTCGCGTCCATGCACACCTCTACGTACTCGTGGGCGACGTCCTTGAACAGGACCTGCAGGTCGACCTCTTGCTGGAAGTTGCCGCCCAGTCCCGCGCGGGCCTGTTGGCCGACGATCGCCACCACCGGCTGATGGTCGAGCTTGGCGTCATACAGGCCGTTGAGCAGATGGATCGCCCCGGGGCCCGAGGTCGCCATGCACACGCCCACCTCATCGGTGACCTTGGCGTGCGCGCAGGCCATGAACGCCGCCATCTCCTCGTGGCGGACCTGGACGAAATGCGGGCGGTCGGTCCCGGCCTCGCCGCGCAGCGCCCCTAAAAAGCCCATGATCCCGTCTCCGGCGTAGCCGAATATGCGTGACACGCCCCAATCGGTCAGCAGGCGACGCAGGATGTATTGGCTTACGTTGTCACTCATTAGTTCCTCCAGTGATGGGTTAGAAGTGCCTGCTGTCGAAAACGATCATCGCGGGTCCGTCACACGAACTTGGGGTACAGGGACATCCCGCCGTCGACCACGATTGTCGTGCCGGTGACGTAGCTGGCCTGTTCGCTGGCCGCCGAGGCGACCGCGGCGGCGACCTCCTCCGCGTTGCCCATCCGGCCCAGCGGGATCTCTGACTCGACCGCGTGCTTCTCCTCAGAATCGTCGGCGGCCGCCATCAGGTTACCCGCCTCGCGCAGGCACCGCTCCGCGCCATCGGCCTCCTTGTCGGCGAAGTAGTTGACGCACCCGCTGGCGCCCTCCGCGGCCAAGCGCTCCGCGCTGGCCTTGCCGATCCCAGTGTTCGCGCCAGTGACGATCGCTCTGCGTCCGTTCAGCAGCATCTCATTCCTCCGTGTCGTGGTCATCGGGTCCGCGCTGCGGTCCGGTGATCAGCCGGACCGGCCGGTCGGTGAGCAGGTAGCCGGCCGCCCAGTTGGCCAGGACCAGCAGCCGGGTGCTGTACCGCGTGGCGCTCGGCGGCCGTCTCGTCCAACCCGCGGAGCACGAGCCGCCAAGTGTCGGGGTCGCGCGGCATGTTGGCGTAGCGGTAGCCGTCCAGCCGCCCCGCCGCCAGCTTGTCGTCGACCATCTCGGCGACCGGGACCCGGGGCTCTGAGTCCTGGGCGCAGACCACGTCGCAGAAGGCACGCAGCGTCGGCTCCTCCTGCGCAGTGAAGAACCGTAGTGGGCCGGCGGGCTCCAGGCGCGCCTCCACCACCTGCCGGGTAGTGTCGTCCCAGTTGTCGCGGTTGGCGAGCACGTCGTAGTCGGGATAGCGGCCGATCATCTGCGGCGTCGTGCCGGCGCGCTGGCGGGGGAGCCAGGTCGGATGCCGCGGCCGCACGGAGCTTCCGCCGGGCCACGCCGCGGGCGTGGCAGTACTCGCCCAGCAGCCCGTTGGCGGTGTAGACCAGCGCGGTGAGCGGCAGGTAGGTCTTGGCCCACTTGCGGCTGAACACCCCGCCGATCCCGGCCACCAAAAGCGGCCGTGGCCGATGTCCGAGATCGCGCGGTCGATCCAGTGCTCGCTGCGCGCCACCGGCTGGCGTCTGCCCTTGGTCAAGATGCCCATTGATCCCCCTCGTTGACTAGCTGATCGCGTAGCGCCGCGCGTCGGCGTGCTTGAACTCCAGGCCGTTGCCCGGCCGGGTGAAATCGGGATGCAGCGCTCCGTCGATCGGGTCCAGCACGCCATCGAACAGGATCCGCTCCAGACGCGCGTGGTCGTGGAAATACTCCAGATGGCGAAACCCGATCACCGCGCAGCAGGGATGAGCGTGGATCGATGGGCCGCAATGCGCCGAGAGGGGCAGCGACCGAGCCTGGCAGAGCGCGGCCACGCGGAGAAAGCCGGTGATGCCCTCGCAGCGGGTGGCGTCCGCCTGCAGGCAGGAGACCGCACCGGCGGCGAGCATCTTCTGAAAGTAGTCGAGCATGTAGCCGTACTCCCCGGCCGTGACGTCCATCCCGCCCGGAGCCTGGTCGCGCAGCAAGCGCAGTCCCTCCAAGTCGTCCGAGGAGACCGGTTCCTCGAACCAGCGGACGTC
>CAWHMI010000030.1:0-13161 GCA_963830395.1 uncultured Actinomycetota bacterium
GGAATCGCTCCCGACTCGGTCAAACGAGGCGGGGTAGGGGTTCGGATAGCTCCACGCTGCGTCGTGGTAGACCGAACCGCCGACCGAGAGGTCGTGGTATTGGGCAACGCCCTTCCAGGGGCAGGTGTACGGCGTCGAGCTGTCTCTGAACGCGTCCGCGCGAAGCGAGGACGGCGGGAAGTACTGGTTGCCCTCGATGGCGATCAGGTCTGACTCAAGACAGATCCTAGGACCGGCGAGCCGGCGGCCTGGCGCTGCCTCCGCGGGCGCACATCCCGGAGCTCACGATCCTCCGACGGCGCTCCAAGCGCTTGGCAAGACGAGCACCGTCAGTCCCCAGTCTCAGCGTGACGCCACAGCGTCCAAAACGCGTTCACGACATGCGGCGAGAAGCAGGCCGCCGGGAGCGCTCGAGGACCTCGCGGCGTAGGCTGTGGGCTGATGGCACTCCCTACCGAGCAGGACGTACTCGAGATCATCGCGTATCTAGCGCGGCTCGCCGGCGGAGACCTTCGAGCGTCGGTGCGGCGCACGGATGTGCCCGGCTCGCTCGTGCCACCGCGGGACTCGGATGATCCCGAAGCGCTGCTCGTGATTCAGAATCTCCTCGACGCCGGAGCGGTTGAGTCGCATGGAACCGCCAAGCTGGCGTTGACCGATCTGGGAGCGGACAGAGTGCCGACATCCGACGCGGCGGGCGACGCTCCAGCCTAATTGCCTGAAGGCCCCGCGATCGTCATCACCACAGGTCGAGACGATCGAGGACCAGGGAATGTCGGCGCCGACTATAAGGCCACGCTGATGCCGTACGGGATGTCCGACGCAAACGCGCAGGGTCTGCTCGACATGGCGGCTGCCCAGAACAATGGCTTCTACGACCTCGCGCCCGACGCGCCGCGGTCGACCAGCTCCACCAGCTTTCCGTCAGTGTGCGAGGAGGCGCTGAAGCCGGCTGTCCTGCCTGATCGCACTGGCTGGCGTCGGCGGCTCTGAGATCGCGCGATCAGGTGGCTGCCGGCTCGAGTGGAGATGCTATGGCGTCAGCTGGTACGGAAACGCGCCGGTGAGGCACTCGACGCCGTGAGCGCCCACGATCAAGAGGTCTTCGACGCGGCTGCCGCCGAGTCCCGCGATGACCGTTCCGGGCTCAACGGCGATGACGTCACCCGCGATCAGTGTGTCGGTTGCGCCCCTGCCGAGGGCGGGAGGCTCGTGAACCTCGAGCCCGACGCCGTGACCAAGGCCAAAGTAGAACCCCTCGCGGAGTGTCTCCCCGGGTGACTTGGTGCGGGCCGTGGGATGTCCGGCCGCTTCGAACACACCGCAGGCGACACCGTAGAGCTCGACGCCGCTGATGCCGGGTGAGGCGCGGGCGCACGCCCGCTGGTGAGCGTCGAGAACCACTGCGTGCAGCTCGGCGATCGCGTCGCTGATCTCGCCGCACACGAACGTGCGAGTCATGTCCGCCCAGCACCCGGACTGCTCGTCCTGGGGCCAGAGATCAACCTCGATCGGCGTGTCAGCGGGAAGCGGTCCCGCCCCCGGTTCGTGCCCGATGGTGGCGTGGGGACCCATCGGCTTGACCATGATGTCCGCTGGGGTCGGCGCGCCGGCCCGGGCACACACGCCTCGGATGCAGGACCGCACCGCTTCTGCAGTCAGCGGTTCGCCGGCCAGAAGCAGCCCGTCGCCGTCGATCTGCGCATCGTGGAACATCGCCGCGGCCACGCGCATCGCCGCGACAGCAGCGTTGGCCGCCCGCCTGATACCCAAGACCTCGGCGGCGGTCTTCCGCCGCCGGCGCTCAGCGAACAGCAACTCGTCCGGTGTCAGCGCGATCCCTGCGTGGCGCAATTGGTCGGCCAGCGCGAGCGGGAACTCCGGGGGAACTCGCGCTTCCGTGATCCCGAGAGTGGCGCACGCGCGCACGCATAGCCCCAGCTCGATTTGATCGCGCTCGTAGCCCGCGGCGATCAACTCGTCGCGCCCCAACCCATCTACCAGCAAACGCTCCAGGTCCGGGGCCGCCGTGGCGATCCGAGCGTCCTCGAGCGCGTTGGTGAGTACCGCACGTCGATCGTCGATCTCCAGATACAGGAACGCGTCCCCGATCGCCAGCGGCACCTCATGCCGAAGCGCCGCTGAGGTTTGGGTGTCGCCGTAGATCAGCGCCGGCACCGGGCAAGCCTCGCACATATGCGCTCAAGCCGGAGACGATCGGATATGCGCCTCAGTCGTAGTGTGTGAGGTGCGGCCAGAGGCTCGGCCACCGCCCGGCGCTCCGACAGAGCATGACCGGCAGGCCCTGCTCCTGATTGTCGAGGCCGACACCGTCGTCGACGGTGGCCAGGGTTCGACATTGCTCGAAGTAGGGGGCGGCGTTGGCCGGATTATCGAAGCCGACGAGCAGCACTCGGGTGTCGGCGGCTGGTGGCATCCCCCACTCACTGAATCCGTTGTGGCCGCTGTAGGCGTGGGGGAGCTGGAATGACGACCCGAAGAGATCGATGGCGCCAGCCTCGCCGTAGTTGCCGGTGAAGATCGCGGTGTGGCGGCGTTCGGCAGCCGGCAGCTGGTGCCACGCGACCGCGACGGTTTGGACGAACCGAGTCCAGCCGACCATCTCCCCCTGCGCGGGATTGAGGGCCATCACGACGCTCCCTTGAAGGTCGCGCTCGGGCAGAAGCGGCAGGGCGATGACGGCGCTGATGCCGGCGCTGAGAACGAGTGCGGCGATTAGGCTCCGGGTGCGCCTCGGTTTGCGCAGGGTCCACTCCGCGGCCGGTACGCCGCCGAGGCCGAGGAGGAGGGGGTAAAGGCTTGCGAGGTAATAGGCGTGGCCGTTGCCGATGAAGTACAGGAGGGCCATCACCACAAACGTGATCGGCGCAAAGCGCAGCGGGCGCCATCCGGTGCGGCGGAACGGCGCGAGCAGCCCGGCGATCCACACCGGCACGAGCAACGGGCTGACCATGACCAGTTGAAACGGAAAGAAGCCGGCCCTCCCGCCCTCTTGGCTGCCGGCGATGTTGCCCGCCACGGTCAGCTGAGGCCAGCCGTGCTGCTGCTGCCAGATGAAATATGGGGCGGCCAGCAGCATCGCAGCGATCGCACCGCCGGCTGTCCACCGGGACCGCAACAGCGATCGCGGACCGACGACCGCGATTGCGGCCACCATGACGGCGGCGACCAGGCCCACCTGGGGCTTGGCCTCCACGCCGATGCCGACGACCACGCCAGCGGCGAGGATCGCTGGGCCGCCGCCACGGACGATCGCCCGGATCGCCAGCCACGACAAGACGGTTGTGCTCAACAGGTCGAAGGTCGTGGTGCTCACGAGATGGGCAACGGCAAGCGCGAAGCCCGAACAGGCCGTACAGGCCGCCGCGATGAGCTGCGCGCGAGTGCCTCCGCCGACCTCACGGGCGATGAGCCCGGCGAGCGTCGTCGTCGCGGCGGCCGCGAGCGCCGAGGGGGTTCGCAGCAGGAGAAGCGAACCGGGCGCCAGCGCGTGCATCGCCCAGCTCAACAACGGGACGAGCGGAGGCTGGTCGGGATAGCCGAACGCCGGATGCGAACCAGCCACGATGAAGTACATCTCGTCGCGGTGATATCCGTACCGGGAAGCCGTGGCGAGCAGCACCACGGTCTGCGCGGCAGCGATCAGGCCGACCCAGCCGGACAGCCGCGCCAAGGCCGGCTGCCGAGAAGCGCCCGATCGAGGTCCGGCCGGCTTACCGGCCGTGGTCGGGTCAGTGCGAGTATTCGTGGGGCGGTGGCTCGGGCTCAGGATCGAACTCAAACGGCGCGTGGACATGAACCGGAGTGTGAACGCGTCTCCCCGTTCCGACCAGCCGGGCAGCCGGAGTCGTCTCGGGTAGGGCCAGCCGGTATGACCGGCAGGCGGAGAGCACCGATCAGACTCGCCTGGTAAAGAGGAGCGGATGACTGCGTCTGGAGGCGACCCCCAGTCTCCGGTCAAGGTGTCCGTGCTCGGCGGCGGCGGACGGGAGGCCGTGCTCCGGATTCCGGGACCGGGTGAGCTGGTCGGGGAGACTGTCGGCCATCTCTGCTCGGCCGCGCTCGGCAACCGTGATCGCGGTTGAGCAAGTCGAGGCGATTGCGGTACGAGCCGACGATTTTCGGCGGTTCGTGTTGGAGAACCCGCGAATAGGGCCCCTCGTGTTCGAGCATGTGGCGGCACTGCTCGCCGAGGCCGACCGTCAGCTGGTCGACCTCGCGACCCGTGACGTCACGGCTCGGATCGCCGGGCGCCTGATCGAACTGACCGAAACGGCTGGGAAGGCGGAGCCCGATGGCATCCGGATCACGCTGCCTTGTCCCAGGAGGATCTGGCGGCATGGGCCGGCGCGTCACGCGAGGCGGTGGCTCGCTCGCTGCACCTGCTGCGCGAACTTGGCTGGATCGAGACCCGGCGCCGCGAGATCAAGGTCCGCAACGTGGACGCGGTGCGCAACCTGACCCGGTAGCGCGATAAAGCGGGCCGAACCGGCCGCTCAGTGCACGCTTCAGCCGCGTCCCGGCGGGAACCCGACCTGGACGCGACCGCCGTCCTCGAAAATGATCGTGGGGACGATGCCGCGGTTGTTCGTGTAGCTCATGAGCTCGGCCTTCCACGCCGCGTCTTGGGTCGCGTCACGTTCCTCGACCCTCTCCCCCTCGGCCGCCAGATGCTCGCGGGCAGCCTGACAGTAGGGGCAGCCGGGCTTGACGTACATGATCGCGCTCATGAAACTCGGTCGAAGGGTAACGTGATCACAGGCGCCGCGGCAACGATGGTTGCCGGCCGGGTGCAGATCGAGTCAATCCGCTGATTGGAGATCGCTCCAAGCCCTCGGGAAGCGGCCGACGCCGATGCTTCGACAGACTTTCTGGGCCGCCATGCTGACCGCTTCCGTGAAGGTAGGGAAGGCAAACTGGAGCTCGGCGAGACGCTCGACCGTCATCCCCGCCTCCATCGCGACTGCGACCACCTGAACGATCTCGGCGGAGTACTCGCCGAGCACGTGCGCGCCCAGGATGGTGTGCTGATCACGATCTGCGATGAGCTTGCAGAAGCCCTCCGGCCGGCCGTCCGCGACCGGCCGCAGGAGGTCCTCGTACCAGGCGATCCCGATCACGCAGTCGTGGTCGCTCGCCGCCTCCGCTTCGGTCAGCCCAACTCGGCCGTACTCCGGGTCGGTGAAGCTGCCGCTCGGAACCACGTCATAGGAAACCTGGCGAGAGGGTCCGGCGATGGCATTGGCGGCCGCGATCCGACCCTCGTGGCGCGCTGTCTGCACCAGCTTCGAGTGCCCGTTGACGTCACCGGCGGCGAAGATGTGGGCGACGTTGGTCCGCAGATAGTTGTCGACGAGGATCGCGCCGTCTCGGATCTGCACCCCGGCAGTGTCGAGATCCAAGCTCTCGATGTTGGCCGGCCAACCAACGGCGACGAACACGGCGTCAACCACCGTCTGGTGGCGTGAGCCTTCACTCTCGAAATGAACGACGATCCGCCCGCCGCTGCGCTCCAACGCCTGAGCCAGGGCCCGGGTGTGGACCCCGATGCCTCTGGTCGCAAACACCCGGCCGAGTTGCTCGCAGACGCTGATGTCGGCGCCGGGCACGAGCGTAGCTCCGGCTTCGAAGATCCTGACCGCGGTGCCAAGGTCGGCGAGAATCGAAGCGATCTGACAGCCGGTGTCGGCGCCGCCGATGACCGCCACCTCTTTGGGAAGCGCACGCAGCGACCGCATGTCGTCGTAGGTCATCGCCAGCTCATCCCCGGGGATCGGCAGGCGGGCGGCCCGCCCCCCGACGGCGAGAATGATGCGCTCCGCCTGCCAGCTGCGCCCATCCGGGGCGGCCAACGTCTGCGGATCGATGAATCTGACCGGGCCGACGCCTTCGAGCAGGTCGATCTGCTGTCGGCGCAGGTGCTCGGCCATGTGCTTCTTGTCGTGGGCATAGCGAGCAACGCGCGCGCTGTTGGCCAGCATCGCCGGCAGATTCGCCACCGGAGGCGCACCCTCGAGTCCGAAAGTTGACCAGGACCCCCAGTCCCGCGCCAACCGAGCGGCGCGGGCGAGGGTGCGAACCGGCGCAGGGCCGCGGTTGAGGCTCGTGCCTCCGACCTGGTCAGCCTCGACCAACGTGATCTGCGCTCCCATCTCGCGGGCGTGCAGCGCAGCGGTGACGCCCGCTGGTCCTCCGCCCACCACCAGTAGTCGCATAGAGCCCGTCATGCCTCCTCGGCCTCGTCGCACGGGGGAGTCATGGGGCCGCTGCCGCGAGGGTGACACGAGCAGCAATCACTCCGATGAGACTGAATGTCTGAGGGAAGTTGCCACAAAGCTGGCCGCCAACCTTATACTCGCGCCCATGCGCCTATTCAAATATTCACCTACCGCCGCCGTCCTGTCGATCGCACTGGCGTTCGCCGGACAGAGCGTCCTCGCTTCGAGCGCCGCCGCGGCCACAGCCTCGTGCTCGGGCAGCAGCTCGGCCAGCAGCTTCACGGTTCTGCACAACGACCGATCCGGGGGCGTCATCCTCCCCGCCGGGCTGTATCGGATCTCCAGCCCCAACCTGGCGTGCAGGACGGCCGGCACCTACTTCACCACCTTCCTGGCCAAGTACAACGGGAAGATCCCGGGCTGGACCGGGAAGCCGTTCGCGGTGGGTTACGGCAAGTTCTCGAAGAACGGCAGCGCGCTGAACTTCACCGTCAAGCTGATCAAGCGCAAGGCCCCCGGGCTTGGACTGACAGCTTCGTGCCCGGGCAGCAGCTTCACAGTTCTGCACAACGACCGATCCGGGGGCGTCATCCTCCCCGCTGGGCAGTACCGGGTCTCCAGCCCCAACCTGGCGTGCAGGACGGCCGGCACCTACTTCACCACCTTCCTGGCCAAGTACCGCGGGAGGATCCCGGGCTGGACCGGGAAGCCGTTCGCGGTGGGCTACGGCAGGTACTCGAAGAACGGCAGCGCGCTGAACTTCACCGTCAGGCTGACCAAGCGCAAGCTGCAGAGCGTTGGGTTCACCGGCTGAGCCCGGGCGATTGAAACCCGCCGGCGCGACGCCTCGCAGATAGGCGGCGGAATAGGGCGGCAAGGACGACGGAGGGCGGTCCCCGGGGCCGCCGTCCGTCGTTTCCGGATGTCGTCGTTCACCTCCCGTCTGAACCCTTTGCGCAGCTTCTCGGGTCTATGGGACCGAGAGAGAAATTGCGGAAAGGACAAGCATTGATGAACTTCACAACGGGATGGTCCACCGGCCAGGACCTGCAGCGCGCGACGTTCGCTGCCGGATGCTTCTGGGGGGTCGAGGCGTCGTTTCGTGAGATCGAGGGCGTCGTCGACACGGCCGTCGGCTACACCTGCGGGCGCACCACCGATCCCAGCTATGAGCAGGTGCGCTCGGGTGCCACCGGACATGCCGAGGCGGTAGAGGTCTGGTTCGATCCCCAGCGGGTCAGCTATGACCAGCTGCTGAGCACGTTCTGGTCCATCCACAACCCCACCACCCGCGACCAGCAGGGGTGGGACATCGGTAGCCAGTACCGGTCGGCGATCTTCTTTGCCGATCCCGAGCAGGAGAGGCTGGCGACCGCGTCACGTGACACGCACCAGGCATCCCTGACGCGGCCGATTGCGACCGAGATCGTTCCGGCGGCGACGTTCTATGGCGCCGAGGACTACCACAGGCGCTACTTCGAGAGGCACGGTGGCGCGGTCTGCGCCACCACCCTGCGGTAGCGGTTGGACGGCTGCCGCGCTCCTCATCCCTCCTCGAGCATCAGATAGGGCTCGAGGAGGGCCCGGAGCGCCATCCGGCCGCGATGCAGCCGGCTCTTGAACGCGGCTTGGCGCAAGCCGGCGATCTCCGCCGCCTCGCGCGTCGACAGACCCTCGATATCGCGCAGCACGACGGCGGCCCGCCACTGTGCGGGCAGCTGCTCGAGCGCCCACTCCAGGGTCTTCTCCAACTCGTGATCGAGCGTCTGGGACTCGGGACCGAGGTGCGGTGACTCCGGAAGCGAGGCGATCGGATCATCGTGATCCGGGAAGGCGTCGGCGCGACGAGGCTCGCGCCGCGCAAGACGCCGCTGGGCCTCATTGAACGCGATCCGGTACAGCCAGGTGGAGAACTGCGCCCGCTCTTCGAAGCGGCTCAGGCCCCGCCACGCCCGCAGAAACACCTCCTGTGCCACCTCATCGGCCTCCGCCGTGCCGAGGCCGAACCGCCGTAGGGCAGCGTAGACGCGGTCGGCGTGGGTCCGGGCCAGCTCGGCGAATGCATCCTCGTCCCCGCCACGCGCCCGGGCGATCAGCTCATGGTCGGAGGCCGGCGCACCGCTCACCGGGCGGTTATACCGCCTGCCCGGCGGGCGACAGCCAACGCCGCCGCCCCCCGGTCGGGGTCAGCGCCGGCGCTCGTCGAGCTCGAGCGAGCAGGAGTTGATGCAGTAGCGCTCGCCGGTCTCGCCCGGCCCATCCGAGAACACGTGGCCGAGATGGCCGCCGCAGGCCGCACAGGTCACCTCGACCCGGCGCATGCCGTGGCTGCGGTCATCGTGGAGCTCCACGTTGCCTTGATTCGCCGGCTCGGTGAAGCTCGGCCAGCCGGATCCGGAGTCGAACTTCGTCTCCGAGGAGAACAGCTCGGCGCCGCACCCGGCGCAGTGATAGGTGCCATCGCGCTTCTCGTCGACGTACTCGCCGGTGAATGGGCGCTCTGTCGCCTTGCCCCTCAGCACCTCGTACTGCGACCGGCGCAGCGCGGCGCGCCACTCGCGATCGGTCTTCTCGACGCGAGTCAGGTCAGTGGTTCTGGTTCTGGTTCTGGTTCTGGGTGTGGATGTCGTCGTTCATGCCCGTTCTGACCCGCGTCCGCGGGTAAACGGTTCAGATCAGGACGCGGGCGGCGTTTTGAGCCGCGCACGGACGCGGGAGGCGATGTGCGCCGCTTCGGGGCCAGCGGCCGGGTGGGGCAGGCGGTGCAGGGCGGCGAGCATGCGTTGCAGCTCGCCGAGCAGGCGACGGCACTCCGGACACTCCGCGACGTGGCGCTCCACCCGGGTGCGCCGTGCCGCTACGAGCTCCGTGTCCAGATACGCCGACATGTGGCCCGGCGCCCAGCGATGGTCGATTCGGAACCGTGCCCGGTGGACGAACCCACTCATGCCGACTCTGACCTGCACCAACGCCGATCGGGTTCGCACGTGTGCCCCGTCGGAGAAATGGCGCTCACCTCCGACGAGCAGGATTTCACTGTCAGAGGGCAGTTGACGGGCGGAGTAAGGTGCTCTTCGTCATTCGCCCGCCCCGGCGTTTTTCTCAGCTGATGGCTGATTCCTCCATCCCCACCCCCGACCTGAGTCCGGAGGAGACCGAGCGGGTTCGGAGGCGCGTGCGCCTGATGATCGAGATCTCGGCGCGCGGCGCCCGCTTCCGCGGCGGGCTCCTCCAGGCCGCGGAACGCCTGACCCCCGAGGAGGCCGCGGTGGTCACCGACCTGGAAGCACAAGGATTGGACGTGATCCAGTTGCGCAATCTCCTACGCGGCGCGCACGTGCTGGTCGACGAGCCCCACCTGTACGAGCGCTGGCTGTTCCCGAAGGTCAGCCACGAGCGCATCTCGAGTCATCACCCCGAGGTCGACAAGCGGGAGTATCCCGACTACGGGATGCGGGGTCCGCTGGTGCGCGAGAAGCTGCACGGACGCACCGCCCACGGCACCTGGCTCCAGCTGGAGAAGACGCCGGCGACGATGACGGCGGGTAAGCGCAAGCCGCCGACCTGGAATGACGTCAAGCACCTGGTCGACTACGTGGTGTACCGCCTGCGACGCAGCAACGTCGGTCCGTGGGGCCTGTCCGGGATGACCGAGAGGCGGCCCATGTACCTGTCGCCGGATCTCGGCGTACGCGTGCCGATCCCGGAGGCGGCCAATGACAATGTCACGCGCATCGTCGCGGAGATCGAAGAGGCCGACGATGTGACCTCGGCGTCCGGGGAGCTCGCCGCGCGCTTCCCGCCACCGGATCGCGCCGACGACCTGCGAGAGCTGACGTTCACCGGTATCGCCCAGGGCCGCGGTTTGTTCGGCAGCTCTGACGTCTTGATGATGAAGACCGTCTCGGGCCCAGCCCGCGAACTCAGCACCCACGGGCCCGAGACGACAAGCTGGTCGCCCCCGGAGGTCGGCGCGAGCCGTCCGGCGACGATCGAGCTCGGCAACGACCGCAAGCTCGCCTACGCGGTGCGGACATCGCCGACGACGAACGGAACCAGGTGACCGAAGCGACGACCGGCGACGGTGCCACATCGGAGCTGGTCACCTCCGTGGTCAACCTCGTCGGCACCGGGCCAGTGCTGCTCGGTGCCTACACCCTGGCCGAGATCGCCGCTGTCGGCGGGGTGATCGAATGGCTCGAACGCGTGCCGGGTCCCGAGCCGGTGGCGGAGGCCGTGCGCTCGTTGGCGGCACGCGACCTGATCACCACCGAACCCGGTGACGAGCACATCGAGGTCCGGGGCGATATCGGGATCGGGCTCGCCTTTCAGCAGCGCAGCCGGCTCGTCGTCGACGCGCGCGTGACAGGGACCGAGCCTGACACTCCGTGGCGCTTTCTGCTCATGCCCCAACCGGAGCAGATCACGCTCGAGGTCGGCATCGACGCGCTCGGAATCCACTTCTACTCGCTGCGAAAGACAGGTGAGGCGCTGCGACGGCTGAGCGAGCAGCTACCGCGCGGCGAGCGGGGTCCCGCCGACGCCGACCTCGATCAGGTTCTCACCGCAAGTCCTCGGACGGCGCTGGTGACCGTGACCCACTGGCAGGACGACGGAGCCCGCGACAGCACCGATCTAATCCTCGCCACGCAGGACGGACGGCTCCATGCGTTCCTGCGCGACGCCGAGGATCCATCGCGGTTCGCCGCCCAGGGGCTCGACGACGGTGAGGTGCGAAGCCTCGTCCAACGGCTGATCGCCCGACCGCCTGCCTGATCGGCTGTGGCCGCCGGTAACGGCGGTGACGCGCGCCCGTTAGGGTTCGCGGTGACAAGCTCGCGGACGGGATCGGACCGAAGGGCGGTACCCCAGCGCCGTGCGCACCATCACGCTGCCAGGAGGATCCCCGTGAGTGATCTAGTTGCAATCGGCTACCCAGACCAGGCGACCGCCGAGCGCGTGCGTGGTCGGCTGGCCGAGGCAGTCAAGTCGAAGGTGATCGAGCTCGACGATGCGGTCGTCGTGACCCGCGAGCGAGACGGCAAGGTCAAGCTGCACCAGGCGGTCCACCCGGTTGGCGCCGGGGCGGCGGGCGGGGCCCTCTGGGGTGGCCTGATCGGCCTGCTGTTCCTGGCGCCGTTGCTGGGCATGGCCGTCGGCGCGGCGGCGGGCGCGGCCGGCGGGGCGCTCGCCGACTACGGCGTCGATGACAACTTCATGAAGGACCTCGGCGCCGACCTTGAGCCGGGCCACGCCGCGCTGATCGTGCTGGTGCGCAAGATGACGCCGGACAAGATCTTGGAGAATATTCAGGAGCAGGGCCACGTCATCCGGAGCTCTTTGAGCAACGAGGCCGAGGAGCGCCTCAACCAGGCGCTCGCTGCGGCCGGCACCCAGCCCTGAACGGTGGTCTCGCAACGCTGAAGCGTCCACCCCGATCCACGATCTGACGTTTGCCGACGCGCGTGTCGCGGTACCTGCGGTTCGCGTGAGAAGTTTGTGGGATGTTCTTCAATCGTGGTATGGCCGCCGTCATGAGTCACTTGGGCGCGCTGCGGCCGTTTGTGATCGAGCTCGACGCGGCCCCCGGCCCGACCGGCAACGGGTTCGCCGCGGTCACGACGGGGCCGGCCTACCAGGCCGCCCGCGCTGCGTGGGGACAGGCATGGGGGGCCGAGGTCGTCGCGACACCGGACCAGCGCCTGCACTCGCTCGGGTGGGGCAGACGGCCGGTCGATACCAGACCACTCATCAATGCAGCACCAGCTTCAGGGCGACGATGGCCAAGCCAATGACCGCGCCGGCACCCGTCTGCAGCCAGAGGCGCCGGGGGCTCAGCCGCGCCCGCCACCCGGCGACGACCTCTAGGATGACGATGCTGGCCCCCGTCGTCCACACCGCCGCTGTCACCGCGCTGGTGACGCTGGCGCCCGCGGCCCACGCCACCACCAGCGCGAGGACGGGGATGAGGCCACCCTCGACGATCGGCAGCTCGTGCAGGCAACTGCGCCAGAACACGGTCGCTGAGAGCGGACTCGCCGACCGCAGACGGTCACCGAGGGTGTCGGTGTAAAGGCTCGTCACCCAGTACAGCCCGAGGACGATGACGGCAGCCCCGATCGTCTCCGGATACCCGTCGCGCCGGGCATCCTCCGCAGCCAGCAGCACCCCGATCATCACTGTCCCGTACACCGCGCCGCCCGCATTCTCGGCCGCTATCCGGAGCAGCCAGCCGGCGGTCCGGCCGGGCCGGAGCGCCCGGGCGGTGGAGGGTGGCGAGGACATCCGCGCATTATCGTCAGACATCGCCTGCGCGCGAGAGGGCCGGCAGCGGTCCTCGGCGGGCGTATGCTGAGAATGTGGCTCGGAGCACCGGAACCGATCTCCGTTTCGCGACCGCGCGGCGACGAGGCGGTCGTGGTTGCAGTGATGACACGGAGCGGCCGCCGACCGAGCGAGACAGAGACGTTTCGACGCGGGCGCCTGGCGGCGTTCTCGTTGTGTTCGAAAGCGGCGTTAACGGTGCCGCAGCGATCCGCCAGGCCGCGGCGGCGGCCGTCGCCGAGGAAGCGGCGCTCACGGTCGTGACCCTCGCCGGCCAGGAGCCGGGCAACCGTTGCTGTGGCCCGAGCCCGCACGCCTTCAACTGCGCGGTCCGGGAGGCCGCGCAGGAAGCATTGGGCGAGGCGCAAGAGCTGCTCGGTGGGTTGGCGACGCGGGCCACGTGCAGCGTGCTGGCCGGGGAGCCCGAGCCACCGCTGGTGGCATGGGTCGCGGAGCGCGGCTTTGACGTCGTGCTCGTGCCTCGCCGCCGGCTGGTGCGCGGCGGCCATTGGGCAGCGCGAAAGCTGCGCCGCGCGGGGACCGCCGAGGTCCGACTCGTCGGATAGCGCCGCGCGCGATGCGCCGGCCGAGCGGTGCC